>NZ_JACIBG010000009.1:0-353108 GCF_014195185.1 Variovorax atrisoli | reverse complement strand
CCGCCGGGCCCGGCTTTTTCGTGGGGGGGGGGTTTGCAAAAATTCCGCCTCGCCCCGCCCCCCCCCCCCCCCGGGGGGGGGGGGGTGGGGGGGGGGGCCTCTTCAAGGAGGGCGCGGGCTCGAAGAGCCCCCACCCCTGCCCTCCCCCAGAGGGGGAGGGAGAACGTCAGTTCAGAACTGCACCGGGATCTCGGGCGACTCGCCCTTCTGGATCTCGTACACCAGGCTCGGCGAGCCGTTCTCCCACACCAGCAGCATCGAGCGCTTGGGGCTGAAGCCCTGGTGGCGGCAGTAGGCAGGCATGGCGGCCATGTCGCCTGCCTTCATGATCACGCGGGCCATGGGCCTGCCGGTGTTCTTGTCGCCGCAGTCCCAGTGGATCTCGTCGGTCATCTGGAAGAACCACTCGACGCGGTCGTTGCCGTGGATGATCGGCAGGATGTGCTCCTCAGTCGTCGGGCACATGTAGCTGTGCTTCACCACCGAGGTGAAGCTCGGGTTCCACGTCACCTGCGAACGGCTCAGGAAGCCGAAGAGGTTGAAGGCGTGCACCTCGTTCTCGAAGCCGGGCTCGGGGTGCAGCTCGGGCTGGCCCTGCGGCACGTCGGCGAAGGCGCGGTTGACCGGCGCGCCGCGCTCGTCGCTGCGCAGGTCGAGGTCGCCCTTCAGGCCCACGCAGCGCTTGGCGAGTTCGCGCGCCCTGGTGATCTTGGCGGTGTTGTTGCCGTTCTTGCGGCCGTACGGCGAGCCGGTTTCCTGCGGCGCGGCGAAGGGGTCGAAGCTCTCGTTGGTCCAGTCGTCGAGCATGGCCTCGAAGGTGGCGCGGATCTGCGCGGTCGGGAAGTTCTCCAGCAGGTCGATGCCGGCCTCCTTCATGGTGCCGTTGAAGCTGCCGGCGTACAGGTCGACCGACTCGTAGTGGTTGACGGTGCCGAACACGTCGTCGAAGTTGACCCAGCCGTAGAAGAAGCCCCAGGCCACGTCTCGCATCAGTGCGCGCAGGTAGTTGCCGGCGTCCATGGTGTGGCTCATGGGGCGGCCGTCGCGGGTCTTCCAGCCGATGTGCACGAAGTATTCGTCGCGGCGGAAGCTGAAGCTGCCGAGCGAGAAGTCCTTGTAGCCGAGTGTGGCGTCGGGCTGTGACGCGATCACCTTGGCGAGTTCTGCGGGTGCGTTCATGGTGTTTTCCTTGTCTGGTCTGAATAGGTGGCCTGCATCCTTCGCGGAACACCGCGGAACCGGCTCTGCCGGGCCGCAGGTGTTGCCCCCGCTAGGGGGTTGGCGCAGCGACACGAAGTGCGCGAAGCCTGGGGGCGAGTCAATGCGCCTGGCAGATCTCGGCCCACTTCTCCACCGAGAGATCGCCCTTGCAGCTCTGCAGCACGATCACGCCCGGTTCGCCGGCGTTGCGGAACTGGTAGGCGGTGTTCTTCGGCAGCAGGCCCTGGTGGCCGCGCGAGAGCTTCATCCAGCCCATCTTCTTTCCCCTGGGCTCGCCCTTCACGAGCACGGCGCCGTTCTTGTCCTTGTCGGCCACCACCTGGCTCTCGTCGAGCTGCACCAGGTGCACTTCGACGTCGCCGTCCATCACCAGCGCGAACTCGTCGTGCGCGCACGTGTACCAGGGCGAGGTGCCTTCGGCGCGCAGCGTCTCCAGCACGTAGATCTGGTTCTGGCCGAACACGACCTTCTCGTAGGGCTTGCTGAGGCTCGCGATCTCGAAGCAGTTGGAGAAGGCGTAGTGCCGCACGTCGTCGTCGATGGCTTCGACGTGGCCCTTCTCGAAGTCCTTGAGCGATCCGAAGCGGGTCCTGTAGGCCGCGGCCGGGGCAGTGGAATGGCTGGCTGTCATGTTTTGTCTCCTTGGATGAGCGAACTCTAGGAGCCATGCGGCAACACCGGTAGGGACCAGTTTGGAAGAGGATTGTTCGGAGCTTCCGAATAATCGCTGGGGTTTACCCCGTACCGGACCGGCGCCCGGGAGCGAGCCACAGGGCTCGTTCGCTAGGCGCCGCAGAACCGTCTACGCCGGGCCGTCGGCGAAACGAATTACGCAAAGCCTGAAGGAGGGCTCACCTCATCCGCTGGTGCGGCTGAACTCGATGAGCTCTTCGGGGATCAGCCCGCGCTCGATCAACGTCGCGTCCCAAGGCGGCACGCGCGTGAAGCGGGTGGCGATGTGTTCGATGAACAGGCGCAGCTTCAGCGCATTGCGCGAGGTGCCCGCGTAGACCGCGCTCAGGGAGAACGACGACAGCTGGTGGTCGGCCAGCACCACGCTGAGTTCGCCGCGCGCGATGGCGTCACCCGCCACCAGCGTGGGCAGGCAGACGATGCCCGCATGCTCCAGCGCATATTCGCGCAGCAGGTGCACGCTGTTGGTCAGCAGCGCGGCCGCGAGATAGATGGTGGTCTGCTCGCCGCCGTGGTGGAAGGTCCAGCGGTCGCGCGTGGGGTAGCCCGAGTACAGGCCCAGCTTGTGGCGGTGCAGCTCGCGCGGCGTGGCCGGCGTGCCGTGCGCCTTCAGGTACGCCGGCGTGGCGCACAGCACGCGCCGCACCGGAAAGAGCGGCCTGGCCACCAGCTCCTGGGAGGCCGCGGGAAAGATCTGCAGCGCGCAGTCGACGCCGGCCTTCACCGGGTCGGCCACGGCGTCGCTCACGATCAGCTCGAGGTGGATGTCGGGGTAGGTCGACTGGAACTCCCGCAGCAGCGAGGCGAAACGCCCCAGCACCATGCCGGTCAGCGCATGCACGCGCAGCGTGCCCGAAGGCGTACCGCGCGCATCGCGCATCTGGTCGACGATGCTGTCGGCGCGCGCCACCAGCTCGGTGCAGTCGCGCAGGAAGGCCTGGCCCATGTCGCTGAGCCGCACCACGCGCGTGCTGCGGTGGAAGAGCGGCGCGCCGAGGAACTCCTCGAGCTGCTTGACCCGCGTGGTGACGACCGAGTTGGCCACGCGCAGCTGCCTTGCGGCTTCGGCGAAGCTCTGGGTCTGCGCGACGCGAACGAAAGTTTCAATGCTTTGAAGGCGGTCCACGGCGGCACTGTACTGCGGGGCCGCCCCGGGCGGGGGCGCGGGCAGGCGTTGCGGGCGCGCCGAAAGGCTTCGAAAGGCCTGTCATCCCTGTATCGGGGGGTTACCCGCCCCACTTACAATCCCTGCCGCATCACCCACCCCTACGAGGTCTTGTCCGCAATGCCCAAGAGCCCCAGGCCACGCGCCCGTTTCAGCTTCTCCCCCACCGTGCGCGCCCTGCTCCTGGCCGCGGCCACCTGTGGCGTCGCGCTTCCGGCGCTGGCGGCCATCGAGCACGAGGAAGTCGACAAGCTCATGCAGGCCGGCAAGCTCGACGAGGCCATGGCCAAGGCCGAGGCCTTCCTCAAGGACAAGCCGCGCGATCCGCAGATGCGCTTCCTCAAGGGTGTGATCCAGCTCGACACCGGCAAGCGCAACGAAGCCATCGCCGCCTTCACGCAGCTCACGCTCGACGCGCCCGAGCTGCCCGAGCCCTACAACAACCTCGCGGTGATCTACGCGAGCCAGAACCAGTTCGACAAGGCCCGCGCCGCGCTCGAGAGCGCGATCCGCACCAACCCCAGCTACGCCACCGCCCAGGAGAACCTCGGCGACGTGTACGCCCGGCTCGCGAGCCAGGCCTACAGCAAGGCGCTGCAGCTCGACCAGAACAACACCGCCGTGCAGCCCAAGCTCGCGGTGATCCGCACGCTCTTCACGCCGACGCCGCCCGGCGGCAAGCCGACCGCGCTGATCGCGGCCGCACCAGCGCCTGCGCCTGCCGCCAAGGCAGCCCCGGCTCCGGCGCCCGCGCCTGCGGCACCGCCGCCGCCTGCAAAGGTCGCGGCAGCTCCCGCGCCGGTGGCCGCGGCGCCCAAGGCACCCGAAGCAGCACCGGCTCCCGCACCTGCCCCGGCACCCGCAGCAGTCAACGCCTCTGCCAATGCCGAAGTCGAATCGGCCGTGCGCGCATGGGCTTCTGCCTGGGCCAGCCAGGACATGGATCGCTACCTCGCGGCCTACGGCTCCGACTTCACGCCCGCCGGCGGCCAGAGCCGCAAGAGCTGGGAAGAAGACCGCCGCGCGCGCATCGTCGGCAAGTCGAGCATCAGCGTGAACATCGAGAACCTCGCGATCAAGGTCGACGGCCAGAACGCGACGGCCAAGTTCCGCCAGATCTACCGCGCGGACAACCTCAACGTTTCGAGCCGCAAGACGCTGGAGATGCAGCGCTCCGGCAATCAATGGCACATTCGCAAGGAAAGCGTCGGCGGCTAGTGGCAGACATCGTCCGGCAGGGCCGGCTTCAGCATCCCCCTTTTCGTGTGCGCAGCGGACAGCAGCTGCTCGCGGCGATTGCCGCCGCGTCGGCACTGATGTTCGCGGCGCCCGGTGCCGCGCTGGCGTCGAACGCCGCAGGCAAGACGGGCGGCTCCGCCAAGGCGGGCAGTGCGGCTCACAAGGAAAAAGGCGGCAAGACAGCCGTTGCAGGCAACGGCCGCAACGGCAGCCGCGCCACGGCGCGCAACGGCACGAACAGCCGTGTCGCCTCGGCCAGGGAAGTCAGAGAGCCTCGCGGCGCCAAGGGCAGGAAGAGCACCGGCAACGCCGAGCTGCGCACGGCTGCGGCACCAGCAGCGAATGCCAAGCCCGCACGCAGGGCGGCACCGGCCGGCAGCATCCAGGAAGCCAGCAGCGCCGAAGCCCGACTGATCGCCGTCTACGAGATGTTCGGCCGTGGCCAGACCCGGCCCGCGCTGGCCAAGGCGCGCGACCTGGTGCGCGACTACCCGAACTTCCAGCTGGCACAGCTCGTCTACGGCGACCTGCTCGCCGCGCAGGTGCCCCCTTCGAACTCGCTGCCCGACACCGCCAGCATCGCGAAGATGCGCGGCAACCCGGCCATGGCCGAGCTGCACGAGGAATCGAAGCGCCGCCTGCAGGCCCTGCGCGACCGCCCGCCGGCCAACACGGTGCCCTCGCAGTTCCTGGCGCTGTCCACCCGCAGCCGCTACGCCATCGCGGTGGACGCCTCGCGCTCGCGGCTCTACCTGTTCGAGAACTCGGACAAGGGCCTGAAGCTGGCGGCCGACTACTACATCTCGGTCGGCAAGGCCGGCACCGACAAGGCCACCGAAGGCGATGCGCGCACGCCGCTGGGCGTGTACTACATCACCAGCAGCCTCGATCCGAAGACGCTGAAGGACTTCTACGGCGCGGGCGCCCTGCCTATCAACTACCCCAACCCGTACGACGTGCGGCGCGGCAAGACCGGCAGCGGCATCTGGCTGCACGGCACCCCGCCGCAGCAGTTCGCCCGGGCGCCGCTGGCGAGCGACGGCTGCGTGGTCATGGCCAACCCCGACCTCAGGCAGCTATTGCGCAAGGTGCAAATCGGCGCCACGCCGGTGGTCACCGCGCGCAGCCTGCAATGGATTTCGCAAACGCAGGCAGAAAAAGAAGCCCAGTCAATTACAAGTGCTATCACCGGCTGGAAAGACGCCCGCGCCAGCGGAAATGAAGCGCAATTGAAGAAATTCTATTTGCCCGATTTCCAGCGCATCGCCAAAAAGTCCAATGAGGGAATTTCAGTCGTCGACGACGAAGTGAAATACGCGCAGGGCAAGCGCGTCCAGCTCAAGGACATGTCGTACCTCCACTGGAAGGACGGCGACGACACCATGGTTGTCACCTTCGGCGAAGTGTTCGAAGGCGAGAAGAGCGGACGTTCCCGTCGCCAGTACTGGTTACGCCAGGGTACCGACTGGAAGCTCTTCCACGAAGAGATCCTGGGCTGAGGCCCGGGTCCTAGACCCTCCTGCCCTTGGGGCGACCCCCTCGAAGTCGTGACTTTTTGCTCACGAACTGGGCCTTTTTTGACCGTTACATCTAAGGCTCAGGGGCCCGTGCTACGTAACACGTAACGCGTTTGTTCCCGTAACGCCCCCGTCCCGAGCGTTCCCCGCGCCGTTACGCCACATCCCCCCTTCATGGGAGGCGCACTGTGGTCCACAGAGGGAAAAATTGGTTTCCTGATCGTTAACTGGCTGAGCAGGTCACCCCTGTCTCCGGCTGGCGAGAGGCTGGCCGCTATCCTGCTATACCCCTTTCGGCTAGCACACTCTGACGAAAGACTTGCGGGTTTGCCTTGTTGATACACGGAGTTACGCTGTATAACATCCACCTCGCAAGCCTTTGTTAACACTCCTGAAAGGGGAAATCATGCTCAGCTCAATAAAGCGCTTTTTGCACGATGAGGAAGGCGCGACCGCAATTGAATACGGAATTATTGCGGGCCTTATTTCTATTGCCATCGTCGGTGTTCTTTCTGGCGATACCGGCCTTGGGAAGAAGCTCTCGGGCGTCTTCACCTATATCAGCGACAAGCTCGCAGCCATCGCGACCCCCTGAGCGGAGTTATTGGCACACGGTTTCCCCATCGACTCTCGAGATCAGGTTCCAGTATTTCTCCGTTGTACTTTTTGCTCATCGTTCCTGAAAGGTCCATCATGCGTAACTCCATCACCCGTTTCCTGCGCGACGAAGAAGGCGCTACCGCCATCGAGTACGGCATCATCGCGGGTCTCATCTCCATCGCTATCGTTGGCGTGCTGTCGGGCGACACCGGCCTTGGCAAGAAGCTTTCGGGCGTCTTCACCTACATCAGCGGCAAGCTGACGGTCCCGACCTCCTGAGCATCCCTATCAGTGATGCGTTTGGCGTGTTTGCTGTGGTTGCTGTTCGTTGCCGTGTATGACTTCCGTCAGCGCCGCGTCCCCAACTGGCTCGTGCTTGCCGGCGCCGCAGTGGCACTGGCCGCACTGGGCCTCGGGATGCAGCCCTTCGGCCTCGAATGGACCACAGCACTCACGGGCGCAGCCGTCGGCTTCGGCTGCCTGCTGCTCATCTACGCCGCCGGCTACATGGGAGCCGGGGACGTGAAATTCGCAGGCGCGCTCGGACTCTGGGTCGGCCTGTCCGCGCTGCTGCCCATCTGGATCGGCGCCAGCCTGCTGGCCGGGCTCCATAGCGCCGCATGGCTCGCGCTGCAGCGCTGGCCGCTTTCTCCCCGCCTTGCACTGATGCTGCAGGGGCCGGCTTCGCCGGTTTCGGTTTCCTCCTCAACCGCCGTCGAGTCCGACGGCAGCGCCCCGCCCAAGCGCCGGCGCATCGTTCCCTACGCGGCTTATCTCGCGATGGCCACAGCGGTCTGGATGGTCTGGGGGCGACAGAGCTAGCAGTCTTCTGCCTCTGTCACTGCGGGTCATCCATCTCTCCATTCCCATGATCGCTTGCCCCCACTCTTTCATCCGCCGCCCATGATCAACATCACGAAAATCATCGCCGCCGTCCTCGTGCTCCTGGCCATCGCGCTGGGAGGCTATGCGTGGATGCTGAGCCGGCAGGCCCCTGCTCCGGCCGTGGCGGCCGCGGGTCCGGCCGCCGAACCGGTCAAGGCCAAGGAAGTGCTGGTCTACCCGGTCGTGGTGGCGGCCAAGCCGCTGCCCGCGGGCGAGGCGATTCCGGCCGACGCGCTGCGTGTGGAGCGCCTCACGATCAACCCCGCCGGCGCGTTCCAGGACGTGAACGTGGCCGCGGGCCGCGTGCCGGTGCTGGACCTGGCCGAAGGCACGCCGGTGATGGAGAACCAGCTCGTGTCCGGCCTGGCGATGCGCATCGGCGAAGGCGAGCGCGCCGTCGCGATCAAGGCGGACGAAGTCATGGGCGTCGGCAACAAGATCCAGCCCGGCGACTTCGTCGACGTGTTCATCACGCTCAAGTCGGACGGCAAGGACGTGGACCGCAGCCAGGCGCGCCTGCTGCTCGCGCGCAAGCGCGTGCTGGCATTCGGCAATGCGTCGGTCGACGGCATGGCCTCGAAGTCGCCCGACAAGGCTGCGCAGCAGGCGCAGCGCAACGACAACGCCCGCACCGCGGTGCTCGCCGTGCCGATCGACGAGGTGAACCGGCTGACCATCGGCGACGCCAGCGGCCGCCTGATGCTCGCGCTGCGCAATCCGGCGGACAAATCGGAGCCCGATCCCAGGCTCTTCGCCGAACTGCCGACGGCCCTGCAGCCGGCACAGCCCAAGGCCGGCGATGCACGCCGCGGACCGCTGGAAGGACTGGACCTCGCACAGGCCGGCCTGACGACCGCCGACCTCGTCACCGGCGGCAAGGGGCCCACCGTCCGCCCACTGGCCACGGAGGCCCGCGCCCTCGCCGCCACCCCACGTGCGGCACGCACGACGCGCAGCGGCGGACTCCAGGTCGAGGTCATCCGCGGCGATCGCAGCGAAACCGTGAACTACTGAGCCGATGCCGGCCAGCCGCCACCAGACACAGGTCACCCAGGAAAATCAAATGGATCACATGCCCCGCGAGTCGTCGACCCGTGCAGCTCGCAGTCACAGGGAGTCCCGCAATGCCGCGCCGAGGCTGCTGCGCTCGTCGCTGATCGCCGCGCTCGCGATGTCGCAGGCCGCCTGGCCGCTCGCCGCGACCGCGGCCGATGCGCAAGGAACGGGAACGCGCCCGGAATTCCAGCCGCAGCGCTCGCTGGCGCTGCCGGTCGGCACGCAGCGTGAACTGCTGATCGCCAAGGGCATCGACCGCATGGCCATCGGCGACGAAGCCGTGGCGGCCGTCACCATCACCCGCCAGTCGCCGAATTCGCCGGCCGCGCGGCTGATCGTTACGGGCAAGGGCGTCGGGCGCACCACGCTGATGGTCTGGGAAAAGGGCAGCACCGCCGCGACCACCTACGCGATCGAAGTGCGCCGCGCCGTGGCCACGGTCACGGGCACCATGGACAACATGGCCTCGCACCAGGCGCAGCGCACCAATGCCCTCGCCAGCCTGGCGCCGGGCGCAGAGAAGACCGACCTCGTCGACCGCTCGGTGGTCAACGTGCGCAGCAGCACGGTGCAGGTCGAGGTGAAGGTCGTCGAGTTCAACCGCAGCGTGCTCAAGCAGGCTGGCCTGAACATCTTCAGCACCCGCACGAACTCGCACGGCTTCAGCTTCGGCGTCTTTGCCCCGTCTTCGCTCAACAAGAGCACTTACGCCAGCGACGGAAGCATCACGACCGAATTCACCAATCCTCTGACGCAGGCCTTCGATCTCCTTTTCAATTTCAGCAAGGCCGGCATCGGCGCCAACGTCGGCTTCCTGGAAGGCAACGGCATGGCCCGCGTGCTCGCCGAGCCCACGCTGGTGGCGCTGTCGGGCCAGAGCGCGAGCTTCCTGGCCGGCGGCGAACTGCCCGTGCCCGTGCCCCAGGGCCTGGGCACCACCAGCATCGAATACAAGCCCTTCGGCATCGGCCTCACGCTGACGCCCACGGTGCTGTCGAACGAGCGCATCGTGCTCAAGGTGGCGCCGGAAGCCAGCGACCTCGACTACACCAACTCGCTGAGCATCAACGGCGTCGCGGTGCCCGCGATCACCACGCGCCGCGCCGACACCACGGTGGAACTGGGCGACGGCGAAAGCTTCATCATCGGCGGCCTCGTCAGCCGCACCACCACCTCCAACGCCGACAAGGTGCCCCTGCTGGGCGACCTGCCGATCCTCGGCACCTTCTTCAGCAAGAACAACTACCAGATGAAGGAGAAGGAGCTGGTGATCCTGGTCACTCCGCACCTGGTCAAGCCCATCGCGCGCGGCACCGACCTGACGCCCTACATGCCCGGCACCGCCGAGCAGCGCGACGGCGCTGTGTGGCGTTCGTACTTCCTGGGCGGCGCGATCGACACGCCCGTGCCCGGCTTCTCCCGCTGACCTCTCCGATATCGATGACCCGGAACATGCATCGCAGGCTGGCACCATGAACGCACCACGCGACAGCATCCCAGAGACAGGCAGCGAGACCTACCTCTTCGCGTCGAGCAACGGCAGCCACATCACCTGGCTGACGGACGCGCTCGGCACCCTCGGCTCGGTGGTGGTCCTACCGCCGGACACGAAGTCGATCGACGAACGCATCGCCCTGCTGGGGCCGGTGGCGGTCTTCATCGACTTCTCGCCCGACCAGGGCGCCACCGCCAGCCAGCTCCACCAGCGCCTGAAGCGCGACTGGCCCACGCTGCCGGTGCTGGCCACCGGCGTGTCGGCCGAGCCAGCCGCAATGCTCTCGGCCCTGCGTGCGGGCGTGGACGACTTCATCGACATGGCCGCGCCGCCTGCGGATGCGGTGGTCACGCTGCGCACGCTGCTCGAGCGGCGCAGCACGCTGCAGGGCGGCACGCGCGGCAGCACGCTGGCGCTGCTGGGCGCACGCGCCGGCCTGGGCGTGACCACGCTGGCCACCAGCCTGTCGCTCACGCTCAACGACCAGCTCACGCAAGCGCCGCAGCGCCCGCCTGGCCGCAGCTCGCGCCATGGCGTGGCCCTGCTCGACCTGGGCCTGCCCGCACGCGACGGCCTGCTCTACCTCGACACGCAAAGCGGCTTCAGCTTCGTCGACGGCGTGCGCAACCTGCGCCGCCTCGACCAGACGCTGCTGCACACCGCGCTCGCACACCACACCAGCGGCGTGGCGATCCTGCCGCTGCCCACGAGCCTGGCGCAGGTGCGCGAGATCTCGCACGCCGACTCGGTCTCGCTGATCAAGCGCCTGGCCGACTTCTTCGACTTCCAGATCGCCGACCTCGGCGGCTTCTCGACCATCGACTTCATGGCCCAGACCGTGCGCGAGGCGCAGCAGGCCTGGGTGGTGTGCGACCAGAGCATCGGCGGCATCGTCTCGACCGCCAACATGCTCAAGGAGCTGCGCGCGCGCGGCATCGAGACCGAACGCCTGTCGCTGGTGGTGAACAAGTTCGACAGCCACGTGGGCCTGTCGGCCAAGGACATCGCCGAGCGGCTGGAGCTGCCCTTGCGGCACGTGCTGCCCTCGCGCAGCGCACAGCTGCTCGCTGCCGCGAGCCGCGGCGAGATGCTCGTGCGCACCGCGCGCAACGACCCCTACTCGCAGGCCGTAACGGGACTCGCCCGCAGCCTGCACCAGGAATACATGTCTGCCTCGGGCCAGCCACCGGCCAAGGATCCACGCTGGGTTGCGCTCATGTCGCAGGTCACCGGCTTCTGGAAGAGTTCACACGAAGGTTGAGCCCATGTCCACCGATATCGAATTCGCCGACGACGACCAGGCGTTCATCAACTCCCAGCAGTTCCAGGACATCAAGAGCTGGACGCACGACCACCTGCTCAGCCGCATCGAGGAGCTGGGCGCCGAGTTCGGCCGCTGGTCGCGCGCGTCGATCCAGCAGTTCGTCGAGCTGGAGGTCGACAGCTTCGTGCGCCTGCGCCGCGTGCCGATCAACGACCGCGAGATGCAGCTCATATCCGACGCGCTCACCAAGGAGCTCGCCGGCTTCGGTCCGCTGGAAGACCTGCTCAATGACCCGGCGGTGGAAGACATCCTGATCAACGGCTACCAGAACGTGTACGTCTCGCGCCACGGCGTGCTGGAACGCGAGACCGTGCGCTTCGCCGATTCGGAACACGTGATGCGCATCGTGCGGCGCATCCTCGCGCCGCTGGGACGCCGGCTCGACGAGTCGAACCCGATGGTCGACGCCCGCCTGCCGGACGGCGGTCGCATCAACGTGATCATCGAGCCGCTGGCCATCGACGGCCTGTCGGTGTCGATCCGCAAGTTCCGCAAGGAGCCGCTCACGCCGGCCGACCTGGTGAAGCTCGGCACCTTCGACGCGGGCATGGCGCAGCTGCTGGAGATCGCGGTGCGCGCGCGCTGCAACATCCTCGTGAGCGGCGGTACCAGCTCGGGCAAGACCTCGCTGTTGAACGCACTGGCCAGCTTCATCCCGGCTCGAGAGCGCGTGATCACCATCGAGGACACGGCCGAGCTCTCGCTGGGCACCAGCCACGTGGTGCGGCTGGAGAGCCGCCCCGGCGGCTTCGACGGCCAGGGCGTGGTGTCGATCCGCGACCTGCTGCGCAACAGCCTGCGCATGCGGCCCGACCGCATCATCGTGGGCGAGGTTCGCGGCGCCGAAGTCATCGAGATGATGCAGGCCATGAACACCGGCCACGAAGGCTCGATGGGCACCATCCACGCGAGCTCGCCGCGCGAATGCCTCTACCGCCTCGAGATGCTCGCGGGCTTCGCCGGCTACCAGGGCAGCGAGGTGAGCCTTCGCCGGCAGATCGCCAACGCCATCGACTTCATCGTGCAGATCGGGCGCCTCTCGAACGGGCAGCGTCGCATCATTTCGCTGAGCGAGGTCACGGGCGTCAACGACAACGTGGTGGCGATGCAGGAGCTGTACCGCTACGAGCCGATCGTCTCGCCCGACGGCGAGGAGCGCGACCGCTGGGTGTCGCTGGGCATCGCGCCGCACTCGCCGAAGATCACGCGCTTCCGCCAGTCGCTGCAGCGCGCCTCGCAGCACGCAGGAGACAACCGTGCGTGAAGCCCTGCTCGTCGCATTCTGCATCGCGCTGCTGCTCGCGGCCGCGGGCCTGCTGCTGTGGCAGTGGGCAAAGAACCGGCAGGGGCGGCAGGCGACGGAGCGACACCTGAGCCAGCAGATCCAGGCGAGCGCCGCGGCAGCCGACGCGGCGCCGATACCGATGCCGCTGCGGGACATGCCCACCGACGGCCTCGTGTCCGGATTGACCACGGACCCGTGGCTCGACGCGGGCGCGACACCCGCGGCCCCGGTGCGCACCAGCCTGCTCGAGCGCGCGATTCCCGGCTGGATGATGGGCGTGGTCGAACCGCGCACCATCGTCTTCGCTCTGGCAGTGATCGCCGGCATCTGCCTGCTGATCGGTGTGCTGGTCGGGTGGCTCGCCGCCCTGGGTGTGCTGTTCCTGCTGATGCTGATGACGAGCTTCGCACTGTGGCTGCAGCTGCAGAAGTTCCGCCGCAAGCTCATCCATCAGCTTCCGGGCTACATCGACGCCATGGTGCGGCTGATCACCATCGGCAATTCCACGCAGGCAGCTTTCCAGCTGGCGATCGCCACCACGCAGGCGCCCCTGCGCGGCCACCTGGATCGCGCCGCGGCGCTGGTGCGCGCGGGCGTCGATCTCGACCGTGCGCTGCACCAGACGGCGGAAAACGTGCGCATCGAGGAGATGTACCTGCTGGCTTCCATCCTCGGCCTGGGCGTGCGCTACGGCGGACGCGCCGACCTGCTGCTGGAGCGCGTGGCCAACTTCATGCGCGACCGCGAACAGGCGGAGCAGGAACTCATCGCGCTGTCTTCCGAGACGCGCCTGTCGGCCTGGATCCTCGGCCTGCTGCCTGTGGGCGTAGGCGCCTTCCTCATCTTCACCAACCCCGGCTACTTCATGGGGATGTGGAACGACGACACGGGCCGTATCCTGATCTTCTCGGCGGCGGGGCTGCAGCTGACGGGCGCGGTGCTTCTGTACAGGCTCGCGAGACTGGCATGACGATCACGCCGAACCAGCTGCTCATCCTCAGCCTCGTCCTGCTCGCGGTGGGGCTGATGGTCGGCGCCGGCGCGCTGGTCGCGGCGGAGATCCGCCGCACGCGCAGCGGCCAGGTCATCGGCCGCGCCATCCGGCAGGCCGTGGTGGCGCCCGATCTGAAGGCGGCCGTCGACGCTCCCGCCGACCCCGATGCGCCGATCAAGCCCGAACTCGAACTGCCCTTCCACTGGCTCGATTCGCGCATCGGCCGCGCCCTGGTCGCGGACGAAGACCGCAACCTCATCGACCAGTGCGGGCTGCCGTCGAAGCGGGCTCAGCTGGTGTTCCTGGTCACGCGCATCCTGCTGGCCTTCATGCTTCCGCTGCTGGCCTACGTGTTCTGGAGCAGCGGGCACACGCAGAACACCGTCACCTTCGTGCTGGCGGCGTCCATCGCCATCGGCTTCATGGCGCCCAAGTGGGTGCTGGGCCGCATCGCCGCAGGCCGACGCGAACGCGCCGCGCAGGAGCTGCCGCTGTTCATCGACCTGCTGCGGCTGCTGCAGGGCGTGGGCCTGAGCCTGGACCAGAGCCTGCAGATCATGGCGACCGACTTTCGGCACGTACTGCGCGTGCTGGGCTTCGAACTCGCCATCGCCAACGCGCAATACAGCCAGGGCCGCACGCGCGAGCACTCGCTGCATCGCCTCGCGACCCTCCACAGAAACGAGAACATGCGCGGCCTCGTTTCGCTGCTGGTGCAGGTCGACCGGCACGGCGGTGCGGTGCAGGAACCGCTGCGCATCTTCAGCGACCGGCTGCGCGAGAGCCGCCGCTCCGAGCTGAAGGAGCGCATCGGCAAGATCACCGTGAAGATGACCGGCGTGATGGTGACCACGCTGCTGCCCGCGCTGGTCATCGTCACCGCAGGGCCGGGGTTTATCGCGATATTCCGTTCACTGGGAGCCATCATCAAGTGACATACGAAGACTTCTCCCGCATGTGCTCGCCCCGGGCCGGCCGCCTGCTGGCATGTGCCGTCGCCGCCGCGGCAACGTTCGCGCTCACCGGATGCGGCGCGCTCAAGGACCAGTACGCCGCTGCCACCGATGCGCAGCAGCGGGCATCCGCCGAGGCCACAGCCGACACCAAGGCGGGCGCCGCGGTCGACAGCAAGGCCACGTACCTCAAGCTCGTCGAGCAGATGCAGAAGGAAGGGCTGTGGTTCGCCTCGCTGGCCCACATCGATGCACTGGAGCAGCGCTGGGGCGTGTCGCCCGAGTCGACCCGCATGCGCGCCGATGCGCTGCGCCAGACCGGGCAGGCTGTGGCGAGCGAGCAGGCCTACAGACGGCTCGTGGGCACGCCGCTGGAAAGCGCCGGCTATCGCGGCCTCGGCCTGCTGGCCGGTGCGCGCGGCAGCTTCGCCGAAGCCGTGCAGCTGCTCAAGCAGGCACAGCGCCTCACCCCCACCGACGCCGCCCTCCTCAGCGACCTCGGCTATGCCAGCCTGCGCGCAGGACAGATCGATGAAGCGCGGCTGCCGCTGATGCAGGCGCTGCAGTTGCGGCCCGACAGCACGCAGGCCCAGTCCAACCTCGCGCTGTACCTCGAAGCGACCGGGCAGGACGAACAGGCGAACAGGCTGATGGAGGCCAACCGCATGTCCCCCGCGGCGCGCGCCGCGGTCCGCGATGCCGCCCAGCAGCTGCGCGCCGGCGGATCGAGGCCGCTCGCGTCCACCGGTTCCCTTCAACCGGCCGCAGCCGTCGCCATCGTGCGCCCGCTGCCGGACACGGCCACCACGGCCGCACGCGAAGACCAGGCGCAGCAGCAGCAACCGCTGATGCTCAAGGCGTCGCGCTGGTCGGGCAGCGCAGGCGTGCGCACCGCCAACCAGCTCAACCCTGCCACCGCCGACGCGGCGGCTTCCCTGTCGCCGAATTCGACCCCACGAGGCACCCCATGAGAAAGACGACCATCGCCCGCATCGCCTCGCTGCCGGCATTCGGACTTGCGGCCACGTTGCTGATCGCCGCTCCGGCGGCAATCGCCCAGCAACAACAGCAACCGCAGGCGCAGCCCCCGGCAGCCAAGGCACAGGAGCCCGCAACACCCGCTCCTGCTGCCGCCACGCAGGCATCGACACAGCCGCAGGGCCAGGAAGAGATGGCGCAGG
This sequence comes from Variovorax atrisoli, assembly GCF_014195185.1. Taxonomy (NCBI): domain Bacteria; kingdom Pseudomonadati; phylum Pseudomonadota; class Betaproteobacteria; order Burkholderiales; family Comamonadaceae; genus Variovorax; species Variovorax atrisoli. Next base: position 337,500 of record NZ_JACIBG010000009.1, on the reverse strand, counting down.
CCGAAGACTTCACCTACGAGCCGCTGCAGGTCGGCGACGCCACCCAGAGCCTGCTCGCCTGGCAGCGCGGCGGGGAGATCGCATCCAGGACGCCGAGAACCATCGCCGGCGACGTCGCCAGCCGCAGCTACCAGCGCTATCTGAAGAGCTTCGAATACCCCATTCCCGAGCGCATGACCTCGAGCCTGAAGTCCAACGCCGGCAACGGCAGTTCCGGCGCCGGCGGCGACCCCGGCGCGCCGAAGTAGCCGAGGCGCACAACGCAGATCCGGCAGCGCCATGACCACACCACGCCTTCGCAACCGCACCGCCGCGCACGCCCAGCGCGGCGCGTACGCGGTCGAGTTCGCCTTGGTGTTCCTGATCTTCTTCGCGTTGCTTTACGGGATCATCAGCTATGGGATGCTGTTCGCGTTCCGGCTCGGCTTGCAGAACGCAGCCGAAGACGGCGCGCGCGCCGCGCTGCGTTACCAGTCGACCTTTGCAGCGCGCGCCACCCAGGCTCAGACGACGGCGACAGCCAGCAGCAACTGGATGCCGCCGGTGGTCACGCGCAGCGTCAGTGCGACCGTGTGCGGCGTAGTCAGCAACAATTGCACCGCTCCTACCTGCGGTGCCACGTGGGACACACGCTGCCAGATGGTGGTGACCGTGACGGCCACCAACCTGCAGATGCTGTTGCCCCCCTTTCCGAGCTTCGCCATGCCCACGACCATCGTGGGCAAGGCCAGCATGCTGCTCGACGGGAGGGCGCCATGACTCGCAACCTGCGCAGCCGCGAGCGCGGTGTCGCCGCCATCGAATTCGCGCTGGTCTTCGTCGTTCTGTTCAGCGTGCTGTACGCGCTTGCGACCTTCGGAGCGGTGCTCTACACGCAGCAGTCGGTCACGCGGGCGTCCGAGGAAGGCGCTCGGGCCGTGGGCCTTCTCACGCCGGCACCGACGGCAGCCGACCAACGGGTGAAAGACGCCGTATATGACTCGCTGGCCCAATCGCTCGTGGTGCCCGTTTCGGCCAGCACGAGCGTGACCACCCGGCGCAGCTGGATCGTCTCCAACGTCACGGTGGACGTGACGCGCACCGATCCGAGCGCACCGGGAGCCTACATACGCTACGTCGTCACCGTGACGTACCCCTACAGCGCGAACCAGTTGCTGCCGGCGATGCCGATCGTCGGCCAGTGGGTGCTGCCCAATCAACTGCGAAGCCGGACCACCGCCGCGCTGCGGTCCTCCTGAAGGCGACAGAGAGATGAACGCCGCAATCCGGAACCGTTCTTCCCGACCCTCGCGATCCCGCGGGTCGGTCATCATCAACACGGCGATCGCGCTGAGCCTGATAATCATCACGCTGATCGGCACCGAGATCGGCTTCATGTATTTCATGAAGCGCGAGTTCCAGAAAGCCGCCGACCTCGCAGCCCTGGCCGGCGCGCAGCAGATCCGAGCCGGATGCGCGGCAGCAACCGCTGCGGCTCAGCTCAATGCCAACGGTGCAGCAGGAGGCACACCTGGCAACATGCCCACGGGCCTCACGCTGCTGCCAGGCGAGGTCCAGTGCGGGTACTGGGACAAGGACACCAGCTTCCAGTCGCCCGCCGTCACCGGCACCGCCAATGCGGTTCGCGTGGCGTTCCAGAAGGCATCTCCCACGCTGTTGTCGTTCTTCACCGGCAACCGGCTCATCAGTGTCAACGCGGTGGCTGCGCTGAGCGCGCCGCTGGCCGAGTTCTCGGTGGGCAGCAAACTCGTTACGGTCAGCGGTGACTCGACGCTCGGACGGCTACTCAAAGGCATTGGGCTCGATCTTTCGGGCACATCGCTCGTGGCCTACGACGGGCTGGCACAGGCCAAGATCACGCCCGGTGGGCTGCTGGCCGCACTGGGCATCCCGGTGGCCGCAGATATCGGGGTGGGCGAACTCAATACGCTGCTCGCAGGTCGCCAGGTGGCGTTGGGCGACCTGCTCAATGCCATCGTGACGCTTGCGGGGCAAAACAGCCTTCTTGCAAGCAACATCGCGCTGCTGCAGGCCATCCAGGCCAAGCTCGGACTGACCAATCTGATGGTGCAGCTCGGTTCCCTCGCAGATGGACCACGCGGACTGTTTGCGCAGATCATCTCGCCCGGAGGCACTGGCAGCAGTGCGTTGAATGTGGGGGTGAGTGCCCTGGACTTGCTCTACACCTCAATAGGCGTGGCGACCGCAAACCATGCGATCGATGTCAGCTCGCTCAATATCAATCTGCTGTCGCTGGCGAAGGTCTCCGTTCAGGCAGGCGTAGTCCAGCCTCCATCCATCGGCATCGGAGGAATCGGAGCGAAGGCTTACAACGCGCAGGTGCGCACCTATATTCGAGTAACCACCGATGCAGGTCTCTTGGGATCGCTATTGTCCCCGTTGATCAAGCTTGATCTTCCGATCGTGCTCGATGCGGTGCAAGGCACCGGCACCATCACTGACATGTGTACTCCTGCACTTCAGGACCCGGCAAATGGCAAGGACCGAGTGAGGTTCTCCGTAGAAAGCAAGATCGCGAACGTATGCGTGGGACAGATCGCGTCAACAGATCTGTTCTCCAAGTCAGCTGCGTGCAGCTATCCGTCGACGCTAAAGGACATGGAACTCATCAATGTCCTCGGTCTTCTCAAGGTGAACAACCACTTGGACCTGGGCGTGCTGAAAGCAACGCCCGATGCTCAGTTGACTCTGGCTGAAGGCGAGACGGGCACCACACCGGTCAACAACCTGCAATTGGGCACGACCGTGTCGAGCCTCCTCAGCCAACTCACATCGCTTCTCTTCGGCGGCCAGGCCCCCACGGGAGCACCTACCGGCAGCCAACTGGACAATCTGACCACACAACTCTGGAACAACACCGCGAGCATCTGCACCGCCAGCACTACCGCCTGCTGGGGCCAGAGGTATGCAAGCGCGATAAATACCATCCGGCAGAACTCGAGCCAGAGCGGCCTCCTGACCGGGCTGCTGTCCGGCGTGTCCGACCTTCTGACGGGCGTCCTGAATCAGTGCACAGGCCTGCTCGGCATAGGCGGCAGTGAACAGGGTTGCAAGAACATGATCAAGGATGCATTACAGACCAACAGCAACGGGCTCAACGGCAGTGTCTCCAACGCAGTATCAGTCCTTGCCGGCTTGCTGGAACCCCTGCTCAACGCCATTGGCTCATCCATCCTCACCCCGCTCCTGACCAACGTACTCGGCATCAACCTCGGCCAGGTCGACGTGAACCTGAAATCGCTCGACTGCAAGGGCCTGCCCATGCTCGTGTATTGACGCTGCGCTCCTCCCGATGAATTCACCCGCCGCCAATTTCGACGAACTCGACCTCTTTGTCTGGGAAGGCAAGGCAGACATCCTCGACCGCATCGCGCGGTGCATGGCGAGCTTCGACGTGGAGGTGATCCGGGCCGACGGCATGCCGCCTCCGCATCAGGAGCAGGGGGCCGCGCTTCGGCCTTCGGTGGCGATCATCAGCGTCACGGTCATCGACGGGGGCGGTCTGGCGCATGCGACCGAGCTGCTTCAGGGCATGCCGGTGATCTGGGTCGCGGCCGGGTCGCGCGAGCGCGACTCGCGCACCTATCCGCCCGAGTACCTGCATGTGCTGCCATACGACTTCACCTGCGCCGAGCTGCGCACGATGGTCGCGAAGCTGGTGCGGCAGCTGCGGGCGCGCGAGGTGGCGCCGCAGCCGCCCGACGTGCTGGTGGCGCACTCCGATGCGATGAAGGCGCTGCTGGCCGAGGTGAACGCCTTTGCCGACTGCGACCACAGCGTGCTGGTGCGCGGCGAGACGGGCGTGGGCAAGGAGCGCATCGCGCAGCAGCTGCACATGGGCCACCAGCGCTACGGCAAGGGCGCGTTCGTGGCGGTGAACTGCGGCGCGATTCCCGACGGGCTCTTCGAGTCGCTCTTCTTCGGCCATACCAAGGGCTCGTTCACGGGCGCGGTGCATGCGCATCGCGGCTACTTCGAGCAGGCCACGGGCGGCACGCTGTTCCTCGACGAGATCGGCGACCTGCCGCGCTACCAGCAGGTGAAGCTGCTGCGCGTGCTGGAGGACAACGCGGTGACGCGGCTGGGCGCGACGGCGCCGGTGCGCGTGGACTTCCGGCTCGTGGCGGCCACCAACCGCAACCTGCGCGAGATGGTGGCCAGCGGCGAATTCCGCGCCGACCTGTTCTACCGGCTCGCGGTGATCGAGCTGCACGTACCCAGCCTCGAGGAGCGCGGCGAGATCGACAAGATCGCGATCTTCAAGGCGCTGCTGAGCAACGTGCTCGGCGACGAGCTGGAAGCCTTGGGCGAGACGCCGCACTGGCTCAGCGACGCGGTGGCCGAGACCTACTTCCCCGGCAACGTGCGGCAGCTGCGCAACCTCGCCGAGCGCGTGGGCGTGATCGCGCGCCAGCTGCACAGCTGGGACCAGAACCTGATCCAGCGCGCCATCGCGCTCACGCGCGGCACGCCCGCGCCGGCGGCATCGGCGGGCGGCAACGGCCTGAACGGCAGCTCGGGCGGGCTGGGCGCGATCGACGGCAGCGCCGACCGCAAGGGCTGGAACAGCAGCGAGCGCAACCGCATCATCGCGGCGCTGGAGATCAACGACTGGAAGCGCCAGGACACCGCGCAGCACCTGGGCATCAGCCGCAAGGTGCTGTGGGAGAAGATGCGCAAGTACCAGATCCTCGACGGCGAACCGGGCATTCCCGAAGAGCAATAAGTTCGCCCCCAGGCAAGGCTTGGCTCCCCCCCAGGCTGCGCGGCACTTCGTGTCCGCTTCGCCAACCCCCTTCCGGGGGCAACACCTGCGGCCCGGCGGAGCCGGTTCCTCGGTGGCACCAGGCTCTCCCCCAGGCTTCGCGCACTTCGTGTCGCTTCGCCAACCCCCTTCCGGGGGCAACACCTGCGGCCCGGCAGAGCCGGTTCCGCGGTGTTCGCGAATTGGCTCGCTTCGCTTGCCGCTTGCCCGCTTGCTTATGGGATCGAGAGGCGTTGGGCTCTGCGCAGGGCCGGCGGGGCGCCGGCTGCGCCGGTGGCGCGTTCGGTCACTACCGGCTCGCTTGTGCAGGCGGTGTTGCTCGATATGCAGAGCTTCGCGAGCAGGCCGTCCTCGGTGAGCACCTGGCGGCTGGGGGCGCCGAAGAGGCGGTCGATCCAGTTGTTGGGGCCGGCGGGGTCGATGCGCAGTTCGCCGGTGGTGCGCGCCAGGCGCAGCTCGGAGATGCGCAGGTCGAAGACGCCATCGACGTAGTCGAACAGCAGCGTGTAGTAGTCGAGCTGCGCGTCGAGCACCTTGGGCAGGGTCTCGCGGCCGAACTCCATCAGGCGGCGACGGCCGCGGAAGGCCTGGCCGGCGGTGCTGACGGCTTCCATCAGCTGCTTCTCGCGCTCGCGGCCGGAGACGGTGCGCGACCACGAGGCTGCGGTGAGCTCGAAGAGGTTGAGCTTCACGCCTTCGAGCTTGGCTTCCTGGTTGGCGACTTCGGCCAGCGCCGACTTCAGGCGCAGCTGGCGGTCGAAGCCGTTGCCGAAGTTCCAGTTGAGCTCGAACGCAGCGCGCGTCGGGTCCTGCGGCGAGACGCCGCGCGGGTCCTTGCTCTTCACGAGCACGGCGTCGAGCGTGGGGTAGAGGCTCGCGTCCTGCTGGTCGGCCAGCGCCCTCGCCCGCTCGATGCGGCCCAGCGCCTCGGCGATCTCGGTGCTGCGCGATTCGGCCCGGCGCAGCGCTTCCTCCTGCGTGGCGATGCGCCACTGCACGGGCGCCGCGAGCACCGGCAGCGACTCGGGGTTGGGCGAGAACTTGAAGTAGTTGCGGAACTTGGCGAGCGCCTCGTCGCGCTGCGCCTCGAAGTCGGACTCGCGCGCGGCCACCAGCGCACGGCGCGAGGCCGCCATGTTGAGGTCGTTGTCGCCGCTCACGCCCAGCGCCACGCGGCGGGCCTCGGCCTTCGAGAGTTCGGCCACCACCTCGGAGGCCTTGTGCGCGATCTGCTTCTTGAGGTCGAAGCGCTGCACCTGCAAATACGCAGTGAGCGCGTCCAGCACCACCTTCTGCGAGGTGGTGACGACGGCCTCGTCGTCGGCCTGGTTGCCGGCTTCCGCGGCGCGCTGCGCGGCGTTCATCGCGCCGCCGTCCAGCAGGCTCACGCGTGCCTCGGCGGTCAGCACGGTGTAGCTCTGCGTCTTGGCGTTGGCCGCCCCGCTGTTGTAGTTGCCCGAGGAGGTGCCGAGCCTGAACTTCGGATAGCGCGCCTGTCTCGCCGCATCCACGCCGTAGCTGCTGGTATTGGCGGCCGCCTGCATGGTCTGCACTTCGGGGTAGTCCTGCGAGAGCACGACCAGCGCCTGCTTCACCTGCTGGGCGTAGCTCGCCGCGCCGAGCGAAGGCGCCGAGAGCCTGCGCGCAACGGTGAGCCTCGCGGCGCTTTCCATCTCCTGCTGCTGCAGCAGGTAGTCGGGCAGCGGCTGGGGCTGCTGCTGTTGCTCCTGCGCGTAGGCTGGCGGCAGCGCAAAGCCTGCGCACAGTGCTGCGCAGACGGCGCCGGTGCCCACGCGGCGCAGATCGACCGGTTTGCGGTACTTCATGGTTCGCGGAAAGCTTCGCGGCGAAGCTTGAGCACGGGTCGCAGGATGTACCAGATGAACGGGTCGGTGCCCACGCGCAGGTCCACTTCGGACTCCATGCCGGCGGTGATGCGGTTCTCGACGCGGCCCACGTGCGACTGCGACATGCTGATGAGCAGCCGGTAGTAGGGCGCGCCGCTGGAGATGGCGGGGTCTCGGTCGGCGTCGGCCGCAACCAGCCTCACCTTGCCGTCGACCGCGCCGTAGCGCAGATAGTCGTAGGCGGTGATCTTCACGCGCGCCTCCTGGCCCACTTCGATGAAGCCGCGGTCGTTGGGGTTGAGCCGCGCCTCGACCATGATCTCGTCCTCGTCGGGCACCACTTCGAGGATCGATTCGCCGGGCTTCACCACCCAGCCGGGGCTGGAGTTGCGCAGGCCCTTCACGATGCCGTCCGACGGCGCCTTCACCACGGTGCGCGAACGCTGGGTGCGCGCACGCGCCAGGTCTTCGCTCAGGCTCGCGAACTGGCGCTCGACCGTGGCCAGCTCGTCCGAAGCGCGGCGGCGGAAGCGCCCCTCGGCTTCCGCCATCTTGGCCTGCGCCTCAGTGATGGAGGCGTTGGCCGAAACCACGCCCTGGCGCGCCACGGCGAGTTCGCTGCGCACGCTCTCGGCCTGGCGGCGCTTCTCGAGCACTTCGACCTGACCCACCAGCTTCTCGCTGAGCAGCTGTTCGGAGATTTCGAGTTCCTTCTGCATCAGCGCCAGCCGGTCGCTCAGGCCCTTGACCTTGGCCTCCTGCTCCAGCTTCTTGCTGCGCGCCTGCTCAAGGCCCGACACCGCGCCGGCCATCACGCCGCGCTGCTCGAGCGCGCGCGCCTGGTAGGCGCCGGTCTCGCCCTCGAACACGCCCTCGTCGATGTCGGCGGCGAAGGACTGGCGCGTGAGCGGCTGGCCGCGGCTCTCGGCCATCAGCCGCACGCGCGTGGCCTGCGTGGCGGCGTAGCGGGCAGTGAGCTCTTCGAGGTTGAGGCCGCTGCCGCCCAGATCGATCTCGACCAGTGGCTGCCCCTGCTTGACCTTCTCGCCTTCCTTCACCAGCACGTTGCTGACGATGCCGCCCTCCAAATGCTGGATGGACTTGACGCGGTCCGACGGGATCACGCGGCCCGGGGCGACCACCACCGTCTCCATCGGAAAGCCGAGGCCGACCAGCGCGAGCACGGCGATCGCGCCGCCGATGATCCACTGCCGCCGCCGCCCCTGCGGCGAGGCCTGGGCCTCGCGCTTCTCGTTCTCTTCCTGAAGAATCTGCGGCAGGTCTATTTTCAAATCGCGTCCCCGGTCACTCTTCGTTCGTCAGTCGTTCGTTGCTCGTCGGTCGCCGCCCGTGCCTCAGGCCATCGAGCGCGAGGCCGGCGAGGCACCGCCGGCCGCGCCTTCTTCCGCGTCGCCCAGCGCCACCAGCGGCTTCTTCACGCCGAACAGCTTCGGCACCATCACCGCGGCCGTGCCCTGCTCCACGTTGCCCTGGCCGGTGACGTGGTAGACCACGTTGGCGGCGGAGACGATGCGCAGCGAGTGCGTGACGACCACCACGGTGCGCACCTTGGCCACCGCGAGCAGCGTGGCGAGCAGGTTGCGCTCGCTCTGGAAGTCGAGGTCGTTGCTGGGCTCGTCGAGCACCAGCACCGAGGGCTTGCGCAGAAAGCTCATGGCCAGCGCGAGCTTGCGCCGTTCGCCCACCGACACGCCGGTGCCGCCTTCGCCCACCATGGTGCGATAGCCGTCGGGCAGCCGCGAGATGAAGTCGTGCGCGCCCGAGAGCTTGCAGGCCGCGACGATCTGCTCGTCGCTCTGGCCCGGCGCGTTGCGCCGCATCACGTCGATCAGCGAACCGCCGAACCAGTAGACCTCCTGCGAGAGATAGCTGATCCAGCGCGACAGCTCCTCGCGGCCGAACTGCGAGAGGTCGTACTCGCCGATGCTCACCACGCCGCGCGTGGGCGTGTACAGGCCCGACAGCAGCTTGACCAGCGTCGACTTGCCCGCGCCGTTGCGCCCCACGATCACGTGCAGGCCGCCCGGGCCGATGTCGAGGTCGACGTTCTCCAGCACCGGCTGCTGCGCGGTCTCGGTGAAGCTGAAGCTCACGTCCTTCAGCGTGATGCGGCCCAGCGGCTGGGGCAGCGTCATGCCCGTGGGCGGCTTCTCCACCGGCTCGCGCAACACGGTCTCCAGCCGCTTGGCGGCCTCCTTGGCGGTGGCCAGCGAGCGCCAGTTCGACACCAGCCCGGCCACCGGCTGCAGCGCCTTCAAGGCCAGCATGTTCGATGCGACCAGGCCGCCCACCGTCATCCACTGCTCCATCACCGAGACGGCGCCAACGGTCACGACGACGACGGAGAAGACGGTGAGCAGCACGGTGGTGCCGTCGCGCGCGGTCTCGATCTGGCCGTTCTTGCTGAAGCTCTCGGCGAGCCAGGCGTTGTAGGTCTGGCGCCACATCTCGATGGTGGGGCCGTCGTTGGCCTGGGCCTTGAGCGTCTCGCGTGCGTTGCAGATCTCGGCGGTCACGCGCTCGAGGCCGCGCCCGCGCTGCACTTCCTCCACGCGGCCGGAGCGCACCTCGTCGGCCCACCACCACGCCAGGAACGACATGATCCCGAGGAACAGCACCACCACCGGCAGCACCGGCAGCGCGACGATGCCGATGACAACCAGGGCGAAGACGGCCATGGGCAGGTCGAAGATGGATTGGGCCAGTCCACCCGTGATGGTGCCGCGCACAGAGGCCACGTCGCGGAAGTACAGGTGCCACACCGACGCCGGCCGCGCCTCCAGCGCGCGCAGCGGACGGCCCAGCATCGAGTTCAGCAGCGCGCCCGAGACGCCGTGGTCGACGATGGCGCCGGCGTTGCGCAGCAGGCGCGAGCGGCGCGTGCGCAGCCAGAACTCGATGCACAGGAAGAACAGGATGCCGCTGACCAGCGCGGCCAGCGTCGAGGTACCGCTGCGCGACAGCACCCGGTCATACACCTGCAGCAGGAAGATGGAAGGCAGCAGCCCGAACAGGCTGATGGGCAGCGAGCGCCATGCCGCACTCTTCACCAGCGGATAGGCAGCGCGGAATGCGGCGTTCAGCGCACCCGCGTAGGGACTGGCTCCGGGCTCGTCCGGGGTCTCGGCAACCAGTTGGCTTGGCAGGAGGAACTTGATCATTGGAAAGAGCCGGTCCGTCGTGCAGTGACGCCTGCCTCATTATCAACTGTTACCCAGCTGTTACAAGGCAAATATTCACTCGCGGTGCGCTTCAAACACACATCAGCACGGCAGCCTTTGCCCCTTCGCCACATCGGCCCTGATCCCGTTAACCGGCACCGGTTGCGCGGCGCTTCCCGTTACCGCGCAACCGGCCTGCCTCCCTGCGCTGACCTCCCCCTTTCGCCCTGACAAATCCTGCGCGAACACCAGCGCGATGTTGGCGCACAGCAGCATGCACAGCACCCATGCGCACAGCAGCTGCAGCCAGCCCAGCCACCAGCGGCGGGCGGGCTGCTGTCGCGTGGCGGGGGCCTCGTATCCGAAGGCCGAGTGCAGGAGTGCGTTGAATCTCATGGCAGTGCTTTCAAAACCCGGGCCAGCCGCGAAAGGCCGACACCCGCGGAACTCTTCGCCAGCACCCAGTCGCCGGGCTGCAGCAGCCCGCCGAGCGCTGTCGACAAATCGGACACATCGACGAACCAGTGCGAGCGCACCTTGGTGCGGATGCGCGCATGCAGCGCGCGCATCAGCGGGCCGCACAGCAGCACGCGGTCGGGCTGCGATGCGAGCAGCTCGGCCTCCAGGTCGAGGTGGTGGCGCTGGGCGGCGGGGCCGAGCTCCTGCATGTCGCCGAGGATCGCCACGCGCCGCGCCGGCTCGCAGGGCGCCTGCGAGAGCAGCTCCAGCGCGGCGCGCATCGAGCTGGGGTTGGCGTCGTAGGTCTCGTCGATCAGCTTGAAGCTGCCGCCGCCGATGTGGATGGTGTGCAGCGCACCGCGGCCGCCCGGCGGCTCGAAGTGCGCGAAGGGCTCGACCGCGGCGGCCAGCGGCAGCCGCATGGCCTGCAGCGCGGCGAGCGCGGCGATGGCGCTCGCGCCCATGTGCCGGCCCGGCGCGTTCAGCCGCAGCTGGAAGGGCTCGCCCGCCACCATCGCCTGCACCTCGCCGTGATCGAAGGCGAGCAGGCGCACGTCGGCGTCCCTGTGCTCGCCGTAGGTCACGATCTGCAGCTGCTGCGCCATCGCCGCTTCGGCGAAGGTGGCGAACTCGGGAATGTCGCGGTTGAGCACCACCGAATCGCCCGGCGCCATGGCCTGGAAGATCCGGCTGTCCATGCGCGCGGCAGCCTCGCTCGGGCCGCGGTGCTTCTGCGAGGCGGCGGAAAGCCCCGTCACGACCATCAGCGAAGGCCGCACCAGCTGCGCCGATGCCGGCATGTGCGAGGTGCCCATCTCCAGCACCCAGTAGGCCGCGTGCCTGGGCATGCAGGTCATGTTCCAGGCGATGCCCGACGGCAGGCTCACGTTGCCCTCGGGCTGGCCGACCTCGCCCCACACGGTGAGCGCACCGGCCAGCATCGCCGCCACGGTGCTGCTTCCGGCGCCGCTGCCGAGCACGCCGCACACGCGGCCGGTGAACTCGGCGCGCGCATGGTCGCCGAGCTCCAGCACCGCCTGCAGCACGTTCTGCACCTTGAGCACGGGCACGCGCTTGTCGAGGTGCGGCTTGGGGTCGGAGCACAGCACGGCCGCGGCCGGCTGCAGCACGCCCTTGAGCGTGACGGCGGCCAGCGGCGTCTTGGAAGGCCGCGTCTGGTGGTCGAACACCACGCGGCCCTTGCGCATGAAGGAGCGCTGCGCCACGCCCGCGGCGCGCCAGCCGTCCTCGGGCTTGACCACCCACTCGCCGCCGGTCACGCGCGCCATCTCGCTGGCGGTCCACACCGCGCCGTCGTCACGCCCGCCCCCGGAGCCCGCGCCACCCGGCACGGCGCGCCGCTCCACCAGGTAGCGGTGGTAGGCGGCGAAGCCCGAGAGGTACTGCTCGACGTCGTCGATGCGCACGCGGAACGAGTGGTGGCGGATGAAGAACGAGCCCACCACGGTCGACGGCCGGCGGAAGTACATCGCCATCTCGGGCCAGAAGAAACCGTTGAGCAGGTAGTGCGCGCGGTAGTCGAGCGCGCGGTAGAACTTCTCGGTGTCGAGTTCGTCCAGAAGGTGCCGCATCGCGGGCATGCCTTCGAGCCGCTGCAGCATCTGCTGCGCGGCCAGCATGAGTTCGAGCAGCGTCGGGAAGGTGGTCTTCCGGTCGAGCACGAAGTCGAGGTACCCCGCCACGTTCTGCAGGCCGAAGCGGAAGTACTTCTCCTGCGGGCTCCAGTGCGTGAGTTCGCACACGCAGCAGCTGAGCCAGTGGTCGTGCGCCTGCCAGTGCTGGCTGGCGATGAAGTGGTCGAAGGCCTTCTCCACCACCGCCAGCCATTGCGGCTCGCGCGTGAGCGAGTAGAGGCGCATGAGCGCGTAGGCGGCCTCGCCGTCGTAGTAGATGATGCGCGAGGCCTGCTTGACCGTGAGGTCAGCGGCATGCAGCACGTGGTTGAAGCGGCCGGTGGCCGCATCCTGCATCGAGGCGATGCCCAGCGCGAGCTTCTCCAGCAGCGGCAGCCAGCGGCGCGTGTCCATCAGCTCGCAGTACTTCACCAGCGCGAGCACGCAGGCCGCGTTGCCGCCGAGCTTGATCTCGCCGCCGGTGTCGACCAGGAAGGCCACCGCGCGCCCGTCGAGCAGGATGTAGTCGCGGATCAGCGAGCCGGTGAGATGCTCCAGCGCCCGGTCGATGGCCGCGCGCAGCGTCTCGTCGCGCGTGAGCTCCCACGACTCGAGCATCGCGTAGATCGCGCTCGCATGGCGCATCGCGTCGTAGGTCGGGATGCGGCGGTCGAAGCACGGGAAGTAGCCGTACACGAAGAGGCCGTCGCCCTGCACCTGGCGCGCGAGGTACGACGAGCCGCTGCGCACGAGTTCGAGCACCGACTGCGGGTTGAGCGCAGGCAGCTGCCGGCGGCCCGCGTCGAGCCCCGTGCCCACCAGCTTGTGCACCACGCCGTCGGGCTGGCAGAACACGCCCACGGTCGCCAGCAGGTAGACCGGCTGGTCGGAGGGCATGTCCAGCGGCGGCGAGCATTGGAAGCGCGCCTGGCCGTAGACCTCGAAGTTGCGCGCGTTGACCACCGAGTGCGCGATGGTCGAGTCGCCGCACAGCATGGCGTTGGCATTGAGTTCCTGCTCGGTGAAGGCGAGCGTGAAGTCCTTGTCGAAGGCCAGGCCGAGGCGGAAGTAGTTGCGCTTGACGGCCGTGAGCTGCGTCTTGAACTGGGCCCAGTCCATCGGGCTCGCGCCCTCCACCCAGTCGATGCGCAGCCACGGCGAGACGATGCCGCGCTCGTGCACCCAGCGCTCGACGTGGCCCGCGCCTTCGCGCCACGCAGTCTCGAAGTCGGCGGCCCGCGCGTGCACGACGTGTGCGCGCTGCGAGCCGTCGCTGACCGAGAAGAACAGCGTGAATGCCGGATAGGGCGCAGGCAGCGCCGCGCACACCGACGCAAGGCGTTCGTGGCAGGCGTGGAGCTGGTCTGTGAAGGACATCATTCGGCCCCGTTCGAATGCGGGAAACCGGCCACGCCCGTCATCTGCTTTCGCTCTGACGTGTGCGCGGTCCGGGGACTGCCACCACCGAAGTCATCGCGGTGACCCGGCTTCAGCGATAGCTGAATTCGGCCCGGCGATTGAGCTGATAGCCCTCCTCGGTGGTTTCGAGCGATGCAGGTTTCTCCAGGCCCCAGCTGATGGCCTCGATGCGCTCGGCGGGCACGCCGAGCTGCGTGAGCGCGCGCTGGACCGAGTCGGCACGGCGCTGGCCCAGCGCGAGGTTGTATTCGCGGCCGCCGCGCTGGTCGGTGTGGCCCTCGATCACGACCTTGCTCTGCGGCCGGTTGCGCAGGTAGCTCGCGTGAGCTTCCACGATGTTCCGGTCGCCGGGCCTGATGTTGTATTTGTCGAAGTCGAAATAGACGATCTTCGGTACGCCGGCCGGGCCGTTCTGCACCGGCGGCGGCGGTGCCGGCTCCACCTTCGGCACCGCGGTCGCAGCCTTGTTCGAGTAGTAGTAGGTCGCATCGTCGCGGCCGGTCTTGGGGGCCGCGCAGCCCACCAGGACTGCGCCGAGCGCGACGATGGCCACTGTCTGGAAATTCTTCTTCATATCGGTCCTTTCGCGGGACAGGCCGGTGGCGGCCTGTCCCTGGTGCTGCGGCAAGCTCCCTCGCCCCTCTTCCTTCTTGTGTTCTCTCTACCGGTGTCCGCCGGCCGATCAGCCCAGCAGGCCGTGCAGGACGTTCGTCACCGGCGAAACCGCGTGCTCGACCAGGCTGGTGATCGGCGTCACGACTTCCGTCACCAGCGGGGTGACGGCGTGGTCGACGCTGCTCACCGTGGTGCTCACTGCCTCCGCCACCGGCGCGGCCGCCGAGGTGGTGCCGGCCAGGATGTCGGTCACCGGTGCCGTCACGTCGTGCACGGCGCTGGTCGCGGTCGAGACGATCGGCGTCGCGGCGGCAGTCACGCTGCTGGCGACCTCGCTCACCGGCTCCAGGATGTTGGCCACCGGGCTGTTGCCGCCGGTCAGGCCGCCAAGCAGGCTGCCCACCAGGCCGTCCTGGCCCAGGAGGCTGCCGACGAGGCCGTCGTTGCCGAGCACGCCGTTCAGCAGGCCGCCAGCGTCGCCGCCGGTCACGGTGCCGAGGACACCGCCGACCAGGCCATCGCTGCCGAGCACGCCGTCGAGCAGACCGCCGGCGTCGCCACCAGTCACGGCGCCGAGGACACCGCCGACCAGGCCATCGCTGCCGAGCACGCCGTCGAGCAGACCGCCAGCGTCGCCACCGGTCACGGTGCCGAGGACGCCGCCAACCAGGCCATCGCTACCGAGCACGCCGCCCAGCAGGCCGCCAGCGTCGCCGCCGGTCACGGTGCCGAGAACGCCACCGACCAGGCCATCGCTGCCGAGCACGCCGTCGAGCAGACCACCGGCATCGCCGCCGGTCACGGTACCGAGGACACCGCCGACCAGGCCATCGCTACCGAGCACGCCATTCAGCAGGCCGCCAGTGTCGCCACCAGTCACGGTGCCGAGAACGCCACCGACCAGGCCATCGCTGCCGAGCACGCCGTCGAGCAGACCACCGGCATCGCCGCCAGTCAGACCACCCAGCAGACCACCGACCACGCCGTTGTCGCCGAGGATGCCGTCGAGCAGACCACCAGCGTCGCCGCCGGTCAGACCACCCAAGAGACCGCCGACCACGCCGTTGTCGCCCAGGATGCCGTCAAGCAGACCACCAGCGTCGCCGCCGGTCAGACCACCCAGCAGCCCGCCGACCACGCCGTTGTCGCCAAGGACGCCGTCGAGCAGACCACCAGCGTCGCCGCCGGTCAGACCACCCAGCAGGCCACCGACCACACCGTTGTCACCGAGGACGCCATCGAGCAGACCGCCAGCGTCGCCGCCGGTCAGACCACCCAGCAGACCACCGACCACGCCGTTGTCGCCCAGGACGCCATCAAGCAGGCCACCAGCGTCGCCGCCAGTCAGACCACCCAGCAGACCACCGACCACGCCGTTGTCGCCGAGGATGCCGTCGAGCAGACCACCAGCGTCGCCGCCGGTCAGACCACCCAGGAGACCGCCGACCACGCCGTTGTCGCCCAGGATGCCGTCAAGCAGACCACCAGCGTCGCCGCCATTCAGACCACCCAGCAGGCCGCCGACCACGCCGTTGTCGCCGAGCACGCCACCGAGCAGGCCGCCGTCACCGCCGAGCACGCCGCCCAGCAGGCCGTTGTCGCCACCCACGAGGTTGGCAACGCCGTCGGTCAGGTAGTCGACCTGCGTGGCGACCTGATCCAGCAGGGCGCCCGTGGCGCCCGCGCCGAGCACCTGGTCGGTCACCGGGCTCAGCAGGCCACCCACGCCATCGGTCACCTGGCCGACCACGTTGTCGACCGGGTCCAGCACGTTGGGATCGTTCGGCACGAAGCCGGTACCGAGCACGGGGCCCAACAGGCCGTCGACCGTGTCGGTCAAGCCGTCGGTCAGGCCGACCACCGGAGTCAGGGCGTCGCCCAGGCCCAGGCCGCCGAGCACGCCGTTGTTCAGGCTGTTCGCCAGGCCGCCGACCACGTTGTCGACCGGATCCAGCAGGGCTTGGGCGCCGGTGCCGGGAGAAGTGCCGCCGCCGAGGCCGCCGAGCAGGCCGCCCAGCAGGCCGTCTTCACCCAGAACACCGCCGAGGAGGCCACCGTCGCCGCCGAGCACGCCACCCAGCAGGCCGTCGTCGCCCAGAACACCGCCGAGCAGGCCACCATCGCCGCCGAGCACGCCACCCAGCAGGCCGTCATCGCCCAGCACACCGCCGAGCAGGCCACCGTCGCCACCGAGCACGCCACCCAGCAGGCCGTCGTCGCCCAGGACACCGCCGAGCAGACCGCCGTCGCCGCCGAGCACGCCGCCCAGCAGGCCGTCATCACCCAGCACACCGCCGAGCAGACCGCCGTCGCCACCGAGCACGCCACCCAGCAGGCCGTCGTCACCCAGCACGCCGCCGAGCAGACCGCCGTCGCCACCGAGCACACCCCCCAGGAGACCGCCGTCGCCGCCGAGGACTCCGCCCAGCAGGCCATCGCCGCCGATGAGGTTGGCCACGCCGTCGGTCAGGTAGTCGACTTGCGTGTCGACCGCATTCAGCAGCGCGCTGGTCGTGCCGGTGCCGAGCAGCTGGTCGGTCACCGGGCTCAGCAGGCCGCCCACGCCGTCGGTCACCTGGTCGACGACGCCGTCGACCGGGTCGAGCACGTTGGGGTCGTTGGGCGTGAAGGTGGAGCCGAGCACCGGAGCCAGCAGGCCGTCGACGGTGTCGGTCACGCTGTCGGTGATGCTGGTCACCGGGGCCAGCACGTCGCCCAGGCCCAGGTCGCCCAGCAGGCCGTTGTTCAGGCCGGAGGCCACGCCGCCGACCACGCTGTCGAGCGGGTCGAGCAGGGCGTCGCCGGTGCCGGGGGTGCCGCCGTTGCCGATGCCGCCCAGCAGGCCGCCGAGGAGGCCGTCATTGCCCAGCACGCCACCCACGATGCCGTCGTCGCCCAGCAGGCCGCCGACCACGCCGTCGGGTCCGAGCAGGCCGCCGGCAAGGCCGTCGCCGCCGAGGACGCCGCCCAGGCCGTCGCTGCCCAGGAGACCGCCGACCAGGCCGTTGTCGCCGAGCAGGCCGCCCACCACACCGTCGCTGCCCAGCAGGCCGCCGACGATGCCATCGTCACCGAGCACGCCGCCCAGCAGACCGTCGTTGCCGAGCAGGCCACCGACGATGCCGTCATCGCCCAGCACGCCGCCAAGCAGGCCATCGTTGCCGAGCACACCGCCCAGCAGGCCGTCATTGCCCACCACGCCCCCGAGGAGACCGTCGTTGCCGAGCAGGCCACCCACGAGGCCGTCGTCACCCAGCAGGCCGCCGACCAGTCCGTCGTTGCCGAGCAGGCCGCCGACGGCACCGCCCAGCAGGCCGCCTTCGCCGCCGAGCAGGCCGCCCAGCGGGCTGTCGGCGATGATCCCGGAGATCGCGCCATGCTCGCCGAGCAGGCTGTCGACCAGGCCGCCGTGGCCCAGCAGCTCGCCGGTGAGGCCGCCGCTGCCGAGCACGTTGGCCAGGGTGCCGTCGCCGCCGAGCAGGCCGCCCACGAGGCCGTCGTCACCCAGGACGCCGCCCAGTGCGCTGCCGTCGCCGAGCAGGCCGCCCAGCAGGCCGTCTTCGCCCAGCAGGCCGCCGGTCAGGCTGCCCACGGCGCCGTCGCCGAGCAGGCCGCCCACGATGCCGTCGCTGCCCAGCACGTTGCCCAGCAGGCCGCCCACGGCACCGTCGGAGCCCAGCAGGCCGCCGACCACGCCATCGGGTCCGAGCAGGCCGCCCACGACGCCGTCTTCGGCCAGCAGGCCGGAGACCACGCTGCCATTGCCCAGCACGTTGTCGAGCAGGCCACCGACGACGCCGTCGTTGCCCAGCAGCTGGTCGGTGACGCCGCCGAGGCCCAGCGCATCGGTGAGGCCGCTGACGATGCCGTGATCGCCGACGAGGTTGTTCAGGCCGTTGTTCAGCGCGTCGGTCAGGTAGTCGACCTGGCCCACCACCGTGCCGAGGATGGCGGTGGTGGCGCCGGCGCCCAGCAGGTTGTCGAGCGTGGGGCTCAGCGAGTCGCCCAGCAGGCCGGCGACGCTGCCCACGGTGTTGTCGATCGGGTCGAACTGGTTGGGATCGTTCGGCGTGAACTCGCTGCCGAGAACCGGCGCCAGCACGTCGTCGAGCGTGTCGGTGAGGCCGTCGACCGCATGGGTGACCGGAGTGAGCGAGTCGCCCAGGCCGAGCGCGTTGCCCAGGCTGTCGGTGACGTGGCCGACGAGGCCGTCGCCCGGGTCGAGGAGGTGGTCTGCGTCTGCGTCTGCGTCTGCGTCTGCATCGGCATCGGCGTCGGCGTCGGCGTCGGCGTCGGCATCGGCATCGGCATCGGCATCGGCATCGGCATCGGCATCGGCATCGGCATCGGCGTCCGCATCGGCGTCCGCATCGGCGTCGGCATCGGCGTCGGCATCGGCGTCCGCATCGGCATCGGCATCGGCATCGGCATCGGCATCGGCATCGGCATCGGCATCGGCATCGGCGTCGGCATCGGCATCGGCGTCGGCATCGGCGTCGGCGTCGGCGTCGGCATCGGCGTCTGCGTCGGCGTCTGCGTCGGCATCTGCGTCGGCATCGGCGTCTGCGTCTGCGTCGGCATCGGCGTCTGCGTCTGCGTCTGCGTCTGCATCTGCATCACCGTCCGCATCCGCATCAGCATCGGCGTCCGCATCGGAGTCGGCGTCTGCATCGGAGTCGCCAGGATTGGTCGGATTGCCCGAGCCGACGAGCAGCGGAAATGCGCTGTCGCTGCCGCCGCCACCGCCGCTCAGTGCAGCACCCAGCGCCGCGGCGCCGAGGGCGCCCAGCGCGAATTCGCCGAGGCCGATGCCGCTGCCGGCAGCGAGCTTCTTGGTGACGGCCAGGGCAGCGGCGTCGGCGTCGCTGTCGGGCGGGGTCACCTGCAGGTCGCCCGAGGCGACATCGACATTCACCTGTTCGAGGCCGCCCGGCAGCTTGGTCGAGCCGATGGTGGCGTCGGTGCCGCCGGTGAACACACCTGCGAGCGGGGCCTTGTTGGTGGCCGATCCGGGGAAGAGAACGTTGGCGTGGCCGTCCTGCGGAACGATCACGCGGTCGCCGGCCATCAGCGTCTGATTGCCATCGACGGGAATGCTGACACCGTCGCGCATGACGGTGACGCCGGGCGTGGCGTTCGATAATGTGCCGATGCTGGCCGGGGCGGCAGCTGCGGCAGGAGCGGCCGGGCTCACCACGCCGGGGGTACCCAGCGGAGTGACGGTGGCCTGGGCAAGAACCACAGGGGCAGCGCCAGCGGCGGCAAGTCCCTCGGTCGAATTGGTCGATGCTTGTTGAGCGGTCATGGCAGCCTCTGTGACAAAAGATGCCTACTCAGGGGCAACTAGCGTGCCGCTTTTGCCGGGCTCCATTCCGAAGCTGCCTCGGACACCGCAACTCGTTGATTCGTATGGAAAATTTTCTTTTTGCAGGACCTTCGACGGGGTGTGGAAACAGCTCGTAAGGAGGTCAATTGGCGATTCGTTACGTTACGAAGTAACGCCGCGTACCCGGAACGTCCGACACATCCGAAGCGCCGCGAAGCCGCCGAAAAAACTGTTCTCGCCGGCCTCTCCCTTTCATCTTTTCGCCACCTCTATATAGATATGTTCAACCCTTCCCAGGAAGACGTGCGCCGCTTCTTCTGCGACGTCTACGCCAAGCACCGGCAGGGCCTGCCGATGGAAGCGCTCGAGACCATCGCAGCAGGCTGGATCGACCAGCACCCCGAGTACCACGAGGACCTTGCAGACGCCGACGCCGCGGTGGCGCGGGTGTACGACGGATCGAACGGACGCGAGAACCCGTTCCTCCATCTGTCGATGCACCTGTCGATCAGCGAGCAGTGCTCCATCGACCAGCCGCGCGGCATCCGCCAGGCGGTCGAGCTGCTCGCTGCGCGGCGCGGCTCGCTGCTGCATGCGCATCACGAGGCGATGGAGTGCCTCGGCCAGATGATGTGGGAGAGCCAGCGCGCGGGCCGCCCACCCGATGGCGAAGGCTACGTGGCCTGCGTGCAGCGCAGGGCAACGAAAGACTGACCCCAGGCTTCGCGCACTTCGTGTCGCTGCGCCACCTGGCGAAAACGCGTTAGCCCTTGCGCTTGCGCCTGGCTGTGGGGGGCACCGCGCCCTGCTCCCTGGCGGCCTCTCGCAGCAGCACGGCCATGGCGGCTCGCAGCGCCGAGGGCTCGGCGTCGCTGCGCTGCAGCAGACCGACGGGCTCTTCCGTGCCGGCCGTCTCGATGCGCAGCCGCACGAGGCGCCCATCGTCCAGCTCGCCGCGCGCGGCACCCAGCGGCGTGATCCACACCGCATCGGATACTGCCGCCAGCGCACGAGCCACCGCCACGTCGAGCGTCTGCAGCGCGTTGGCCGGCAGCACGAGGCCGCGCGCCGACAGGAAGCTCTCGGTGTTGTGGCGCGGGCTGGTGCCCTCGCCGTACACCACCAGCGGATAGGCCAGCACCGCCTGCACCGACGCCGCCTTGTGCGCCAGCGGATGGCCCGCGCGCACCGCGAACACCAGCGCCTCGGTGTGCAGCAGCTCGAAGCTCAGGCCGCCCATCAGGCGCGGATCGCTCATGCGGCCCACCACCAGGTCGAGTTCGCCGGCGCGCAGCTCGTCGAGCAAAGCGGCGTTGGCCGCGCTCTTCACCACGATCTGCACCGATGGCCTGCTGTCGCGCAGCCGCGCCAGCGCCTGCGGCAGCAGGGCCGGCGCCACGCTGGGCAGCGCGCCGATGCGCAGCCGCTCGATGCGCTCGCCTGCCGCGGGCGCCACGGCCTGCGCGCTGGCGTCGAGCGCCTCCAGCACGCGCAGCGCATGCGCCAGCAGCTGCTCGCCGGCGGCCGTGAGGCCCTGCACGCCGCGCCGCCCGGCGTTGCTGCGCTCGACAAGCCGCGTGCCCGCGATGGCCTCGAGCTCGGAGAGCGTCTTCGACACCGCCGGCTGGCTCAGCGCCAGCCGCTCGGCGGCGCGCGCGAGGTGTCGCTCCTGCGCCACCGTGACGAAGCAGCGCAGGTGCCGCAGCTGCACGTTGCGCACGAAGTCCTGGCGAAGATCGGTGAGTTGGTCTTTCAATTCCTGCCGGTTATTGAAAACGTAGCAATCTTCAATTTACATCATCGGATGCCGCTTCTACAGTGGCGGCTTCCGAAGCGTCCCACGACAGGAGACAACGTTCATGCCGACCCATACCAAGGGCGACTCGCCCATCCTCACGCCGCGCGACTGGGATGCCCACCCCAGCTACATCTACCCCGGCTACAAGTCCACCGTGAAGCGCGGCCCGCAGAAGCCGCTCATCCCGCTGAAGGCCTCGCTCGGCGAGCTGCAGCAGCCGGTGTACGGCCACGACAGCATCGGCGAGTTCGACCACGACCTCACGCGCAACGCCCGCAAGAACGGCGAGCCGCTGGGCGAGCGCATGATCCTCACCGGCCGCGTGCTCGACGACCGCCGCCGCCCGGTGGCCAACACGCTGGTCGAGCTGTGGCAGGCCAACGCCGCCGGCCGCTACGTGCACAAGGTCGACCAGCACGACGCGCCGCTGGACCCCAACTTCCTCGGCGCCGGCCGCTGCCTGACCGACAGCGAAGGCCGCTACCGCTTCCTCACCATCAAGCCCGGCGCATACCCCTGGGGCAACCACCCGAACGCATGGCGTCCGCAGCACATCCACCTGTCGCTGTTCGGCCAGAGCTTCGCGAGCCGCCTGGTCACGCAGATGTACTTCCCCGGCGACCCGCTGCACCAGTACGACCCGATGATCACCGGCACGCCCGAGCGCTACCGCAACCGCCTCATCGCCGACTTCAGCCTCGACATCACCGAGGACGGCTACGCACTGGGCTACCAGTTCGACATCGTGCTGCGCGGCGCAGACGAGACGCCTTTCGAAAATCGATGAGCCAGGAGACGCAAACCATGTTGATGACCGCACTGGAAGCCGACTTCGGCCAGACCCCCTCGCAGACCGTGGGCCCCTACTTCGCCTACGGCCTCACCGCCACGCAATACGGCTACGACTTCGACCAGCCCTTCGACGCGGTGCTCGCGCTCGACGGCGCCAAGGGCCAGCGCATCCGCCTCGAAGGCCGCGTGCTCGATGGCGACGGCAACCCGATCAACGACGCGATGGTCGAGATCAGCCAGCCCGACGGCGAAGGCCGCTATCCGCAGACGCCCGAAGAGGCACGCGCCATGGGCTTCCGCGCCTTCGGCCGTGTCGGCACCGGCACGCACGAAGGCAACCGCTTCGTGTTCCACACCGTCAAGCCCGGCGCCGAGTCGCCCGGCGAGGCACCGCACATCAACGCGATCGTGCTGATGCGCGGCCTGCTGCTGCATGCCTTCACGCGCATCTACTTCAGCGACGAGGTCGAAGCCAACGCGAAGGACGCGGTGCTGCAGAGCGTGCCCGCCGAGCGCCGCCACACGCTGATTGCCGAGCGCGTGGAGCAAGGCGGCGCCGTCACCTACCGCTTCGACATCCACATGCAGGGTGCCGACGAGACGGCGTTCTTCGACGTCTGATCCATCTGATCTCTCAGGGAAATCCCGGACATGAAAAAGCCCGCATCAGCGGGCTTTTTTTGTTTTTTGGAAACGCTCGGCTCGCTTATTCAGCGCCGTGGTGGATGCGCGATTCGGGCACCGTCTTCAGCTCGCCCGGCAGCGAGCTGATGTAGCTGGCCAGCGTCTTGAGTTCGGCGTTGGTGAACTTCTTCTCCTCGACCTGCTGGCCCATCACCGCATTCGAACGGCCCAGGTGCGAGTTGTTCTTCACGCGGTACGACTTGAGCGCGACGAAGAGATAGTCGGCATGCTGGCCGGCCAGCTTGGGCACGGTGCCGTCGTTCGGCGTGTTGAAGTTGGCGCCGTGGCACTTGGTGCAGCTGTTGTCGGCGTTGCGGGTGATGAGTGCCTCGACGTTGGCCGGCGTGGCCTTGGCCAGCGTGGCGGGAGGTGCGCCGCCGTCCTTCAGGCCGAGCTGGCTGTAGTAGGCGGCGATGTCTGCGATGTCCTGCTCGGTGAGCGTGTCCGCAATGGCGCGCATGGTGGGATGCTTGCGGTCGCCGCCCTTGTACGCGGTGAGCGCTGCCGTGATGTAGGTGGCGCTCTGGCCAGCGATCATCGGCACCTTGTGGATCTCCGGAAAACTGGCCTGGTAGCCGATGATGCCGTGGCAGCCCACGCACATCTGCACCTTCTTTGCTCCGTCCTGGGCCTTGCCAGTGACTTGTTGGGCTTCAGCCGAGACCGTCACGGAAGCGACAGCAAGGGCAAACATCGTGGTCAACAACTTGTTCATTTTGCGCGCACAATCTCGTGGAGAGTACAGTTTTTCGGATCAACATTCGATTATATGCAGGGGTCCCCTGGAACCCTGTGCAGGCCAACCCTGAGGCTGCACGACGCACATCGGGTGTGTTCTTTTCTCCACCCCCGTCCTCGTTCCATCCGTTCCATTCATCGCACTCATGAAATTCCAGGGCTCAGACAACTACGTCGCCACGCAGGACCTGATGCTCGCGGTCAACGCGGCAATCACGCTCAAGCGCCCGCTGCTCGTCAAGGGCGAACCCGGCACCGGCAAGACCATGCTTGCGGAGGAAGTGGCCCAGTCGCTGGGCCTGCCGCTGCTGCAGTGGCACATCAAGTCGACCACCAAGGCGCAGCAGGGCCTCTATGAATACGACGCGGTGAGCCGCCTGCGCGACTCGCAACTCAAGGACCTCGACGGCGGCGAGCGCGTGAGCGACATCAACAACTACATCGTCAAGGGCGTGCTCTGGCAGGCCTTCACTGCCGACCAGCCGGTGGCGCTGCTGATCGACGAGATCGACAAGGCCGACATCGAATTCCCGAACGACCTGCTGCGCGAGATCGACCGCATGGAGTTCTACTGCTACGAGACGCGCGAGCTCATCCGCGCCAAGCACCGCCCGGTGGTGTTCATCACCTCCAACAACGAGAAGGAACTGCCCGACGCCTTCCTGCGCCGCTGCTTCTTCCACTACATCAAGTTCCCCGATGCCGAGACGATGAAGCACATCGTCGGCGTGCACTTCCCCGGCCTCAAGCAGGAGCTGCTCGCGGCCGCGATGAAGACCTTCTACGACGTGCGCAACCTGCCGGGCCTGAAGAAGAAGCCCTCCACCTCCGAGCTGCTCGACTGGCTCAAGCTGCTGGTGGCCGAGGACATCCCTCTCGAAGCCCTGCAGAGCAAGGACGACAAGGTCGCCGTGCCGCCGCTGGTGGGCGCGCTGCTCAAGAACGAGCAGGACGTGACGCTCTTCGAGAAGCTCGTCTTCATGCAGCGCAACAACCGCTGAGCCATGAGCAGCCAGAAACACTCCACCAGACAACTCATGAAGCTGGGCATCGCCCAGGCCGTGATGTTCATGGTGGGCGCGCTGCTGGGCCGCGGGCTCGGGCTGCTGCTGGGCCTCGACGCCTTCGGCAGCGGCGAGTACAACAAGCGCGAGCTCATCGGCATCGCGCTGATCGGCCTGGGCGGCGGCGCCGGCGCACAGGCCGCGCGCGTCTGGTACACGGGCAAGTACGGCGACCCGCGCGGCTGAGCCCTGCGAGCCCGGAGGAAAGGGACAAATGGCATTCGTCGAACCCGTCACGCTGAAGGCCCGCGGCATCGCACTGGTGCCGCTTGCGCTCGCGCATGAGGAAGGCCTGCGCGCCGCGGCCGCCGACGGCGAGCTGTGGAAGCTGCGCGTCACCTCCGTGCCCGAGCCGGAGAACACCCGCGCCTACATCGAGACCGCACTCAAGACCGCCGACCGCTTCGCCTTCGCCGTGACCGACGAGGCCACCGGCGCGGTGCTCGGCACGACGAGCTTCCACGACATCTTGCCCGCAGTGAAGCGCGTGGAGATCGGCTACACGTGGTACGCCGCGCGCTGCCAGCGCACCCACGTCAACACCACCTGCAAGCTGCTGCTGCTCGGGCATGCCTTCGACGCGCTGGGCTGCAACGTGGTGGGCTGGCGCACCGACAACTTCAACTTCGCCTCGCAGCGCGCCATCGAGCGGCTTGGCGCGAAGAAGGACGGCGTGATCCGCGGCCATGCGATGCGCCGCGACGGCACCATCCGCGACACCGTCATGTACAGCCTGCGTTCGGGCGAATGGCCCGAGGTGAAGGAGCAGCTGCTGTATCTGCTCGACAAGCCGCGCGGCTGACGCGCGACGACGGCCACACACGAGAAACAACGAAGGAGCGCCCCATGCTCATCGACTTCTTCTACACCCTGCGCTCGGCCAAGCTGCCGGTGTCGGTCAAGGAATACCTCACGCTGCTGGAGGCCCTGCAGGCCGACGTGGTGGGGCCGAACTCCGACGGCGCCTACGGCATCGACGACTTCTACTACCTCTCGCGCACCGCCCTCGTGAAGGACGAGAAGCACTACGACAAGTTCGACCGCGCCTTCGCCGCCTACTTCAAGGGCGTGGAGATGCTGACCGACTTCACCAAGGAAGTGCCGCTCGACTGGCTGCGCAAGACGCTGGAGCGCGAGTTCACGGCGGAAGAAAAAGCCAAGATCGAGAAGATGGGCTGGGACGAGCTCATGGAGACGCTCAAGAAACGCTTCGAGGAGCAGAAGGAGCGCCACGAGGGCGGCAGCAAGTGGATCGGCACCGGCGGCACCTCGCCCTTCGGCAACGGCGGCTACAACCCGCAGGGCATCCGCATCGGCGGCGCGGGCAAGAACAGGAGCGCCGTGAAGGTGTGGGACCAGCGCGCCTACAAGGACTACGACGACACGCAGGAACTGGGCACGCGCAACATCAAGGTCGCGCTGCGCCGGCTGCGCAAGTTCGCGCGCGAGGGCCATGACGAGGAGCTGGACCTCGACGACACCATCCACTCGACCGCCGCCAACGCCGGCTTCCTCGACATCAAGATGCGGCCGGAGCGCCACAACAACGTCAAGGTGCTGCTGCTGATGGACGTGGGCGGCACGATGGACGAGCACATCCAGCGCGTGGAGGAGCTGTTCTCGGCCGTGAAGACCGAGTTCAAGCACCTGGAGTTCTTCTACTTCCACAACTGCGTGTACGACTTCATGTGGAAGAACAACAAGCGCCGCTTCTCCGAGAAGTTCGCCACCTGGGACATCCTGCGCAAGTACAACAAGGACTACAAGCTCATCTTCGTCGGCGACGCGACCATGAGCCCCTACGAGATCCTGCAGCCCGGCGGCAGCGTCGAATACAACAACGAAGAGGCCGGCGCCGAGTGGATCCAGCGCCTGACGCACACCTTCCCGAAGTTCGCGTGGATCAACCCCGAGCCGCAGGGCGTGTGGCAGTACCGCCAGAGCATCGCGGTGATGCAGCAGCTGATGTCCAACCGCATGTATCCCCTCACGCTGCGGGGCCTTGAGGAAGCGATGCGCATGCTGTCCAAGTAGGACGATGCCGTCGATCCGGCCCGGCCTTCAGGAAGCGGCCGGGCTTGCTGTCAGAATCCGCCCATGGTCAGGGCGGTTCCTGTTTCTTCGCCGGCGTGGTGGCCGGCTTTGCTTTTGTGCGGCGTCCTGCTTCTGCAAGGCTGCAGCCTGCTGCCGAAGAAGGAATCCGCCGAAGAAAACAAACCCGTGTCGGGCCTCGTGCGCAGCGGCGCAGCCGGCGCCGGCGCCGGCACCACCGACGCAGACAGGGACGGCAAGGAAGGCGAAAGGAAGCCCGGCGACAAGCGCGACGCCTTCACCGTCGACGTCCGCGGCCCCGAGGCCGTGCGCGACTACCTCCGGCTGCATCTCGAGCTCCAGCGCTACCGCGAGCTCGACGACCTGGGCGCCACCGAGATCTCCCGCCTCATGGTGGCCGCCGAGGCCAACGCGCGCGAGCTGCTCGCCACGCTCGGCTACTTCACGCCCACGCTGACGCTCGAACTCAACGAGACGCCGCAGGGCGAGAAGGCGCCGCGCGAGATCGTCATCAACGTCTCGCCCGGCGAGCTCACCAAGGTGAGCAACGTGCAGATCAGCTATGGCGGCCCCATCGCCGACGACCCGGCCGCCGAGTCGCAGCGCGACACCATCCGCACCGCCTGGGCCCTGCGCGCCGGCCAGCCGTTCACCCAGCAGGCCTGGGACGACGCCAAGACCACGGCGCTGCGCAGCCTCACCGCCAGGCGCTTTCCGACCGGCAGCATCGCGATCAGCCGCGCCGAGGTGGATGCCGACCGCAGCGAGGCGCGACTGAGCGTCACCTACCAGTCGGGCCCGGCCTACAAGTTCGGGCCACTGGTGCTGCGCGGCATCCAGCGCTACGACCCCGACGGCGCGCGCCGCATCGCGCGCCTGCCCAGCGGCCAGGACTACGACCAGCAGAAGCTGCTCGACGCCCAGCAGCGCCTGGCCAGCAGCGGCTACTACGACTCGGTGTTCCTCACGCTCGACACCGACAGCGGCAACCCGCTGGCCGCGCCCGTCATCGCGCAGCTGCGCGAGGCGCCGCTGCAGAAGGTGGTGCTGGGCGTGGGCTTCACCACCGACAACGGGCCGCGGCTGTCGATCGACCACATCCACAACCAGGTGCCGCTGCTGGGCTGGCGCGCCGTCTCGCGGCTGTCGGTGGACAACGACATCAAGTCGCTGTCCACCGAGCTGAAGGCCATTCCCGACGACCACGGCTGGCGCTGGTTCGCCGGCGCCGAGCTCAAGAGCGAGCAGTCGGGCAGCTACGTGGTCGACAGCGGGCGGTTGCGCGGCGGGCGCAGCAAGTCGGGCGACCACATCGACCGCAGCTACTTCCTGCAGTACGACTACGCCCAGAACCGCGGCATCAACGCCCCGCCCTCGGCCTCGGCCGTGACGGCCAACTGGGGCTGGACCGGACGCTACTTCGACGACAACTCCGCACCCTCGCGCGGCTACGGCCTCGCGCTCGAGGTGGCGGCCGGCTACACGCTCACCGGCGAGCAGGTGCCCTTCACCCGTACCTACGCGCGCTGGCTCGGCGTGCTGCCGCTGGGCTCGGCCGAGGACAAGGAACTGCGCGCGCGCCGCAGCCGCCTGCAGCTGCGCGTGGAGGCCGGCGCCGTGTCGGCGAAGGACAGCGCGCAGATCCCCTCCACGCTGATGTTCCTGACCGGCGGCGACACCACCGTGCGCGGCTACAGCTACAAGCAGATCGGCACCGTGCGCGCCGACGGCACCACCGTGGCCGGCCGCTACCTCGGCGTGGCCAGCGTGGAGTGGCAGCGTCCCTTCGTCTACAACAACAAGCTCACCGAATGGGAGAGCGTGGTGTTCGTCGACGCGGGCGCCGTGGCAGACAAGCCCGGCGAGCTCAAGCCCAAGGTCGGCGTGGGCGTGGGCGCGCGCTGGCGCAGCCCGGTCGGGCCGGTGCAGGCCGACCTGGCCTACGGCGTGGACTCGAAGAAGTTCCGCCTGCACTTCCGCCTCGGCTTCACCTTCTGACGCAGGCACCGCCAGATGCAGACCGACGACCAGTCCACACCGCCATCGCCTCCCCGCCGCTCGCGCGCGCGGCGTGCGATGCGCGCCCTTGCCTGGACGGTCGCCGGCCTGCTGCTGGCAGTGGTGCTGCTGGTCGCCAGCGCATGGTGGTGGCTGGGCTCGAACACCTCGCTCGCCTTCGCGCTCGCCCAGGCGGCGCAACGCCTGCCGGCCGGCCAGACGCTCGAAAGCCGCGACGTGAGCGGCTCGCTGCGCACCGGCGGCCGCATCGGCTGGCTCAAGTACCAGAGCGAGAGCATCGCCGTGGAGGTGAACGACGCCACCATCGGCTGGCAGCTCGCGCCGCTGCTGAAGCGCAGGGTGCAGCTTGGCGAGGTGCATGCGAAGCAGGTGCTGATCGAGAAGCGCGGCCCGCCGAGCGACAAGCCCACCGAGCCGCTCGAACAGCTCGCCCTGCCGATAGAGGTCGAGCTGCCCTTCCGCATCGACGAACTGCGCTGGGCCGGCCCGCCCGTGCTGCAGGCGCTCAATCTCTCGGGCAGCTACAGCTACAAGGCGGCCGAGCATGCGCTCGAGGTCAAGGGCGTGGACATCGCCAGCGGCCACTACAGCGCCCGCGTGAAGCTGCAGGGCCCTGCGCCGATGGCGATCGACGCCGCACTCGACGGCCGCGTGAAGGCGCCCGTGGCCGAGGACCACGACATCGACGTGATGGCCACCGCCACCGTCAAGGGCACGCTCGCCGGCGCCGGTGCGCGCCTGCAGGTGGCGGCAGAGCTGAAGCCTGCCGAGGAGAACGCCGACGCGCCCATGGCGGCGAGCCTGCAGGCGCAGATCGCGCCCTGGCTGCCCCAGCCGGTGATCGACGCGAAGGCCGACCTGCGCAACGTCGACGCGTCGAGCCTGTGGCCCGGCGCACCCGAGACCCGGCTCACCGGCACCGTCGAACTGCAGCCTGATGCCGACACCGGTCCCGCCGCATGGAAGGCCTCGGCCGACATCCGCAACGCCCTGCCCGGCCCATGGGACAAGCAGAAGCTGCCGCTGGAACAGCTGCTGGCCAGGGTCGGCTTCGACGGCACCAACTGGACCCTCTCCGAAGCCACCGTGCGCGCAGGCGGCGGGCGCATCGACGCGGCCGGCAAATGGAGCCCGGCGCCCTCGCCCTGGCAGGCGCAGGCCACCGTGCGCGGCGTGCGGCCCGCGGCGCTCTACAGCGAGCTTTCGGGCGCGCCGGTCAGCGGCCAGCTCAAGGCCGAGCAGAAGGACAGCACCATCGCCTTCGACGCCAGCCTGCGCGCCGAAGGCGGCGGCGCGGGCAGCAAGGCCCTGCCCGGCTTCGCGCTCGACCGCGCGCTGGCACAGGGCCAGTGGAAGGACCAGGTGCTCGACCTGCGCACGCTGCGCATCGATGCGCAACGCGCCAGCATCGACGGCCGCGTACAGGTGCGCGTGGCCGATCAGGCGGCGAGCGGCAAGCTGGCCCTCGCCCTGCCCGGCGGCAGCGCGCAGGTCGAAGGCCGCATCGCGCCCGATGCGGGCAGCGGCGAGGTCTGGGCCGCCATCGACGACGCCGGCACCGTGCAGCGCTGGGTGCAGGGCCTGCCGGGGCTGTCCGGCGTGTTCGGCAATGCGGGCGCCAAGGGTTCCGCGAAGCTCGATGCCAGCTGGCAGGGCGGCTGGCGCACCATCCAGCGCCGGCTCGAGAACCCCAACGCACCCGCTCCGCGAGGCGTCGCCGAGCCCAGCATCAAGGCCGCGCTCGCCGTGCCGCGCCTCGAACTCACCCTGCCCTCCGAGCAGCCCGGCGGAACGGGCACCGATGTCCAGGTGCGCAACCTGCAAGCCGACCTTGCGGGCAGCCTCGCGCAGGCCACGCTCGCGCTGAAGGGCGAGGCCGCCACCGGCACGCAGAAGTTCGACATCGATACCCGCGCCAGCGGCGGCATCGCCGGTGCCGGCCAGTGGCGCGCGGCGCTGGCCAGCCTGAAGCTGCAGGCGCAGGACAGCGCCCGCCCCGGCGCACCATGGGTGCTGGAGCTGGGCCGCGAAGTCACCGCGACCATCCGGACCGCGAGCGGCAACGCGCCGCGCCTCGACGTGGAAGCCTCCGCCGCCTCGGCCACGCTGCGCGGCCCCGTGTCCGGCACGGTGCGCATCGACTGGCAGCCGCTGCGCTTCAGCCAGAGCGGCGCCGCGCCCAACCGCGTGTTCCGCGTGCAGTCCAAGGGCCAGCTGCAGGGCCTGCCGATGGCCTGGGCCGGCGCCTTCGGCGCCAACACGACGCTCGGCGAATACGGCATCAGCGGCGACCTGATGTTCAACGGCGACTGGGACATCGATGCCGGCGACACGCTGCACGCCAAGGCCCGCCTCGCGCGCCAGAGCGGCGACATCCGCGTGCAGGCCGGCGAGGCCGCGCTGGTCACGCGCATCACCAGCACCGGCACGGGCACCGCGAGCGAGCGCACGATGAATTCCGCCTCGGCCAGCGGCGACGCGCCCAGCACGCCGGCCGGCCTGCGCCAGGCCGAGCTGCGCCTGGATGCCGACGGCGACGCGGTGCGCGCCGTTCTCGCCTGGGACAGCGAACGCGCCGGCAAGATCGACGCCGACATCAACACCCGCGTGCAGCAGCGCGCCGGCGGCTGGCAGTGGGCGCCCGACGCACCGCTGGGCGGCAACATCAAGGCCACGCTGCCGAACCTGGGCGTGTGGTCGATGCTCGCGCCGCCGGGCTGGCGCATCGCCGGCACGCTGGACGCCAACGCCACGCTCTCGGGCAACCGCGCCGCGCCGCGCTGGAACGGCACGCTGGGCGCCGACAAGCTCGCGCTGCGCGCGCCCGTCGAAGGGCTGGACCTGCGCGACGGCCGTCTGCGCGCCACGCTCACGGGCGAGCGCGTGGAGATCACCGAATTCACGCTCAAGGGCGGCGCCGGCAGCTCCGCACGCATTGGCGGCCAGAGCGGCAACCGCAGCACCGCAGCGAGCGAGGCCCGCACCGATGGCGGCACGCTCTCGGCCAGCGGCGACCTCAGCTGGGGCCCCGCCGTCGGCGGCGCAACCGGCATCCGCATGGCGGTACAGGGCCAGCTGCGCGCGCTGCGCGTGCTGGTGCGCACCGACCGGCAGGTCACGCTCTCGGGCGACCTGCAGGCGTGGCTGGACAACGGCCAGTTCACCGTGCGCGGCAAGCTCAGGACCGACCGCGCCGTCATCATCCTGCCCGACGAGACCGCGCCCAGCCTGGGCAGCGACGTCGTCGTGCGCTCCGCCGCCAAGGACCGCGAGGCCGCCGAGGCGGCGAAGCGCGAAGCCGCCCGCGCCGACGCGCAGGCCGCAAAGCCGCAGACCGCCAGGCCGCCGGACATCACCGTCGAGTTCGACCTGGGCGACGACTTCGCGGTGCAGGGCCGCGGCATCACCACGCGCCTCGAAGGCAACCTGGAGATCCGCAGCACCCGGCTCGACGCGCCGCCGCGCATCACCGGCGAGGTGAAGACGGTGAAGGGCCAGTACCGCGCCTACGGCCAGCAGCTCGACGTGGAGACCGGCATCGCGCGCTTCAACGGCCCCTTCGACAACCCGGCGCTCGACATCCTCGCCATCCGCCCCAACCTCTCGCAGCGCGCGGGCGTGCAGATCACCGGCACCGCGCAGTCGCCGCGCGTGAAGCTGTATTCGGAGCCGGCGCTGTCGGATGCCGAGACGCTCTCATGGGTCGTCCTGGGCCGCGCCTCGGCCACCAGCGGCGGCGAGTCGGCGCTGCTGCAGCAGGCGGCGCTGTCGCTGCTGGGCAAGATCGGCGGCGCCTCCACCGGCGGCAGCCTCGCCAGCCGCTTCGGCCTCGACGAACTGGGCTTCAAGGGCCCGGGCGACGGCGGCGATCTGCGCGAGTCGGCAGTGACCCTGGGCAAGCGCCTCTCGAAGGACTTCTACATCACCTACGAACGCAGCATCGGCGGCACCTTCGGCACGCTCTTCATCTTCTACGACCTGACAACGCGCCTCACCCTGCGCGGCCAGGCCGGCCAGACCAGCGGCCTCGACCTGATCTACACCGTCAAGTACGACTGAAGCGGGGTCGGGAGCGGGCGAGGACAGCGAGCGCAGAAGAAATACAAAAGCTGCGCAGAGGTCGCAAGAGAAACCCAAAACACTTTTTGGTTTTTCTTTCGCGACCTTCGCGCAACCTTCGCGCCCTCTGCATCCGCTGTCCGCTCCCGCTCCAAGACTTCGGCCTTGACCCGCGTCTTGCGCGCGTGATAAGAACCGTCCCTCGCCTTCACCGAGGAGCGACCACGATGAAAAGAGTTGGAGACAAGGGCGAGAGCCTTCGGGAATTTCCAGAAAGCTCTCGGACATCCGCCCCGCCGGGGCTCTCGCGCATCGCCCTCACGCGCGGTGCGCTGCGCGGCACGATCGCGCTGATCGCGGGCCTCGCGCTCGTGGCGTCCATTCCCTACTGGGGCGGCATGCACTTCCCCGTCACCAGCCTCGTGATCTACGTCGCAGGCATGGTGTTCGTCGCGATGCCGCTGTGCCTCTACTACGAGTCGCTGCTCATGGCGCAGGCAGCAGCGTCGCCCGATGGCTGCGAAGCGCCGATGCCACGATAGGCATCAGCTGCGGCGTCCTGCCCGCATCGAAATCGCGCAGCAGCTGGATGCGCATGCTCGGCGCCCAGAACGACTTCAGGTGCGCCGCGATGGCCTGCGTGGCCGCGCCCGCGTCGCTGGGCGATTGCGCCTGGAAGAAGCTGCCGATCTGGTTGGCCATCTTCACGAGTTGCGCCGATTGATCGTGCTCCATGTGGCTTCCGGAAAGTTGTGGGTGGCGTTGAAAGAGGAAAAAGAGGCTCAGCGCAGCCGCTGAGCGTGGCTGTACACGCCGAGGTCCTGCTGCCGCACGAAGCCCACCAGCGTGAGGCCCGCGCGCTGCGCGGTGGCCACCGCGAACGACGTCGGCGCCGACACCGCGGCGAGCAGCGGCGCGCCGGCCATCGCGGCCTTCTGGACCATCTCGAAGCTCGCGCGGCTGGTAACGGCGATGAAGCCGGCCGATGCATCGACGTCGTTGGCCGCGAGCGCACCCACCAGCTTGTCGAGCGCGTTGTGGCGGCCCACGTCCTCGCGCAGCCACATCACCTCGCCGTCGGCCGAGCACCATGCCGCGGCGTGTACCGCGCCGGTGGCCTCCTGCAAGGTCTGCTGCGAGGGCAGCTGCAACATCGCGCGGGCGATGGCCTCGCGCTCGAAGCGTACGGCCACGTCGTCCCGCAGCACGGGGATCTCGCGCGACACCTGCGTCAGGCTCTCGGTGCCGCACAGGCCGCAGCCGGTGCGTCCGGCCATCGAGCGGCGGCGCTGCTTCAGGCGCGCGAAGGCCGCGCCCGACACCTGCATGTGCACCGTGAAGCCCAGCGCCGACTGCTCGGCTTCCACCGCATAGAGCTCGTGCGCCGCATCGAGGATGCCCTCGCCCAGCGAGAAGCCGAGCGCGAAGTCTTCCAGGTCGAGCGGTGTAGCGAGCATCACCGCGTGCGAGATGCCGTTGTATTCGAGCGCCACCGGCACTTCCTCGGCCACCCAGTCCTGCACGTCGAAGGGCCGGCCACCGCGTACGCCGCGCACGGGCAGCAGCTGCGCGCCTTCGCAGAAGCGGACGGTGTCGGCGGCCTGCATGGTCATGCGCGGTGCATCCTCACTTGGCCGGCACCGTCTCGTTGCCGTGCTGCGAGGCGGCGGCGAGCAGGTCGTGCTGCTTCCGGTTGAAGCGGCTGTACTCCTGCTGCCAGGCCGAGGGCTGCATCACCGGCGTCACCTGCACCGCGGTGACCTTGTACTCGGGGCAGTTGGTGGCCCAGTCGGAGTTGTCGGTGGTGATCACGTTCGCGCCCGACTCGGGGAAGTGGAAGGTGGTGTAGACCACGCCCGGCTGCATGCGCTCGGACACCGTGGCGCGCAGCACCGTCTCGCCCGCGCGGCTCTGGATGCCGACCCAGTCGCCTTCCTTCACGCCGCGCTCCTCGGCGTCATGAGGATGGATTTCCAGGCGATCCTCGCTGTGCCACTGGTTGTTCTCGGTGCGCCGCGTCTGCGCGCCCACGTTGTACTGCGAGAGGATGCGCCCGGTGGTCAACAGCAGCGGGAACCGGCGCGTCACCTTCTCGTCGGTCGCCACGTACTGCGTGACGATGAACTTGCCCTTGCCGCGAACGAAGCGGTCGATGTGCATGGTGGGCGTGCCTTCGGGCGCGTTCTCGTTGCAGGGCCACTGGATGCTGCCGAGCTCGTCGAGGCGCTTGTAGCTCACCCCGCGGAAGGTGGGCGTGAGTGCGGCGATCTCGTCCATGATCTCCTCGGGGCTCTCGTAGTCCATCGGGTAGCCGAGGGCCTGCGCGAGCTTCACCGTCACCTCCCAGTCGGCGAGGCCGGCCTTGGGCGGCATCACCTTGCGCACGCGCGAGATGCGGCGCTCGGCGTTGGTGAAGGTGCCGTCCTTCTCGAGGAAGGAGGAGCCCGGCAGGAACACATGCGCGTACTTGGCGGTCTCGTTGAGGAAGATGTCCTGCACCACCACGCATTCCATGGCCATCATCGCGGCGGCCACGTGCTGCGTGTTGGGGTCGGACTGCACGATGTCCTCGCCTTCGCAGTAGAGGCCCTTGAAGCTGCCGCCGATCGCGGCGTCGAACATGTTGGGAATGCGCAGCCCCGGCTCGGGGTCGATCGGCACGCCCCAGGCGGCCTCGAACGAAGAGCGCGTGGTGCTGTCCGACACATGCCGGTAGCCCGGCAGCTCGTGCGGGAAGGAGCCCATGTCGCAGGAGCCCTGCACGTTGTTCTGGCCGCGCAGCGGGTTCACGCCCACGCCCTCGCGGCCGACGTTGCCGGTGACCATCGCGAGGTTCGCGATGCCCATCACCGTCGTCGAGCCCTGGCTGTGCTCGGTCACGCCCAGGCCGTAGTAGATGGCGGCATTGCCGCCGGTGGCGAAGAGCCGCGCGGCCGCGCGCATCTCGGCGGCCGGCACGCCGGTCACCGCCTCGGTGGCCTCGGGCGACTGCTCGGGGCGTTCGACGTACGACTTCCACTCCTTGAAAGAAGCGGTGTCGCAGCGCTCGGCCACGAACTCGTCGGCCATCAGCCCCTCGGTCACGATGACGTGCGCCAGCGCCGTGACCACCGCCACGTTGGTGCCGGGGCGCAGCTGCAGGTGGTGCGCCGCCTCGATGTGCGGCGACTTCACGATGTCGATGCGGCGCGGGTCGACCACGATCAGCTTCGCGCCCTGGCGCAGCCGCTTCTTCATGCGCGAGGCGAACACCGGGTGGCCGTCGGTCGGGTTGGCACCGATCACCATGATCACGTCGGCCTTGTCCACCGAGGCGAAGGTCTGCGTACCCGCCGATTCGCCCAGCGTCTGCTTCAGGCCGTAGCCAGTGGGCGAATGGCACACGCGCGCGCAGGTGTCGACGTTGTTGTTGCCGAAGGCGGCGCGCACCAGCTTCTGCACGAGGTAGGTCTCCTCGTTGGTGCAGCGCGAGGAGGTGATGCCGCCGATGGAATCGCGGCCGTACTTGGCCTGCAGGCGCTTGAACTCGCTCGCGGCGTAGTTGAGCGCGGTCTCCCAGCTCACCTCCTGCCACGGGTCGCTGATGTTCTTGCGGATCATCGGCTTGAGCATGCGGTCCTGGTGCGTGGCGTAGCCCCAGGCGAAGCGGCCCTTGACGCAGGAGTGGCCCTCGTTGGCCTTGCCGTCCTTCCACGGCACCATGCGCACCACTTCATTGCCCTTCATCTCGGCCTTGAAGGCGCAGCCCACGCCGCAGTAGGCGCAGGTGGTGATCACGCTGTGCTCGGGCTGGCCGAGCCAGATCACCGACTTCTCCTGCAGCGTGGCGGTGGGGCAGGCCTCGACGCAGGCGCCGCAGCTCACGCATTCCGAGTCCATGAAGGCCTCGTCCTGGCCCGGCGACACGCGCGACTCGAAGCCGCGGCCGCTGATGGTCAGCGCGAAGGTGCCCTGCGTTTCCTCGCAGGCGCGCACGCAGCGGTTGCATACGATGCACTTCGACGGGTCGTAGCTGAAGTAGGGGTTCGACTCGTCCTTCTCGCTCTTCAGGTGGTTGGCGCCGTCGAAGCCGTAGCGCACGTTGCGCAGGCCGGTCACGCCCGCCATGTCCTGCAGCTCGCAGTTGCCGTTGGCCGAGCAGGTGAGGCAGTCCAGCGGATGGTCGGAGATGTAGAGCTCCATCACGCCCTTGCGCAGCTCCTGCAGCTTCGGCGTCTGCGTGCGCACCTTCATGCCGGCCTCGGCGGGCGTGGTGCACGAGGCCGGGAAGCCCCGCCGCCCCTCGATCTCGACCAGGCACAACCGGCACGAGCCGAAGGGCTCCAGGCTGTCGGTGGCGCAGAGCTTGGGCACCTGGATGCCCGCATCCACCGCCGCGCGCATCAGCGATGTGCCCGCGGGCACCGTGACTTCGTTGCCGTCGATCTCCAGCGTCACCTCGCGCTCCGATTCGCGCCTGGGGGTGCCGTAGTCGATGTCCTTGAGATGGTCCAACATGTCTTTAGCTTTCTCTCTGATCTGGCAATTCACCACGGCCGTGCGAAGCGCGAACCGGCTCCCTCACACCTGCGGCGCCCGCCCCTGGGTCGCGGAACACCGTGGAACCGGCTTTGCCGGGCCACCGGTGTTGCCCTCTCGAGGGGGAGGCAGCTACACGAAGTGAGCAGGCGACGGGGGCGGGCATGTCACGCAGCCTTGCGATCGGGCGTTTCGATGCCGAAGTCCTGCGGGAAATGGTCGAGTGCCGAAAGCACCGGGAACGGCGTCATGCCGCCCATGGCGCACAACGAGCCGTGGACCATCGTGTCGCACAGGTCGCGCAGCAGCATCACCTGCTGCGGGCGGTTCTGGTTGCCGCGGATCTTGTCGATGACCTCCACGCCGCGGGTCGAGCCGATGCGGCAGGGCGTGCACTTGCCGCAGGATTCGAGCGCGCAGAACTCCATGGCGTAGCGCGCGAGCTTCGAGAGGTCGGCCGTGTCGTCGTGCACCACGATGCCGCCGTGGCCCACTGTGCCGCCGACGGCCGCGTAGGCCTCGTAGTCGAGCGGCAGGTCCCACTTCGATTCGGGCAGGTACGCGCCCAGCGGGCCGCCGACCTGCACCGCCTTGATAGGCCGGCCAGAGGCCGAACCGCCGCCGTAGTCGTAGAGCAGCTCGCGCAGCGTGACGCCGAATGCCTTCTCGACCAGGCCGCCGTACCTGATGTTGCCGGCCAGCTGCATCGGCAGCGTGCCGCGCGAGCGGCCCACGCCGTAGTCGCGGTAGAAGGCCGCGCCGCGCGCGAGGATCAGCGGCACGCTCGCCAGCGTGATGACGTTGTTGATGAGCGTCGGCCGCCCGAACAGCCCCTCGATGGCCGGCAGCGGCGGCTTGGCGCGCACGATGCCGCGCTTGCCTTCCAGGCTCTCGAGCAGCGCCGTCTCTTCTCCGCACACGTACGAGCCCGCGCCCTTTCGCACTTCGAGCGAGAAGCGCTTGCCCGAACGCAGGATGTTGTCGCCGAGAAAGCCCGCAGCCTCGGCAACGCGGATGGCCTCGTTCAGCGTCGCGATCGCATGCGGGTACTCGGAACGCACGTAGATGTAGCCCTTCGTCGCGCCGGTGGCCAGGCCCGCGATGGTCATGCCCTCGATCAGCATGAAGGGGTCGCCCTCCATCGTCATGCGGTCGGAGAAGGTGCCCGAGTCGCCCTCGTCGGCATTGCAGACGATGTACTTCTGCGCCGCCGCCGTGCCCAGCACCGTCTTCCACTTGATGCCCGCCGGAAAGGCCGCGCCGCCGCGCCCGCGCAGGCCGGAGTCGAGCACCTGCTGCACGATCTCGCCGGGCTCGAGCGCCAGCGCACGGCGCAGGCCGGCGAAGCCTTCGTAGGCCTGGTAGTCGGTGAGCGAGACCGGGTCGGTGATGCCCATGCGCGAGAAGGTCAGGCGCTCCTGCTTCTTCAAGTACGGGATCTCCTCTGTCGGACCGAGCGCGAGCGGATGCCTGCCGCCGGTGAGGAAGCCGGCGTCGAACAGGCCCGCCACGTCGTCGGGCGTCACCGGCCCGTAGGCGATGCGGCCTGCGGGCGTGTTCACCTCCACCAGCGGCTCGAACCAGAACATGCCGCGCGAGCCGTTGCGCACGATCTCGAGCATCAGCCCGCGCGCGGCCGCTTCCTTGGCGATGCGCCGGGCCACGCTGTCGGCTCCGACGGCGAGCGCGGCCGAGTCGCGCGGAACGTAGACGGTGATGGTGCTCATGGGGCGACCTGCGCGAGGAGCGCGTCGAACGTGCGGGGTGTCACGCGCGCGTGCGGCTGGTCGTCCAGCGTCATCGCAGGCGAGGAGGCGCACAGGCCGAGGCAGAAGGCCGGCTCCAGCGTGAAGGCGCCGTCCTTCGTGGTGCCGTGCGCGCTGCAGCCCAGCCGCAGTTCGGCATGGGCCAGCAGCGCATCGGCGCCCATCGACTGGCACGCCTCGGCGCGGCAGATCTGGATCACGTGGCGGCCGGCGGGCGCGCTGCGGAAGTGGTGGTAGTAGGTGACCACGCCGTGCACCTCGGCGCGCGAGAGGTTCTGCGCCTCGGCGATGACCGGCACCGCGTTCGCGGGAATGTGGCCGAGCGCGTCCTGCACGTCGTGCAGTATCGGCAGCAGCGCGCCGGGTTCGTTCTCGTGCGCCTGCAGGATGCGCCGCACCGTGGCGAGCTCTTGCGTCTCGTCCCCCTGCTGCGCCTGCTGAACCTGTTCTTGTCTCATGGTCCGTCCGATCTGCTCCGCCGCTGCATGAAGCCTCGGGGGCCTGCAGGCGGAGCTGGTTTCATCGTGGTTCCGTCACGGGCCCGGCGTCTCGAATTCGACGCGAATCCCGTGGTGGTCCGCTTGGGGACCAATGTCGATGAATCGGGCGTCGGGGGCCTTGACACAAGTCAATTTCCGCCGAAACAGGCACGGTGCCAATGCGCACAAACCCTGCGGGCGTGCAGGGTTCGCAAGGACCGCAAGAACTGTCGGAAAGACCCTAGCGGGCGGCGGCTTCGCGCGCCCTGCGCAGCTGCGCTTGCGCCTCTTCGTCGCTCACCTCGCCGGCGACCTTCGCGGGGCGGCCCGCGATGCGCGAACGGTCGGGAAAGACCTTGCCTTCGGTGAGCAGCGAACCGGGCTCAACGATGCAGCCGCGGCCCACCACCGAGCCGTTGAGCGCGACGGTGTTCTCGCCGATGGCGGCGCCGTCCCCCACGGTGCAGCCGTGCAGCATCACGTGCGGGCCCACCGTCACGTCGGCGCCGATGGTGAGCGGGAAGCCGGGGTCGGCATGCAGCATCACTCCCGCCTCCACCTGGCTGCCGCGGCCGACGGTGATGGGCTCGTTGTCGCCGCGCAGCACCGAGTGCGCGCCGATTCGGCTGCCGGCCGCGAGCACGACCTGGCCGATCACGCTGGCGCTCTCGGCCACGCGGGCGCTGGCGTCGATGGCCGGTTCATGCGCATCAAGTCGGTAGATCGTCACTGCAAAGGCTCCTGTTCATCGGCAAAAGGCCCCGCCATCTTCATGGCGGGGCCGTGTGTGAGGGAAGACGGCTTGTGCGGATGGTACCGGTGCAGGCGCTTCGCGTGGTGTCCAGGTGTTCTCCGACCTAGTCGGCGCGGCTAGCCTCGATTTGCCTGCGGCGCATCGGCCGCAGCACGAACCAGGCCATCAGCGCCGCGAGCGCGTTGACCGCGCTGGCCGCGATGAAGACGGCCTGCCAGCTGCCGGTGGAGGCAGCCAGCACGCTCGACAAGGGCACCAGCAGCGAGGCCGTGCCCTTGGCGGTGTAGAGCATGCCGGCGTTGGAGGCCGCGTACTTCGATCCGAAGGTGTCGGCGCAGGTCGAGGGGAACAGGCTGTAGATCTCGCCCCAGGCGAAGAACACGATGCCCGTGAGGATCACGAACAGCAGCGGGTTCTGGCCGTAGTGGTAGAGCATCAGGATGCCGACCGACTCGATCGCGAAGGCGATGAACATGGTCTGCTCGCGGCCGATCTTGTCCGACACCCA
The DNA here is from genome assembly GCF_014195185.1 of Variovorax atrisoli. Classification (NCBI taxonomy): domain Bacteria; kingdom Pseudomonadati; phylum Pseudomonadota; class Betaproteobacteria; order Burkholderiales; family Comamonadaceae; genus Variovorax; species Variovorax atrisoli. The sequence goes on along the minus strand of NZ_JACIBG010000009.1, from coordinate 297,001 downwards.
TCCGAAGAAGGGCCGCGTGAGGCCGTTGAGCACGCGGTCGATGGCCAGCGCGAAGGTCAGCGCGGGCAGCACCAGGCCCATGATGTTGACCGGCACGTCGATGATCTTGAAGTCCTTCGCGATGGGCGCGAGCTGCGCGGTGGCCATCAGGCCGCCGGCCGCCACCATCACGAACATCGCGTACATCACCCAGAACACCGGCGAGCGCAGCACCTCGGAGGGCGCGTAGTCGCGGCGCGACTGCTGCACGTTGCGGGTGCCGGACGACTTCGCATGGTCCGGTGCGCGGGTCAGCAGCCATGCGAGCAGGAACACGATCAGCCCCTGCCCGATCCCGAAGTACAGGAAGGCCGCCTCGTAGCCGCTGGACTTGATCATCGCAGAGATCGGGATGATCGTGAGCGCGGAGCCGGCACCGAAGCCCGCCGCGGTCATGCCTGCCGCGAGGCCGCGCCGGTCGGGGAACCACTTGAGCGCATTGCCCACGCAGGTGCCGTAGACCGCACCCGCGCCGATGCCGCCGATGGCCGCAGCGACGTACAGCATCGCGAGCGAATCGGCGAACGAGTTGAGCACCCAGCCCACGCCGCACAGCACGCCGCCCACCAGCACCACAGGACGCGGACCGAAGCGGTCGACGAGATAGCCCTCGATGGGCACGAGCCAGGTTTCGGTAAGGACGAAGATGGTGAACGCGACCTGGATCGCGGCGCGGCTCCAGCCGTGCTTGTCGGCGATCGGATTGACGAAGAGCGTCCAGCCGTACTGCAGGTTCGCGATCATCGCCATGCAGACGATGCCGATGAGCAGCTGACCCCATCGATACGCCTCGGATCGGGTCGCGCTGGCGCCATAGGTTTCGGACGGAGGGTACATCGCGGGGTTGGAACCTGCGATCGTTGAGGTGGGCCGAGTCATGGAGTTGTCCTTGGTGTTTTCGTTGAAATCCGACAGGCTGCAAAGCTGAGCAATCAGTCGAGCGATCTGTGCGCATCGACGGGCGACGAGGCTTCGTTGACATCGATACACGGCATGGGAATCACCAGTTGTCTGCGCGTGGATGACTGTCGGACCGAGCGAGTCAAAAACTCTTGACCTCAGTCAAGTTCACACGAATCGCGCTCTCTCGAAACCCCCGTGATATCCCTAGCACAGGCAGTGCATCGAATCGCTGCTTGCACGACGCGCGATCACGCCGATGAACGCAGGTGCAATGAGCAGTGGCATCGGCACGCATCGCACGATGCGCGGTGCATGACGGATGAGGAATCGATGATGCGATTTCGATGATCCATGCGTGATGCATGGCATGTGCTGCCGATCGATCTCGCGATGTTCTTCAGCGGCCTCGACGATGGCTTTGGCGCGCGTCGTGCGATCTGCGCGCGTGCGTGCGAATGGCTCTGGCAGCCGAAGTTCGCACGCAGGAAGGGAATCTGTCCGACACCGAAAAAATTGACCTGGGTCAAGAAACGCAAAAATCGCGTTTGCCCTCGTCTAGGGTAAACCCTAAAATTCAGGGTAATCCCTTCGGTCTTTCCGATTCAGTTTCAGATTCTTTTTTGGAGCAAGCAAATGAGCCACACCACCCTCGATTCCAACGCGCTGCGCGCCCCCGCCTCTTCGTCGACCGCCGGCAACGTCATGCGCGAGCTGTTCGCCGTGATGCCCATCGTGATCTTCTACAAGGCCGCACGCGCCGCGCTGATGCAGCGCCGCTCGTCGTTCGTGCAGCGCTGAACAGCCGCACGCCGCAGCACATCAAGCCCCCGCAAGGAGCGCGCGCGAGTCACTCGCCGCGCTCTTTTTCATTGGGGCACTCGAAGGGAACGATCTGCGAGATCAACGCGGGCCCGTCGCTCAGCAGGAAGTCCTTGAAGGCCTGCGCCACCGGCGGCAGCCGCTTGCTGCGGCGATGCACCACGTACCAGTTGAGCATCAGCGGAAAGCCTTCCACGTCGAGCACGCAGAGGCTGCCCGTGCGCAGTTCCTGGCTCACGGTGTGGGCCGACACGAAGCTCACGCCCATGCCTGCGATCACCGCCTGCTTGATGGTCTCGGTGCTGCGTATCTCCATCGCGACGTTGATGCCGCTCAGGTCGCCGCCGAAGCCGTCCTCCATCGAGTGCCAGGTGTCGGACGCCTTCTCGCGCACCACGAAGGGCTCGCGCATCAGCCGCGCCCGCGGGATGTTTCTCTCTCGTGCCAGCGGATGGCCGGGCGCCGCGACGATCACGTAGGGGTGCGGCGCGAAGGGCTGGTTGACGGTGTCGAGGTCGGTGGGCGGGCGCACCATGATCGCGAGGTCCGTGAGGTTCTCGGCGATATGGGTCAGGAGCCCCGCGCGGTTGTGCACGGTGAAGTTCAGCGTCACGCCCTGATGGCGGCTCGCGAACTCCACCAGCAGGCGCGGGAAGAAGTAGTCGCCCGCGCTGATCACGCCCACGTTGAGCTTGCCGCCGGAGACGCCCTTGAACTGCATCATCGCGTTCTCGGCCGCCTCGAACTGCTGGATGATCGATCGGCTGATCTGCAGCAGCTCATTGCCCGCGGGCGTGAGGTAGATCTTCTTGCCGAACTGCTCGAAGAGCGCGTTGTCCGCATGCTCCTCGAGCTTGCGCACCTGCGTGGAGACCGCAGGCTGCGTGAGGTGAAGCTCCTCGGCCGCGCGCGAGAAGCTCAGCAGCCGCGCCACCGCCTCGAAGACCTTCAGCTGGCGCAAGGTCGCATGCTTCATCGCAACTGCCAGCAACAGCGCTCAGCGCGGTATCCGGGCCACGTGCAGCAGGTTGGTGGTGCCCGATTGCCCGAAGGGAAGGCCCGCCACCACCACCACGTCGTCGCCTTCCTTCGCGAATCCCTCGGCGCGTGCCGTTCGGCAGGCGCACTCGATCATCTCCGCCACGTCGCGCACGTCGTCGACGAGCACCGCATGCACACCCCACACCATCGCCATGCGCCGCGCGGCGGCCAGGTCGGGCGTGAGGCTCAGGATGGGCACGGCCGGGCGCTCGCGCGCCGCGCGCAGGCTCGTGAAGCCCGACGAGGTATAGGTCACGGTGGCGGCCGGCGCGAGCAGCGACGCCACCTGGCGCATCGATGCGCACACGGCATCGGCCGTGGTCGACAGCGCCGCGTCGTGCGTGGCGTCGATGCCCGCGCGGTAGGACGGATCGGCCTCCACCCGCTCGACGATGCGGTCCATCATCGCCACCGCCTCCAGCGGGTACCTGCCCGAGGCCGACTCGGCCGAGAGCATCACCGCGTCGACGCCGTCGTACACGGCGGTCGCCACGTCCGACACCTCCGCACGCGTGGGCACCGGCGAGGCGATCATCGATTCGAGCATCTGCGTGGCCACCACCACCGGCTTTCCGCGCCTGCGGCAGGCGCGCACGATCAGCCGCTGGAGCTCCGGCACCTGCTCGGGCGGCAGCTCCACGCCGAGGTCGCCGCGCGCCACCATGATGCCGTCGCACAACGACACGATCGCATCCAGGTGCTCGATGGCGGCGGGCTTCTCCAGCTTGGCCATGATCCAGGCACGCGCGCCGACGATGGCGCGCGCCTCCTCGATGTCCTCGGGCCGCTGCACGAAGGAGAGCGCGACCCAGTCCACGCCCATCGACAGGCCGAAGGCCAGGTCTTCGCGGTCCTTCGGCGTGAGCGGCGAGATCGGCAGCAGCACGCTCGGTACGTTGACCCCCTTGCGGTCGGAGACGGGTCCTCCGACCAGCACCGTGGTCTCGGCGAAGTCGTTGCCGTGGCTGTCCACGCGCAGGCGCAGCTTGCCGTCGTCGAGCAGCAGCTCGGTGCCGTCCTGCAGCGCCGCGAAGATTTCCGGATGCGGCAGCGGCGCGCGGCGTGCGTTGCCTGCGGCCTCGTCCATGTCGAGCCGGAAGCGCGTGCCCGCATCGAGGTGCGCCCGCCCGCCCTCGAAGCTGCCCAGCCTCAGCTTGGGCCCCTGCAGGTCGAGCAGAATGCCGATGGGCCTGCCGTGTTCTTTCTCGAGGCGGCGGATGGTCTCGATGCGCCGTGCATGGTCGTGCTGCGTGCCGTGGCTCAGGTTGAGCCGGAACACGTCCACGCCCCGGCCGAACAGCGCACGGATGGCCTGCTCGTCGCTGGTGGCAGGACCGAGGGTGGCGACGATCTTCGCGCTGCGCGTGCGTCTCATCGAACCACCTCGGAACCTGGGGCCTTGCTCCCTCTTCCGCTGCGGAGAGGACTGGGGTGAGGACCGGCGACAGTGGTCGAGACAGGGCCGATGCGAAGGCCCTCCCCCTCACCCCTGCCCCCTCCCCGAGGGGAGAGGGAGAAAGACCTGGCGCTCATGCCGCCAGCTCGTGCAGCTTGACGCGACCGCGCTGGTCTTCCATCGTGCGCGCGAGCAGCTTCACGAGGCTGTAGACGGTGTCGATGTGCGGCGTCGGCGTCTCGGTGAGCCGGGCCAGTTCGACCACCGCGCCGACCAGCGCGTCGATCTCTGGCGCGCGGCCCGCTTCCACGTCCTGCAGCATCGAGGTCTTGTGCTTGCCGACCTTCTCCGCGCCGGCGATGCGCTTTTCGAGCGTCACGCGGAACTCGATGCCGAGCTTGTGCGCGACGGCCTGGGCCTCGCGCATCATCGCGGCGGCCAGCTCGCGCGAAGGCGGGTACTGGCAGATGTCGACGAGCGTGGAATGCGAGAGGCTGCTGATCGGGTTGAAGGTCAGGTTGCCCCACAGCTTGAGCCAGATCTCGGCGCGGATGTTGTCGAGTACCGGCGCCTTGAAGCCCGCACCGGTGAAGCAGGCCGAGACGCGATTCACGCGCTCGCTCGCCGAGCCGTCGAGCTCGCCCACCGGGAAGCGGTCGCCCTCGATGTGCCGCACCACGCCCGGCGCGACGAGCTCCGACGCGGGGTAGACCACGCAGCCGATCACGCGCTGGGCCGGGATCTTCGCCGCGACGGTGCCAGAAGGATCGACGCTGCGCACCGGCGTGCCTTCGAGCGTGCCGCCGTGCTTGTGGAAGTACCAGTACGGAATGCCGTTCTGCATGGTCACGACCACGGTGTCGGGCCCGAAGAGCCTGGGTACGTCGTTCGCCACGGCCTCGACCTGGTGGGCCTTCATCGCGAGCACGACGATGTCCTGCGGGCCCGCCTCGTCGTAGCGGTCGGTAGCCTTCACGTTGCGCGCCACCTGCTCCTCGCCCTCGGCCGAGACCAGCTTGATGCCGTTGCGCGATATGGCGTCGAGGTTGGCGCCGCGCACGATGAACGTGAGGTCCTCGCCGGCCAGCGCGAGCTTCGCGCCAACCAGCCCGCCGATGGCGCCTGCGCCGATGATTGCAATCTTCATATCGTCGATCCCCAAGAGTTGAATTTCTTGCGCGACCCTTCGGCTGCGTTCAGCCGAAGCGGTTGCCGAGCTTTCCGATGCCGCCGATCTCGATCTCCACGAGGCTGCCGGGCTTCATGGAGCCGACGCCGACCGAGGTGCCGCAGAGGATCACGTCGCCGCGGTGCAGCGTCATGTCCTGCGAGATGAGGCTCACGAGCTGCTGCACGGAGAAGCGCATGTCGCTGATGGGGTAGTCCTGGCGCACCTCGCCGTTGAGCAGCGTGGTCACGGTGAGCGTGGCGGGGTCGAGCCCGGTGGCCACCACCGGGCCCATGGGGCAGAAGGTGTCGAAGCCCTTGGCGCGCACCCACTGCACGAAGGAGGCGTCTCGATGGAGGATGTCGGCCACCGTCACGTCGTTGGCACAGGTGTAGCCGAACACATGGTCGAGCGCATCGGCTTCCGAAACGGCGGTGGCGGTCTTGCCGATGACGATGCCGAGTTCGCCCTCGAACACCACCTTGCCGTCGCACAGCGGCTTGCGGATGGGCCTGCCGGGCGCAAGGTAGGAGTTGGGCGTCTTCAGCAGGTACAGCGGCTCGGCAGGCACCGGCAGGTTCAGCTTGGCGCCGAGCGCATGGAAGTTGTTCCACAGCGCGATCACCTTGGTGGGTTCGGTGGGCGTGAGCAGCTGCAGCCCCGCAAGCGCGAACACGCGGCCCGTGGGCTCGGAGCTGGCGAACATGTCGCCCTGCCGCTCGTGCACCGCATCGCCTTCGAGCGTGCCGAAGGCGATGCCGCCGGCGTGCTCGAAGCGGACCCATTTCTTCGTCTGTTGCTGCTGCTGTTCCATGTTGTTGTCGTCTTTCTGGATGTCGAGGATTCGGGTTCGCCGCGGTCAGTCGAACGGCAGGTAGTCGGGCACCACGAGCGAGGCGAGCAGCTTTCCCATCTCCGCCGGATTGCGCGTGACGTGGATGCCGCATTCCTTCATCACCGCGAGCTTCTCCTGCGCGGTGCCGCGGCCGCCCGAGACGATGGCGCCCGCATGGCCCATGCGTTTGCCGGGCGGTGCGCTGGCGCCCGCGATGAAGCCGACCACGGGCTTGGTCATGTGGTCGCGGATCCAGCGGGCGCACTGCTCCTCGGCATCGCCGCCGATCTCGCCGACCATGATCACGGCGTCGGTGCGCGGGTCGTCGTTGAACATCTTCAGCACGTCGATGTGCCGCAGCCCGCCCACCGGATCGCCGCCGATGCCCACCACCGTCGACTGCCCGATGCCGAAGCTCGCGAGCTGGCTCGCGGCCTCGTAGGTCAGCGTGCCCGAGCGCGAGACCACGCCGATGCGCCCGCGCTGGTGGATGTGGCCGGGCATGATGCCGATCTTGATCTCGCCGGGCGTGATGAGCCCCGGGCAGTTGGGCCCCAGCAGCAGCGTCTTGCGGCCCTGCATGCGGTGGCGCGTGCGGATCATGTCGCGCACCGGGATGCCTTCGGTGATGCAGATGACGAGGTCGAGCTCCGCATCCACCGCCTCGTCGATGGCGGCTGCGGCGAAGGCCGGCGGCACGTAGATCACGGAGACGGTCGCGCCGGTCTGCGCCTTGGCCTCCTTCACCGTACCGAAGATCGGGATGCCGGCCATCGACTGGCCGCCCTTCAGCGGATTGACCCCGGCCACGAAACAGTGCCTGCCGTTGCCGTATTCGAGGCAGGCCTGCGTGTGGAACTGGCCCGTCCTGCCGGTGATGCCCTGCGTGATGACGCGGGTGTGCCTGTCGATCAGGATGGACATGGCGCGGCCTCCATCGGTTTGGGGAATGGGCGCTTCACCGCCGGCGCTCCCAGTTGCCGGCCGCGCCGACGGCGCGCTGCGCAGCCTCGGCCATGTCGTCGGCGTTGATGATCGACAGCCCCGACTGCGCGAGGATGGTCCGGCCCAGGTCCTCGTTGGTGCCCTTCATGCGCACGACCAGCGGCACCCTGAGACCGGTCTCGCGCACCGCGTCGACCACGCCGTGCGCGATCACGTCGCACTTCATGATGCCGCCGAAGATGTTGACCAGCACGGCCTTGAGCCTGGGGTTGCGCAGCATCAGCCGCACGGCGTCGGCCACCTTGTCGGCCGTCGCGCAGCCGCCCACGTCGAGAAAGTTGGCGGGCTCGCCGCCGTAGAGCTTGATCGCGTCCATGGTCGCCATCGCCAGGCCGGCGCCGTTGACGAGGCAGCCGATGTCGCCGTCGAGCGCGATGTACGAGAGGCCGGCACTCGACGCCTCGATCTCTACCGGGTCTTCCTCGTCGAGGTCGCGCATCGCGGCGATGCCGGGCTGGCGGAAGAGCGCGTTGTCGTCGAAGTCGAACCTGGCGTCCAGCGCGATCACGCGGCCGTCGCGGGTGAGCACCAGCGGGTTGATTTCCGCCAGCGATGCGTCGCTGCCGTCGAAGGCCTGCCAGAGCTTCTGCATCAGCATGCGCGCCTGCGCCACCGAGCGGTCGGCGATGCCGATGCGCCGCGCGATGCCATCGGCATCGGCCACGCCAAGGCCGGCGAGGGGGTCGATGAAGAGCCGGTGGATCTTCTCGGGCGAGCGCGCGGCCACCTCCTCGATGTCCATGCAGCCTTCGCTGGAGGCCATGAGCGCCACGCGCTGCGAATTGCGGTCGACCACGAAGCCGAGATACAGCTCCTTGTCGATCTCCACGCTTTCCTCCACCAGCAGCTGCTTCACGACGCGGCCCTCGGGGCCGGTCTGCGGCGTCCTCAGCGTCATGCCCAGCAACTGGCCGGCATGGCGCCGCACCTCGTCCACCGACCAGGCCGGCTTCACGCCGCCGCCCTTGCCGCGGCCGCCCGCATGGATCTGGGCCTTGACCACCCAGGCGCGCCCGCCGATGCGGGCGGCGGCATCGGCCGCCTCGTCGGGCGAGCGGCAGACGAATCCGCGAGGAGTCGCCACGCCGTATTGGCGCAGCACTTCCTTGCCCTGGAATTCGTGAATGTTCATGGTCGGAAGGCGTTATTCAGCTGAATTGGAGAAATTCAGGCGCCGAGCTCGACGCCGTGGCTTTCGGCCCAATTGAAATAGCTCGACGAAGCCATTTCCCGCTTCTTGTGAATTTCCTTCTTCTGCTCGATGGCGAGCGCCAGGAATTCGGCGTCGTAGGCCTTCAGCAGGTGCGGCTGGTGGGTCTTCAGGTAATGGCCGATGCGCTCGTTCGCGTCCTGGCCCAGGCCCATCAGGCGGTCGTAGGTCTCGCCGTCCCAGTGCCAGCGCAGCCCCAGCTCGAAGAATGCGGCGTTGTAGGCATTGCGCTCGATTTCGTCGCGCCAGTATTGGGCGGGCGAATGGTTTTCCATGATCTTCTCCTTGAATGAATGCCGAACAGGTTGAATTGATCGAGAAATTCCGGCGAGTTCAAAATGTAGGATCGATGGACGATAAATAAAAATTAAATCAATTTATAAAAACCATTCGCCATGAGTTATGGATGGCGAACGCGCGAATTGGAAGGCGCAGCAATCCTCCACGCCGCCCGCGGGCGGCGCTGTCGCAAAGACTCGAAGATGAAAGGGAAGGCGGGCCTGCGCCGCGCCTCAGATCACGCGCTCGGCCCGCAGGGTCTCAAGGTCGTCCGCGCTGTAGCCGAGCTGCCTCAGCACTTCCTCGGTGTGTTCGCCGAGCAATGGCGAACGCTTCACCACCGTCGGGCTGTCGGACATCTTGATGGGATTGCCCACCGTCAGGTACTTCCCGCGCACCGGGTGGTCGACCTCGACGATGGTGCCGGTCTCTCGCAGCGATTCGTCCGCCGCGATCTCCTTCATCGAGAGGATCGGCCCGCACGGGATGTCGTACTCGTTGAGGATGTCCATGGCCTCGAACTTGGTCTTGGTCATGGTCCACTGCTCGATGCGCGCGAAGATCGGCTTCAGGTGCAGCAGTCTGGCCGCCGGCGTGGCGTAGGCCTCGTCGGTGATCCAGCTTTCCTCGCCGATGACCTTGCACACCGCGGGCCACACGGCCGCCTGCGTGATGAAGTAGATGTAGGCGTTCGGGTCGGTCTCCCAGCCCTTGCACTTCAGGATGGAGCCCGGCTGGCCGCCGCCCGATGCGTTGCCTGCGCGCGGCACGGCGTCGCCGAACTTGCCGTCGGGGTACTGCGGGTACTCGTGCATGGTGCCGGTGCGCTCCAGCCGCTGCTGGTCGCGCATCTTCACGCGGCACAGGTTGAGCACCGCGTCCTGCATCGGCGCGAGCACCTGCTGGCCGCGCCCGGTGCTGTTGCGCTGGAAGAGCGCCGCCAGGATGCCGAGCGCCAGGTGCAGGCCGGTTCCGCTGTCGCCGATCTGCGCGCCGGTGACCAGCGGCGGGCCGTCCTCGAAGCCGGTGGTGGAGGCCGCGCCGCCCGCGCACTGGGCCACGTTCTCGTAGACCTTGCAGTGCTCGTACTTGCCGGGGCCGAAGCCCTTGACCGAAGCCACGATCATGCGCGGGTTGAGCTTCTGGATGTGGGCCCAGGTGATGCCCATGCGGTCGAGCGCGCCGGGCGCGAAGTTCTCGACCAGCACGTCGCAGGTCTTGATCAGGCTGTCGAGAACCTCCTTGCCCTTGGGGTTCTTGGTGTCCAGCGTGATCGAGCGCTTGTTGTGGTTCAGCATCGTGAAGTAGAGGCTGTCCGCGCCCGGAATGTCGCGCAGCTGGCTGCGCGTGGCGTCGCCTTCCCCGGCCCGCTCGACCTTGATCACGTCGGCGCCGAACCAGGCCAGCAGCTGCGTGCAGGTGGGACCGGACTGGACGTGGGTGAAATCGAGGATACGGACGCCCTCGAGTGCTTGGCTCATCGACTGTCTCCTTCTCTGATCGTGGTGGCTTCGACTTCTACCAGACGTGCGCGAAGTTTGCGCTCCTCGGCGAAGCGGGCGGTCTCGTCGCGCACGATGGCGACGATGCCGGTGACCTCGCGATCGGCGGAGAACAGCATCGACACCGTGAAGGCGATCGACAGCGTGCGCCCGTCCTTGTGCAGGGCCGGCACGCGCAGCAGGTCGGCGCCGTATCTGGTGACGCCGGTTTCCATCGTCTTGTGATAGCCCTCCCAGTGCCTCTGGCGCTGCCTCTGGGGAATGATCAGGTCGAGCGACTGGCCGAGGGCCTCGGCCTCGCCGAAGCCGAAGATGCGTTCGGCCGCGCGGTTCCACAGCGTGATCGCGCCCATCGCGTCGCACACCATGATCGCATCGCCGGCGCCTTCGACGAGCTGCTTGAAATCGACATTCGCTTGCATGAGTGCCTCCGGCGCTTCGTTCAAATCCAGGCTCCACCGCAGTCGCATCCCTTCCAGGGACACCGCGGAACCGGCTTGGCCGGGCCGCAGGTGTCGCCCCCTGCAAGGGGGTTGGCGCTGCCACACGAAGTGGGCAAGCCTGGGGGTGAGCCTCCTACACTGCCTTGGCCGCGTGCAGGTTTTCGATCTGGTCCTTGCTGTAGCCCAGTTCCGCCAGCACCTCGTCGGTGTGCTCGCCCAGCAGGGGCGAGGCGGTGACCTCGGGCTTGAGATCGGAGAACTTGATCGGGCTGCCGATGGTCCAGTAGCTGCCGCGCTCCTTGTGCGGCACTTCGACGATCGAGCCGCTCCTGCGCAGCGACTCGTCGTGCAGCAGTTCCTTCATCGACAGCACCGGGGCGCAGGGAATGTCGTACTTGCGGAAGATGTCCACCGCCTCGAACTTGGTCTTGTCCTTGATGAAGTCCTCGATGGTGGCGAATATCTGCTCGATGTGCGGCTGGCGGGCCTTGGCCGTCATGTAGTCGGGGTCGGTCTTCCACTCGGGCTTGCCCAGCGCCTCGCAGATCGGCTCCCAGGCGTGGCCCTGCACCGTGAAGTAGATGTAGGCGTTGGGGTCGGTCTGCCAGCCCTTGCACTTCAGGATCCAGCCCGGCTGGCCGCCGCCGCCGGCGTTGCCCCCGCGCGGCACGACCTTGTCCTCGAACGCGCTCATCTCGTGCGGGTACTGCGGGTACTCCTCGAGGTAGCCCACGTTGTCCAGGCGCTGCTGGTCGCGCATCTTCACGCGGCACAGGTTGAGCACCGCGTCCTGCATCGAGCAGGCCACCTTCTGGCCCTTGCCGGTCTGCTCGCGCCCGATGATCGCCGTCAGGATGCCGATGGCCAGGTGCATGCCGGTGTTGGAGTCGCCCAGCGCCGCGGCCGAGATCGTCGGCACGGAGTTGCCGCCCTTCCACCAGCCGGTGGTGGACGCGGCGCCGCCGGCGCACTGCGCCACGTTCTCGTACACCTTCAGGTCCTCGTAATGGTGGCCTTCGCTGAAGCCCTTGACCGAGGCGACGATCATCTTGGGGTTCAACTCCTGGATGCGTTCCCAGGTGAAGCCCATGCGGTCGAGCGCACCGGGGCCGAAGTTCTCCACTAGCACGTCGGATTCACGGATCAGCTTCTCCAGCACGGCCTTGCCCTCGGGCTTCTTGGTGTCCAGCGTGATCGAGCGCTTGTTGCTGTTGAGCATGGTGAAGTACAGCGCGTCGACCTCCGGGATGTCGCGCAGCTGCGAGCGCGTGACGTCGCCCGCGCCCGGACGCTCCACCTTGATCACGTCGGCGCCGAACCAGGCCAGCAGCTGGGTGCACGCGGGACCGGCCTGCACGTGCGTGAAGTCGATGATCTTGATGCCGTTGAGGGGCTTGTTGCTCATTGGGATATCTCCTTGAATGAAACGGAACGCGGGTTACTTCTTCTTCGCCGTGGCGGGGTTCAGGCTGGTGATGCGGCCGCTCTCGGTGCCCGCCGTCTCGTCGATCACGGCGTTGATGAGGGTCGGGCGGCCCGAGGCGACGGCCTCGGCCAGGGCCTTCTGCAGCTCGTCGGCGGTGGTGGCGTGCACGCCGACGCCGCCGAAGGCTTCCATCAGCTTGTCGTAGCGCGCGTTCTTGACGAACACCGTGGGCGCCACGTCGGGCGTGCCGCTGGGGTTCACGTCGGTGCCGCGGTAGACGCCGTTGTTGTTGAAGACGATCACGCAGACCGGCAGGTTGTAGCGGCAGATGGTCTCCACCTCCATGCCGCTGAAGCCGAAGGCGCTGTCGCCCTCGATGGCGATCACCGGCTTGCCCGTGACCACGGCAGCGGCCACGGAGAAGCCCATGCCGATGCCCATGATCCCCCAGGTGCCCACGTCCAGGCGCTTGCGCGGCTCGTACATGTCGACGATGCTGCGCGCGAAGTCGAGCGTGTTGGCGCCCTCGTTGACGACGATGGCGTCGGGCCGCGCCTTCACCTGGTCGCGGATCACGCTCAGCGCGCTGTGGAAGTTCATCGGCGAGGGCCGCGCGGCCAGCGTGGCGGCCATCTTCGACAGGTTCTTGTCCTTGCGCTCGGCGATGGCGCCGGTCCACTCGGCCGGCGGCCTGGCCCACTTGGCGTCGATGCCGGCCAGCAGCGCGGCCACGCAGGAGCCGATGTCGCCGATCACCGGCGCCTCGATGGCGACGTTGCTGTCGATCTCGGTCGGCGCGATGTCGATCTGGATGAAGCGCTTTGCGCCCTTCTCCTGCGCCCAGGTCTTGCCCTTGCCGTGCGAGAGCAGCCAGTTCAGGCGCGCACCGATCAGCACCACCACGTCGGCCTCCTGCAGCACGTAGGAGCGCGCGGCGGCTGCCGACTGCGCGTGCGTGTCGGGCAGCAGGCCCTTGGCCATGGACATCGGCAGGTAGGGAATACCCGTCTTCTCGACGAGCGCGCGGATGTCGGCGTCGGCCTGCGCGTAGGCGGCGCCCTTGCCCAGCAGGATCAGCGGGCGCCTGGCGCCCTTGAGGATGTCGAGCGCGCGCTGCACCGCGTCGGCCGCCGGGATCTGGCGCGGCGCGGCATCGACCACCTTGATGAGCGAGGCCTTGCCGGCAGCCGCGTCCATGGTCTGCGCGAACAGCTTGGCCGGCAGGTCGAGGTACACGCCGCCCGGGCGGCCCGACAGCGCGGCGCGGATGGCGCGCGCGATGCCCACGCCGATGTCCTGAGCATGCAGCACGCGGAAGGCGGCCTTGCACAGCGGCTTGGCGATGGCCAGCTGGTCCATCTCCTCGTAGTCGCCCTGCTGCAGGTCGACGATCTCGCGCTCGCTGGAGCCGCTGATGAGGATCATCGGGAAGCAGTTGGTGGTGGCGTTCGCCAGCGCGGTCAAGCCGTTGAGGAAGCCGGGCGCCGACACCGTCAGGCAGATGCCGGGCTTCTGCGTGAGGAAGCCGGCTGCTGCGGCGGCGTTGCCGGCGTGCTGCTCGTGGCGGAAGGAGATCACGCGCAGGCCTTCGGCCTGGGCCATGCGCGTGAGGTCGGTGATCGGGATGCCGGGCAGGCCGAAGATGGTGTCGATTCCGTTGAGCTTGAGGGCATCGATGACCAGGTGGAAGCCGTCGATGGTCTCGCCCGCGGGCGCGCTGTCTTCCGTCACGCTCTTGAGCGCGCGCACCACCGCGTCGCCGTCGGCTTCACGGGTTTTCGCGGGCTTGAGGGCTTCGCTCAGCGTGGTGGTCGCCTCTTTCTCTGTTCTGACTGAAGACATGTCTCTCCTTCTGCATGGGTGAATGGCCGAGGTCCGAGCCGCGACTATGATTCGGGCCAAACTTTCGGCCGTTGACCTCGGTCAACTTTCCCGAAAACGGCGCAGCCCCCGATGAGCGGCGCCGGCAGCGAACTCGAGCAAGACGGTGACCATGACGACGTTGGAAAACCATCCGGAGAAGAACATCATTCGCGCCCAGCTGCGGCAGAACGTGCTTCTCAAGGACCTGAACGAAGCCGACCGCACCGAACTCGAGGCGCACCTGGTCATCGTCGACGGCAACAAGGGCGAGTTCCTGCTGCACCAGGGCGTGCGGGAGATGGAGCAGTACTTCATCCTCGACGGCATCCTCAAGCGGGTGGTGAGCAACCCGGAGGGCAAGGAGATGATCCTTCGCTTCGCCGACGAGAACGACATGGAGACGAGCTACGCCGCGCTGCGCCTGGGCACGCCCACGCCCTACGGCATCGTCTGCGTGACCAAGGCGCGCGTGGCGAGCCTGCCGCTGAAGGAGTGGATCGCCTTCCTGAACAAGCACCCGCAGACGAAGGAACTGTTCGAGTTCCTCGTGATGCGCGGCATGAGCGAGATCATGGCCCACACGATCACGCTGCACCTGCTCGATGCGGCGGGGCGCGTGCACCGGTTCCTGCGCAAGCATCCGGAACTGGTGGATCGGATTCCCAGCAAGGAGCTGGCTTCCTATCTGAACCTGTCGGCGGAGACGCTCAGCCGGTTGAGGAAGCGCGGGAAGATCTGAGCCGTCTTGCTCCCTCCCCCTCTGGGGGAGGGCTGGGGTGGGGGCACGGGGCGCTTCAAGGGCTGTCGGCGTATCTACCGCCCAGTGCCCCCATCCCGACCTTCCCCCAGAGGGGGAAGGAGCAAAGCCCAGGTCCGGTGCGCCGAAGCATCGCGCTGTCGATCGGTATTGGTCCCCTCTCCCGCTTGCGGGAGAGGGAGCAAGACCGAATCCGGAGCCCGGAGCTCAGGTCTGCTTCGCCGACGCAAACCGCCGCGTACTCGCCATCAGCCTCAGCTGGTTGTGCACGCCGCTCACGCCCCGGACCTCCGCCGCCACAGCCTCGGCCTGCGATCGCTCCTCGGAGTCCAGCACGATCCCGCGCAGCAGCAGCTCGCCCTGGTTCGCGGTGATGGTCACGTTGATGTCGCGCGTGGCCTCATGCTCCTTGAGCGCGGCGCGCACGCGGGCCTCGAGCGCCATGTTGGAGAGCTTCGTGCGCGAGGCCGGCGTTTCGGCGAACTCGGGACGGCTCGCCATCAGCCTGATCTGTTCCACGCAGCTCTCCACCGAGAGCCGGTCGGTGTTGAGCACCAGGTCGTAGAGCACCGGGTCGCCCCAGGTCACGCCGAACTGCGCGTGCATTCGCGCGGCGTGCGCCTGGTCGCTGCGGCGGATCTCGGCTTCGGCGAACTCGGCGTCGTCGGTCTCGAGATCGGCCATCAGCCACTCGACGCGATTCTTCATCGAGCGCGTGATGCGCACGCACACCACGTGCGGCACCGGCCGCAGCAGGCAGGTGGCGCCCCAGCCGCGCAGCACCACGTTGCCGCGCTCGGCCAGCGCGAAGAGCTCCTGCGCGGTGTAGAGCGCCACGCTGCGCCTGTCGGTGGTCAGGCGCTCCACCAACCCAGCCTTGCCGCTGCGCAGCCTGCCGATGAGGCTGGTGGAAACCTGCATCCGTTCCGCCACGTGCTCGATGACCTCGTGGCGCATCACGGCGAGGCCCAGCGTCTCGGCGAGCTGAAGCGAAACATCCTTCGCGAGGGAGCCCATCTCCTGGGTCAGTGCGATCACTGGCATGTGCTGGCCTCCTTGGTCATCAATCCACCGGCCGCTCGACCGCGAACTCGTCGGGCTTCTTCGGCTTCTTCACGAAGGCGAGCGCCCTGGAGATCAGCGGCCAGAACAGCAGCACCAGCGCGAGCGTGGTGATGGTGCCCACCAGCGGGTTCGAGAACATCACCATCACGTCGCCCTGCGACACCAGCATGGCCTGGCGGAAGGAGTCTTCGGCCTTGTCCCCGAGCACGAGCGCCAGCACCAGGGGCGCCAGCGGAAAGTCGAGCTTCTTGAACAGGTAGCCCAGCACGCCGAAGCCAAGCATGAACCAGATGTCGAGCATCGCGTTGTGCACGGTGTAGGCGCCGATCGCGCAGATCACGATGATCACCGGCGCGATGATCGAGAACGGAATGCGCAGGATCGATGCGAACAGCGGCACGGTGCTCAGCACCACGATCAGCCCGACGATGTTGCCGAGGTACATGCTCGCGATGAGGCCCCAGACGAAGTCCTTCTGCTCGACGAACAGCAGCGGCCCGGGCTGCAGGCCCCAGATCAGCAGGCCGCCCAGCAGCACCGCAGCGGTGGGCGAGCCCGGAATGCCCAGCGCGAGCATCGGCAGCAGCGCGCTGGTGCCGGCCGCATGCGCGGCGGTCTCGGGCGCGACCACGCCTTCGGCCTCGCCGGTGCCGAACTTCGCACCCTTCTTCGACATCTTCTTGGCCAGGCCGTAGGCCATGAACGAGGCCGGCGTGGCGCCGCCGGGCGTGATGCCCATCCAGATGCCGATGAGCGAGCTGCGGATCGAGGTCAGCCAGTACTTGGGCAGCTGCTTCCATGTCTGCCACACCACCTTGGGATCGATCTTCGCGCTCTTGCCCGAGAACTTCAGGCCCTCTTCCATCGACAGCAGGATCTCGCCGATGCCGAAGAGGCCGATCACCGCGATCAGGAAGTCGAAGCCGCGCATCAGCTCGGGCTGGCCGAAGGTCAGGCGCAGCTGGCCCGTGACCGTGTCCATGCCCACGCTGGCGAGCGCGAAGCCCAGCGCCATCGACGCGAGGATCTTGAAGGGCGAGCCCTTGCCCATGCCCACGAAGCTGCAGAAGGTCAGCAGGTACACCGCGAAGAACTCGGGCGAGCCGAACTTGAGCGCGAACTTCGCGACCAGCGGCGCGAGGAAGGTGATCATCACCACCGCGAGGAAGGCGCCCACGAAGGACGATGTGAAGGCGGTGGTGAGCGCGGCGCCGGCGTGCCCGTTCTGCGCCATCGGATAGCCGTCGAAGGTGGTGGCCACCGACCACGGCTCGCCCGGGATGTTGAACAGGATGGAGGTGATGGCCCCGCCGAAGAGCGCACCCCAGTAGATGCACGACAGCATGATGATGGCCGAGGTCGGCGACATCGTGAAGGTGAGCGGCAGGAGGATCGCCACGCCGTTGGCGCCGCCGAGCCCCGGCAGCACGCCGATCAGCACGCCGAGGATGATGCCGAGGAACATCAGGCCGATGTTCATCGGCGAGAGGATCACATAGAAGCCCTGCATCAGGGCACTGAGTTCTTCCATTTCGCTTGTGCTCCTTGGGTCGGGTTCAGTAGCCGAGGAATCGAAGCGGATCGAGCGCGCCCTTGAAGAGCGGCACCTTGAACCAGACCTCGAACATGCAGAAGAAGAGCGTGTTCACGCCCAGCGCGGCGAACACGCTCTTGAACCACGCGTACTTGCCCAGCACCATCATGAAAAGCGCGATGTAGATCGCCGACGCCACGTAGATGCCGACGATGGCGATCGCCAGCACGTAGACCGTCGCCGGCACCAGCACCGAGAGCACGCGCCTGAGCTGTACGGAGTCGACGAAGACCGCGGTGTTGCGGCTCTTGCCCAGCAGCGACTGGTAGAGGATGCCCGCGCCCGAGATCGTGATGATCACGCCGATGAAGAACGGGAAGTAGCCGGCGCCCGGGCCGTCGGTGGTCCAGCCGGCGCCTAGCTTGCGCGCCTCGAACACCACCACCAGGCCGACGGCCAGCAGCGCGACGGCCACCGCCGCTTCTACGAGGTGGGTGGAGATGCCCGTGCGAGCCGGGCCCTCGGATGATTGTTCGTGCTCCATGGAGCCCCCATCGTGGTTGTGTGGAAGAAGAAAGAAAGGAAGGAAATCGGCGCGCACTCCCGGCGCACGGGCCCGATGCCGCCGTGCGCGGCAGTCGTCGCCGGCCCGCGCCGACCTACTTGTTGCTCGCGAGGAAGCCCGCGTCGGACATCAGCGTGCGGTGCGCGGCCTCGGCCTCGGTGAGCCACTTCGCGAAGGCATCGCCGGTCATGAAGGTCGGGTTGAAGGCGCCCTTCTCCATGTATTCCTTCCAGTCCGGCGTGGCCGCGACCTTGGTCATCAGCTCCTTGTAGAAGGCGAGCTGGTCGGGCGTGACGCCGGGCGGCATGAAGATGCCGCGCAGCATCGTGTACCTGGTGGGCACGCCCGCTTCCTTGCAGGTGGGGATGTCGTTCCACGACTGCGTGTCGGTGACCTTGGCCTTGAAGGGCATGCGCTCGTCGTCGAACACGCACAGCGCGCGCAGCTTGCCCGCGCGCCATTGCGCCACCGCCTCGATCGGGTTGTTCACCGTCGACTGCACGTGCCCGCCCACCAGCTGCACCGCCACCTCGCCGCCGCCCTTGAAGGGCACGTAGATGAACTTGGTGCCGGTGGCCTTCTCCAGCGCCACGGTGATGATCTGGTCTTCCTGCTTCGAGCCGGTGCCGGCCATCTTGAACTTGTTCGGCCCCGCGGCCTTCACCGCGGTGATGTACTCGCCCGCGCTCTTGTAGGGGTCGGAGGCGTTGGTCCACAGCACGAACTGGTCGAGCGCCAGCATCGCGACCGGCGTCATGTCCTTCCAGTTGAAGGGCACGCCCGTGGCCATGGGCGTGGTGAACAGGTTCGACAGCGAGATCACGATCTTGTGCGGATCGCCCTTCGCCTCCTTGACCGCGAGGAAGCCCTCGGCGCCCGCGCCGCCGGACTTGTTGACGACGATCAGCGGCTCCTTCATCAGCTTGTACTTGATGATGATGCCCTGCAGCAGCCGGCCCATCTGGTCGGCGCCCCCGCCGGTGCCGGCGGGAATCACGAACTCCACCGGCTTGGTGGGTTCCCATGCGAAGGCGGGCGCGGCACCGGTGGCCAGCGCCGCCGCGGCGGCAGTGGTGGCAAGAACGGCAGTCGCGCGGCTCAGAACATTCGAGGCGATCTTCTTCATCAGGTTGTCTCCTGTGTAGTGATTTCGCTCTTTTTTGTTCTTGAATCTGAGCAGAGATGCGAACGGGCACGATGGTGCGCGCCGCCGATTCGAGCCGGCTTGATCGCGGTCAACTTTTCGAAGATTTCGTATCGGGGTTAGCCCGCGATGGCGATGCGGGCGGGGTCGCGCGCGGGGTCGGCGGGAACCGGCATCGCGAACCCTATAAAATCGCGGGCGCACCACGGCTTTCGCCTCGTGCATCCCCATCCGGTCTTCGTAGTTCAATGGATAGAACGGGGTCCTCCTAAGACTCAGATACAGGTTCGATTCCTGTCGAAGGCACCAGCAAGCCATTGATATTCAATGGCTTTTTTTTTGACCGGGACAATCGCGGGACAAACAGTGGCTTTCGGACGATGAAGTCGCTGCATTTCAGCCGTTTTCGGACGTAGATTTTCGACCCAACTACTGTATGCTTATACAGTGCTCTCTCATGTCGTCCGCCTTCGTCTCAATGGCAATTGGCTCCCTCGCTCACACGTCGAAGGTGAGGCCGGAGTGCTGGGCTGGCTCGACTTCAGGAAGGCCGATCCTGCGCACTATGGCCGGTCGTGGGACGCACGCCTGTTGAGCCTGAAGGATCGAGAGAAAGAGTGGCTCGAACCTCTGCACTACGCGCGCATCTTGGCAATCAAGGACGGCGGCATCATGCTCACTGGCTTTGAGATTACGTTTCGCGCCCTCAAGAGCAAGCCGAACCACGTGCGGCAAACTTGGTGGTGCGTGATCCACGAGGAGGAGGCCTACGCCGCCCTCGCCCGCCACAACCCGCAGTCATCGTCGGGGTTCGATGTGAACGACGACGACATGCCCGACTGAGGCTCCATCATGTGCAGCGGCTATGAAGCCGTGTCCGCGCAGATCGCATGCCGTCCTTCTTCGGGCGGCCGTTTCACGCACGCTGGCGCAGCAATCTAGCGAGCGCTACTCGCCCCTGCGGCGTGATGCGCAAAATCACGGCTTGCCGGTTCGGGCGGTCTCCTGGCTCTGGGAGATTCGCTTCGATGAGATCGGCAGCGACCAGAACGGCCGCGCAATCGATGTCGGCTTGCTCACGAACAGCCAACGGAAAAGATGCATCCTTGATGCGACGCAGAAAATCCATGGGCATTGCAGTTCCTCGGAATCGTTGTTGGTGCGTGCGCTCCCGTGATTGATTTTCGGGCAAGCACTGCCCGTTGATCGTAGGCAACGACCTACAGGCACGATTGAGCGAGGCCGACCTTCTGCATATCGGGGTTTTGTCCGCACAGCCAATTCAGAGTAGCCTCAGCGCAAAGCCCGTCGCGACAGACAGCACCGAGGTCCAGCCTCCTATGAATAGGGGATTCCGGAAATCGGGCACAGCAAGTCCACTGCGCCTTGTAGGAAGGGGAGACCTCTCATGGCCAAAAGGATCGTCCATAGCGCAACCTTGACTCTGAAGCTGCCAGCTGGCATCGAGCCGGGCGCCGAATTCGTTGCGCTACGAAAGGCCGGAATACCTGTCGATGCCCTGGGCAATGTTCAGCAAGGCTTCCTGTTCGTTCGGACGAGTTACGCAGGGAAGAATCAAACCAACATCTATCGATGGTTTGCCAACGAGATTGGGCATCTACCTTCCAAGCAGCAACTCGACGCTAGGAGATCAACTTAGCTCGCCAGGGGCTGCATGCGACGAGGACCCCAGATATTTGTCGTGTCTCAATGACCAGATGCAAGCCGCCACACGCAACAACCTCTCCGCACGAGATTCGTAAAGAGGGTTGGTTGGATCTTCCTCAGCAACCATCGCCGCAAGGCAATCCAGCGCGGCGGCCGGATTAAACCCGATGCCGGCGCGTGCCATGCTGACCGTAGCTGCCAAAAACTCTGTTCGATTCATCCGAGCCTTTCAGAAGGCAGACTGCCACCCCCGTTTAATGCTTTAATTCTAATTTCAAGATGCAGTACAGACGCGGCATCTCGCGTCAGTGAGCTTGCGCGAGTTCACTGTCCTCGCTGCACAAGCGCTCTCCCTGCTTCACGTCTTTTGCGGCGATGTCCGACCAGGCTGCCTCAGGGCCGCTCGATACTTTTTGCTATGAATGGCCTGACGACTTCAGCCGGCCAGTTGCTCTCGGTGAGAGTGGCCGGGGCACCTCCGACAGTGAAAGACATGATGTTTTCGGCGCATCTTTACCTTACGACCCTTGAACGATTCTTCGTCAGCGTGGACGCGATGGTCGATAGTTACGCCGCGTACGAGAAGGAGTTGCAACACGGAGGGAAGCGGCTCTCACGAGCGGAGCTGAGCCTTGTGCGCAGTTGGAAAATTGCCCACCGGAAGGCGGCCCGCATCGCACGACCCACGCTAAGCGATCCCGACAACCAGGAGTTCGTGCTGATCCTCGCGGGCAACAGGACAACCGCCTAGCCAACCAAGCGCTCTAACGGCCGCACCTCAAGGCAACCGCGGCTGAAGCACAATGAGCAAGCAGCTCCTGCAGCTTTTGTGAGGCCTCGTTGCGAAGCGGGACTGCCAAGCGGCGTGCATTGCGCGAGCCCTGGGCAGTGGGCGCGAAGAAGATTTTGACCTCAGCATTGACCGCAGCTTGATGGGCCAGCATCCACTCTTCAAGCAGCTGCTGTATCTCCACGACGCCCCCACAACGGAGAGCGCGTCTCGACGTTTCGCCGCTGCCGAGCTGCAAGGACGACTACCGAAACCATCTGATTCATGCTTCCTCGCTCTCAGCCGACCGGCTCACGTCGTCGGCTTCCGCCTCTCGCCTCTCGATCCAGTCGATGCACTTCCGCTTCAGCATCTCATCGCCGCGCTCCAATGAGAGATCGGGGCCGCTCAGCACGAGCTTGCAACAGTGCCGTCCTTCGAAGCTGATGTCGGCACTACCGGAGTAGCCGCCTTCCGAGACGCTGGATCGGGAAATTGTGAAGGACCAGTCGCCGGTCTTGCCAGCGTGGATGTGTGTACCAGACATACGCCACCTCAGTACTCCCTACAGGCGTGGCACCGAAATTGATGATTGGCGCGCGCAGCGAACAACCTGACCTTACGCCCTTTCCGACGTGATCTGTGAAATATGTCACGCCGAGGGTTTTTTGACGCTTGTCATGGACTTGAAAATTAGAACCAAAGACTACGATTTTACGATCACTACCCTGTACCTACAGATGACAGACAAGCTCTCCGAGCACTGGCGAGCCCACAGCAATGCCTACCCGAAGAAGTTTGTTCTGAGCCCAGCGCTGCGCGATGAATACCTGCGCTGTCTGCAGCTCATCACCATCCCGGGCGGGCGCGACTTGAGCGTTGCCAAGCACATGGGCGTGCCCATCGAGATCGATGAAGCCTCTCCGGGGTGTCATGGTGGCCGCCGCTGGCACTGAGGTTGCGTTGCAATAGCCTGTCGCCTACCGCCCGCGCCGCCCCGCAATCTCCAGCGTGCACGCATCGAGCACCGCATTCAGCTCCAGCTCGTAGCCCTCGCGCAGTTCAATCTCGGCCATAGCAGCCGCCGCGAAGCGATCAAGATCGACGCCAGGCGCAAGCGCCCCGGTCGGCATGGCCGGCCGCGCTGGCCGCTGCACACGGCACTCGATGGGAATCGGCGTCTTCACCGGTTGAAGCGGCGCCACCCCGCAGCCAGCAAGCACCGCGCAAAGGCCCGCAGCGGCCCACACACGCGCCCAAAACCTCATTGCCCTGCCCTCCCCTTCAACCATCCGTCAATTCGCGCCTGTGCGCTCGCGCAGGCATCGCCGGGCACGGCCGCCGGCGTCGCGAGAATCGTCTGCGCTCGGGCCTCATGGCCGAGCGCGACCGAACGCGCTGCGGCCTGCGCCTTCTTCGCCTCGGCCGCGCGCTTGTCGGCCAGCTCGCGAAGGTCTTCCGTCGCATCGCTGCAGGCCGATGCCGCCGCTCGCGCATCGTCGCGCTGCAGCACCGACGTGGCCGCCTTCTCACGCGCACCAATCCACGCCCAGCCGAGCGCGGCATTGCCGGCCACGCTCAGCCCGAGCGCCAACAACAGCGCTTGCGCCGGGCTCACTTGCTCAGCACCTTGTAGGCCCGGGCCGTGGCTGCCTTGCGCTCGGCCAGCTTCAGCCGCTTCGGACCGTTGACGCGGCCGGTGATGTCGTAGACATCGCCACGCTCGGCCGCCAGCAGGCAGTCTTTGAAGACCGCAAAGAACCAGCACGCCGACAGCGCGGCATGCTCCGGCTGCAGCAGCAGCCCGGGGTTGCCGCGATAGTCGGCACTGAGTGCTCGCCCCGCTGCAACGTAGGCATCCTCCCAGGTCAACTGGATGAGGCCGCGCCCGTGGAAGCCCTTGTAGCGCAGCATGCTCAACGCACGCGGGTTGCGCACATAGTCCTCGGCGCGGTAGCCGCCCTGCACGAAGAGGCTCGGGAAGATCTCGCGCAGCCGCGCCGGCGTCGTGTAGTAGAGGTCTTCTTCGACCTTCGCAAGGTTCTCAGACTCGATGGAGAGCTGCCCGAGAAAGCACGCCATCGCGTTGTCCGAGTGGATGCGGAAGCGGTTCATGCCGTCTGCCAGGTGCACCACGTAGCGCTCGGCGTTGGCGCGCGTAGCGCCGGTGCAGTCGATGAGGGTTTGAGTGTCGATCATGGTTTCTTCATTTCCTTTGCTGCCGTCTTGGCGGCTTGGTTGGCGGTCTGTGCGGCGGTCTGCGCGGTGCTCGCGGCCTCGCCCGCCGTCAGCGCAGCATTCGCCGCGGTGCCGGCTGCTTGGTCCACGCGGACAGCGAGCGCCTTGAGGCTCGTATCGAAGGTTTCGCGCAGGCGCGCGATTTCGGCCAGGTGGTCTTCGCGCTGGCGCAGGGCCTGCGCCTCGGCATTGCGGGCCGACCAGAAATAGCCCGTGCCGAGGCCACCGAGAAACAGGCTTCCGACGACGCCCACGGTTTCCAGCAGCCGGCGCCACTGACGCGGCACGCGCACGCGCGGCTGTTCGTCGAGCGGCGCGCGATCCGAGTCGATGTGCGAGTTGTTGAGGTGCGAGTTATTGAGGTGCATGGATTTGTTCCTTCAACTGGCGAACCTGATCGCGCAGCAGCCCAAGCTCCGTCGTCTGCGCGGCAAGGGTTTCGCTCATGACCTTGAGCTGCCCTTTCATCTCCCATACCTGCTGCAGCGCCTCATTGCGCTCGGCCGCGAATTTGTCGGCGCGCTCTTCGGCCTTCACGCGCGCGGCGCGCTCGCCTTCGAGGAGCTGCTGCCAAGTCGCGAGCGCGGCAATCTGCCCCTCGCTGTCCGCGCGCTCTTTCGCTTCGGTCGGCTGCTGCGCGCGCCAGACCTTGTATCCACCGGCGGCCGACAGAATCAGAAACGCAAGTTGCGCAATCGGGTTGCCGGCGATGTCGCCCACGTCCATGAGGTGCCCTCTTTCTCTCTTTAGATTTCGACTTGAACGAAGGGCATGGAGGGCGCCTGCCCTTCAATGACGCCATCGCGCACAAAGACCTGATCGCCCACCGCGCCTTCGCCGCGCGCGGTCAGCACACCGCCGCCGGGGAGCGCCAGGCGCGCCACGTCGCCATCAATGGCGGTGATCGTTGCGATCTGCAGCGGATAGCTCGGCAGCAGGTCGAGGAATGCGGCGTAGGGATTCGTCGAGGCCATGCTCATGCCTGCATATGGGTTTCGAGGGTGATCGACTGGCGCAACACCGGGCGCTGCCAGTTCACGGCCACGCTGCGCACGAGGCCGAGGAAGGTCTCGGCGCCCTCTTCGTATTGCACGAGCGAGCCCGGATGGATGACGCCGGTTTCCGGGCGCACTTGAAGGCTCAGCGACACATTCGCCTGCGCGCCGGTGTCGGAGAGGATCGAGAGGCCGCGCTGCATGACGGCATCGCTGTGCGTGATGAGCGGGTGCGTCACCATGTCGGCCACGCTGTCCCCGGCGGTGCCGCTGCGCGTGGCCTGCCCCATCACGCCGTCTTTCGTGGTGCCGGCGACGAACACACGGTTGTAGTCCGGCTTCGTGAGCGGCTGGATGCCCTCGACCTCCACCGCCGCCGCCGGCAGCACGAAGTCGGGCCCGAGGGTGGACCAGTACCAAGGCGCGGCCGGATAGCGCGGCAGCACGCGCAGCGTCGCGTCGGTCGCGTGCGGCTGCACGATGGCGCCGGCCGCGCTCGCGATGTCGAGCACCGCGCCGATGTGGCTTCCCTTGAAGGCCCAGGTTCCACCGGGCACGGCCCAATCGGTCAGGCGGAAGTCGATGCCCCAACCGATGTTCACGCCGTTGAGCGTCAGGGCCAGGTCGAGCAACTGCGCGGCGCTGCGCGTGTCCGCCGCAGTGTGGTTCAGGATCGGCGCATACGGAGCATCGAGCGCAGCGGCGCGGCCCTTGCCCTGCACGCTTACCTTGCCATCGGCAAAGCGGCGATCCCTGCTGCAGTCGGTCGCGGCCAGCCGGTAAGGCACGCCGTTGACGGTCGCCAGGATGTCTACCGGGGCAGCATGGATGCCGCGACGGATGACGGGCCACGCGGCGGCCGGCAGCGTCGCCGACCAGCGCCACGTCCACGAAGAGGCGTCGAGGCTCATCGAGAAGGCCAAGGCCTCCAACGCCTCGCCGCCGTCGAGGCGCACAAGGCTGATGCTGTTCTGCACGGTGTAGACCTCCAGAATCGGCACGACGACGGTTTCGCCGGTGCCAGGCGGCGGACGGTGCCGCTCGCAAACAAAGATGAGCGTCGTCGCGTGCTGCTGCCGCTCGCGGAAGACGAGGGTTGTCGAGGGCTCGTAGCACGGTGATTCGGTGGGCGGCACGATGACCGAGCGGCCCGGCAGCGGGTACATGGCCGCCTGCCAGCGCGAAACGCTGCCGACATCGAGCTGCAGGGCCGGGCCGAAGCGGTCGGCATGGTGGGCCTGCATGCGCCGCGCTTCCTGCCAGCGCGCGCGCACCGCGCGGCGCAGGCGCTCGGCCTGCTGATAGCGCACGCTGACGGGCGCCGGCGCCAGGCGCTGCGCCTCCTGCCAGCGCGCCGCAGCGGCCGTGCGCGCACGCACCGCCTCCTGATGGCGAATACCGGCGCCGGCTTCGAGCTGGAGAGCCGCCTGATACCTCGCGGCTGCAGCAGCACGCGCGCGACTCGCGTCCTGCCATGCAGTCGCCGTGCTCGACGATGCAGGCGCGGCGGTCTGCCATACGGACACGCGCCCGACGCGCGCACGCTGCGCGCTCTGATGCTTCGCGACGGCGCCGCCCTCGATCTGCCGCGCGACTTGCCAGCCGCTCGCCACCTTGCCCATGAGCGGACGGCGCGCCGCGCTCGCGTACTTCGCCAGGCCGCCCACCATGAACACGGGCAGCGGGATGCGGCCGGTAGCCGTCGCGAGCGGCGGCATGGTCGCCGTGACGCCGCCGGACACGAAGAAGCCCGGCAGCGGGATGCGCCCGAACGCATAGGCAGCGCCGCTGCTCGGTTCCTCGGGCTCGCCGAACACGAGAACGTTCGGCGGGCCGTCGAGCGGCGGCTTGCGGAAGATGAGGTCGTCAACCGCCAATTGCGACCTCGCCGATGAAGAAGGTTCCGCCTTGGTAGAGCTTCGCCTCAGGGTCACCCTCGGGCGGGTTCTGCACCACGAGCTTGACCTGCCCCGAACCCGAGGGGCCGCTGATGCTGAAGTCGGCCACCCAGGTGCCATCGGCCTTTTCGAGGCGGCCCCATGTGGCGATGCCGGTCGCTACGGCCAGGTCGCCGGCGGTGTCGGCCTGCACGAGCGAAAGCGCGCCGTCAGTGACTGCACCAACGGGCACTGCGAGCACCGCCGCAGCGAGCAGCGTGCTGACAGCACCCCCCTCGGCCGGCTGCGCGCCGCCGCACACGAGGAAGCGTGCGCCCTCGCCGAGGTATGCCACAAGGCCCGGACCGCCCAACATGGCGTTGATGGCGAGCACGTTCATGGCATCAGCTCCACCTTGCCATTCGCAAGGGTCAGGCCGTCCGTGACGACGGCGCGCTTTCCGTGCGCCAGGTAGTAGGCGACCACGGTGTAGCTCTGCAGCTCGTCGACGAACTGGAAGTCATAGGAGCCGTCCGCGCCGGACCACATCTCGCGAAGCTGGAGCCCGTCGCTCTCACGCACGAGCCGCACCCTGCAGGCATAGGGCTTATTGAGCGGGTTCACGTAATCGAGCGTGAAGCCGCGCACCCGGCCGACGCCCCGTCCGATGACGCCCGTGAGGTAGTCCATCCGCCCACGGTCCACGGGTTGCATCTTGATCTGCCCGTAGGGGAGCGGGATCGACAACGCTGAAGGCACGACGGCAGGCATTGCCAGCTCCGTCCGGCCGCGCACCTTGTTCAACGCGATGTAGTCGCCGAACGGATACGGCGTGCCCGGGTAGCGCGCCACCGAGCTGACGCGCAGACCTTTCACTCTGGCAGGCAGGTCGGCCGAGTTGGCACGCCCCATGATGAAAGGCAAGCCGCTGGTAACCGGAGTACCCACGACCGCCGCAGAGGCCACCATCACTCCATTGATGAATAGCTTGATCGTCCCCGGCGAGCCAGGCTCAAACTGCATCGCGACGTGGTACCAGGTATTGAGCGCCATCGTGGGCGTGGCCTGCGTCACGAACTGCAGGTTGCCGTTGTAGTAGTAGAGCTCCAACGCACCATTTCCCGTCGCGCCGAACGCCCAGTCATTTGTCCCCGTGTTGGTGACGTAGGAGCCCATCAGATTCCGCAGGCCTCCGGCGGGCCAGGCCGAATAGTTCACGTACGCCTCGGCGGTGTAAGGGCCAGTCCACCACTGATGAATCGCTGCCGAATAAGGCCGCGAGAGATAGCCGCCTGCACCGAACTGCAGCACGCCAGAGCCGAAGGGCTCGCTGCCTGTGACCACCGAGACCGATCCGCTTGCGGTGAATGCCGAGGTTCTTTCGTCAGTCAGCAGCGATGAGGTGCTGAAGTCCGCTCGGCTCACCACAGCAGCGTCATAGGGGTCGTACGCGCCGCGGACCGTCGTTGTCGTCATCGACCGGGTGCCGGGCCAGGCGATGCCGGACTGCACCGCCTGCGTGGTCCAAGTGCTGCCGTCGTCAGAGTATTGAAGCGTGACGATCAGCGGGAAGCGGATCGGGTCCGCCGATGCACCAATCGCGAAGTTGGAAACATCCTGCGGCGCCCCGCCAAAGTCCCAGTAGAGCTGGAGCGTGCGCAAGTCGGACAGCGGCCATGACGCCCCCGTGCCGGTGTTGCCATCCTTGAGGTTCGCCAATGAACCCGAGGCGGGCGCGACGTTGGATGTCAGCACTGCGGACGCATCAACGCGCGTCGTCCCGGCGAACAATTGGAATTCGCTGATATCGAGGCCCGCGTAACCGTAGGTCTCAATCGCGGCGACACGCCAATAGCGATGCGCTGCCATCAATTACCGCCACGGACCGGTGATGTCGAAGAACGCCGCGCCGGTATTGCTGGTGCTCGGCACACTGGTCGTGTTGGTGTTCGTCGTATTCACGACGATGAGATTTCTCCCGGCGAGAGGCCCACTGCCCGGCACCCGATCGTTGAACTTGAAGCTGTCGAAAGCCAGCGTGTGGGGCGTTGAATAGAGGCCCGGTGCGTCACCCCGAGGCGGGGACGAAGTATTGACCGCAAAGTAGCGCTTCGACAGGCGCAAAGCCCCATCAATGGGGCTGGGGAACGACCCGAAATAGCTGTCGATGCCCGAGGTCGATGCGCCATTCCCGGTGTATGGAAGACACGTGTTGAGCAAAGCGGAGCCCAGCCCAGAAGGGCTGCGCGGGAAGGCTTGTTGCGTACCGTTGTTGTATTCCGGCTGACCGTCGGACTGAGAACTTGCATTGTTCGAGGTCGAATAGTTGAGTGCACAGGCATATGCATCACCACCGGGCTTGAACGGCGCAACATCGCCGAAAAACCTCGTGAAGCCCTGCGTGAAACTCGCGCTGGACGCAACTCCCGGGCAGACATGAAGATAGAAGGCGCGTGCATCGCCGATCAACATCCATTGCACCGCCGTGGCGCTCGCCGCATTGCTCTTGGACCAATAACCGCCGCCGGCCATCTGCAGCGCCGTGGGGAAGAGGCCCGCATACGTGTTGATGTCCGTCATCGACTCGCAGCCGACCACACGCGCAATCGTGGTGCCGGTGTCGTCGAGCCGAAGAATCATCTTCGTGCTGGCGGGATCGGCCGATTGAAAGGCGGCGACGTTCGTGCCGCTGAAGATCTCGGCGAACCCCAACGGCGCCATCTTCATCGTGATCGTGCCGGTGTAGGTGCCATCGGGAAGATTGGTCGCGAAGTTCACCGACGCAGCGCCAGGCTTGCCGGTGATCTTCTGTTCGCCGTTCATGCCCGCCCAACCGGACGGGCCACCGGTGACACCCGCGATGAGCACCACTGAATCGATCTGCGCAGAGTGCGAGCCGGTGAATGCGGCCGTTGCGACGCCGCCAGCCACCGTCAACGAACTGAGCGTCTTGAGGTCAAAGCCATCCTTCAGGCACGCGCGGATGACGCCCAGGAGCGAGCCGACAGTGCCCGACAGCGCCGGCGCACCGGACATCAGGCTCGAGAAGTATTTGACGGTTGTATCGACAACAGAAGCCATGGTTTCTTTCTCTCTTTAGGGACGGTCCACGCCGATGAGGACGAGGATTTCGAAGGAGTCGTCGAGCACCGTCTCGGCGCCCATCTGCACGGTGCGAATCGGCACGAATGGAAAGGTCGCCGCTACCGTGTTGAAGCGGATGAGCTGCCCGGCCGCCCAGCCCGAGCCGAAGCCGGCGGCGGGAATCGTCATGTAGGGCACGCCTGAGGGACCGACCGGCGAGCAGTCCGCCGCCATGCTCTGCCCTGTCACGATCTGCCCGACGTGCTCGCCGATCAGGTTGTAGGTGGTGCCGCCGGCGTTGATCTGAATGCGCCACCGCTCGGTGACTGCGCCCTTATTCGTGACCGTGATCGGGTAATCGATGTCGTTGAACGTCGGGTCCGCCGGGTTGCCGATGAGCGCGTCAGACCAGACACCGGTCCACGTCTGCTGATCGAAGAGCAGCGACACACGCGCTTTCACATCCCCCATGGGCAGCGCGCTGCTCACGTAGCTGTCACCCGAGCTGTAGTCGTGCGTGACGCGGCCAGCGAACGCCAGGCGGCCATCGATGCCGACATCCGAGACGGTCAGCAGGTCTTCGATGCGGTGCTCGACCACGACCGGCTGCACGTAGCTCGACACGTCGGTGAACGTCACGGTGCCGGCGTCGAGGTTGCGCGTGTAGCCCGTCTCGATGGTGGCGCCATCTGCGCCGACGATGCGCACGCGCGAGAGGCGCACGCGGCCGACATCGAGGGTCTGGCCGTTCGACACCACGGCCGCCGGCATGCGCCTGGTGTTATGGATGACGACGAGCTCACCCTTGCGGAAGATCGGCACGCGGCCATCCGAGGGCAGGCGCACCGGGTCAAGGCCGAGCAGGGTCGCATCGACGGGCAACGTTGTGTAGGCCACGGCGTTGTATCGGATGGTGCTCGCGAAGACCGGGACCGGCTTCCAAATCTTGCCGTCGCTGCCGACCGCATCGGGCGAATACCAGATGGCACCCTCGTTGCCGGCGGCCGTCACCCAGTCGCCGAAGCGGACTTTGCCGACGCCCGTCGATGCGTCGAAGGTGCCGTGCACGTTCGTGCCGTTGATGAAGCCCGAGGCATCGGCGGTGACGTTGATCGTGCCGCCGTTGAGCTTCGTCGCCAGGAGCTGCAGGCTGTTCGGGCTGACGGGCGCCACGGGCGTGCGGAAGACGACGTATTCGACCGGCTGACTGTCCAGCGACGTGAGCAGGCTGTTCACGACGACCGAGGTCGAGGCCGAGGCCGGCCAGGTCGTGAGCGCGGCGGTGTTGGTCGCGTAGTCGTAGGTTCCGGCCAGCGAGCCGGCGCCGGTGGCCGGGTCGAGGTCGGTGTAGAGCGATCCGGCCCGGTCGAAGTAGGTCTTGCCGCCGAACGTGAAGTTGATTGCGCCGGGCACGCCCTTCTCGCTGGCGTACGGCAGCAGCTTGATGAAGAGCTTTGGCGCGTTGAAGGTCTGGCTCTTCGTGATCCCGGCGCCGGCCACGCGGAAGCGCACCGACACGAGCGCCGTCGAGTCGGTCGGCAGCGAGGCGTTGAGGTTCGCGTAGGTGTAGCCCGTGAGGGTGTTGCGGTAGAAGCCCGGCAGGTTCGGCGAGAGCACGGTGCCGAGCACGCCCTGAGGGCTGACGGCCCATTGCGGCACGGGCACGCTCACGACGGCCTCGGGGTAGAGCTTGGCGATGCCGGTCGAATAAACGATGGTGCCGAACTCCACGCCCAGGCCATCCACCAGCTTGCCGGCGCCGTTGTCGGTGACGGTCTTCGTCGCCGCGAAGTTCTGCGGCACCCACTGATCGGCCGGTACGCCGTTGGTGGACTGCAGGATCAGATTCCAGTCGAGCGCGACCGAGCGCGGCGCGATGTTGGTCTTGCCGAGGTTGAGCGTGATGGCGCCGTCCAAGTCGCGCGCCGGCGCCGGAAAGTTCTTCGTCTCCGGGTCGCCGTGGCTGTAGCTGACCGTGAAGGCCACGGCCGAGGCCGGCAAGGCGTTGGGGCGCAGCTCGATGGTGCTCGACGCATAGGACACCGGGCCGGTGGCGTCGCCCGTGAGCAGGCCGCTGCCGTTGTCGCTGGCGTGCCGGTCGGTGCCGTCGTTCCAGTCCACCGACACGGTGCCGGCCTGCGCCGCCTGGTTGTCCAGCGCCAGCATGATCGACACGGCCGCCGTGAGCGTGCCGCTGCGGTCCTTGTAGTTCGCCTTTGCCGCCCAGGTGAAGATCACTTCGCTGCCCACGTCGGGCAGGCTTCCCAGCGTCGGCAGGGCCGTGCCCGTCACGAAATCCACCGTGCCGCTGCCGATGCTCGAATCCGTGCCCGCCAGGCGCCCGCCGCCATCGTCGGCCAGCTCGTACCAGTTGCCGCCGGCGCGGTAGGCCACGCGCAGCGAGCCAGGCGCCGGCGGAGGCAGGATCGTCAACGGGTAGTTGATGCGGCGGCTTTCCAGCGTCACCGCGATGGATGTCGAGTCGGCCAGCTCGATAGGCGCGCCCGCCGGGCGGAAGGTGATCGCCTTGTTTCCGGTGATGGCGGGCGCATCGCTGGCGAGGGTCATCGCGCCGCCGGCATAGTTCACGCTGCCCACGGTCAGCGCGCCGAGCTTCAGCCGTCCGCCGTCGTCGGTCAGCGTACCCGCCGAGGTCGCCACCGACAGAGAGCCCGGGTAGGCGGGATTGCCGAAGGTGATGATGGAATTCGGGCCGAACACTACGCCGGTATTCAGCGTCACGGTGCCGGAGCCAGAGGCGACAAGCGAGGTCGAAGAGCCGGCGGCCGACATGTCCACGAGCGGGATTTCAGTCGTCGCGCTCGGCACGAGCTGCGTGCTGATGGTGTTCACCTTGGCGGACAGGTCGCCGGTGCTCACGGGCGCCGCGAGCTTCGCGATGCCGTAGAACTTGGCGGCGTTCGCCACGAGCATCCGATTGATCGCCGCGCCTACTGCGGAGCGTTCGAACAGGCGGCTTGCGGGCGAGCCGGCGTAATCGTTCTTCAAGCCGTCCAGCAGCTCGCAGACGCAGACCTGCGCGGCGTAGTCCACGAAGGTGCCGCCGGTGCTGTAGCTGTAGGTGCGCTGTTCCACCGAGACATCGGACACGCGCACGTATTCCGTCTTGCCGCCGCCGCTGATCTGCAGCGTGCCGTTGATGTTGGGCGGCGTGGCGCCGGGGCGCTGAAAGATTTGAAGCGAGCGCTGCCCCTGAACGTGGTTCGACAGCATGTAGCCGTTGAACTCTTCGCCGGGGGCGGTGTACGCCTCGATGCGGTTCTGGATGCTCGCGCGGCGGTCGAAGAAGTCGCCGGTATAGAAGAGCGCCGCGCTCACGTTCGGGTCAGCCGGCGGACGCGCGATGATGACCAGTCCACCGAGCGCGGTATCGGTGTTCAGCGTTTGGACTGTCGCTGCGATCTTCATGATGGACGAATCGCCGCGAGCGCGGTCCACCGCCGAGATGTCTTTGAAGATGGCATTGCTCTTGCCGTCTTCGATGACCTTCGAGGTAGGCGCGCCGCCGCCCTCGGGAACGTCATCCATCACCTGCGTGGTGACGAGCTTGATATCGGATTCGAGAATAGTCATTGGTCAGACGGTGTGACGGTGATGAGGCGCACGGTGGCGATGTAGGGGTAGTCCTCGGCCGGCAGCTCGGGGCGCGCCAGCGGCTTGCCCTCGACGGCCACGCCGGGCGCGAACTGCACCGTGAAGGCGCGGCCATCGGCCAACACGAGGTCGTGTTCGCCGACCGCGTTCGCCTCGTTGAGCGCCTTCAGGGCCTTGAGCGCACCGCGCTTGATCCATCCGGCCTCGACCTCGCCCTGCAGCGTGATCGGCTGGCCGGCCAGGCGCACCGCGGCATCAATGAGCGCGGCGCCAGTGACCGAGTAGCCGAGGCTCTTCTCGACGGCGTTCCAAGCGAACTCATCGACCCAGACCATGCCGCGCGGAATCTGCAGCCCGCCGAGGGTGTGAAACTTCGGTGCGGCCATGTCAGGCTCCGGGGCGGAGGGATGACGTGCCGCGCGCGGCGCCGAGCTGCGCGAGCAGGCCCTCGATGGCGTCGGCACCGGCGGCGTCGGTGTTCACGCGGCCATAGTCGCGGCCGTTGAGCTGGAGCTGCAGGTTGACCGTTCTGGTCGACTCTGGTCGAGGAATGGTGGACGGTTGCTGCGCCTTGCCGTCGCGACCTCCGAAGGTGTACTGCTCGGCCGCTTTCAACACCGCTTGACTCAGTGTTCCCCCATCCGCGTATTTCTTCTGACCCGGGTTGTTAAAGAACGGGATGTCACCCTTAGAGTCGGCGAACTCATTCGCGATCTTTCGCGCGATCGCGTCATCATCAACACCGGCCGCCTTGAGAAACGCTGCGATCCCCGTGCGAGTTCCCAGGTCGGTGCCTGCGCCGCGCATCTCGCCGCTGACCTGCGTCGGCTTGATCTTCTGGGAGGGATCGATGATCCCGAGCTGGTCTTCAGGCCGCAGGTATGTGCCATTTGGCAGCCTGCCGCCACGCACAGGATTCGCCCCGCCGAAGCCCAGGTCACTGCCACCGCCGCCTGGCGCCCCATACCCCGAGGGGGCACGCAATCCGCCGAGGACCTGCCCATAGTTCTGCGCGGCCTTTGCCGCGCCCTCGAAGCCGCTGACCAGCCCCCGCAGGGCGGCCGAGGTCTGCACCAGCTTCAGCGTGGCCTTGCCAGCTTCGTCGACCTGCACCGCATAGCCTTTCGATGCGGCTTGCGCCTGCACCCAGCCCGGCACCACCCCTTCATTCGCATCGATGGCGGCTTGTGCAGCTTTGGACCACGCTTCTGCAATCACGTCGGCTGTTGCCTTGCCGCTGTCCCGGATGGTTTCGAAGTCCTGCCTCGCGACCTCGGCCGCATCGCGCAGGGCCTCTTTCGTCTTGACGCCAACTCGTACAAACGCGTCTTGAATGGCCTGCGCTTGCTCTTTCTGCTTGCGGGCGTTGTTGTCGGCTGCTGCTGCTGCTGCGTCCGTGGCCTTGCGCAGCTCGCCCATGACCTCGGCCGCACGCTGAACGTTTCCCGTGGAAAGCGCCTGCGCGTATTCGGCGCGCAAGGCAGCTTGCGCAGTACGTGCCTTCTCGGCCTTCTCAGCCTGTTCCTGATGCGCTGCCGTGGCAGCGCGCGTCTTCTCCGCGGCGTCCGCGTTCGCCTGCGCTGCCGCCTGCAGTTGCGTCGCCATGCCACCGATGGCTTTCGAGGCCCCCTCGCTCGCAACACCTGCCTCGTTCATCGCGTTGGCGATGCCCATAAAGCCGTCGCGCGCGAGCTGCGCGGCGTCCGCCGTGGCCTGCAACGACTCGTTGGCCTTGGTGCCCATGGCCTGCGCGGTATCCGCGAAGGCCTGCGCTGCAAGGCGGGCGTCCTCGGCCGCGAGCTTGAAGCTCTCCGAGAGCGTGCCAAAGGTCACGGAAGCCAGGCCATCCCGCAGCTTCGCCACGCCCGTCATGACGTACTCGGCCGTGGTGGCGAAAGCCGCGCCGATACCGTAGATGGCCGTGAGCACGGCGTTGGTGCCGGCTGCCATGACGCCCCATGCCGTCTGGACGACGTTGCCCGCGTTGGTGGCGTACCTGCCGACCTGGTCGAAGGTGCTCTGAGCCTGTGCGGCGAAGGCCTGCAGCCGCGCGATGAGTGCCTGCAGGTCAAAGCTCGCGGCGAAGTTCTTCGCCCATGCGATCGCCGACTGGAAGCCGGCCGCGAGCGCATCGCCTACCTTCTTCGCTGTGCCGTCTGCCACCAGCGACTTGAGGGATGCAGAAAGGTCACGCACCGCCTGGGTGATGACAGGAAGGACCGGCGTGCCCAGGGCGTTGGTGAAGTACTCCCATGCATTGCCGAGCGCATCCACCGACTTCTTCAGGTTGTCCTGCATCACCTTGGCGGTGGCGGCAGCGCTCCCCTCTGCGCTGTTCAGACTCTTCGTGAGCTCGTCGAGCTTGCCGATGCCCTGATTCAGGAGCGCTCGCAGCGCGGGCCCGGCCTCGGTGCCGACCGCATTGATGGCCCGCTCGGCCCCTGGCCCGCCCTTGGCGAGCTGATGCAGCGCTTCGTTGAAGTTGACCGTGGTGATGCCCGCGGCGGCCAGCTCCGTGCGGAACTTGCTGGCGGGGTCGCTGAACTGCGCCATGATGGAGTTCAGCGCGGTACCGGCGCGGCTCGCGTCGATGCCTGCGTCGGCGAACTTGCCGATGATGGCCACCGTCTGCTCGAGGCTCAGGCCGAGCGTGTTGGCCAGCGGCGCGGCGTAGCTCAGCGCTTGGGCCAAACCCGTCACGCTGGTGTTGGTGGCGTTGGCCCCCTTCGCCAGCACGTCGGCCACGCGCCCTGCGTCGTTGAACGACAGCCCGAGGCCGTTGATGGCCTTGGTGACGTACTCAGCCGAGGTCGCCAGGTCGATGTCGCCAGTCGCGGCCAGGTTCATCACGGCGGGCAGCGTCTTGATCGCATCGCCCGCGCTCAGGCCAGCCTTGGCAAGGTTCTCCAAGGCTCCAGCCGCCTGAACCGCAGAAAACTGGCTGTTGGCGCCTGCGTCCTCAGCCGTCTTGCGTAGCTGGACCATCTCGGCGGCCGTCGCGCCCGTTGCGGCCTGCACCCGCGACAAGGCTTGTTCGAGGTCTGCCGCGCCCTTCACCACGCCGGCGAAGGCCTTCACGCTGAAGTAGCCGAGGATGGCCGCGCCCACGGCCGCGACCTTCGTCTGCAGCTTGTCGAACACCGCGGACGCTTCATCCTTGGCGTTGATCAGGATTTGAATCGGCTTGAAGACCACGGGTTCACTCGTTCAGTTGGACGGGTGCCGGCGGCACCGACGATGGCGGCGCATGAGGCCTCGCGGGAAGCCCCATGCGTCGCCACTGCCCGCCACCCCGAAGGCGGCGGGCGGGCGCATGGGCTTAGACGGCGACGGGGCGGCCGTCCGCGTAGATCGCCTCTGCGTTGGCGGACTTGAGCACCTCGAGGCCGAACTGCATCTGCACGAACTCGGTACCCTCGGCGATGATGGGCAGGTCGCCCGTAGGGGTCAGCGTGACCTTCGGCATGTAGAAGTCGCGGTTGCTGCCCGAGGCGTTGTCCGAGACGATGCGCAACGCGCCCTGGATTTCGGCGGTGGCGCCCGAACGGACCGTCTCGTAGCTGCCGGCGACGGGCGTGTAGCCGAACTGCACGTTGCCCGCGGCGATGTCGCCATCGGCAAGGATCTGCACGCGGCCCGTTTCGAGGTCGACGTTGTAGTCTTCACCCGCGACGTAGGTGGTCGTGCCGTCCGAGCTCTTGACCGTCACTGCCGTCACGTCGCGCACGCCGAGCGGATTCGCCGGCGTGGCGCCGAGCTGGTAGAAGCGGCCCTTGGCGACGGCACGAACCTCGCCGGTCACCGGCGTCGCTACCTGGTTGACGGCGGTGCGCGTGCCCGACAGCCACAGCGCGAAGTTGGCCGAGCTGAAGTTGTCGCAGGTGACTTGGCCGGTGCGGTTGACCTGCACGACCAGCGATTCGTCCTTCTCGCGAAGGCCCTTCTCCGAACTGAAGTGCTCGGCCTTTTCGGTCTCGATGGACAGGTTGATGCCGGGGCAGTTTCCCATGGCGATCTCGCCCGTGAGGTTGCCGTTGGCGTCGAAGGGATCGAAGAAGGCGCGACCGCGCGGGATCGCGTATTGGTTTTTCTCGTAGACCAGGCCCATGTTCAAGCTCCTGAAGGATCGAAAGTCAGTCCTGCCCGTCGTAGCGGGCCTGAGTGGTGAAGGTGAGGTCGAGGCCGACAAGGCCGTCTTCCGGGTACTGCGGGGGCGTGACCTGCAGCAGGCGCAGACGCTCCCACCGGCGTCCGCCGATCTCGCCGGGCGGCGCCCAGTTGTGCAGCGAGGCCATCACGGCGGCGAACGCGGTATCGATCTGTGCCGCTGCCTCGTCGCCACGCTTGGCGATCAGCGTGACGCGCCAGGCGGCCTGAACGGCCGCTGCGCCCGTCTTGCTGTCCGCCACGTTGCCGTCGACGAACGACACCGAGGCGAGCGGCCAGCCGTCCCGGCGCCCGGTGTCGCTGGCGAAGCCCATGACCTTCCAGCCCGAGGCCAAGTCGCTGCGCAGCCGCTCGACGACGACAGGTTCCAGTGCCAGCATGGTCAAGCGCTCCCGAGAACGAGGCGCACGAAGCCCGCGCCGTCAGGCTCTGCGGTGATTACCTCGTAGGCCACGCCGTCGATGGTCAGCGAGTCGCCACGCTCCAGCGCGCCGAGGCCAGTCGAGGGTCCCGTGCACTCGGGCGCCGTCGCGTCGGCTTCGCCGCCGAACGGTGCGGCATAGGGCTTCTCGAAGATGACCGGCACATCCACGCCGCCCACCACCGCCACTGCGTTGCAGAGGCGGTCGAGCACCGCGCTGTTGACGCGGGCTTCGAGGTCGGCGAACGGCGTGGGCATGGCGTCAGGCGTTCAGGTGCAGCCAGGCCGTGGTGGTGCTCGCGGCAGCGGCCTTGGCGGCATAGCCCGCCAGAGTGTTGCCGGATGCCGTAGTGGTCAGGCGGAAGTCGTCGGCGTCCCAGTACACGAGCGCGCCCTGCGCGATCGCGTCGGTGCTGAGCTTCGCCAGCTCGACCACGCCCTTGACGCGCACCGGGCCGGATTCGCCCGCCGCGATGTCCACTACAGCGATGCCGACGCGAGCGCCCATCACCACCACGGCGCCAGCAGCCACGTTCGCGCTCGCGGTGTAGTCGAGCACGTCGCCGGGCTGGATGAAGTTTTTCATGACAGTTCCTTGGAATTGAGGGGTTCGGAAGCCGGGGCATCACGCCCCGGCCGCGGCATCACTGGCCCGGGTTCTTCGCCAGCGTGCGGAAGTCCAGCGGCGACACGCCGGCATCGATGCGCACCTTGAACTCGGTGCCGTCGACGTTCCAGCCCTGGCGCTGCTCGAGGTAGGGCTGGCTGTTGCCGTCGAGATAATTCACCTCGATGGTGTCGTTGACGTTGCCGTCGGCAGCGCCGTACCAGGCGGTGGTCGATGCCGCGTCCAGGCGAGCGTCCGAGATGACTTCGAAGCTGTCGCGCACGCTGTTGGGCGTGGTGTTGTTGCGCGAGCTGGCGCCGACCTCGAACTCGCTCGAACGCACCACGTTCGCGGCACCCTTGAGGGCGCGCGGCACGATGAGGTGCTTGAGGTTCAGGTTGAGGACCGACTGGCCGATCTTCTGCACCGCCATGGCGGACTGCATCGCGTCCACGCTGGCGGTGGTGATCCCGGCGCCGGCCAGCAGGTTCTTGTGGTCGGCGTGGAACAGCGGGGTGCCGTCCGCCATCGCCGGGTTGGCGGTCAGGATCGCGTAGACCAGGTCACCGATCGTGCGGATCGCCGCGCGGCCCATCAGGCGCGGAACACGGGTGAAGGCGTCGAGGTCGTCGTTGATGATGGCCTGGCGGGTGATGCTGAACAGTTCGCCGTAGGTGGCCAGCACCACGGTCGCACCGCGCTCGCCGGTGGTCACGTACTTGTACTCGGCGCCCTCCTTCACCTCGCGCAGGCTCGGGAACATGTTGAGGTCCACGCGCTTGCCCGGCTTGAAGTCGGACAGCGTGCCGGCGCGCGTCCAGAGCTGGAACGTTTCCTCGGCTTCCTCGTAGCCCTTGAGCATCGACTTGCTCGCCACGTTGGCGAGCAGGCCGGGGAAGTCGCTGGTGCTGTGGGTGAAGGCAGCACCGATGAAGGTGAGCTTGTCCATGCCTTCGGTGCGCAGACCGGCGCGGGTCAGGCTCGCACGAGCCAGCTCGCTCAGCGTGAAGCCGCGGAACGGGTTGGCGCCCTCGGCCTTCGCGAGGCCGGCGCGGGCGAGCAGCGCCTGCGTGGTGGCCCCGCGCTGCTTGTCCTTCTCGTCCTCGACGGTGGTGACGTGCGAGCCAGCGATCGGCTCCTGGCCCTTCGCCATGTGGGCGAGCAGGCGCTGGCCGGCAGCCTCGACGGTGATCTGGTGATCGTCTTCGCAAACACGCTGCAGTTCGGCCACGCCGGCCTGTGCAGCGAAGGGTGCGAAGCTCGCGCGGATCGCCTCGCGGCGCTGCTTGTCGGCGGCGAGCACGGCAGCGGCATCGGGTGCCGCAGGAGCCGCGGCGACGGCCGGCGCAGGCGCGGGCGCGGCGGCGCTTCCGCCACCGGCCGCAGCGGCACCGGCGGCGCCAATGGCCGACAGCAGCACGTGGGTACGGAATTTCTTCATGGAGTCCTCATCAGCGGAAGGTGCGGCCGCGGCCGCTGGATTACCCGCCTCCTGCAGGGCTGCAGGAAGCGAGCGGTAACGGGAAAGGGGAAGGTCCCGGGCCGCGCTGGCGGCCACGGGCATGGCGTCGGTCACTGCGTCGATGAACTTCTCGGCGAGGGCTTCCTCGGCGGTGTAGTAGTGGTCCTTGCCGTCGGTGAGCAGCGCGAGCATGGCGGGCTGGTCGCCGGTCTTCATGGCGTAGCTGGTGGACATCGCCGCGGCCCAGGTGTCGAGCTGGTCGGCCAGCTCGCGCAGCTCGGCGCTGTTGCCGGCAGCGTAGGTCCACGGCGCGTGGATCATGAGCATGGCGTTGCTCGCCATGTGGACCTTGTCACCGCCCATGGCGATGAGGCTGGCGATCGAGAACGCCATGCCGTCGACCTCGGTGGTGATGGTTGCCTTGTGCCGGCGCATCGCGTTGAAGATCGCGAGGCCATCGGGCACGCTGCCCCCGATGCTGTTGATGCGCACGCTGATCGCATCCACATCGAGCGCGTTGAGCTCGCGCACGAAGTCGGCGGCCGTCACCGTCTCGTTCCACCAGCTCTCGCCGATGTCGCCGTAGATGAAGATTTCGGCGGCCGCGGCAACGCCCACAGCAGCGGCGGCGATGGCCGTCTTTCGACGGATGGCGTACCAGGTGGATTGGGCTTTGCTCATGGACTGAAGGCTTCGATGCGAAGGCCTTCAGTCTCCAAAATTGGGTGTCCGGTTTCTACCCAAGAAACCGGACTATTTGCCGGGCGCGGTGTCTTCCTCGGGATCGCGCGGCGGTGCTTCGTCATCCGGCGCAGGCACAGCGGCCGCCAGCGGTGCGGCCTTCGTCGCAGCGTTGCTGCTGAAGATCAACCCTCGCCGCTCCGCTTCTCTGCGAAAGGCATCGGCCTGCTCGATGACATCGCTGGGGTTGGCGCCGCGCTTGCGGATTACCTCCATCTCGCTCGCGAAGCCGGCCTGCACCAGCTTCTCCCACGCTACGGCTTCCTTGACCGGGTCGATCCACGGCATGCTCTGCGCGATGAACATCGCGTCGTCGTGGGTCCCGGGCTGCACGTCCGGCGGCATGGGCACAACGCCGCTGAGTGCGGCAACCTGCACGAAGCGCTCCCACACCGGCTGCACGCACATGCCCACGAATTCATCCGCAAGCACGGCGTAGTGCACCCACTGCTCGACGAGCTCCTGGCGCTGCGCGCTGTAGGTGCCGTCGTAGTCGCGGCTGACGCTCGAATAGCTCGCTCCGATACCTGCAGCGAACGCTCGCAGTTGACCGGAGCGCCATCCGACCAGATTGGGGTTCGGACGGTTGCTGTCGATGAGGCCGATTTCCTCGCCGACCAGCAGCGAGTCGAGGATCATGCCAGGCTGCATCCGAAGATCGCGAGGCAGCGGGTTGCCATGTTCGTCC
The DNA here is from genome assembly GCF_014195185.1 of Variovorax atrisoli. Classification (NCBI taxonomy): domain Bacteria; kingdom Pseudomonadati; phylum Pseudomonadota; class Betaproteobacteria; order Burkholderiales; family Comamonadaceae; genus Variovorax; species Variovorax atrisoli. Next base: position 255,675 of record NZ_JACIBG010000009.1, on the reverse strand, counting down.
TTGCGGGCCTCGGGCATCATGTCCGGCGCATACCCCGCTTCCGCGCTTCGCTTCACATAAGCCGTGAGCGACGCCGCCACCTTCGCAGCGATGCGCTCGCTTTCCTCGTAGTCCTTGAGGTCTTCGATGCGCGTGATGACGCTCGCGAACTCGGACACGCCTCGGCGCTGATGCAACCGGTCGAGCATCGCGAGGTGCAGCACGCGATCGGCCGGCACGAACTTCAGGCCGCTGCTGTCGGTGCGGACCTGCCCGTCGCGCGGGTCACCCTTGTAGAACCAGAAGCCCGTTGCCTCGCCCCAGGTGTTGCACTGGATGCCCTGACGTGTGTTGCGGCTGAGGTCGTCATAGTCGAGCGGCACGAAATCGGGCTCGACGATCTCCAGCGAGTACGGCACGCGCGTGCCATGGTTTAGAAACTGCGTAGGGCCGAATAGCTCCTGCGCCATACACTCGCCATCGCGCAGCCAGGTGTAGGCCATCAGGCGCTGGGCCAGCGGCCAGCGGTATCGCTTCGTGACCTCGGGCGCGCGCTGCCAGTCCCGGAAGGCGATGCGCAGTGCGGTGGCGTACTCGGTGTGGATGGAACCGTCGGCGCGGCGCGGTTGCGGCTCGATGGCAATGCCGGCCGGGCCCACCACGTTGTTGACCAGCACGCGCAGCGCGCCGCGCGAAAGGTCGTGGTTGCGCTCGAGGTAGCGCGCATGCGCACGCAGCGCCGCAGCGCCGCCGCCGACCAGCGTGTCAGGACTGCTGTTGTCGGTGCGCGGCCGGCGCTGCTTGCTGGGCTTGGCGCCCTCGTAGAGCGCGAGGGCGCGGCGCGCCTGGGCACGCTGCAGGCCCTTCATCGGATCGAAGGCTCCGACGATTCGGTCAATGAGGTTCATTGCGGCTCTCCGTCGAATCGTGCGACCGAGAACGACATGCCGCCGAAGACCGCACCGCCGTTGCGCTCTGCGGCGACGCGGCGCTCCCATTCGGCGCGGCCCTTGCGAATCTCTGCGAGGTTTTCATAGCCGACCGTGCGCCCTTGGAAGGCGATGGTCTTGCCGAGGAGGATGGCGGATTCCGCGGCCAGGTAGGCCGCAAGCATGTCGGTGGCGGTGCTCATTCGCCAACCGTAACGAGAGCACAGTCCGGTTTCTAGGGAGGAAAGCGGACTAAAAAGGCTCTACCGGGGTATTCCGACGCGTCGATGCTTCATGCAGCAGGCCCTCTTTATTCAACACCTCAGCACAGAGTGATCGAAGAATTTTCAACTGCTTTCTCTCCTCTAATCCCAACCCGCTAATTCCATTGTGCACAATCTTTGAGCGTGTTTTGTATATCTTTCTAAAAAATTCGATTCTTGCACTTCTATCTTCGGATGAAGTCGCCAACATATAGGCGGCACGATTCGCCAAAACTTCAGTTAACCCTATATCCTCTGCCTTGTCGCCACCCAGAAGTATTTCCACGACAATTGCCAGCTGCATGAAAGACATTACTTCATCGGGATTGGTCAATCCTTCGAAATACCATTTCGCTGCCAAATTCAAATTTGCGGATCGGTGTTTCCCGTCTACCAACTCAAGAACTCTTGTGAAATTCTCGATTCCTCCGAAATCTTTCGGCACCCTTAGCTGCCGCAGATAATCCACATCATTTGAAGCCAAGGAAAATTTGCTAACCAAACCCGCTCCTGCAGAGGAGTCTCCAAAAATTCTCAGCTCTGGATAGTAGGGGCCGTGGCCATATCCCGCGTTGGAAAAAACTTTCGCGGCGATACACTGTCCAAAAAATGAACGTAGTACTTGGACAGCCATGGCCGGGGTTTCGGTTTGAACGCCCTCCTTGACGATGCCATGAACGAATATGTGCAGATGCACATAGTAGGTATCGATTATCACAACGTCATTTTCCGTAAGACCTACGTCATGCACCGAATGATGAGTGCGCTCAACGAGAGGAAAGTTTTGTCGCTCTTCATGCCATGAGCCCACGAGCGCGAAATTTTCTCCAACGTATGCGGGAATGCCTCCCTTGAACATTGCATTTGCCATGAATCTCGGAAATGCAAACGTTACACAGTACTTCTTTGGGAGTGATTCGAAGAATTTCAGAAATTCTTCCGCCAACTCGTGGGGATCGAAACCCGGCAAATCTCTCAGATAGCCCTCGAAGTTTCTATCAATCGCTTCGCCGAATTTCTCATTGAGCAGACTGCCCATCAGCGAAGTTAATCCGTCCTCACCAGCTGCCCGAATGAACTGCTCGCGCGCGTCTGCCGGCAATGCCTTTAGAAAGTCCCGCACCCCTGTTCGAAGCTCATCGTGGTCCAAGTCACCGAACGAGAAGGATTCGCGCTCGAGTGCTGTCTTGAGGATTGAATGGATACGTGATCTCAGCGAGGGGTGAAGCGAAGTTGGCATTGAACTCAATGAGTAGTGGATTTGCAGCCTCTATCGTGCCCGCGTTCGAGAGGCGGGCGCAAGAATTTCATAAATGCGAGTACGGCTGAGTCCATGACGGCGCATCAGGTGCTCGATATTCGCTCCATTAAAGTCGCGCCGGATCGCGGCGTCTCGTTCGCCCTTGCTTGCCGCCGGGATGTAGATTTCTTGCCCGCCAAGACGACGCCGCAAGCCGCGCACCAGTGCCTGAGCAAATACTGTTGCCATCTGCTCGTGCATGCCGATTTCCTCGCGCACGATGCCGATGATGTCGTGCTCAAGTTGAACGGCAGCGTCTTCGGTTTGCCCAGGGGACATGACAAAGGGTAGTTCCGTCACAGGCGCGAACTCCAATCTTCTGAAGCAAAGGATGAGGGCGCAGGTGCCGCCGCGCGGCGCGGCGCCGGCGAAGGCTTGCCTGGGCTAGCAGGCGTACCTGTCCGTGCCGCGGAGTGATCGGCGGTGCCGGCTCGGGCCAGAAGCCGCTCGGCGGCGCGTTGCCAGTCTGCGCCGCTCCAGCGGTGCAGCCGTAGTTCCTGATGGTGGGTCGCCGCGTAGGCGTAGTCCCAGGTGTCGAGCGGTTCGTTGCGTGCACCGCGGCGCTTCTCGAATCGATTCTTGCCCGGGTTGTAGGTCTCGCTCACCAAGCCGGTGAAGTAGCTTGCGTCGAGCTCATCGCTGAAGTGGGTCAGCCGCTGGTCGGCCGCGCGATCGGCGTCGGTGGACAGGCGACCGAACAGCCAGTGCTTGATCGCTACCGTGCCGACCTGATGCGTCATCACACCCCGCTTATCGTTCCGGCCGCGCCAGTCAACATCCGCCATCTTTCCCTTCCCGAGCACCGGTGCGTTGTTGTGCACGGCGCCGTAGATCGCCATCGGACGGCGCGTGAGCCGCTGGCGCACATAGTTTTTGACGGCCTCGGTGCGGTGGCCGCCCATGTCGATCGCAACGGCCTCAACGCGGAGCGTGGCGCCGCAGTCATGAGCGATGGGCTGGTTGAGCAACTCGGTAAGACTGACCCACACCGCATCATCCGCAGGGTCGCCCATGAGTTCGATGTAGTCCAGCACCCAGAAGGCCATCCCCTTTCCCCAACCGACGATCTGCACGGCCAAGCGGTTGTCCTGCGTGTCGACGCCAGCGGTGACGATGACGACGCCCAAGGGGGCATGGCGCAGCCGGTAGGGCTCGGCGCGGTCCGCGATGGCGTTGTGCTTCACGGCGCGCATGGCCGGGTCTTCCCACGCCTCGGCGCGCCTATCGTTGACGAAGGTCTTCAGCTTCGCGAGGTCGCCCTGAGCGTCGAGCCACGCCTGCGCCATCTGCGCCCAACGGGGCCCGAGGGCGAAGCGGTAGTAGAGGAAGTTCGCCCGATACCCCCGCAGTTTCCGGTGCGGGTGCCGGGGCACCCAATGCCCGGCATCAACCATGCGATCCTTGTGGTGCTCATCGATGTCTGCGCCGCATTCCGGGCAGGTCACCCATGCGCGCGTCACCTTGCCGTCCACACCAACGGCCCAGGTGAAGCTCTCCCACGTCAGCGGGAACCGGTGGTCGCAGTGAGGGCAGGGAACGTGATACTGACGCTGGTCGGAATCCTCGTACTTCGCCTCCAGACGTGAGAGGCCCACGATCTGCGGCGTCCCGACCGAGGCGCGCTTCGACGTGGCCGGGAAGGCGCTGGTGCGCCCGTCCATCATGGCATCCGGGTCGTCGCCCGTGGGCAGGCTCGACGCCACGCTGTCGAACTCATCCACGAGCAGCAGCTTCGCCGTGGTGCCCTTGATCCGCTTGTCGTTGCCGGCGTGCTCGAGGTAGAGCTGCCCGCCGGCGAAGTCCTTGAAACCGCGTGTGTTGCTCGAGTTGCGAGAAGCCGTTGTCGTGAGCGCTTCTTCGCAGGCGGGCGTGTCTTCCAGAAGCGGGTTCATCTTCTGATTGATGAACTTGTCGAGCGACACCTCGCCGGGCAGCACCACCATGATCGGGCACGGGTCCTCGCACATGGTGTATCCGAGGACGTTGGTTTCGATTTCGCTCTTGCCAAACTGGATGGGAAGAATCACCACCATCTCGCGCACCGGGCTGCTGGCGCTCATGCAGTCCATCGGCTCGCGCAGCATCGGGTTGCGCGCGGTGACCCACTTGCCCGGCAACGCGCTGCTCTTGCTGCTCAAGATGCGGTTCTGGTCCGCCCACTCCGAGACGGTCATGGGCTTGCGGGGCTGGATGGCGCGCGAGGCGGCCTGGTAGAGGTCTTGTACTTCCATGCGGCCTACCTCCCGACCTTCGCAAGGCTCTCAGCAGCCGTGCTCAAGGCGTGGCGAATCTCGGCGTCGAGCAATGCACGGACCTCGCCTTCGTCCACTTCGGCAGCGAGGGCGGGCGCTAGGCGATGGGCAATGCCTTCAATCGAGGTGCGCAGGATGGTCATGGTTTCGACCAGCGCTGCGCGCACCTCCGCGGCCTCGAGCACTTCCTTCATTCGCGCGCGGTACGCCGCCTCGGCCTCGAGCGCGGCGAAGTGCTCGCGCTTCGCCTTCGCCACCTGGAAGTTGAAGGCAGGCGTGCCCGGCGGGGCCGGCGTCTCAAGCGGCACATCGCCATCGCTGGCGCCATCTGGCGGAGCGATCGGTGCAGCCGCCGGCGCAACGGGCCTGCCGCCACGCTGTGCCGCGTGACGCGCGGCAACGCCCTGGCGGGCCGGGTCTTTGGTTGCTTCAATGCGTGCGATGCTCTCCGCGACCAGCACACGCTTTCCGTCTTCGGTCATCACGAGCCGGCCTTCATCGCGAAGCTGGTAGGCATAGGTCCTGCCGTAGCCCAGGTGCGCCGAGAACTCGGGGATGGTCATCACGTTGGAATCGGCCATGCTCACTCCCCGGCCACCTGACGAATGCGGAAGCGCAAGCGGCGCTGCAGGTACTCGTCGACACCGGACCTTTCCGCGATGGACTCCATGCTCAGACGCGAGCGATAGGCCCCGATGCGCACGAACATCAGCACCGGACGCAGATCGACGCCATGGGTGCCTTGGGCAGCCCAGATACCGGGCGACAGATGGGCCGTAGGGCCGCTGCGAAGTCGGCCATACGCCACGAAGTAGCGCCGCCCGGTTTGCCTCTTCGTGCCGCGGTGCAGGGTTGCCCGGCGCCTCGCCGTCATATTGGCGCTGTAGCCCTGCTCGCCGAAGGCTTGGAAGTACGCGATGAGCTGCACGAGGAACGAGCCGCGCAAATTGCCGCGGGCGTCATCACTGCCCGGGAACGGCACTCGCGGGATGGCCGTCTGGAAGCCGGCCGGCAGGATGCCCGCGCGGCGCAGCGCCACCTCGCTGCGCTTGTCGCGTCTTGCGCCACCGAACTCCTGTGCCTGAAGGATCTGCTGCGGGTCGATGCCCTTGCCGCCGTAGTAGGTCGGCTCGATCGCCACGCTCAACCGTTCGGCGGTTGCCTGGCGCACGAACACGCTGTTCACGACGTAGGGCGTTGGCCGGTCGAACACGCTGCTGATTTCGTTGCGCATCGCTCGCCGGACCTGAAAGCCCGCATCGTTGAGCGCGGCCGCGTAGGCGGTGCGCGCCTGCTTGCCGCTCAGCTTCGCCAGCGTTTCCCGCACCTCGCCAAGACCATCGAGTCTGAGTTCAACCCGCATTGACGCCTCCCTTCTTCGATCCGCCATCGCCGCCGACGGAGGCCAAGCCCTCCGACACCCCTGCGTGCGTGCCGGTCAGCGTGACCTGCAGGCCGCGCAGTCCGGGGAACAGGCCAGCGTCGCGGAGCGAACGCACCAGCGCCTTCAGCTCCGGCCAGCGGTTGACCATCGCCAGGAACTCAGGCGCGTTCGATTCGTTGCAGCGAATCACCCTTTTAACGATTTCACCCATCTCTTCTTTCTTCGTGAGGCATGTGGGGGGAGGTGTGGGGCATGCGAAAACACGTAAGTGCCTGTCAGCATTGGCGTGTGAGGCATGTGAGGCATGTGAGGCACCCAAGCGCCTGCATGCACGCGCCCGCACGCACACACGCCTGTGCATGCGCACACATGGACGAGTGAACCGCAAGTGCCTCACATGCCTCACACCCGTTGATTTCATTGAGTTTTCACGCCTCACGGCATGCCTCACGCATGGCTCACATGCCTCACTGCCGCAGACGGACTGGTGGTGTCGGGTCAATTTGTGGCCTCCCGGTATTCCTTGAGGGCATCGCGAAAGACGACGGCGCGCTCTCCGATCCATTCCGCCTCCGGTTTCCCCGCGGGCAGCTCGTGACCACCTGGCAGGAAGGTGACGCCGGCCGGCCCCTTCTTTCGCTCGCCGATCACGTAGCGCTTCGGCAAGGTCTTCGCGCCGTGCTTGCGCATCAGGGCATTGGAGAACTTCGGCTGGTTGAGCGGTTTGAGGCCGACGCGGTGGCACCACACGCCATAGAGCGCATAGAGGTCCATCGGGAGGACCGGGCTCAGCAGCTTCATGCCCTTGGTGGGGTAGCCCTCCAGCTCGCCGCCTTCGAACGCCGCGTAGAAGCGGCTGGGGCTGTCTCTGCTCAAGTCGATCAGCTCGCGCTTCGCCTCGGTCATCGGAGGCAGGGTGCCTTCGTTGAACTCGCCGAGGTCTAGATGCAGCAGGTAGTCGTGCAGCGCAGCCGAGCCGCCCTCGGCGAGTTCCAGCAGCAGGCCGCGGTAGAAGTCGGGCGCGAGTTTGGAGGGAGTCCAGATCACCGCGTGGCGGCGGTCGTCATCCTCCAGCACCACGGGCATGGCCTCGTTGGAGAGGAACACCATGTTGACGTGGTTGCGTTCGTCGTAGGCCGCCATGTTCTTCGGGTTGATCCGAATCCACTCGCCAGTGATGAACGCCTTCAGCTTGTTTTTTACGTGGTACAGGTCCGAACGTGCGACAACTTCATCCGCGATGAGAAAGAGTTTTCGGCTGGCCCAGTCGTTGAACTTGTCTTCAATTGCGCTCTGATCGATCACGCGGCCGTACCGTCCGTAAATCGCCATAACTGCCTCGAAAAACATGTTCTTGCCGGTGCCCTGTGGGCCGTGCAGCACAAGCGTGGTTTTCATCTTCGCGCCTGGGTGCTGCAGCGGATAGGCGAGCCAGCGCAACACCCAGTTGAAGAGTGCATCAGGCCGGCTGTCGTCGGCGCACATGTGCCGGAGAAGCTGCAGCAGGTTCTCGCATGAACCCGCCTTCGGCACCGTGGGCCAGCCGGCCCACAGGTTGCAATGGATGTTCGGGTCCGTCTCGGCCGGATCGAAGCCCACCTCGGTCACGCGCACGAGCTGCTTCTCGGGGTGCTCGGCCCACGCGCGATGCAGGTCGCGGCTAAGGCATGCATCGCGCATGTCGCCCAGAGCCACGAGAACATGCTCTTGGTGATCGAACACCGTGCCACCCTGCCCGTACACCAGCGCGAACCGCTCGAGCAGTTCGTCGAGCGAGTCGATGGGGCGCAAGGGTGCCAGGCGCGCTGGCGCCCCGTCCCCCTGGGTGTCGGTCGGCGCGGCCTTCGCGCGTTGCGTGCGCCAGCCGAGAGCCAGCAGGCGGGCCTCGATCTGCACGCGAACGACGTGCAGGCCTTCCGCCATGTGCAGGTCGTTGAAGTCGTTGAGCTTGCGCCCTTTTTCCAGCCAGTCGGTGCGCCTCAGTTCCGGGTGCGCCCATTCGGGCTTGACCCATGCGCCGCCGACAGCCATGGCCGCAGTGCTGGCCGCGGTAAGGCCGGCATTCACCGCGCCGTGGTCGTAGCCGCAGTGAGGGCAGCCCGGGCCATCCGGCAGCCACACTCTCTCACGGCACGGCTGCTGCCGGCAGCGTTGCGTGTCATCGTCGTCGGCACAGATGAGCACCTTCGCGAGCTTGTAGCGGCGGTGCAGCTCGGCAGCGACGTGCTGCAGGTTGCCCGCGTCGAACGCTACCGCCACCGGCAGGCCCGTGGCTTCGTGCAGGCTCGCGGCCGTGGCATAGCCCTCGGCGACCAGCACCACGGCGCCGGTGACCATGCCGAGCAGGTGGAAGTGCCCTTTCACCACCAGCCCGCGCGGCCAGTATTCCTTTTCGAGCGCGCTGCCGCGGCGCGCCTTGGCGCGGATCACCTGCAGCCCGTGGATGCGGCCGGCGGTATCCACCATCGGGATCACCATCGAGCCCTGCGGGCTGAACCGCACGCCGTGTGCCCCCACCCCCTTGCGGTGGAGGTAGTCGATGTCGCCCTGCTCGACGCACTGGCGCCAGGCGGCGGTGGCTCGCTCGGCCGCGCGGTCTGCCTCGGCCTGGCGCGCCTGGTCGGCGCGGCGCCGATCGTCGGCCAGGCGCTTGCGCAGCGCCTCGCGTTGGTCCTTGCTCAGCTCGTTGTGCCGCAGCTCGACCTTCGTCGCGTTGTTCTCCGCGCCGCGCCACACACCGAAGCTGCCCACGAGCAGATCGGCGCCGCTGTCCATGCGTACCTCGTGCAGCATGTACCAGCCGCGGCGCTCTTTGCCCTCACCCTCGACGCGGCACCGCCGCATGCGGCCGACTTCGAGCGCGTCGACCAGAAGGCCAGCGGCGCGAAGCTGTCCGAGAACGTCGTCGTAGTTGGACGCCATCAGTAACTTCCGCCCCTTCTACCTACACACCGAATGGGGCTCGAATTACCCTCATCGCACTGCGCCAGGGAGGACCCACGCCCCGGTGATGCCGTTGTGTCAATGCGACACTGACGACTGACACCCGAGGTGCCCTGCCCTTGCACGGGGGGGACGGGGCCGCTCACTGGCCTGCCCCCGCCTCGGCGCGCATGTGCGAACGCAACAGCGCGAGGGTGTGGCCCACGCATGCGATGGCCTCCTGTGCCATGGCCTCGGCCCTGCGCATCTGGTTGCGCGACACGTGCGCATCACCGCGCAGCAGTGCATCACCCACCGCACGACAGAAGTCGGCATGCGCCACCTGCAGGCGAGTGAACGTATCGACCGGATCGCCGCCGGCTTGGTCAGGCGTCGCGCGCGTGCAGGTGTGGCCGAGCGCGTCGGCCATGGCATGCAGCACCGAGTAGTTGCCACTGAAGAGCTGCACGTCGATGAGCTCGCGCGGGTTCGGCTGATGGGTGGTGGTGTTGGGGTTGGCCTTGTGGGTGAGCGTGTTCGGGCTCATGCCCATGCGGCCGGCCAGCCCGACCACGCCACCGGGGTATCCGTGCACGGTGTTGTAGAAGGCATCGAGGATGTCCTGCCCTTCCACTCTGGAGGGGAAGGGCTCTTCGGCGCCGTGGGCAAGGTGGGGGGGAACTGAGACAGTCGCTTTCATGCTGAAAACCTCAAAGGAGAGAGAGCGCAATGCCCAACCCCGAAGCCCTGCCCACAGCAGTCGAGCGGATCGAAGCGGTGGAGAACTTCCTGCAGCAGCTCGTGCTGCTGCTCGAGGTAGAGCCGGACATCACGCGAGAGAACATCGGCGCATGGATGGAGCTGTGCTCGGCCAGCGCACGGGCACACGGCCTGCAGTCGCGGCGCCAGACGCTGGCGATGGAGCACCTGCGCACGCGCGTGCTCGGCCCGTCGCTGGACGTGGAGCGCGTGACGCCTGGGGTATGGCTCTCGTGAGCGCGCGGGCGCCCTTGATCCTTGGAAAATGCGGCTTCCACAACCGCATCAGCACCAAGAGGAGCGCCCTTAATGAAGACCTTCAAGATTGCCCGGCTCGTTCGCGACGGCCGCCAAGACGGGTTCGATCTGGTGATCGAAACGACCGACGGCAGCAACATCGAACTACGAATTCCAGCAGACAAGCTCAACCAGGCAATCGCATCGTTCATCGCCGGGGAGCGCCAACTGTCCAACCGGCCGACACCAAGCGCGCCGCGCGCCAACGAGGCAACAACTGCAATTCCTTTGGAGGTCGAACAGCTTTCTACGAAAGCAGAGACGGCAGACCACGCAATCATCTTTGCGCACTCGGGCCATCTGACTTTGGCGCTTCACATGTCGCCGAGTGCAGTGCAGCCGCTGGCGGAACAAGTTCAAAGAGAAGTCGAGGCGATAGAGGCGGCGGCGCGCACGCGACACTGACCAGCTTCGCGCCTTCGTACTCTGGCAAGCGCACCTCGGCAACGAGGTACACGCGGGCAGGCGAACAAGCACTACGCATGTGCACCTTCCGCACCCAGGCACTCAACTGGCAGCGTGGCGCCGCCGTAGATGTGGTCGTAGTTGAGCCTCAATCCACGGCGAGCAGATGCCGCGATGACCTTCGCCGCCATTTCGGGCGGGATGGTCTGCCCTCGCTCGTAGTTGGCGATGTTGCCCTGCGTGCAGCCAACTTCGTCCGCCAACTCCTGCTGAGTCATTGCGAGCCGACTGCGGATGGTCTTGATGATGCTCATGCCCAAAGTATATCAGCGGCGCTGATGCAAATGTCAAAGCATTTTCATCAGCGGAGGTGATTTGCGTGGAAATCATCACCGGGCATGATCCCGCTGCTATGAATTCCGCAGCACCTCGCAAAGCCACAATCACCGACGAACATCGGAGCGAGGCCAAGCGCCTCAAGGCGATCTGGGACCGGACACAACACCCCAGCCAAGCCGCGTTCGGCGAGAAGTACGAGATCGGCAGTCAAAGTGCCGTTGGCAATTTTCTCAATGGTCTTTCCGCGCTCAGCCTCAAGGCAGCCACGGGGTTCGCCAAGGGGCTGGGGTGTGACATCGCAGACTTCAGCCCTCGCCTCGCTAAGGTGGCGGCCGAGATTTCTGCAATGGTTCAAGGTGACGAAGATGACTTCGTCCACGTGAGCCGCGTCGGAGTGACCTTCTCCAATGGGCGCGGAAAGCTTGTGTTCACCGAGCCGCACAAGGCTCGCCTGGCATTTCGCGCGGACTACCTGCGCAAGCTCGGCGTGAGTCCAAGCAATGCCGTCATCGTCGACTCAGATGGAGAGAGCAACTTTCCAGACATCAAGGATGGAGCGGTGCTGCTCGTGAACCGGGGAGCGACGCAGATTCTGCCGGGCAAGTTCTACGCCTTCCGCGTCGACGGTGAACTCATCATCAAGCCGCTGTTCCCTCAAAAGGACGGAACCATCAAAGCGATTCCGGTCAACCAAGATCGTGAGCTGTATCCCGAGCTGACCATTGGCCCTGATACCGAAGATTTCGAGATGATCGGGCGCGTGATGTGGGCCGCCGGCGCGCTCTAGCCGGTCACCGACATTCGCGCATGCGCTGCACGATTTCGAGCTTCTCTTTCCTCTGAGCATCTGAGAGGGCGATGCTGTTCGCCGAGACCTCGGCATTCTTGATGTCGAACGCACTCGGGCAGCTCCGCGCGCTCTGCACCACTTGCGGCCGGATCGCCTCGACGAACTGGCTGGAATCGACGATTCCGTTGCGGGTGTAGACATAGAACGTGCCGTTTGGGCGTTCGTAGATTCGCTGCTCCTGAAAGCCTGACGCATAGTCGCTCGCATTCACGCGCGATGGGCTACCAAGCGCCGACTGCAGTTGGTTTTGGTTCATGCCGCGCACGGGGTAACTGCCCACGATTCCCGCGTTGATCGCGCTTTGCAGTTCGGCCGGCACATCCACAGCACCAGGCGCCGAAGCAGGCGCCACTTCCCGCAGTCGTGACTGCGTTGCGCCGCCGGCGCAGGGGCGCTCCTGATACTCCGTTTTCCCGTCCACCACGCACTTGAACAACGCCCAGGACGGCACGCTCACCAGCGCTGAGCACGTCATCAGCGCAACCCTCACCAACAGCCTTGCCTGCATCCCTACTCCTTTTTCGCCATCGTATCTGCGGTCAGACGAAGCGGTACGAGAGTATGAGCGGCGCTGTTACAAAAAATAGTTTCGCTGATATCAGTTCCGCTGTTGACTTATGAATCAGCGCCGCTGATACTGCATGCCATCTCAAGACGGAGATGGACATGCCAAACGCTTCTGACCGCAACTACCGCTGCTACTACACGCCCAAGGACGCCCAAGGGCACCTGACCCCATCGGACACCGGCGCCCTGCCCTTCGTGCAGGTTCTCGCCGCCAGCGCCGAGCACGCCTTCATCAACGCGCACCACGTCACCGGCTGCCCGGTGTCCGAGGTCGTGCGCATCGAGCAGGCGGCCTAAGCCATGGCCGCCCGCAAGTCGTCGCGCGCCACAGTGCTCGCGCCCATGTCGGATACCGCCGCCAAGCTGCTGCATCAACTGATGCAAGACGCGGCCGATGCCGCCGCTCCCGCGCCCGGCTCTATCACCTTGAAGCCCGTCATCGGGCTCAAGTACGAGGCCGACTACAGCACCGACCTGAGCTTCTTGGCGTATGGCGAAGGCTTGGTCGACGTGAGGTGGAGAAGGCATCCCTGCAGCGACATGCCGCAATGGATCGGCCACGAAGAGCGGAAGGACGATCAGGGCCGCCGCTGGAACCGAGTGATGTGGGGCATCGTCGATGACTTCGGCACGCTGGTCGAGGTGAGCCCGTGAGCGCCGTGCAGAGCAAGCCGGGGCCGTTCACCGAAATCGAAGCCCACGCACGCCGCATCCATGAGTTGATGTGCGAGGCCAACCTGATCGGAGGCACATCCTCGACGTGCAGTTTCACTGGCTGGACCGCTGACGGTCGCGCCGTGCGCCACACGATTCATGTCAGGGGCTACGAGCGCACAGGCCCGACTGTCGAGAAGGAGCGCGCCGCCCTCGCCAAGGCCGACGAAGAAGGGACATACCAGGGCGTCCGCTGCGCATGCCTACAGACCGGATGCCGCGCAGGCCCCGGATGCCCGCTGTATTCCGTGCACTGTCGGAGCCACATCGCTTTCGTCACCAAGGCGCAGGAGGCCGCATCGTGATGGCCGACCTCATCGCCCAGGGCGCTGCCATCCAGCGCCAGATCGCGGCCTTGCGCCGTCGCTACGCCTTCGCGCGCGCCGCGCGCCTCTCCCTCATTCCTTCGTGGGGCATTGCATGACCCAAGCCACCTACCCCGAGGCCTACTCGCAGCCGCGCGTCATCAACGGCCGCGTGCGCACCTGCCGCCTGATCGAAATCGGCTGCGCCTACACGCCCCCGCCGGGCGACCCGAGTGGCTACGCCACGATCGTGCAGAGCGCCCTGCTCGCACCGCCCACGCGCGGCCAGCGCTTCATGGCCTGGCTCGGCCGTCGCAACGTGATTGAGTTCGCTGTCGCCATCGCGCTGCTCACCGGCGCGGTTGCTGTCGCCCTCGACCTGCTGGTGTTCCGGCCGTGAAGACCAGCGGCGTGTTCTTTCTGCGCGGTCGCCCGTGCAGCTCCCTCATCAACTCTCGCACGAGCGAGCAGTTGCATGGATGGGTGTTGTCGCTGGGCGAGCGCACCAGCGCCCGCGGCGTCGCCTGTTTCACGGCGATCTGGCCGGGCCCCGAGGCCGACCGCTTCATGAAGGAACACCCGCAACTGCGCGCCGGCGACTGCTTGAGCCTCGACCTCGACCGCCTGCACGCCACCGGCAACGAACTGCGCGGCTTCGTCACGCGCTGCGAGTTGGCGCCACCGCGCTGGCCCGAGCCACCGCACACCGAGGGCGCAGAGCGCGCCGTCGGCACCACCGCCGCGCACGCGCCCCAGTCGAGCGCCGGCCCCATCCACTGACCGCCCAGGAGCACATCCGACCGTGAAAGCCTTTTCCCACTTCCTCAACGAACTCAACGAGGGCAGCACGCATGCCGCCCTCACGGCCGACCTCGCCGAGTTGCTGCGCACCGTGCAGACCACCGGCCGCGCCGGCGCGCTCGTGCTGAAGGTCAAGGTGTCGCCCACCACCAAGACCAACAGCGGCCAGGTCGACAAGGTAACGATCACCGCCGACCGCGTGCTGTCGCTGCCGAAGCCCGAGCAGCCGAGCGATTTCTTCTGGCTCACCGAAGACGGTGAGACATCCCGCAACCACCCGCGCCAGCACTCGCTCGAGCTGCGCGACGTGGCCTCCACCACTCCCCCGCAAACCTTCAAGGAAGCCTGATCCATGGATCAACTGGAATCCCTCGCCGTCGAGGAAGTCGCACGCCTCGCCACCGCCGGCCTTGAGCCGAAGCGTGTCGCCAACACCGTGCACCTCGTGGTGCCCGAGCGCTACAAGCACGTCGACATCACGGAACTCGTGCGCCGCGCCGAGCTGGCGCCGCAGCGCAAGAGCGGCACCGTGCAGCTCGGCGACCTCAACAGCCTGCTGCAGTACATGGCGGACCAGGGCGCCCAGGAACTCGGCTACGTGTACGCCGACCCGGAGCGCCGCACCATCACTGCCGTCTTCAACGACCAGAAGGCCGGGCCCGGCTGGCGCGACCACCGCGCGGAGTACACGGCCGCGCTCACGCCCGAGGCCAAGCGCTGGCTCGACAACGACGGCAAGGAACTCGCGCAGATGGAGTTCGCCGAGTTCGTCGAGGACAACCTCGCCGACCTGAACGGTACCGAAGGCGAAACGCTGCTGTCGGTCGCCACCACCATCGTGGCCTCCACCGGCATCAGCTTCTCCAGCGCGCGCCGCCTCGACAACGGGCAGACCCAGCTTCTCTACAGCGAGAACATCGACGCGCGCGCGGGCGAGAACGGCGCGCTGGTGATCCCGAAGACCTTCACGCTCGGCCTGCGCCTGTTCAAGAACGGCGAGGGCTACAAGCTGACCGCGCGGCTGAAGTACCGGCTGCACGGCCAGGCGGTGAAGTTCCGCTACGAGCTCGACCGTCCCGAGAAGGCCCTCGAGGACGCCTTCGCCGGCTACGTCGAGCAGGTGCGCAACGCCAAGGTGGGCGAGGGCGACAGCGCCCGCGCACTCGGCTACACGGTGCTGACGGGAAAGGTCTGACGCGATGATTCACATCCTCGGCCTGACCGGCTACGCGGGCGCCGGCAAAGATACCGTCGCCGACCTGCTCGTGACGCACGCGCGCTTTCGCAAGATGGCGTTCGCCGATGCGCTGCGCGCCGAGATTGCCGAGGGTTTCGGGCTGGTGCCCGATGACCTGGCGCGGCCGCACACGAAGAACACGCCCACCGCGGCGCTGCGCATGCGCAACGCGCCGCGCGACTTCCTCGCCGCTGTGGTGCTGTCGCTCAGCGCGGCCGCGCCGGACCACCGCACGCCGCTCAGCGCCGAGTGGCTCGATGCCGACCGCAGCCCGCGCCAGGTCATGCAGTGGTGGGGCACCGAATACCGCCGGGCCCAGCACCCGAACTATTGGACGCGCGCGCTGCTTTCGCGCCTGACCGAGGCCCGCCGCGGCGGCGCCCAGCGCTTCGTCATCACCGACGTGCGCTTCGACAACGAGGCCGACGCGCTGCGCGGCGCGGGCGGCGTGCTGTGGCAGATCACGCGCCCGGGCGCGGCCGGCCAGACCGAAGGCGCGCACGTCAGCGCTACGGACGGCGCTCGCTTCAAGCCGGATGCCGTCATCGCCAACGTGCACGACGTGCGCCACCTGCAGGGCGTCGTGCTCACCGAATTCCTCTCCCGCGACCTCGGCATCCCGGCCGGGCGCATCAACCTCACGGTGACCGCATGAGCACGGGCTACCCTCTTTCCGACGAGCTGGCGGCCGTGCTGCGCGCGGTTCGCCTTGCCGACTTCGCCGAGGCAGGCGCTATCGCCAAGGCGTGCAACCAGGCCGTGACCACGCCGCTGCGCAAGCTCATGCTCGCGGGCCTGGTGCGTAGCCACAAGTCGCGGCGCGCTGACCAGAGCGCAACCCGCCTGTACAGCATCAGCGCCGACGGCGAGGCCGCCCTGCGCGCCTGGGAGGCCGAGGCCCGACGCCAGGCGAACATCGCGTCCACCGGCGCGGCCGTAGCGCAGCCGCGCGTGACGCGCTTCACCGGCACCTACACCGGCGCCGAGCTGCGGCCCTACGACGGGCGCCCTGGCGCCATGGACGCCTTCGCGCTGCCCAGCCGCGTGGGCCGTCGCCTGCGCTTCCGCAACGGCGTCGTGCAGATGCTCGAGGCGCTGCCCACAGCCGCGGCGGACTGGCTCATGCAGGCGGTTCCGCCGCCTCCGATGAGGGCTGGCGCGCGCATGGTCGTAGGTGTCGACCTGACCGACGGCACGCTCACTTTCGGGCCGGTGACCATGCTTCACGAGTCCCCGCCCTGCATGGGGCACAGCCTCGCACTCGGCGACCGCCCGAAAGGACACGCATGAAGCGCGACGCCTTCACGCTGCCGCTCGACCTCGGGCACGAGCTCATCATCGACAACTTCGCAGGCGGCGGCGGCACGTCGACCGGCTTGGAAGCAGCCTTCGGCCGGCCAGTCGACATCGCGATCAACCACGATCCCGAAGCGCTGGCCATGCATGCCCTCAACCATCCGCATACCTGGCATCTGCTGGAGAGCGTGTGGGACGTGAATCCCATCGCGGTGACGGGCAATCGGCCCGTGGCGCTGGTCTGGCTCTCGCCCGACTGCAAGCACTTCAGCAAGGCCAAGGGAGGCACGCCCGTGGCGAAGCACATCCGCGGCTTGGCGTGGGTGGGCATGCGCTGGGTCGCGCTCACGAAGCCGCGCGTGCTCATGCTGGAGAACGTCGAGGAGTTCACCACCTGGGGCCCGCTGCTGGTCGGCGCCGACGGCACAGCCCGGCCGGACCCGGCCCGCAAGGGCAAGACCTTCGAGAGCTTCGTGCGCCAACTGCGCGGGCATGGCTATCAGGTCGAGTGGCGCGAGCTGCGTGCCTGCGATCACGGCGCCCCGACCATCCGCAAGCGCCTCTTTCTGGTCGCGCGCCGCGATGGCCTGCCCATCGTCTGGCCCGAGCCAACCCATGGCGACCCGACCAGCCGCGAGGTGCTGGCCGGCAAGCTGCTGCCGTGGCGGACAGCGGCCGAGTGCATCGACTTCTCGCTGCCGTCGCAGAGCATCTTCGGCCGTGAACGTGCCCTCGCCACCAACACGCTGCGCCGCGTAGCGAAAGGCCTGTGGCGCCACGTCCTGACCAGCCCGAAGCCTTTCATAGTCGGCGTCGGTGGTCGCATGGGCCAGTCGCCCGAGCGCCCCATCGACAAGCCGCTACAGACCATCACGGCGAAGGCCGATTCCTGCGTTGCGCAGCCCGTGCTCGCGCCGTTCGTGAGCGAGCATGCCAACGCCAGCAATCAGCGCAACATGGCCGCCGATGAGCCGCTGCGCACGGTGTGCGCGCAGGTGAAGGGCGGGCATTTCTCGGTGGTTGCGCCCACGCTGGCGCCAATGGTGATGACGAACACCACGGGCCATCCTGGCGCGCCAATGGACGCCCCGCTCTCTACCGTGACCACTGGCGGGCACCATGCCGTGGTCGCCCCGGTCATCGCACCGCTACGGGGGACCGATGACAGTCACCTGCAGGGTGACGCCATCGAGGCGCCGCTCTCGACGGTGTCCGCTGGAGGTACGCACCACGCGCTGGCCGGCGCCAGCCTCATCCAGATCGGCTACGGCGAGCGCTCCGGCCAGGAGCCGCGCGCACTCGACATCACCCGGCCACTGGGCACCGTGGTGGCTGGCGGCGTGAAACACGCGGTTGTCGAAGGCGCGTTCATCACAAAGTTCCGTGCGAACAGCGTGGGTCACGATCTGCAGGAGCCGCTTCACACCGTCACCGCTAACAGCTTCGTGAAGCGCCCGGGCGGCAGCGTACCCATGGGCATCGTCGCCGCGCACTTGGTCGACGCAGGCCACGGCGAGGGCAAGGACGGAAGCAAGCGCTTCAGCCACGGCGTGCGCAGCGCAGAGAAGCCGCTCAACACCGTGACGGCCAGCGGGGCAACCAGCGCGGTGGCCGCGTTGCACCTCACGCACCTGACGCACCACGGCGACCGCGCAGGCAACGATCCGGCCGAGCCGCTGCGCACCGTGACCGGCGCACATCGAGGCGAGCAGGCACTCGTGTCCGCCTGCATCGAGCAGGCGAACGGCGGCTTCTATGCAGACAACTCCGGCCGCTCGGCAAATGAGCCGCTGTCGACCATCACCTCGAAAGGCGCGAATCAACGCCTGATTGCAGCCTACTGCGTGAAATATTACGGGAACGAACGCGATGGCGTGTCGCTGCTCGAGCCCATGCACACGCTGCCCACCAAGGACCGGATGGGCCTCGTTGAAGTCGAGCAGGTGCCCGCAGACTGTCTGGCGCCCGAACTACGCGAACGCGCCCGCCTGTGTGCCGCCCTCTTGCACGAACACCTTCCCGAGCAGTTCCCCGTGCTGGCCGAATTGGTACTGATGTTCCACAAGGGGCAATGGTGGGTGCTGGTCGACATCACCCTGCGGATGCTCAAGGCACCCGAGCTGTACCTCGCGCAGAGCTTCCCGGCGAACTACGTGATTCATGAGATTCCGAATCCTACGCTGCTATTCAAGGGCGGCGTGCAGGCGGCGGACCCGCTCGTGGTGCCGCGTATCAAACTCAGCGCGACAGCACAGGTCCGCATGTGCGGCAACAGCGTGGCACCGGCACAGGCAGAGGCGCTGGTGCGAGCCAACTTCGCGCACGAGCTGCTCATCTACGGGCGGGCCGCAGCATGAAGCACCGCGCAAAGAACTCCACCACCTGGGCAAGCGTGATCGCCGCCCGCCAGCAGACGCCCGAGGCTATCGCCGACGCGGCCATGGCGAAGCTCTACAGCGCCTATGCCGACCTCAAGGCCGGCACCACCGACGACGACATGTTCGACCGCGTGGCCGCTGCGATCAACGTTGGGTTGATCCGCGCCGAGCAGATCGATGCAGCATGCGTGACGCCCATGCTCGAAGCCCGCGATGCGCTGATCCGCTGCGATGCCATCCGCGGCAAGCACGGTCGGTATGGCTTCGACGGGCCCGGCCTCCAAGCCATGGCCGCCGGCCTTGAGGTCTACGAGGAAATGCTGCGCAAGAGCACCCCGCTGCAGATGCGCCAGGCGCTGACGGCCTCGATGGAGCGAATGCGGCTGCAGATCGCCGCGGGAGCAAATCTGTGACGCGCTCGAACTTATGGGGGGAACGTGTCGCTCCGCGCCGCCCCGCCGCGTTGATTGATGGCATTGAGAAGCAGCTTTCCAAAGGGCTGAACAACAGAGGCTACTTCCAATGCCTTTGCGGCAACGTCGCCAGCATCACAGTCACCCTCGATGTTGACACCATCGAGCGCGACGTCGATCTCGTGCAAAAAGTCTGGGAGTACTGCATTAGAAACAAGTACCGACTGCACAAAGTGGAATCGGTCGAGCCGCGTCACGTCCACTCGATCCAATGCATCGCGAATTGCCATGACCTCGGCCCGCATCTTTCGAAGGTTCTGCGCACTTGCCAAACCATCTGGCAGCGGAGCGATGTAGTCGGCGATCTTGCTGGCAATTCTGTGAGTTCCGCCGACCAGTTGAAAGACTGCCTCGAGCATGCGCGTGTAGTCGAGGAACTCTTTGCGATCTGCCTCTTTCTTTTGCAGCCGATGAGCACGATCCACCGCCCAGGCGGTAGCAAGGATCGCAGCTATGGAGCCGATCGCCTGAACCCAACCAGCGAGCGAAGCATTTGTATTCAGCCATGCACTCGCTGGCGTCCATCCGACGATCAATGCGATCACTGCGGCGGCGCCACTCCAAAGCGCGAGCATCCCCAAGCCATTCATTTCAGATTCCAGATGGCCTGCACATTGGCCACCTCGAGACCGATGAGCTTGAAGTACTCACGGTCACCGGTGAAGCTGCGCATAGCCCAGTTGTGCCCCAGGGGGTCAGGCTCCGCATACCGATACGGCTCGTGGATTTCAACAGTCGCGTCGTCGCCCAGCTCAGCCAACTTCTCATCGACACGCCGCTGCACCTCAACGCGGATTTCTTCTGCGGTGTGCAGCTCGCGCGGTCGGTCACGTTCAGTGGTCAGCCGCTTCAACCATTCGCCCGCCATACCGTCTCCTCAAAGTGAGGCTCAGATGATGCCATCCCTCGAAATCTGCACAACACCATGCCCTGTGCACACCACGTCAGCCGCAGGCGCTCGCATGCAACGGGTTCGGCCCGCGCGTGAACGGCCAATACTCTTCTCTGCTCCCATGGTGCGGGCGTTGCTCGCCGGCACCAAGACGCAGACCCGCCGCGTCTTGAAGGTGCAGCCGCCGCTCGGCACGACCAGCGTGGCCGCCTATCACCATCCCGATGACAGCGACGGCCGGCCGCGGTTCTGGTCCCTCGGGCCGGACCCGGAGGCGCACGGCGCCACTGACTACCTACAGCTAGGCTGGGCATATCCGTGCCCCTACGGCCGGCCCGGTGAAAGGCTCTGGGTGCGCGAAACGCACGCGCCGCAACCCGACTGCTCTCTCTCGTGGGAGAAGTGGATGCGCGGCGCCGGCGGAGAGAAGCCGATCATCCACTACGCGGCCGACGCCACCGAACGCACATGGGTCGACCAATGGCGGCCGAGCATTCACATGCCCCGCTGGGCTAGTCGCATCGATCTCGAAATCACTGGCGTGCGCGTCGAGCGCCTGCAGGACATCAGCGAGGCCGACGCCATCGCCGAAGGGATTTCGGGGCCGCACAACGTCGGGTATCCGGCCTATCGGGTGCCTGATGACAGCAAGCCGCGCTACAGCCGAGCTTCCGCAGCCTACGAGGCATTGTGGGAGCAGATCAACGGCGATGGCAGTTGGGCAGCCGACCCGTGGGTATGGGTGGTTGAGTTCAGAAAGGCCCAGCCGTGACCGTCTACGTCGACGACATGAAGGCCGCCTACGGGCGCATGGTGATGTGCCACATGCTGGCTGACACCGACGACGAGCTGCACGCGATGGCCGATCGCATCGGCGTGCTGCGCCGCTGGTGGCAGAGCCCGGAGAAGACCAGCGGCAGCCACTACGACATCGCGCTCAGCAAGCGCGCGTTGGCCGTATCCGCGGGCGCCGTCGAAATCACCTGGCGCCAGGCCAGCGCCATGAACATGCGCCGCCGCATCACCGGCTCGCTCGGCCCCGCAGCCGAGGCCGAAGAGTGGCTGCGCCAACACCGCGCGCAGCGCGCGGCAGAACTCCAGGGAGAGGAAGCGAAGCAATGACGCGATGGATCACCGTCGACAAGGCAGAAAACGAAACCGGCCTCCCGGCGTCGTTCTTTCACGAGCGCACAGGCGCCTCGGGCGTGTGGCCCGAAAACCAAGTTTGGAAGTGGTTCGATGGGCGCAAGCTCATCGACCTCGAGGCGCTGTACGAGTTGATCGACAAGCGCCCCAGCATCCAGAGCAACCGCGGCCGCAAGCCGAAGAGGGCGGACTGATGCCAAGGCCGATGACAAACAATGGCGTCGTGATCCGCGAGGCTCACCTGCAGATCGATCTGCGCGTCTACGGCTACGGCCGCGAACGCCTCGACCTTGCGCCGACGCCATCGAACATCCGCTACGCGGAGAAGCTGCGCGCGGAGATACTCGGCAAGATCGAACGCGGCACCTTCTCGCTGGCTGAATACTTCCCCGACAGCCCGCGCGCCAAGATGGACGCGCCCAGCCTCGCATTCAGCCAGGTCGCGGCCGAGTGGCTCAAGGTGAAGGCCGCCACCATCCAGCACAGCACGCTCGACCACTACCAGCAGACCGTCGGGGCCGCCTACTTCGATTCGGTGCGCGACACGCGCATGGACTCGCTCGACTTCCGCGCCATCATGAAGCTCACGGCTGCGCTGCCAGCGAATCCGAAGACCTTCAACAACTTCGCCACCGTGCTGCGGCAGATTCTCGAGTACGCCTTCAAGGCGAAGCTGATCCGCGAGCCGCTGCATGAGCATGTGATGATGCGCCGGCGCCAGAAGGCCCAACCCGACCCGTTCACCCTGCCCGAGGCGCTACTCGTGCTCGAGGCCATGGCGACCGAGCGGGCCCGCCTTTACTACGAGGTCGCCTTCTTCACCGGCATGCGCCCCTCGGAACTGATCGCCTTGCGCTGGCGAAACGTGAACCTGGCACGCGGGCAACTCACGGTCACCACGGCCCTGACGCGCGGCAAAGAGAAGGACACGAAGACCAGTGTGGTTCGCACGCTCGAGCTGACCTCGCGAGCCCTCGCAGCCCTGAAGGCGCAACACAAGCTCACCGGGCAGATCGAGCACGTCTTCACCGACGAGGACGGCTCGATCTTCACCACCACCGACGAGCCGCTGCGCGGCTGGTGGAAGCCGGCAATGCTGCGTGCAGCGGTGCGGACACGCGACGCGCGGCAGACGCGCCACACGTTCGCCACCACCTGCCTGATGGCGGGCATCACGCCGGGCTGGGTTGCGACGCAGCTCGGCCATGCGCCCGAGATGTTCTTCCGCGTCTATAGTCGCTGGATCGTGGGCGCCGACCACGGCGCAGAGAAGCGCAAGCTCGATGCGCACCTGTATGAAGCCACAGTGCCGAAGGACGGAAGCAAGGCGGAGACGGGACCGGGACAAACACCGGGACAAACGCGCCGAAAAAGATCAAGTTCGGCGAAGCTCTCAGAGGGAGACAAAGCCTAGAACGCCGCCGAAATCGGCCCTTTTCTGGCAAAAATAGGTTCGATTCCTGTCGAAGGCACCACCCACCCGCCCCCCGCAACGGCTTTCGCCGCCCAGGCACGCCCTCTCACGCCCTGTTCTCCACAAGCGGCTGCGGGTCAACGCCCAGTCACACGCCCTCGGTCTAATCCGCGCGTGACTCCAGACTCCCACCTTCTCCTCCCCTCCCCCGGCGCCCGCAACATCCTCGGACGCCGGCTCCTTCTCACCTTCTCGGCCGTGCTGCTGCTGACCCTCGCGGGCTCCGGCATCGGCATCCGGTCGCTCGCCAAGGTCGACGAAGCCACGCGCGAGACCGTCCAGCAGCGCGGCGTGTCGGAGCGGCTCGTGGCCGACGCCTACCGGCTGCAGGCGATCAATGCCGAGCGCTACAAGGCGATGGCGCTGAGCTCGGAGCCCGAGGTCGGCGAAATTCTTTCTGCGGACATCCGCGCGACCGCGGCCGAGTACGACGACTTGATCAGGCAGCTCGACCAGCGGCTGCACGACGAGTCCGACCGCGCATTGCTCGCGCAGGCCGACGCCGCCGCCAAGGACTTCGCAGGCGCCGTCAAGGAACTGGTCGCCGCGCGCGACTCGGGCCTGACGGAGCGCATCCGCAATGTCTACGCGCAGCGCTTCCAGCCCAGCTCGGCGGCGCTGCTGGCCGCCGTGTCGAGGCTCGCCCGATCGCAGCGGCAGGCCATCGACACGGCCGGCGAAGACATCGCGCAGCTGAGCGCCTCGGCGCGCATCGCGCTGGCGGTGTTCAGCATCGCGGCCCTGCTGCTGGGCGGCGTGCTGGCAATGGGGCTGGTGCGCAGCATCGGCCGGCCGATCCGGCTGGCCAGCGAGACGGCCGGGCGTGTGGCGGGCCTCGACCTGCGCCGCGACATCGAAGGCCACTCCCGCGACGAGGCGGGGCAGATGCTGCAGGCGCTGGGCGCGATGCAGAGCGCGCTGCGCGAACTGGTGGTGCGCGTGCGCGAGTCGGTGCAGAACGTGCGCACCGCAGCCGGCGAGATCGCGCACAGCAACTCGGATCTCTCGGCGCGCACCGAAAGCGCGGCGGCCAGCCTGCAGCAGACCGCGGCGGCGCTCGAGCAAGTCATGCACAACGCGCGCGAGTCGAGCACGGCCGCGGGCGACGCCGAGCGCATGGCCGGCGCCGCGGCCGCGGTGGCATCTCAGGGCGGCGAGGCGGTCTCGCAGGTGGTGAGCACGATGCAGGACATCCGGCGCGAGTCGCACAAGGTGGCCGACATCACGGGCGTGATCGACGCCATCGCCTTCCAGACCAACATCCTGGCGCTCAATGCCGCGGTCGAGGCCGCGCGCGCTGGCGAGGCGGGGCGCGGCTTCGCCGTGGTCGCGTCGGAGGTACGGCAGCTGGCCACGCGCTCGGCAGCGGCAGCGCGGGAGATCAGGAACCTGATCGACCACTCGGTGCAGCGCATCGAGGCCGGCACCCTGCTGGCCGACGACGCGGGCCGCACGATGGGCCGCATCGTCGCCTCCATCGGGCAGGTGGCCGACACGGTCGGCGCCATCACGGCGGCGACGCAGGCACAGGTGCAGGACATCGGCCAGATCAACGCCGCCGTCGCCCGGCTGGACGAGACGACGCAGAAGAACGCGGCCATGGTCGAGGAATCGGCCGCCGTGTCGGAAAGCCTGCGCGAGCAGGCGCGCAACCTCGACACGCTCATCAGCCAGTTCGTGCTGCCCGGCGATGCGCCGCGCACTGCGCTGCCTTCGGCGCCGCGGCGCGACTACTCCCGCGACATACCGGTGTCGCCGCGCCTGCGGCCGGCGGGCTGAACCGAGGCCGCCCCGGGGCCCCCTGCGCCTCGGCCTTCGTTACGTCCTGACAAGGTAACGGCGCTACGTAACAAGCGCCGAAGCGCGCCCGCCGCAAGCCCCTGCGCGGGCGTCGGCGCGGCGGGAATCCCGATGTAAATCAACGACTTGCGCGCACACCGCCCCCTAGGCGGCACCTGCGAGGGCCAGCGGCACACAAGTTGCCCCATCAGCCACTCCCAATACCGAGGAGGCTGCCATGGCGGATGCCAACACAACGATTTCTTCGACCGCCGGAGGTGCCGACGGCGGTGCCGCCGCACCGGTGATCCTCGCGCAATCGACGGTCCGGCCGATCGCGCCCATGGGTGCGGCCAGCACCGCCACGGCAGCGACGCCGGCCGCCGCACCGGCCGGCCTCGGCTCGCTGTCCAACGCCACGCCGGGCACGGTCGTCATGCGCGACGGCGTGGCGATTCCGGTGTCCGGCAGCCAGACGCTGATGGCCGGCGACCGCGTGATCGTTCCGCAGGACGGCCACGCCAACGTCCTCTTTCCCGGATCTGCCACCAACAAGGCGCCGCTGGCCGGCGTGTTCACCGGCGGGACCGACGCCACCATCAGCTCGACCAAGCTCGCCAGCGGCCTGGAACAGGTGAACGTGGACGTGGCCTCCGGCGACCTGGAAGTGACCGCACCCGACAGCGACGCCGAAGCGGCCGCGCTGGCGGTCAGCAAGAAGACTGCCGCCGGCAGCGGCATCGGGCTGGGCGAGTTCGCGCTCGGCGCATTGGGCGCCGTCGGCCTCGCCGCCGCACTGGGCGGTGGCGGCAGCGACGGCGGCGGGATTCCCTTCTTCGCTCCCGGCATCGGCGAAAGCGATGCCGACGCGGACGCGGACGCCGATGCCGACGCGGATGCCGACGGCGACTCGGATGCAGACGCCGATGCGGATGCAGATGCAGATGCCGACGCCGATTCGGATGCCGATGCCGATTCCGACGCGGACTCCGATGCGGACGCGGATGCCGATTCCGATGCAGACGCGGACGCGGACGCCGACCACCTGCTCGACCCGGGCGACAGCGCCGCCGACCATCTGCTCGGCGCGCTCGACAACCTGCTCGGCCTGGGCGGAGGCGGCACGGCGGCGGCCGCGCGCAGCGCCGCGGTCGCGAGCTCCGCGCCCACGCTCTCCTCGCTGATGCCCACGGTCGACGGCTTCACCGACCTGGTGGACAACGTGCTCTCGCCGATCGCGGGCAACGAGTTCCGGCCGAACGACCCGAACGCATTCGATCCTCTGGACGACACCGTCGGCGGCATCACCGCCGACCTTGGCGGCGTGCTCACCCCCGTGGTCGACGGCCTGCTGGGCGCCGGCCTGACCGGCGCGCTCATCGGCTCGCTGAACGGCCAGGTCGACTACCTGACCGATGCCATCGACAACATCCTCGAAAACGTGCTCGGCAGCAACGGCCTGCTCGGCGGCGTGACCACTGGCCTGGGCATCGACGGCCTCGTGGACCAGCTCATCGGCGACGACGGCGTGATCAGCCAGGTGCTCGACGGCCTGCTGGGCGACGGCAGCCTCGTGGGCAGCGTGCTCGGCGAAGGCGGGCTGGTCGGACAGCTGCTGGGCGATGACGGCCTGCTGGGTGGTCTGCTCGGTGGCGACGGCGGCCTGCTCGGCGGTGTGCTGGGCGATGGCGGCCTGTTGGGTGGCGTGCTCGGCGGTGAAGGCGGCCTGCTCGGCGGCGTGCTGGGCGATGGCGGCCTGTTGGGTGGCGTGCTCGGCGGTGATGGCGGCCTGCTCGGCGGTGTGCTGGGAGACGACGGCCTGCTGGGTGGCGTGCTCGGCGGTGATGGCGGCCTGCTCGGCGGTGTGCTGGGCGATGACGGCCTGTTGGGTGGCGTGCTCGGCGGTGAAGGCGGCCTGCTCGGCGGTGTGCTGGGAGACGACGGCCTGCTGGGCGGTGTCCTCGGCGAAGGCGGCTTGCTCGGAGGACTGCTCGGTGGCGACGGTGCGCTTGCCGGCCTGCTTGGCAGCGAAGGCCTCACCGGTGGCGTGCTCGGCAACGATGGCTTGGTCGACAGCCTGCTCGGACCCGATGGCGTGGTCGGCGGAGTACTCGGCGCAACGCCGCTGGGCGGATTGCTCGGCGGCGAGAACGGCCTGCTCAGCGGCGTGCTGGGCGACAACGGCCTGGTGGGCGGACTCCTCGGAGGAGACGGCCTGCTGGGCGGCGTCCTCGGCGACGACGGTCTCCTGGGCGCCGAAGGCCCGCTGGGCGGCCTGCTTGGCGGCGATGGCGGATTGCTCGGCGGCGTGCTGGGCGACGGTGGCCTGCTGGGTGGCCTGCTGGGTGGCGTGATCGGCGGTGAAGGCGGCCTGCTCGGCGGTGTACTGGGTGACGACGGCTTGCTGGGCGGCCTGCTCGGCGGCGATGGCGGCCTGCTGGGTGGCGTGCTGGGTGACAACGGCCTGCTGGGCGGTGTGCTCGGCGGCGACGGCGGCCTGTTCGGAGGTGTGCTGGGCGAAGGCGGCCTCGTCGGCGGCGTCCTCGGCGCCGTCACCAGCGGCGATGCCGGTGGCCTGGTCGGTGGTCTGCTCGGCGAAGACGGCCTCGTCGGCGGCGTCCTTGGCGCCGTCACCAGCGGCGATGCCGGTGGCCTGGTCGGTGGTCTGCTCGGCGAAGACGGCCTCGTCGGCGGCGTCCTCGGCGCCGTCACCAGCGGCGATGCCGGTGGCCTGGTCGGTGGTCTTCTGGGCGAGGACGGCATCGTCGGCGGCCTGCTCGGCGGGGTGACCGGCGATGGCGCCTCGGGTGGCCTGCTGGGCGGCGTGCTCGGCGAGGACGGCCTGGTGAACAACCTGCTTGGCGACGACGGACTCGTGGGCAGCGTGCTGGGCGCCGATGGCCTGGTCGGCCGCCTGCTCGGCTCGCTGGGCGGCGACGCTGCCCCCGTGGCCAACGTGCTGCAGTCGGCGACGAGCGAGGCGGCCGCTCCGGCGGCGCATGCGGCCTCCAGCGCGGCGGCCCCGGCGACCGACATCCTGGCCGGCACTGCCGGCACCGCGGCGCCGGTGGTCGAGACGGTGGCGCATGTGGCCGAAGGCGCGGCCGGCAGCGTCGCCTCCGGCGTGGCCGAGGCGGTGGCGCCGATCACCAGCCAGGTCGAGCAGACGGTGAGCCACGTGGTGAGCCCGGTCACCAACATCCTGCACGGCCTGCTGGGCTGAGCGGACCACCCGCCCGGTCCGCCGCCGGCTCTGGGCGGCGATGTAGGCAAGGACTCACGTGCTTGCCTTGCGCTGTCCCGCATGGGTGGGCGGTGCGCAGAGTCAATGTGGGGGTTCCGTGGATCCCGGTTCCTCCTCACGGCGCATTCGTGCGTCGTTAAGCGCTCCCTCGAGGAGCGCTTTTTTTTGCGTGGGCTTCCTCTCCGTCCGCGCAGCAACAGCCGGCATGGCCCGCAAGGCCGGCCCGTGCCCCCGCCTCAGCGGATCAGGCTCATCGGCGCGACCTGCGGCGTGACCTTCGCCTCGGTCGCCGTCAGCAGCTGGCCGTTCGATTCCTTCCAGCACATGAGGTTGGTGATGCCCGAGCCCGCCGGGCCCGGGGCCTGTATCGACACCGCCTTCCACCCCTTGCACGCGCCGCCCACGGTGGTGGGCCTGTCGAGGAACACGTAGTCGGTGCCGGCGTCGATGCGCATCACGCCGGCCACGCCGGGCGGCAAGGGCTTGCGCGTCTGGGCGGACGTCGCGCATGCGGCCGTGATCATGACGATGCCCAGGAAGAAGATGCTGCGTCCCATGCGTGCCGCTCCGGTGTTGACGACGGCCGATGTTACTTTTTACGGCCCTCCCGGCATGGCGGCGCATGCCTCCGCGCCCTCGTTCCCTCCCCAGTTTCGGTTATGGCTCCAAGGCACCCGGGTCGTTCCAATCGGCGCCTTGCGGCTGCGATCGGCGCGCCGCAGCGGAATCGACGAGGAGCTCGGCATGGATCGGAGAAGGTTTGCGCTCACCGCAGTGAGCGTCGCGGTGTTGAGCGGTTGCGGTGGTGGAGGAAGCGGCGGCGGGTTCGCCTTCCCACCGGTCGGCACGCCGCCCGCACCCGCGCCGGGCGATCCTCCAGCCCCCATGCCTCCGGCTCCGGCGCCACAGCCGCCGGCCCCACCCGCGCCCAATCCGCCCGCACCTGCTCCCGGCCCCGAGCTCGCAACGCCGACCTCGCTGCCCGCGTCGACGATCCTCACGCAGAGCATCGCCAATCACGACAACGACGCCGCCGTCGGTCCCGGCCAGGCGAACTTCTGGGACCTGATGCCCGATTTCTCCATCGGCAACGGCTGGAACGACCAGTTCGCGGGCTCGGGGGTGGGCGCGGGCTCAGGCGCGCTGGCATTGAGCGTGAAGGTGGGCAGCCTCTCACAGGGTTTCAACAACGACCAGCGGTTCAACGAGCTGACGGCACTGGGCCCGGAAATGACGGCGGCAGACGGCCTGAAGATCGTCTCGATCACGACCGACCCGCAGTTCCAGTCGAACGGCGTCGCAGCGTTCCTGCATGCAGTGCCCGACGCGCGGCTGCAGCAGCCCCTGGACCTGCGGCAAGCCGTGGGTCGGGTGAACGTCCAGTGGACCGGCAAGTGGGGCACGCTGCGTGGCAACTTCGTTGGCAGCGGCAACGGCGGCATTGGCGATCCGGAACCAGCCTTCATGCAGGTCGTGCTGCGCGACCTCAGCGGCGGGCTACTGAGAACGCTTTTCAGGATCGACGCCAACGGCCCGTTCGGCACATGGGGCAGCGTCAGGATCTCGGAGTTTGCCGGCCAGGTGGTCGTGCTGTCGTTCGAGCAGTGCAACCGCGGCCAGGGAACGTCGATCGAGATGGTGTCGGTGGACGATGACGTGCGCAGCCTCATCGTCAACGGCGACTTCAGCAGTGGCCTGTCAGGCTGGACCGTTTCGCCGGCACGAAGCGCGCAGAACATCCGCTCCGGAATCAGGACGCTGCGCGGTCTCGAAGTCCAGCGCACCTTCTACGCGCAACCCAGCCAGCCGTGGGGGCGCATGACCGACACCTTCCACAACCCCACGGCATCGTCCATCACGGCCAAGGCGACATACACCAGCTTCCTGGGTTCCTATGGCGCGGGCGTGATCTACCCGCCGGCAGGCGCGCCTCAGAAGGCGCTGGCAGTGTGGGACGGCCTGGGCAAGGGCCGCGACGCAGGCTTCGTCTTCGGCGCGGCGGACCACGTGGACTACGCCTCGGCCTCGACGCTCAACAGCTCGGACGGCAGCAACGTGGTGACGGTGGACTTCGACATCACCGTGCCGGCAGGCGGCACGGTCACGCTGGTGAATTTCCTGATCCTCACGGGCACGAACACCTGGATCGGCGCCGCGAGTACCGCAGCGCGCGCCACCGACGTGGACGCGCAGGCGGGCGCCATTGCCGCGAACTTCCGCACCGACCTGATCTACCAGCGCGGCCTGACGCAGCTGCAGCTGGACACGTTGAAGAACTTCTGACGAGCAGCGCCGCCGCAGGACCTACACCACGCGGTGCTCCTCCACCACGAAGGCCGTGATCTCCGAGAGGAAGGTGAGCGCGTGCGCCATCGTCACCCGCCCTTGCGGCGAGGCGAAGGCGGCATCCAGCGTGTCGGTGTTCTCGAACCAGAGCTCGACGATGCCGTCGATCGGCAGCTCGGCATAGCCGCAGGGCGTGCCCTTCACGAACTCGCGCGCGGTCACCACGTTCTGGCGGTAGCCGCTCACGCCGGGCATGCGGCGAACGTGGTCGGCGTGCACCTTCCACTCGCGGCGGAAGTCGTCCTCCGACTGTTCGATGGGCCGGCGTAGCAGCGAGATGCGCTTGAGCAGGCCCTGCGGCTTCGGCGGCAGCGCGACCACCTCGGTCTGCGCGACGGTCACGATGTGCAGGCCGCCGAGGAAGCGCTCCTCATCGGCGCGGATGGCGGCGGCCAGCTCGCCCGTGTTGAAGGCCGCATCGGCCTGCGCGCCCTCGTCGAAGCGCAGCTGCGAGAAGCCGTCGAAGTCCCAAGGCCCGCGCGCGAAGTCGATGCCGCGCTGCAGCCGGTCGAGCACGAGGTTCTGGCGGTAGCTGCGCAGCGTGGGCAGCTGCGCAACCAGCGGGCCGTGCCTGTCGCGCCAGTGGCTGCGGAAGGCCTCGTCGGTCCATGCGGGCTTCTTGCGGATCAGGCCCATGCGCAGGGTCGTCGGTTCGGTCATCTGCTTGTCTCCTGGTCGTCGGGTTGCTGTTCGCGGGCTTCGGCGCGCGCACGCGCCAGGCCGGGTGCGCGCTTGGACAGCCATACGCCGTGGCGCACCGGCCATCGCTCGAAGCCCGGGTCCGCGCCGAGCGCGGCGGCTGCGTGGTGTGCCCAGTAAGGATCGAACAGCGCCTCGCGGCCGAGCGCGACCAGGTCGGCGTCGCCCGCCGCGAGCACAGCCTCGGCCTGATGCGCATCGACGATCATCCCGACCGCCTGCGTCGGCACCTGCGCCTCGCGCCGGATGCGCGCCGAGAACGGCACCTGGAAGCCCAGCCCGCGCGGCACGGGCAGCGCGCGCGTCTCCTCGGTGAGCCCGCCCGACGAGCAGTCGATCACGTCCACGCCGCAGCGCTTGAGTTCGCGCGCGAGCACCACCGAGTCGTCGAGGTTCCAGCCGTCGAGCGTGCCGTCGACCGCGGAGAGGCGGCAGAACAGCGGCTTGTGCGCGGGCCATGCGGCGCGCACGCGCTGCGCGATCTCCAGCGCGAGCCACATGCGGTTGTCGCGGCTGCCGCCGAGCGCGTCGTCGCGATGGTTGGCGTTGGGCGACAAAAAGCTCGCCACCAGGTAGCCGTGCCCGAAGTGCAGCTCGACCACGTCGAAGCCCGCCTTGTCCGCGCGCAGCGTGGCATCGACGAAGCGCTGAACCACCGCCGAGACGCCGTCGGCGTCGAGTGCGCGCGGCACCGACCAGCCCGGCCCCGCCGCGATCGCACTCGGTCCCAGCCGCTCCCACGGCTCCTCGTCGGCGGCCATGCGCGCGTCGGCCAGCGCGGCGCCGCCCTCCCACAGCGGCTCGCTGCCGGCCTTGCGCCCTGCATGCGCGAGCTGCACGCCGATGGCGCTGCCCTGGGCATGGACGAAGTCAACCACGGCCTTCAGCGGCGCGATCTGGCTGTCGTTCCACAGCCCGAGGTCGGCCGTGCCGATGCGCCCGCGCGGATCGACCGCGGTGCTCTCGGTGAGGATCAGCCCCGCACCGCCGAGCGCGAACTTGCCCAAATGCACCATGTGCCACGGCGTGGCATGGCCGCGGTCGGCGGCGTGCTGGCACATCGGCGAAATGACGACGCGGTTGGCCAGCGTGAGGCCGCGCAGCTGCAGGGGCTGGAACAGCAGGGGAAGGGAATCGACGGAAGACATGGATGGAGGAAGAAATCAGGGAGCAGGCTTGGACACGGTTGCGGCAACGGCAGCGGCGGGCCGTGTGCCCAGCCAGGTGCCGCTCATCACCGCGGCGAAGCCGAACAGGTGCCACCACGT
This sequence comes from Variovorax atrisoli, assembly GCF_014195185.1. Lineage (NCBI taxonomy): Bacteria > Pseudomonadati > Pseudomonadota > Betaproteobacteria > Burkholderiales > Comamonadaceae > Variovorax > Variovorax atrisoli. The sequence goes on along the minus strand of NZ_JACIBG010000009.1, from coordinate 223,377 downwards.
CAGCCTCTCGCCCAGCAGCAGCGCCGCCACCGCGACGCCGAACACCGGCACCCAGTAGAGAAAGACGGCGGTGCGCGCCACGCCGATGGCCGAGATGGCGCGGTTCCAGATCAGGTTGCCCGCGGCGGTGGCGGCCACGCCCGAGAACAGCACCAGCGCCCACGGCCACGCACCCGGAAAGAGCTGCGCCGCGCCCAGCGGCGACGGCCCGAGCAGCGCGTGCACCACCAGCATCGCCGTGCCCATCACGTAGATTCCCCAGCTCATCGACAGCGGATCGATCTGCCGGGCCAGGCGCTGCACGCCCACACCGCCGACGGCGAAGCTCACCACCGAGAGCGCAAGCATCAGGTCGCCCAGCCCCGCATGCGACAGGCTCGCGCCCGGATGGCTCAGCACCACCGCCGCCACACCCGCGAAGCCCAGCGCCACGCCAATCAGACGCCGCGCCGTGAGCGCCTCGCGAAACACCAGCGCTGCCATCAGCGCCGACACCAGCGGACTCAGCGCCATGATCAACGCGCCATTGGTGGCCGTCGAACGCTGCAGCCCCAGCGCGAACAGGATCTGGTTGGCGTACACCATCAGGAAGCCGCAGCCGGCCAGTGCCGCGAGACGCCGCATGCCGAACGCCGGCACCCCGCTGCGCCGCCACAGCACGATCGCACTCAGCGCCATGCAGGCCACCACCATGCGCAAGGCCGCCAGCGGCAGCGCCTCGAAGAAGCCCGTCAGCACCTTCACCGCCGACACGTTCACGCCCCACACGAGCATTCCCAGCAGCAGCCAGGCCTGCACGGCGGCCGGTGTGGCGCCCGCAGAGGACGATGAAGATGACGACGGCGCAGACTTGTTCATTTCAATCGTTCGTCAAAAGACAACACCACGCCACGGCCCGCGCAGCGAGGCCCCTTCGCAGGCTCCCGCGGAACCGGCTCTGCCGGGCCGCAGGGTGCGCCCCCGCGAGGGGGTGTCCGAGCCACACGAAGTGGGCGAGGCTGGGGGTGATCAACAGTCCTGGGGAGGTCATCCCTCCAGCTCGTTCCACATCTCGATGTCGCGCTCCGCGGTCCAGATGCGCGGGTGGACGTGACCCGTCGCTTCGTCGTACGCACGCGTCACGTCGAAGGGCATGCAGTGGTCGAAGATCACCCAGTGGCCGTAGGTGGGGCGCAGCGCCGCCACCGTCTCCTTGTAGATCGCGTTCAGCGTCTTGCCCTGCGCCACGCCATTGTTGACGAGCGTGTACACGTCGGAGATGAAGGCGCGCGTGGAGGCGATGGCCTTGCGCACGTCGGCTGCGTTCTCCAGCGCGGCGCCGCGGCCGGGCACCAGCTTCTCGAAGCCGAAGCCGGCGAGGCGGTCGAGCGTGGCGGGCCAGTCGCGGAAGTAGCAGTCGCCGGCGTAGGCGGTGCTCTGGTATTCGACGAGGTCGCCCGCGAAGCAGATCTTCTGGTCTTCGAGGTAGGCGATGGTGTCGCCCTTGGTGTGGCCGCGGCCCACCTGCGCGATCTTCACTTCGAGCTTCTTGCCCAGCCACACGCTCATGGTGCCGTCGAAGGTCATGGTCGGCCAGGTCAGGCCCGGCGGCACCGACTCGACGTTGCGGAACAGGCGCGGGAAGCGGCCGATCTCGCTGGCCTTGTCCTGCTCGCCGCGTTCGACGATCAGGTCGTAGGTGTCGCGGCTGGCGATGATCTGCTCGGCGCCCTCCTTGAAGTAGGCCGAGGCGCCCAGCACGCGCACCGCGTGGTAGTGCGACAGCAGCACGTACTTGATGGGCAGCGGCGTCACCTCGCGGATGCGGCGGATCACGTCCTGCGCCATCGCCGGCGTGGCCTGCGTGTCCACCACCATCACGGCCTCGTCGCCGATGAAGATGCCGGTGTTGGGGTCGCCCTCGGCGGTGTAGGCGTAGGCGTTCTCCGAGAGGCGGGTGAACGAGACCTTCTTTTCCTCGAGGTCGGCGTGGCTGGCGAATTTCTTGGTGGTCATTGGGAGTTCCTTTGAAATGAGCGATGCGGGTCAATGCGTGCCGAGGTACGCGGACTTCACCTTGGGGTTGTCGAGCAGCTCGCGGCCCGAGCCCTCGAGCGTGATGCAGCCGGTCTCGAGCACGTAGGCGCGGTCGGCCACGCCCAGCGCCTGCTTGGCCATCTGCTCCACCAGCAGGATGGTCAGGCCCGAACTGCGCAGCTGGCGGATGGCGTCGAAGATGTCCTTGATGATGAGCGGCGCCAGGCCCAGCGAGGGCTCGTCGAGCAGCAGCAGGCGCGGCTCGCTCATGAGCGCACGGGCGATCGCGAGCATCTGCTGCTCGCCGCCCGACAGCGTGCCCGAAGGCTGGTGCTGGCGCTCCTTCAGGCGCGGGAAGCGCGCGAACTCGCGCTCGATGCCGCGCTCCACGAAGGCCTTGTCGCCGCGGCGCGAATAGGCGCCGAGCATCAGGTTCTCGCGCACGGTCTGGTCGGGGAACACGCCGCGCCCCTCGGGCGACAGCGCCACGCCCAGGCCCACGCGCTTGTGCGAGGGCACGTGGGTGCAGTCGCTGCCGTCGATCAGCACGCGGCCCTCGGCCACGGGCTCCAGCCCGACGATGCTCTTGAGCAGCGTGCTCTTGCCGGCGCCGTTGGCGCCGATGATGGTGACGACCTCGCCCGCGCGCACTTCCAGGCTCACGCCCTTGACGGCCTCGATGGCGCCGTAGGAGACCTTCACCGATTCGATTTTCAGCATGATGGTTTCGGTCTTTCTGCTCAGGCCGGCATGGCCGTGGCCAGTGCCTCTTCTTGTTCGTCGTCCACGCCCAGGTAGGCCTCGACCACGCGCGGGTTGGCCTGCACCTCGGCGGGCCGGCCCTCGGCGATCTTGATGCCGTAGTCGAGCACGATCACGTGGTCGGAGATCGACATCACCAGGTCCATGTGGTGCTCCACCATCAGGATCGACACGCCGCACTTGCCGATGCGCAGCAGCAGCTCGCCGAGCTCGGCCGTCTCCTGCGGGTTGAGGCCCGCGGCCGGTTCGTCGAGCAGCAGCAGCTGCGGCTCGGTGGCCAGTGCGCGCGCCAGTTCCACGCGGCGCTGCAGTCCGTAGGGCAGGCTGCCCGCGGGCCAGTGCGCCAGGTGGCCGAGGTCGACGAGGTCGAGCAGCTGCAGCGCGCGCTCGCGCGTCGCCTTCTCCTGCCGGTTCGCGGTGGGCCAGGCCACCAGCGACGACACGAAGCCGTTGCTCATGCGGCTGTGGCGCCCGAGCATGACGTTGTCGAGCACCGAGAGATCCGCGAACAGGCGCAGGTTCTGGAACGTGCGGCCCATGCCCATGCAGCAGATGGCGTGCGCCGGCTGGCCCACGATGTTGCGGCCCAGGAAGCGGATCGAGCCCGCGTCGGGTTCGATCACGCCGGTGAGCATGTTGATCATGGTGCTCTTGCCCGCGCCGTTCGGCCCGATCAGCGCATGGATGTGGCCGCGCTGCAGGCGAAACGACACGTCCTGCGCCGGCTTCACGCCGCCGTACGACTTGGTCACGCCCTGCACCACCAGCAGCTCGCCTTCGCCGCCGGGGCCGATCTGGCCCGGCACGCCGCTGCCGCCCGCGCCTTCGCCGCGATGGCGCGACTTCATGAACCACTTGTTGAAGAGGCCCACCACGCCGCCGGGCATCACGTACAGCGCGAACAGCAGCAGGAAGCCATAGAGGAAGTGCTGTGCCGAGGGCCAGCGCGCGAGCAGCGCGTCGGTCAGCGTGAGCAGCACCGCGCCCACCAGCGGGCCGTACATCGAGCCCGCGCCGCCGAACAGCACCAGCAGCAGGATGAAGATCGACAGGTGGAAGGTGATGAAGTCGGAGTTGATGTACTGGTTCTGCTGCGCCACCAGCGCGCCCGCGATGCCGCAGGTGACGGCCGCGACCACGAAGGCCATGACCTTGGCGCGGTACACGCGAACGCCCACGGAGGACGACGCGATCTCGTCCGCCTGCAGCGACAGCAGCGCGCGCCCGAAGCGGCCGCCCAGCAGGTTGCGCAGCAAGAGGTGCAGTGCCGCGCACAGCACGATGCCGAGGATCACCCACTGCGTGGTGTCCAGCGGCGCGCCCTTCCAGGTCAGCGGCCGGATGCCGTAGATGCCCTGGGCGCCGCCGAACACGTCGGTCCATTCGCCCACGAGCTTCTCGACCACGATGCCGAAGGCCAGCGTGACCATGGCGAGGTACGGCCCCTTCACGCGCAGCGAGGGCAGCGCGATCAGCACGCCGCACAGCCCGGAGATGACGGCGGCCAGCGCGAGCGCGAGCCACGGGTCCATGTCGGTGCGCGATGTCAGCAGCGCCACCCCGTAGGCGCCGGCCGCGAACAGCCCGGCCTGGCCGAGCGATTTCTGCCCCGCGTAGCCCACCAGCACGTTCATGCCGGCGGCGCAGAGGTAGTAGACGCACATCATGAAGGCGATGCGCAGGTAGTAGTCGTTGCCCGACATCGAGACGATGCCGCAGAGCACCGCCGCGACCAGCACCACGGCAAGGGGATGGGCCAGGCGCTTCATACCTTCTCCACCGTCGAGCGGCCGAACAGGCCCGTGGGACGGAATGCCAGCACGAGGATGACGAGCGCGAACACCGCCACCTCGCGCCACTGCGCCTGCCAGAGGTTGACCATCGACTCGAGCACGCCGAGCAGGAAACCGCCGATCACGCAGCCGCGCGGATTGCTCAGCCCGCCGATCATCGCGCCCGAGAAGCCCTTGAGCCCCACGGTGAGGCCCATGAAGAGCGAGGCCTGCGCGATGGGCGCGAGCAGGAAGCCCGAGAGCCCTGCCAGCGCCGAGCTGACGACGAAGGCGCCGATCATCATCGCGTTGGTGTTGATGCCCATCAGGCTCGCGACGTTGCCGTTCTGCGCCACCGCGCGCATCGCCTTGCCGACCATGGTGCGGTTCATCACGCGGTCGAAACCCAGCATCACGACCACGGCCACGCCGAGCGTGAGCAGCTCCTGCGGACGCACGCCCACGCCGAACAGGCGGATCACGGTGTCGCCCACGGGCGCGGGCACCACCACCGGCTTCGGGCCCCAGATGGCGAGGCCCACGCTCTGCAGGATCACGCCGAAGCCCAGCGTGCTCATCACCCAGGCCATGCCGGGGCGGCCGGCGAAGGGCCGCACGCCCAGCACGTAGAGCAGCCAGCCCAGCAGCCCCATCACGCCGAGCGCGGCCAGCAGCGCGAACAGCTGCGCGCCCGCGCCGGGCACGGCGTCGCCGAAGGTGGTGGAGCTCAGCGGCTTGCCCAGTACCAGGAACAGGGCGCTCATGCCGATGAAGGCGCCGGCCGAGACGAACTCGCCGTGCGAGAAGTTCAGCGTCTTGGTGGTCGTGAACGTGATGCTGAATCCCAGCGCCACCAGCGCATAGGCACCGCCGACGGCGAGCCCGCTGATGAGCGCCTGCAGGAGCGCTTCAACCATGTTGTGTATCTCCGTTGCGAGACGGCGCCGGCTGCCGCGCGGGCAGGCCGGTCGCGCCTCATCTTTCTGTCTTGCTTACTGCTTGAAGTCGGCCGGCTTGAGGCCCTGGATCAGCGCGTCGCTGTAGGGCAGCAGCTTGCCGTCCTTCCAGCGGATCCAGACCAGGTCCTTGGCGGTCAGCGCCTCGTGGTTGGTCTTGCTGAAGGGCTTGTCGTAGGTCTTCAGCACGCCCTGCACGGGCGTCTTCAGGTCTTCGAGCGCCGCGCGCACCGCTGCGCCGTCGGTGCTGTTGGCCTGCTTCATGGCCTGCGCCAGCAGCTGCATGGAGTCGTAGCCGTGCAGCGCGAACGAGAACGAGCCGGGCGCCTTCAGCTTGGCGCCGATGCGGTCGAACAGTTTCTGCTGCGCGGGCGTGCGGGTCTCGCTCACGGTGCGCATGAAGATGGGCTTCTCGGCCAGCGCCTTGCCCGCCGCGTCGTAGAAGGTGATGTTGTCGGCGGCCCAGGAGGTGAGCGTCAGCGGGAAGTAGTTGATCTTCTCCATGCTGCGCACCAGCTGCGCGATGGGCGTGCCCTGCGCCCACACCACCACGGTGTCGACGTTGGCGGCCTTCATCTTCGACAGCTGCGAGGTCATGTCGGTGTCGCCGACGCCGAAGCGCTCGGTGGCGGCGATCTTGATGTCCTGCAGCTTGGCGATCTCTTCCATGTCCTTCAGGCCGCCCTGGCCGTAGCCGGTGGTCTCGGCCATCAGGCCCACCACCTTGGAGCCGGCGGTGTTCTTCTTCACGTAGGCCATGAGTGCGGCGACCTGCTCGCGGTCGACCATCGAGACGCGGAACATGTAGTTGTCGGCGCCGGGGCTCATCGGCTTGGTGATGTCGGTGCCCGAGCCCACGTTGCCCAGCACTGGGATCTTCTTCTGGTTGGCGATGTGCTTCCACGCCATCGCGTTGCCCGAGTTTGTGGGGCCGAACACCGCCACCACCTTCTCGTTGTCGATCAGGTCGCTCATGTTCTGGATCGACTTGGGCGGGGCCGACACGTCGTCGCGCGTGACCAGCGCGAGCTTCTTGCCGAGCACGCCGCCGGCGGCGTTGATGTCGGCGATGGCCGCTTCCATGCCCAGCACCGCGGCCTGCCCGCTCTGCGCCGAGGGCGATGCGGAAAGGTCGCCGTTGTAGCCGACCTTGATGTCCTGCGCCATGGCGCCGGTTGCGCCGGCCGCGAAGGCGGCGAACGCGGCTGCGGCGAGCAGCGTCTTGTACAGACGGATGGTTTTCATTTTTTGTCTCCTGAGGTTGACGGACGAGGAAGCGGAAAAAGCGGAAAGCAGAAGGCAGGAAGGAGGCTCAGACGGCGAGGAAGCCGCCGTCCACCGGCAGCACGATGCCGGTGACGTAGCGCGACATGTCGCTGGCCAGGAAGATCACCGGGCCCACCAGGTCTTCGGTCTGGCCGACGCGGCCCATCGGGATGCGGGTCATGAACGATTCGAGGCGCTGCGGGTTCTCGCGCGTGGCCGCGGTCATGGGCGTCTCGATCACGCCGGGGGCCAGCGCGTTGACGCGCACGCCGGCAGGCGCGAGTTCCTGCGCGAGCGACTGCGTGAGCATCTTGATCGCGCCCTTCGAGGGCGAGTAGCCCAGGCTCGCGCCCTGCCCCGCATAGGCGGCGATGGAGGCGATGTTGATGATCGAGCCCTTCGTCTGCTTGAGCATCGGGATGAAGGCCAGCGTGGTGTTGAAGGTGCCGTGCACGTTCACGTCGATGGTCTTCTTCCAGTTGGCCGCGGCGTTCGGGCTGCTGGTGTTCTCGCGGATGATGATGCCGGCGTTGTTGACCAGCAGGTCGACGTTGCCGATCTCCCTGCCCACGCGCTCGGCCATCGCCTGGCAGGCCTCGGGGGCGGTGACGTCGAGCACGAAGGACCAGGCCTCGCCGCCCGCGTCGCGCACCAGCTGCGCGGTTTCGCTGACGGTGGCGTCGTTCATGTCGGTGACGACGACGCGCGCGCCGGCCTGCGCCAGGCCCAGCGCGAGCGCGCGGCCGTTGCCCTGGCCCGCGCCGGTGATGAAGGCCAGGCGGCCTTCGAGCAGGCGGGGTGCGACGGTGGATGGAAAGGCCATCGGTGTCTCCTTCTTTCTCTGTCTATGTATGTATGGATGAGGCTCAGGCGGCGCGGCCGACCGGCACGGCCTCGCGCTGCTCCACCTTCAGCTGCGCCGCGGCCTTGGCCTCGGCCTGCGCGACCTGCAGCCCGGCAACGTAGCCGAAGGTCAGCGCCGGGCCGAGCGTGATGCCGGCGCCGGGGTAGTTGCCGCCCATCACGCTGGCCGCGTCGTTGCCCACCGCGTAGAGGCCCTTGATCGGCTGGCGGTTGGCGTCGAGCACGCGCGTCTTCTCGTCGGTGACGAGGCCGGCGAAGGTGCCGATGTCGCCGATCACCAGCCTGATGGCGTAGTACGGGCCGTTCTCCAGCGGCGCCACGCACGGGTTCGGCGTGACGTTCGCGTCGCCCTGGTAGCGGTTGTAGGCCTTGCTGCCCTTGCCGAAGGCCGGGTCGTCGCCGTTGCGCGCGCCCTTGTTGAACTCCTGCACGGTGGCTTCGAGCGTGGCGGGCGCGATGCCGATTTCCTTGGCCAGTTCGCCGACGGTGGCGCCGCGCTTGAGGTAGCCGCTCCTGAGGTGCCGCCCGATGGGCAGCGGCGCGGGCGCGACGCAGCCCAGGCCGTAGTTGCGCAGCGCCTTGTGGTCGCACAGCAGCCAGGCCGTGACTTCGGGCTCGCCCTCGCAGGCCTTGACCATCGCCTGCACGAAGTCGTGGTACGAGTTGCCTTCGTTGGTGAAGCGCCGGCCCTTGGCGGTGACCGCGATCACGCCGGGCTTTGCGCGGTCGATGAAGTGCGGCATCACGCCCTTGCTGCCGTCCGGGCGCGTGGTGACCGACGCGGGCACCCAGGCCGCTGCGTGCGGGATGGTGCCGTCGACGCGGCCGCCCACCGCTTCGGCCAGGCGCAGGCCGTCGCCGGTGTTGGTCGAGGGCGATGGCGAGTAGTGCTCGCGGCCGGTGGGCGCGTGCGGGAAGAGCTGCTTGCGGCGCTCCACGTCGTAGGGGAAGCCGCCGCAGGCCAGCACCACGCCGCGCTTCGCGACCACGCGCACGTTCTGGCCTTCGTGCTGCACCACGGCTCCGGAGACGCCGTCGTACTCCACCACCAGCTTCTTCACCGGCGACGAGAGCCACACGGGAATGTTCTTGTCCATCGCGGCCTTGGCGAGGCGGCCGGCCAGCGCGTTGCCGTTGGTCAGCGTCATGCCGCGGCCATGGCGCAGCACGTCGAGGAAGTGGCGGCTCAGCCGCTTCGTCACGTACCAGAACGAGGTGGGCGACTTGAAGGCCCGCATGAAGTGTTTGATCTCGGGGCCCGAGCCCAACATCATCCCGAACACGGTGAGCTCGGGCAGCGGCGGCGCCAGCTGCTTGATGCGCTTGCCCAGCTCGCGTCCGTCGAACGGGCGCGTGACCATCGAGCGGCCGCCCTGCTGGCCGCCGGGCGCCTCGGCGTGGTAGTCGGGGAAGACGGCCGGCATGTCGAACTGCACGCAGGTGTTGCGCGTGAAGAAGTCGATGGCCTTCGGGCCCATCTCGAGGAAGGTGCCCACGCGCGCGGCGTCGAAGTGCGTGGTGGCCTCGTGCTTCATGTATTCGAGCGCGGCGCCCTCGGGCTCGTGGATGCCCTGCTCCGTGGCCAGGCGCGTGCCCGGAATCCACAGCCACCCGCCCGAGCGTGCGGTGGTGCCGCCGAAGCGCGGCTCCTTCTCGACCACCAGCACCTTCAGCCCCTGCGATGCCGCAGTGACCGCGGTGGCCATGCCCGATGCGCCGCTGCCGACGACGAGCACGTCGCATTCAAAAGTGTTCTGTTCCATGTCTCTGTCTGTTCGCGTGTTTGTGTAAGACCAAAGTTGCGGCGCAGTTTAGGCAGCGACATTGATATGGTCAAGTGTCTTCGTTACTATCAGATGATCAATCATCATCGATTGAATACGACCATATCAGTAGAAACCCCGATGGCTATACTCGCCCCCACTCTCACTCCCCACGCCGGGCGCCCCATGGAAAAGCCAAGACGTGGCATTCAGTCCGTCGAAATCGGAACGCAACTGCTGGTGGCGCTCGGGCGCCATGTGGCGCCCATGGCGCTGCGCGACCTGGGCAAGGCCGCGGGCGTCCCCCCCGGCAAGGCGCACCCCTATCTCGTCAGCTTCCTGAAGGTCGGTTTCGTCGTGCAGGACAGCGCAGGCCGCTACGAGCTGGGCCCGCTGGCGCTGCAGCTGGGGCTGGCCAAGCTGCAGCGGCTCGATCCGATCAAGGAGGCGTCGCCCCTCATCGAACAGCTCGCCTCGGAGACTGAGCAGAGCATCGCGGTGGCCGTGTGGGGCAACTTCGGGCCGACCGTGGTGCGGCTGGAAGAGCCGATCCACCCGCTGCACGTGAACCTGCGCACCGGCACCGTCATGTCGCTGGCCTACACCGCGACCGGCCGGCTCTTCGCGGCGTACCTGCCGCCCAAGGTGGTCGAAAAGATGATGCTGGAAGACCTGGCGCGCACCCGCCCCGCGGATGGCCGCGGCGCCACCGCCGAGCTCTCGCGCGCAGAGATCGAGACGCTGCTGGTCGAGACGCGGCTGCACGGCATGTCGCGCACGCTGGGCCAGCCGATCCCCGGCATCGACGCCTTCTGCGCACCGGTGTTCGACTCCACCAACAACCTGGTGCTGGGCATCACCGCCATGGGGCCCGAAGCCACCTTCGACCGCGAGTGGGACGGCCGCGTGGCCGCGCCGCTGCGAGCCTGCGCGCTGGAGATCTCGCGCCGGCTGGGCTTCGTGCCCACGGGCGAGCAGGACTGATCGAGGTCGTCACCGGCTTGTCGACAATGGAAAAAGGCGCTTCACGAAGCGCCTTTTTCCTTGCTGCCGAACCGGTCAGTGCGTTTCGCGCCGCAGCTGCTGCACGTCTTCATGCAGCGACTGCGCCCACGCGCGGCGGTCGCGGCCGTGCGGGTCCTGCGGCTCGCCGAAGCGCACGATGGCCAGCAGCGGCGGCGCGCGCAGCGTGTTCCACAGCGACACGACGAGGTTGTCGTCGTCGACGTAGCGCGGCGCCTGGCTGGTCTCGCCGGTGGCGGCATCGGCAAAACGCAGCGCGGCGGGCACCACCGGTGCGCCCGAGGAGATCGACGCCTGCAGCAGGTTGGCGTGGAAGGGCAGCAGGCCCCGGCCGTCGCTGGTCGTGCCTTCGGGGAACACGCCGATCAGGTCGCCGTTGCGCAGCGCGTCGGTCATGTGGTGCACCACGCGCAGCGCGTCGCGGCGGCGTTCGCGCTCGATGTAGAGCGTGCCCGAGCCGTTGGACAGCGTGCCGATCAGCGGCCACGACTTCACGTCCGACTTCGACACGAAACGCACGTGCCGCGCGGCGTGGATGGTGGTGATGTCCAGCCACGAGAGGTGGTTGCAGATCAGCAGCGCCGGCCCCTTGGCGGGCGGCGTGCCCTGCACCACCAGCGTGATGCCCATCAGCTCCAGCATGCGCCGCGACCACGCCTGCACGCGCGCGTTGCGCTGGTCGGGCGAGAGCTTCGGGAAGGTGAAGCGGATCGTCCACCAGCCCGAGGCCGCATGCATCACCGCGCGCAGCAGGCGCCAGCAGGCTTTCAGCGAATGCAGCATCGCACGGGCGCCCTCTCGGTGGCTTCCATGCAGGGTCGTGGAACACCGCGGAACCGGCTTTGCCGGCCCGCTGGTGTTGCCCTCTGCAAGGAGGTTGGCGCAGCGACGCGAAGTGCGCGAAGCCTCGGGGTGCGCTTCATTTCTATTCGTGGACGACGCGGCCGGCCACCAGCGTATGCCGCGCACGGCCCTGCAGCGGATAGCCCGCGAACGGCGTGTGCTTGCCCTGGCTCCTGAGCGCGCCGGGCTCCACCTGCCATTCGAGTGCGGGATCGACGATGCACAGGTCGGCCACGCCGCCTTGCTGCAGGCGGCCGATGCCGGTGGCTGCATGGTCGGCACCCAGCAGGCGCGCAGGCGCGGCGGTGACCGCCTCGATGGCGCGCGCGATGCCGGCGCCGCTTCGCTCGCCCCAGCGCAGCGCGAGCGGCAGCAGCAGTTCGAGGCCGGTGGCGCCCGCCTCGGCTTCGGCGAAGGGCAGCGTCTTGGCGTCGGCCTCGACCGGCGTGTGGTCGGACACCAGCGCGTCGATGGTGCCGTCGGCCAGCGCGGCCGAGAGCGCGTCGCGGTCGCCCTGCTGGCGCAGCGGCGGGTTCAGTCGGGCGCGGCTGTCGAAGTAGCCGATGTCGGTGTCGGCCAGATGCAGCGAGTTGATGCTCACGTCGCAGGTGATCGGCAGGCCCTGTGCCTTGGCCTGGCGCACCAGCTCCACGCCGCGGGCGCTGGAGATGCGGCACAGGTGCACGCGCGCGCCGGTGCTCTTCATGAGCTCGACGATGGTGAAGATGGCGATGGTCTCGGCCGACACGGACACGCCCGACAGGCCCAGCCGCGTGGCGAGCGGGCCGCTGGCGGCCACGCCCTTGCCGAGGTCGCGGTCCTGCGGGCGCAGCCACACGGTGTAGCCGAAGGTGCTGGCGTACGACAGCGCGCGCTGCAGCACCTGCGTGTCGCCCAGCGGCACGTCGGCCTGGCCGAAGCCGATGCAGCCGGCCTCGGTGAGCTCGGCCATCTCGGTCAGCACGCCGCCGGCCAGGCCGCGGGTGAGCGCGCCCTGCGGGAACAGGCGCGCGGCCTGCAGCTTCTCGGCGCGGAACTTGAGCATCTCGACCAGGCCGGGCTCGTCGAGCACCGGGTCGGTGTCGGGCGGGCACACGAGGCTGGTGACGCCGCCGGCGATGGCCGCGGCCATCTCGCTCTCGAGCATGCCCTCGTGCTCGTAGCCCGGCTCGCGCAGGCGCGCGGCCAGGTCCACGAGGCCGGGCGCGACGATGCAGCCCGAGGCGTCGATGGTGCGCTCGGCCTGGAAGCCGGCGGGGATGCTGCTGCCGATGCCGGTGATCTTTCCGTCGGCGATGGCGATGTCGGCCTTTTGATCGGTGCCCGACGCGGGGTCGACGACGCGGCCGTTGGTGATTTGGATGTTCATGCGTCTGTACTTCCGCTGACAGTCAGGGCCTTTTCGGGAAACACCGTGGCGCCGGCTTCGCCGGGCCACCGGTGCTGCCCCCGGCAGGGGGTTGGCGACGCGACACGAAGTGCGCGAAGACTGGTGGCAAGCAACATTTCTATGCCTCGTTGCCCGCCACGATGCTCATCACCGCCATGCGCACGGCGATGCCGAAAGTGACCTGCGGAAGGATCACGCTCTGCTTGCCGTCGACCACGGCGGAGTCGATCTCCACGCCGCGGTTGATGGGGCCCGGGTGCATCACGATGGCGTCGGGCTTGGCCAGCTGCAGCTTCTCCTGCGTGAGGCCGAAGGTCTTGAAGAACTCCTGCGACGACGGCAGCAGGGCGCCGCTCATGCGTTCGTTCTGCAGGCGCAGCATGATGACCACGTCGCAGTCCTTGATGCCCTCTTCGAGCGTGTGGCACACGCGCACGCCCATGCCGGCCATGTCGCCGGGCACCAGCGTCTTCGGGCCGACCACGCGCACCTCGGCGCAGCCCAGCGTGGTGAGCGCGTGGATGTCGGAGCGCGCCACGCGCGAATGCAGCACGTCGCCGACGATGGCGACCGTGAGGTTCGAGAAATCCTTCTTGTAGTGGCGGATCGTGTACATGTCGAGCAGCCCCTGCGTCGGGTGCGCGTGGCGGCCGTCGCCGGCGTTCACCACGTGCACGTGCGGCGCGACGTGCTGCGCGATCAGGTAGGGCGCGCCCGACTCGCTGTGGCGCACCACGAACAGGTCGGCGGCCATGGCGCTCAGGTTGGCGATGGTGTCCAGCAGCGACTCGCCCTTGGTGGCCGAGGAGCGCGCGATGTCGAGATTGATCACGTCGGCGCTCAGGCGCTTGGCCGCGATCTCGAAGGTGGTGCGCGTGCGGGTGCTGTTCTCGAAGAACAGGTTGAACACGCTCTTGCCTCGCAGCAGCGGCACCTTCTTCACCTCGCGGTCGCTCACGCTCGTGAAGTTGGCGGCCGTGTCGAGGATGTGCGTGACGATGTCCTTGGGCAGGCCCTCGATCGACAGCAGGTGGATCAGCTCGCCGTTCTTGTTGAGCTGGGGGTTTCGCTTGTAGAGCATTTACCTGTTCTCCTCCACCTTGAGGCTGAAGGCGCCGTCATTGGCGCGTGCAAGGGCGAGCAGTTGCGTGTCGGGCAGCGTCAACGTGGCGGCGGCGAAGTCGGCCGCCACCGGCAGCTCGCGGCCGCCGCGATCCACCAGCACCGCGAGGCGCACGCTGGCCGGACGGCCGAAGTCGAACAGCTCGTTGAGCACCGCGCGGATGGTGCGGCCGGTGTAGAGCACGTCGTCGAGCAGCAGCACGTCGGCGCCGTTCACGTCGAAGGGCAGCGAGGTCTGCGCGCTGGCCGAAAGGCCGCGGCGCGCGAAGTCGTCGCGGTGCATGGCCGATGAGATGACGCCGGGCGCGCCGGGCAGGCCCAGGTCCTTCTGCAGCCGCTCGACCAGCCAGGCGCCGCCGGAGGTGATGCCCACCAGCTTCGTTTCAGGGCGCACCAGCGGCTTCACGCCGGCCAGCAGATCGAGATACAACGCCTCGGCGTCAGGAACGACAGAACTCAAGATGATTGCTCCAGGACAAGGCAAGGAAAACGGAAAGCTCGGGGAACACCGCGGAACCGGCTCCGCCGGGCCACAGGTGTCGCCCCCGGCGAGGGAGTTGGCGAAGCGACACGAAGTGCGCGAAGCCTGGGGGAGAGCCTCATTGCTCCAGGCTCCTCAGGAACTGCTCCAGGATGATGCAGGCCGACGCAGCATCGGCATCGCGCGCCCCCGAGGCCAGCGCCTCGGTGGTGCTGTAGCGCTCGTCGACCTCGAACACCTGGAGATTGAAACGGCCGCGCAGCTGGCGCGCGAACTTCTGCGCGCGGCGGGTGTTCTCGTGCGCGGCGCCATCGGGGTGCCAGGGAACACCGATCACCAGCGCGTCGGGCTGCCATTCCTTGATGCGCGCCTCGACCTGCGCGAAGCGCGCGTCGCCCTCGGCCTTGATGGTCGGCTGGGGCGTGGCGGTGCGCAGCAGCCGGTTGCCGCTGGCCACGCCCGTGCGCTTCAGGCCGAAATCGAAGGCCAGGAAGCTCTGGAAATGGGAGGGAACAACGGCAGGCGCTGGGGACCGGGCGCTGTCAGACATCGCCGGTCCGTTCACAGGGGGCCGCCGCGCACGGCCGCCCGAAGCGGCCGGCCCGCCCGCGGCAGGGAGTTGGCGAAGCGGCACGAAGTGCGCGCAGCCTGGGGGCGAGCCAGGTTCATCAGGCGTGTCCGGCGTCGGGGGACAGCTTCCAGGCCTCCAGGCCCAGCAGCATCAGCGCCTTGTCGTAGCGCTGCTCGATCGGGGTGTCGAAGATCACCGCCGGGTCGGCGCCCACGGTGAGCCAGCTGTTCTCGGCCAGCTCGGATTCGAGCTGCCCTTCGCCCCAGGCCGCGTAGCCCAGGGAGACCAGCACTTTGCGCGGGCCCGCGCCGGTGGCCAGGGCCTCCAGCACGTCCTTGGAAGTGGTCATCTCGAGCCCGCCGGGGATTGTCATGGTCGAGGCGTAGACGGATTCCTCGGGCTTCTCGGCCTGGGAGAAGACCGGCTCGTGCAGCACGAAGCCGCGCTCGGTCTGCACCGGCCCGCCCTGGAAGACGGGGGCTTCGCCCAGCTCGGGGCGGGCCAGGTGCAGCTCGATCTTCTCGAAGAGCACCTTGAGGTTGATGTCGCTGGGCTTGTTGATCACAAGGCCGAGCGCGCCGCGCTCGCTGTGTTCGCAGAGGTACACGACGCTGCGGTTGAAAGTTTTGTCTTCCATCCCGGGCATCGCTATCAAAAAGTGATGCGTGAGGTTCATCGGGGCAGAATCGGCGGCCATATGCCTCCGATTTTACTGGCCGTCGACAAGACCTATCCCAAAGGGCTCATGTGGTTCCGCCGCGACCTGCGCGTGGACGACAACGCCGCCCTCTACCGTGCGCTCCGGGCCTGCAGGCAGGTCCTGTGCGTGTTCGTGTTCGACAAGGCGATCCTGGACGCCCTGCCCACGGTCGACCGCCGGGTGGAGTTCATCCGCGAATCGCTGGTGGAGCTGGAGGCCGAGCTGCGCGCGCTGGGCGGAGGGCTGATCGTGCGGCATGCGGTGGCGGCGCAGGAGATTCCGGCCCTGGCCCGCGAGCTCGGCGTGCAGGCCGTCTTCGCCAACCGCGACGACGAGCCCGACGCGCTGGAGCGCGACGCCAAGGTCTTCGGCGCGCTGGCCAACGCGGGCGTGACCTTCCACACCTACAAGGACTCGACCGTCTTCGACCGCGACGAGGTCATGACCAAGACCGGACAGCCCTACACGGTGTTCACGCCCTACAAGCGGGCCTGGCTGGCGAAGCTCGACGCCTTCTTCCTGAAGTCGTACCCGGTGCGCAACCACGCCGATGCGCTCGCCCCCTCGCCCCAGGCCTACGGCGAGCCGGTGCCCACGCTGCGCGAGATCGGCTTCGAGAAGAGCAACCTCTCGACGCTGGAGATCCCCACCGGCACCCGCGGCGCCGGCAAGCTCTTCGAGGACTTCTTCGAGCGCATCGACCGCTACGACGAGGCACGCAACTTCCCCGCCGTGCGCGGCCCCAGCTACATGGGCATCCACCTGCGCTTCGGCACGGTGTCGATCCGGCAGCTGGCCAGCGTGTCGCACCAGCTCTCGCTGCAGGGCAACACGGGTGCGGCGACCTGGCTGAGCGAACTGATCTGGCGGGAGTTCTACTTCCAGATCCTGGCGCACTTCCCGCACGTTCACCAGGGCGGCGAGTCGAAGAGCTTCCGCCCCGAGTACGACAAGATCCAGTGGCACCACGGCAAGCACGCCGACCAGCTCTTCGATGCCTGGTGCAACGGCCGCACCGGCTACCCGCTGGTGGACGCCGCCATGCTGCAGATCAACCAGAGCGGCTACATGCACAACCGCCTGCGCATGGTGGCCGCGAGCTTCCTGTGCAAGGACCTGGGTCTGGACTGGCGCCGCGGCGAGGCCTACTTCGCGCTGCACCTGAACGACTTCGAGCTGGCCTCGAACAACGGCGGCTGGCAGTGGGCCAGTTCCAGCGGCTGCGACGCCCAGCCCTACTTCCGCATCTTCAACCCGGTGACCCAGAGCGAGCGCTTCGACCCCGAGGGCAAGTTCATCCGCCGCTACCTGCCGCAGCTCGCGGGGCTGTCGAGCACCACGATCCACGCGCCCTGGCTGGCCTCGCCGGTGGAACTGGAAGCCGCCGGCATCAAGCTCGGTGAGACCTACCCCAAGCCGGTGGTCGACCATGCAGAGGCGCGCGAGAAGACGCTGCAGCGCTACGGCGTGGCGCGGGCGAAGGCGCTGCAGAAATAGCGACCACCGGAACCGGAAAAGAAAAAAGGGCCCCAGGGGCCCTTTTTCGATGGAGCGGCAGACCGGTCGCGTCAGGCCGCGACCGCCAGCGCCGGCTCGCTCGTGTACGCACGCACCAGGCGCAGCAGCTCCTCTTCCGAGTACGGCTTGCCGAGGTAGTGGTTCACGCCCAGCGTGCGCGCGTAGTCGCGGTGCTTCTCGGCGATGCGCGAGGTGATCATGATGATCGGCAGCTCTGCCAGGGCCGCGTCGGCGCGGATGTTGCGGGCCAGGTCGAAGCCGTCCATGCGCGGCATCTCGATGTCCGACAGCACCACCGCCGGGCGCTCCTGCTGCAGCCGCTCCAGCGCCTGCAGGCCGTCGGCCGCAAGCGACACGCGATAGCCTTCGCGCTGCAGCAGGCGCTGCGTGACGCGGCGCACGGTGATGGAATCGTCCACCACCAGCACCAGCGGGATCTGCGGCACCACCGGCGCCAGCGCCTGCAGGGGCTGCTGCGGCGCGCCCTGCTCGGCCTCGCCCTGATCCGCCGGGGCCGCGGCGGCGATCGCGGCGGCGGCCTGGCGCTCGCGCGCCTGTTCGCCGTGCACCGCGGCCAGCGCCACCGGGTTATAGATCAGCGCCACCGCGCCCGAGGCCAGCACCGAGATGCCGGCCAGGCCGGGCAGCCGCGCGAGCTGCGGGCCGAGGTTCTTCACCACGACTTCCTGGTTGCCCAGCACTTCGTCCACGTGCAGCGCCACGCGCTGCGCCGCGCTTCGCACGACCACGATGGTGTTGTTCTTGGCCGGGCCGTGCTCGCTGCGGGTGGAGGCCTGCAGCAGCGCACCGGTCCAGTAGAACGGCACCTGCTCGCTGCCGAAGGGATGGCTGTTGTGCAGGTAGGCGGCCTCGAGGTCGGACGCGCCCACGCGCTGCACCAGCTCCACCAGGTTCGACGGCACGCCGATGGACACCTCGCCCGCGCGCAGCATCACCACGTGCGTCACGGCGGTGGTCAGCGGCAGCACCAGCTTGAAGGTGGTGCCCTGGCCCGGCGTGCTGTGCGTCTCGATGCGGCCGCCGAGCGCCGCGATCTGCGCGCGCACCACGTCCATGCCGATGCCGCGGCCGGCGAGTTCGGAAACCTGCCCCGCCGTCGAGAAGCCGGGCTTGAAGATCAGCTCGGTGGCCTCCTCGGCCGTGAGCTCCTGGTCGGCGCCCAGCAGGCCGAGCGTGCGCGCACGCTCGGCGATGCGCCTGTGGTCGAGGCCGGCGCCGTCGTCGCGGAAGCTCACCGACACGTCGTTGCCCTCGTGATGCAGGTCGATGACGATCAGGCCGCTGGCGTCCTTGCCGGCGCTCTCGCGCACCGCCGCATCCTCGATGCCGTGGGCCACGCAGTTGCGCAGCAGGTGCTCGAAGGCGGGCGTCATCCGGTCGAGCACGCCGCGGTCCATTTCGATGGAGCCGCCGACGATGTCCAGGCGCACCTGCTTGCCGGTGTCCTTCGAGGCCTGGCGCACCACGCGGTAGAGGCGGTCGGAGATGCCCTCGAACTCCACCATTCGCGTGCGCAGCAGGCCGCGCTGCAGTTCGCGCGTCTGGCGCGCCTGCACGCTGAGGTCGTCTTCCGTCGCCTGCACCGTCTTCTGCAGGGTGCGCTGCACGGTGGCCACGTCGTTCACCGACTCGGCCATCATGCGCGTGAGCTCCTGCACGCGGGTGAAGCGGTCGAACTCCAGCGGGTCGAAGCTCTGCTGCGAGTCCTTGGCCTGCGCGAGGCGCGACTGCATCTGGCTTTCGGCCTGCACCTCGATGTCGCGCAGCTGCTGGCGAAGGCGGTCCAGGTTGCCCGTCAGGTCGGCGAGCGAGCCGCGCAGCTGGCCGAGCTCGGCCTCCAGGCGCGAACGCGTGATGATGACCTCGCCGGTCTGCGCGACCAGGCGGTCGAGCAGCTGGGTGCGGATGCGCACCGCCTGGCCGCTCGCGGGGCGCAGCGGCGCCACCAGCGCGGCCGGCGCCGGGCGCGGCTGCGGGCTGGCGGCGGCAGCCACCTGCGGCGCAGCGGCGTGATCGGCCGCGGCCTCCGCCGAGGTGGCGGCGGGCTGGTCTTCCAGGCTCGCCACGGGCTCGACGGTTTCGTCGTTGGCCGGCACGGCAGCCTCGGGCGCCTGCGAAGCGACGGCGACGGGCGCGGCCGAGGTGGCGGCGGCAACGATCTGGGCCAGTTCGACCTGCGTGGCGTCGTCGGCCGCGCGCAGCGCGTCGAAGGTGGCCTGCAGCACGTCGAGGCGGCCCAGCAGCTTCTCGATGTCGGCCCGCTCGGCGCCCTGGGAGCCCAGGACTTCGATCTCGGACTCCATGCGGTGCGCGCGCTCGCCCAGACGCATGGCGCCGGCCAGGCGGGCGCTGCCCTTGAGCGTGTGCAGCGTGCGCAGCACCGAGGCGCGCGGCGCGCTGTCGTCGGGGTGATGCGCCCACTGGCGCAGCGCCTCGCCGAGCTGCGGCAGCAGTTCGGCCGCCTCTTCCTCGAAGATCGGGAACAGGTCGACGTCGACCGCGTCGGCCAGGTCGATGGCGTCCTCGGAGTCGTCTAGCGCCACGTCGGCGACGGGCTCGCTGGCCACCACCTGATGCAGTGGCCGGGCCTCGGCGCGCATGGCCACTTCGGTGGGCATCGGCGAATTGGCGATGTCGCGCAGGGCCTGCAGCGTGCCTTCGGCCGGGTCGCGCAGCAGGCCTACGGCGAACTGATGCAGCAGGCGGCGCAACTCGTCGGCCGCGGCCACCAGAACCATGCCCTGCTCGCGCGTGCCGCTGCCCTGCATCTGCAGGTGCTGCAGCGCCGCCTCGAACAGGCGGGCCATGCCCGACAGGCTGTGGAAGCCGACCGTGGCCGAGCTGCCGGCCAGCGAATGGGCCAGCGCGATGGTCGAGTCGGGCAGGCGCTCGTGCGATTCGAGCGCCCACTCGCCGACGTCGGTGGCGAGCTGGCGCGACCATTCGTCGGCCTCGTTGAGGTAGACGTTGTAGAGCTGGATGCCGATGCGCAGCGGGCCGATGACCTTGACCTGGTCCTCGGCACTTTCCTGCGCGACGACGGGAGCGGGGGCTTCGACGGGCTCGGCCGGCTCCACACTGACCACGGGCTCAGGCACAGGGGCCTCCACCACATCGGCGACGAGGATCTGCGCCTCGGCGGGAACGGCGGGCGCCTCGAAGATGGGCACGACCACTTCCTCGGCCTGCGCCACCGGGGCGGGCTCGGGCTGCGGTTCCGGTTCGGGTTCGACCGCCAGCAGCGGCTCGGGCACGGCGGCCGGCGCCACGTCGGGCAGCGGGGCTTCCACGGCCTCCACAGCTTCCGCAGCGGGCACGGGCTCGGGTTCCGGCTCCGCGACGGGGGCTTCGGCCTGCACGGGCAGCGGCTCGGGCTCCCATTGCAGGTCGGGCAGGCCGGCGGTGGTGGGCACGGTGACGGCGACGGGTTCCGGCGCGGGGGCGGCCGGCTCGGCGGGCTCTTGCTTGAGTTCGACGGTCGCGGGCGTCCTGGCGGGCGGCGCGAGGAAGTCGAACATCTCGCCGCTGGGCAAGACCAGCGGCGCTGGTTCTTCGGTCTGCTGCTTCGACTCGAAATCGAGGAAGTCGGTGGATGCGAAATCGTCGTCGGCCTCGGGCGCTCCGGCCTTCACCGGCTCCTGCCAGTCGAGCGGCTGCAGCGGCGGCAGCTCGAAGGCGGCGGCCGGTGCGGGCTCAGGCGTGGGTGCGGGCGCGTCCGGCGTGAGCGACAGGTCGGGCAGGTCAGGAAGGCGCAGCGGCGGCAGCTCCGCCGCGACCGGCGCCGGCGCAACCACGGGCGCCGGAGTTTCCAGCGGCGAGGGCGCAGTCACCGGCGCTTCGGCGGCGATGTGGCGCGCGGCGACCGCCAGGGCCTCGGCATCGGCCATGCGCACCGGCGGGGGCACCGGCTCGCCGGCCATCAGCGCATTGGCCACGCGGCTGAACGGGGCGGACTGCCAGCCCTGTGCTGAGCCCGCGGCAATGGCTTCGACCCACTGGCCGAAATCCTTCATCGTGCGTTCGGTGCCTTCCAGCAGCGCCGGCGTGGCGGGGCGCTGGTCGGCCAGCCAGGTGTTGAGCACCTGTTCGAGCGCCCATGCGGCGTCGCCGAACTCGGTGAGGCCGACCATGCGCGAGCTGCCCTTGAGCGTGTGGAAGGCACGCCGCAGGATCGTGAGTTCCTCGGTGTCGTCGGGGTAGCTGGCGAGCTCCTCGATGGCGGCCAGGCCGTTCTGCACGACCTCGCGGGCCTCCTCGAGGAAGATGTTCTGCAGGTCGTCTTCTTCGAGCTCGGTGACTTCGGTGTCGGGCAGCTCGGCCGGGCCGGAGATCTTCTGGGTCCAGCTGTCGGCCTTCTTGCTGAATTCCTCGATGGGCGAAGGCTTGGCCTTGGGCGCGGCGAGCGCCGCGAGCTTGGAAGCGATCTGCGCGTCGACTTCCTCGATGCTGAGCACGGCCTCGGCGGCGGGCGCCTGGCCTGCGGCCGGGGCGTCGCCGGCCGTTGCATCGGTGCCCTGGCGGCCCATCAGCGGCTTGAGTTCGCCGGCGTCGGCGTCGAACACGAACAGGCGCTTGGCCAGCGCGGGCTGGTAGCCCAGCATGTCGATCAGGAAGCCCAGCGCGCCGAGGTTGTTGCCCAGCGCGTCGAAGCCGGCCATCTCCTCGGCCGGCGAGGTGCTGACGAGCATCGCCTCGACGTCCTCGCGCATGCGCTGCACGGTGTGCGCGGCCTGCTCGAGGCCGAGCACCGAGAACACGCCGCGCATCTGCAGCAGCTGCGTGGGCACGGTGCGCAGCAGGCCCTTCTCGGCCGGGCGGCGGAAATACTGGTCGAGCGACTTCTCGAGTTCGCTCAGGTGGCTGCGCAGCTCGTCGACCACGGTGCCCATGGTCTGGCGGTCGCTCACGCGGCGGTAGAGGTCCTCCATCCACGGCTCGAGCGGCTCCGAATGGCCGCCGGCGCGCACGCGCTCGATGCGGCCCGCCAGCTGCAGCGTGCGGGCGGTGAGCTGGGGATCGCTCGGGTCCAGGTCCTCGAGGGCGGCCTCCAGGTAGAGCACCGAGGTGGCGACTTCCATCGCGAGCTCGGTGCCCGGCGCCTGGCCGGAACGCACCGAGGCCTCGACCGCGTGGGTCAGGGCCTGCACCATCGGCAGGATCGGCGGATGCAGCTTCTGCAGCGATTCGCCCAGCTGAGCGAAGGTATCGGCCACCTGGCGGGTGCGGGTGATGTCGCCGCCGGAGAGCGCCGACCACATTTCCTTGGCGGTTTCGATGCGCTTGCGCGCCTGCTGCAGCACCAGCGGATCGAAGCGGCCGAACTGCTCGACGTTGTAGTCGACGCGCTGCTCGCCCGAGATGCCCCAGGCGGTGCGCACGGTGCGCAGCGTGGCGGCGTCGTCGCCGGGGCCGGGCACGGCCTGCGCGCAGAAGAAGAGCAGGTCCTGGCCGAGCCGGTCGGACACCAGGCTGTCGCCGCGCGCGAGCGTGGCGTACTGCAGCAGCACGCGCGAGGCGGCGCGCTTGACGTAGGCATCGGGCTGGATCAGCCCCGCGGCCAGGGCCTCGAAGAAACCGGCGGCCAGGGTCCAGAAGCTGGAGACGCGCGGCAGCAGCGCACCGCGGCCGAGCCCCAGGCACAGCGCATGGAGGCGGCGCGCCGCCTGGGTGTCGCCGCTCTTGACGACCTGCAGCACCTCGCGGTCGAGCCGCGAGCGCACGGCCGGGTCGTAGGCGACGGCGGCCTGCGTGACGGCGGGCTTGATCTCGACCCAGCGCCAGGCGGTGCTCCACAGGTCGGCCGGGTGCACGCGCTCGTTGCCCACCAGCTCCAGCACGTCGCGGTACTGCGGGAAGAGCGCAACCGACGACACCGGCTTGCCGGCCAGCAGCGCGCCAAGGAAGTCGGTGACGGCGAAGCCCGCACGCTCGATCTTGAGCACCGCGGCCTCGGTGCAGCGTTGCGGCTCGGCGATGAAGCCCTGCACGGCGAACTCGATGGCGCCGAGCACCAGCGCGGGCGAGGAGTGCCCCACCATCTGGAGCGCGCCGACGGCCTGGTGCAGCTGCTGGCGGGCCATCTGCAGCGGGCCGGCCTCCGGCTCGGACGCGGCATCCACTTCGCGCACGAAGCGCCGCAACGACTTGCCTACACCGTCAAGGGATTTCTGGATCTCTCCCAGCACCCAGGCCAGCGGCCCGAGGTCTTCGGTGACCGGCGCGTTGCCGGCGTGAGGGGCCGTGGCAGGGGTTTGGATCGACACGTTGGATGCTCGCCGTTTCTTTTGACTGTCAGTTTTTCAATGGGCGCAAGGCGCCCCGGATGCACAAGGCTTCCGCTGCCGCTTCAGGGAACACCGCGGAACCGGCTTCGCCGGGCCGCAGGTGTTGCCCCCGGAAGGGGGTTGCCGAAGCGGCACGAAGTGCGCGAAGGCTGGGGGAGAGCGTCATCACGCAATCTTGAAACGGGCGACCGAGCGGCGCAGTTCCTCGGCCATCTGCGAGAGTTCGCGCACCTGCTGCGCCGTGGTGCGCGTACCTTCTCCGGTCTGTTCCGTCACCGCGAAGATGTGCTGGATGTTCGCGGCCACCACGTTCGCCGAATCGGCTTCGCGGGATGCGGACTGCGAGATCTGCTCGATGAGGTCGGCGAGCCGGCGCGACACGCGGTCGATCTCGGACAGCGCGGTACCCGCGTTGTCGGACAGCTTGGCCCCCTCGACCACACCCTGCGTGGAACGCTCCATGGCGCCCACCGCGTCCTGCGTGTCGGTCTGAATCGCCTTCACCAGCGCCGAGATCTGGCGCGTGGCGTCCGCGGAGCGTTCGGCCAGTCGCTGAACTTCTTCCGCCACCACCGAGAAGCCTCGGCCGGCTTCACCGGCGGACGCGGCCTGGATGGCTGCGTTCAGTGCCAGCACGTTCGTCTGTTCGGTAATGTCCGAGATCAGCTCCGTGATTTCACCGATCTCCTGCGAGGATTCGCCCAGGCGCTTGATCCGCTTGGAGGTTTCCTGGATCTGGTCGCGGATGGAGTTCATGCCGCCGATGGCGTTCTGCACGGCCTGCAGGCCCGAGGAAGCAGCCTGCAGCGACTGGCGCGCCACGGTGGCGGACTCTTGCGCCTGGGTGGACACGCCGTTGATTCGCTCCGCCATGGTCAGCACCGACTGGCCGGTCTCGCGGATCTCGCGCAGCTGTTCGGTCGAGGCCGCCAGCAGTTCGGTCGAGGTGCTTTCCACCTGCGACGTCGTCTGCGCCACGCGGGTCGCCGTGTTCTGCACGTTGCCCACCAGCAGCCGCAGTTCTTCCACCGTGTAGTTCACCGAGTCGGCGATGGCGCCGGTGATGTCCTCGGTCACGGTCGCTTCCTGCGTCAGGTCGCCTTCGGCCACCGTCTGCAGTTCGTTCATCAGGCGAAGAATGGCGGCCTGGTTGGCGTTGTTCACGCGGCTGGCTTCTTCGGAAGCCTGCTCGGCGGCCAGACGTTCGCGTTCGGCGACCGCGGCGCGTTCGCGGCCTTCGCGCACCTGCACGAAACCGATGGCGCCGGCGAGTGCCAGGGCGGCCAGCGAAAGCACGAACAGCAGCACGATGGTGCCGGCGCCCAGGCCGGTACGGGCGGAGAGCTTTTCCTGCAGGTCGCCCAGCGACTTACGCAGCGGCTCGCTGTCGGTCAGGATCGAGGCCTGCGCTTCGCGCGCGGCCACCAGGCCCTGCAGGTTGCCCAGAATGGCCGATGCCTGCGTGCGCATCTGTTCGTAGGTCTTCAGGATGGCTTCGAGCTGCTGGCGCGTCTGCGGGTCCTTCGAGCCGGGGAAGCGCTGCTGCGCATTGCCGTCGAGCAGACCGCGGGTGGTTTCCTGGAAGGTGTTCAGGTCCTTGCCCAGCAGGAACACGGCGTCGGGGTTCACGCCCTCGACCGTGAAGAACTCGTTGGTCGACTTGCCGATGCGCTGCGTCAGCATCACGAGCTGGCCGGCGGCCGAGATCTCGGGCAGCGTGGCGTTCTGCTGCATCTTCAGCGAGGCGACGGTCTCCGTCATCTCGAGCAGCGTGGACGACTGCTGGTTGATGTCGCGCAGGGCGGCGCCCACCTGCGTCAGGATCTGGCGCTGGGCCAGCACGACCTTGGCGCTGGCGTCGGCACGGGCGACCAGAGGATTGATCTTGTTCATCTCCTCGTCGTACTGGTTGCCCACGCGCTCCAGGCGCAGGGAGTCGTCGCCGTTGGTCAGGCCCTGCACGCGGCGCGTGAGGTCGTCGGCGGCGTCCTTCACCTCGACGAAGGCCGAGGGGCTGCCCACGAGGGCCTGCGAGATCGACTTGGCCAGGCGCTGCGACTGCATCAGCGACTGGCCGGTGGCCGCCACCTGCTGCGCGAGGCGTTCGGCGCGAAGGATTGCGGAGCCTGCGACCAGCAGCAGCAGCAGCACCACGATCGCCAGCATGATGGCCAGGATACGCTGCTGCTTCGCCGGGTTGGAGCCCGCGCGGCCGCCGGTGATGTCGGGCGCGATCTCGGCAGCCGCGGCGCCGGGTTCGTTGGCGGCATCGCCGCCGCCGGGCAGGTCGACGTCGCCGAAGCTGGTGTCGGGCGCGCCGGCCTTGCGGTCGATGCGCACGGTCTTCTCGTCCGGAACCTGGACCGTGTCGACATCGTCGATCGATATCGAACCGGAGCCATCGACGCGGGCCTTGTCGTTGCCGTTGGTCACGGGCAGTAATTTCTTGAACTTGTCGGCGATCGAGCTCACGGTCGGTCCTTCAGGTGGTTTTCCGGTACGGCGTGCGTAGACGCTACGCACCAATGCTCAAAAACTGGGGTTGCTGCGAAAGCGCCTGCAGGTTGACTTCCTGCCAGCGCTCCCCTGCCGCATCGGTGAACAGATGTCCGTGCCATGCGGGTGCGTCTGCGCCGGGAGGTTCGGACGCCGTGAAGGCCTCCGCCCCCCGCAACCCCGCCAGTCGATCGACCAGCAATGCGCAGTTGACTTCGAGCAGCTCGTTGAAAGCAACGAGCCGCGACTGGATGCGCGCCGCCTCGGTGGCGGCCAGCGCGGCAGGAACGCCGGTGGCGAATGCCGAAAGCTGCACGACGCCGTAGAGGCCGCCGCGCAGGTTGGCAACGCCCAGGAACCACGGCTCCGTGTAGGGCACGGGCTGCGGCGGCGTCCAGGGAAAGATTTCGCCGGCGTGTCCCAGCGGAAAGAGGTATTTGCCCTCGCCGGCCTCGACCGCCAGCCAGGTGGCGGCCACGCCCGTCGTGCGAGCGGCCTGCAGGCGGCTCGCCAGCCGGGACTGGAAGGCTCTCAGAGCATCGCGATTCGCCATGGACTCGGCAGGCTTTCGCTCAGTTCAGGGCGCTGATCTTGGACATCAGGTCGGCGGCGTTGACCGGCTTCACGATGTAGTCGCGCGCGCCTTGGCGCATGCCCCAGACGCGGTCGGTCTCCTGGTTCTTGCTGGTGCACAGGATGATCGGGATCGCCGAGTACTTCGGGTCGCGGGCGATGGCACGCGTGAGCTGGAAGCCGTTCTGGCCGGGCATGACCACGTCCATGAGGATCAGGTCGGGGTGCTCCTCCTCGAGGCGGCGCATGGCGTCGTCGGCGTTCTCGGCCGTCTTGACGGCGAAGCCGTTCTTCTGGAGGAGGTCGGACAGGAACACCAGTTCCGTCTTGGAGTCGTCGACGACGAGGATTTTTCGAATGGGCATTACTGCGCTTCCTGTTGAACGGTGCCAAACTGCTGCACGGCCTGCAGCAGCTGGTCTTTGGTGAAAGGCTTGGTCAGGTAGTCCTGGGAACCGACCATGCGGCCGCGTGCCTTGTCGAATACACCGTCTTTCGAAGACAGCATGACGACCGGGACGTTGGAAAAGTGGGCGTTGCGCTTGATGATGGCGCAGGTCTGGTAGCCGTCGAGACGCGGCATCAGGATGTCGCAGAAAATCAGGTGCGGCTTGTGGTCGTTGACCTTGGAGAGTGCGTCGAAGCCGTCCTCGGCGAGAAGAACTTCATGCCCACCCTGCTTCAGAAAAATCTCGGCACTGCGCCGGATGGTGTTGCTGTCGTCGATGACCAGCACCTTGTAACCAGATCCATTCGGGCCCATTGCAAACGCTCCTGCTCATGAGACTTGGAAGCCCGCCGCGCCGAACACCGACGCAGACCGCGTAGCTCTATCTATGCCATGCTTTCAGATTTCAACCATTTCGAAGTCTTCCTTGCGCGCACCGCACTCAGGACAGGTCCAGTTCATCGGAACGTCGGCCCAGGCCGTGCCTGCCGCGATGCCGTCTTCCGGTACACCAACCGCTTCGTCATAGATCCACCCACAAATCAGGCACATCCAAGTTTTCGTATTCATCGGAGCTTAAAGTCCTTGTTCATTAAATGCAACGAGTGTATCTATGCGTATCTCTCTGGCAGACTGTAAACGTCGCGCCTATGCCACCATCCAGGGGATTCCGCACGGCGTATGACCATCTACTTACTTCCAGCAGACAACGCCCGTAAACCGGGCGATCTTAACGACCCCTCGCAGGATGCCGGCCAGCAGACCGAGCACGACCTGAATCCGCCCTGCGTACTGGTGTTCAACGCCAGCGACCCCAGCGGCGCGGGCGGCCTTGGCGCGGACGCCCTGGCCATGGGGTCGGTAGGCGCACACATCCTGCCGGTCGTCACGGGCGCCTACGCCCGCGACACGGCCGAGATTTTCGATCACTTCCCCTTCGACGAGGAGGCCATCGCCGAGCAGGCGCGCTCGATCCTGGAGGACGTGGAGGTCCAGCTGATCAAGGTCGGCTTCGCCGGAACCACCGAGGCGCTCAGCACCATCGCGGAAACCGCCGCCGACTATCCGGAGGTGCCCGTGGTGGCCTACATGCCCAACCTGTCGTGGTGGGACGAGAACCTGATCGAGCCCTATCTCGACGCTTTCCGCGAGCTCGTCCTGCCCCAGACGACGGTGTTGGTAGGAAACCACAGCACGCTGTGGCGCTGGCTGCTTCCGGACTGGAACGGCGATCGTCCGCCCGGCGCGCGCGACATCGCCAAGGCCGCAGGCGAGTTCGGCGTGCCCTACACGCTGGTGACCGGCCTGGTGCTGCCCGACCAGTTCATCGACAACGTGCTGGCCTCGCCGCAGTCGGTGCTCGCCAGCGAGAAGTACGAGCGGCTCGAGGCCGTCTTCGCCGGTGCGGGCGACACCCTCTCCGCCGCGCTGGCCGCCCTGCTCGCCAGCGGCGCCGACCTGGTGGCCGCAACCACCGAGGCCCTGGCCTACATGGACCGCTGCCTCGACGCGGGCTTCCGCCCGGGCATGGGCCACGTGCTGCCCGACCGCCTCTTCTGGGCCGAGCCCGAACCCGAGGAGGAAGGCGACGAGGACCCGGACGCCCCGCCCGACTTCGCCCTTCCCCCACACGACACCCGCCACTGAGATGCTGCTCGCCCCCAGGCCGCGCGCACTTCGTGCCGCTTCGCCAGCCCCTTGCCGGGGGCGCGCCGGCCGCTTCGGGCGGCCGTGCGCGGCCGCTCCCACTGAAAACCTCTGCTGAGTCCCGATGCCAAGTACCGACCGCAACGACATTCTTTTCGAGCGCGCCCGCGCCGTGATTCCCGGCGGCGTGAACTCGCCCGTGCGTGCCTTCAAGGCCGTGGGCGGCACGCCCCGCTTCGTGCAGCGCGCCCAGGGCGCCTATTTCTGGGACGCCAACGACAAGCGCTACATCGACTACATCGGCTCCTGGGGCCCGATGATCCTGGGACACGGCCACCCCGCCGTGGTCGAGGCGGTGCAGAAGGCCGTGCTCGAAGGCTTCTCGTACGGCGCGCCGACCGAGCGCGAGGTCGAGCTGGCAGAGGCCATCCTCGCGCTGGTGCCTTCGATGGAAATGGTGCGGCTCGTGAGCTCGGGCACCGAGGCGGCCATGAGCGCCCTGCGTCTGGCGCGCGGCGCCACCGGCCGCAAGAGCATCGTCAAGTTCGAGGGCTGCTACCACGGCCATGCCGATGCGCTGCTCGTGAAGGCCGGCTCCGGCCTCGCCACCTTCGGCAATCCCACCTCCGCCGGCGTGCCGCCCGAGGTGGTGCAGCACACCATCGTGCTCGAATACAACAACCTGCAGCAGCTGGAAGAAGCCTTCGCGCTGCACGGCAAGGACATCGCCTGCCTGATGATCGAGGCGATCGCCGGCAACATGAACTTCGTGCGCGCCACGCCCGAGTTCGCCCGCCGCTGCCGCGAGCTCTGCACGCAGCACGGCGCCCTGCTGGTCTTCGACGAGGTGATGACGGGCTTCCGCGTGGGCCTGCACGGCGCGCAGGGGGTGCTGGGCATCAAGCCCGACCTCACGGTGCTCGGCAAGGTCATCGGCGGCGGCATGCCTCTCGCGGCCTTCGGCGGCCCGCGCGCGATCATGGAGCAGCTCGCGCCGCTGGGGCCGGTCTACCAGGCGGGCACGCTGTCGGGCAATCCGGTGGCCACGGCATGCGGCCTCGCCACGCTGAAGGAGATCGCGAAGCCCGGTTTCTACGAAGCGCTCGGCAAGAAGACGCGCTCGCTCGTCGACGGGCTCAAGGCTGCCGCGGCGGCCGAAGGCCAGCCCTTCAGCGCCGACAGCGAAGGCGGCATGTTCGGCTTCTTCCTGATGAAGGACCTGCCGCAGAACTATGCCACCGTGATGACAACCGACAACGCGAAGTTCAATGCGTTGTTTCATGGTCTGCTGGATCGCGGCGTGTATATTGCGCCCGCGCTTTACGAAGCAGGCTTCGTGAGCGCGGCACACAGCGACGAGGACATCGCCGCCACCATCGAAGCCGCACGACAAATCTTCAGCACACCCTAGCCACCATGAACTCCCTGCGCACGCTGCCGGCCCTGAGCATCGCTCTTCTCATTCCCGGCTTCGCAGCGGCGCAGGACTCGTCCTTCGATCCGAAGAACATCTGGATCAACCCCGGCTTCTACTCGGCGCATTTCGACAGCGGCAAGGGCCTGGAGAACGTCAACCAGGGCCTGGGCTTCGAGTACCCGCTGAACGATACCTTCCGCGTCACCGCGGGCACCTTCCGCAACAGCGACCGCCGGCAGTCGAACTACGTGGGACTGTATGCGCTGCCCTTCGAGTTCTACGGCGTGAAGTTCGGCGCCGTGGTCGGCGGCTTCGACGGCTACCCCAACTACCGCAACGGCAACTGGTTCCCCGCCATCCTTCCGGTGGCCGCCATCGAGGGCAAGAACTGGGGCCTCAACATCGCCTACGTACCGACGATCAAGAACCGGCTGTACGGCGCGGTCACCTTCCAGCTGAAGTACCGCTTCGGCACGCACGAGTAAGCCGGCCTTCGGCTTGTCTATCGGGTCGTGACTTTCACGAGCCTGGTCACCGGCTTGCCGTCCACCAGGACAGGCTTGTGCTGGTCGTCGGCCAGCAGGATGCCGATCACGTGCTCTCCCGTCGGCGACGGGCATGGACCGAAGCGCGCCTTGATCAGCTCTCCGCCGAAGTCGCTGTTCATGCTGTTGTAGGGACGGCCCGGCAGGTTGCAGCTGTCGCCTTCGGGATCGATCTTCATGTGGATGTGGCCACAGCGCTTGTCGCCGCCGCATTGGCCGGCGGCGAGCAGCCTGTAGTTGCTCTGCACGACCACGCCGATGGAGCGCTCGGCATCGCTGCCCAGTTGCACGACAGCCCCTTCGGGAGGCCAGACGATCTGCAATGTCGGTGCGGACTCCTGGGCCGATGCCGCGCCTGCCCAAAGGGCCGCGGCGAACAGAAAAGCAAGACGGATATGCATGAGAGCTCCAGTTGGAACGATGGATGGAAATGGTTCGGACACCGCGCATGTAATCAATGCATACATCGCGGCAGGGCGCAGTCTAGCGCAAAATAAGCAGCGCTTACATTGAATGCAGCAAGCTCCATCCCCATGGCCACTCGCTCCCCCTCTCCGCCCGCTCCCGAACCCCGCGCCTATCACCACGGCAACCTGCGCGAGGCGCTGATCGAGGCGGCCGTCGAGCTGATCGAGCGCGACGGCCTCGACAAGCTCAGCGTGCGCGAAGCGGCCAAGCGCGCGGGCGTGTCGCCGGGCGCGCCGTTCCGTCATTTCGCGACCAAGACCGCGCTGCTGACGGCCGTGGCCGAGCAGGCGACACAGCGGCTGCGCACGCACGTGGAGGAAGCCGTGGCGGCCGCGTCCGAAGCGCCGCCGCTGGCGCGCTTCGGCGCCATCGGCCATGCCTACATCGAATGGGCGCGCGCGAACCCGACGCACTTTCGCGTCATCA
The DNA here is from genome assembly GCF_014195185.1 of Variovorax atrisoli. Taxonomy (NCBI): domain Bacteria; kingdom Pseudomonadati; phylum Pseudomonadota; class Betaproteobacteria; order Burkholderiales; family Comamonadaceae; genus Variovorax; species Variovorax atrisoli. The sequence goes on along the minus strand of NZ_JACIBG010000009.1, from coordinate 192,005 downwards.
GCGAACGCTCGCTGATCGACTACGACGATTCGCCGACGCTGCGCAGCGACAACGAAAAGATCCGCACGCAGATGCGCAAGCTCTTCGACGAGGCATTCGCGCAAAGCGGCAGCACGACGAATGCCGCCGACGCCGCGCACGCGCAGATCGCTGCGCGCGCGCTGGTCTACGGCTTGGCGCGCATGGCCGTGGACGGACACTTTCCGGAATGGAGCCTCTCACGCCAGTCGACCGCCAAGACGATGGCGGGCACGCTGGATTTCTTCATGTCGCTGCTCGCGGGCGCGGCGGAGTCCAGCGCCGAAGCGGCAGCATCGCCCCAAAAGAAAAAGGCCGAGTCGCGCACGCCAGGGAAGAGCTAGCGGACGGCCCGGCCGCGCCCTGGAACGGGCGCAGGTCGATCAGTGGCGAATCAGTGGCGGAAGTGCCGCACGCCCGACAGCACCATCACCACGCCGCGTTCGTCGGCAGCGTCGATGACCTCCTGGTCGCGCATCGAGCCGCCCGGCTGGATCACGCAGCTCGCGCCCGCGTCCACCACCACGTCGAGGCCGTCGCGGAACGGGAAGAAGGCGTCGCTGGCCACGGCCGTGTCCTTCAGCGACAGGCCCGCGTGCTCGGCCTTGATGCTGGCGATGCGCGCCGAATCAAGGCGGCTCATCTGGCCTGCACCCACGCCCATGGTCATGCCGTTGGCGCAGAACACGATCGCGTTGCTCTTCACGTACTTGGCGACCTTCCATGCGAAGAGCAGGTCTTGCAGTTGCTGCGGCGTGGGCTGCTTCTTGCTGACCACCTTGAGGTCGGTGGCGGCGAGCTCGTGGTTGTCGGCCGTCTGGATCAGCAGGCCCGAGCCGACGCGCTTGACGTCCATGGCGTTGCGGCCGTTGTCCCAGTCGGTGGCGCCGCCCTTGGGCAGCGCGATCTCGAGCACGCGCACGTTGAGCTTGGCCTTGGTGGCCTGGAACACCTCGAGCGCCTCGGGCGTGTAGCCCGGCGCCATCAGCACCTCGACGAACTGCTTGGCGATCTCCTGCGCGGTCGGGCCGTCCACCGGACGGTTGAAGGCGATGATGCCGCCGAAGGCCGAGGTCGGATCGGTCTTGAAGGCCTTGGAGTAAGCCTCGGCCGCGTCCTTGCCGATGGCCACGCCGCACGGGTTGGCGTGCTTCACGATCACGCAGGCGGGCACGTCGAAGCTCTTCACGCACTCCCACGCCGCATCGGCGTCGGCGATGTTGTTGTAGCTCAGCTCCTTGCCCTGCAGCTGCTTGGCCGAAACGAGCGAGCCGGGCGCGGGATGCAGGTCGCGGTAGAAGGCGGCCTGCTGGTGCGGGTTCTCGCCGTAGCGCAGGTCCTGCACCTTCACGAAGCGGCCGTTGCTCTGCGCCGGGAAGAGCGAGCGCTTGGGCGCGGGCTGGCCGATGCTGGCATCGAAGTCGATGGCCGAGAGGTAGTCGCTGATCGCGCCGTCGTAGTCGGCGATGCGGTTGAACGCGGCTACCGAGAACGCGAACTTGGTCTTGTCGCTGAGCTTGCCGTCGGCCTTGAGTTCGGCCAGCGCCACGGCGTACTGAGAGGAGTCGGTGAGCACGCCCACGTCCTTCCAGTTCTTGGCCGCGCTGCGCACCATGGCCGGACCGCCGATGTCGATGTTCTCGATCGCGTCTTCCAGCGTGCAGCCGGGCTTGGCCACCGTGGCCTCGAACGGGTACAGGTTGACCACCAGCAGGTCGATGGTGTCGATGCCGTGCTGCTGGATGGCGGCCACGTGCGCGGGCAGGTCGCGGCGCGCGAGCAGGCCGCCGTGGATCTTCGGATGCAGCGTCTTCACGCGGCCGTCGAGCATTTCGGGAAAGCCGGTGTGGTCGGCCACCTCGGTGACGGGCAGGCCCGCATCGGCGAGCAGCTTGGCGGTGCCGCCTGTGGACAGCAGCTTGATGCCCAGCGCGTGCAGCGCCTGGGCGAATTCGAGGATGCCGGTCTTGTCGGAAACGGAGATGAGTGCGGTCTGGGCCATTGGATATGCCGGGGAGTTATTTATTTCAGGAGTTTGTGTTCGACCAGCTTCTTGCGAAGCGTGTTGCGGTTCAGGCCCAGCCATTGCGCGGCCTTCGATTGATTGCCCTCGGCGCGCGTCATCACGACATCGAGCAGGGGTTTCTCCACCACGCGCACGAGCATTTCGTACATGCCGTCGGGTTCGGTGCCGCGCAGGTCGCGGAAGTAGCTGTCCAGACTGGTGCGCACGCAGTCCTCGATGTGTTTCTTGCTCATTGCTTCTTCTTTTCCTCTCTCAATGGACGGTGCAGGCCGTCTCCTCTTCTTCGCCCGGCGCGTCGTCGTCCGCGGGGCGCTGCACGGGCATGCGGTCCATGCGATCCGCCAGCCCGTCGAAATAGTCGCCGACGGCGCGCAGCTGCTCGGCACAGTCCTCGATGGCGTTCATGCGTGCGCGGAACGCCTCGCCGTCGGGCAGCGTGCGCACGTACCAGCCAATGTGCTTGCGCGCCGTGCGCACACCGCTGTAGTCGCCATAGAGCGCATAGTGCTCCACCAGATGGTCGAGCAGCAGGCGGCGCACCTCCGCCACCAGCGGTGGCGCGCGGTGGGTGCCGGTCTCGAGGAAGTGCGCGATCTCGCGGAAGATCCACGGCCGCCCCTGCGCGGCGCGGCCGACCATCACGGCGTCGGCGCCGGTGGCCGCGAGCACGTCGCGCGCCTTCTCGGGTGAATTGATGTCGCCGTTGGCCACCACCGGCACGCGCACGGCAGCCTTCACGGCGGCGATGGTGTCGTACTCGGCGAAGCCCTTGTAGCCCTGCTCGCGCGTGCGTCCGTGCACGGTGAGCATCTGCACGCCGGCCGATTCGAAGTCGCGCGCCAGCTTCACCGCGTTGCGGTGCTCCATGCTCCAGCCGGTGCGCATCTTGAGCGTGACCGGCACGCCGAAGGGCTGCGCCGCGTCGACCACGGCCTGCACGATCTCCAGCGCGAGCGGCTCGTCGCGCATCAGCGCCGAGCCGGCCCACTTGTTGCAAACCTTCTTGGCCGGGCAGCCCATGTTGATGTCGATGATCTGCGCGCCGCGCTCGATGTTGTAGACCGCGGCCTCGGCCATCATGGCCGCGTCGGTGCCGGCGATCTGCACCGCAATGGGGCCCGGCTCTCCGTCGTGGTTGGCGCGCCGCGATGTCTTGAGCGAACCCCAGAGCTCCTTGCGCGATGTGACCATCTCGCTGACCGCGTACCCCGCGCCGAGCGCACGGCACAGCATGCGGAAGGGCCGGTCCGTCACGCCGGCCATGGGCGCGACGAACAGGCGGTTCTCCAGCGTGTGGTTGCCGATCTGCAAGGTCATTTGGAAGGGGGGAGCTGCGCGTTCGGCTGCTGAAAAATGAGGCACGATTGTAGCCACGCCGCATTTCAGCGACTGAAACGATTTGCGCCTCGGTACCCCGTACAAATACCGGTGCGCGCCGGGGCTTTCTCCCACGCGTCGGCGGTGCCTGCGCTGCCTATACTGCGCCGACCCTATGGAAGCCTGGCTCGACTCTCTCCTTGCGCTGCTGGCACTGCCGCAGTACGGACTCTCCACGCTGTTCGTGGCTGCCTTCGTCTCGGCGACGCTTCTGCCGGTGGGCTCCGAGCCATTTCTCTTCGGCCTGCTCAAGCTCAATCCCGACATGTTCTGGCCCGCCATCGCAGTCGCGACCGTGGGCAACACGCTCGGCGGCGCAGTCGACTGGTGGATGGGCTACGGCGCGCACAAGGTCGCCGACAAATACTCGCACTCGAAACATCATGTGCGTGTTCTGGGCTGGCTCGAGAAGCTCGGCCCCAAGGCCTGCCTGCTGAGCTGGCTGCCGCTGGTGGGCGATCCGCTGTGCGCGGTCGCCGGCTGGCTCAAGCTTCCGTTCTGGCCCTGCGTGGCCTACATGGCGATCGGGAAATTCCTGCGCTATGTCTCCATGACTGTCGCGCTGCTGCACGTCTTCCCGTCGTAGTCGTCGCTCACCGCCGAACTGCGCGCGCTTCGTTCATGTCGCTTCGCCGACGCCTTTCCGAAGCGGCTATCGCGAAGGAATGACTCAGTTCAGAAGCTCATAAGGACCGCCGCGCTCCAGCGCGCGCTTGTACGCAGGACGCGAATGGATGCGCTCCAGGTATGCCATCAGCTTCGGCCGCTTCGCATCGAGCCCGCCGCGCGCCCGCGCTGCCTCGACCACGAAGCTCATCTGGATGTCCGCGCCAGTGAACGCATCACCTGCGAACCACTCGCTCCTGCCGAGCTCGGCCTCCATGTAGTTCAGGTGGCTCGCGATGTTCGGATGGATGAACGCCGATTTCGTCTTCGCCGCGATCGCCTTGGCCACCGGCCTCGCGAAGAAAGGCATCTTGCCGGTCTCGATGCGGTCGAAGATCAGCTTCAGCAGCAGCGGAGACATGGCCGTGCCTTCCGCGAAATGCAGCCAGTAGCGATAACGCACCGCCTCCGGCGAACCTGCGACTGGAGCGAGCCGGCCGTTGCCGTAGCGCTCGATCACCGTCTCGATGATCGCGCCCGACTCGGCGAGCGTGAGTCCGTCATCCGTCGTGACGACCGGTGACTTTCCCAGCGGATGAACGGCCCGCAGCGAAGCGGGCGCCAACATGGTCTGCGGATCGCGCTGGTAATGCACGACTTCGTAGGGCAGCTCCAGCTCCTCGAGCAGCCAGAGCACGCGTTGCGAGCGGGAGTTGTTGAGGTGGTGGACGGTGAGCATGGGGCTGGCCTTGGGAGGAGAGACGGGGCGCGCGGAGTCTATCCAACAACCCGCTGCCGCGGCTTCACTTCACGCCGGCCTTGCGCAACTCGTCTGCCGTGATGCGAACCGGCTTCTGGCCTCGCTGCACCACGATGGCGGTGTTGGTGCGTACTGCTGCTTCCCGAGCCGCCCTGGCAGCGCGCCGGATCGCGATCAGCGACCCGGCGAGATCCTTGTCCTTAGCCTGCGACAGCTGCTCATTGGTCATGACGCTTCTCCCCATTCGATGAGAGCCGGCTCTTCACCGGAGTTGTCGTACAGAGCCCAGGCATCGACCGCACCGCGATAGCTGTCGTCGAAGTTCCTGCGCCCAGACGCGAAGCGGCGGCGAATCACGTCCTCAGGAATGTGATGGCCGCCTTGGCGAACACGTTCCGCCACACGCGCGACTGCAAATTCTGCCGTGGGCAATGACAGAAAGAAAAGACTCACGTGATAGCCCGAGGCTCTCCAGGCGCCGATATGGCGCAGATAGCCCAGTCCCGACAAGGTCGTTTCGAAGGCGAAGCTTTCTCGCCGACGGACACACTCCGCAATCTCATCGAGCATCAGCCGACCGGCCTTGATCGCTTCTGCTTCCGGCGCGAAAGGAGACAGCCCGGCAGCGATCAAGTCCGCATTGATGAAGCGCGAAACCTGCGCCTCCTGCGGGAGGAAAGCCCGGGCGAAGGTGGTCTTGCCCGCGCCATTGGGCCCCGCAATGATGACGATCTTGGGACGACTCATCCGAGGGGCATCTCACCGGCGGGAATCAGGAGCTGAACAGGAAGTTCATCACGTCGCCATCCTTCACGACGTATTCCTTGCCTTCCGAGCGCATCTTCCCCGCATCCTTGGCGCCCTGCTCGCCCTTGTAGGCGATGTAGTCCTCGAAGGCGATGGTCTGGGCGCGGATGTAGCCCTTCTCGAAATCGCCGTGGATCACGCCTGCGGCCTGCGGGCCGGTGTCGCCGATGTGGATGGTCCAGGCGCGCACTTCCTTCACGCCTGCGGTGAAGTAGGTCTGCAGGCCCAGCAGCTTGAAGGCCGCGCGGATCAGGCGGTTCAGGCCCGGCTCCTCCTGGCCGATCTCGGCGAGGAACATCTTCTTGTCCTCGTCGTCCATCTCGGCCAGGTCGGCCTCGATCTTGGCGCAGATGGCGACCACGGGCGCGCCCTGCTTCGCGGCATATTCGCGCAGGCGGTCGAGGTAGGGGTTGTTCTCGAAGCCGTCTTCGGACACGTTGCCGACGAACATCGCGGGCTTGGCGGTGATCAGCGAGAAGGTCTTGATCAGTGGGCGCTCTTCCTTGGTGAACTCGAGCGCGCGCACCGGCGTGTTCTCGTTGAGCGCGGTCTGGCAGCGCTCGAGCAGGCCGACCAGCTTCTGCGCGTCCTTGTCGCCCGAGCGGGCCACCTTGGTGTGGCGGGCCAGCGCCTTCTCGACGGTGGCGAGGTCGGCCAGGCACAGCTCGGTCTGGATCACCTCGATGTCGGAGATCGGGTCGACCTTGCCGGCCACGTGGACGACGTTGTCGTCGTCGAAGCAGCGCACCACATTGACAGTGGCGTCGGTCTCGCGGATGTGGGCCAGGAACTTGTTGCCCAGGCCTTCGCCGGTGCTGGCGCCGGCCACCAGGCCGGCGATGTCGACGAACTCGACGATGGCAGGCACCACGCGCTCGGGCTTGACGATCTCGGCGAGCTGGTCGAGGCGCGGGTCGGGCACTTCCACCACGCCCACGTTGGGCTCGATGGTGCAGAAGGGATAGTTTTCCGCCGCGATGCCGGCCTTGGTCAGCGCATTGAAAAGGGTGGATTTACCGACGTTGGGCAGGCCGACGATGCCGCATTGCAAACTCATGGGAGGTCCTCTTGGGTAACCGGCAATTTTAGGCGAGCATGTCCCGATGCCCATCCGACAGGTCTTCCAGCCCGCCGGCCGAGCCCTCGGCGATCAGGGTTAGCACCGATCGGCAAACGTTTGCGCAAACGTTTCCGTAAGTTAACATCGGCGCCCCGGCCAAGACCGGCGCACCGTTTCGATCCACCCATCCCAGGAGACAACCACCATGAAGTTCACCCGCCGTACCCTGCAAAGCGCTGCCGCACTGACGCTGCTGGGCGCCATGGCCGGAACGCCCGTTCTCGCGCAGGAAAAGCCCAAGGTCGCGCTGGTCATGAAGTCGCTGGCCAACGAATTCTTCCGCACCATGGAAGACGGCGCCAAGGCGCACCAGAAGGCCAACGCCGCCAAGTACACGCTGGTGGCCAACGGCATCAAGGACGAGACCGACACCGCCGCACAGATCAAGATGGTCGAGCAGATGGTGGCGCAGAAGATCAACGCGCTGGTCATCGCGCCGGCCGATTCGAAGGCGCTGGTGCCGGCCGTGAAGGCGGCCATCGACAAGGGCATCCTGGTGGTCAACATCGACAACCAGTTCGACGCCGCCGCGCTGAAGGAAAAGGGCATTCAGGTGCCCTTCGTCGGCCCCGACAACCGCGCCGGCGCCAAGCTGGTGGGCGATGCGCTCGCCAAGGAGCTGAAGGCGGGCGACAAGGTCGGCATCATCGAAGGCGTGTCGACCACCTTCAATGCGCAGCAGCGCACGCTGGGCTACCAGGACGCGATGAAGGCCGCCGGCGTGACGGTGGTGGGCGTGCAGTCGGGCCAGTGGGAAATCGACAAGGGCAACACCGTGGCCGCCGGCATGATGCGCGAGCACCCCGACCTGAAGGCGCTGCTCGCGGGCAACGACAGCATGGCCCTGGGCGCCGTGGCTGCCGTCAAGGCCGCCGGCAAGACCGGCAAGGTGCTGGTGGTCGGCTACGACAACATCGGCGCCATCAAGCCGATGCTCAAGGACGGCCGCGTGCTCGCCACGGCCGACCAGTTCGCCGCCAAGCAGGCCGTGTTCGGCATCGAGACCGCGCTGAAGGCGCTGGCCGAGGGCAAGAAGCAGGCCGACATGCCCGCCGAGGTGAAGACCGACGTGGTGCTCGTCACCAAGGACTCGAAGTAAATGTTGCTCGCCCCCAGGCTTTGCACACTTCGTGTCGCTTCGCCAAACCCCTGCCGGGGGCAACACCGACGGCCCGGCGAAGCCGGTTCCGCGGTGTTTCTGGAATAAGGTTTATCGATGGCTGACAACGATCCCGGCGCGCCCGTGCTCTCGCTGAGCGCCATGGGCAAGGACTATGCGGCGCCGGTGCTGGACGACGTCTCGCTCGTGCTCAACCCCGGCGAAGTGCTGGCCCTCACGGGCGAGAACGGCGCCGGCAAGAGCACGCTGTCGAAGATCGTCTGCGGCCTGGTGCAGCCCACGCGAGGCCAGATGCTGCTCGACGGCAAGCCCTTCGCGCCCACCTCGCGCCGCGACGCCGAGCGCCTGGGCGTTCGCATGGTGATGCAGGAGCTCGGCCTCGTCACCACGCTGTCGGTGGCCGAGAACCTGCTGCTCGACCGCCTGCCCAACAAGACCGGCTGGATTCGCAAGGCCAGGCTGCACGAGCTGGCCGCGCGCCAGCTCGCCAAGATCGGCATGCAGAACATCGACCCGGCCACGCCCGTGGCGCGACTGGGCATCGGCCAGCAGCAGATGGTCGAGATCGCGCGCAACCTGCAGGACGACACGCGCGTGCTGGTGCTTGACGAGCCCACCGCCATGCTCACGCCGCGCGAGACCTCGCACCTCTTCGAGCAGATCGACCTGCTGAAGGCGCGCGGCGTGGCGATCGTCTACGTGTCGCACCGCCTGGAAGAACTGCAGCGCATCGCCGACCGCGTGGCGGTGCTGCGCGACGGCCGACTGGTGGACGTGCGCGCCATGGCCGGCGTGCGCGAATCCGAACTGGTGCAGCGCATGGTCGGCCGCGCGGTGCACGAGCACGAGGGTCGCGACCGCCGCGCGGCAGGCCCCGTGCTGCTGAGCGCACGCGGCATCGGCCGCGCGCAGGTCGTTCGTGACGTGGACATCGACCTGCGCGCGGGCGAAGTCATGGGCCTGGCCGGCCTGGTCGGCTCCGGCCGGACCGAGTTGGTGCGCCTGCTGTTCGGCGCCGACCGCGCCGACCGCGGCGAGATCACGCTGCACGCCGACGGCAAGACCACCCACCACGTGCGCAAGGGCTGGCGCTCGCCGATGCAGGCGATCCGCGCAGGCATCGGCCTGGTCACCGAAGACCGCAAGTCGCAGGGCCTGCTGCTGCCGCAATCGATCCGCGTGAACGCCACGCTGAGCGACCTGGGCGCGATCTCGCATGCCGGCTGGCTGCGCGGCGCCAAGGAGCGCAGCATCGCGCGCAAGCTGGTGGAACTGCTGCGCATCCGCTCGCGCAGCATCGAGCAGCCGGTGGCCACGCTCAGCGGCGGCAACCAGCAGAAGGTGGTGTTCGCGCGCTGGCTGCACCGCGAATGCAAGGTGCTGCTGCTCGACGAACCCACGCGCGGCGTGGATGTCGGCGCGCGCGCCGACCTCTACGCCGAACTCGACCGCATGACCGACGCCGGCAAGGCGCTGCTGATGGTGTCGAGCGACCTGCGCGAACTCATGGCCATGTGCGACCGCATCGGCGTGATGAGCGCCGGCCGCCTGGTCGCGGTGTTCGAGCGCGGAGAATGGACCGAACAATCGCTGCTGGCCGCGGCATTCAGCGACGCCACGGGACACCCAGCAGCCCAACCGCCGACGGTATCCCCCGTTTCCGACCCGACCCCGGTCGCCGCCGACACACCATGAACGCCGCCTCCCCGAAATCCAATACGCCGCCCGCGCCTTCCGCGCTCAAGGGCCAGCTCGGCACCTACCTGGGCCTGACGATCGTGCTCGTGGGCATGATCGCCCTCTTCGGCTCGCTCAGCGAATACTTCCTGACGCGCGAGACCTTCGTCTCCATCGCCAACGAAATCCCGGCGCTGGCCGTGATGGCGGTCGGCATGACCTTCGTGCTGATCATCGCGGGCATCGACCTGTCGGTGGGCTCGGTGCTGGCGCTCAGCGCCGCCGTCACCGCCGCCGCCATCCTCGAATGGAAGCTCTCGGTGCCGCTGGCCGCCGCGCTCGGACTGGCCACGGGCCTGGTGTGCGGTACGGTCACGGGCGCGGTGTCGGTGGCCTGGCGGCTGCCGAGCTTCATCGTGTCGCTGGGCATGCTGGAGGCGGTGCGCGGAGGCGCCTACCTCGTGACGGATTCGCGCACGCAGTACGTGGGCGACGCCATCTCGGGCCTGGCCGCGCCGTGGATCGGCGGCATCTCCGCCGCCTTCGTGCTTGCGGTGGTGCTGGTGATCATCGGGCAGCTGGTGCTCACGCGCACCGTGTTCGGCCGCCACGTGGTGGGCATCGGCACCAACGAGGAGGCGATGCGCCTGGCGGGCGTCGATCCGCGGCCCATCCGCATCATCGTGTTCGCCGTCACCGGCCTGCTGGCCGGCCTCGCGGGCCTGATGCAGTCCGCCCGCCTCGAGGCCGCCGACCCGAACGCGGGCGTGGGCATCGAGCTGCAGGTGATCGCGGCCGTGGTCATCGGCGGCACCAGCCTGATGGGCGGGCGCGGCTCGGTCGTCAACACCTTCTTCGGCGTGCTGATCATCGCGGTGCTCGAGGCCGGCCTCGCGCAGGTGGGCGCCAGCGAGCCGAGCAAGCGGATCATCACCGGCGCGGTGATCGTGGTGGCGGTGATCATCGACACGCTGCGCCAGCGCCGCGCGGAACGCCGGCCGGCCTGATCGGCTCCCGTCCATCCAGCAACAGGAAAGAACCATGGCCACCATCAAGGACGTCGCGCTGAAGGCGGAGGTGTCGGTCACCACCGTCTCGCATGTGGTCAACGACACGCGCCACGTGAGCGCCAAGGTGCGCGAGCGGGTGGAGCTCGCCATCCGCGAGCTGGGCTACGTGCCCAACGCGATGGCGCGCAGCCTCAAGAGCAACACCACCTCGACGCTGGGCATGCTCATTCCCAACAGCTCGAACCCCTACTTCGCCGAGATCGTGCGGATCGTGGAAGACCGCTGCTTCGGCGCCGGCTACACGCTGGTGCTGTGCAACACCGACGACGAGCCCCGGCGCCAGAGCGTCTACCTGCAGGTGCTGGCCGAGCGCCGCATCGACGGGCTGATCGTGGTGTCGACCGGCGAGAGCGGCGACGACGACCTGGCGAAGCAGCTCAACGGGCTGCGCGTGCCGACCGTGCTGGTCGACCGCGAGATCGCCAACCCCGTCTGCGACCTGGTCGAGACCGCCCACATGCAAGGCGGCCTGCTCGCCGTGCGGCACCTGCTGTCGCTGGGCCACAAGCGCATCGCCTGCATCGGCGGCCCGGTGGGCGTGATGCCCAGCGAGCAGCGCATCGAGGGCTGGCGCATGGCGCTGGCCGAGGCCGGTGCCGCGCCCGGCATCGCCAGCACCGATTCGCTGCTGTGGCGCGGCGGCTTCACCAGCCAGGGCGGCTACGAGGCGATGCACGCCATCCTGCGCACCGAGCAGAAGCCCTCGGCCGTGTTCGTCTGCAACGACCTGATGGCCATCGGCGCCTTGCGCGCGGCGCACGAGAGCGGCGTGCGGGTGCCCGACGAGCTCTCGATCGTCGGCTTCGACGACATCGAGCTCTCGGCCTACACCAGCCCCGCGCTCACCACCGTCGCGCAGCCCAAGGAGCGCATCGGCGCGCTGGCGGTCGACATGCTGCTGGAGCGCGTGGGCGGCAAGCGCCGCGATGCGCGCAAGGTGGTGCTGCAGCCCGAGCTGTGCGTGCGCGCCTCGACCGCGCGCCACGCGAGCTTCCGCGAAGCCCCCGCTCCCGCACCGGCGGCCGCCGGAACGCCCTCCCCGCAAACCCGAAAGTCCCGCACCTCGTGAGCCTGAAGCCTTCTTCCAGCAGCACCGATGGCCGTGCCGCGGCACCGCGCATCGTGGTGTTCGGCAGCCTCAACATGGACCTGGTCGTGCGCGTGCCGCACGCGCCGGCCGCGGGCGAGACCCTGCTGGGCCATTCGATCGCCGACATTCCCGGCGGCAAGGGCGCCAACCAGGCGGTGAGCTGCGCGCGCGAAGGCGGCAGCGTCCGGATGATCGGCTGCGTCGGCGACGACGCGCACGGCAAGGCCCTGCGCGATTCGCTGGAGCGCGACGGCATCGACACCGCCTCCCTGCGCACCGTTGCGGGCGAGCCCACGGGCACGGCGCTGATCCTGGTGGAAGACAGCGGGCAGAACCGCATCGTGATGATCCCCGGCGCCAACGCCCGGCTGGAGGCCGACGAGGCCACGCTTAAACAGCAGGTGCAGGGCGCCGCCTTCCTGGTGGCGCAGTTCGAGACGCCGCTGGACCAGGTCGCGCGCGCCATCGCGGTGGCGCACGAGGCGGGCTGCAAGGTGCTGCTGAACCCTTCGCCGGTGCAGGCAATCGCCGAGCCGCTGTGGCCGAAGATCGACACGCTGGTGGTCAACGAGATCGAGGCGCAGACGCTTTGCGGCCAGTCCGCCGACAGCCCCGAAGAGGCGGCACGGGCCGGCCAGGCGCTGCGCGCCAGGGGCATCGCGCGCGTGGTCGTCACGCTGGGCGCGCGCGGCGCGGTGGCCATCGATGCCGACGGCGCACGCCACCATCCCGCGCCGCAGGTGCAGGCGGTCGACACCACGGCCGCCGGCGACACCTTCCTGGGCGCGCTTGCCGTCGCGCTGGGCGAAGGCCAGGGCTTCGACGAGGCCGTGCGCCTGGGCATCCGCGCCGCGGCGCTGTGCATCCAGCAGCCCGGCGCCCAGCCTTCCATCCCGCAGCGCGACGCCGTGCTGCGCAGCCCCATGCCCCCCGACTGGATCAAGCTTTGAAACGCACCGCCCTGCTGCACGCCGAACTCTCCCACGTGATCGCCTCGCTGGGCCACGGCGACATGCTCGTGCTCGGCGACGCCGGCCTGCCCATTCCCGACGGCCCGCGCCGCATCGACCTTGCCGTGGCGCGCGGCGTGCCGACGCTCGGCGAGGTGCTGCAGGCGGTGTTGTCGGAGATGCAGGTGGAAGGCATCGTGATCGCCGAGGAGGCCCTGGCCGGCGATGAGAAGAAGCTGCCGGGCTGGTACCCGCAGTCGCTCGGCATCGAGCCCCAGACCGTGTCGCACGAGGAATTCAAGCGCCGCACGGCCGAGGCCCGCGCCATGGTGCGCACCGGCGAGTGCACGCCCTACGCGAACATCATCCTCATCGCCGGAGTAAAGTTCTGACGCGCCCCCGGGCTTGCCCACTTCGCGTGGCCGCACACCCCCTTGCAAGCGGGCAATACCTGCGGCCCGGCAAAGCCGGTTCCGCTGTACTCCTGAAACAGGCAGAGCCTGTTCCGGCTATTCGAAGCGGTAATTCGCGCCCACCTGCTGCCCCACCTTGAGCGTGTGCTCCACGCCCTGGATCACGATGCAGTTCATGCCGAAGGTGATGCCGCCGTCCACGCGCGCGTCGGCGCGGTAGGCGCGCAGCGTGTTGCCGACTTCGGGGCTGCTCAGGGCGGTGGCCGGGTCGATGTCGGGGATCGGGCAGCGCGTGCAGGGCTTGACGGGGCGCAGCTCGGCCTCGCCCTCGCCGGTGGTGATGTGCAGCGCCTCGACGCGGTCCTCGTCATGCGACTCGATGCCCGCGAGCACGATGTTCGGGCGGAAGCGCTCGATGCCCACGGGCCCATGGCCCTGCGCCGCGAGGCGGTCGTTGAGCTCGGCCAGCGAGCCCTCGCTCGCCACCAGCAGCGCGTAGCCGTCGGCGAACTGCGTCTGCGCCTCGACGCCGTCGGTCCACTTCATGCTCGACAGGCGCCTGTGCTCGGGGTCGAAACGCACCAGGCGCAGAGTCTGCGGCTTGCCGGGCTCGGAGAGGAAGTCGCTGAACCACTGCGCGGCGATGTCGCCCATGTCGTAGGCAGCCACCTCGTCCTTCCACACGCGCACCCGCACCGGCTTCTCGACCCGGTCGAAGGCCAGGTGCAGCGCCAGCATGCCGGGCGCGCGCAGCACCACCTCGGTGTGCTTCATCTGCGGCTTGATCAGCGCCATGCGCGGCAGCTGCCGCTGGGTGACGAACTCGCCCTGCGCATCGACCACCATCCAGGCACGGTCGAACTCCAGCCCCGTCTCGGTCAGCAGCATCTCGGGAAGCTCGACGCCGGCGCAGGATTTCACTGGGTAGACGAACAGGCGCGAGATGGTGGCCTGGAGATCGAAGGCGGGCTGGGACACGGTGGGGTTTCCTTGAAATTCGGCCGCGATTGTCCCGCAGCTCCCGGAAGAATCCCCGCCCCCTTCCAGGGATACCACGGAACCGGCTCTGCCGGGCCGCTGGTATCGCCCCCGCGAGGGGGTTGGCGAAGCGACACGAAGTGCGCGAAGCCTGGGGGCGGTTGCGGTCCGCGCGGAACCGGCTCTGCCGGGCCGCCGGTATCGTCCCCGCGAGGGGGTTGGCGAAGCGACACGAAGTGCGCGAAGCCTGGGGGCGGGCCTGATCCTTGGCGTAATCCATACAATCCCTCGATGGCCCTCCCTCCAGAAGTTTGCATTCGCGGCGCCGGCATCGTCGGCCGTACGCTGGCCCTGCTGCTCGCCCGCGAGCGGGTCCGCGTCGCGCTGGTGGTGCCGCCGGCCGCGCAGGGCAAGGAAGACATCCGCGCCTACGCGCTCAATTCCGCCTCCCGCGCGCTGCTCGAATCGCTGCGCGCCTGGCCCGATGCGGCCCACGCCACGGCCGTGCGCGAAATGCTGGTGCATGGCGACGAAGGCGGCCGGGTGCAGTTCAGCGCCGCGCGCCAGAAGGTCGAGGCGCTGGCCTGGATCGTCGACGTGCCCGCACTCGAAAAGCAGCTGGCCGACGCGGTGCGCTTCCAGCCCCAGATCGAAGTGGTGAACGAGCCCGTGGCCGCGCCGCTGACCGTGGTGTGCGAAGGCAAGTCCAGCACCACGCGCGAGGCTCTCGGCGTGAGCTATGAGGTCACGCGCTATCCGCAGCACGCGATCGCGGCGCGGCTGGAAGCCGCCCAGTCGCACGACGGCATCGCACGCCAGTGGTTCAACGACAAGGGTGAAGTGCTCGCACTGCTGCCGCTGGACGGCACGCACGGCAAGACGGTCGCGCTGGTGTGGTCGGCCGACCAGCTGCGCGCACCGGACCTGCTTGCGCAGGGCGACGAGGAGTTCGCCGCCGCAGTCACCGAAGCCAGCCACAACGCGCTCGGCGCGCTCCGGCTCACCAGCGAGCGCACCGCCTGGCCGCTGGCCCGCGCCATCGCCGACCGCTGGACCGGCACCATGCCCGGGCAGCCCGGCCGCTCCTGGGCGCTGGCGGGGGACGCGGCCCACACGGTGCATCCGCTGGCCGGCCAGGGCCTGAACCTGGGCCTGGCCGACGCGGCCGAACTGGCCGACGTGATCAAGAACCGCGACTACTGGCGCAGCGTGGGCGACGCGCGCCTGCTGCGCCGCTACGAACGCGCCCGCCGCGCCGACGTGCTGCAGATGAGCCTGGCGACCGACGGGCTGCAGCAGCTCTTCGCGCACAACCTGGGCCCGCTGCAGGCGCTGCGCAACTGGGGCATGCGCGGCTTCGACCGCACGCGCCTCGTCAAGCACTGGATCACCGCGCAGGCCATGGGCCTGAAGGCCTGAGGCCCATCTCCTCAGACGACATCCGACCGAACTCCGACCGAACCAACGGACACCCGATGACATTCGTACGCAACCTTCTCCTCGCCGCCTGCACGCTCGGCGCGGTCGTGGCCGCCACCGCAGGCGAGGCCGAGATCCGCAAGAACCTGCCGGCGCGCATTCCGCAGTTCCCGGCCATCGACGAGGTGTCGAAGTCGCCGATCCCGGGCGTGTACGAAGTGCGCGTGAACGGCTCGCAGATCTTCTACACCGACGAGCAGGGCAACTACCTCTTCCAGGGCAACCTGATCGACGTGAAGGCGCGCAAGAACCTCACCGAGGAGCGCGTCGAGAAGCTCAGCGCCGTCGCCTTCGACCAGCTGCCGCTGAAGGACTCGATCAAGATCGTGCGCGGCAATGGCAAGCGCAAGCTCGCGGTGTTCGAGGACCCGAACTGCGGCTACTGCAAGCGCTTCGAAAAGGACATGAAGACGGTCGACAACGTCACCGTGTACCTGTTCCTCTACCCGGTGCTGGGCCCCGATTCGAACGTCAAGTCGCGCGACATCTGGTGCAGCAAGGACAAGGGCAAGGCCTGGAGCGACTGGATGGAGTCGAGCACCCGCCCGGCCACCGCGCCCGCGAGCTGCGACGTGACCGCGCTGCAGCGCAACGTCGACTTCGGCCGCAAGTACAACATCACCGGCACGCCCACGCTGATCTTCAGCGACGGCACGCGCACGCCGGGTGCCATTCCCGCGGAGCAGGTCGAGAAGCAACTCGCCGCGTCGTCCAGCTGATGGCGACGAAGGCCCCAGCGCAGCACGCGGCAGGCGTGCACTACCGCGTCGAATGCGCCGACCCGCACGCGCATCTGTTCGGCGTCACCCTCACCATCGACGCGCCCGCAGCGCAGCAGCGCGTGTCGCTGCCGGTGTGGATTCCGGGCAGCTACCTGATTCGCGAGTTCGCCAAGAACCTGCAGGGCCTGCGTGCCACGCAGGGCCGCCGCAAGCCGGCGCTGACGCAGCTCGACAAGTGCAGCTGGCTCGTCGAATGCACGCCCGGCCAGCCCCTGGTGCTGAACTACCAGGTCTGCGCCTACGACAACTCGGTGCGCACCGCCTGGCTGGACGCAGAACGCGGCTTCTTCAACGGCACCAGCGTGTGCCTGCGCGTCGAAGGGCAGACCGAATCGCCGCATGCGATGGAGATCGTCGCGCCCGCGCACGTCGGCGACGACAGCGCGCGCTGGTCGTGCGCCACCGCGCTCGTGCCGCTGAAGGCCGACAGGCACGGTTTCGGCAGCTACATCGCGTCGGGCTATGACGAGCTGGCCGACAGCCCCGTGGAGATGGGCGCCTTCTGGAGCGCCGACTTCGAGGCCTGCGGCGTGCCGCACCGCTTCGTGGTGGCCGGCGCTGCGGCTTCCTTCGACGGCGACCGGCTCATCGCCGACACCAAGGCCATCTGCGAGGCCGAGATGCGCTTCTGGCACGGCGACAAGGTCGGCAAGCGCGGCGGCCCGAAGCCGCCGATCGACCGCTACGTGTTCATGCTCAACGTGGTCGACGACGGCTACGGCGGCCTCGAGCACCGGCATTCCACCGCGCTGATCTGCAACCGCCGCGACCTGCCGCAGCGCGGCGACAAGAAGAGGCAGCCCGAGGGCTACACCACGCTGCTGGGCCTCATCAGCCACGAGTATTTCCACACCTGGAACGTCAAGCGCATGCGGCCGGCCGAGTTCGCGCGCTACGACTACAGCCAGGAGAACTACACGCAGCTGCTGTGGTTCTTCGAGGGCTTCACCAGCTACTACGACGACCTGCTGCTGCGGCGCGCCGGTCGCATCGACGACGCGGCCTACCTGCGCCTGCTCAACAAGACCATCAACCAGGTCGTGCAGACGCCGGGCAGGCTCGTGCAGCCGGTGGCCGACGCGAGCTTCGATGCCTGGGTCAAGTACTACCGGCAGGACGAGCAGACGCCCAACAGCACGGTGAGCTACTACACCAAGGGCGCGCTGGTGGCGCTGTGCCTCGACCTCACGCTGCGCCACGAAGGCAAGGGCACGCTCGACGACGTGATGCGCCACCTGTGGAAGCACAGCGAGGGCGGGCCGATCAGCGAGCAGGACATCGCGGCGGCGCTCGAAGCCGTGGGCGGCCGCTCGTACAAGGCCGAGCTGGCGCGCTGGGTGCACTCGACCGAGGAGCTTCCGCTGGCACTGCTGCTGCGCTCGCATGGCGTCGCCACACTGGAAGACCCCTCGCAGCCGGCACAGGCGCTGGGCCTGCGCGTGACCGAAGCCAACGGCGGCGTGCAGGTGAAGGTGGTGCTGCGCGGCGGTGCTGCCGAGAAGGCCGGCTTCTCCGCGAACGACGAGTGGATCGGCATCGAACTGCCCGCCTCCGGCAGGAAGAGCCAGCAGCGGCCGGCCCAGGCCTGGCGCATCGCCAAGCTCGACGACCTGGCGCTCTACCTGGGCGATGCGACGAAGTGCACCGCCATCGTGGCGCGCGACCGCAAGCTCATCAGGCTGCCGCTCGTGCTGCCCACCGGCGCGACCACCTGGCGGCTGTTCTCGCACGATGCCGCCAAGGTGACGGGCTGGCTGGCCGGCTAGCCGGCAGCTAGGCGCTTTCCGCCGCCTTCGGGTGGCGCACGAACATCATCGGCTGGGGCTCCCCCAGCAGCACGCAGGGCTTGCCGGTGCGCCGGCAGTGGTCCTGCACGCGCCAGTAGGCGCCGTGGCTCACGCAGCCGGTCTGGCAGATCACGAGATCGGCCGCGCGCAGGCTGGCTTCGAGCGCGGCGTCGTCGGCATCGTCGGCGCCGTCGTGATGCAGGTAGCGGCCGCCGGCGATCTCCACCAGCTGGCGCGCGAGCGACGACGGCGCCTCCTGCTCTTGGCCCACGCACAGGACCGCCTTCTCGCGCAGGTCGGCCGGCGCAGGCGTGCCGGAGGGCTTCAGGTGCCGCCTGCCGCCAGGCGCCAGCAGCGCGTGCAGCCGCTTCGGCAGCGCGCTGCCGGCCAGGGCGCGCGCCGCCAGTTCCTCGCGCACGATGGCGACCGCCGAATCCCGCGCCACCAGGGCACCGCGCAGCCGCACGATCTGCGCTTCGAGCCTCTCGATGAGGGCGGCCTGCTCGACCAGCAGGCGCGAGCAGCGCTCCTGCACCCGGGCATAGGCCCGCAGCAACACGGCATGTTCTTGCATCGGGAACTCCATGGCGGGCATTCTAGATGAGAGCAATTCTCAATTGGAGTACTCGACCCTTGCCTCTCAATGGGCAACCGACTTCGAGAACACATTCACCACCACCACGCCCGCGATGATCAGCCCGAGCCCGGCGATCGCAGGCGCGTCGAGCTTCTGGCCGAACCACAGCCAGCTCACCAGCGAGATCAGCACGATGCCCACGCCGGACCAGATCGCGTAGGCGATGCCCGTGGGCACGGTGCGCAGCGTCAGCGAGAGGAAGTAGAACGCTACCGCGTAGCCCGCCACCGCAGCCAGCGCGGGCCACAGCCGCGTGAAGCCCTCGGAGCCCTTGAGGAAACTGGTGGCGACCACCTCGGCCACGATGGCGACGAACAGGAAGGCGTAGTTGGAGTTCATGGCGGCCACTCTATGGGAACCGGCAATGCCCCGCGCCCCCGCCGGCCATGCTGGGTATAGTGAAGCGCGTTTTTCCCTCCTCTTTCCCGTTCCCCCGGAGACACCATGAGCTACGAAAACATCGAAGTGCGGACCGAAGCAGGCAAGGTCGGCATCATCACCCTCAACCGCCCCAAGGCCCTGAACGCGCTGAACGACGCGCTCATGACCGAGCTGGGCCAGGCCCTGAAGGCCTTCGATGCCGACGACGCCATCGGCTGCATCATCCTCACGGGCAGCGAGCGCGCCTTCGCGGCCGGCGCCGACATCGCGGCGATGGCCAAGTACAGCTTCATCGACACCTACAAGGGCGACTACATCACGCGCAACTGGGAAACCATCCGCTCGATCCGCAAGCCCGTGATCGGCGCGGTGGCCGGCTTCGCGCTGGGCGGCGGCTGCGAGTTGGCGATGATGTGCGACTTCATCATCGCGGCCGACAACGCCAAGTTCGGCCAGCCCGAGATCAAGATCGGCGTGATCCCCGGCGCCGGCGGCACGCAGCGCCTGCCGCGCGCGGTGGGCAAGAGCAAGGCCATGGACATGGTGCTCACGGCACGCATGATGGACGCGGCCGAAGCCGAGCGCGCCGGCCTCGTCAGCCGCGTGGTGCCCTTCGAGAAACTCGCCGACGAGGCGCTGGGCGCGGCGCTGGTGATCTGCGGCTTCTCGCAGATCTCGGTGATCGCGGCCAAGGAGTCGGTCAACCGCGCCTTCGAGAGCGGCCTGAGCGACGGCGTGATGTTCGAGCGCCGCCTGTTCCACGCGCTGTTCGCCACGCAGGACCAGAAGGAAGGCATGGACGCCTTCCTGACCAAGCGCCAGCCCGACTTCAAGAACGCCTGACGCCGGCCGATCCGGTCAGCGCGTCGACAGCAGCGAACGCAGCGCGTCGAGCGCCTGGGCCGGCGGCGTGCCGACCAGCGCGGCGCCGCCGGGCTGCGAAGTCCAGCGCACCTGGTCGCCGGCGATCTCCAGCACCGCGACCAGCGCCTTGCCCCGATAGAGCTCGAGCCGCGCCTCCACCGGTGCGGCCAGCGGCTCGTCGGGCGCCGTGGCCGAACGCGCGACGGTGCCGACCAGCGCCGCCAAGCCTTCGACGTCGCCGCGCTCGCGGCGCACGCTCTCGCCGTTGCGCGTAAAGCCCAGTGCAGTCCATCGATCCAGCGCCGAGAAAGGCGCAGCGCTTCGGGGCGCAATGGCCTTGGCTGCCGACGGTGCCGGTGCGGATGGGCGCACCGCGCCGGAGGCAGTTGCGTCGGCGTGGTCCTGACGGGCGAGCGCGGGCGCGGGCGCGGAATCCTGGAGCGGTTCGCGATACGCCTGCGCCGCGCCAGGTGCGGGCGCAGGAGCTACGGCCGCCGGCGGCAATGCCGGGGCGGCTGCCGCAGGCGCACCCGCCGCGTAGGCACGGCGCCGCTGTTCGCCTTCCACCTGCGCCTCCCGACGCTCATCGCGCGCGAGCGGCGCGGGCAGCGGTGCCGGTTCAGCCCGCTCGGCCACGGCCGGAGGCGGCGGAGCCGGTGCGATCGATGCGAACGGAGCGGGTGGCGCGACAGGTGCCGGAGCAGGCGGAACAACCGGAGCGCTAGGCGCAGCAGGCGTCGCTTGCAGCAGTGGAGGCGCCGGCTCGGCTTTGCGTGCGGCATCCGCGTTCGCCGTATTGGCGGCCTCTTTCGGCGCCCTTTTGGCGGACGAGTCTGCCGACTCGCGCGCAATCCTGGCGCGCTGTTCCGATTCGGGCGTACGTGCTGCGGGCGCTCTTGCGGGAGCCGGTGCCGCTGCCGCTGCGGCGGGCGCTGCCTGTGTCTCTGCCTGCGCCGCGGCAGCCTCTGCTGGAGGCTGGGCCGGCTTCGGTGCTGCCGGTGCTGCCGGTGCTGGCAGCGCTGCAGGTGCTTGTGCCGGCGCAGTCGCTCCGCCCACGCGCGCCTCGCCATCGAGCTGGGCGTCCGGCACGGGCTCCTTGTGCCAGAGCACCGTCACGAAAGCCGCAACCAGCACGGTGGCGAAGGCGGCGTTCCACGGCATGCGCGCATGCGGTTCGCCGCCGCCGAAGAGGCGGCGCCACCAGGGCGCGGCACTGGCGTTGTTGGCTGCCGCGCCTGCATCGACGGGAGCAGCGGCCAGGTTGTGCGCCATCTTCAGGATCGCCTCGCGCGTGCGCGGATGCGGCGTGGCCTCGCTGTCCGGCGCGTGGTCGAGCGCGCGGCGCAGCGCCGGGTCGTGCAGGTCGTCGAAGTTGGAGTTGTCGTTGCCGCCGCTCATGCCCGCTTCTCCAGCACCGACAGGTAGCGCTCCATGCAGCCGCGAAGTTTCTGCAGTCCGTAGCGCAGCCTGCTGCGCACGGTCTCGAAGCCGATCTCCAGGCTCGTGGCCAGCGCCTCGACGGTGAGGCCGTCTTCATGGTGCAGCAGGAACGCGGCGCGCTGCTCGGCCGGGAGTTCGTCCAGGCAGGCGAGCAGTCGGCGGCCCGCGGCGCGCCAGAACGCGAGCTCCTCGGCCGAAGGATGCGAGGCCGCGTCACCCGCTGCGCCGCGCACGCCGTGCTCGAGCGTGGGCACGGGGCTGTCGTCGTCGTCCGCGTGCGATTCGAGCGCCACTTCGCGCCCGCTCACGCGCAGGCGGTCCATCGCCAGGTTGTGCGCGATGGTGAAGGCCCAGGTGCGCCATGCCGCGCCCTGCGGCGAGAAGCTCTCGCGCGCGGAGATGATCCGCACCCAGGTGTCCTGGAACACCTCGTCGGCCTGCGCCGCGAGCCGCGCGCCGAGCAGGCGCTTGACGAAGCGGAACAGCCCGCCCTCGTGGCGCGCATAGAGCACGTCGAACGCGGCGGCGTCGCCCTGCGCGTAGGCCAGCATCAACTGATCGTCGGGCATGGCGTCTCGCTCAGGGGCGTTCTTGGCTGAAGGGGCGCGGGGGAGCGCGGACATCGGAGGATTTTCACCCGAGCTTGTACGGGCCAAGAGGCGCATCGGGGTTCGGGGCGGGAAAAACACGATGAGCAGCATCGTCGGCCACCTGCACCACAGGCGGCGGGCCGAAAGCCTTGCGCGAAGGATCTAGCGGAAGAATTGGGCCGGTTGCCTTCGGGTGGTTGAGCGGCCGCAAAAGTCTGGGCTATAATCGCAGGCTCGGTGAGCAACTCACTGAAAGGCTCTTTAGCTCAGTCGGTTAGAGCGATGGAATCATAATCCACAGGTCCGCGGTTCGAGTCCGTGAAGAGCCACCAAAACAACCGAAAAAGCCTTGCAGGTCAACGACTTGCAAGGCTTTTTTCTTTGCGGCGCGGCACTGGCCGATAATCCCCGGAGATGCCTGCGACGCCTTTCCGCTCCCTGCCCAGCCGCCCCGGCATGGCATTGCCGCGGCCGGGTGTGGGCCTGGTCCGCCTGGCGCTGCTGTGGTTCGCGCTCTCGCTGGGCGTGGCCGTGGCCTCACCGCTCGTGCATCCGCAGACGGTGGAGCTGGTCTGCTCCAACGCCGGGTCGGTCAAGGCCATCATCCATGGCGACGACGGCGTGCAGGAGATGGGCGCGGGCCACATGGACTGCCCGCTGTGCGTGCTCAGCGGTGCCCCGCCCGCGACCACGCCCACCGTCGAATTGCCGGCGTTCGCGCCGCTGGCCCGTGTGGTGCGGCAGGTTCCGTCGGCGCACATTGCAGCTGCCGCCACCGCGCCGCTGCCGGCCCGCGGGCCTCCCTCGCTCGTCTGAGGCTTCTTCCCCAGTCTTCGCGCGCGTGATGCCGGCCTCCCGACGAGGCCCGTCTCTCATACGCCGCGCGCGTTCCTGCAACGAATCCATCGGCGCCTCCTGCAGGCGCCGGAGCGAGTCCATCCAATGACCAGAAACGAATCCCACCCTCCGACGCGGCGGCGCCTGCTGCTCTGCGCGGGCGGCCTCGCAGCCGTCGCGAGCCTTGCGGGCTGCGACAGGCTGCTGCCCGAGCGCTTCAACGGCGTCGACATCACCGGCGCCAACTACGCGCAGGACTTCCGCCTGACCGACGCCGACGGCCGCGAGCGCACGCTGGCCGACTTCAAGGGCAAGGCCGTGATGATGTTCTTCGGCTTCACCCAGTGCCCCGACGTCTGCCCCACCGCCCTCGTGCGCGCGGCAGAGATCAGGAAGCTGCTGGGCGCCGACGGCGAACGCCTGCAGGTGATCTTCGTCACCGTCGACCCCGAGCGCGATTCGCCCGTCGTGCTCAAGGCCTACACCCAGGCCTTCGACCCGAGCTTCATCGGCCTGTACGGCGACATGCAGCGCACCAGCCAGACGGCGAAGGACTTCAAGGTGTTCTACCGGAAGGTGCCCACCGGCTCCTCGTACACCATGGACCATTCGGCCTTCAGCTATGTGTTCGACCCCAAGGGCAAGATCCGCATCGTGCTGCGCCACGAGCAGAGCGCGCAGGAATGCGCCGACGACCTGCGCAGGATCCTGCGGGCCTGACTTCCATCATTCGAATCCAAGGAGATAAAGACCATGACCATGAAGAACCGCATTGCGCACATCCTCGCCATCACAAGCGCCGCGCTGCTCACCGCGCATGCCGCGAACGCGCAGGTCACCGTGAAGGACGCATGGGTGCGCGCCACCGTGCCGCAGCAGAAGGCCACCGGCGCGTTCATGCAGATCAGCGCCGCGAAAGACACGAAGCTGGTCTCGGCCAGCTCGCCCGTCACCCCCGTGGTGGAGGTGCACGAGATGGCCATGCAGGACAACGTGATGCGCATGCGCCAGATCCCCGCGCTCGATCTGCCCGCCGGCAAGACCGTCGAGCTCAAGCCCGGCGGCTATCACGTGATGCTGCTCGACCTCAAGCAGCAGGTGAAGGAAGGCGACACCGTGCCGCTCACGCTGGTGTTCGAAGGCAAGGACGGCCAGCGCCAATCGGTCGAGGTGAAGGCGCTGGTGCGGGCGCTGAATGCGTCGGCGCAGCCTGCCGGGCACGGCAGCCACAAGCACTGAGCGGCCCGAACCGGCCACCCCTGCACCACGGAGACTGGCCGGAGGGACTACCCTGTTTCGGTGATGGCGCCTACCCCTGGGACACAGAAGAATGTTGACAAATATTCACAATTCATCCCCTCCCCGGCCGGCCCTTTCGTGGAACGGATCGCGCGGGGGCTCGTGAGGTTGTCCGGGGAGCAGGAGGGCGTTCGCGCCGATCCTGCTCCGGCTGGGTGACTCCGGGCGGCATCGACGGCCGAGGGAGGTGTACACAGGGGTTGTTCCGTGCCGCTCAGTTACCTCCTCCATCTGGAGAATGCTCGCCTGCCCATGCACGTGACCGACGCGCGGGACGTGCGTCGGGTTTCGGTCCTGAAGGCGACCGGCCTCATCGAGGCCGCCATCGATCCGGCCTACGACACCGCGCAGGGCAGCTACAGGCTCGCGCAGGCCGCGCTGGTGGTCTGCATCACCGACGAGGGGCATGCCGAGATCGAGAGGCTGCGCGGCCGCGAGGGCAGCGGCGCATCGCCGAAGAAGGCATCGAAGTCGAAGCTCGAACCGCTCGACTACCTGCGCGCCATAGAACGTTCGGCCTTCCCCCTTCGCGTGGAAGACCGCCAGGAGATCGGCTGCGTCGAGGCGCTGAAGCAGGCCGGCTTTGTCGATGCCGTCATCAGCCCTGCCCTGGCATGGAAGGATGCCGGCGGCGAGCCGCAGGAGCTGGCGGTCATCAAGCGCATCACGCCCTTCGGACGCGCGCAGCTCGCGCGCGGCGCCACCAGGTGATTTCGCGGCTTTCGGAATTTCGACAGACCGGCTTCGCGGCTTGGCCGGCGGCGATTCTTTCGCCTACATCCGCGCCGTTTCGAGCGCTTCGCACTGGCCTTCGATGCCCGCGTGCAGCATGCCCAGCGATGCGATCAGCAGGCGCTGTATCGACGAGCGATGGGTTTCGTCGAGCAGGGGCTGCGCTGCGTCGCGCCGTTCTTCGTCCCACGCGAGCAGTTGCATCAGCGTGTGCGCGCCGTCGATCACGTCGCGCGCATCGTTGAGGAACGAGGCCCGCCGTCGCTCCTCGTGGTCGAGCCCGTCAACGGGGTTCCATGCGAACGGCTTGAACTCCGCGCCTGTGCTTTGCGCGGTACTTGATGAATCGGCCATGTCGGCCCTCCCTGTCGGTTCGGCTTTGCTGCAACCGCCGCATCCGCTGCTAAACGAAGGCGGCGGCTCGAACGGGTTAGCAGACCGGGAACCGCTAGGCGAAACCGGCAGGGCGCGAGCCCTCCCATCCGAGCCGCCTGAAACGGGAAGCTGGAATAGAAAAGCCGCGAGACCATTGCGGTATGCGGCTCTTCGCCGCGGTTACTTCAGGCTGCTAAACCCGGCCTCGCTCATCGCCAGGCGGTCTGGAATGTAGCCGCCAGCCCTACCCCCGTCAATCGACGCCGAAGCCCCCCGCATCCGAGCGGCTCGCACGAACTTGCACCGGCCCGGCACCGCTGCCTATTCAACAGGCAACGTGGCGGGAAGCCACGCCAGTTCTCGCTCCGCTGTCCCGCCTCCACCCACAACTCACAGAGTTGTCCACAGAAAAATCGAACAAGTCACCGAACTGTCAAACAGATGTCGTCGCCACGTAACCTTTGAACTGTTCGCGCAGCTTCGTCTTCAGCAGTTTTCCGGTGGCTGTATGCGGCAGGCTGTCGACGAAGACCACGTCTTCCGGTAGCCACCATTTCGCGACGCGCTCCGCTAGGAATGTGAGCAGTTCCTCGCGCGTGGCTTCCATCCCCGCACGCTTGACCACGATGAGCAGCGGACGCTCCTGCCACTTCGGATGCGCGATGCCGATCACCGCCGCTTCGGCCACCGCGGGGTGCAGGCTCGCGGAGTTCTCGAGGTCGATGGACGAGATCCACTCGCCGCCCGACTTGATGACGTCCTTCGCGCGATCGACGAGCTGCACGTAGCCGTCCTCGTCGATGTTGGCCACGTCGCCCGTCGGAAAGAAACCCTCGGCATCGAGCACCGATCCGCCCTCGCCCTTGAAGTAACCGCTCGCGATCCACGGACCGCGCACGTGCAGGTGGCCGAAGGCCTTGCCGTCGTGCGGCAGGCGCTGGCCGTCGTCACCGACGATCTTCAGCTCCACGCCCCACACGCCGCGGCCCTGGCGCATCTTCACGCGCAACTGTTCTTCCTTCGGCATCGACAGGTGCTTGGGCAGCAGGTTGCCGATCACGCCGATGGGGCTGGTCTCGGTCATGCCCCAGCCCTGCACGAAGTCGGCGCCGAAGTCGCGCTCGAAGCGCTCGATCATGCTGCGCGGCGTGGCCGCGCCTCCCACGCCGATGCGCTTGAGGCCGATGGCGCGCGTGTCGATATCGGGGTGCGCGTCGAAGTACTGGAACAGCATCAGCCAGATGGTCGGCACGGCCTGCGAGAAGCCGACCTTCTCGTCGCGCATCAGCTCGTAGAGGCTCTGGCCGTCCATGTGCGGACCGGGCATGACCAGCTTCATGCCGGTCATCGCCGCCGCGTACGGCATGCCCCATGCGTTGGCGTGGAACATCGGCACCGCGAGCAGCAGCGTCATCTGCGAGTTGACGCCGAAGGTGTCGGGCGCGCACTCCATCAGCGAGTGCAGCACGGTCGAGCGATGCGAATACAGCACGCCCTTCGGGTTGCCCGTGGTGCCCGAGGTGTAGCAGAGCGACGACGCGGTGCGCTCATCGAACTCGGGCCACTCGTACTTCTCGCTCTGCGAACCGACGAGCTCGTCGAAGCAGAGCAGGTTGGGCACGTCGACGGGCGGCATGTGCGCGCGGTCGGTCATCGCGATGAAGGCGCGCACCGACTTCAGCGCAGGCGCGAGCTTCTCCACCAGCGGCGCGAAGGTGGTGTCGAAGAACAGCACCTTGTCTTCCGCGTGGTTGACGATGTAGTCGATCTGCTCCGGAAAGAGCCGCGGGTTCACCGTGTGCAGCACCGCGCCCGAGCCCGACACGCCGAAGTACAGCGCGAGGTGCCGCCATGTGTTCCACGCGAGCGTGCCGACGCGGTCGCCGGGCTCGATGCCCAGCGTCTTCAAGGCATTGGCCACCTGCTTGGCGCTGCGCTGTATCTGCGCATAGTCGGTGCGATGCACCGGCCCCTCGACGGTACGGCCCACGATCTCCGCGTGCGGATGGAAGGTGGCCGCATAGTCGATGAGCGACGAGATCAGCAGCGGGCGGTCTTGCATCAATCCGAACATGTCTTGTCTCCTGTACGCTGGGCGGATGCTAGGCAGGCGCCACGCTGCGCGGCATCGTCGGAACGGACGATTGAGCGCATCCGAGGGTTGCCCCTAGCATCCCCTCAAGAGGACTTTGGAATGAACGTTCAGGACGCCATCGCCACCCGCCGCTCGGTGCGCGAGTTTCTCGACACGCCCGTCTCCGGCGACGTCATCCGCCGTGTGATCGAACAGGCGCTGCGCGCACCTTCGGGCGGCAACCTGCAGCCCTGGCACCTGCACGTGGTCGGCGGCGAGAAGCTCGCCGAGCTCAAGGCCATCATGCGCACGCGCGTGAAGGAAGCGCCCGCCGGCGAAGGCAGCGAGTACGACATCTACCCGCGCGAACTGCTCGCGCCCTACCGCGACCGCCGCTTCGCCGTCGGCGAGGCGATGTACGCGCGCCTGGGCATTCCGCGCGAGGACAAGGCCGCGCGCCGCGAATGGTTCGCGCGCAACTACCAGTTCTTCGGCGCGCCGCTCGCGCTCTTCTGCAGCGTCGACCGCCGCATGGGCCCGCCGCAATGGTCCGACCTGGGCATGCTGCTGCAGAACGTGATGCTGCTGCTGCGCGCCGAGGGCCTGGACAGCTGCCCGCAGGAATGCTGGGCGATCTACCCGCAGACCATCGGCAGCTTCATCGGCCTGCCGCCCGAGCGCATGCTCTTCACCGGTATGGCCATCGGCTACGCCGACCGCAGCCGGCCGCTCGATGGGCTGGTGACCGAGCGCGCGGCGCTGTCGGAGGTGGCGGAGTTCATGGGGATCTGAGCGCGCCGTTCTTCGAGCGAAGGGTGCTCAGGATCTCTTCAGGCGAGGCGGACAGAATCCGCCCGGCCGTGCTCGCGAGAGATCGCACGGGCACGAGAAGAGACCGAAGAACCGCCTCGCCCGGCAAGGAGAGACCCGATGCGCGAACAAGAAGAGTCCTACTGGTTCCCCGCCAAGCGCTACGGCTGGGGCTGGGGCCTCCCTCACCGCTGGCAGGGCTGGGTCGTCCTCGCCATCTACGCCGCGCTGGTGCTGACCGCGGTGTATGCCCTTCATCCCGAACACGAACCGCTGCGCTTCTTGCTCGGCATCGCGATTCCGACCGTGGCGCTGGTCGCGGTCTGCTGGCTCAAAGGTGAGCCCGCGCGCTGGCGCTGGGGCGAAGACGGCAGCAGCAAAGACAAGTAACCGCCAGCGGCCATCCGGCGCGCAAAATGGCTGAGCCATGCCTCACGACCGCACGCTCCTCTATGCCGGACAAGATTTCACGGTGGAGCACCTGCGCTCGCATGCGAAGGACGAGCTTGGCTGGAGCGGCCCCTACACGATCGAATCGCGCCGCATCATCTTCCCCGCAGGTCGTACGGTGCTCGACGTGCGTTGGGGCGACAGCACCTGGCAGGTCGACGCACTGACCGCCATGCACCTAGTCGATGCCATGATCTATCAGCTGCGCCCAGTGGTGCGCGCAGTTAGGCAAAGCGTCGTGGTCAGCCGGCACCGGCCGGCGCGTCCCGACTCAACGCCTGCGTTCTGCCGGCTCTCGCCGAAGTCGCTGTACCGGGTTCACCTGGCGCAACGCCAACTGCGCAGGGGCGACGGCGGAGCAACGGCCATCGCATCGCTGGTCGCCGAACTCGAGGCATCGCACCAGCAGATGCCGCTGACCAGCGCGGTCGCGAGCGCCAAGCAGCTGCTTGCGGAAACCGCCGATCGCGAGGCACGGCTTTCATTGCGCGAACTTGCCGACGCAGTCTCGCGCTCCCCCTTCCACCTTGCACGCAGCTTCCGCCTTCAGACGGGCCTGAGCCTTCACCAATACCGCCAGCACCTGCGCATCGCCTCTGCCCTGGAGCGCCTGACCGATGGCGACACCGACCTCGCCGGCATCGCACACGACCTCGGCTACTGCAGCCAGAGCCACCTGGGCGCGGTATTCAGGCGCGACGTGGGCGTGACGCTGGGCGAAGCCCGGCGCGCTCTGGCCTGACGGCCGGCGCACGAATTTGATAGCCGCCAGCGGGTGCGGTCGCGAGACTCGCCGCCATGCTGGATCGCAACCTCCTCACTGGCCTGCTTGCCGCGCTGGCCGCCTCCTTCATCGGTAGCGCATGGCAGCTCGTGTCGCGGCACGGCGTGACCACCACGCTCGGGCCGATCGACCTCGCGCTGCTTCGCTACGGCATTCCTGCACTGCTGCTCATGCCGCTGTGGTTCGGCCGCAAGCGTATCGCCCCGAAGGCATCGCTGCCCGTGCTCGCGGTGCTCGTCGTCGGCGGTGGACTGCCATTCGGCCTTCTGGTGCTCGCGGGTGCGCAATGGGCACCCGCGAGCCACATGGGCATCTTCATGGCGGGCAGCCTGCCGCTGTTCACGGCCATCGGCGCATGGCTGCACAAGCGGCAGAGGATCGAAGGCATCAGGCTCGCCGGACTGGCCTGCATCGCGATCGGCATGGCGCTGTTCGCGGCAGACAGCTTTCGCGGCGGCACCAGCTCGACCGGCTGGCGCGGCGACCTGCTCTTCCTCGCCGCGGCCATGCTGTGGGCCGCGCACTCGCTCGCGTTCGCGCACTGCGGACTCACGCCTTGGCAGGGCGCGGCATTCGTGAACGGCTGGTCGACGCTGCTCTTGTCGATGCTCGTGCTGCCCTTCGCCGGCGTGCCGAAGCTGCTGGCAGCCCCGTGGCCCGACGTCGCGCTGCAGGCCACGACGCAGGGCGTGGTCGCCGGCCTGCTCGGGCTGGTGGTCTACATGGTCGCCGTCGTGCGGCTGGGCGCGCCGCGTGCGTCGCTGTCGGCGGCGCTGGTACCGGTGTTGACGACGCTGGGCGCCGCGGCCTGGATGAACGAGCCCGTCACTGGGGCGGCGTTGGCGGCACTGTCGCTGGTGGTGCCGGGAATCGTGCTGGCGAGCGGCGCGGCAAGGTGGAGTCCGAAGCGGGGAACGCACGCTGCGGGTTAGCGGCTCGGGGTCGCGGGCAGAATGCGGCAGATCGTCAGGGATGCCCGCGCAATGAAAAAGCTCTTCGCTCTTGCCGCCTCGCTCGTTTTCGCAGCCGCTTCCTGCTGGGCGCAGGAACGCAGCACGGTCCGCGTGCCCACGCCGTTCGTCGAGGGCGGTGCACCGGTCACGCTGGAGATGGTGATCTACAAGCCCGGAGGCTCCGGCCCCTTTCCGACCGTGGTGTTCAACCACGGCTCCACCGGCATCGGCAACAACCCGGCGCTCTTCAAGGAAACCTGGGCACCCGAGCGCCTCGCCGGATGGTTCACCCAGCGCGGTTGGCTGGTCGCATTTCCGCAGCGCCGCGGGCGCGGCCAGTCGGACGGGCTCTACGACGAGGGCTTCACACCGAAGCGCGAGCACTACAGCTGCGATCCGGGCCTGTCATTGGTCGGCTTCGAGCACGCACTTGCGGACATCGACTCAGCCGTCGCTTGGCTGCAGGCGAATCCGGACGTGGACACCCGGCGCATGGAGATCGCCGGCCATTCGCGCGGCGGGATTCTCGCCATCGCCTATGCCGGCACCCGGCCGGGCGTGTTCCGTGGTGCGATCAACTTCGTCGGCGGATGGATGAGCGACCAGTGCCCCAACAGATCGGCCGACGCGATCAATCCCGTGAGCTTCAGGCGTGGCGCGGCGTTTACCCGCCCCACGCTCTGGCTGTACGGCGAGAAGGACAGTTTCTACGCGATCGCCCACAGCCGGATGAATTTCGAAGCGTTCACGGCCGCGGGGGGTCAGGGCAGCTTCGAGGTCTACACGCTGGCTCCCGGCGTGAACGGCCACATGCTGATCGTGCGACAGGACCTGTGGGGGCCGGCGGTCGAAACCTACCTGGGGCAATGAGCGCCATGATCTCCGCCTGAACCCACCCCATGCCACGCCCCCTCTACTGCTGGCGCTGCCAGACCGACATGCCGATGCTCACGGAGGAAGAGTGGCAGGTTGCGCATCCCATGAGCTACATCGCGCAGATGAATCGATACCGCGAGGAAACCGGCTGCAGCCTCGCCGAAGCCCGGGAGCGCGGCCTCGGCTACCTGACGGTGGCGGCGTACGAACGCATCACGGGCTTCAGGGAAACCAATCCGAATGCGATCCTGCATCACCGCCTGAGCCTCTACGGCCCACCGTGCCACGTATGCGACACGCCGCTTCGTACGCCTGCGGCCCGCTACTGTGCAAGATGCAACGCCGAGCGCGTCGATGCCGACGCCGGTGGATGAAGCTCCCCGCGCACATCCCGCCAGCCGAATCGCTCACGCCGCAGCAATCACCCGATCCCGCCCCATCGCCTTCGCGCGGTAGAGCGCCGCATCCGCCAGCGCCAGCATGTCGTCGATGCTGGAGCCGCCTGCGCTGCTCGCGCCGGCCGCCACGCCGATGCTCACGGCCATAGAGCCGACGACGGCCATGCTCGAGTCCGCCGGGAAGGGCTCGCCGATGGCGTGCCTCAGGCGCGCCGCGATCGCCATCGCCTCGGACTGGCCGGCCTCGGGCAGCAGCACGACGAACTCCTCGCCGCCGTAGCGGCCGAGAACGCCCTTGTCGCCGATGGCGCGCTGCATGCGGCGCACCGCCTCGCGCAGCACGGCGTCGCCCATCTGGTGGCCGAAGCGGTCGTTGATATCCTTGAAGTGGTCCAGGTCCACCATCAGCAGCGCGCCGCCACGCTCGCCTGAGGAGAAGGCGCGCTCGCTGGCCTCGAGCACGGCGCGGCGGTTGAGCGCGCCTGTCAGTGGGTCGCGCGTGGCGAGGTATTCGAACTCGGTGTGCACGCGGTCTGTGGCCATCAGGATGACGGCGATGGACAGCAGCAGCACGGTGAACGAGTACATGCTGATGTAGATCGACTGGATCCACGAGCCCTCCATGAGCCCGTTGCCCGCCATCCCGGCCACCACCGACACGAAGCGAAGCGCCGCCACCAGCGCCTGCGCCAGCAGCAGCCCGGTCATCAGCCGCTTGCCGAACACTTCGCCCGCATGCCGCATGTAGAGCTGCGCGTGCCGGAAGAACAGCGCCGCCACCGCCAGGGTGACGAACAGCAGGCGCATCTCGAAGTCGGGCTTCACGATGCCGAACCAGAACAGCGCCGCCGTCAGGACGCAGTTCAGCACCGTCCAGCTGCGGGTGTCGCTGCGGCCGAACAGGAATTTCTGGCTGCCGGCGTAGTACAGGATGCAGGCCTGGTACAGCACGAAGTTGGCGACCACGATCGTGAGGAAGTCGGGAAAGTACCCGCGCGCCGCGAAGAGCATGGTGCTCACGAACGCGACCAGCGGGGCCTTCGCCCAGTCGCCCAGCCCCTGGATGCTGCGCGGATAGCTGCGCTGCATGAAGAAGACCACGAGGGCCATCATGACACCCATCACTCCCGCAAGCAGGATGATGGAACGGGGATCGAGGATGGATGGCGAGGCGCCCATGGACCCCGATTATGTTGGCATCGGCATTCCCCGCCCCGCAGGCGGCCTCCCGCGCCTGGCCTGCCGACGCGTCAGAGCCGCTCGACGATGGTCACGTTGGCCATGCCGCCGCCCTCGCACATGGTCTGCAGGCCGTAGCGCTTGCCGCGCTGGCCGAGCGCGTGCACGAGCGTGGTCATGAGCTTGGTGCCCGACGCGCCCAGCGGATGGCCCAGCGCGATCGCGCCGCCGTTCACGTTGAGCCGCGCCGGGTCGGCGTCCAGCGTCTGCAGCCAGGCCAGCGGCACCGGCGCGAAGGCTTCGTTGACCTCGTACAGGTCGATGTCGGAGATCTTCATGCCCGCCTTCTTCAGCGCGCGCTGCGTGGCCGGCAGCGGGGCCTCCAGCATGATCACCGGGTCGTGCCCCATCACGCTCATGTGATGGATGCGCGCGAGCGGCTCCACGCCCAGCGTCTTCAGGCCGCGCTCGTTCACCACCATCAGGCCGCTGGCGCCGTCGCAGATCTGGCTGGCGGTGGCCGCGGTGCAGCGCCCGCCCTCGGCGATGAGCTTCACGGCGGCGATGCTCTCCAGCGTGGCGTCGAAGCGGATGCCTTCGTCCACGGTGTGCTGCTCGCCGGGCTCGGTGCCGTCGGCCATGCGCACCGACACGGGCACGATCTCCTGCTCGAAATGGCCGGCCCTGGTGGCGGCGATGGCGCGCCGGTGGCTTTCCAGTGCATAGCGGTCGAGCTCGTCCTTCTCGATGCCGTAGTTCCTCGCGATCATCTCGGCGCCGGTGAACTGGCTGAACTGCACGTCGGGGTAGCGCTTGGCCATGAGCGGGCTCACGTAGAAGCCCAGCCCGTTCTTCAGCGGCAGCGTGACGGGCATGCCCATGGGCACGCGCGTCATGCTCTCCGCCCCGGCAGCGATGACGATGTCCATGGTGCCCGACATCACGGCCTGCGCCGCGAAGTGCAGCGCCTGTTGCGACGAGCCGCACTGCCGGTCGACCGAGGTGGCCGGCACCGATTCGGGCAGCTTCGAGGCCAGCACCGCGTTGCGCGCGATGTTGGAAGACTGCTCGCCGGCCTGGTCGACGCAGCCCATGATGACGTCTTCGACCAGCGCCGGGTCGGCGCCGGTGCGGTCCACCAGCGCGTTCAGCACCTGTGCTGCGAGATCGGCCGGGTGCCAGCCGGCGAGGCGGCCGTTGCGGCGGCCACCGGCGGTGCGGGCGGCGGCGACGATGAAGGCTTCGGGCATGGGAGTTCTCCTGTGTTTCTGTCTATCTGTGCGGGTCGGGGTGGCGTGTCAGCGCGGCGCCATGCGGATGGCCCCGTCGAGCCGCACGCTTTCGCCGTTGAAGTAGCCGTTGGTGATCATCAGTTCGGCCAGCGTCGCGTATTCCGCCGGGTTGCCCAGCCGCTTCGGGAACGGCACCGAGGCCGCCAGCGCGGCCTTCACGTTGTCGGGCGCGCCCTGCAGCAGCGGCGTGTCGAAGATGCCCGGCAGGATGGTGTTGACGCGGATGCCCTCGCTCATGAGGTCGCGCGCGATGGGCAGCGTCATGCCGACGATGCCGGCCTTCGAGGCCGTGTAGGCCGCCTGGCCCATCTGCCCGTCCTGCGCGGCCACCGAGGCGGTGTTGACGATGGCGCCGCGCTCGCCGTCTTCCAGCATGTCGAGCGTGAGCATGCCGGCGGCCGACTTGGCGATGCAGCGGAAGGTGCCCACCAGGTTGATCTGGATGATGCGGTCGAAATTCGCGAGCGGAAAGTGCTTGATCTCGCCGGTGGCCTTGTCGCGGCTCGCGGTCTTCACCGCGTTGCCGGTGCCGGCGCAGTTGACGAGCACGCGCTCCTGGCCGTGCGCCGCGCGGGCCTTGGCGAAGGCGGCGTCAACCTGTTCCTCCGACGTGACGTCGACCTTGCAGAAGATGCCGCCGAGTTCCTTGGCCAGCGCCTCGCCCTGCTCGGCGTTGAGGTCGAAGAGCGCGACTTTCACGCCGTGGCCCGCGAGCCGGCGCGCGGTGGCGGCGCCCAGGCCCGAGGCGCCGCCGGTGACCACGGCGGCAATGCTGGAATCGAGTTGCATCTGCTGGTGTCCTTGAGGTGTCTTGAACGGTTTGTCCCCGTCCAGTTTAGGAAGCAGAATCGGCCGCACACATCGTCGGAAACGACGGGATTTCAGCGCCGCATGCAGCCGTCCACCCCCCGGATCCTCGAAACAAAGCTCAATCCCCCGGCCTTCGTCGCCACGCAGGTGCCGCGCACCGCGATCGGGGAAGAGGTCGCCTCGGCGGCCGTGAAGCTGGTGCTCGTGCGCGCGCCGGCCGGCTTCGGCAAGACCACCGCCATGGCGCAGATCCGCGAGCGCATGGAGGCCCGGGGCATCGCCACCGCATGGCTCACGCTGGACCGCGCCGAC
This sequence comes from Variovorax atrisoli, assembly GCF_014195185.1. NCBI lineage: Bacteria > Pseudomonadati > Pseudomonadota > Betaproteobacteria > Burkholderiales > Comamonadaceae > Variovorax > Variovorax atrisoli. The sequence continues at coordinate 156,852 of NZ_JACIBG010000009.1, read as the reverse complement.
AACGACGTCTCGCGCTTCCTCGACTGCCTGGCCGAGGCCGTGCAGCGCCTGGGCGTGGAAGACCCGCGCGGCAACGGCGGCAACAACCCCTTCGATGCGGTGGCCGCGCTGGCGGCGCACGAGTCGCCCTTCACGCTCTTCCTCGACGACTTCGAGCGGGTGCAGGAGCCGGCCGTGCTGGGGCTGGTGCGCGAGATCGTCGAACACCTGCCGCGCCGCGGGCAGATCGTGATCGGCTCGCGCAGCCTGCCCGACCTGGGCCTGGGCCGGCTGCGCGCGCGCGGGCAGCTCACCGAGATTGACACCGACCGGCTGCGCTTCAGCCTGGAGGAGACCGGCGCCTTCTTCGGCCTGCGCCAGTCGCTGCCGGCCGAGATGCTCTCGCTGCTGCACCGCAAGACCGAGGGCTGGGTGGCGGCGATCTGGCTCGCATCGATGGCGCTGGAGCGCCACGGCGCGGGCTCGGCGGGCGCCACCGCCACTGCTTTTGTCGAGCGCTTCTCGGGCTCCGACCGCGCGGTGGCCGAGTACCTCGCCGAGGACGTGCTCGCGCACCAGCCGAAGGAGATCCGCGACTTCCTGCTGCGCACCAGCATCCTGAGGCAGCTCGACGCATCGGTGTGCCAGGCGCTGTGCCCGCGCGTGGACTGCGCGGCCATCCTCGAGCAGCTGGCCGCGTCGAACCTGTTCCTCACGCCGGTGAGCGGCGATGGCGATGCGTGGCGCTACCACAGCCTCTTCGCCGACTTCCTGCGCGCGCAGCTCGCGCGCGAGATGCCCGGCGAGCCCGCGCGGCTGCACCTCGCGGCCTCGGGCTGGTACGAATCGCACGGCCGCCCGGTGCCGGCCATCGACCATGCGATCGAGGGCGGCGACCATCCGCATGCGCTGAACCTGCTCGACCATCACGCCGCGCAGTTCCTCGAAGAGGGCCGCATGCGCATGCTGGCGCGCTGGTTCTCGGCCATTCCCGAGCACCAGCTGCGCGGGCATCCGTTCCTGCAGCCGATCTCGCTGTGGGCCACCTGCTTCACCCACGGCCCGTGGGACGCGATGCGGCAGCTCGACGAATCGGGCTGCCTCGACAGCCCCATCGCCGAGGTGCGCGCGAGCGCCCACACCCTGGTGCCGCTGCTGCTGGCCATGCAGGACCGCCACGACGAGGCCTACGAGGCCGGCCGCCAGAGCCTGGCGCGCCTGCCCACCGGCCTGGCCTTCGCCGACAGCGTGCTGCTCAACGCCATGGCGCACATCCTCGCGGTGCGCGGCGACCAGCACGAGGCGCAGCGGCTGCTCGACGCGGCCCGACGCGAGCAGGGCAACAGCGCCTTCAACCGCATGTACACCGAGTCGCTGGCGGGCCTGTTCGACCTGCACGAAGGCCGGCTGCGGCAGGCCACCGCGCGGCTGCGCATGGCGGTCGATTCCACGCATGCGGTGTCGTACAACCACAGCCACGGCAACGCATGGGCCGGCGTGCTCTACGCGGGCGCCGTGTACGAGACCAACCAGCTCGTGCAGGCCGAGCGCCTGCTGAACGTGTACCTGCCGCTGGCGCGCGACGTGGGCCTGCCCGACCACATGATCCTGAGCCACGCGATGCGCTCGCGGCTGGCCTTCCACGCGGGCGACATCGACGCGGCCTTCCAGGCGCTCACCGAGCTCGAGTACCTGGGCCACCAGCGCCAGCTGCCGCGCGTGGTGGCCGGCGCCAAGCTGGAGCGCTCGCGCATGCTGCTGCTGCAGGGCAACGGCCCCGCCTCGCACGACGAGCTGCTGCGCGCCGACGACCCCGCCCTGTGGGACCGCGAGCGCCGCCAGCGCCTGCCGGCCCACGACCTCGACTACCTGGCGCTGGCCAAGGCGCGCTGGGAGATCGCCTTCGGCGACGCGAGCGCGGCGCTGTCCGTGCTCGACGCCGAACTGCACGCCGCGCTCGCCGCGGCCCGCAACCGGCGCGCGCTCAAGCTCAGGGTGCTGCGTGCGCTGGCCCTGCAGCGCGCCGGCGACCCGGCCGCCGCCACCGAGGAGTTCGCCGGCGTGCTGCAGTCCGCGAGCCAGGAGGGCTTCATGCGGCTGATCCTCGACGAGGGCCCGGCCGTGGGCACGCTGGTGCACCGCAGCGCCGCCGCGATGCAGGAAGGCGGCGCCGGCGACCCGATCCTGGCGGACCACCTGCAGCGGCTGCTGCAGGCCGTGGGGCCGATGCCGGCGCCGGCCGAGTCGGAGGCTCCCCCCGGCGGCGAGGCGATGAAGGAGCCGCTCACGCGCAAGGAGATCCGCGTGCTCCAGCTGCTGGCCGAGGGCTACTCGAACAGCGCGATGGCCGAGAAGCTCTTCGTTTCCGACAGCACGGTGCGCACGCACCTGCGCAACATCAACATGAAGCTGGACGCGAAGAGCCGGACGCAGGCGGTGGCGATCGCGCGCAGGCTGGGTGTCATCCGATAGCCTTACATCCGGCCTCATTCCGGCGCCGCCTACCCCCTGAACTACGGATTCCGGTGATACCCCACCGGTGCCTGCTTCCCTAGCATTTCCCTCTGTGTTCCAACTGCCGCGATAGCGCAAGGCGCATCGCGGCGCATGGGAATCCTCGCCCGGCGCCGCCCCCCCGCGCCCGGCGGGAAAGCCATGCAAGAACCAGAGAGCGGACTCGAGCCGAAGCACCATGCCCAAAGGAATCCCCAACTCCGCAGCCATGTACGGCATCTACCCCCGCAGCTGGGGCTACGAGGTGTCGATCGTGCGAAACGGAAAGCGCTATTTCCAGCAGTTCGGCCGCGCCAGCTACGGCGGCGACGCCCAGGCGCTGCGCCAGGCGCAGGAATGGCGCGACGGCGTGGTGCGCAGCGTGCCGCCGGTGCCTCGGCGCACGCGCGCCGAGAAGCTGCGCGTCAACAACACCACCGGCGTGTCGGGCGTGTTCTGCCAGGTCGCGCCGGGCGGCAAGGTGCGGGCCTGGGTCGCCAAGACCTACATCGGGCAGGACGAGATCCTGCGCACCGACTTTCCCGTGAACACGGTGGGCGAGGCGGCGCAGGCGCTGGCCATCGAGGAGCGGGCGCGGCAGCTCGAACGCATGGACGGCCTGGCCAGGCTGCATCCGGCCGAGGAGTCCATCCGGACGAGCCCGCCGGCCTCTCCGGCCGAGACGCTGGTGCCCAAGCGCTCGAAGTCCGAGATCAAGCGCAGCACCAATTCGAGCGGTGTGAGCGGCGTGCATTTCAAGGCGCCGAATCCGGGCCATCCGGGCTACTGGCTCGCCATCACCTACACGGCCGGCCGGGGCAGCGTGAGCAAGGCCTTCTCCATCAAGGAGCACGGCGCCGAGAAGGCGAAGCAGCTGGCCATCGAGGAACGCCAGCGCCAGCTGGAGCAGAAGCACGCGTTCATGCAGCAGGAAAGCAGCGCCGCGGCAAAGGTGCCGGCGATCTCCATCCCCTTCCTGACCGACCAGCCCTCCCGGGCTTCCTCCCTGCTGCACGGCATGGCCGCCGCCGAGGCGAGGCCGGCGCAGTGATTCCGTGGATGTCCGCGCCCGGCGCCGTTCGCGCGGCGGCCGGCGGATATCCGTGCCCGGCGCGGGCCGCCGGGGATATTTTTCCGACCGCCTCCGCCGCCCGGACGGATTCATGGCGGCGCTTCGGCCAGAATAGCTGCGAAAAATGCGCGCCCGATCGCCACGGCAATGGCGACGGCGACGCGCGAGCCGGGGAGCCCATCGGAATCAGCATCGGCGATGCTGAGTACGCAAGCAGCAGCATCACATCGAGAATGCCCAAAGGTGTACCGAACCCGGCAGCCATGTATGGCATCTACGCCAGGTCCTGGGGTTTCGAAGTCTCCATCGTCCGCAACGGCGTCCGCCATCACAGGCTGTTCGGCAAGGCCAGCTACGGCGGCGCGGAACAGGCGCTGCTTCACGCGCAGGACTGGCGCGACCACATCGTGCGCAGCGTGCCGCCGCTGCCGCGCAGTGCGCGGGCCGAGAAACCCCGCGCCAACAACAGCACCGGCGTGACCGGCGTGTTCCACCACCTCGCGCCCAGCGGCCGGGTGCGCGCCTGGATGGCCAAGACCTACATCGCGCCCGACGAGATACTGCGCACCGATTTCTCCGTCGCCGAGCTGGGCGACGACGCGCAGGCGCTCGCGATCCAGGAGCGCGCGCAGCAGCTCAAGCGCATGACCGGGCTGGCGCGCATTCACCCGGCCGAGGAGGCGATCCGCATGGGGCTGTCGGCCCACCCTGCCGGGCCGCGCGAACCCAAGCGCTCGAAGTCGGAGATCACCCGGCGCAACAACACCAGCGGCGTGAGCGGCGTGCATTTCAAGGCGCCCAACCCCAGCCACCCGGGCTACTGGCTCGCCATCACCTACACCGCCGGCAAGGGCAGCGTGAGCAAGGCCTTCTCGGTGAAGACGTACGGCGCCGAGGCGGCGAAGAACATGGCCATCGCCGAACGCGCGAACCAGCTCGCCCTGAAGCAGCTTGCGGCCGGGGAAGAAGAACGACATCAGAGAGGAAAAGCCGAGGCCGGCGTCCGCGCGACGACCGGCACGAGGCGGAACAACGGATGAGTCCATTGCAAGGAACAGGCCTCGCGCGCGCCGCGAGGCCAGGGGGCGGCCGTCCGCGCGGAGCGGCCCGCCCATGAATCACAAGCACCTGCACCAGCTGCTGCGCGTCGCGTCGCACCTGATGGACCAGGCCGCGGCGGAAGTGCGCAGCACCGATCTCGGCCCCGTGGACGAGAACATCCAGCGCATCGGCCGCGCGCTGATCGAGGTGATCGAGGTGCAGCGGCAGCTCTACGCCGCGCAGCCCGAGCTGCAGCCCAGGTCGCTGGCGGCCGACTCGCGCGAGAGCGATGCCAACCTGCTCTTCACCCAGTACACGATGGAGGCGCTGGAGCTGGAGGACGCGGGCAACCCCGAGGCCGCGCGCGAGAAGTACACGCAGTTCATCGGGCTGTCGCCCTCCTACCCCCACCGCGAGATCGCTCGGGCGCAGATCAGGCGGCTGTCCTGAGCGTGCCCGGAGAGCCGGGTCTCACAGGGCCCGGGCGATCACCTCCTTCATGATCTCGTTGGTGCCGCCGTAGATGCGCTGCACCCGGGCATCGGCGTACATGCGCGCCACCATGTATTCGTTCATGAAGCCGTAGCCGCCGAAGAGCTGCAGGCACTCGTCGATCACGCGGCCCTGCGCCTCCGAGCCCCAGAGCTTGGCCATGGAGGCGGTGGCGGTGTCGAGCCTGCCGGCCACCAGGTCCTCGATGCAGCGGTCGATGAAGGCGCGGCCCACCTTGATCTGCGTGGCGATCTCGGCGAGCTTGAACTTCGTGTTCTGGAACTCGGCGACGGGCTTGCCGAAGGCCTTGCGGTCGCGTACGTAGTCGAGCGTGGCCTGGTAGGCGCCCTCCATGGTGGCCAGCGCGCTCAGGCCGATGATGGTGCGCTCATAGGGCAGGTCGCTCATGAGCTGGAAGAAGCCCTGCCCCTCCGCGCCGCCGAGCAGCGCGTCGGCGCCCACGCGCACGTCGTCGAAGAAGAGCTCGGAGGTGTCCTGCGCCTTCATGCCGATCTTGTCGAGCACGCGGCCCACGCGGAAGCCCTTGCAGCCCTCGGTCTCCACGATGAGGATCGAGGTGCCCTTGGCACCCTGGGTCGGGTCGGTCTTGCACACCACCAGCACCACGCCGGCCAGGAAGCCGTTGGTGATGAAGGTCTTGGAGCCGTTGACGACGTAGCCGCCCTCCTTCTTCTCGGCGCGGGTGCGCACGCCCTGCAGGTCGGAGCCCGCGCCCGGCTCGGTCATGGCGATGGCGCCGACCAGCTCGCCGCGCGCCATGCGCGGCAGGTAGTGGCGCTTCTGCGCCTCGGTGCCGTGGTTGAGGAAGTAGTGCGCCACGATGCTGTGCACCGAGGTCGCCATGCCGGTCAGCGCGCGGCGCGACATCTCCTCGTAGAAAACGGCCTCGTGGCGGAAGTCGCCGCCGGCGCCGCCGTACTCCTCGGGAATGTCGGCGCAGAGCAGGCCGAGCGCGCCGGCCTTGCGCCACACCTCGTGGCCCACGTGGCCGCGCTTGCGGGCCTCCTCGTCGTGCGGCAGCACTTCGGTCTCGATGAATCGCACCACGTTGTCGCGGTACAGCTCCAGGTCTTCGTCGCTCCAGGAGCGGCGGAAATCGATGGCCATGTTGTCTTCCTTTGCTTTCCTTGTTTCTGCCGGATCCCGCGGCTCAGCCCACGCGCCGTTGCCTGCCGGCCCAGAAGGGCTCGCGCAGCTGGAACTTCTGCAGCTTGCCGGCCGCCGACAGCGGCAGCGCGTCGCGGAACTCCACGCTGCGCGGGCACTTGTAATTCGCGATGTGCTCGCGGCAGTGGGCGATGACGGCCTCGGCCTCCAGCGCCATGCCCTCGCGCCGCACGATCACCGCGTGCACGCGCTCGCCCCACTGGTCGTCCGGCACGCCGATCACCGCGGACATCAGCACCTGCGGCATCTTCGCGATGGCGTTCTCGACCTCGGCCGAATACACGTTCTCGCCGCCGCTGACGATCATGTCCTTCATGCGGTCGACCACGTAGACGAAGCCTTCGTCGTCCATATAGCCGCCGTCGCCGGTGTGCATCCATCCGCCGCGCAGCGCGGCCTCGGTCTGCTCGGGCTTGTTCCAGTAGCCCTTCATGACCATCGGGCCGCGCGCGACGATCTCGCCGACCTGGCCGGGCGGCAGTTCGTTGTCTTCGCCGTCGACGATGCGTACTTCGGCGATGGGCACCGGCGTGCCGGCGGAGCGCAGCAGGCGGTCGCGATCGGGGCCGGGCAGGTGGCAATGCGGCGACAGCGCCGTGACCACGGGCGACAGCTCCGTCATGCCGTAGACCTGCGCGAAGGCGGCGCCCGGAACGGCGCGCATCGCCTGGTCGAGCAGCGCGGCGTCGATGGGCGCAGCGCCGTAGAACAGCAGCCGCAGGCTCGACAGGTCGAACTCCGCGAAGCGCGGATGCTCGATCACGCGCTTGATCATGGTCGGCACCATGAACATCTCGGTGATGCGCGCGGACTGCACCGCCTGCAGCACGGCCAGCTCGTCGAACATCGGCAGCACGTGCGTGGGCGTGAGCCGCAGCATGTTCTGGATGGTGGCGCCGCAGCCGGCCACGTGGAACATGGGCGCAGCGACGAGGGCCACCGCGTTCTGCGCATCGCGCGGCAGCGCCGCCACGGTGCTCAGCGCGTTGATGCACAGGTTGCCGTGCGTGAGCATCACGCCCTTGGGCTGCCCGGTGGTGCCGCCGGTGTACATGATGGCGGCGAGTTCGTCGGGCGCGTGCGGCGCGTCTTCGATGGGCTGCGCCTCGCCCAGCAGCGCCTCGTAGCCCACCATGCCCTCGGGCACCGCGCCGTCGCCGCAATAGACCACGGTGCGCAGCGAGGCCGAGAGCTGGCGCAGCGCCGGCACCATCGGCACGAACAGGTCGTCCACCAGCAGGATGCGGGTGTCGCAGTCGTCCAGCGAATAGGCGACCTCCTTCGGGTTCCAGCGGATGTTCACCGGATTGATCACGCCGCCGCCCCACCAGGTGCCGAAGAAGTATTCGACGAAGCGGTGCGAGTTGAGGCTCATCATGCCGACGCGGTCGCCGCTCGCCATGCCCAGTCGCTTCAGCACCGCGCCCAGGCGCGCGACGCGGTCGGCGAGGGTGGCGAAGTCCAGCCGCGTGGCGCCGCAGACGATGGCGGTGCCCTTCGGCTTCTCGCGCCGGCCCTTGTGCAGGGGTTGGGTGAGGAACATGGGTGGCTGTCTCCGTTCTTGTTTTCTCTGTTCAAGCCCCGCACAGCGGCGCGATGGCTTTCGCCGCCACGCCCCAGCGGCGCAGCACGGCGGGGCCGTCTTCGCCGGCCGTGGCCTGCGGCACCATCGGCGCAGTGCGGCTGAATCGCGGCGCGGGCGCGGGCTGCACCACGCCGCCCACGTTGGCGAAGGTGCCGCGCGCCACGTTGTGCGGGTGCTCCGGGGCCTCGTCCCAGTCGAGCACGGGCGCGAAGCAGGCGTCGCTGCCCTCGAGCAGCACGCACCACTCGTCGCGCGTGCGGGTGCGGAACACGTCGGCCATGCGCAGCTTGAGCATCGGCCAGCGGTCGGCGTCCATCTGCGCGTCGAAGGCGGTGTCGTCGGCGATGCCGCAGCGCTCGCGCAAGAGCGCGTAGAACTGCGGCTCGATGGCGCCCACGGCCACGTACTTGCCGTCGGCGCAGGCGTAGGTGTCGTAGAAGTGCGCGCCGCCGTCGAGCATGTTCTCGCCGCGCTGGCTGCTCCACTGTCCGGCCGACCTGAAGCCGTACATCATGGCCGACAGCAGCGCCGCGCCGTCGGTCATGGCGGCATCGACCACCTGGCCCTGGCCCGAGCCCTTGGCCTCGTGCAGCGCGGCGAGGATGCCGAATGCCAGCAGCATCGCGCCGCCGCCGAAGTCGCCCACGTAGTTCAGCGGCGGCACCGGCGGCTCGCCCGCGCGGCCGATGGCGTGCAGCGCGCCGCTGATGGCGATGTAGTTGATGTCGTGCCCCGCCGCATGCGCAAGCGGCCCGTGCTGGCCCCAGCCGGTCATGCGGCCGTAAACCAGCCGCGGGTTGCGCGCGTGGCATTCGGCGGGGCCGAGGCCCAGGCGCTCCATCACGCCGGGGCGGAAGCCCTCGATGAGCACGTCGGCCCTGGCGATGGCGTCGAGCACCGATTGCGCGGCGCCTTCCGCGCGCAGGTCGACCTGCAGCGTGCTGCGCCCGCGCGCGAGGATGTCGTGCGGCGCGGTGCGCGTGCCGGGGCGCTCGATGCGGATCACCTCCGCGCCCATGTCGGCGAACAGCATCGCGCAGAACGGGCCGGGGCCGATGCCCGCCATCTCGATCACCCGAAGGCCTTGCAGTGGACCTGCCATGGTCTGTCTCCTGTGTGTGGAGGCATCTTGGCGCCGCCCCCCTGGCGCCGCATCGTCGAAAGCGACGAATGCGCTATGCCAGCGCCGCCACGGCGCGCAGCTTCGCGACGCGGCGCAGGTGCCACGAAGGCGGTCCGAACTGGCCCTCGATGAGCGTGGCGCGGCGCACGTAGTGGCCCACTGCCAGCTCTTCGGTCATGCCCATGCCGCCATGCAGCTGCACCGCCCCCTGCCCGACCGCCCTGCAGGCCCTGGCGGCGGCCACCTTGGCGGACGAGACGGCGCGTGCGCGTTCGCCGGGCGAGGCGCCGTCGATGGCTTCGCCGACGCTGGCCGTGAGCGCCGCGGCCTGTTCCAGCGCCATGTGCATGTCGGCCAGCCGGTGCTGAAGCACCTGGAAGTTCGCGATCGGCACGCCGAACTGCTTGCGCTGCCGCACGTAGTCGAGCGTGTCGCGCATCAGGCGGCGCATGACGCCGACCGATTCGGCGCACACGGCGAGCGTGGCCTCGTCGAGCGCCCGTTCGATCTGCGGCAGCGCGCCGCCCTCCTCGCTCAGCAATGCGTCGGCCGGCAGGCGCAGGTCGTCGAATGCGATCTCCGCCGCACGGCCGCCGTCGCGCGTCGGGTAGGCACGCAGGCGCAGGCCGGGCGTGTTCTTCGGAACGACGAAGAGCGAGAGACCGGCGCCGCCTCGCGCGCTCACGAGCAGGTGGCTGGCCCATGGCGCGGCGTGCACCACGGCCTTGCGTCCGTTCAGGCGGAAGGAGCCGTCGGCATCGCGCACGGCTTCGGTCCGCACATCGGCGCGGTCGTGCCGGCTCTGCGGCTCGCCATGGGCGAATGCGAGCACGGCCGCGCCCGCGACCGTGCGAGCGAGCAGCGCATCGGCCTGCACGCCCGGGTTGCGCTGCAGCAGGCCGGCGCCGATGACCATGGTCGACAGGTAGGGCTCGGCGGCGAGTGCGCCACCCAGCGTTTCCATCACGGCGAGATGCGCGGGCATGCCGCCGCCGAGGCCGCCCTGCGGTTCGGGCAGCGCCGCGCCCAGCAGGCCGAGTTCGCCGGCAAGGCCCTGCCAGAAGGGCGGCGGCGCGTCGTCGGCCTTGCGCAGCGCATACAGGCGCTGCTCGAAGCCGTGGTTGTCGTCGAGATAGCGCGCGAGGCTGTCGCGCAGCATCGCCAGGGTGTCGTCGCGTTCGGTGGTGGCGTTCATGGCACAGCCCTCAGTTCGCCAGCAAATGGGCCGCGACGATGTTGCGCTGCACCTCGTTGGACCCCGCGTAGATCGAAGCCGCGCGGTCGTTGAGGTAGGCCGACATCGAGAACACTGCGTCCTCCGGAACTGGCAGTTCGCCTCCCTGCAGCTGGTCGTCCAGCGGAAGGTCGGCGGCTGCGTAGTGGGCGGCGATTTCGACGCCGAGCTCGGTCAGCCGCTGGCGCAGTTCGGAGCCCAGCACCTTGCCCATCGAAGGGCGGATGCCGTGCGGCTCGCCGCGGGCCTGGGCGCGCAGCGATTGCAGCTCGGTGGCCTCGAGCGCGTCGATGGCGCATTCGGCTCCGGCCAGGCGCAGGGCCATGTCGTCGGCCTCCTGCGCGTCGCCCGCCGCCGCGAAGGCTGCGTCCGCGGCTTGCTGCAGGCGGCGCAGGCGTGCGCGCAGCATCGGCGCCCACGCACCGCCGCGCTCGTGCTGCAGCAGGTACTTGGCGATGGCCCAGCCCTGGTTCTCCTCGCCGATGAGCCCTTCGGCCGGCACGCGCACGTCGTCGAAGAACACCTGGTTGAGCTCGTGGTCGCCCGAGATGCTGATGATCGGCCGGATGGTGATGCCCGGCGCCGGGATGTCGAAGCACAGGAAGCTGATGCCCTGCTGCGGCTTGCCGCCCGAGGCGGTGCGCACCAGGCAGAACATGCGGTTGGCGTACTGGGCGTGGGTGGTCCAGATCTTGGTGCCGTTGATGACGTAGTGGTCTCCATCGCGCACGGCCTTGCACTGCAGCGAGGCCAGGTCGGAGCCCGACTGCGGCTCGGAGTAGCCCTGGCACCAGTAGTCCTCGCCCGAGCGGATGCCGGGCAGCCAGGCCTTCTTCTGCGCCTCGGTGCCGAAGGCGATGATCACCGGCGCGACCATGCCCGGGCCCATCGGGGCGCGCGGCGGGGCGTCGGCGGCCGCCAGCTCGGCCGAGAAGATGTAGTGCTGCATCGGCGTCCAGCCGGTGCCGCCGTGCTCCACCGGCCAGTGCGGCACGCTCCAGCCGCGCCCGGCGAGGATGCGGTGCCAGCGGTTGCCGTATTCATGGTCGCTGAAGATGCCGGAGCTGCGCCGGCCGGCGGCGCGCAGCTCGGGCGTCAGCTCGCGCGCGAGGAAGTCTCTGACCTCGTCGCGGAACGCGGCCTCCGCGGTCGTGAGTGCCCAGGCCATGGTGTTCGTCGTCTCCTTCGGGAATGCCCTGACCGAGTGTGATGCCGTCCGGGCCGGCCGACATCGTCGGATCGGACGAACGTGGCGGCGCGACCCATGCATGCACTGCGGAGGCTCACGGATTTCCGTGGAACCTGGTTTGCATGCGGGATAGTCCGATACGGCGGGCCATCGGTTGCTGCTTCAATCGTTCGCGGGGAGCTGTTCCGTGGGGCAGAGAAGAAAGAGCCGCCCTCGAAGGAGCACTGCAGTGAGCACTGTCATTCCCGGCTTTCCGCACAGCAGCGTCGAGCGCCTGTGCGACTACGAGCTGCCGGAACAGCCCGGCGCCACGCCTGCCCTCGATCCACCCGATTCCGACGGCCCCGAGAACCTCGCGCTGGCCTGGTGGCTGTGGATGGACGAGCTGGGCAGGAGCATGCTGAAGCACTACGACGCCTGGCGCGAGCAGCTTGACCGGGCGACGAGCACGACCGGGCGCGACCGCAGAGGCTAAGCGCGGCAGCCCTGCCTCTTTTTTCCGCGCTTCAGGCGGCGACGGCCTCGCGCTGCGGCGTCGCCTTCGACGGCACGGGCATGTGCCTGGCCCAGTCGATGATTTCGAGCGTGCCGTCGGCATGCTCGGCCAGCGCCGTGAGGCTCTCGACCCAGTCGCCGTCGTTGCAGTAGAGGATGCCGTCGATGTCGCGCATCTCGGCATGGTGGATGTGGCCGCAGACCACACCCTGCGCGCCGCGCTTGCTGGCCTCGCGCGCCACGGCCACTTCGAAGTCGCCCACGTAGCTCACGGCGCGCTTCACCTTGCCCTTGAGGTACTTGGAAAGCGACCAGTAAGGCAGCCCCATGCGCGCGCGCAGCGAATTGAGGTGGCGGTTGAGCTTGAGCGTGAACTCGTAGAGCGAGTCGCCCACGTAGGCCAGCCACTTGGCGCACTGGATCACGCCGTCGAACAGGTCGCCGTGGATGATCCAGAGCTTGCGGCCGTCGGCCGTCTCGTGGATCCATTCGTCGGCCACGTCGATGCCGCCGAAGTTGTGGTGCAGGTACTTGCGGGCGAACTCGTCGTGGTTGCCCGGGATGAAGATCACGCGCGTGCCCTTGCGCGCCTTGCGCAGCAGCTTCTGGATCACGTCGTTGTGCGCCTGCGGCCAGTACCAGTGCCGCTTGAGCTGCCAGCCGTCGATGATGTCGCCGACCAGGAACAGCGTCTCGCACTCTGTGTGCTTGAGGAAATCGAGCAGGGCCCGGGCCTGGCAGCCGGGGGTGCCCAGGTGCAGGTCGGAGATCCAGAGGGTGCGGAAGTGCAGCGGCGGACGCCCGCGATCGTCGTCCTCCGGGTCGAGTGCCCGGGCCGCGGTGTCGCGCCATGCGCGAAGGAAAGCGTCGTCGCGTTGCATGGCCCGGTAGGCTCCCACCGCCGGGTGACCGTACGATGGCGACCCCGTGACATCCCGGTGACTTGTGGCAGTGCAGCAACGCCACAATCGCGCGATGCGACCTGGCCAGATCATCGTTCTTGCGACACCCGTCTTCTTCCTGCTGATGGGGGTCGAGTTCGCGGTCGGCCGCGCCCGCGCCCGCCGCGGCACCGGGCAGGACACCTACCGCCTCGCCGACGCCATCAACAGCGTCGGGCTGGGCATGCTCAGCCAGGTCAGCGCGGTGCTCACCGGCCTGCTGCGCATCGGCATCTACACGGCCGTGTACTCGGCGATCTCGCTCTTTCCGCAGGAAGCGGCCCGGCAGTTCTGGACCACCTGGTACGGCTGGCTGCTGGCGCTCGTGTTCTACGACTTCTGCTACTACTGGCTGCACCGCATGGGCCACGAGTCGGCCGTGCTGTGGGCTGCGCACGTGGTGCACCACCAGAGCCAGCACTACAACCTCTCGACCGCGCTGCGCCAGACCTCCAGCGGCGCGCTGCTGGGCTGGATCTTCTACCTGCCGATGGCGGTGGCCGGCGTGCCGCCGCTGGTGTTCGGCGTGGTGGCGCTCGTCGACCTGCTCTACCAGTTCTGGGTGCACACCGAGCAGGTGGGCAGGCTGGGCTGGTTCGACCGCTGGTTCTGCTCGCCCTCGAACCACCGCGTGCACCACGCGGTGAACGACAAGTACCTCGACCGCAACTACGGCGGCGTCCTGATCGTGTGGGACCGCATCTTCGGCACCTTCCGCGAGGAGGACGAGCGCTGCATCTACGGCACGCGCGGCGGGCTGCGCAGCTGGGACCCGCTGTGGGCCAACGCCGAGGTCTACTGGGCGCTCGCGAAGGATTCATGGCACGCGCGCAGCTGGGCCGACAAGCTGCGCGTGTGGCTCAAGCCGCCGGGCTGGCGGCCGGCGGACGTGGCGGCGCGCTTTCCCAAGCCGGCCTTCGACATCGCGAAGGTGACGCGCTACGAGCCGGCGGTGAGCGCGGGCGTGCAGTGGTTCGCGGGCATCCAGTTCCTGCTGCTGGTCGGGTGCGCTGTGGTCTTCCTGTGGTTCTCCGACCTCATGCCGCTGTCGCATTCCGGAGTCTGGCTGGCCGCGCTGACGGCCATGCTGTGGGCGATCGGCGGCGTGCTGCAGGGGCGGCTGACGGTCACCGAGGTGCTGCTGATCGAGACCGCAGCCCTGGCCACGGCCAGCGCGGCACTGGGCATCGGCTGGCTGCACCACGTCTTCAAGCCGCTGGCCCTGTCGATCGCGATCTTCCTCGCGGCCCGGCGGGCGCTCGCGGCCGGCCCGGTCACCGGCTTCGACGGCCTGCTGGTGGCGGGCCTGGTCGCTTCGCTGGCAGGCGACGTGCTGCTGATGGGGCCGGCCGGGATGTTCGTGCCCGGCCTCGTGTGCTTCCTGCTGGCCCACCTCGCCTACATCGCGCTGTTCCGCATCGGCGTGGGACTGTTCCCGCGCCCCGGGGCGCTGGCGGCCACGCTGCTGGTCGGCGCGGCGATGTACGCCTTCCTCTGGCATGGCGGGCTGCCGGCGGCGCTGCGGATTCCGGTCGGCGCCTATGTGGTGGTGATCGCCTGCATGGCGGCGCAGGCCATCGGGCGCGCGGCGGTGCTGCGCCGGACCGACCCATCGGCGCCATGGGTGGCGGTGGGTGCCTGCTTCTTCATGCTGAGCGACTCGCTGCTGGCGATCAACCGGTTCGTGATGCCGCTGCCGCTGCCGCAGCTGTGGGTGCTGGCGACGTACTACGCGGCGCAGGTGTTGATCGTGCGGCACGCGAGGCGCAGCGCCTCGATTTGACTTGCTCCGTCCCCTTCCGGGGGAGGGCCGGGGTGGGGGCAGGCGGCGTTGGAATGGGCACGCTGTCGTGCCCCCATCCCAACCTTCCCCCAAAGGGGGAAGGAGAAAGAACAGGGCGCCCAGGTCAATTGACTTCGGCTCGCTCCCTCCCCCGCTGGGGGAGGGTTGGGGTGGGGCAGGCGGCGTTGGAATGGTCGCGCCGTCGTGCCCCCATCCCAGCCTTGCCCCAGCGGGGGAAGGAGGAAGAACCTAATCCACGCAGCGCTGGATTTCCACCGTCGAGTGGCGGATCTCCTCGTGCATCGAGAAGCAGGCCCGCACCTGGTCGGCGGTGAGCGTCGGCGAGTGGGTCACCACGGTGAGCGCGCAGGCGTAGGCGTCGCGGCCCACGCGCCACACGTGCAGGTCGGCCACGCGGGTCTCGGAATCGGCCAGCAGGGTCTCGACGCCTTCCTTGATTTCCGCGGTGACGGGGTGGTCCATCTCGCGGTCGAGCAGCACCTTGCCGGTCTCCTTCAGCAGCCCCTTGGCCCAGGCCGCCACCAGCACCGCGCCGACGATGCCCATCGCCGGGTCGAGCCAGGCCCAGCCGTAGAACCAGCCGCCCAGCAGCGCCGCGATGGCGAGCACCGAGGTGGCGGCGTCGGCCACGACGTGCAGGTAGGCCGAACGCAGGTTCAGGTCGTGGCCATGGCCGTGGTGATCGTGATGGCCGTGCCCATGGTGATGGTCGTCGTGTGCATGTCCATGGTCGTGCCCGTGATGGTGATGCGCCCCGCCCAGCAGCCGCGCACAGACCAGGTTGACCACCAGCCCCAGCACCGCCACGGCGATGGCCTCGGGGTAATGGATGGCCGAGGGCGACCACAGCCGCTCCAGCGAGCCCACCACCATCAGCGCCGCCACGCCCAGCAGCGCCAGCGCGCTCGCGAAGCCGCCCAGCACCTCGATCTTCCAGGTGCCGAAGGCGAAGCGCGGGTCGCGCGCATAGCGGCGCGCGGCGGCATAGGCGAAGGCGCTCAGGCCGATGGCCAGCGCGTGCGAGCTCATGTGCCAGCCGTCGGCCAGCAGCGCCATCGAGTTGAACCACCATCCGGCGCCGATCTCGACGACCATCATCGCGAAGGTGATCCACATCACCAGGCGCGTGCTGCGCTCGGCGGAAGAGGTGTCGGCGCCGAAATGGTGGTCGTGCTGCCAGGCGCTCAGGTCATGGGTGTGCATGGGAATCAGGCTCCAAAGAGATCGGGGCCGTCGGCACGGCCGGAGGGCGGGGCCACGCCCAGGTGGCGGTAGGCGGCCAGCGTGGCGATGCGTCCGCGCGGCGTGCGCTGCAGGTAGCCCTGCTGGATCAGGTAGGGCTCGATCACGTCCTCGATGGTGTCGCGCTCCTCGCCGATGCTGGCGGCCACGTTGTCCAGGCCGACCGGGCCGCCGTCGAAGCGGTGGATGACGGCCTCCAGCAGCTTGCGGTCCATCAGGTCGAAGCCCTGCGGATCGACGTCGAGCATGGCCAGCGCGCGATGCGCGATGTCTTCGGTGATGCGGCCGTTGCCCTTGACCTCGGCGTAGTCGCGCACGCGGCGCAGCAGGCGGTTGGCGATGCGGGGCGTGCCGCGCGAGCGGCGGGCGATCTCGAAGCCGCCGGCCGCATCGGCCTCCACCTTCAGCAGGCCGGCGCTGCGGTGCACGATCAGCGCGAGCTCCTCGGGCGTGTAGAACTCCAGCCGCGCGACGATGCCGAAGCGGTCGCGCAGCGGGTTGGTCAGCATGCCGGCGCGGGTGGTGGCGCCCACCAGCGTGAAGGGCTGCAGGTCGAGCTTGATGCTGCGCGCCGCGGGGCCCTCGCCGATCATGATGTCGATCTGGTAGTCCTCCAGCGCCGGATACAGGATTTCCTCGACGACCGGGCTCAGCCGGTGGATCTCGTCGATGAAGAGCACGTCGTTCGGCTCCAGGTTGGTCAGCAGCGCCGCCAGGTCCTTGGGCTTCTCGAGCACGGGGCCGGAAGTCTGGCGCAGGTTGACGCCGAGTTCGGCCGCGACGATGTGCGACAGCGTGGTCTTGCCCAGGCCCGGCGGGCCGAAAAGCAGCACGTGGTCGAGGGCTTCCTTCCGCTTGCGCGCGGCGCCGATGAAGATCTCGAGCTGCTCGCGCACCTTGGCCTGGCCGACGTACTCGTCGAGCAGCTTGGGGCGCAGGGCCCGTTCGATCGCCTCCTCGTTGGGCGATGCGGGGGCCGCGGACACCACGCGTTGGGGGGCGGGCGCGAAGTCGTCTGTCTGGATGGTCATTTGCTGGAAGTGTGCGCCGACGAGTTTAGTCCCGAGCGCCGCGCCGGGCCGCCCCAAGCAAGCGAGCGCCCCCTCGGGGGGCAGCGAGGACACGCAGTGCCGAGCGTGGGGGGCCGTCCTTCACTGGCAGAATGCTTCGGCCATATAACGAACGAGGGGAAGCCAGCACGTGTCGATCTACGAACTGAAGCCGCGTTTCCAGGCACTGCTGCGGCCGCTGGTGGTCCGCCTGCATGCGATGGGCGTCACCGCCAACCAGGTGACGCTGGCGGCATGCGCGGTATCGGTGGCGCTCGGACTCTGGCTCTTCTTCGCGGCGCCCTCGCTGGCGGCCTTCGGGCTCATCCCGCTGTGGATGTTCCTGCGCATGGCCTTCAACGCCATCGACGGCATGCTGGCGCGCGAGCACAACCAGCAAAGCAGGCTCGGCGCCTTCCTCAACGAACTGACCGACGTGGTCTCCGACGCGGCGCTGTACCTGCCCTTCGCGCTGGTGCAGCCCTTCGGCGGCTTCTGGGTCGGCGCCGTGATCGTGCTGGCCGGGCTGAGCGAATTCGCCGGCGCGCTGGGCCCCACGGTCGGCGCCTCGCGCCGCTACGACGGCCCGCTGGGCAAGAGCGACCGGGCCTTCGTTTTCGGCGCGCTCGGCCTGTACGTGGCGCTGGGCGGGCCGCTGCCGGGCTGGACGGCCTGGCTGATGCCGCTGCTGGCCGCGCTCGTGGCCTGGACCACCATCAACCGCATCCGCCGGGCACTGGCGGAGGCAGACGACAAGAATTCAACAGGGACTCAATGACAAACACGACTCCTCGCATCGCCGAAGAACTCCACTTCCAGACGCACGACGGCGAATCGCTCTTCTACCGCCGCTGGCCCGCCATCGGCGCCGCACGGCGCGGCGCCGTGCTGCTGTTCCACCGCGGCCACGAGCACGGCGCGCGCATGGCGCACCTGGTCGACGAGCTCGACCTGCCCGACTTCGACTTCTACGCCTGGGACGCCCGCGGCCACGGCCGCTCGCCCGGCCAGCGCGGCTACAGCCCCAGCTTCGGCACCTCGGTGCGCGACGTGCAGACCTTCGTGCAGCACATCGGCGCCGTGCACGGCGTGCCCGAGCACGACATCCACGTGGTCGCGCAGAGCGTGGGCGCGGTGCTGATCGCCACCTGGGCGCACGACTACGCGCCCAAGGTGCGCGGCCTCACGCTCGCCTCGCCGGCCTTCAAGGTCAAGCTCTACGTGCCCTTCGCGCGGCCGGGCCTGGCGCTGATGCACAAGCTGCGCGGGCTCTTCTTCGTCAACAGCTACGTGAAGGCGAAGTTCCTCACGCACGACCCCGAGCGCATCGCCAGCTACGAGAGCGATCCGCTCATCAGCCGGCCGATCGCGGTCAACATCCTGCTGGGCCTGTACGAGGCGGCCGAGCGCGTGGTGGCCGACGCCAACGCGATCACGCTGCCGGTGCAGCTGCTCATCTCGGGCGCCGACTGGGTGGTGCACCACAAGCCGCAGCACCAGTTCTTCGAGCGACTGGGCAGTGCGGTCAAGACCAAGGTCGAGCTGCCGGGCTTCTTCCACGACACGCTGGGCGAGAAGGACCGGGCGCCGGCCGTGGCGCAGATCCGCGAATTCATCCTGCAGCGCTTCGACGAGCCCGCCGTGCCGGTCGACCGCCGCGAGGCGCACCTCAGCGGCGAGACGGCCGAGGAGTCGCGCGCGCTGGCCGAGCCGCTCTCGCCCCTGTCGCCGCGCGGCGCCTACTGGGCCATCACCCGCGCCGGGCTGAAGCTGGGCGGCACCATGTCGGAAGGCATCAGGCTCGGCCACGAAACGGGCTTCGACTCCGGCAGCACGCTCGACTACGTCTACCGCAACCATCCGCAGGGCAGCTCGTTCATCGGCCGCTCCATCGACAAGACCTACCTGGGGTCGATCGGCTGGCGCGGCATCCGCCAGCGCAAGATCCACGTCGAGGAGCTGCTGCGCATCGCGATGGAGCGGCTGGCCGAGATGCACCGCGAGGTGCGCGTGATGGACATCGCCGCCGGCCACGGCCGCTACGTGCTCGACGCGGTGCTGGCGAGCCCCGTCAAGGCGAGCTCGATCCTGCTGCGCGACTACAGCGACATCAACGTGCGCGACGGCCGCGCGCTCATCGCCGAGAAGGGCCTGGAAGACGTCGCCCAGTTCGTGCAGGCCGACGCCTTCGACCGCATGAGCCTGGCCAGCGTCACGCCACGGCCCACGCTGGCCGTGGTGTCGGGCCTGTACGAGCTCTTCCCCGACAACGAGATGGTGCGCCGCTCGCTCGCGGGCGTGGGCGACGCGGTGGAAGACCGCGGCTACCTGGTCTACACCGGCCAGCCCTGGCACCCGCAGCTCGAGATGATCGCGCGCGCCCTCACCAGCCACCGCCAGGGCGAGGCCTGGGTGATGCGCCGCCGCACTCAGTACGAGATGGACCAGCTGGTGGAGGAAGCCGGCTTCCGCAAGATCGACCAGCGGGTGGACGAGTGGGGCATCTTCACGGTGTCGCTGGCGGTGCGCGTCACGCAATGACGAGCACCCCACGGCCCTGGAAGCGCGCCGCCGCCTGGCTGGTGCTGCTAGGACCGCTGTTCTACGCGACCTACGGCTTCGCGAACTGGTGGGCCACCACGCGCGCCAATGTGCCGTCGATGGCCTTCGAGTGGGAGCGGCACGTGCCGTTCTGGCCGTGGACCATCTTCCCGTACTGGACGATCAACGCCTTCTACGCGCTGTCGCTCTTCCTCGCGCGCAGCAGGCACGCGCTCGACCGGCATGCGCTGCGGCTGCTGACGGCGACGCTCGTCGCCTGCACCTGCTTCGTGCTGTGGCCGCTGCACTTCAGCTTCGGACAGCCGCCGGTCGACGGCGCGCCGGCCTTCCTGTTCAACGCGCTGCGGGGCTTCGACCAGCCCTTCAACCAGGCGCCCTCGCTGCACATTGCGCTGGCGGTGATCCTGTGGGACTGGTACCGGCAGTTCATCCGGCCGCTGTGGGCTCGGCTGGTGCTGCATGTGTGGGCCTTCGCCATATGCGCCTCGGTGCTCACGACCTGGCAGCACCATTTCATCGACATCCCGACCGGTGCGCTGCTGGGCCTGTTCTGCGTGTGGCTGTGGCCGCTGGAGCGCGTGGTGTCGATGCCGCGCGCATGGCGTACCACGCGCGACCCGCAGCGCTGGAAGCTGGCCGGCTTCTACACGGTGGGTGCGGCACTGTTCCTGGCGGCGGCGCTCTACGGCGGCGGCATCGCGCTGTGGCTCGCGTGGCCGGCTGCCTCGCTGGCTCTGGTGGCGCTGAACTACGCGGGCTTCGGCGCGCGCGGCTTCCAGATGGATGGCCGCGGCCGCATGGGCTGGGCGGCGCGCTGGATGCTGGCGCCCTACCGGCTCGGCGCCGCCGTCAATGCCTGGCTCTGGACGCGCAGCCTGCCGGCCTCGGTCGAGGTGGTGCCGGGCCTGCGGCTGGGCCGGCGGCCGACGCATGCCGAGTGGCTGGCCGCCGGCCGGCCCCGGCTGGTGAGCCTGTGCGCCGAGCTGCAGATGCCCGCCGGCGTGCCGCACGCGCGCTGCGTGCCGGTGCTCGACCTGACGGTGCCGCCCACCGTGCGCCTGCAGCGCGCGGCCGTCGTCATCGAAGGCCGGCGCAGGAGCGCGGACGGTGCCACAGTGTGGGTCTGCTGCGCGCTCGGCTTCTCGCGCAGCGCGGCGGCGGTGATCGCCTGGCTGGGCCGCTACGGGGCGGCCGGCGGCGTCGCCCAGGCCGAGGACGCGGTGCGCCGGGCACGGCCGCAGATCGTGCTGCGGGATGCGTGGCGGGTCTCCCTGGAGCCGTTCGAGCCCTTGCAGGAGGTGCCGCCCCATGACCGATGACAACGACAGAACCACCTGCGCCGCGCTCGCGGCGCTGCTGCGCGCCGTGGCGCTTCTGGCCCTCTGGGGCTTCGCGCTCACCTGCATCTCGGCACTGGTGCTCGCGCTGACGCTGCGCTCGCTCTCCACCACCGCCACCATGGGCTTCGGCGCGGTCGTCATCCTCGGCGCGCTGGAGCGCTACTTCGCGTTCCGGCTGCGCTTCGACGAGGCGCTGTTCGACGGCCTCGCTCGCAACACCGTCGCCTCGCTCGACGCACTCGACCGCGCGCTCGCCTCCCTCGGGCTGCGCGAGCCGCCGGCTTCGCAGCATGCGCCCCGCCCGCTCGACGACCGCGTGCAGGGCACCCGCCAGCTCATGCAGCGCCACGCCATCGTGGTGGCCTGCCAGAGCGCCATGTTCCTACTAGCCTTGATGACACAGGACTTGTCATGACTCTCCCCCAGGCTTGCCCACTGCGTGTGGCCTCCTCCCCCCTCGCCGGGGGCCGCACCGGCGGCCCGGCAAAGCCGGTTCCGCGGTGCACACCAAACCAGCCGTTCACCCCGGAGGCGACGCTTTGAGCGACAGCACGGACAAGCCCGAAAGCACCGTGCTGCGGCGCGGCCTCGCCATCGTCGCGGGCAAGCTCATCATCGGCGCGGCCGGGCTGCTGACCGGCGTGCGCGCCATCTGGTCGGGCTCCACGCCCAAGGCCGAGCAGACGCTTTACTTCGCCAATCACACGAGCCACGGCGACTTCGTGCTGCTGTGGGCTACGCTGCCGCCCGACCTGCGCGCGCTCACGCGGCCGGTGGCCGGACAGGACTACTGGATGGCCTCGAAGCTGCGGCAGTTCATCGGCATCGATGTGTTCAACGCGCTGATGATCCGCCGCGACGGCTCGGGCCAGGGCGAGAACCCGGTCGAGCAGATGAAGCAGGCGCTGGACGCCGGCGACTCGCTCATCATGTTCCCGGAAGGCACGCGCAACACCGGCGACGAGATCCTGCTGCCGCTCAAGAGCGGCCTCTTCCACCTGGCGCGCGCCTGCCCCAACGTGCGGCTGGTGCCCGTATGGATCGAGAACCTCAAGCGCGTGCTGCCCAAGGGCACGCTGGTGCCGATCCCGCTGGCCTGCACGGTGCGCTTCGGCGCGCCGATCTCGCTGGCCGAGGGCGAAGACAAGAACAGCTTCATCGCCCGGGCCCGCACGGCGATGCTGGACCTGCGGCCCGAGTACGACCGCATCGAGGAGAACGGCACGGCCGGCAGCCAGAACGGCAACGGAGGGGCCGCAGCATGATCGAGCTCTCTCCCTTCGCGTGGACCACGCTCAAGCTCTTCGGCGGCGTGGCCGGCGTGCTGGTGCTGGCATCGGTCATCGGCGCGCTGCTCAAGTGGAAGGTGGCGCACGGCCAGCCGCACTCGGTGATCGACAACCTCAACTCGCGCGTCAACGCGTGGTGGGTGATGGTGGCGGTGATCGGCATCGCCTTCGCCTTCGGCAAGGGCGGCGTGATCGTGCTGTTCTACCTGATCTCGTTCTACGCGCTGCGCGAGTTCATCAGCCTCGCCTACACGCGCCGCGGCGACCATGCACCGATCGCACTGGCCTTCTACCTCGCGCTGCCGGGACAGTACTTCCTGATCTGGATCGACTGGTACGGGCTCTACGCCATCTACATCCCGGTGTATGCCTTCCTGCTGCTGCCCATTCTGGCGGCGGTGAGCGGCGACACGCGGCGCTTCCTGGAGCGCACCTCGAAGATCCAGTGGGGCCTGATGGTGTGCGTGTTCTGCATCAGCCACGTGCCCGCGCTGCTCACGCTGCAGATCCCGGGCTTCGAGGGCCGCAACCTGCTGCTGATCGCCTTCCTGGTGATCGTGGTGCAGGGCAGCGACGTGCTGCAGTACGTGTGGGGCAAGCTCTTGGGCAAGCGCAAGGTGGCGCCCGAACTCTCACCCTCCAAGACCTGGGAAGGCCTGGTCGGCGGCGTCGCGAGCGCCACCGCGCTGGGTGCCGCGCTCTACTGGGCCACGCCCTTCAACCCGTGGCAGGCGGCGCTGATGTCGCTCACCATCTGCCTCATGGGCTTCTTCGGCGGGCTGGTGATGTCGGCCATCAAGCGTGACCGCGGCGTGAAGGACTGGGGTTCGATGATCGAGGGCCATGGCGGCATGCTCGACCGGCTCGATTCGGTGATCTTCGCGGCGCCGATCTACTTCCACGCGCTGCGCTACTGGTGGGTGCCTTGAGCAAGACGGAAGAGCGCATCGTGCACGACACACCGGTGGAGTGCACCACCGCGGCCTCGTGGGCGCGCTGGCTCAAGCGCCACCATGCCAGCGCCGCCGGCGTGTGGCTTCGCATCGCAAAGAAAGACAGCGGCATCGCCTCCATCGACTATCCCGCCGCTGTGGAGGAAGCCCTGTGCTGGGGCTGGATCGACGGCCAGCGCAAGAGCCAGGACGAGCACTACTTCATGCAGCGCTTCACGCCGCGCACCCGGCGCAGCATCTGGTCGCAGGTCAACCGCGACAAGGTGACGAAGCTCATCGACGAAGGCCGCATGCAGCCGGCCGGCCATGCCGAGATCGAACGCGCGAAGGCCGACGGCCGCTGGGACGCGGCCTACGAGGGTGTCGCCAAGGCCACCGTGCCGCCCGACCTGCAGGCCGCGCTCGATGCCGACAGGAAGGCCGCGAAGTTCTTCGCCACGCTCGACTCGCGCAACCGCTTCGCGATCCTGTTCCGCACGCAGGGCGCCAAGAAGCCCGAGACCCGCGCACGCCGCATCGCACAGTTCGTGGAGATGCTGGCCAGGGGCGAGAAGATCTACCCCTGAGCCCCTGCTGAGTTTTCCGCTCAGGTGCCGGCCGCGATGCGCGCCAGCCGTTCGGCATCGACGATGCGGATGCGCTTGTAGCGCATGTCGATGGCGCCCTCTTCCACCAGGCGCCCCAGTTCCTTGTTGATGGTCTGGCGCGAGAGGCCGAGCATGGCCGCCAGGTCGTTCTGCGACAGGCGCACCAGCGGGCCGCCGTCGCTCTCTCCCGTTCCAGGTCCCTGCCCGTTGTAGAAGTGGACCAGGCTCATCAGCGTCGCGGCCACGCGCCCGTGGATCGAGTTGAGCATCTGGTTCTGCAGCAGCACGATGCTCAGCCGCTGGCGCTGCAGGCCGAGCTTGGCCACGTCGCGCCACAGCACCGGTTCGGCGTCGAGCACCGCGATCACGGCATCGCTGGGCAGGTGGATGATCACCGAGTCCTCGTGCGCGTGGTAGTCGTAGGGCAGCGGCACGTCCTCGAGCAGGCGCACCAGCGGCGCCACCTGGCCCGGCCCCAGCAGCGCATTGACGTACTTGCGCCCGTGGGTGCTCATGCTGCTGATCTCGAGGCAGCCCGACACCACCACCAGCAGCTCGCGCCGATGGCGGTCGTGCGCGAGCACCTGCGTGCGGCGGCTGTAGCGCTCCATGCGCGCGGACTTCATGAGCTCGGCGCGGCGCGCGTCGGGCCAGCGCGAGAACAGCTCGTTCCAGCGCAGCGCGCGCTCGATGAGCGCGGCGCTCTCTTCGGCGTTCCTGGGGGTCGAGCGAGGCGATCGGGTCAGCGGGTTCTCCCTGCCGTGATGTTCATGAATCTGTCAAAGCGTTGACAGATTCGGGAGGGCGTCATTTCTATCGTAAGCACCGGACATCCACAAGCACACAAGCGGCACCGCCATGCACCCGCATGCGGCAAGCCCTACCGGAGACAAGCAGCACATGAAGAAGACAGCAGCCGCCGGCCTTGCGCTGGCGGCCTATTCCTCGCTCACGCCGGCGCAGAGCAGCGTGACCATCTACGGCACGGTCGACCTCTACATGGCCTTTGCCAAGTCGGGCATCACCTCGTCGAAACGGCTGGAAGACGGCGGCCAGACCGCCTCGCGCCTGGGCTTTCGCGGCACCGAAGACCTCGGCGGCGGACTCAGCGCGCACTTCACGCTCGAAAGCGGCTTCGCGCCCGACACCGGCAACGGCACGCTGCCCGGGCCGGCCATGTCGTTCAGCCGGCAGTCCTTCGTCGGCCTGTCGGGGCCGTGGGGGCAGATCGACGCGGGGCGCATGTACACGCCGATGTTCTACACGCTGTTCAAGGCCGACCCGTACGGCGTGAACTCGGTGTTCTCGCCGATCAACCTGGTGGCCGCCACCGACGCGCAGCCGGGCCTCACGCCCTTCGCGGCCCGCGCGAGCAACATGGTCCGCTACCGCACGCCGGCCAGCAGCGACTTCTTCGCCGACATCGCCTACGCCCCCGGGGAATCGAGCGCGCCCAGCCACCAGAGCGGCAACTTCTACGGCGGCAGCCTCGGCTGGTCGCGCAAGCCCTACTACATCGCCTATGCGTTCCAGCGCGCGCGCTCCGGCTCAGCCGCCGCGCCCGTGGCCCAGCCGGCCGCCACCACCTACCAGGCGCTGAGCGGCGCCTACGAGCTGCCGGACATCGGGCTGCAGTTCTACGCCAACTACGTGCGCAACAGCTCGAACCTGCCGCGCGTACCCACGGCGAAGCTCGCGAGCCTGGGCGTCACCTACAACGTGACGCCCGCCTCGAACCTGATGTTCGAGGCCATGCAGCGCAAGGTGGACGACTCCAGCCGCTCGCAGCTGGCCTGGACGCTGGGCTACGACTACTACCTGAGCAAGCGCACCGTGCTCTACGCGCGCTGGCTGCGGTTGCTCAACCGCAACGGCGCCTCGGCCTCGCTCGCGACCATCACCGTCGCGCCCGACAGCGGCAACGGCGTGCGCGTGCTCGCCGCCGGCATCCGCCACAACTTCTGAAACCGCTCTTCCCGCATCGACCCATGGATTTCTTCAGCTCCCAGGCCGAATCGCTCTCGGCCCTGTTCGCGCCGCGCTCCATCGCGGTGGTCGGCGCCTCTTCCAGCCCGCAGAAGATCGGTGGCATACCGGTCGACTACCAGCGCCGCTTCGGCTTCGACGGCGCGCTCTATCCGGTCAACCCCAAGGCCGACCGCATCCAGGACCTGCAGGCCTGGCCCACCCTGAGCGCCATCGGCCGACCGGTGGACCTGGCCATCCTCGCCGTGCCGGCCGCGCTGGTCGACGGCGCGCTCGACGATGCCATCGCCGCGAAGGTGAAGGGCGTGGTGCTGTTCTCTTCTGGCTTCGCCGAGACCGGCGCCGATGGGTTGGCCGCGCAGGCCCGGCTCGGCGACAAGGCGCGCGCGGCCGGCGTGCGGCTCGTCGGCCCGAACTGCCTGGGCTTCATGAACATCGCGCGCAATGTCTACGCGACCTTCTCGCCGGCGCCCGGCGTGGGCCGCGTGAGCGCGGGGCGCATCGGGCTGGTGAGCCAGTCGGGCGCGTTCGGCGCGTACGCCTACTCGATGGCGCGGGCGCGCGGCGTGGGCCTGTCGCTGTGGGCCACCACCGGCAACGAGGCCGACGTGCAGTTCGCCGACTGCCTGGCCTGGCTCGCGCAGGACCCGGCCACCGACGTGATCATGGGCTACATGGAAGGCTGCCGCGACGGTCCGCGGCTGCGCGCCGCGCTGGCCCTCGCGCAGGCGAACGGCAAGCCGGTGGTGATGGTCAAGGTCGGCAGCACCGCGCTGGGCGCGCAGGCCGCGGCCTCGCACACCGCGGCACTGGCCGGCGACGACGCGGTGTACGACGCGGTGTTCCGGCAGTACGGCGTGCTGCGCGCGCGCAACCTCACCGAGTTCTTCGACCTGGCCCACAGCGCGGCCGTGGCCGGCCGCCCGCGCGACCGCTCGATCGGCCTGTTCACGCTCTCGGGAGGCGTGGGCGCGCTGATGGCCGACGAGGCCTCGGCGCAGGGCCTGGACGTACAGCCGCTGAGCGACGCCGCACAGGACACCCTGCGCAGCTGGGTGCCTTTCGCGGCGCCGCGCAATCCGGTCGACATCACCGGCCAGGTCACGAACGACATGAGCCTGCTGGAGCGCAGCGCACGCGTGATGCTCGACGACCGCGGCTTCGCCTCGTGGATGGGCTTCCTTGCGGCTGCCGGCGCGTCGGACGCGTTCTGGCCCGTGCTGCGCGAACTGGTGGGCTCGCTGCGCGCGGCCTATCCCGACACGCTGCTCGCCATCAGCACGCTGCTGGCGCCGGAGCGCCGCGCCGAGCTGGAAGCGATGCGCTGCCTGGTGTTCGCCGATCCGTCGGACGGCATCCGCACCATCGCCGCGCTGGCCGGATTGAAGACCGGTGCGCCGCCTTCGGCGGTCCCGGCTCTCGCCTCGAATCCGCTGAAGCTGTCCCCCGGCACCATGCCCGAGCCCGACGCGCTGGCGCTGCTCGCCGAAGCCGGCGTGCCTGTCGTCGAGCACCGCGTGGTGCGCAGCGCCGACGAGGCGGCAGCCGCCGCCGAGGCCATCGGCGACGCGGTGGTGGTGAAGATCGTGAGCGCGGACATCCCGCACAAGTCGGACGTCGGCGGGGTGGCGCTCGGGCTGCGCGGCGCGGCGCAGGCAAAGGCGGCCTTCGAGCGCACGCGCGATCGGGCACTCACCGCACGGCCCGACGCACGGCTCGACGGCGCACTGGTGGCGCGCATGCTGGCAGGCGGCGTCGAATGCATCGCAGGCGTGCACCGCGACCCGGTGTTCGGCCCGGTGCTGATGTTCGGCCTGGGCGGCATCCACGTCGAGACGCTGCGCGACGTGTCGCTGCGCGCGCTGCCGATCACGCGCGGCGACGCGCTGGCCATGGTGCGCGAGCTGCGCGCCTTCGCGATCCTCGACGGCGCGCGCGGCCGTGCGCCGGTGGATCTCGACTCGATCGCCGATGCGCTGTGCGCGCTAGCCGGCTTCGCGCTGCGCGCCGGCGACTCGCTCGACAGCGCGGAGATCAACCCGCTGATCGCGCGGCCGCGGGCCGATGGCGGCTGCGTGGCGGTCGATGCGCTGGTGGTCGGGCGCGCCGCATGAACAACAACGGGAGACACACCGCATGACGACATCGAAGAGACAACTTGCCATGCTCGGCGCAGCCATCGCGCTCGCGGCCGGCGGTGCGCAGGCCGAGGCGCCCTTTCCGTCGAAGCCGCTGCGCATCGTCGTGCAGTACCAGGCGGGCGGTTCCACCGACATCCTCGCGCGCATCGTGGCAGAGGGGCTGTCGAAGCGGCTGGGCCAGCCGGTGGTGGTCGAGAACCGCAGCGGCGCGGGCGGGATCATCGGCACCGACTACGTCGCCAAGAGCGCGCCCGACGGCTACACGCTGCTGCTGACGGTGCCGGGCCCCGTCACCGCGAACATGGTGCTCTACAGCAAGCTGCCCTACGACCCGCGCACCGACCTGCGCATGGTCTCGGACATCGCCACCACGCGCACCGTGCTGGCCGTGCACCCCTCGGTGCCGGCGAAGGACTTCAAGAGCCTGATCGCCGCGGTGAAGGCCGCGCCCGGCAAGTACACGATGGGCTCGTGGGGCCCGGGCACGCAGCCGCACCAGATCCAGGTCTACATGGACAAGACCTACGGCCTGCAGACGCTGCACGTGCCCTACAAGGGCGAGAGCCCGATGGCGGTGGACCTGATCAGCGGCGTCATCAACATGACCGTGGGCTCGGTCACCACGCTGCAGCCGTACATCGCGGCCGGCAAGCTGCGCGCACTGGCCGTTGCCGGACCGCGCCGCGCCAAGGCGCTGCCCGACGTGCCGACCTTCGCCGAGCAGGGCTACGCCGACGAGGTCTATGCGCTCACCGGCCCGACCTCGCTGATGGCGCCCGCGAAGACGCCCGATGCGATCGTCGAACGGCTGGGACGCGAAGTCAGCGCGGTGACCCGCCAGCCCGAGGTCAGCCGCCGCATCGAGGAGCTGGGCGCCGAACCGGTGGGCAACCTGCCGGCCGAGGCCACCGCTGCCTACAGGGCATTCCTCCCCGTGACGCTGCGCCTGACGCAGGCCACGGGTGTGAAGCTCGATTGAACCGATCCATGAACTCCAGCAAAGAGACATCCGACATGAACGCTCCCGATCCCAATCTCGCCGTTGTCCTCGCGCGCAAGGCGCTGGCCCGCTCCATCGGCCTGGCCGCCTTCGTCTACGGCTACCCGCTCACCGAGACCTACCGCACCTGCGCCATGCAGACCGCGCCCCAGGCCGAGCGCCGCGCCGGCGCCTCGCACGGATCGGACGTGCGTGCGCCGCTGAACACGCTGCATCACGCGCCGCGCCCCTCCACCCATGAAGACCGCGACGTGGTGACGCCGGCCAACGACCTGCTCTACACCATCGCGTGGGTGCACCTGGCCCATGGGCCGATGCTGCTGACGGTGCCCGCATCGTCGCGCCATCCGGGCCGCTACTTCGTGCTGCCGCTGTACGACGCCTACACCGAGAACTTCGAGAACCTGGGGCCGCGCAACTGCAACCCGGAGGGCGAGACGGTGGTGCTCGTCGGGCCGGGCGGCACTGTGCCGGAATCGCTCGCGGGCCACCGCGTGGTGCGTTGCCCGACCGATCTCGTCTGGCTGATCGGCCGCATCCTCGTGGGCGACGAGAGCGACTGGCCCGCCGCACGCACGCTGCAGTCCGAGATCGGGCTGGCGCCCGCGCCCGGCACTGTGCTGCAGGGTCGGCCGTCCGCCGTCGAGCACTGGGACGGCCCTGCGGTCGACGCGATGGCCGCGGCCTTCGAGAACGGCGAGCCGGCCGCGCAGGTGGCGCCGCGCTTCTTCACCAACATGTGCCGGGAGCTCGCCGAGGCGCCGGGCCGCGTGGAAGACCGCGCGCTGGTCGCGTGGTTCGGCCAGGCCGGGCTGCGGCCGGACGCCGCGTTCTCATGGGACACGCTGGACGAGCCCACCCGCGAAGGCCTGATCGAGGGCTTCGCCGAAGGCGTGCAGCTGGTCGGCGCCGTGGGCCGCAACCGGCGGCCCAAGCCCTGGTCGATGACGCCTTCCACCGGCCGCTACGGCAACGAGTTTCTCGGCCGCGCCCGCACCGCCTACCTGGGGCTGGGCGCGCTGGCCACCAGCGAGGCGGTGTACGCGGCCGCGCACTACGACGAGAGGCAGGAGCCGCTGGACGGCCAGCGCAGCTACACGATGCGCTTCGAGGCCGACGACATGCCGCCCGCGGACGCCTTCTGGTCGGTGACGCTCTACGACGCCGACCGCTTCCTCTACCCCAACGAGATCAGGCGCCACGCCATCGGCGACCGCACGCCCGGCCTGAAGCGCGCAGCCGACGGCAGCCTGGAGATCGAGTTCGGCCATGTGCGCCCGGCCGACGCGTCCAACTGGCTGCCCGCGCCGGCCGGCCGCTTCTATCTGATCCTTCGCATGTACTACCCGCGCGAGGGCGTGCAGAGCTGGCGCATTCCCGCCCTGCGGGCACGGGAGGCCTGAGGATGCAGACCACGACCATCGACGACGGACTGCGCACGCTGGCCGAGGAGGCCGTCGTCTACGCCTTCCCGCTCTACGAGATGAGCCGCATGCGCGCGGCCACCTCGCCGCAGCGCTCCGACACCGCGGGAGAAGCACCCAGGCCGCATCGCTGGTGCAACGTGTTCACCCACGCGCGCCAGCTGCTGGGCGCAGGCAAGAGCCGCGTGGTGACGCCGAACAACGACACGCTCTACACCAACGCCTGGCTCGACCTGGGCGAAGGCCCGCTGGTGATCGACGTGCCCGACACGGCCGGGCGCTACTACGTGCTGGGCCTGCTGGACTTCTACACGAACCCCTTCGCGCACATCGGCCAGCGGCTCACCGGAACGGCGGCGCGCTCCTTCCTCGTCACGCCGCCGGGCTGGCGCGGGGAAGTGCCGGCCGCATTCGCGCAGCCCGGCTCGCACATCGAGGCGCCGACGCGCTGGCTGTGGGTGATCGGCCGCATCCTGGTCGACGGACCCGGCGACGTGCCGGCCGTGAATGCGCTGCAGGACGGCTTCGTCGTGCGCACGCTCGGCGACTGGCGGGCCGGCAAGGCCTCGTCGATGCCGAAGCATTTCGACCCGGCCTGCGATCCGAAGGCGCCGCTGAGCGCCGAACACTTCGCGGCGCAGGTGAACCGCGCACTGCGCGAGAACCCGCCGCCGGCGCGCGATGCCGGGCTGCTGGCACGCTTCACGCGGCTCGGGCTGGGCCTCGGTACCGGCGAACCCGACGAGGCGCAGCTCGCCGTGCTGCAGAAAGCGCTCGACGCCGTGCTGCCGCGCCTGCGCCATGCGCAGTCGGGCGCCACCTCTTCCACCGGCTGGGTGCAGATGCCGCTGGTCGAAGGCAGCTTCGGCGACGACCACCTGGCGCGCGCGCTGGTGGCGCTCAAGTACATCGGCATGCTCGAGAGCCGCGAGGCGACCTACCCGCTGGCGTGGCACGACGCATCCGGGCGCAAGCTCGACGGCAGCGGCCGCTACACGCTGCGCTTCGCGCCCGGCGCGCTGCCGCCGGTCGATGCCTTCTGGTCGCTCACGATGTACGACAGCCGCGACTACATGCTGGTGGACAACCCCATCGACCGCTACGCCATCGGCGACCGCACGCGCGGGCTGCGACGCGACTTGGACGGCGGGCTCACGCTGCACATCCAGCATGCGCGCCCGGACGACGAAGCCGCGCAGGCGAACTGGCTGCCGGCGCCCGCGGGCGACTTCTATCTGTGCCTGCGCGCCTACGTGCCGCGCGAGGAAATGCTGGACGGCCGCTATGCGCTGCCGGCGCTGGTGCGTACCGGGGAGGCCGCATGAACACGAACGATACGAACAACACGAACGGCGTCGGACAGGAGAAGCCTTTCCTCATCGTCGGCACCGGCACCGAGACGGTGGCGCCGGGCCTGCACATCCTGCGCGGCCAGGGGCAGTCCTTCGTGGCCGAGACGGACGCCGGCCTCGTGGTGATCGATGCCGGGCCTGGCGGCCCGGTGACGCAGGGAATGATCGACGCGGTGCGCAAGCTCAGCAACGCGCCGCTGCATGCGCTCTGCTACAGCCACGGGCACGTGGGCTACAACTCCGGCGTGCCGATGTGGCTCGCGCATGCCGAGCAGCGCGGTGATGCGCCGCCGCGCGTCATCGCGCACCGCAACGTGCTGCGGCGCCAGGCCCGCTACCGCGAGACCGAGGCGCTGCAGCACCGCATGGCGGAGATCCAGTTCAACCGGCCGGCGGGCTTCTTCGACCGCCGGCTCACCATGCACGCGCCCACGGAAACCTTCGACGACCGGCTGCAGATCGGCCAGGGCGACAGCCATGTCGAGCTGCGCTGGGCACCATCGGAAACCGACGACGCGATCGCGCTGTGGAGCCCGTCGCAGCGCGTGCTTTACGGCGGTGCAGCGCTGATCGATTCGATTCCCAACATCGGCACGCCCTTTCGCACGATGCGCGACACGGTGCGCTGGGCCGACACGCTCGAAGCGCTCGCGGCGCTCGGCGCGCGCAAGGCGGTGCGCGAGTTCGGCGCCACGCTCGAAGGCGAGGAGCAGGTGCGGCACGTGCTCACCCACACCGCGCGTGCGCTGCGCTGGCTGCGCGCCGAGGTCGTGCGGCTGATGAACGAGGGGCACAACGAGCGCGGCGTGCTCGCGCGCATCCGCTTTCCCGACGAGCTGTTCGACGTCGAGTGGATGAAGCCGACGTACGGCGACCCCGGCTACATCGTGCGCGACATCTACCGCTCGGAGAACGGCTGGTGGGACCGCAACCCGACCTCGCTGCACCCCGAGGCGCCCGAGGCCGTCGGCCGGGCCGTGGCCGAGGCCATCACCGACAAGCGCGGCGTGATCGCGCGTGCATGCGCCCTCGCGAAGGAAGGCCGCTGGCAGCTCGCACTGCACGTCATCGACCTGCTGGCCATCGCCGAGGGCGACGCGCCCGAGATCGTGGAGGCGCGCTCGCTGAAGGCCGAATGGCTGCGCGAGCGTGCACGGCAGGTGCCGAGTTACGTCTCGCGCAACCTGTATCGCGTGGGCGCGGACATGATCGAGCAGGGAACGCAGGCGCGCTTCGGCATCCACTGAAAAACAGACGACAGGAGACAACACATGACAACCACACTCCTCCGGCACCGCCTGCGCTCGCTGGCCGTGGGCGCGCTCGCGGCGTGGGCGGCGATGGCCGTCCATGCACAGGGCAATGCCGATGCCTATCCCGACAAGCCGGTGACGCTGATCGTTCCCACGGCGGCGGCGGGCGGCACCGACACCATCTCGCGGCTGATCGCCGACGCGCTCTCCAAGTCGATGAAGCAGCCCTTCATCATCGACAACCGCCCGGGCGCCAACGGCATCCTCGGCACCGAGCTCGCGGCGCGCGCCACGCCCGACGGCTACAAGCTGCTGTTCACCTACGCCGCGGCGATGGTGGTGAACCCCAGCCTCTACAGGAAGCTGCCCTACGACCCGGTGAAGGACTTCGCGCCCGTGGCGCAGATCGGGCGCGGCGGCAACCTGCTGCTGGTGCGGCCGGACCTGCCGGTGAAGACGCTCAAGGAATTCGTCGCTTACGCCAAGGCGCGCCCCGGCAAGCTCAACTACTGCTCGTGGGGCAACGGCTCGGGCGGCCACCTCGCGATGGAAAGCCTCAGGAAGCAGGCGGGCCTGTCGATGACGCACGTGCCCTACAAGGGCAGCGGTCCGTGCGTGCAGGACCTGATGGGCGGGCAGGTGGATGCGGCCTTCGCCGACATGTCGTCCACGGTGGAGCTGGTGCGCGCGGGCCGGCTGAAGGCGCTGGCCAACAGCGGACCCTCGCGCATCCCGATGCTGCCCGACGTGCCGACGATGACGGAGGCCGGCTACCCCTTCGCGAACTATTCGTGGTACGGCCTGCTGGCGCCCGCGAAGACGCCGCCGGCCATCGTCAAGAAGCTCAACCTCGCCGTGAATCAGCTGCTGAAGGACCCGGCGGTGGTGCAGCGCCTGCGCGAACTCAACTTCACCGACCTGCCGCAGAACACGCCCGAGCAGTTCGCCGCCACCATCCAGAAGGACCTGCACGACTGGAACCTGCTGGTGAAGGACATCGGACTGACGCTGGAGTGAAAAGAAGCGCCGCCGCCGCCGGCCTCACTTGGCCAGCGACTTCAGCGCCAGCTTGATGCCTTCGCTCACCGCCACGTCCTTGGGCAGCGCCTTGAGCGCGAGCGCGGCTTCCTTGTCGCTGTAGCCCAGGGCGACCAGCGCCTGCAGGATGTCGGCCTGCGCGTCGGAGGCGGCGTGCGCCGGCAGGCCGATGTCGGCGCCGAGCTTGCCCTTGAGCTCCAGCAGCAGCCGCTCGGCCGTCTTCTTGCCGATGCCGGGGATCTTCACCAGCCGGCCCAGCTCCTGCGTGGTGATCGCCTGCGAGAGTTCGCCCACGCTCATGCCCGAAAGCAGGCCCAGCGCGGTGCGCGGACCCACGCCGGTGATCTTGATGAGCTGGCGGAAGGCCGCGCGCTCCTCGGCAGTGCCGAAGCCGTAGAGAATCTGCGCGTCCTCGCGCACGACGAAGTGCGTGAGCAGCGACACCTTGGTGCCGACGTTCGGCAGGTTGTAGAACGTGCTCATCGGCACGTCGACCTCGTAGCCAACGCCGTTGCAGTCGACAACGACCTGCGGCGGATTGCGCTCGGCCAGGGTGCCGGTCAGTTTGCCTATCATTGGCTTCCCCCCGTTGCTTGCTCACTCCGTGTAGCCGCTTTCCCCCTCAACAGGGCAACACCGGCGGCCCGGCAAAGCCGGTTCCGCGGTGTTTCCCGCCCTGGATTGCGTTTTTTCGAGCGTGGCTGGTCTTGCATGGGCTGCCGATTAGATGGAAATGGATACCGCGTGATTCTGCGACACACCTTCACCCCACTGAACAACTCGCGCCTGAGCCACCTGTGCGGCCCGCTGGACGCCCACCTGCGCCGCATCGAGGAGGCGCTGGACGTGAAGATCGCGCACCGCCACGAGCAGTTCAAGGTCGAGGGCCACAAGGCCCCCGCGCAGCGCGCCATGGACGTTCTGCAGGCGCTCTACGAGATCGCGCAGCGGCCGATCGACGCGGCCGTGGTGCAGCTCACGCTGGCCGGCGACGGCGGGATGCTCGACGGCGACGACGATGCGGCGATGCTCGTCACCCGCCGCGGCGACCTGCGGCCGCGCACGCCCACGCAGGCGATCTACCTCGACAACATCGCGAAGCACGACATCACCTTCGGCATCGGCCCGGCCGGCACCGGCAAGACGTATCTGGCAGTGGCCTGCGCGGTAGACGCGCTGGAGCGCGCCGCGGTGCAGCGCATCGTGCTGACGCGCCCGGCGGTGGAAGCAGGCGAGCGTCTGGGCTTCCTGCCGGGCGACCTGACGCAGAAGGTCGACCCGTACCTGCGCCCGCTGTACGACGCGCTCTACGACCTGATGGGCTTCGAGAAGGTGCAGAAGGCCTTCGAGCGCAATGCGCTGGAGATCGCGCCGCTGGCCTTCATGCGCGGGCGCACGCTGAACAATGCCTTCGTGATCCTCGACGAGGCGCAGAACACCACGCCGGAGCAGATGAAGATGTTCCTCACGCGCATCGGCTTCGGCGCGCGCGCGGTGGTGACGGGCGACGTGAGCCAGATCGACCTGCCCAAGAACCAGCTGAGCGGCCTGATCGACGCCGAGCGCGTGCTCAAGCGCGTGAACGGCATCGCCATGACGCACTTCACGAGCGCGGACGTGGTGCGCCACCCGCTGGTGGCGAAGATCGTCGATGCCTACGACGGCCAGCGCAAGCGCGCGGGGAGCCACTGAGATGGCGGCATCGAAGCTCCCGGCGCTTTCGCTGTCGCTGCAGTTCGGCCGCTTCAAGGGCGTGGAGCGCCACCGCGCCGCGCTGCCGCGCCACAGCGTGACGCGCTGGATACGCCATGCGCTCGACATCGACGGCGAGATCACGGTGCGCATCGTCGATGCCGACGAAGGCCAGCGCCTGAACCGCGAGTTCCGCGGCAAGGACTATGCGACCAACGTGCTCACCTTCGACTATGCGCAGGGCCCCGTCGTGATGGCCGACCTGGTGCTGTGCGCGCCGGTGGTCGCGCGCGAGGCGAAGGAAAACCGCAAGACGCTGGCCGACCACTACGCGCACCTGCTGGTGCACGGCACGCTGCACGCCCAGGGCTGGGACCACGAGACCAGCGAGGCCGACGCCGACGAGATGGAGGCGTACGAGATAGAGATCCTCGCGGGGCTGGGCGTGCGCAACCCCTACGGCAAATAGCCGGGCGGCCGGCCGCCGCTACGCCGTCATCTGCAGCGGGATCGTGACCGGCCCGTCGTTGAGCAGGTGCACCTGCATGTCGGCGCCGAACTCGCCGGTGGCCACCACCGGATGCGCGGCGCGGGCCTGCGCCACGAAGTATTCGTAGAGGCGCCGCCCTTCGTCGGGCGGCGCGGCCTGGGTGAAGCTGGGGCGGTTGCCTGCGCTCGCATCGGCCGCCAGCGTGAACTGGCTCACCACGAGCAGGCCGCCGCCGATGTCCTGCACGCTGCGGTTCATCTTGCCGGCCTCGTCGGCGAAGATGCGCAGCTTGAGGATCTTGGCGAGCATGCGGTCGGCGAGCGCGTCGACGTCGCCGCGCTCGGCGCACAGCAGCACGAGCAGGCCTGCATCGATGGCGCCGACGGTGCGGCCGGAAATGTCGACGCGGGCATTCGCGACGCGCTGGAGAACGGCTTTCATAGGGGGTGATGTTCGCCGGCCTGGGTGGCGCGGGCTTCCATGGTCAAGGGCAACAGCTGGATGGTGACGCGCAGGCCGGGCACGGCGTCCATCAGCGCCTGCTCGAGCTCGTCGCGCATGCCGGCGGCGTGCTGCAGCGTCCAGTCGCCGGGCACGTGCATGTGCAGGTCGGCGAAGCGGCGCTGGCCGGCGCTGCGCGTGACCATGTCGTCGAAGCGCAGCCGCCGGCCTTCGGGCACGCGGGCGGCGAAGGCATCGATGGTGGCGCGCACGGTGCCGAGGGTTTCGGAGTCGACCGCCTCGTCCATCAGCCCCTGCGAGGAGCGCCACACCAGCTTGACGCCCTCGCGCGCGATGTTCAGCGCGACGCCGATGGCCAGGATCGGATCGAGCCAGAGCCAGCCGGTGACCATCACGCCGACGATGCCGATCAGCACGGCGGCGGACGTCCAGACGTCGGCCATCAGGTGGCGGCCGTCGGCCTCCAGCGCGATCGAGCGGTGGGCGCGCGCCGCGCGGAACAGCAGCAGGGCCAGCCCCGCGTTGAAGCCCGAGCTGATCACCGACAGCGCCAGGCCCCAGCCCAGCTGCTCCAGCGGCTGGGGCGACAGCAGCCGCTGCACCGAGACCCAGAGGATGGCGATGGCCGCCCCGACGATCAGGATGCCCTCGAAACCCGAGGAGAAGTACTCGGCCTTGTGGTGGCCGTAGGGGTGGTCGTCGTCGGCCGGCCGCTCGGCGATGGTCACCATCGCGAGCGCGAAGACGGCGCTCGCGAGATTCACGAAGGACTCCATGGCGTCCGAGATCAGGCCCATGGAATTCGTCATGTAGCCGGCCAGGCCCTTGAGCACGATCGTGATCAAAGCCACGGCAACCGACGCGCGAAGCAGCGCCTTAGGGGTAAACATCATTCGAAAACCACCGTGAACAGTGCAGGAAGCAGGGCGAAAAGCGGTAAAAGGGCGCAGAAACAGCCTGAATTATCGGCCTCGTGTCCATATGTAACGCCTTCGCATTAATAATGTTTGACTAACGTTGCGCAACTCTTAGCACAGAGAGCCAGATGATGAAAAACCTCGTGACCGTCCTCGGCGGCATCGCCATCGCGGGATACGCCGCGCTGGCGCAGGCCCAGACGCCGCCGGCCGCTCCTGCGACCGCTCCAGCACCCGCGCCGGCAGCTGCGGAAGCGGCTCCCGCGCCAGTGCCTGCCGCCAAGCCCGATCTCCAGGCCGGCTTCGTGAAGTCGGTGCGCGGCAGCGTCCAGCTGCTCAACGGCGCCGGCGCAGCCCGCACGGCCAGCGCAGGCGACGCGGTGGGCGCGGTGGACCGCATCGTGACCGGCCCCGACTCCTCGGCCTCCCTGGTGCTGCGCGACGACACGACGCTGGTGGTCGGGCCCTCCACGCGCCTCGATCTCAAGGAATTCCATTTCGACGGCACCACGCGCGACGGCGGCATCCTGCTCTCGCTGCTGCGCGGCTCCATGCGCATGATCACCGGCCTCATCGGCAAGACCAACCCCGACGCGGTGCGGGTCGAGACGCAGACTGCCACCATCGGCATCCGCGGCACCGACTTCATCGTGCAAGCCGACGGCCAGCCATGATCAAGATGCCGAAGAAACTCCCATCCTCCCGTTTCCCCTCCCTTCTCGCAGCCACGTTGGCCGCCGCCCTGCTGGCCGCTTGCTCCACGCCCGGCACGCGGGTGGTGCTGCTGCCGCAGGCCGACGGCAAGCCCTCGGCGGTGGTGGTCCGCGCCAAGGACGGCGAGGAAGTGCTCTCCACGCCCTACCAGCGCGCCACGGCCGCGGTCGGCGCCAAGGGCGCCCCCGTGGTCGACAACGTCGATCCGGCCAAGGTGCAGGCGGAGAACAAGCCGCTGTTCGACATGCGCCCGCCTCCGCCGCAGCGCTACACGGTCTACTTCGAGCTCGGCGGAACCACGCTGACGCCGGCTTCGCAGCAGATCATGAGCGAGGCGCTGGCGGCAGCGCTGGCGCGCAGCGGCGGCGACATCGTGGTCACCGGCCACACCGACACCAAGGGAAGCGGTCCGCAGAACGACGAGCTCTCGCGCCGCCGCGCGCAGGAAGTGGCCCAGCTCTTCGTCGAGCGCCAGTTCCCGGCCAACCGCATCGAGGCCGTGGGCCGCGGCGAACGCG
This sequence comes from Variovorax atrisoli, assembly GCF_014195185.1. Classification (NCBI taxonomy): domain Bacteria; kingdom Pseudomonadati; phylum Pseudomonadota; class Betaproteobacteria; order Burkholderiales; family Comamonadaceae; genus Variovorax; species Variovorax atrisoli. The sequence continues at coordinate 118,207 of NZ_JACIBG010000009.1, read as the reverse complement.
ACCTGGCCGTCCAGACCGCCGACGAGGTGGACGAGCCGCGCAACCGGCGCGTGACCATCGAGGTCCGGTAGATAAATAAGGATGCGGAGCAGGCCCCGCGGGGGCCCGTTCCGGTTCAGCTCAGCGTCACGCGCGCGAACTTGCGCTTGCCGACCTGCACCACGTAGCTGCCCGCGGGCAGCTTCAGCGCCTTGTCGCTGACCACGGCGGAATCGATCCGCACGCCGCCGCCGTCGATCAGGCGGTTGCCTTCTCCAGCCGAAGCCGCCAGGTTCGCCTGCTTGAGCACCTGGGCAATGCCCAGCGGCGCCCCCGACAGCGACACCTCCGGAATCTCCTCCGGCACGCCGCCCTTGCTGCGGTTGATGAAGTCCTGCTCGGCCGCATCGGCCGCCGCTGCGCTGTGGAAGCGGGTGGTGATTTCCTTGGCCAGCGCGACCTTGGCGTCCTTCGGGTTGCGTCCGCCCTCGACCTCGGCCTTCAACGCCGCGATCTGCTCGAGCGACTGGAAGCTCAGCAGCGTGTACCAGCGCCACATCAGGTCGTCGGAAATCGACAGCACCTTGGCGAACATGGTGTTGGCGTCTTCGCTGATGCCGATGTAGTTGTTCTTGCTCTTGGACATCTTCTCGACGCCGTCGAGCCCTTCCAGCAGCGGCATGGTGAGGATGCACTGCGGTTCCTGGCCGTATTCCTGCTGGAGATGGCGGCCGACGAGCAGGTTGAACTTCTGGTCGGTGCCGCCCAGTTCCAGGTCGCTCTTGAGGGCGACCGAGTCGTAGCCCTGCATCAGCGGGTAGAGGAATTCGTGCACCGAGATCGACTGGCCGGCCTTGAAGCGCTTGTTGAAGTCGTCGCGCTCCATCATCCGGGCGACCGTGTACTTGGCGGCCAGCTGGATCATGCCGCGGGCGCCCAGGGGGTCGCTCCATTCGGAGTTGTAGCGGATCTCGGTCTTCTCGGGATCGAGCACCAGGCTGGCCTGCTTGTAGTAGGTCTGGGCGTTGGCCTCGATCTGCTCGCGGGTGAGCGGCGGGCGGGTGCTGTTGCGGCCGGAGGGGTCGCCGATGGTGGTGGTGAAGTCGCCGATCAGGAAGATCACCCGGTGGCCCAGGTCCTGCAGCTGGCGCATCTTGTTGAGCACCACGGTATGGCCGATGTGGATGTCCGGCGCGGTCGGGTCCAGGCCCAGCTTGATGCGCAGCGGGGTTCCGGTGGCTTCGGACCGCTGGAGCTTGCGCACCCATTCGTCCTGCGGCAGCAGCTCGTCGGCGCCCCGGAGGGAGATTTCGAGCGCGCGTCCTACACTATTCGAGAGGCTCATGGATGTAACAGAATCGGCCTTTACGGGCTTTTTTTGCTGATTTTCGGGGGGCCGAAGCTATACTCAGCCCGACTTTTCAAGCGCCGGATTCTAAGCGGCGCTTCTTTCCGCACCGTCTCCTGCCGCCCTGAACGTGACTGGGCCTTGCAGCACGGACCTGCAGAACCTGAGCTGGAATTCATAGTTTGATCAACGGCATTCTTGCCGCCGAGGAGCTTCTCGCTTCTCGCGTGGCCTATACATTCCGGACGTACCCAAGGCAGATCACCGCGGCCATCGCCACCGTGCTGCTGAGCGCCGGCACCCTCGCGGTGGCATCGCTCGGTCCGGACGCATCCGACCTCCCCGTCCACCAGATTCTCGAAGCCACGGCGCCGGTCTCGTTCGCCGACCAGAGCGAATCGCTCGAGAACTTCAGCTTCACCCTCTTTCGCACCGACGTCACCCGCTCCAGCGACACCGCCGATGCGCTCCTGAAGCGCCTGGGCATCTCCGACCCGGCCGCCACCGCCTTCGTGCGCGGCAGCGTCGAGGCCCGCAACGCGCTCTTCTCGCGCGCCGGCCGCACCGTGACGGCCGAGGCCACGCAGGAGAACCAGCTCAAGAAGCTCAGCGCCCGCTGGATTCCCGACGGCGACGGCGGCTTCAAGCGCTTCGTCATCGAGCGCACGCCCACCGGCTTCTCAGGCGTGACCGAGCGCGACTCGCTGACCCCGGGCACGCGCCTGGCCAGCGGCACCATCCGCACTTCGCTGTTCGCCGCCACCGACGACTCGCGCATTCCCGACGCCGTGGCCAGCCAGCTCGCGGACATCTTCGCGGGCGACGTCGACGTGCGCAACCTGCGCAAGGGCGACCGCTTCGCCGTGGTGTACGAGACCTTCGAGGCCGACGGGCAGGCGCTGCGCAGCGGCCGCGTGCTGTCGGCCGAGTTCGAGAACAACGGCAAGATCCACCAGGCGGTCTGGTTCCAGCCCCCGGGCGCGGGCCAGAAGGGCAGCTACTACCGCCCGAACGGCGACAGCCTGCGCAAGGCCTACCTGGCGACGCCGGTCGAGTTCTCGCGCGTGTCCAGCGGCTTCGCGATGCGCATGCACCCGATCCTGAACAGCTGGCGCCAGCACAACGGTATCGACTACGCAGCGCCCACCGGCACCTCGGTGCGCACCGTCGGCGACGGCACGGTCGATTTCGCCGGCACGCAGAACGGCTACGGCAACATCGTCATCATCAACCACCGCAACAACCAGCAGACGGCGTATGCGCACCTGAGCCGCATCGACGTCAAGGCCGGCCAGGCGGTGAGCCAGGGCCAGGCCATCGGCGCGGTGGGTTCCACCGGCTGGGCGACCGGCCCGCACCTGCACTTCGAATTCCGCGTGGGCGGCGTCTACCAGGACCCGACCTCCATCGCACAGGAAGGCGGCGCGCCGATCACCGCCGCCATGCGTCCGGCCTTCGAACGCGTCGCTTCCGGCGCGCGCACCGAACTGGCTGCGGCCTTCTCCGTCATCCAGGCCAGCGCCGACTGATTCCGCGGCGATGGCGGCCGAGCTTTTCATCGGCCTCATGTCGGGCACCTCGCTCGACGGCGTCGATGGCGTGCTCGCCGACTTTTCAGGCGGGCGCATCGCGGTGCGGTCCTACGCGACCGCCCCGTTTCCGGTGGCACTGCGCGCCGAGCTGCTGGCGCTGAACACACCGGGCGACAACGAACTCCACCGCGCCGCACTGGCCGGAAACGGGCTGGCCCGCGCCTACGCGGGTGTCGTGGCCCAGTTGCTGGCCGACAGCGGCACCGACGCCGGCGCAGTCACCGCCATCGGCGCGCACGGCCAGACCGTGCGGCACCGGCCGCTCGAGTTCGACGAGGTCGGCTACACGCTCCAGATCAACAACCCCTCGCTGCTGGCCGAGCTGACCGGCATCGACGTGGTGGCCGACTTCCGCAGCCGTGACCTCGCGGCCGGCGGCCAGGGCGCGCCGCTGGTGCCGGCCTTCCACCGCGCGCTCTTCGCCAGGCCCGACGAGACGGTCGCGGTACTGAACATCGGCGGCATCTCCAACCTGAGCCTGCTGCCGGCCACCAACAGGCCAGAGGGTACGGTCAGCGTCCTGGGCTTCGACTGCGGCCCCGGCAACGCGCTGATGGACCACTGGTGCCAGGCTCATCAAGGGCAGCCTTTCGACAGCGGCGGCCAGTGGGCGGCCAGCGGAAAGGTGCTGCCCGAGCTGCTCGCGCAGCTTCTGGCGGATCCGTATTTCGCCCGGACGCCACCCAAGAGCACCGGCCGCGACCTGTTCAACCCCGCGTGGCTGGCGGCGCAGCTCGGCACCACTGCCATGGCCCCGGAAGACGTCCAGGCGACCCTGGCCGAGCTGACCGCACACGCCTGCGCAGCGGACCTCAAGAGCTACGGAAAAGATAGCAGACTGCTGATCGTCTGCGGCGGCGGCGCACTGAACGGCCACCTGCTCGACCGGCTGCGCGCCCTGCTGCCGGGCGTTGCGGTCGAGGCCTCCACAGACCACGGTCTGCCGCCGCTGCAGGTCGAGGCCGCCGCCTTCGCCTGGCTTGCCCGCGCCACCGTGCGTCGCGAGCCCGGCAATCTCGCCAGCGTGACCGGCGCGCGCAGCGCGCGGGTGCTGGGCGCGATCTACCCGGCCTGAGGCCGGGTCAGCCCTGGCCGGAAACCTCCGGCTGCGCCGGGTGCGGCGCGCGCACTTCCGACGGCAGATGCCAGAAGATCAAGGCAGAAGCGATCGTGATGAGCCCCATGGTCGCAAAGGTCGCCTGGAAGGCGTCCAGCGTGTGGGCCGGCGTGTCGGTGCCGAAGACGCCGTTGTAGCCCGCCAGCACCGCACCGGCGGCTGCCACGCCCATGCTCATCGCCAGCATCTGCACCATCGACAGCAGGCTGTTGCCGCTGCTGGCCATGCTGCCGTCCATGTCCTTCAGCGTGATGGTGTTCATGGCCGTGAACTGCAGCGAATTGACCGCCCCGAATGCCAGCAGCTGCAGCACGTGCAGCGCCATCGGCTGGCCCGGCGCCGTGAGCCCGAAGCTGGCCATGGTGCAGCCCACGAGGATGGTGTTGATCACCAGCACCTTGCGGTAGCCGTTGCGCCTGATCAGCGGGGTGGCGACGCGCTTCATGGCCATGCCGGCCAGGGCGATCGGCAGCATCATCAGCCCGGCGTGCACGGGCGAGTAGCCCATCGACACCTGCAGCAGCAGCGGCACCAGGAAGGGCATGCAGCTGCTGCCCAGCCGCGAGAACAGATTGCCGATCAGCCCGATGCTGAGCGTGGGCACGCGGAAGAGCGAAGGCGCGAAGAGCGGCTCGGGGGTGCGCGAGGCCCGCAGCCAGTAGCCGGCAATGCTCGCGAAGCCGAAGATCAGCACGACCAGCACGCCGCCCTGGCGCAGGCCCACGCCGTCCAGCGCGAGCGAGATCGCCACCATGCCGAAGGCCAGCATCGCATAGCCCACGCTGTCGAAGCGCTTGAGCGTCACGCCGCGCAGATCGGGCATGTATTTGAGGGTGGCGATGCACCCGAGCAGGCCCACGGGCACGTTGATCAGGAAGATCCAGTGCCAGGAGGCGTACTGCACCAGCCACCCGCCCAGCGTCGGCCCCAGCAGCGGCCCGATGAGCCCCGGGATGGCCACGAAGCTCATCGCCTGGAGGAATTCCCCGCGCGGCACCGTCCGCAGCAGCGACAGCCGGCCCACGGGCAGCAGCAGCGCCCCGCCGAGGCCCTGCAGCACGCGCGCCGCCACCAGCTGGCCCAGGCTGTGCGAAAGCGCGCACAGCACCGAACCCAGCGCGAACAGCACGATGGCCGAGAAGAACACCCGCCGCGTGCCGAAGCGGTCGGCGATCCAGCCCGAGGCGGGAATCAGCATCGCCATGGTGAGCGCATAGGCCACCACCACCGACTGCATGCGCAGCGGGCTTTCGCCGAGGCTCGCGGCCATCGCCGGCAGCGCCGTGTTGATGATGGTGGCGTCGAGCGTCTGCATGAAGAAGCCGACGGCGACGAGCCACAGCAGGCTCTTGCGGACGGGATGTTCGGTGGCTTCGGCCTCGGAAGTCATGGGGGGCAGGCTGGGCAGAAAGAAGGACGGGAACGAAAAAGCCGCCCGGAGGCGGCTTTCTTCTTCAGGCGGGCTGGGGGTTCAACGGCATCCGGCGGATCAGGCCGAGAAGCTCGAGCCGCAGCCGCAGGTGCTGGTGGCGTTCGGGTTCTTGATCACGAACTGGGCGCCCTGCAGGTCTTCCTTGTAGTCGATCTCGGCGCCGACCAGGTACTGGTAGCTCATCGCGTCGATCAGCAGCGACACACCGTTCTTGGTCATGGTGGTGTCGTCTTCGTTGGTGATCTCATCGAAGGTGAAGCCGTACTGGAAGCCGGAGCAGCCGCCGCCCTGCACGAACACGCGCAGCTTGAGGTCGGGGTTGCCTTCTTCGGCGATCAGGTCGGCCACCTTGGCTGCCGCGCTGTCGGTGAAGATGATCGGCTCGGGCATCTGGGTCTGGATGTTTTCGGCTACGGCGCTCATGGACTGATAACTCCTTGGGAGGGGGCCGGATGTGCGGCCAATGGTACGAATCCTACTGCAATGAGGCGATCTCGGCAGGCCATGGCCGGCTCGCACCCCATTGCAAGTGGGGTCGGAGCAACCTGGCACCAGGGCCTCCAATGAAAAAGCCGCCCGAAGGCGGCTTCTTGTTCGCTTGCAGGAAGCGGATCAGCGCTTGCTGAACTGCTTGCGGCGACGGGCGGAGTGCAGACCGACCTTCTTACGCTCGACTTCACGAGCGTCGCGGGTCACGTAGCCAGCCTGGCTCAGCACCGACTTCAGACCTGCGTCGTAGTCGATCAGCGCGCGGGTGATGCCGTGGCGGGTCGCGCCGGCCTGGCCGGATTCGCCGCCGCCGTGCACGTTGACCATCACGTCGAAGGTTTCGAGGTTGTTGGTCAGCGCGAGGGGTTGCTTCGCGATCATGATCGAGGTTTCACGGCCGAAGAAATCCTGGATGTCCTTGCCGTTGACCGTGATCTTGCCCGAGCCCTTTTTCAGAAACACGCGGGCGACGCTCGATTTGCGACGGCCGGTGCCGTTGTTCCATTCACCAATCATTCTCAAGGCTCCTTAGATTTCCAGCGTCTTGGGCTGCTGGGCGGCGTGCGGGTGCTCAGCACCACCGTACACCTTGAGTTTCTTGATCATCGCGTAACCGAGCGGACCCTTGGGCAGCATGCCCTTGACGGCCTTTTCCAGGGCGCGGCCCGGATGCTTGGATTGCATGTCGCGGAAGTTGGTCGCCGTGATACCGCCCGGGTAGCCCGAGTGACGGTAGTACACCTTGTCGATCGACTTGGCGCCGGTGACGCGCAGTTGCGATGCGTTGATGATGACGATGAAGTCACCGGTGTCGACGTGAGGCGTATAAATGGCCTTGTGTTTGCCGCGCAGACGGAGAGCAACTTCGCTGGCTACTCGTCCGAGGACCTTGTCGGTCGCGTCAATCACAAACCACTCGTGCGTCACGTCAGCGGGCTTGGCGCTGAACGTTTTGGTCATGAGTTTTCTCTTGCAAGAAGGTTTGGCGGGCCCTTTTCCACGGTCGGCGTTCCTCTGACGGGAATCTCTTAGGTGGGTTTCGAAGTCTTCGCCGCGGGGCCACAAAAACGCTGCGAAGCCCACGATTATACGAAGAATGGCCCCGCGCAGGCAAATTCATGCCTTGGCGGCCCCAACACCGTTACCATCCTCCCCCTATGTTCAGCTACCGCCACGCCTTCCATGCCGGCAACCACGCCGACGTGCTCAAGCACACGGTGCTGATTGCCACGCTCGACCACCTGCTCGAAAAAGAGGCAGCTCTGACGGTCGTCGACACCCATGCCGGCGCCGGCCTCTACCGTTTGGACGGCGACTACGCCGGCACTAGCGGTGAGGCTGCCGACGGCGTGCTGCGCCTCCTTTCCGACAGCAAAACGTCCGACAGCCCCGCCACCCCGGCGAAGCCTGCTATCAAAAAAGCAGCAACCGAGGCCGATGCCCCCTTGGCTGACGCCATCGCCCGCTACCTGGGCGTGATCGGCGACTTCAACCCCAAGGGCGGCGCGCGCGTCTACCCCGGCTCGCCCTTCATCGTGCAGCACCTGCTGCGCGACCACGACAAGCTCAAGCTCTTCGAGCTGCACCCCACCGACGCGCGCACGCTTGACGCCAACATCGCCCAGCTCGAGGCCGGCCGCCAGATCGCCGTGCTGCGCGAGGACGGTTTCGGCAGTGCCACCAAGTTCCTGCCGCCGCCGTCGCGCCGCGCGCTGGTGCTCATGGACCCCAGCTATGAGATGAAGACCGACTACGGCCGCGTGCTCGACTTCATGGCCGAGGCGCTCAAGCGATTCGCCACGGGCACCTACGCGGTCTGGTATCCGATCATTCCGCGGCCCGAGGCGCACGACCTGCCGCGCCGGCTCAAGACGATGGCGACCAAGGCCGGCAAGTCGTGGCTCCACGCCACGCTGACGGTCAAGTCCAGCAAGATCACGAAAGACGCTGCATCGGGCGCGACGCACCGGCCGGGCCTGCCGGCCAGCGGCATGTTCCTGATCAACCCGCCCTACACGCTGAAGCCGCTGCTGGCGGCCGCGCTGCCGCAGCTGGTGCAGCGCCTGGGCCAGGACCGCAACGCCGCCTTCTCGCTCGATTCGGACGGCTGAGCAAGCCGCCCTTGTCGCATCTGCCGGCCTACTTGCGGCGGCGGGGCGGCACCACGGCCTTGCGCCGCGCCGGAGCCTGCGCGCGCGCCCGCTGCTGCGGTTCGCTCGAAGCGACGGGCGCCGCCGCATCGCCGGCCTCGACCGGCAGGCCGCCGCAGCGCATGCCGTCGCGGTCGATCACCGTCAGCGCCACCTGCTTGATGCCCAGCCCCGTCAGGCCGATCCGGTCGGCCGCCGCGCGGCTCAGGTCGATGACGCGTCCCGCCGAATAGGGGCCGCGGTCGTTGATGCGCACCAGCACCTCGCTGCCGTTGACGAGGCTGCGCACGCACACGCGCGTGTTGAATGGAAGCGTCTTGTGGGCCGCCGTCATGGCGCTCATGTCGAAGCGTTCACCGCTGGCGGTCTTGCGCTGGTGGAACTGGATGCCGTACCACGAGGCGCCGCCGCGCTCGAAAATTTCGCGCGGCCCGTCGTCGGGAATACCGTCGTCCGGGGCCTGCTCGCCCATGCCTGAGACGGCGAGGTCATAGCGCACCGCGGGTACGCTGGAGCGCGCGGCCGCGCCCGGAGGTACCGCGATGGCGCGGGGCAGGGGCAGCAGCTTCGTCCCGTCACCGCCGCCTTCGGCGTCGGTGGCAGGCGGCATGGCGCATCCCGCAAGAACGCAGGTCGCCGCGACAAGTGCCGCCCGGAACCCCGCGCGCCCTCTCAATCGAGGCGCTCCAGCACCGCCAGCGTGGCCGCCGACTGGTTCATCGTGTAGAAGTGCAGCGCCGGCGCGCCGCCTTCCTGCAGGCGCGCGCACAGGTCGGTGACCACATCGAGGCCGAAGGCCTTGATCGACGCCGTGTCGTCGCCGAAGCTCTGCAGCCGCAGGCGGATCCAGCGCGGGATCTCTGCGCCGCAGGCGTCCGAGAAGCGCATGAGCTGCGTCGAGCTCGTGATCGGCATGATGCCCGGCACGATCGGCGTGTCGAGCCCCAGCTTGCGCACGTCGTCGACGAAGCGGAAATACGCCTCGGGGCTGAAGAAGTACTGCGTGATCGCCGAGTCGGCGCCCGCCTTCACCTTGGCGGCGAAGGCCTGCAGATCGGCCTCGGGCGAGCGGGCCTGCGGGTGGATCTCGGGGTAGCAGGCCACCTCGATGTGGAAGTCGCGGCCGGTCTCCTCGCGGATGAAGCCCACGAGGTCGCTCGCATACTGGAACTCGCCGCCGATGCCGTAGCCGCTGGGCAGGTCGCCGCGCAGCGCCACAAGGCGCTTGACGCCCATGGCCTTCAACTCGGCGAGCTGCTCGCGCACGGTGGCGCGCGTGGCGCCGATGCACGAGAAGTGGCTCGCGGCGTCCACGCCTTCGGACAGGATCTCCTGCACCGCACCGAAGGTGCCCTGGTGCGTGGAACCGCCCGCGCCGTAGGTGACCGAGCAGAACTGCGGCTTGCGCGCATACAGCTGCTGGCGCACCGCGCGCAGCTTGACCGCGCCTTCGGGCGTCTTGGTCGGGAAGAATTCGAAACTCAACGGAAGGCGCACCTGCGTCTCCTTAGGAACCGTTCGCCTGAACAGCGCGAACGGCGTGAATGAAAAACTCGCGGTTGCCGTCGCCCCCGGCGATCGGGCTGTCGAACCACTGCAGCACCCGCAGGCCGAGCGCCTCGCAGGCGTCGCGCAGGCGCTTCTCGACCACCGCGTAAAGCGCGTCGTCGCGCACGATGCCGCCCTTGCCGATCTGGCCCGGCTGCAGCTCGAACTGGGGCTTGACCAGCATCAGCAGGCGCCCTTCATCGGCCATGAATCCGACGACCGCCGGCAGCACCAGCGTGAGCGAGATGAACGACAGGTCGCCCACGATCAGGTCGAAGCGTGGCCCACCTTCATCGGCTTCTTCGCCGAGATCGTCGGCCGACAGCGCACGCGCATTGACGCCCTCGATGGCCACCACGCGCTCGTCCTCGCGCAGCCGCGCATGCAGCTGTCCGTGGCCGACGTCGACGCCCACCACCCGGGCGGCGCCGCGCTGCAGCAGGCAGTCGGTGAAGCCGCCGGTCGACTGGCCCACGTCGAGGCACAGCCAGCCGGCCGGGTCGATGCCGCTCGCCGCCAGCGCGCCCTCGAGCTTGAGCCCGCCGCGCGAAACATAGCGCGCTTCCGCCGCATCGACCAGTTCGAGCTCGGCGGACTCCGGCACGTCGTCCTTGTTCTTGACGACATTGCGCCAGGCGTCGCCCGAGCCCGCGTCACGCCAGCGCAAGCCGCCGGCGATGAGCCGCACGGCCTGCGAACGCGACGCGGCCAGGCCGCGCTCCACCAGCAACTGATCGGCGCGCATGCGCTGCTGCGGCTGTCGCTGCCACCCCCGCTCAGTAGCGGTAGGTGTCCGGCTTGTAGGGGCCGTTCTTGTCGACGCCGATGTAGGCGGCCTGCACGTCGGTCAGCTCGGTCAGCATGGCACCGACCTTCTTCAGGTGCAGGCGCGCGACCTTCTCGTCGAGGTGCTTCGGCAGCACGTAGACCTTGCCGGCCTGGTAGGCGTCGGGCTTGGTGAACAGCTCGATCTGCGCGATGGTCTGGTTCGCGAACGACGACGACATCACGAAGCTCGGGTGGCCCGTGCCGCAGCCCAGGTTCACGAGACGGCCCTTGGCCAGCAGGATGATCTTCTTGCCGTCGGGGAACTTGATGTGGTCGACCTGCGGCTTGATCTCTTCCCACTCGTACTTCTCGATCGAAGCGACGTCGATCTCGTTGTCGAAGTGGCCGATGTTGCAGACGATGGCCTGGTCCTTCATGGCGGCCATGTGCTCGTGGCGGATCACGTCGCGGTTGCCGGTGGTGGTCACGAAGATGTCGGCCTTGTCGGCGGCGTATTCCATCGTCACGACCTTGTAGCCTTCCATGGCGGCCTGCAGGGCGTTGATCGGGTCGATCTCGGTCACCCACACCTGCGCCGACAGCGCGCGCAGGGCCTGGGCCGAGCCCTTGCCCACGTCGCCGTAGCCGGCCACGCAGGCGACCTTGCCGGCGATCATCACGTCGGTGGCGCGCTTGATGCCGTCCACCAGCGACTCGCGGCAGCCGTACAGGTTGTCGAACTTGCTCTTGGTGACGGAGTCGTTCACGTTGATCGCGCGGAACAGCAGCGTGCCCTTGGCGGACATCTCGTTCAGGCGGTGCACGCCGGTGGTGGTTTCTTCCGTCACGCCGATGATCTCGGCCGACTTGCGGGTGTACCAGGTGCCGTCGACGGCCAGCTTGGCCTTGATGGCGGCGTAGAGGATGCGCTCTTCCTCGCTGGTCGGGTTGGCGAGCACGCTCTGGTCCTTCTCGGCGCGCTGGCCCAGGTGCATCAGCAGCGTGGCGTCGCCGCCGTCGTCCAGGATCATGTTCGGGCCTTCGCCCTTCGAGCCCTTGGGGCCGAAGTCGAAGATGGCGTGGGTGTAGTCCCAGTAGTCCTTCAGCGACTCGCCCTTGATCGCGAACACCGGCGTGCCCTTCTCGGCGATGGCGGCGGCGGCGTGGTCCTGCGTCGAGAAGATGTTGCACGAGGCCCAGCGCACCTGTGCGCCGAGCGCCTGCAGCGTCTCGATCAGCACGGCCGTCTGGATCGTCATGTGCAGCGAGCCGGTGATGCGCGCGCCCTTCAGCGGCTGCGACTTCGCGAACTCCTCGCGGATGGCCATCAGGCCGGGCATCTCGGTTTCCGCGATGCGGATTTCCTTGCGGCCCCAGGCGGCCAGGGACAGGTCGGCGATCGCCTGGTCGGCGGTCGAAACGGGGGTGGGCTTGAGAACAGCGCTCATGGGAACTCCAACAAAACTGGTTTGAAAGATGCCGCCGGATACGGGAAATGGGCTCACCGCAAGAACAGCGGGTGAGCGTCGTTGCGATATGTGGTCCGAGCCTCACGCCTGACGGCGCTGCAACGCTCCTCGGAGGGGCGGATTGTAGACGGGGCGACCGGGCGCGCCAATGCCGCGGGATTTGGCCGCGCCGCAGCTGCCGGGGGGCTGACATCCGGCGTCCCCGGCCCCGTGTTGACCTTTGGTTACGATTCTCCCGGGCTCGGTCCAGGAGCCGGCCGGCGCCCTGCCGGGCCCATTCAAAAAGAGAGGGAAGCGTCACATGAGGATGGAAAAAAGACATCTCGCAAGCCTGGGCCTCGTCGCCCTGCTGACAGCTTGCGGAGGGGGCGGCGGAGGCTCCGGCGGCGGGCTTTCGCTGGGAACCGGCGGCAACACGAAGCCGGAAACGCCCGCGGCGGCAGCCAAGACCACGGCCGATGCGCGCAGCGGCAGCTACCGCGTCTACGCGGCCAACGGCACGCAGCAGCAGCTCTCGGTCGACTTCGACGCCGGCAGCTACACCATGACGGACAACCTCGGCGTGGCCGAATCCGGCACCTTCGCCGAGGACTTCACCGAGCCGGGCACCTACGTGTTCGCGAGCAGCCGCATCACCACCGCGGCCAACACCTCGCGCTTCCGCGTGACGAGCGACACCATCGTGGGCGCGTTCCCGTTCCAGACCGCGTACTCGAGCCCCGCTGCCTACGCCGCGCAGCCCTTCGTGGCGGCGCGCGACTTCGTCACCACCGCGGCGCTGATCGACGGCACCTACAACCGCTTCAGCGTCACGCGCAGCCCCGGCGGCGCGCAGGACTCGACGATCCTGTCGATGCGCCTGTCGGGCAGCGGCACGGTGCTGGAGTTCTGCAACGACGCCATCATCTACAGGATCGACCTCTGCCCCGCCGCCTCGAAGCGCACCTACGCGGTCACGCCGGGGGTCGACGACGCCTGGGTCGCGACCAACGTGGCCAACAGCAGCGACGTCGCCAACTTCCGCGTGGCGCGCATCGGCGGCCAGAACGTGTACCTCGGCGCAGGCGTCAGCGTCTCGCCGGCCCAGCAGTTCTTGCGCATCGCCCTGCCCGAGTCGTCGAGCTGGCCCACCACGCGCGGCATCGGCTCGTCGACCACGAGCAGCTGGGGCACGAACCTGATCAGCACAACCAGCACGGTGCGCACCTCCACCGGCACCGACGATACCTACGGCACCCTGACGATGCCGGTGGACAGCACCGCCTACGCGAACCAGCCCCTGGGCATCCGCGGCGTCAACTTCACCGGGGCGAACAAGTACTTCGCGATGCAGGCCGGCGAGCTTTCGGTGCTGGTGGGCGCGCGCAGCAACACCGCCACGCAGGGCTACATCCAGCTCAACCTGATCGACAACGGCGCCACGCCCGACGCACGCAACGGGCGCTACAAGGTCTACGCCACCAACGGCTCGCGGCAGACGCTGGCGCTGAACGTCGACAGCAAGCGCTACGAGATGACCGATGCCGCCGGCACCGTCGCCTCGGGCAGCTTCGCCGAGGACACGGCCGAGCCGGGCAGCTTCATCTTCGCGAGCAGCCGCATCACGAGCGCCGCCAACACGGCGCGCTTCCGCTTCACGACGGATACGGTGGTCGGCGCGTTCCCGTTCGCGGTCGCGCAGGTCACGCCCGAGAGCTACGCCGTGCGGCCCTTCGTGGCATCGCGCGCGCTGGTGAAGACGCAGGCTGCGCTCGACGGCACCTACAACCGGCTGGGCATCAACATGACGGCCACCGGCGGCGATTCGTCGATCACCCAGATCCAGATCGCCAACGGCGGCACCGTGCTCTACCTGTGCAACGACAACGTGATCTACCGGATCGACAACTGTCCTTCCGCATCCGTGCTGACGTACACCGTGTCGGCTGGCACCACCGTGGACACCTGGCGCATCGTGAACGTGGCCAATCCGTCGGACAACGGCACCTTCGCGGTCGCGCGCGTCGGAGGCGAGAACATCTACCTCTCGGCCGGCAACGTGGCGTCCACGCCCCCGAGGTCGGTGTTCCGCATCGGCCTGCCCGAACGCGCCACATGGCCCACCGTCATCGCGCGCGGCGGCGCCACCAGCGGCGGCTGGGGCAGCACCGGCATCGACGCGTCTTACTACACGCGCACCCAGACGCTGCCCGACGGCACCAGCGCCACGCTCAACGCGTCGCTGGCTCCGATGGGCACGAACGGCCCGCTCAACATGCGCGCGGCGACCTTCATCGGCCCGAATTACCACTTCGCGAGCCAGAGCAGCAAGCTCTTCGCGATGGTCGGCTCGCGCAACCCGGCCACGGCCGGCGCGATGGAGATCGGCCTGATCGACTGACGCCGCGGGCGCTTCGCCCTGAAAGCCAGGAAGGCCGCATGCCGCATCGCGTGGCATGCGGCCTTTTTTCGTTGCTCATTCAGGCCTAAGACGGCCGCCTGCACGTTTCGCCGGCGCGACGTACATTGGCCGGCCCACAGCCCCTGAAAGCCAACATGCAGATCCACTCCTCCAGCACGCCCAGGACCTTGCTCGCAGCCCTTGCTGCCGCCGTCGGCCTGGCCGCCGCCCTGCTTCCGGCGGGCGCGTCCGCCCAGAACGCCGACACCGTCCGCATCCGCGGCACCCTCGTGCGCGTCGATGCGAACACCCTGGTCGTGCAGGACCGCAGCGGCGAGGTCGTCTCGCTCGCCCGGCCCGCCGGCCTGCCCGTGTCGGAGGTCTACCCGATCAAGCTCTCGGACATCAAGCGCGGCAGCTTCATCGGCACCGCCGCCATGCCGCAGCCCGACGGCACGCAGAAGGCGCTCGAAGTCGTCGTGTTCCCCGAGGCCGCGCGCGGCACGGGCGAGGGCCATCGTCCCTGGGACCTGCTGCCCGAAAGCACCATGACCAACGCCACGGTCGCAGACCTGGCCGCGGCGCCGAAGTCGGTGCGCGGCGGCCAGCAGCTGCACCTGACCTACAAGGGCGGCGAGAAGACCGTCGTGGTGCCGCCCGACGTTCCGGTGGTTACCTTCCGGCCCGGTACCGACGCACTGCTGGTGCCGGGCGCACGGGTGCTGGTGAATGCGCAGGAGAAGAACGGCACGCCCACCGCGCTGCGCGTGACGGCCGGGCGCAACGGCTTCGCGCCGCCGATGTAGGAGTGAAGGCGGGCAGCGAAGGCGGCACGCACCCAAGGGAAATCCCGCAGGCATTTTTGCGGCTGCGGTGAGCTCCGGCGCGCCGGCGCGGCGTATCGTGGCGAGGGTTTCCGGCCGCCGGGCCGGTCCCTCCCTACCAACGTCCACCGTCACAGGAGATTCCGCACCATGGCCACTGCCAAGAAAGCCGCCGCCAAGAAGACCACTGCCAGCAGCAGCACCGCCAGCGCGAAGAAGGCGGCGCCCGACGTCGCGGACATGCTCAATCCGCTGAAGGGCATGGCCGACCGGCTGCAGGGCCTGAACCTGACCGGCGGCGCCGGCAAGCTGCTGGAAGCGGGACGCAAGGACCTTGCGGCGCTGATGGAGGCCAACGAGAAGTCCTACCAGGGCCTGCAGACCGTCGTGCAGCGCCAGACCGAGATGATCAAGAGCGCCATCTCCGAGTGGCAGGCCGCCGCCAAGGAGATGCCGGGCAAGGACCCGAAGGAGAACCTCGCCAAGCTCGACGAACTGGGCCGCCAGTCATTCCAGCGCGCCATCGACGACATCAAGGAGCTGGCCAACCTGGCGGCCAAGTCGCAGGCCGATGCCTTCGACGTGGTGCGCCAGCGCATCCAGGCGAACGTCGACGAAGTGACGAAGATGCTGCAACGCAAGTGAGCCGGCAAGAGACAGCTCCGACGGACGGCCTCCGCGCGCAGCCATGACTGCAATTCCACCGCGCATCGAGCACCGCACGCGCGCCAACGGCATCGAGCTGGCCTGGGACAGCTTCGGCGACCCAGCCGCCGAGCCGCTGCTGCTGGTGATGGGCCTCGGCGCGCAGATGGTGGCCTGGGACGACGCCTTCTGCGCCCGGCTCGCCGAGGCCGGCAGGCACCGCGTGATCCGCTTCGACAACCGCGACATCGGCCATTCGACGCACCTCACGCTGCTGGGCGTGCCCGACATCCAGGCGCTGATGGCGCAAGCGGTGGCCGGGCTTCCGCTGCGGACGCCTTACGACCTGCGCGACATGGCGGCCGACTGCGTCGGGCTGCTCGATGCGCTGGGCATAGAGCGGGCCCACGTCGTGGGCGCCTCGATGGGCGGTGCCATCGGGCAGGAACTGTGCATCCACCATCCGCAGCGGATGCTGTCGTTCACCAGCATCATGTCGAGCACCGGCGCGCCGGGCCTGCCGCCGCCCACGCCCGAGGCGATGGCGGTGCTGTTCTCGCCCGCGCCGACCACTTTCGCCGCCTACCAGGCGCACTACGCGAAGGTGTGGCGCGTGCTGCGCGGGCCCGGGAGCTTCCCGCTCGACGAAGCGCGCGACGCCGAGAAGGCGCAGCTCGTCTTCCTGCGCGGGCTCAACCCGGCCGGCGTGGCGCGGCAGCTCGCGGCCATCCTCGCCTCCGGCAACCGCAAGCCCGCGCTGCGCAAGGTGCGCGTGCCCACGCTGGTGGTCCACGGCGACGACGACCCGCTGGTTCCGGTGGCCTGCGGCATCGACGTGGCCGATGCGATCGCAGGCGCGCAGCTGCTGCGCATTCCGGGCATGGGGCACGCCCTGCCGATCCCGATGTGGCCGCGGATCATCGACGCCATCGCGGCGCACACGGCGAGACACGCCGGCACCTGAAACGGCTGGGACACGAGCGACGAGGCGACAGACAAGAAGGGAGCATCCGCCATGACGAACAAGTTCTCCCCCCTCGACCCGATGGCCATGTGGCGCGAGCTCACCGCCCAGTGGGAGAAGAGCACCAACGAGTTCGCCAACGAGACCATGGCCTCGGACCCGTTCCGACAGGGCATGCACGGCGGCATGAACGCCTCGCTCACCGCGCAGAAGGCACTGGGCGACCTGATGGCGCGCTACCTCGCGATGCTGAACCTGCCCACGCGCGCCGACCTGCAGGTGCTGGGCGAGCAGCTGCAGCGCATCGACGACCACCTGGCGCGCATCGCCCGTGCGGTGGAAGCCGGCCCCTTTGCGGCCGCTGCATCCGCCAAGGCGGCGCCGGGACCGCGCCGTACCCGGCAGCCGCCTGCGGCCTCCATGACCCCGACATCGCCTCCAGTGCCGAAGGCGCCGGCCCGCACACGCAAGCCCGCAGGAAAGCGCTCGCCATGACCGCCGGGGCAGACAACACCTTCGCCCTGCCCGACATCGCGGTCGACATGGCCGCCGAGATCGAGCGCACGATCCAGCGCAACATCAAGGGCCTGGATTTCCTCACCACCGCCGCGCCCGCCGTGGGGCAGACGCCCAAGGACGACATCCACCGTCGCGGCACGCTGAGCCTGTACCACTACCGGCCGATGGCCGACGAAATCTACCGCGTGCCGCTGCTGATCGTGATGGCGACCACCAACCGCGGCTACATCCTCGACCTCGCGCCGGGCCAGAGCATGGTCGAGCACCTGCTCCTGCGCGGCTACGACGTCTACATGATGGACTGGAACGCGCCGCGCCCGCAGGAGAAGTACCTGCGCATCGAGGACTACGTGCTCGACTTCATCCCCGACTCGATCCGCCGCGTGCAGGGGCGCTCGGGCGAGGCAGACGTCACGCTCGTGGGCTACTGCATGGGCGGCGTGCTCTCCACGCTCTATGCCGCGCTGCACCCCGGCGGGCCGATGAAGAACCTCGCGCTCTTCACCACGCCCGTCGACTTCAGCCGCATGAAGCTGTTCCATGCGTGGTCGGACCGCCGCTACTTCGACGTCGACCGCCTCGTCGACACCGTGGGCAACGTGCCGCCCGAGATGCTCTTCACCTCCTTCGACATGCTGCGCCCCGCCGGCCGAAGCGCGGGCATGGTGCAGCTGTGGGACAACATGGACAACGACGAATTCGTCAAGTCGTACCGCATGTTCGACCGCTGGGGCAACGAGATGCTGCCGCTGGCCGGCGAGTACTTCCGCCAGACCGTCAAGGAACTCATGTGGGGCAACAAGCTGCACAAGGGCGAGCTGGTGATCGGCGGACAGAAGGTGCGGCTGAAGAACATCCGGGTGCCGGTGCTGCACGCGCTCGCGCAGCACGACCACATCGTTCCGTACGAGGCCGGGCAGCCGCTGGTGGCCGGCATCGGCTCCACCGACAAGGAGGAAGTGGTGCTCAAGGGCGGCCACGTCAGCCTCGCCGCCGGGCCCAACGCGGTGCGCCGGCTGTGGCCCAGACTCGACGAATGGCTTGGAGTGCGATCGACATGAGCATCACCACCGTGACCGACTCCTTCTCGCGGACCTACCCGCGCACCGTGACCAGCAGCGAGGGCAGCATCGTCCTGCGCCTGATGGCCGCCGAAGACGCCGATGCCGTGCTCGCCTTCGCACAGGCGTTGCCGGCGCACGACCTGCTCTTTCTGCCGCGCGACATCACCCAGCCCAAGGTGATGAACGCCTGGGTGCGCGCCATCGAGCGCGGCGACATCGACAGCGTGCTCGCGGTACGCGAGAAGGCCGTGCTCGGCTGCGCGGCGGTGATCCGCGATCCGCACTCCTGGTCAAGCCACGTCGCCGAGCTGCGCGTGCTCGCCGCACCCGAGCTGCGCGGCAGCGGCCTGGGCCACAAGCTCGCGCGCGAAGCCTGCGCGCTGGCCATCGAGCGCGGGGCCGAAAAGCTCGTCGCCCGCATGACCGTCGACCAGCGCGGTGCCATCGCCGTCTTCCAGGCCCTGGGCTTCAAGCCCGAGGCGCTGCTGGGCAGGCACGTGAAGGACCGCCAGGGGCTGACGCACGACCTGGTGGTGCTGAGCCAGGACGTGGCGCGGTTCGAGGCACAGATGCGGGCCTATGGGATGGGCGAGGCGCTGGGGAGCTGAAGCGCCCCTGGCACGGGGGCGGAGGGGCCGTAAGCCTTTTAAAATCGCGGATTCCCCCCGCAGATTGCCCACCTTGTCTTTCGTAGCCGAAACCCGCCGCCGCCGCACCTTCGCGATCATTTCCCACCCTGACGCCGGCAAGACCACGCTGACCGAAAAGCTGCTGCTTTTCTCCGGCGCGATCCAGATCGCCGGCTCGGTGAAGGCGCGCAAGGCCTCGCGCCATGCCACCTCCGACTGGATGGAAATCGAGAAGCAGCGCGGCATTTCCGTGGCCTCGTCGGTGATGCAGATGGTCTACCGCGACCACGTCATCAACCTGCTCGACACGCCCGGCCACAAGGACTTCTCGGAAGACACCTACCGCGTGCTCACCGCCGTCGACTCGGCGCTGATGGTGATCGACGCGGCCAACGGCGTGGAAGCACAGACGCGGCGGCTGATCGAGGTCTGCCGCCAGCGCGACACGCCCATCATCACCTTCGTCAACAAGATGGACCGCGAAGTGCGCGAGCCGCTGGACATCCTCGACGAGGTGGAGCGCGAGCTGGGCATGCCGTGCGTGCCCATGACCTGGCCCGTGGGCCAGGGCAAGAGCTTCCGCGGGATCATGAACCTGCGTACGCAGGCGATGACGGTGTTCGAGTCGGGCAGCGAGCGCCTGCCGCAGGACTTCGAGACCATCCCGCTTGCCGAGCGCGACACGCTGGTCAAGCGCTTCGGCGCCGACTTCGAGACCGCCATGGAGAGCATGGAGCTCGCCACCGGCGCATCGCCCGCCTGGGACCGCGAGGCCTTCCTGGCCGGCAAGCAGACCCCCGTGTTCTTCGGCTCCGGCGTGAACAACTTCGGCGTGATGGAGGTGCTCGACGCGCTGGTCGACCTGGCGCCCTCGCCGCGCTCGCGCATCAGCACCACGCTGGTCAACCGCCAGCCGGTGACCAAGGAGATCCAGCCCGAGGACAAGGACTTCGCGGGCGTGGTCTTCAAGGTGCAGGCCAACATGGACGCCAACCACCGCGACCGCATCGCCTTCGTGCGCATGGCCTCGGGCAAGTACACGCCGGGCATGAAGCTGAAGGTGCAGCGCACCGCCAAGGAACTGCGCCCCACCAGTGTCGTGACCTTCATGAGCCAGCGCCGCGAGGCGGTGGAAGAGGCCTACGCGGGTGACATCGTGGGCTTCACCACCCACGGCGGCGTGCAGCTGGGCGACACCATCACCGACGGCGCCAGCCTGCAGTTCACCGGCTTGCCCTTCTTCGCGCCCGAGCTCTTCATGACCGTGATCCTGAAGAACCCGCTGCGCACCAAGCAGCTGCAGCAGGGCCTGGCCCAGCTCGGCGAGGAAGGCGCGATCCAGGTGTTCCGCCCCGAGATCGGCGGCCCGATGCTGCTGGGCGCGGTCGGCCAGCTGCAGTTCGAAGTGGTGCAGCACCGCCTGAAGGCCGAGTACGACGCCGACGTGCGCCTAGAAGGCTGCCAGTACACCGGCGCGCGCTGGATCACGGCCGACACGCCGGCCGAGCTGCGTGAATTCGTGAACGCCTACCCGCAGCGCATGGCGAAGGATGCGGCGGACACGCTGGCCTTCCTGTGCACGTCGCCCTACGACGTGCGGCTGGCGCAGGAGCGGTTTCCGAAGATCCACTTCCATCCGCTGCGCGAGCATGCGGGGCTGGCGCTGCAGAGCGCGGGCTAGAGAGCCGTCATGGAAACCTTTATCCAGGTCGCAGGGCTCGGTGATTTGATCGAACGGGTCACCGAGCAGCGAGCCACATTGACGATCACAGTCAAGGCCTCGAAGACCGAGGTGGCGTTGACCGAAGCGACGAGCCTTCGCAATGACACGATCCGGACGCTGAAAGAGGCGGGCCTCACGTCCGACGAGATCACGGAAGGCGGGCGCGACGCCTGGCAGCCTTGGTATCTCAAGCGCAGCGTGGGCCAGGAAGTGGCGCACCGCGTGCTGATCGCCTGCAAGGAGACGCGTCGGCTCTATCAGGCACTCGACGCGCTCGAACCGCTGTTCACGAACTCCCGCTACACCATGGGCGTCGACATGCAGCAGCCCCGCTTCGAAGCACAGGAAGGCGCGGAAGCCGAGGCACGGATGGCCGCCATCCGGCATGCGCGCGGCAAGGCGCTGATCCTTGCGAAGGAAGCGGGCGTCACGCTGGGTGCAATCGCACAGGTGGAAGAACTCGGTTCGCAGGCGGACAACTCGGGTGCCTATGGCGACCACACCTGGGCGTACGCCGGAGGCGCCGCGGCATCGGCTTCCGGCAGCCCAGAAAGCGACTTCGAGGAACTGGCCGGAGCAATGCGGACCCGCACCCTGCGCTACCGCGTGCGCTTCCTGATCGGCTGAAGCTCCTCAGCTCCCCGTCGACGCATAGCGGCGCAACCCGAAGCGCCACACCCCGAACGCCGCCGCCAGGAACACGAACCCCGCGAGCGGCGACACCAGCCCCACCCACGCCGGCGCCCCCAGCGGATCGGTCTTCCCCAGGATCGCCAGCACGGGGTAGTACGCCACGCAGGCCAGCGGCACGATGAAGGTCAGCACGCGCCGGAACCAGCGCGCATAGAGCGCCAGCGGGTACTGCGCGGCCTGCACGCCCCCGTAGGTCAGCACGTTCGCGATCTCGAGGCTCTCGACGGTCCAGAAGGCCAGGGTGCCCTGCAGCACCAGGATGCCGAGGAACAGCGCCACGCCGCCCGCGATGGCGAGCAGCGCGATGGCGATGGCGCCCGGCGTCCACGCGATGCCCGTCTGCTGCGTCGCGAAAGCCACCATCGCCAGCCCCTGCAGCAGCCGGCCCAGTCGGCTGATGCGGAAGTCGTTGCCCATCAGCTGCAGCGCAAGCGGACGCGGGCGCAGCAGCAGGCGGTCGAAGGCGCCGGTGCGCAAAAACTCGGTGCCGAGCACGTCGAAGCCGCGGCCCAGCGCATCGGCCAGCGCGAACATGCAGTTCACCAGGCCGTAGAACAGGGCCACCTCGCCGATGCGCCAGCCCTGCACGTCGCCAAAGCGGTGGAACAGCGCCCACACGGCGATCACCTCGATACCAGTGCCGAGGAACTGGCCGACGGTCAGCATCAGCGCCGAGGCGGGGTAGCGCGCCTGGCCGCCGAGGGAAGCGCCCACCAGCCGGAAGAAGAGCGGAATCGATCCCATCGCCCTCATCACCTTCATCCGCCCTGCACCTGCAGGCCGCGCATGGTACGGCCCATCGCTAGGTGCCCCAGCGCCACGAGCACCGCGATCCAGAAGACCTGCAGCCCTAGCCCGCCGATGGCCTGCCAGCCCTGCAGCTGCCCGAAGTACAGCCGCGCCGGAATGTCCATCAGCCCGGCCAGGGGCTGCAGCAGCAGCGCGGTCTGCCAGCCGTCGGGCAGCATCGCGAGCGGCAGCAGGTTGCCCGAGAACACGATGACCACCGGCGTGGCGACCGCACTGATGCCGCGTTCGTTGAGCGCGGCGGTGGCCGCCACGTTCAGCAACATCACCATCGACGTCGACAGCAGCAGCGCCAGCACGGCCGACAGCACGAACGCGAGCCCCGCCGCCACGCCCGCCGGGAGCTGCCAGGCCCACTCGCCCAGGCCGAGCAGCGGCAGCGCGACCATCGCGAAGGCCGCCATCAGCGCCACGCGCGGCAGCACGCGCGCGGCGATCCAGCCGGCGCTGCGCGCGAACCACAGCGCGTAGGCGTCGACGGGCCGCAGCCGATCGTAGGCGACGGCGCCGGTGCGAACGGCCTGCGCCACTTCCGGATCGCCCAGCCAGGGCAGCAACACGAGCAGCCCCTGGGCGAGCCAGGTGTAGGTGATGGCCTGGGCGAGCGACATCGAGCTGCTCGCACCCGTGACTGCCGCATGGCCGTAGAAGGCCGCGAACACCATCACCTTGATGCCGCCCCACCAGCACTGCGTGGCGAAGCCGGCGAGCGCGGCGGTGCGGTACTGCAGCATCTGCAGGAAGCGCGATGCGAAGGCCGCGAGGTACGGGCGCGCAAGATCGCGCGGGCTGGCCGCCGTCATGCCTCTGCCGCCCCGTGCATGGCGTAGAAGCGCGCGATGACGGCTTCGATCGCCAGCCCTTCGAGGCGGATGTCCTCCACCGGGTGCGCGGCGGCGATGCGCGCTATGAGCGCTGGCGCCGGAGTCTGCGATGGATCGAAGTCGAGCACCAGCGTCTGGCCGTCGCGCGAATGCACCCTGGCGCCGGCCACTTCCACAGGCAGTTCGGCACCCTGCGCGAAATCGACGACGAGGCGGCGCTCGGCCATCACCTGCGCGCGCAGCGCCTCGACCGGACTGTCGGCCAGCACGCGGCCGTGGCCTATGATGATCACGCGCCGGGCCAGCGCCTCGATGTCGTGCATGTCGTGCGTGGTCAGCAGCACGGTGGTGCCGCGCTCGCGGTTGGCGCGGCGCACGAAGTCGCGCACCGCGAGCTTCGAGGGCGCGTCGAGGCCGATGGTGGGCTCGTCGAGAAAGAGGATGTCGGGCTCATGCAGCAGCGCCGCCGCGATCTCCGCGCGCATGCGTTGGCCCAGCGAGAGCTGCCGCACCGGCTGCGCGAGCACGCGCTCCAGGTTCAGCAGCGCCACCAGTTCGTCGCGCGTGCGGCGGTAGCGCGCGGGCTCCACGCGGTAGATGTCGCGCAGCAGGTCGAAGCCGTCGCCCACGGGCAGGTCCCACCACAGCTGCGTGCGCTGGCCGAAGACCACGCCGATGCGCGCCACGTGGCGCTCGCGGTCGGCGAAGGGGTCGCGCCCGTCGATCTCCACGCGCCCGCCGTCGGGCCGCAGGATGCCCGAGAGGATCTTGATGGTGGTCGACTTGCCCGCGCCATTTGGCCCGATGAAGCCCAGCAGCTCGCCTCGCTCCAGCGAGAACGACACGCCCGACAGTGCCTCCACCGTGCGATGGCGGCGCTGCACGAGGCCGCGCAGCGCACCGATCACGCCAGGGTCGCGTTCGGAGATGCGGTAGGTCTTGCGGAGGTCGTCGACGAGGATGTGGGGCATGGAGAGCGCCGCACCGGCCTCCATGGCACGGCGGGGGCGGGATGCTACACGAAAGCGCCGGTACGATCGCCGCTCCTTTTCGCATTCTTTCCGCCATGCCTTCGCAGCCGCCTTCCCTGCCCTCCTCGCCCCATCATCTGCTGCCGCTGGCCGCCTGGCCCGAGACTGCGCGCGCCGGGCTCATCGGCGTGTTCACCGACATCGACGACACGCTCACGCACGAGGGCGCGATCACGCCAGATGCATTGCAGGCGCTGGGCGATCTCAAGGCGGCGGGCCTCTCGGTGGTGGCGATCACGGGCCGCCCGGTGGGCTGGAGCCTTCCTTTCGTCAACGCCTGGCCTGTCGATGCCATCGTCGCCGAGAACGGCGCAGTGGCGCTGCTGCCCTCTGCCGATGGCAAGGTCGAGAAACGCTACCAGCAGGACGAGCCCACGCGCGCGGCCAACTTCGCGCGCATGCAGTCGGTGCTGGAGCGCATCGAGCGCGAGCTGCCGGGCGTGGGCCGCGCCACCGACTCGCCGGGGCGTGAGACCGACATCGCCATCGACCACAGCGAGTTCGTGCAATTGAGCGAAGCCACCATCGCGCAGGTGGTTGCGCTGATGCGCGGCGAGGGCATGCACGCCACCGTCAGCAGCATCCACGTCAACGGCTGGTACGGCGACAACGACAAGCTCGAGGGCGCGCGCTGGATCGTGCGCGAGCTGTGGGGCCGCCGGCTCGACGACGAGATGGACCGCTGGGCCTACGTGGGCGACTCCACCAACGACCAGCTGATGTTCCGCACCTTCGCGCACAGCATCGGCGTGGCGAACGTCGCGCGCTTCGTGCCGCAGCTCGAGCATCTGCCGCGCTACGTGACGCAGGGCGAGCGCGGGACCGGCTTCGCCGAGGCGGCGCGCACGGTTCTGTCGGCACGCTGAGGCCGGGCTCGCGGTAGGGCGTCAACTGAAGCCGGAGATGCCGGTGGCGCCCTCATCGTGGGTGATGGGCGCTTCGAGCCGGAAGCCGGCCCACAGGTAGCTGCCGATATCCGTCACGCCGCGGGAGCCGAGACGGCTGGAACCAGGGCGTGGAAGGCCTGACCCGAGCAACTCCCTTCGCTCACCCGCGCAAGGGCAGCTCGCGCCGCATCCGGCGCAGCAAGGCCCATTGGCTCCAGGTGCCGAAGGCCGCGATCAGCAGCAGCACCGCTGCATAGCCTTCGGTGGTGTTCAGCAAGCCCAGCGGCGCGACCAGGAAGCCCGCAAGCATCGCAGGCAGGCTGAACGCGAGGTAGCTCACCACGAAGATCGCCGCGAACAGCTCGCCGCGCTCGTGCGATTGCGCCATCGGTGCCAACGTCTGCACCAGCGCCGAGAAGGCCCCGCCGAAGCCGACGCCCGCCACCGCCGTGCCGACGAAGAAGAGCGCGAGCGAGCGCGTGGCGAGCGAAGCCAGCAGCAGCAGGAGCCCGAGCGCGATGCTGGCCATGCCGGCGATGGCCGGGCGCGGTGCCGCGAGGCGGCCCAGCAGCGTCGGCGCGATCGCTCCCGTGCCCGAGAGCACTGCCACGGTCAGGCCGTTGACCACGCCGTTGTCGATGCCGAACACGTGCAGCATCAGCGAAGGCGCCAGCGACAGGTACAGCCCACCGAGTGCCCAAACCACGACGAACACCGGCAGCCCGCGCGCGAACTCGGCGCGCGCCTTGGCGGGAATGGACACGCGCGGCACCAGCGAGGCCAGCGCGCCGGCGCGCGGCGTGACCGTCTCTGGCATCCACAGCACCACTGCCGCCCCGAGTGCGAACACGGCGGCCAGCACGCCGAACACCAGCATCACCGGCTGCACCGAGAACTTCACCGCCACGCCCGTGAGCAGCGCACCGGCGGCAAGGCCGGCAAGCGGCGACACGCTGGTGATCATCGCCCCCAGCCGCTTGCGCGAAGCCGGTGCGGCCTCGACCACCGCCGCGCTCAGCGCGCCACTCGCCACGCCCGTGGCGATGCCCTGCACCACGCGCGCGACGATCAGCCCGCCGATGCCGTTCGCGAGCAGGAAGAGCCCCATCGCCACCGCCTGCAGCACCAGCGCCGCCAGCACCACCGGACGCCGCCCGATGTGGTCCGACAGCGACCCCGCCACCAGCAGCGAGACCAGCAGCGCGATCGCGTAGACCGCGAAAGCCACCGTGAGCAGCGAGGCCGAGAAGTGCCAGGCGTGCTGGAACACCACGAAGAGAGGCGAAGGCGCCGCCGCCGCGAAGAAGAAGGCGAACAGCACCGTCGCCAGCAGCGCGAAGGCGGCGCGCTGCGGCAGGCGCCAGGGCCTGGAGCGGGCAGCGATCTCGGCGGTGGCGGAGGCGAGTTCGGGGCAGGAGGACGGCATGGCGAATCCTTAACGCAACTTTTTTTGCTTTTGTGATTCTAGAACTGTAAATCCACTAAAGCAAATATCTTTGCGTTAAAGTCCATCGCCATGACCGACACCGCCCTCCCCAACAAGCGCCCCGGCGGCCGCAGCGCCCAGGTGCAGGCGCTCGTGCGCACCGCCCTCGAGGAACTCGTGGCCGAACAGGGACGGGAGCGCGTCACGGTGCCGGCCGTGGCCGAGCGGGCGGGCGTCAGCGCATCGAGCATCTACCGCCGCTGGGGCGACCTGCAGGGCCTGCTGGCCGAAACCGCCACCCACCGGCTCGATCCCAACCGCCCGCTGCCGGACACCGGCACCCTGCGCGCCGACCTCGAAGCCTGGGCGCGCGAACTCATCGAGCACCTGTCCAGGCCGTGCAACACCTCGCTGCTGAAAGCCGCGGCCGCGCTGGCCAACGGCAACTCCGACACCGACTGCCTGCGCAACCGCCGCAGGGAAGCGCTCACCCTGGTCGAGCAGGCCCACGCCCGCGGCGAGCGCGCCCCCGAACCGCAGCAGGTGATCGACCACCTGATCGCGCCGATCGTGTTCCGGCTGGTGTTCGGCGGCGACGGGGTGCAGCCGGAGCTGGCGGGCCGGCTGGTGGACGAGCTGTTTGCAATCCATCCGCATCGATGATCTGTGCAGTTTTCTGGTTTTTGCGGACTTGAGTCTGCCTTCATGTATAGAAATTTAGGATTTCTATACATGTCGGGCCTAACATGTATGGAAACCCTTGATTTCCATGCATATCCTTGCGTCGCTCGACCAACTGAACCCCACGCGGTTCGACACCCCCGCAATACTGAAGAAGCTCGCCAGCGCCAGCCGCAGGTTGGCTGAACTCAAGGGAATTGCTGCCGCAATACCCAATCAGGGAATATTGATCAACACGCTGGCCCTGCAGGAAGCCAAGGACAGCTCGGAAATCGAGAACATCGTCACGACACACGACGAGTTGTTCAAGGACGATGTCTTGCCGGAGGCCTTCGCGAATCCCTCAGCCAAGGAAGTGCTGCGCTACCGGCAGGCCTTGCGTGTGGGCTTCGAGCAAGTCCGCGAGAGCGGATTGATCACGTCGAACCACATCATCCGGATCCAGTCCGAGCTCGAACGCAACAACGCGGGCTTTCGCAAGCTGCCAGGGACCGCCCTGAAGGACGCGGCTGGCCGCATCGTCTACACGCCGCCGCAGGATCCGGGCGAGATCGAGGCGCTGATGCGCGCATTGGAGCGCTTCGTCAACGAGACAGATTCGTTCGCCGCCGATCCCTTGATCAAGATGGCGCTGATCCATCATCAATTCGAGAGCATTCACCCGTTCTACGACGGCAACGGCCGTACCGGTCGAATTCTCAATGTGCTCTACCTGGTGAAGGAACGGCTGCTCGATATTCCGGTGCTCTACCTGAGCAGTCACATAGTGCGGACGAAAGCCGACTATTACCGACTACTGCAGGCAGTGCGGGACCAGGACGCATGGGAAGAGTGGGTGCTGTACCTGCTCGAGGCGGTGGAGCAGACCGCCAGCCAGACCATCGAGACGATCAATGCGATCAAGTCGGCGTTGTTCGACTACAAGCACCGCATTCGCGAGAAGTACAAGTTCTACAGCCAGGACCTGATCAACAACCTCTTCATGCACCCTTACACGAAAATCGAATTCGTGCAGCAGGACCTGCAGGTCTCGCGCCTCACCGCAACCAAGTATCTCGAGGCACTGGTCGAAGGCGGCTTCGTCCAGAAACACAGGATGGGACGGAGCAACTACTACATCAACATCGCGCTCGCATCCATCCTGAGGGGGTGACACCTAAGGTCGGCTCACTTTTCCTTCGCCAACCCCAGCTTCTCGATGATCGCCTTCTCCTTCACCACCGTGTCCTGCGCGAACTTGGTGTAGGTGGCCGAGCTCATGTAGTTCGGCAGCATGTCGTAGCGGCCCAGCGCGGCCACGTAGCTGGGTTCTTCCATCGCCTGCTTGAAGGCGTCGTGCAGCTTCTTCACCACCTCGGGCGGCGTGCCCTTGGGTGCGCCGATGCCGAAGGGCGAGTTCTGCACCACGTCGTAGCCCAGTTCCTTCAGCGTGGGGGCGTCGGGGAACTTGGCCAGGCGCTTCTCGCCCCAGGTGTTGAGCACGCGCAGCTTGCCGGCCTCGACCTGCGGTGCGAAGCCGGTGCTGTCGGCCGCGGCCATCAGCTGGCCGCTGACCACCGCGAGCATCAGGTCGGCGCTGCCCTTGTAGGGCACGTGCTGCAGCTGGATGCCGGCCTTCTGCGCGATGATCTCCGTGGTCAGGTGAGGGCTGGTCAGCGTGCCCGTGGAGCCGTAGGTCAGCTTGCCGGGGTTGGCCTTGGCGTAGGCGACGAAGTCGGCCCAGGTCTTGAACGGGCTGTCGGCCGGCACGACGATGCCGAAGGCGTAGCCGGTGACGTTGATGACGTAGGTGATGTCCTTGAGCGGATCCCAGTTGATCTTGGTCGTGTAGCCCAGGCGGAACACGCCCAGCGGGATCTGCGCGACGGTGTAGCCGTCGGGCTGCGCGGTCTGCAGCGCCTGCGCGGGCAGCGTGCCGCCGGCGCCGGGCTTGTTTTCGATGATGACCGGCTGGCCGAGGATCTTGCTCGCGTTCTCCGCGAGCTGGCGCATGGTGATGTCGGTCGGGCCGCCCGCCGGGAAGGCGATCACCAGCTTGACGGGCTTGGCGGGAAAGGCCTGCGCGAGCGCTGCCATCGGAAGGGCGAGGCCGCCGGCTGCGGCGATGGCGGCGGCGGTACGGAGAAAGGTGGAGCGGCGGAGCATGGCTGACTGGATCCTGACGAGAGAAAAGCGCCGATTGGGCCCCGCCGCATCGGCGAAGGCAATCGGGGCTGCCCTGATTTCCGTGGGAAAACAGGGCGAATTCCGGCGTCCGAGTCGCCTGTGCGTCAGCTGCCGGCCTGCGCGAACCCTTCGATCACGTTCACCGAATTGACGCCCACCTCCGCCACTGCATAGCCGCCCTCGAAGACGAACACCGTCGGCAATCCGGCCCGAGCAAGGTCTTCGCCCATGCGCAGGTAGTCGTCGCTCCTGAGCCTGAAGCCGGAGATCGGGTCGCCCTCGAAGGTGTCGACGCCCAGCGAGACCACCAGCGCACCGGCCTTCACTTCGGCGATGCGGGCCAGCGCGGTCTTCAGTGCGGCTCGCCATGCGGTGAAGTCGGTGCCGCGGGGCAGCGGCAGGTTGTGGTTGAAGCCCTCGCCGCGTCCGGCGCCGCGCTCGTCGGCATGGCCGAGGTAGTAGGGGTAGTCGGTCAGCGGATCGCCGTGCAGGCTTGCGAAGTGCACGTCGTCGCGCTCGTAGAAGATGGCCTGGGTGCCGTTGCCGTGGTGGTAGTCGACGTCGAGCACCGCGACGCGTTCGACACCCGCGTCGCGCAGCGCCTGCGCCGCCACGGCGGCGTTGTTGAGGAAGCAGTAGCCGCCGAAGAAATCGGCGCCCGCGTGGTGGCCCGGCGGGCGCGTCAGCGCGAAGGAAGCGCGCTCGCCGCCGACAACGCGCTGGGCCGCGGTCCAGGCGCAGGCCGCGCCGTGTCGCGCCGCCGCCCAGCTGCCGGCCATCAGCGGCGTGCCCGCATCGAAGGAGAAGAGCCCCAGGCGCGCGGGAAAGCTCTTCGGCAACACGTCGCTGCGCATGCCGCGCGTGGGCCAGTACGAGGGCAGCGCATCGCGCGTCGCGTTGGACGGGTCCAGCGCCACCCACTCGTCCCACGCATGGGCGATGAAATCCAGGTAGCGCGGCGCATGCACCTTCGCGAGCAGCGCTTCGTCGAAGGCGTCGGGCGCCTGCAGCGCGCCGATGCGCCTGCGCTCCAGCTCATGCCTCACATGGTCGACGCGGGCAGGCACCTCGAAGCACGGCACGAGCTCGCCGCGGAACATCTCGACTTTGCCCTGGTGGAGAGCGTGCTGGTCGTTGTAGATGGTGAGCATGAAGACGGAAGGCGGCAGTGGCGAAGCCGCCCATCATGCCGCACGCCGCAGCACCGCCCGGCGCCTACCGGAGGCCGTGAGCCCGAACAGGTCCTTCGGGTCGTCGAGCTCGGGCACCAGCGCGATCTGCCGGCCGATGCCGCGCTCCGTGGCGATGCGCTGGATGTATCGCAGCGCCGTGTAGTCCTCCAGCGCGAAGCCCACCGAGTCGAACAGCGTGACCTGCGCGGGGCTCTCTCGCCCGGGCACTTCGCCCAGCAGCACGCGCCAGAGTTCGCTCACCGGGAAGTCGGCGGCCACCTGCTGGATCTCGCCCTCGACGCGGGTCTGCGGCTCGTACTCGACGAACACGCGGGCCTTGCCGAGCACACCGGGATGCAGCTCGGTCTTGCCGGGCGAATCGCCGCCCACCGCGTTGATGTGCATGCCCGGCTCGATCATGTCGGGTGTGAGCACCGTCGCACGCCCCTGGTAGGCGGTGACGGTGGTGACGATGTCCGCGCCGCGCACCGCCTCGGCCACCGAGCGGGCGCGCACGATCTCCAACGGCGTGCAGGCCGACAGGTGGCGCACCAGCTTGTCGGTGGCGTGCGGATCGATGTCGTACACGCGCACTTCCTCGATGCCCAGCAGCGCATGGAAGGCCAGCGCCTGGAACTCGCTCTGCGAGCCGTTGCCGATCAGCGCGAGGCTGCGCGAATCGGGCCGCGCCAGCACCTTCGCGGCCATCGCCGAGGTGGCGGCCGTGCGCAGCGCGGTGGTGAGCGTGAGTTCGGAAAGCAGCACGGGGTAGCCCGTGTCGACCTCGGCCAGCACGCCAAAGGCCATGACGGTCGGCAGCCCGACCGCGGTGTTGTGCGGATGTCCGTTGACGTACTTGAAGGCGTAGGCGCCGTCGTCGGCCACCGGCATCAGCTCGATCACGCCGAGGTGCGAATGGCTGGCCACGCGCGCCTTCTTGTCGAACTCCCGCCACCGCATGAAGTCGTCGCGCAGCGCGTCGGCCAGCGCGGTCAGGAACTGCGGGACACCGGTCTCGTCGACCAGGCGGACCAGGCTGTGAACATCGATGAAGCGGGTCATGACATGGCTCCTTGCGTAGCCCCGCCGCGGCGCTTCATCCCTCGCATGTTCACTCCACCATGGCTGATTCAGGATGCGCCTGCGCCAAGGGTTGGAAGCCATTGTGCGCCGCTTTGCATGACCTTGGCGATACCCTCGAAAGGCCTATGCGCCGAGGTGAAGAGGCTCGCCGGCGACCTGCACCGGCGAGGCCCTTTTCGCACTCAGCGCGCCAGCACCGGCTTCAGCGCCACGCCGGTGTGCGTGCCCAGCCGCACCACCTCTTCCGGCGGCGCCGCCGCGACGATGCGCCCGCCGGCGCTGCCGCCCTCGGGGCCGAGGTCGAGGATCCAGTCGGCCTCGGCGATCAGGTCGAGGTCGTGCTCGATCACCACCACGCTGTGGCCGCCGTTCACCAGCCGGTGCAGCACGTGGATCAGCTTCTCGACGTCGGCCATGTGCAGGCCCACGGTCGGCTCGTCGAGCACGTACAGCGTGTGCGGCGCCTTCTGCCCGCGGCGGGTGATGTCGTCGCGCACCTTGCTCAGCTCGGTGACCAGCTTGATGCGCTGCGCCTCGCCGCCCGAGAGCGTGGGCGAGGGCTGCCCCAGCGTGAGGTAGCCCAGGCCCACGTCCTTCAGCAGCTGCAGCGGGTGGCTGATGTTGGGCATGCTCGCGAAGAACTCGACGGCCTCGTCGACTTCCATCTTCAGCACGTCGCCGATGCTCTTGCCGCGCCAGCTCACGGCCAGCGTCTCCGGGTTGAAGCGTGCGCCGTGGCACACCTCGCAGGGCACCTTCACGTCGGGCAGGAAGCTCATTTCGATGGTGCGCACGCCCGCGCCCTCGCAGCCCGGGCAGCGGCCTTCGCCGGTGTTGAAGCTGAAGCGCGCCGGGCCGTAGCCGCGCGCCTTGGCCTCCAGCGTGTCGGCGAAGAGCTTGCGGATGGTGTCCCAGAAGCCGATGTAGGTGGCCGGGCAGCTGCGCGGCGTCTTGCCGATGGGCGTCTGGTCGACCTCGAGCACGCGGTCGACGGTCTCGTAGCCCTCGACCTTGCGGCAGCCCGCCCACGCGGGGCGCTTGCCGGCGGCGTCGGCATCGCGGCCCGCCTTGGTCGAGCGCTGCGCCACGATGGCCTGCACGTTGGCCAGCAGCACGTCGCGCGCGAGCGTCGACTTGCCCGAGCCGCTGACGCCGGTGACCACCACCAGGCGGCGCAGCGGCAGCGTGGCCGTCACGTCCTGCAGGTTGTGCAGGTCGGCGCCGTGCACCGTGAGCCACTCGCCGCTTTCCTCGGCCTTCGGGTCGGGCGACGGGATCAGCCGGCGCGCCTGCAGCGGGTGCCGGATGGCGTCGCGCAGGTAGCGGCCGGTCTGCGAGTCGTCGGCCTTCTGGATGTCGGCGACCGTGCCCTCGGCCACCAGGCGGCCGCCGCGCTTGCCGGCGCTCGGGCCGATGTCGATGATGTGGTCGGCGCGGCGGATGGTGTCTTCGTCGTGCTCCACCACCACCAGCGTGTTGCCCTTGTCGCCGAGCTTGTGCAGCGCGTCGAGCAGGATCTGGTTGTCGCGCGCGTGCAGGCCGATGGTCGGCTCGTCGAGCACGTAGCACACGCCCTGCAGGTTGCTGCCGAGCTGCGCCGCCAGGCGGATGCGCTGCGCCTCGCCGCCCGAGAGCGTGGGCGCGCCGCGGTCCAGCGTGAGGTAGCCCAGGCCCACTTCTTCCAGGAACTCGAGACGGCTCCTGATTTCCGGCACCAGGTCGCGCGCGATCTCGGCTTCGCGGCCGGTGAGCGCGAGGCCCTCGAACCACTGGCGCACCTCGGTCACGCTCATGCGCGCGAGCTCGGTGATGCCGATGCCGCCCGTGCCGTCGGCCGCGGTGCCGAAGCTCACGGCGCGCGCGGTGGCGTTCAGGCGCGTGCCCTCGCAGGTCGGGCAGGCCACGTCGGCCAGGTCTTCCACCTCGGGCTCGGCGAAGGTCTGCTCGCGGCCCTTGTCGTCTCCGGCCAGCACGGAGTCGTCGAACACCTTGCGCTGGTCCTTGCTGAGCTTGACGCCGGTGCCCACGCAGTCGGGGCACCAGCCGTGCTTGCTGTTGTAGCTGAAGAGGCGCGGATCGAGCTCGGCGTAGCTGGTGCTGCACACCGGGCAGGCGCGCAGCGTGGAGAACACGTTCACGCGGCCGATGCCCGCTGTGGACACGCCGGCCATCATCGCGGCGCGCAGTCCGTCGAGATCGCTGAGCACGTGCACCACGCCCTTGCCGTGCTCCAGCGCCTTGGCCAGCGCCGCGCGCAGCTCGTTCTCGTTCGAAGGCAGCACGTCGAGGCTGGCCACCGGCAGCTCAATGCTGTGCTCCTTGAAGCGGTCGATGCGCGGGAAGCCGGTGGTCGGCAGGAACTCGCCGTCCACGCGCAGATGCGTGAAGCCGCGCGGCCGCGCCCAGTCGGCCAGCTCGGTGTAGACGCCCTTGCGGTTGGTCACCAGCGGCGCGAGCAGTCCGATGTGCTGGCCCTTGAAGTTGCGCATCAGCTGTGCGGCGATGCTGTCGGGCGTCTGCGGCTGCACGGCCGCGCCGTCGTGGATGCAGTGCTGGATGCCCAGCTTCACGTACAGCAGGCGCAGGAAGTGCCACACCTCGGTGGTGGTGCCCACCGTGCTCTTGCGGCCGCCGCGCGACAGGCGCTGCTCGATGGCCACCGTCGGCGGAATGCCGTACACCGCGTCCACCTCGGGCCGGCCCGCCGGCTGCACGATGCTGCGCGCATAGGCGTTGAGCGATTCGAGGTAGCGGCGCTGCCCCTCGTTGAAGAGGATGTCGAAGGCCAGCGTCGACTTGCCCGATCCGCTCACGCCCGTCACCACGCTGAACTTGCCGCGCGGGATGTCCACGCTCAGGTTCTTCAGGTTGTGCTCGCGCGCGTTGACGATCTGCACCGCATCGGCGCCCGGCGCCGTCTTGGCATTGGCGACGTAGCGGCGCGCGGCGCGCTCGGCCACCTTGTAGGCCTCGGGGCCGATGGCGAATTCGTAGTCGGCCAGCGCGGCGCCGGTGAGCGAGGCGCGGTTCTCGCGCAGCTGCTCGGGCGTGCCCTCGGCCACCACCTGGCCGCCGCCCTCGCCGCCCTCGGGGCCGAGATCGATCAGCCAGTCGCTCGCGCGGATCACGTCGAGGTTGTGCTCGATCACGATCAGCGAGTGCCCGGCATCGAGCAGCTTGCGCAGCGCGCGCATGAGCCGCGCGATGTCGTCGAAGTGCAGGCCGGTGGTGGGCTCGTCGAACAGGAAGAGCGTGCCCTTGCGCGCCACCGACTGCTTGCTGGCGGTGGCGTTCTTCGCAGCCTCGGCCAGGAAGCCGGCGAGCTTCAGGCGCTGCGCCTCGCCGCCGGAGAGCGTGGGCACGGGCTGGCCGAGCTTGACGTAGTCCAGGCCCACGTCGGAGATCGGCTGCAGCACGCGCAGCACGTCGCGGTCGGCCTCGAACACGGCCGCGGCCTCGGCCACGGTGAGTTCGAGCACGTCGGCGACGTTGTAGCTCTTGCCCTTGCGCTCCACGCGCACTTCGAGGATCTCGGGGCGGTAGCGCTTGCCGTCGCAGTCGGGGCAGCGCAGGTACACGTCGGACAGGAACTGCATCTCGACATGCTCGAAGCCCGAACCGCCGCAGGTCGGGCAGCGGCCGTCGCCGGAGTTGAAGCTGAACTTGCTCGCGGTGTAGCCGCGCTGGCGCGACAGCGTCGCCGTGGCGAAGATCTCGCGGATGGCGTCCCAGGCGCCCACGTAGCTCGCGGGGTTGGAGCGCGCGGTCTTGCCGATGGGCGACTGGTCGACGAACACCACGTCGCCCAGGTGGTCTGCGCCGAGCAGGCGGTCGTGCGCGCCCGGGCTTTCGGTGGCCTTGCCGAAGTGGCGCATGAGCGCCGGAGCCAGCACGTCCTGGATCAGCGTGGACTTGCCCGAGCCGCTCACGCCGGTGACGCACACCAGGCGCGCCAGCGGGAACTCGACCGTCACGTTCTTCAGGTTGTGCTCGCGCACGCCCTCGAGGATGAGCCGGTGCGTGTTCTCGCTCACCAGCCGCTTGAAGCCCATGCCGATCTTCTTGCGCCCGCCCAGGTACTGGCCGGTAAGCGTGTCGGCATCGCGCAGCTGGTCGGTGGTGCCGTCGAACACCACCTGTCCGCCGCGTGCGCCGGGGCCCGGGCCCATGTCGATCACGCGGTCGGCGGCCAGCATCACGGCCGGGTCGTGCTCGACCACCACCAGCGTGTTGCCCGCGTCGCGCAGGCGCAGCATGGCCTCGGTGATGCGGTTCATGTCGCGCGGATGCAGGCCGATGCTGGGCTCGTCGAGCACGAACAGCGTGTTGACCAGCGAGGTGCCGAGCGCGGTGGTGAGGTTGATGCGCTGCACCTCGCCGCCGCTGAGCGTGCGGCTCTGGCGGTCCAGCGTGAGGTAGCCGATGCCGACGTCGTGGAGGTAGCGCAGGCGGGTGGTGATTTCTTCGAACAGCAGCTTGAGGGCCTGGGTTTCGCCCTCACCCCTGCCCTCTCCCGCAAGCGGGAGAGGGAGTAATTCAGAACCCCCGGCCGGCTGCTCGGTCGTCCTGCCTTTCCCGCTTGCGGGAGCGGGTTGGGGTGAGGGCTGCTGCCGGTCGAAAAACTGCCGCAGCCTCTCGATGGGCAGCAGCATCAGGTCATGCAGGCACAGCCCCGGCAGCGCCTCCAGCTGCGCGCGGGTCCACTTCGCGCCGGTCGGCATGAAGCGTTTCTCGGGCGGCAGCACCGCGTCGGCTTCTTCCTTGCTGCCGATGCGCCACAGCAGGCTCTCGAGCTTCAGGCGCGCGCCGCTGCAGGTGGGACACGGCGTGTAGCTGCGGTACTTGGACAAGAGCACGCGGATGTGCATCTTGTAGGCCTTGCTCTCCAGGTAGGCGAAGAAGCGGCGCACGCCGTACCACTGCTTGTTCCAGTTGCCTTCCTTGTAGTTGGGCGTGCCCTCGATCACCCAGTGCTTCTGCTCGTCGGTGAGCTTGTTCCAGGGCGTGTCGCGCGGAATGCCGGCCGTTTCGGCATGGCGCATGAGGTCGTCCTGCGCTTCCTTCCAGGCGGGCGTCTGGATGGTCTTGATGGCGCCGGCACGCAGCGTGAGCTTGTCGTTCGGAATGACCAGGCCCAGATCGACGCCGATCACGCGGCCGAAGCCGCGGCAGGTGTCGCAGGCGCCCACGGCCGAGTTGAACGAGAACATCGACGGGATCGGGTCGGCGTAGCGGATGTCGCTCTCGGGGCAGTGCAGGCCGGTGGAGAACTTCCAGACATCGGTCGGCGCGTTTTCCTCGGCCCCCGTGGCATGCACCGTGACGCGCCCGCTGCCGCGCTTGAGCGCAACCTCGATCGCCTCCACCACGCGCGAGCGCTCGGCGCTCGATGCGCGGAAGCGGTCTGCCACCACGTCGAGCACCTTGCGCGGGCCCGTGGGCGTGGCCACTTCGCGCTCGGCCTGCACGCGCGTGAAGCCGCTGGCCGACAGCCACTGCTGCACCTCGTCGGCCGTGGTGCTCGCGGGCAGCTCGACCGGGAAGGTGACGACCAGCCGCGGATCGCCTGCCGCAGCCGCTCGCTCGACGATCTGCGCGTAGATGCTGTCGGGCGAATCGTGGCGCACCGGCAGCGCGGTCTCGCGGTCGAACAGGTTGGCTGCGCGCGCAAAGAGCAGCTTCAGGTGGTCGTTCAGCTCGGTCATCGTGCCGACCGTGGAGCGCGAGGAGCGCACCGGGTTGGTCTGGTCGATGGCGATGGCGGGCGGCACGCCTTCGACCTTGTCGACGGCCGGCTTGTCCATGCGGTCCAGGAACTGGCGCGCGTAGGCGGAGAAGGTCTCCACGTAGCGCCGCTGGCCTTCGGCATAGAGGGTGTCGAAAACGAGGCTCGACTTGCCCGAGCCGCTGGGCCCGGTGACCACCGTCATTTCGCCGGTGCGAATGTCGAGATCGAGGTTCTGGAGGTTGTGCTGGCGCGCGCCGCGAATCCGGATGGAGCCCTGTGTCATGAGTGCCTTGGGGGGTGGGGCAAACATTCTAGGGAGTGGTCCGTGACGGGTCTGCGCACTAGGTCACAAGGGCGATGGCCGCGCAGGGGTTTGTCCTGATGGCATTCAGGACACTTTCAGAAACAAATACCACATTTGTTTGCATCGTTGCCTGACAGCGCGACTGCATTGCCTCGAAAGGACTCCATGAAGAGAACACGCACGCTCTGCGCCGCAGCCCTGCTGGCCTTCAGCGCGCTCGGCGCGTCGGCCCAGATCCTGATCGGCCAGACCGCCGGCATGACCGGCTCGGTGGCCGCGAGCGTGAACGAGACCATCGGCGGCGCGCAGCTCGTGATCGACGCGGCCAACGCGCAGGGCGGCATCCACGGCGAGAAGATCGAGGTGCTGCGCATGGACGACGGCTTCGACGTGAAGCGCGCCAGCGAGAACGCGCGCGTGCTGATCGAGGACAGGAAGGTGCTGGCACTCTTCATGAGCCGCGGCACGCCGCACTCGCAGGCGATCATTCCCTGGCTCGACAAGTACGACGTGGCGCTCATCGGCCCCTCCACCGGCGCGATGGTGCTGCACAAGCCGCTGCAGAAGCACGTCTTCAACGTGCGCGCCACCTACCAGCGCGAGGCCGAGAAGGCGGTGCAGCACCTGCTGACCATCGGCCTCACGCGCATCGCGGTCGTGCACGTGACCGACTCCTTCGGCGCCGACGCGCTCGAAGGCGCGATGACCGGCTTCGCCAAGGGCAAGGCGAAACCCACCGTGACCATTCCGGCCGACCGCGACAAGCCCGACTACAAGACCATCGTGCCCGCCATCAAGGGCGCAGACGCGCAGGCGGTGGTGTGGATCGGCTCCGGCGTGGCCGTGGTGGACGGCATCAAGGCGCTGCGCGCCGCGGGTTCGGCCGCGCAGGTGGTCACGCTGTCGAACAACGC
Organism: Variovorax atrisoli; assembly: GCF_014195185.1. Taxonomy (NCBI): domain Bacteria; kingdom Pseudomonadati; phylum Pseudomonadota; class Betaproteobacteria; order Burkholderiales; family Comamonadaceae; genus Variovorax; species Variovorax atrisoli. The sequence continues at coordinate 79,851 of NZ_JACIBG010000009.1, read as the reverse complement.
CTCGTCGGGCTTCATCAAGCAGCTGGGCGACGCGAGCAAGGGCGTCATCGTGACGCAGGTGTTTCCCAACGAGCGCTCGCTGGGCCATCCGATGGTGAAGGAAGCCCTGGCGCTCGCACAGGCCAAGGGCCAGTCGGAGCTGTCGCCCGCCGCGCTCGAAGGCTTCGCATCGGCCAAGGTGCTGGTGGAGGCGCTGCGCCGCGCCGGGCCCAAGCCCACGCGGGCCAGGATGGTGGCCGCCCTCGACGGCCTGCGCGGCTACGACCTCGGCGGCGGGCTCGAAGTGAGCTACTCGCCCACCGACCACAGCGGCATCGATTTCGCGGACCTGTCGATCATCAGCGACGGTCGCTTCAAGCGTTGAGTCCCCGCCCCGGAAGGGGCGAGTTTGAACGGCCCGCCGGCGCACCGGCGGGCCGCTTTTTTTTCCGGGCGCTGGAAACCTTGGTTTGACAGGGTTTGCGTCAACTGGCAACAAGTGACGTTCAGCAACACATTACACAGTTTCTGACACAGGCACCCGCCCCGGAAAGGCTTCGCTCGATGAAGAAGACGCTCACGTCCTGCGCCGCTGCGCTGTTGTTCGCCCTGGCGGCGCCGGGCGCGGCGGCCCAGATACTGATCGGCCAGTCGGCCGACCTCTCGGGCCCGGTGGCCGCCAGCGTGAAGGAAACCATCCTGGGCTCGCAACTGGTCATCGACCAGGTCAACGCGCAGGGCGGCATCAACGGCGAGCAGATCGAGGTGATCCGCATGGACGACGGCCTCGACGCGAAGCGCTCGCTGGAGAACACGCGCGTGCTCATCGAGGACAGGAAGGTGCTCGCGCTGCTGCTGAACCGCGGCACACCGAACACGCTCGCGGTGATCCCGCTGCTCGACAAGCACGGCGTGCCGCTGGTCGGCCCCTCCACCGGCGCGATGGCGCTGCACAAGCCGGTGCAGAAGAACATCTTCAACGTGCGCTCGACCTACCAGCGCGAGGCCGAGAAGGCGGTGCAGCACCTGCAGACCACCGGCATCCAGCGCATCGCCGTCGTGCAGGCCGACGACTCCTTCGGCAAGGACGCGATGGAAGGCGCGAGCAAGGGCTTCGAGAAGGCCAACCTGAAGCCGGCCGTGGTGGCGCTGGCCGACCGCAGCAAGCCCGACTACGCGGCCATCGTGCCGCAGCTCACCAAGGCCAACGCGCAGGCGGTGCTGTGGATCGGCTCCGGCACCGCCGTGACCGACGGCATCAAGGCGCTGCGCGCGGCGGGCTCGGCGGCGCAGATCATCACGCTGTCGAACAACGCGGCCTCCGGCTTCATCAAGGAACTGGGCTCGGCCAGTGCGGGCGTGATCGTCACGCAGGTGCTGCCCTACGAGCGCGCCTTCGGCCATCCGCTCATCAAGGAAGCGCTGGCGCTGGCCAAGGCCAAGGGCCAGAACGAGCTCTCGCCTGCACTGCTCGAAGGCTTCGTCGCCACGAAGGTGATGGTGGAGGCGCTGCGCCGCACGGGCCCGAAGCCCACGCGCGCGAAGCTGATCGCCACGCTCAACAGCTTCCAGTACGACGTGGGCGGCGGGCTCGACGTCAGCTACTCGCCGACCGACCACACGGGGATCGACTACGTCGACCTCTCGATCGTGAGCGACGGCCGATTCAAGCGATAGGCTCGCCCCCAGGCTTCGCGCACTTCGTGTCGCCTCTCCACCCCCTACCGGGGGCAACACCTGCGGCCCGGCAAAGCCGGTTCCGCGGTGTTCCGGCCGAAGAATCCTCGGGCCTACTTCGGCGCTGCGGCGGGCGCGGGCTCGTGCGTGGTGGTGTCGCCACCATGCTTCTCGCCCGACATGTCGACCTTGTCACCGGCCTTCGAGATCACGTACAGGGCAATGGCGGCGAAGATGACGAAGCCGACGACGAGTTTCCACATGGGTTTTGTCTCCTGGATGGTTCAAGAAAAAGGCCTCATGCGGTCGGCATGAAGCCTCTTTGTTGAACAGGCAGAAAAGGCGGTCTCGGTATTTCGCAAGGAACACCGCGGAACCGGCTCTGCCGGGCCGCTGGTGTCGCCCCCTCGGAGAGGGGGTTGGCGAAGCACACGAAGTGCGCGAAGCCTGGGGGTCAATCAATCGTTGGCGTAGATGTCCACGTCCTTGGTTTCGCGGATGAACAGCGTGCCCACCACCAGCGTGATGCCGGCGATGATGATCGGATACCACAGGCCGTTGAACATGTTGCCGGTCGAGGCCACGATGGCGAAGGCGGTGGTCGGCAGCAGGCCGCCGAACCAGCCGTTGCCGATGTGGTACGGCAGGCTCATCGAGGTGTAGCGGATGCGCGTGGGGAAGAGCTCGACCAGCATCGCGGCGATCGGACCGTAGACCATGGTCACCAGCAGCACCAGCCAGAACAGCAGCACCACCGTCAGCACCTTGTTCATCTTCGCGGGGTCGGCCTTGGCGGGGTAGCCCGCGACCTTCAGGTCCTCGGCCACGCCCTTCTTGAAGGCGGCGATCTCCTTGGTGGAGTTCTCGTCGAACTTGGAATTGACGACGTTGCCGATGGGCGCCTCGATCGACTTGTCGCCGATCTTCACGATGGCCTTCGAGCCCGGCGCGCCGGCCACGTTCTCATAGCTCACCGAGTTCTGCACCAGGTAGCGCTTGGCGATGTCGCAGGAACTCTTGAAGTCGATCTCGCGTGCCACCGGGTTGCCCTGGAAGGAGCAGGTCGCGGGGTCGGCCGTCACCGTCACGCCGGCGGTGGCCTGGGCGCGGGCCAGGTCGGGGTTGGCAGCTTCGGTCAGCATCTTGAAGACCGGGAAGTAGGTGACCACGGCCAGCAGGCAGCCGGCCATGATGATCGGCTTGCGGCCGATCTTGTCCGACAGCGTGCCGAACACCACGAAGAAGGGCGTGCCCAGCAGCAGCGCGGCGGCGATCATCAGGTTGGCCGTGGTCGCGTCGACCTTCAGCTGCGCGGTCAGGAAGAAGAGCGCGTAGAACTGGCCCGAATACCAGACCACCGCCTGGCCGGCCGTCAGGCCCACCAGCGCCAGGATCACGATCTTCAGGTTCTTCCACTGGCCGAAGGATTCGGCCAGCGGCGCCTTCGAGGTCTTGCCCTCGGCCTTCATCTTCTGGAAGGCGGGCGACTCCGACAGCGTCAGGCGGATCCACACCGAGATGCCCAGCAGCAGGATCGACACCAGGAACGGCACGCGCCAGCCCCAGTCGTTGAACGCGGCCTCGCCCATGAACTCGCGCACGCCCAGGATCACCAGCAGGCTCAGGAACAGGCCGAGCGTGGCGGTGGTCTGGATCCACGAGGTGTAGGCGCCGCGCTTGCCGTGCGGCGCGTGCTCGGCCACGTAGGTGGCGGCACCGCCGTACTCGCCGCCGAGCGCGAGGCCCTGCAGCATGCGCAGCGCGATCAGGATCACCGGCGCCGCGACGCCGATGGTCGCGTAGCTCGGCAGCAGGCCGACGATGAAGGTCGACAGGCCCATGATCAGGATGGTCACCAGGAAGGTGTACTTGCGACCGATCATGTCGCCCAGCCGGCCGAACACGATAGCGCCGAACGGACGCACCAGGAAGCCCGCCGCGAAGGCCAGCAGCGCGAAGATGAAGGCAGCGCCCGCATCGAGGCCGCTGAAGAACTGCTTCGCGATGATCGCGGCCAGCGAGCCGTAGAGGTAGAAGTCGTACCACTCGAACACGGTGCCGAGCGAGGAGGCAAAGATGACTTTCTTCTCCTCCGAGGACATGGGCCGGGGGGCCGGGTGCGGCACTCCCCTCGAATCTAGTGTGGCTGCCATTGGTCGTCTCCTGTGTTTGCGTTCATTGCGGCACCCGGCATCCGGGACCGTGAAGGCATTCTTGGAGACGCGACTGACCCGATCCTTTCGCGAAACTGAACCGGCGCTTACGTTCTAGGGTGAAACCCGCGCGGCTCGTTTCAGCCTGTAGGAAATCGGGGCGCTTTCCCGCGTACCGCGGGTTTGTCCTCAGGCGGGCTTGCTGCTGCGCAGCAAGGCCGGGCGCTGGTCGGACGAAGCCCAGTCCGGGCCGTCGAACCACGCGTCGCCCGCGAGGTAGGCGCGCAGCATCTGCAGGCCGTCGAAGCCCCAGAACAGGCGCCCGTCGACCACGTAGGTCGGCGTGCCGAAGACGCCCTGCTGCAGGGCCTCGTCCGTGTTGCGCTTGAGCAGGGCCTTGCTCTCGTCGCTGTTCGCGTCGCGCTTGGGCTTGAGCTGCCCGGTGAGCGCGGCAAGGCGCGCCGGGTCCGCGGCTTCCTCGCCGCCGCGCCAGACGTGGCGGAAGATGGTCTCGGCCACAAGGCGGCTGATGGTGCCGTCGTCGCTCGTGGCGACCGCCAGCCGCAGGTGCGCCAGCGGGTTGTAGGGATGCGAGGCCGGCATGCGGATCTCGATGCCGTGGGTGCGGCCGAGCCAGAGCACGTGGCGATAGGTCCAGCTGCGCTTCGACGGAATCTCCGCCGGTCCGAGCTGGCCGTGCTGCTTGAGCAGCGCGCCCAGCAGCACCGGCCTGTAGGCGACGCTGTAGCTCAGCCCCTCGAGCGCCTGCGGCAGGTGCTCGAAGGCGAGATGCGCATACGGAGAGATGAAGTCGAGATGGAAGTCGATGTGCTTCATGGGCTGCTGTCTCCTGGATTCGCCGCGGGCACGCGCCAGATGCCGGCCTTGGCCCGCAGCTCGATCGCCCGCCACACGTGGCGCCGGGTCTCGTCTTCCATCTTGCTCCAGCCCGCGATCTCGGGGATGGTGCGCAGGCAGCCTTCGCAGAAGCCGCTCAGGCGATCCATGCGGCAGACCGAGCAGCACGGCGAAGGCACGTCGCCCGCCGCGGCCTGCACCGCCACGGCTCGTTCGGCCAGCGTCTCGGCTTCCGCGAAGTTCACACCACGTCGGCCACCGGCGCGCCGGTGAGCTTCTCGAGGTCGTGCGGGCGCAGCTGGAACACCGCGTGCGGATGGCCGGCTGCCGCCCAGATCTCCTCGAAGCGGAAGAGCTCGCGGTCGATCAGCACCACGGGCGGCGTCAGGTGGCCCACGGGCGACACGCCGCCGATGGTGAAGCCGGTGCGCGACTTCACGAAGTCGGCGTCGGCACGGCCGGTCTTGCCGACCAGCGCATCGACCTTCTTCTCGTCCACGCGCTTGTCGCCCGAGGTGATGACCAGCACCGCCGACTCGTCGCTCTTGCGCCGGAAGATGATGCTCTTGGCGATCTGCCCGACCGAGATGCCGAGCGCGTCGGCCGCCTGCTGCGCAGTGCGGCAGGCGTCGTCGAGCATGCGTGGGGAATGGGGATGGCCGGCATCCTGCAGGGCGCGGGAAACGCGCTGGACGCCTTCGGGGAGCTTATGGAGTTCGGATCCGCACATGATGGCTTCGAATCTATCAGGCTGAGAAGGGGCGCCCTCAGGCGCTGCGCTTGAACATGAACAGCATCGCGCCCATGGCCATCAGCACGCCGCCGAAGACGCGGTTCTGCGCCCGGCGCGCACGCACGCTGCGCAGCATGCCCTGCAGCCGCGCGGCCAGCCAGGCATAGCCGTGCATCACGGTCACGTCGACCATCACCGTCGTGGCCAGCAGCACCAGCAGCTGCAGCCACAGGGGCCGGGTCGGCTGGATGAACTGCGGCAGCACGGCCGCCATGAAGACGATGCCCTTGGGGTTGGTCACGTTGGTCAGGAAGCCGCGCAGCACGCGCTGCGATGCGCTGAGGTCGGGCTCGGCCGCCTCCGCCGCGTCTCCCTCGATCTTCGCGACGGGGGCGCGCCACTGGCGCCAGCCCAGCCACAGCAGATAGCACGCACCGACCACCTTGACGACCAGGAAGGCGCTGGCCGAGGCGGTGAGCACCGCGCCCACGCCGAGCCCGGCCACCAGCAGGATCACCGCGAGCCCCAGCTGCAGCCCGACGATGGTCGCCGTGGTGCGCCGCACACCGTAGCTGAGCCCGTGGCTCATGCTGAGCACAGCGCCAGAACCGGGCGACACAGCGATGACGCAACTGGCCACCAGGAATGCAAGCCAGACATGCAGATCCACTACCTACTCCCCTTCATTCAATACAGCAATCGACAAGGAAATTCAGCCGGCCCGCTTCGTGCGGATGGCCTTCGACGCGCGCGAGTTCGGCTCGCGGCCGAGTGCCTCGCTGATATAGACGCCCGCGTCGATGAGCCGGTCGAGATCGATGCCGGTCTCGATGCCCATGCCGTGCAGCATGTAGACCACGTCCTCCGTCGCCACGTTGCCCGTCGCGCCCTTCGCGTAGGGGCAGCCACCCAGGCCGGCCGAGGACGACTGGAAGTTCCACACGCCCAGCTCGAGCGCCGCCAGCGTGTTGGCCAGCGCCTGACCGTAGGTGTCGTGGAAGTGGCCGGAGATGGCGTCGACGCCGAAGTGCGCCAGCGTGGCCTCCATCGCTGCCTGCACCTTGCGCGGCGTTCCCACGCCGATGGTGTCGGCCACGTCCACGCGCTGCACGCCGATGCCCTTCATCAGCTGGGCGAGGTAGCCGACCTTGGCCGGCGCGATCTCGCCCTCGTAGGGGCAGCCGACCGTGCACGACATCGCGCCGCGCACCTGGATGCCCTTTTCGAGCGCCGCGGCCACCACCGGTGCGAAGCGCTCGATGCTCTCGGCGATGGAGCAGTTGATGTTCTTCTGGCTGAAGGCCTCGCTCGCCGCGCCGAACACCACGATCTCGTCGGGCCACTCCTCGCGCGGTGCGGCGATGGCCGCCTCGAAGCCCTTCATGTTGGGCGTGAGCACCGAATAGCGCACGCCGGGCCTGCGTTCGATGCCGTGCATCACCTCGGCGTTGTCGGCCATCTGCGGCACCCACTTCGGGCTCACGAAGCTGGTGACCTCGATCTCCTTCAGGCCCGCATCCTGCAGGCGGTGCACGAGGCCGATCTTCACTTCGGCGGACACGGGCTGCTTCTCGTTCTGCAGGCCGTCGCGCGGGCCGACGTCGACGAGCTGGACTTTGGTGGGGAGTTTCATGGGGATGTCTCTTGTATCGCTGGAGGATGGAAGACCGCCCTGGATTGTCGGCCACATGGAAATCCCCTGTCCGCGGCGGCAGTCGGGGAAGGTAGCAATGCGCGCCTGCGAGGTTGCAAATGGCGCCAGCCAGCTGTTGCTAGGCCGTCTCCCTCTGCTCGAAGCCGTCGGGCAGCGCCTGGGCCGCGATGGCGCCAGCCGGTTCGCCCGCGTCGAGCGCATCGACGCGCGCGCCCTGCGGTCCGCGACGCGCCCATCGGATCAGCTCCTCCACCGCGGAAGCCTCGCCGGCCGCCAGCGCCTCCACGCTGCCGTCGCGCCGGTTGCGAACCCAGCCGCGCAGCCCGATCCGCCTGGCCGCCTGCACCATCGACCAGCGGTAGCCCACGCCCTGCACGAGGCCGCGGATCAAGAGATGGCGGGTGACGGTGTTCATGGCTCGAGAGAAGAGATCAGTACGACTTGGGCAGCCCCAGCGCCTTCTCGGCGATGAAGTTCAGGATCATCTGCGGGCTGACGGGGGCGATGCGCGGGATGTAGCTCTCGCGCAGCAGACGCTCCACATGGTATTCCTTCGCGTAGCCCATGCCGCCGAGCGTGAGCACCGCGTTCTGGCAGGCGTCGTGCGCCGCCTCTGCAGCGAGGTACTTGGCGGCGTTGGCCTCGGTGCCGCAGGGCTCGCCCGCGTCGTAGAGCGTGGCGGCCTTGAGCATCATCAGGTCGGCCGCCTCCAGGTTGGCCCAGGCGCGCGCCAGCGGATGCGCAACGCCCTGGTTCTGGCCGATGGGGCGGCCGAACACGATGCGCTCCTGCGCGTACTGCGAGGCGATGCGCAGCGCGGCGCGGCCGATGCCGATGGCTTCCGCCGCGATCAATATGCGCTCGGGGTTGAGGCCGTGCAGGATGTACTCGAAGCCCCGGCCCTCCTCGCCGATGCGGTCCTCCTCCGGCACCTCAAGCCCGTCGATGAAGAGCATGTTGGAGTCCACCGCCGCGCGGCCGAGCTTGTGGATCTCTCGCACCTCGACCTTGCTGCGGTCCAGCGGCGTGTAGAAGAGCGTGAGGCCCTGCGTGGGCTTCTTCACCTGGTCGAGCGGCGTGGTGCGCGTGAGGATCAGCATGCGGTCGGCCACCTGCGCGGTCGAGATCCAGATCTTGCGGCCGTGCAGCAGATAGCCGCCGCCGGGCTGGCGCACGGCCTGCGTCTTGAGGCGGGTGGTGTCGAGCCCCGCATCGGGCTCGGTCACCGCGAAGCAGGCCTTCTCGGTGCCCGCAATCAGCGGCGGCAGGAAGCGCTGGCGCTGCGCTTCGCTGCCGAACACCACCACCGGGTTGAGTCCGAAGATGTTCATGTGCACCGACGACGCGCCCGACATGCCCGCGCCCGATGCGCTGATGGCGCGCATCATCAGCGCCGCCTCGGTGATGCCGAGCCCCGCGCCGCCCTGCGCCTCGGGCATGGCGATGCCGAGCCAGCCGCTCTCGGCCACGGCGCGATGGAACTCGTGCGGGAACACGGCGCGGTCGTCGTGGTCGCGCCAGTAGTCGATGGGGAAGTCCTCGCAGAGGCGTTCGATGGCGGCGACCAGCGAGCGCTGGTCTTCGTTGAGGGAGAAGTTCATTCTTCGCTGTCTTTCGTGGGTTCCGGTTGCAGCGTGACGCCGCGCTCGAGCATGCGTTCGATGGCCTCGTCGCCATAGCCCGCCTCGCGCAGCAGCTCCACGCTCTGCTCGCCGATGCGCGGCGCCGGCCGGCGGATGGCGGCCGGCGTGGCGCTGTAGCGGCCGACCGGCGCGAGCGTGCGGATGCGGCCTTCGCTCGGATGGTCGAGCTCGGGATAGAAGCCGACGGCGCGCAGGTGCGGGTCGTCGAGCAGGCTCTCGGTGCTGTGCAGGCGCGCGACCGGGATGTCGGCGCCGGCCAGCGCGGCGAACCATTCGTCGCTGGTGCGCGTGGCCATCACCTCGGCCACGAAGGCATACACCGCGCCGATGTTCGCGGCGCGCGCCGTGTGCGTGCCGAAAATCGGCGAGCCGCGCAGCTCGGGCCGGCCGATCACGTCGAAGAAGGCCTGCCAGTGCTTGTCGTTGTAGATCAGCACGCTGAGGTAGCCGTCGGCCGTGGCGTAGGGCTTGCGGTGCGGCGCGAGCAGGCGCGCGTAGCCGGTGGGGCCCAGCGGCGGCTCGAAGCTGTGGCCGCCGAGGTGGTCGCCCATCACGAACTGCGACAGCGCCTCGAACATCGGCACCTCGGCCGCCTGCCCCTTGCCGGTGCGCTGCGCGTGCAGCACGGCCGCGAGCAGCGCGATGGCCGCCTGCAGCCCCACCGCGCGGTCGGCCAGCGTGACGGGCGCATAGCGCGGCGCGCCGCCGCTTTGCTGCGCGAAGAGAGAGGCGACGCCGGCCGCCCCCTGGATCAGGTCGTCGTAGGCCGGCTTGCCTGCATAGGGCCCCTGCTCGCCATAGCCGAAGGCGCCGAGGTAGACGATCTTCGGGTTCACCGCCGACACCGCCTCGTAGCCGAGCCCGAGCCGTGCCATCGCCTGCGGCCGCGTGTTGTAGATCAGCGCGTCGCAGCCCGCTGCGAGCCGCAGGCAGGCCTCGCGGCCCTCGGGCTGCTTGAGGTCGAGCACGATGGAGCGCTTGTTGCGGTTGAGGTGCATCGCCATCGCCCCCATGCCCGGGTTGCGCATCGGCCCGACGGCGCGCAGGTTGTCGCCGCCGGGCGGCTCGACCTTCACGATGTCGGCGCCGAGGTCGCCCAGCGTCTGCGTGGCGTAGGGGCCCATCACCACGGCCGTGAGGTCGAGGATGCGGATGCCTTGAAGAGGTCCGGAGGTGTTCATGTCTTGGTCGTGGCTCCTTCCCCCTCTGGGGGAAGGCTGGGATGGGGGCAGGCAGAGCGCCCATCGGGTACGCCGCTTGCCCCCACCCCTGCCCTCCCCCAGCGGGGGAGGGAGAAATTCGGCTCGCTCATTCGGGTTGAATGCCTGCGGCCTGGATCAGCTTCTTCCACTTCGCCAGCTCCGACACGGTGAACGCGCCCAGCTCTTCCGGCGTGCTGCCGAAGGCGTCGAAGCCCAGCTTCGCCACGCGCTCGCGGAACACCGGGCCGTTCGCCATCTCGGCCAGCACCTTGTTGAGCTTCAGCACGATGTCGCGCGGTGTGCCGGCCGGCGCGAACACGCCGTTCCACGAGGTGATGTCGAAGCCCTTGAGCTCGGGCGTGTCGGCCAGCGGCGGCAGCTCGGGGAAGAGCTTGGTGCGCTCCTGCGTGGTGACGGCGATCGCGCGCATCTTGCCGGCCTTCACCGTGGCCAGGCCCGCGGCGAGGTCGACCACCATCATCGACACCTGCCCGCCGATCAGGTCGGCGATGGCGGGCGGCGTGCTCTTGTAGGGCACGTGCAGCATCGGCACGCCGCTCATGCGCGAGAGCGTGGCGCCGCTGACGATGCCGGTGCTGTTGCCGCTCGCGTAGGTGAGCTTGCCCGGGTGCGCGCGGCCCCAGGCCAGCAGCTCGGCCACGCTCTTCACGGGCAGGTCGTTGTTCACCACCAGCATGAAGGGCAGGTTGCCCATGCGGCTGACCGGCGCGAAGTCCTTCACCGGGTCGTAGGGCAGCGACTTCATCAGGCTCGGGTTGGCCGAGTGCGTGGTGTTGGTCGTCATGAACAGCGTGTAGCCGTCGGGCGCCGCCTTGGCGACGTACTCGGCCGCGATCACGCCGTTGGCGCCCGCCCTGTTGTCGATGATGACCGAGCCCTTCAGCGCATCGCCGAGCATCTGCCCCGCGATGCGCGCCACCGCGTCGGTGCCGCTGCCGGCGGCGAAGGGCACGACGATGCGTATCGGCTGCCTGGGGTAGCCGTCCTGCGCGAAGGCCCAGGGCATGGCACCCGCGAGGCCCGCGGCCGCGCCGATGGAAATGAAACGGCGACGGTTCGCCATCGCGGCCGGTTGCCCGGTCGCGTTCTTCGTTGTCTGCATGCTTTGTCTCCGGTTGTTGTGCTGTCGGTTCTCAGGGCCGGATCACGCGCTCCGGCGATTCCTCGTAGGGCGGGCTGTAGATCACCAGCACGCGCACCGGCTCGTCGCTCACCACGGTGAAGGTGTGCATCGCGTCGGCGGGAAAGAAGCAGCTGTCGCCCGGGTGCAGTTCCTGCCGCTGGCCGCCCACCTCGGCGACCGCGCGGCCTTCGAGCATGTAGCAGACCTGCTCGATGCCCGGGTGCGCGTGCGGCAGAGCGCCCTTGCCCTTCTGGATGTGGCCCACCAGCACCTCGAGCTGCTTCGCGCCCACGGTCTCGGGGCCGATGAGGCGCTTGTTCAGCGTGCCGGTGTGGTTGGCGGGGTGGTAGCCGGCGATCTCGGCTTCGCGGACGAAATAGCGGGGGGTTGCGGCGGTCGTTGCTGTCATCGGGGGCTTTCGTTCTTGGGTTCGATGGCGAGGCAGGCGGAGCGCAGCATCGCGGCGATCTCCTCGATGCGTGCCTCCATGCGGTAGCGCGGGCCGGCCACGGAAATGGCATAGGCCTCGCCGCCGATGCGCAGCGGCCACGCCAGGCCGATCAGGTCGGGAATGCTCTCGCCGACGTTGCCGTACCAGCCGCGGACGGCGGAGCGCTGCAGCTCGGCCTCGATGGCCTCGGCAGTGGTGAGCGTGGCGTCGGTCAGCGGCGCGAGCGTCGCGCCTTCGAGCAGCCGGCGGCGCTCATCGGGGTCCATCGTGGACAGCAGCGCGCGGCCGATGGAGTTGGCGTAGGCCGGGCGCGTCTCGCCCGACTCTGCCGTGTAGCGGATGCTCTGCGGCGCGCTCAGCACCTCCAGGTACACCACCTGGCCCGCGTCGCGGAACTTGCCGAAGACCACCGTCTCGCGCGCGGCGTCGCGCAGTTCCTCGAGCGTGGCCTTCACCCGGTCGAGCACCGGGTCGTGGGCGGCGATGACCTGCGCCATCGCCAGCAGCCGGCCGGTCGGGTAGTAGCCCTGGCGGCGGCCGGTCTCGTACATGTAGCCCTGCTCCTCGAGCGTGCGGATCAGGCCCAGGCAGCTCGACACCGGCATGTCGAGCAGCCGCGCCATCTCGGAAAGAGCCAGCGGCTGCTTCTCCCGGGCGAAGAGCTCGACGATCTCGATCACCCGAAACGCAGTTTTCACAGTCATGAAAAGATTTTCATACTTGTGAAAAATCAATGTTTCAGGGTTTCCCCTGCCCGCGATGCACTCCGGCGGGCCCGGAGGGAGGCCGTGCCCCCGTCGTCAGTAGCCGCGCGCCGGATCGACCACGCCAGAGATCGGCAGCCCCTGCTCCATCGCGCGGATCTTCCCGGCGATCTGCGCGATGGACTCCTCGCGCAGCGTGCGCGCCGAGCCGTGCGGCGTCACGGTGATCTTCGGATGGCGCCAGAAGGCGTGGTCGGAAGGCAGCGGCTCGACCTGGAACACGTCGAGCGTCGCCCCCGCGAGCCGGCCGGCGTCAAGCAGCGGGATCAGGTCGTCCTCCACCAGGTGGCCGCCGCGCGCGATGCTGATGAGATAGCCCTCGGGCTTCAGCTTGCCCAGCGTGTCGCGGTTGAGGATGCCGCGCGTCGCATCGGTCAGCGGCAGCAGGTTGACCAGCACGCGCGTGGACGACAGGAACTCGTCGAACTGCGCCTCCCCGCTGAACACACGCACGCCCTCGATCTGCTTCGGCGAGCGGCTCCAGCCCAGCACCGGGAACTCGAACTGGCCCACGGCCTTCGCCACGCGCTCGCCGAGCACGCCCAGCCCCATGATGCCCACCGGGAAGTCGCGCCGCATCTTCGGCTTGCGGTAGCTCCACTTGCCCTCGCGTGCATCGGCCTCGTAGACGTCGAACTCGCGGAAGTGGCGGATCAGCGTGTGGCAGACGTACTCGGCCATCTGCACCGACATGCCCGCGTCGTCGAGCCGCACGATGCGCGTGTGCGCCGGCACCTTCAGCTTGAGCAGCGCATCGACGCCCGCGCCGATGTTGAAGATGCCGCGCAGCTTCGGCTGCTCGTCGAGGAACTCCTGCGGCGGCGCCCACACCACGGCATGGTCGGCCTGCGGCGCGCCGGGCTTCCAGGCTTCGATGACGGCATCGGGGAGTTCGGCCTTCAGGCCTTCGACCCAGGGTTCGGGGCGGTTGTCGGTGAGGTAGACGGTGATTCGCATGGGCGCGCATCTTAGGGCCTGCCCACGCTCGCGCCGGGTCGCGCCCGCGTCGCCCCGGCATCGCCCCCGGGTTGTGGGGGCATGGACCATCTCCTATCCTCGAACGCCCACCTCCGGAGACTCCTGCAATGATCAAGTTCAGCGTGATGTACCCCCACACCCCCGGCGCACGGTTCGATCACGACTACTACCGCGACAAGCACATGCCCCTGCTCAAGGCCCGCATGGGCGATGCCTGCCTCTCGTACACCATCGACAAGGGCCTCGCCGGCGGCGCGCCGGGCTCCGCGCCCGCCTACGTCGCCATGTGCCACGTCTTCGCCGAATCGATCGAATCCTTCCAGAAGTCCTTCGGCCCGCACGCGAAGGAGATCCTGGGCGACGTGAAGAACTACACCGACATCGCGCCGGTGTCGCAGGTCAGCGAAGTGGTGGTGGGCTGACGGATTCGCCGCCGCCGCAGGCTCAGCGCGGCGGCCGCTCCAGCGCCACCCAGCGCTGCACCGAGGGCCGCTGCCACTGGCGGTCGGCGTAGGACGCCAGCCGCTTCGGCACGGCATCGCCGTTCATGACCAGGCGGTTGAGCATCAGCGCCAGGTCGACGTCGGCGATCGACCAGTCGCCGAACAGGTTCTCGGCACCTTCGGGCAGCAGCGCCTGTGCGACCTGGAAGAGCGTCTTGGCCGCATGGTGGGCGGCTGCGGACAGCGGCACGCCGGCCGGGCCGTAGAAGATCACCTCCGTGGAGCGCTCCTGGCGCACCGCCATCAGGTCGCTGCGAAGCCAGGCCTGCAGCTGCCGCGCACGGGCGCGCGCCTGAGGGTCGCGCGGATACAGCGCGATGCCGGCGAAGGTCTCGTCGATGTACTCGGTGATGGCGGACGATTCGGAGAGCGCGAAATCGCCGTGCAACAGCGTCGGCACGCGCTGGGTCAGGGACAGCTGCGAGAAGCCGGCCGCCCGGTGCTCCAGCGCCCCCAGGTCGACGGCGGAGATGTGGAAGTCCAGTTGCTTCTCGTGCAGCGCCACGTACACGGACATGGCATAGGGGCTGACGAACTGGGCGTCCACATAGAGGCGTAACGGGTCCGGCATCGGGAAGAAGGCTCCTGCGCGAATGGGTGCCTTTAAAACAAAAGGCCTTGAAGCGGTAGGTGCGCGATCTTACTGACTGATTCTTAGCTGGCGCGGCGGCGGCGCCACAGCACCCGCGCCAGCCAGCCCAGCGGCAGCACCACCAGCAGCAGCCAGGGCAGCACCGCCGCGATGAAGGTGATGAGCGAGCCCACGCTTTCAGACAGCACCGAGCCCGCGTTGCGCAGCGCATTGCGCATCGGGCTGTAGCCGTCGCCGCTGCTCACCAGCGCCCGCTTGGCCGTGAACTGGATCTGGATGTGCTGCTTGCTGGTCTGCTGCGCCAGCACCTTGCGCTGCGTGGCGATGGCGTCGAGCTCGGCCTGGGTGTCCGACAGCGTGCGCTGGATGGCCAGCAGGTCGGTCATGGTGCGCTTGGTGACGGTGTCGCGCAGCATCGTGCGCAGGCTGTCGCGGAACTCGGTGCGGTTCTTGATGCGGGCCTCGACGTCGATCACCTCGGCGGTCTTGTCCTCGCTGGTGGTGGTGTGCGAGACCACGCTGGCCACGCCGGCGAGGCCGCCGAGCAGCCTGTCGACGTCGGCGGGCTCCACGCGCATCTCCAGCATGGCATTGCCGGGCTGCTGCGGCGTCTCGCGCAGCAGCGACGACGACAGCAGCTCGCACTTCAGCGTACCGCACAGGTCGCGCACCTTGCCCCAGGCATCGGCCAGTTGCTCGGCCGGCACCTCGACGCTCAGATCCTGGCGCACGGCCAGGAAGCGCTGCAGGGGCGTGCCGTCCTGTTGTGCTTCGGAGGCCGAAGGCTCGGCGGCAGGCTCGACCGAGCGCATGCGCTGGTCCTTCATGGCCATGCCGCCGGCATAGCCGGCCGCGGCCTGCATGGGCGCCGGCGGCGGAGCCGATTCGGCGACCACGCCGGTTTCGCCGCCGTTGCGGTTGCATCCCGCCAGCGACAGCGCGGCCGACAGGGCCAAAAGGGCCAGCAGGGCGATGCCCGCATGGCGGCGGACGGAGAAAGTGGGCATGCGATAGGTCATGGAAGGTGTTCCCTTGAATGTTGACTACCGCAGCTGATACGGGGGGGCGCCCGCAACGGGGTTAAATTTTTTTCAGGCAGCCGCCACCGCCGCCGCGCTCATGCGCAGCAGTTCGTCGCCCTCGGCCACCTGCTCGCCCGGCGCGAACATCAGCTCCTCCACCGTGCCGTCGGCCGGCGCGGCGATGGTGTGCTCCATCTTCATGGCCTCCATCACCGCCAGCGGCTGGCCGCGGCTGACCTTGTCGCCGGCCTTGACTGCGAAGGACACCACCTTGCCCGGCATCGGCGCGGTGAGCCGGCCGCCTTCGGCCTGCGTGTCGCCCGCGTGGGCCAGCCGGTCGATGGCGGTGATCTTCGTCGCGCCCTTCGAGGCGAAGACGTGGGCCACGGAGCCATCGAGGTGCACGTCGAGCGTCTGGCGGCTGCCTGCGAACTCCACCTCGAACTCGCCGGTCGGGAACTGGCCGATGACCAGCGGACCTTCGGCACCGCCGGCTTCGAGCCACAGGCTGCCGTCGCGCCTGTAGGTCAGCACGGCGGTCTGTTCGGCACCGCGGAACTCGAAGTCGAAGTGCCGCCGGTACTCGCCCAGCGAGCGCCATCCGTCGCGCCGCGCGAAGGGCTCGGGCAACTTGCCGGGCCATTCGGCGATCAGCGTGCGCGTGATCGCGGCGGCCGCGGCCAGCGGCAGCCCCAGCGGCTCTCGGTCGAACAGCACCGCCCGCTCGCGCTCGATCAGCGCGGTGTCGAGGTTGGCCTTCGAGAACGACTGCGTCGCCAAAATGCCGCGCAGGAACTGCACGTTGGTCGCCACGCCCACGATCTGCACCTGTGCCAGCGCCGCATCGAGCCGGGCCAGCGCTTCCTCGCGCGTGGAGCCGTGCACGATCAGCTTGGCGATCATCGAGTCGTAGAAGGGCGAGATCTCGCCGCCCTCGCGCACGCCGTCGTCGATGCGTACGCGGCTGCGCTGGAAGGCGGTGGCCTGCGGCTTGCGGTAGACGCGCAGCGTGCCTGTGGCCGGCAGGAAGTTGTTGTCGGGGTTCTCGGCGCAGATGCGCGCCTCGATGGCATGGCCGTGGATCTGCAGTTCCGACTGCTTCGCGGGCAGCGCCTCGCCGGAGGCCACGCGCAGTTGCCATTCGACGAGATCCTGGCCCGTGATGGCCTCGGTCACCGGATGCTCCACCTGCAGCCGCGTATTCATCTCCATGAAGAAGAAGTTCATCTCGCCGCCCTCGCGCTGCTCGACGATGAACTCCACAGTGCCCGCGCCCACGTAGTTCACGGCGCGCGCTGCCGCCACTGCCGCCTCGCCCATCTGCTTGCGCATCGCTTCCGTCATGCCGGGCGCGGGCGCCTCTTCGAGCACCTTCTGGTGGCGCCGCTGCACCGAGCAGTCGCGCTCGAACAGGTAGACGTAGTTGCCGTGCGTGTCGCCGAACACCTGGATCTCGATGTGCCTCGGGCGCTGCACGTACTTCTCGATCAGCACCGCGTCGTCGCCAAAGCTGTTGATGGCCTCGCGCTGGCACGAGGCGAGCGCGGCTGCGAAGTCTTCGGCCTTGTCGACCGCGCGCATGCCCTTGCCGCCGCCGCCCGCGCTGGCCTTGATGAGCACCGGGTAGCCGATGCGGTCCGCCTCGCGCTGCAGCAGCTGCGGGTTCTGGTCGTGGCCGTGGTAGCCGGGCACCAGCGGCACGCCGGCCTTCTCCATCAGCTGCTTCGACTCGGCCTTCAGGCCCATCGCCTTGATGGCCGAGGGCGGCGGGCCGATGAAGACCAGCCCGGCGTCGGCGCAGGCCTGCGCGAACTCCTCGTTCTCGCTCAGGAAGCCGTAGCCCGGGTGCACAGCCTCTGCGCCCGTGGCCTTGGCGGCCTCGAGGATCTTTTCCCAGCGCAGGTAGCTGTCCTTCGGCGCGCTGCCTCCGATGTGCACCGACTCGTCGCAGGCGCGCACGTGGTTGGCGTGCGCGTCGGCATCGGAATACACGGCGACCGTGCGGATCGCCATGCGGCGGGCAGTCGCGGCAACTCGGCAGGCGATTTCACCGCGATTGGCGATAAGGATTTTTTTAAACATGGTGGACTTTCGCGGTGGAATCGCCTGCGCACGCTGCGCGTGCCAGGCAATCTGGTTTCGCCGCTGCGCCGCTTCGCGGCTGGTCGCCACGGTTCGCAATGAGGATCTTCTTAAACATTCGGAGTGTCTCCCGGAGGATTCTTTTTCAGTTGAAACGCGGGCACCACGCCCGGATCGGGCCGGCCGCTGAAGATGCGGGCCACGCGGGCGAACAGCGCCTTGAGGAAGCGCCAGCTCTTGCGGATGAGCCACACGCTCGCCACAAGCACCAGCACGAACAGCACGAGGAAGACGAAGGGGTGCGCCACCGCGAGCCACAGCCCCGCGGGCACCATCGTGTCTTCCGCCAGAGAGGCGCCGACGTTCGAGAACGGCTCGGGCGAAGTGTTGATGGCCGCGCGCGTCGTGGCCTTGGCCGCATGCGCCGTGGCCGCGAAACTGCCGCCCAGCAGCGCCGCGACGATCGCCATCACGCCGTGGTCCACACCGAACACGCTGGCCGCGAGCGCCGCGCCCGCCGGGATGCGGATCGCCGTGTGCACGACGTCCCACAGCGAATCGAGGCCGGGGATCTTGTCGGCGAAGAATTCGATGAAGACCATGAAGCCGCTGGCTGCGATCACCACCGGATGCGCCAGCAACTGCAGCCCGCCCGGCAGCGGCACCCAGCCGAAGTAGCCGGCCAGGCCCGTCAGCAGCACGACCAGGTAGAGCCGCACGCCGCTGGCCCAGCCGATGGCAGCGGCCAGTGCGAGCAGCTGCGGCATGTCGAGGCTGGTGTTCATGGCGCGACCTCCGGAGGATGGGTCTTCAGGACTTGTTCGCTTCGAGCCACGAGGGCTTGCGCTTCTGCAGGAAGGCTTGCACGCCTTCGCGGCCTTCGTCGCTCGCGCGGATGTCGGCGATGCCCTCGACAGTCTTCGCCATCAGCGCATCGTCGATCTCGCGGCCGGCCACGTCGGCGATCAACTGCTTGCAGGCGCGCACCGCGGCAGGGCTCGCACCGGTCAGTGCTTTCACGAGCTCGTCGACCTTCGCATCGAGCGCGTCCGCGCTCGCCACTTCGTGCACGAAGCCGATCCGATGCGCCTCCGCCGCGGTGAAGCGCTCTGCCGTGAGGAAGTAGCGCTGCGAGGCGCGCGTGCCCATCGTGCGCAGCACGTACGGGCTGATGGTCGCGGGCACGAGGCCGATCTTCACTTCGCTCAGGCAGTACCAGGCGGTATCGACGCTCACCGCCATGTCGCATGCGGCAACGAGGCCCATGCCGCCCGCGTACACATCGCCCTGCACGCGCGCGATCGTCGGCTTGGGGCACTCGGCGATGGTGCGCAGCATCGCGGCCAGCTTGCCCGCGTCGGCGATGTTCTCGTCGCGCGTGTAGTCGGCCATGCGGCGCATCCAGTTGAGGTTCGCGCCCGCGCAGAAGGCCGGGCCGTTCGCGCCCAGCACGACGGCCTTGACCTGCGGCGCGGCACCGGCTTCGGTGAAGGCACGCGTGAGTTCGGCGATGACGACGTCGTCGAAGGCGTTGCGCGCATCGGGCTGGTCGAGCCAGATGCGGGCGATGGCGCCTTCGAAGTTCAGTTGGAGCTTGGTGTATTCGTTCATGGTGTCGATTTCCAGACGACGTTGCCGTCGACGGCATAGAGCTGGCATCCGCCGGACCGCGCCTTGCGCGCGCAGCTTTCCATGGCGCGGCCGCGCGGATCCTCTCCGCCCCAGGCGGAGCCCCAGCCGCCCTGCGCGCTGGCGGCGAAGGCGCGGGGAGACGACTTGCCCAGGAAGACGCGGTAGCCATCGAGCGCGGCTGCGCTCTGGTCCGGCAGGCGTTCCATCTCATCGAGCGCCGCATAGCCGCTGGCCGGCATCGGCGGTTCCGCTTCGTAGCGCGCGAACTCCGCGCGCGGTTCGTCGGGCAGGCCGATCTCGCGCAGGAACCTGGCGACCTCAGGCTGCCAGATGCGTGCGCCGTCAGCAGCACCGAACATCGAATGCGAGTCGCCTCCGAAGGTGCCGAAGGCGATCAGCCTCGCCTTGCCGCCCGCAGCCGTGTAGCTCTCGTGCATGCCCTTCCATGCGAAGGGCGGGAAGTAGCTGTCGTTGTCGCCGTAGAACCAGAGCGAAGGCACGCCGGTCTGCTTGCCGTAGCTGCCGGCCGCGCCGATCAGGCCCTGCTGCCAGCCGACGCATTGCTCCTGCTTGAGCCCACCGGCGAAGTCGATCAGCCCCTTCACGCCCGGATAGTCCAGCGTGCCGAAGGCCAGCGTGGTCCAGCCGCCATGCGACTGGCCTGCCACCACGATGCGCGTCTTGTCGGCCCAGGGTTGCGCCGTCACGTAGTCGAGAACGGCAGCAACGTCACCGGCCTGCTCGCGGCCATTGCTCTCCACGTTGCAGCCGCCGCCGATGTAGCTGCCGGAAGATTTGGAGAAGCCCTGCCGCATCGGCACCACCACGGCGTAGCCTCGAGCCAGGAAGAAGCGGACCGCACCCAGCGGCCTGTAGCGGCCCTGGAAGCGCGGATCGCCCCCAGCCTTGCCGTGGTTGATCACGGCGATCGGAAACGGCCCGGCGCCATCGGGCCGGTAGATCGTGGTCTCCAGCTCGGTCGTGAACAGGCCGGACTTCTTCGGCACCATCACCACCGATTCCGGCAGCGCAGCCGCGCCCAGCGCCTGCGTGCATGCCAGCGCGGCAGCGGCAAGCCCGAGCAGGGCCGCCATCCGCCGAATCCTTGAGCCGATCATGGGCGCGAGCGTCATCGCCTCACATCCGGAAGATGCCGAACTTCGGCTCCGGCACCGGCGCGTTGCGCGAAGCGGCCAGGCCCAGCGCCAGCACGCGGCGCGTGTCGGCCGGATCGATGATGCCGTCGTCCCACAGCCGCGCAGTGGCGTAGTAGGGGTGGCCCTGGTCTTCGTACTGCTGGCGGATCGGCGCCTTGAAGGCTTCTTCCTCTTCCTTGCTCCAGCTGCCGCCCTTGCCCTCGATGCCGTCGCGCTTCACGGTGGCGAGCACGCTCGCGGCCTGCTCGCCGCCCATCACGCTGATGCGCGCGTTGGGCCACATCCAGAGGAAGCGCGGGCTGTACGCGCGGCCGCACATGCCGTAGTTGCCGGCACCGAAGCTGCCGCCGATGATGATGGTGAACTTGGGCACGTTGGCGGTGGCCACGGCGGTCACCATCTTGGCGCCGTGGCGCGCGATGCCCTCGTTCTCGTACTTGCGGCCCACCATGAAGCCGGTGATGTTCTGCAGGAACACCAACGGAATCCTGCGCTGGCAGCACAGCTCGATGAAGTGCGCGCCCTTCTGCGCCGATTCGGAGAACAGGATGCCGTTGTTGGCGACGATGCCCACCGGCATGCCCTCGATCTCGGCGAAGCCGCAGACCAGCGTGGCGCCGAAGCGCGCCTTGAACTCGTGGAACTCGCTGCCGTCGACGATGCGCGCGATGATCTCGCGCACGTCGAAGGGCTTGCGCGTGTCGGTGGGGATCACGCCATAGAGCTCCTCGCGCGGGTACGCGGGCTCGCGCACCTCGGCCTTCGCCGGGGCTGGTGCGGCCTTGGCGTTGAGGTTCGCCACCGCCGCGCGCGCGAGCGCCAGCGCATGCAGGTCGTTCTGCGCGAGGTGGTCGGCCACGCCCGACAGGCGCGTGTGCACGTCGCCGCCGCCCAGGTCCTCGGCCGTCACCACTTCGCCTGTGGCAGCCTTCACCAGCGGCGGGCCGCCCAGGAAGATGGTGCCCTGGTTCTTCACGATGATCGATTCGTCGCTCATCGCCGGCACGTAGGCGCCGCCGGCCGTGCACGAGCCCATCACCACCGCGATCTGCGGGATGCCCTGGGCGCTCATGTTGGCCTGGTTGTAGAAGATGCGGCCGAAGTGCTCGCGGTCGGGGAACACCTCGTCCTGGTTCGGCAGGTTGGCGCCGCCCGAGTCGACGAGGTAGATGCACGGCAGGCGGTTCTGCTCGGCGATCTCCTGCGCGCGCAGGTGCTTCTTCACCGTCATCGGGTAGTAGGTGCCGCCCTTCACCGTCGCGTCGTTGCACACGATCATGCAGTCCACGCCGTTCACGCGGCCGATGCCCGCGATGATGCCGGCGCCCGGCGCGGACTCCACGCCCTTGCCGTCGAGGTACATCGCATGCGCGGCCAGTGGCGCGATCTCCAGGAAGGGCGTGCCCGGGTCGAGCAGCTCGGCCACGCGGTCGCGCGGCAGCAGCTTGCCGCGTGCCGTGTGCTTGGCGCGCGCGGCCTCGCCGCCGCCCTGCTCCACTTTCGCGAACTGTGCGCGCAGGTCGTCGACCAGTGCGCGCATGGCAGAGGCGTTGGCCTGGAAGTCCGCCGAGCGGGCGTTGAGTTTGGTTTCGAGTTGGGTCATGTTGGAATCAAATTCGGGGGCAGGAGGCAGAGGACGCGAAGAATTCAGTCGAACGGTCTGGTCGTCCTTTCGCGTCTTTCGCGAAACCTTCGAGCCCTGCGCGTCCGGCATCCGTCTTCATGCAGTACGAGCCTCGTCCAGCCCCAGCTGCGCCTTCATCTCGTCGCGGATCTTGAACTTCTGGATCTTGCCGGTCACGGTCATCGGGAACTCGGCGACGAAGCGGATGTACTTCGGCACCTTGTAGTGTGCGATCTGGCCCTTGCAGAACTCGCGGATGTCGTCTTCGGTGGCGCTCTGGCCGGGCTTGACGATGATCCACGCGCACAGCTCCTCGCCGTACCTGGGATCGGGCAGGCCGACCACCTGCACGTCCTGCACCTTCGGATGGCGGTAGAGGAACTCCTCGATCTCGCGCGGGTAGATGTTCTCGCCACCGCGGATCACCATGTCCTTGATGCGGCCGACGATGTTGACGTAGCCCTCCGCGTCCATGGTGGCGAGGTCGCCGGTGTGCATCCAGTGCTCGGCGTCGATGGCCTCGCGGGTCTTCGCCTCGTCGTCCCAGTAGCCGTGCATCACCGAATAGCCGCGCGTGCACAGCTCGCCCGACTTGCCCGGCGGCATGACCGCGCCGGTCTCGGGGTCGACGATCTTCACCTCCAGGTGAGGCTGCACCGTGCCCACGGTCGACACGCGGCGGTCCAGCGGCGTGTCGGTGCTGCTCTGGCAGCTCACGGGGCTGGTCTCGGTCATGCCGTAGGCGATGGTGATCTCGCCAAGGTGCATCTCGCTGACCACGCGCTTCATCACCTCGATGGGGCACGGCGAGCCCGCCATGATGCCGGTGCGCAGCGTCGAGAGGTCGAATTCCTTGAAGCGCGGATGGTCGAGTTCGGCGATGAACATCGTAGGCACGCCATGCAGCGCGGTGCACTTCTCGGCCTGCACCGTCTCCAGCACCGTCAGCGGGTCGAAGCCGTCGTTCGGGTACACGATGGCCGAGCCGTGCGTGAGGCAGGCCAGGTTGCCCAGCACCATGCCGAAGCAGTGGTACAGCGGCACCGGGATGCACAGCCTGTCGGCTGGCGAGAGCTTCATGCACTCGCCGATGAAGAAGCCGTTGTTCAGGATGTTGCGGTGCGTGAGCGTCGCACCCTTCGGGAAGCCGGTGGTGCCGCTGGTGAACTGGATGTTGATCGGATCGGTGGCCTTCAGCGTCTTCTGCACCTGCGCGACGCGCGGGTCGCTGGCGTCGCCGCTCGCGAGCAGCTGCGAGAATCGCTGCATGCCGGGCTGCTCCTCGCCCTCGCCGGGCTTCGCATCGATCCAGAAGGTGTGGGCCAGCTGCGGCAGCTTCGCGGGGCCCAGCTCGCGCAGCATGCCGAGGTAGTCGCTGGTCTTGAACTGCGCCATCGTCACCAGCGCCTTGCAGCCGACCTTGTTGAGCGCGTATTCGAGCTCGGAGGTGCGGTAGGCCGGGTTGATGTTGACCAGGATCAGGCCGGCCTTCGCGGTGGCGATCTGCATCAGCACCCATGGCACGTTGTTGTGCGACCAGATGCCGACGCGGTCGCCGGGCACGAGGCCCAGCTTCAGCAGCGCGCTGGCGAGGCGGTTCGACTCGGCCTGCAGTTCGCGGTAGGTGTAGCGCCTGCCTTCATGGCGGCTGACGAGCGCCTCTCGATCGGGCTGCTTCGCGACCATGTCGTCGAAGAAGTCGCCGATGGTCTGTTCGATGAGGGGGACGTCGGTGGCGCCCTTGCCGTAGCTCTCGGTCAATGCAGCGGTCATGCTCATTTCCTTCCTTGTCTCCTTGTCTGGCACCTTCCCCCTCTGGGGGAAGGTGGGGATGGGGGCAGGCGGCGCTGGTTCGGCGCAATGCCTCATTCGACGCTGCTTGCCCCCACCCCAGCCCTCCCCCAGAGGGGGAGGGAGAAAAACATCCTAGGCCGTCTCTGCGAAAAGCTCGCGGCCGATCAGCATGCGCCGGATCTCGCTCGTGCCCGCGCCGATCTCGTACAGCTTCGCGTCGCGCCACAGTCGCTCGACCGGAAACTCCTTGGTGTAGCCCACGCCGCCCAGCGCCTGGATCGCCTCGCCGGCCATCCACGTCGCCTTCTCGGCCGAGTAGAGGATGGCGCCGGCCGCGTCCTTGCGGAAGGTGCGCGCATGGTCGTTGCGGTCGCAGGCCTTGCCCACGGCGTAGACGTAGGCGCGCGTGGCCTGCCAGGTCGAGTACATGTCGGCGATCTTGCCCTGCATCAGCTGGAATTCGCCGATGCTCTGGCCGAACTGCTTGCGCTCGTGGATGTAGGGGATCACCGCGTCCATGCATGCGGCCATGATGCCCAGCGGGCCGCCCGAGAGGACGGCGCGCTCGTAGTCGAGGCCGCTCATCAGCACCTTGGCGCCCATGCCTTCGCCGCCGAGCACGTTCTCTTCGGGCACCTCGCAGTTGTCGAAGAACAGCGGGAAGGTGTTGGAGCCGCGCATGCCCAGCTTGTCGAGCTTGGTGCCGGCCGAGAAGCCCTTGAAGCTCTTCTCGACGATGAAAGCCGTCATGCCGCGAGCGCCCATCTCGGGCTCGGTCTTGGCGTAGATCACCAGCGTGTCGGCATCGCCGCCGTTGGTGATCCACATCTTGCCGCCGTTGAGCACGTAGTAGCCGTTCTTCTTCTCGGCCTTGAGCTTCATGCTCACCACGTCGGAGCCGGCGTTGGGCTCGCTCATGGCCAGCGCGCCCACGTGCTCGCCGCTCACCAGCTTGGGCAGGTACTTCTTCTTCTGCGCCTCGCTGCCGTTGCGGTGGATCTGGTTCACGCACAGGTTGGAGTGCGCGCCGTACGACAGGCCCACCGAGGCCGACGCGCGCGAGACCTCCTCCATGGCCACGATGTGGGCCAGGTAGCCCAGCTCGGTGCCGCCGTACTCCTCCTTCACCGTCATGCCGTGCAGGCCGAGGTCGCCGAGCTTCTTCCAGAGGTCGTGCGGGAACAGGTTCTCGCGGTCGATGTCGACGGCGCGGGGTGCGATCTCGTTGGCGGCGAAGTCCTGGATCGCGCTGCGCAGCGAGTCGATGGTCTCGCCCAGGTCGAAGTTCAGTCCGGGATCGTGCATGGGTCTTGTCTCCTCTGAGGTCGGCGCGCAGAGCTACCCGCGCGGAATGGCGCTTGCTTGAAAGACCGCAGCTTACGCTTCGCCGTGCCTCAATTGGCGCCACAATGGTTGCAAATTGCGCCACGAGCCGCCCGCCGAGTCATGTCCCATCCGTCGTTCCTCCGCCCCACCCGCGCCGTCACGCCGATGGCGTTCGTGAGAGCCATCGTGCAGGCCTACGAGGGGTACGGCAAGGACCCCGCCGAGGCCCTGAAGGCGGCACAGATCACGCCGCGCGAACTGACCCGGCCGGGCGCACGGGTCACTGCCGCGCAATTCGAGGCGCTGTCGAGCCACGCCATGCAGGAGCTCGACGACGAGACGCTCGGCTGGTTCACGCGGCGCCTGCCCTGGGGCAGCTACGGCATGCTGTGCCGCGCCTCGCTGAGCTCGCCCAACCTGGGCGTGGCCCTCAAGCGCTGGTGCCGCCACCACCGGCTGCTGACCGACGACATCGGCCTGTCGCTCGACGTGGCCGGCGGCCTGGCCACGCTTCGCATCGCGGAGCACCGCGCACTCGATCCCGCCTTCCGCGAGTTCTGCCTGGTGACCATCCTGCGCTTCGTGCACGGCTACATGTGCTGGGCCATCGATTCGCGCATCTCGCTGCGCCACGCGAGCTTTCCGTTCGCTGCGCCGCCGCACAGCGACGCCTATCCGCTGATGTTCACGCCCGACGTGCGCTTCGGCGCGCCGCAGGCCGGCATCGCCTTCGACGAGCGCTACCTCGCCCTGCCGCTGCAGCGCGACGAACGCGCGCTGCGCACCATGCTCAAGCGCGCGCTGCCGCTCACCATCCTTCAATACCGCCGCGACCGCCTGCTGGGCCAGCGCGTGCGCGAGCTGCTGCGCTCGCGCGCTGGCGAAGCCACCACCGCGGAGGCGCTGGCCGCGCTGCTCAACGTGTCGGGCCGCACGCTCCACCGCCAGCTGCACGAGGAAGGCACCTCGTTGCAGGCGCTAAAGAACGAAGTGCGCCACGAGATGGCCATCGAGCAGTTGCGCCGCACCACGCGGCCGATCAAGCAGGTGGCGCTGGCAGTGGGCTTCCGCAACGAGAAGAGCTTCTCGCGTGCCTTCCAGCAGTGGACGGGGCAGGCGCCGCGGGACTTCAGGCTGCGGGACAAGTAGGGAGCTGCGTCGGGGTCGGGGTCGGGATCGGACAGCCGTACGCAGAGGGCGCGAAGGTTTCGCGAAAGGAAAAACCGAAAGACGGTCTTGGTTTCTTCTGCGGATTTAGCGCAGATTTTCTCGGTCGATGACTGGTGCGATTTCAGCCGGCTCGCATCGACAGGGGCTGCTCTTCGCGCAGGAGCCGATCGAACGTCGAGACCTGCCACGCGAACTCCTCGGCGAAGGCGTCGGGATCGGTGATGGCGTAGGCGCCGTATGCGTAGACGGTCGCATAGGCCGCGTATTCGGCGGCCTGCAGCGCGCGGCCAGCGACGGCCTGGTAAACGGCATAGGTCGCGGAGACCGCTGCGTGCGCCGTTCCGTCGATGGAGCGGGAACCCGGATGGCTGCCGGCCACCAAGGCCATCCGCTGTTCGGCCGATGCCAGGGCGGCGGAATCGGCCTTGCCCTCGAGGAATGCGCCCAGCACGTCCAGCCCTTCCACGGCCTCGGGCGACTCCAGCAGGTGCCGCACGCGCTGTGCGCATGCATGGCCGAAACGCAGCCGCAGTTGCGTGTGCGCCTGCGCGTCGAGATCGGCCGTCTTCGCGAGCCGATGCAGTTCGGTGTTCATGAGACTGCTGCCGCGTCGCGCCGATGGATCGCGTGAAGCTTCAGGCCGGCTGATCGATCAGCGCCAGCGCATCGGCGATCGACTTGCTGTCTTCCGGACGGACCAGCTTCGCGACCTCCTTGCCGTCACGCATGAACACCAGCGTGGGCCACAGCCGCACGTTGAACGAGCGGCCCAGCGGCCGGCCGCTGCCGTCCTCCACCTTGATGCGGCGCACGTTCGGGTATTTGGCGAACGCTTCGGTAATGTTCGGCTGGGCCGCCTTGCAGATGCCGCACCAGTTGGTGCCGAACTCGACCACGGCGGGGCCGGTGAGCGCGTCGATCTCGCTGCGGTCGGGCTGCTCGGTTTTGTATTCGGAGGTCATGGGTGCTTGGTTCCTTGCTTCCTGCGGGCCGGCCTTCCGTCTCGTGTGTTCGGGAGCTGGCCAGTCTCCCTGCATTCCAACAGAAACTCAGGCGGCCTGCAGTCCGTACCCAGAAAGCAGCGCAGGCAATTCGGACATGTCGCTGAACACCCTCACCGCCCCCACGCTCAGCAGCGGCCCCGGTCCGCTGTGGCCCGATTCGCCTGTGCTGTAGCCGAACACCGTCGCACCCGCCGCCACACCGGCCATCGCCCCGGTGACCGTGTCCTCGACGATGGCGCAGCGCCCGGGCTCCACCTCCAGCGCCTTGGCCGCCGCGAGGTACACGTCGGGGTGCGGCTTGGAGCGCGGCATCTCGTGGCCGCTGAAGATGCGCCCTTCGAAGTACTCCAGCAGCCCGACCTTGGCGAGCTGCAGTTCCACCTTGTGGCGGTCAGCGCCCGAGGCGCAGGCGATCCGGCCGTCGAGCCTGGCGTGGATCTCGCGGATGGCTTCGGGGGCGCGCGGAATCGCGACGAGGTCGCGCTCCAGGGCCTCGTTGCGCCGGGCGCGGAAGGTCTTGAGCCAATCGTCGGTGATCCTGAAGCCGGTCTTCTGCTCGATCAGTGCGGCTTCGTCCTTCACGGCCTTGCCCGTGAAGGTGTTCATCGATTCTTCGGTGGTGATTTGCCAGCCCAGCTCGCCGAGCATTTCGGCGAGGACGCGGTTGGTGATGGGTTCGGAGTCGACGAGGACGCCGTCACAGTCGAAGAGGACTGCTGAGAAGGGGAAGGAGGGCATTGCTTTTTGGGGCCTGACTTGGGGACTGGCCTTGATGGTAGCAATCGGCTGTTGGGCTGGCTTCTTCTGCCGAGGTCGGGTCTTGGCCTTTTGCTAACTCATTGCGCTAGCGTTTGGCTTGATTTGACGCTGTGGGGTGGTTGCCTCCCGGGGGCCCCGGAAGGCTTTTGCCTTGACGAGAAGCTTTTGAGTGTTTGCTTCCCGAGGCCGGGTCTCGGCCCGGCGGCCGACCTACTTTTCTTTGCTTCGCCAAAGAAACGTAGGCAAAAGAAAGGCGACCCTGCTGTCTGCGTCCCTTCGCTTCGCTACGGGCAACCTGCGGTGCTCGACGTAGGAGGGGGTCCGCAGAACTCGCTCCACTGCGTTGCGCTCAGACAGCTGCGGCCCTTGTCCCTCCTACGTCTGCGCTCCTCGGCGCAGCCAGAAGGGAGAGACACGCGCCATCGCTTCGCTCGGCTTTGGGAACGGCCTGGACGGGCCTTCGCTTTGCTCGGCCAGGGATTCGGGCCTCGGATTGATTTCGAGCCTGTGTTCAGGCTCGTTGTCTTGGGTGAGATGCTGATGCGGTCGCGATGCGCAAGACGTCTCTCGGTTCCCGGCACCGCTGGATACCACCAGCAAGCGCCCCTCGAAACGACACGGAGCGATCCCGCAATTCATTCCAAGCACTGCAGGCGCGCAGCGCCTGCAGTGCCTTGGAGGCCGAGCAACGCGATGGCCCGACCCTCTCCCCTCCCCTCTGGCTGCGCCGAGGAGCGCAGCGTTTCGCGGATCAGGGCTCGCCCTTGTCTGAGCGAAGCGAGTTTGGGCGAGACCCCGCGAAGCGCGAGCACCGCAGGTTGCCCCGTAGCGCAGCGAAGGGGTCGCAGACAGCGGGGTCGCCTTTCTTTTGCCTACTTTTCTTTGGCGAAGCAAAGAAAAGTAGGTCGCCCGCCGGGGCGAGTCCCGGCCCCGGGAAGCAAGCAGCCAGCAGCAACAACAACCAACTCACCGAGCGTGAGTAACCCCCCCATCCACCACCAACGTAGACCCCATCACATAGTCCCCAGCCCTGGAAGCCAGGTAGATCGCAGCCCCCGCCATGTCCTCCGGCACCCCGATGCGCCCCGCAGGAATCCGCCCCTTGATCTCATCCCCGTGGTCACGAGCCACCTTGTTCATATCCGAAGCAAACGCCCCGGGCGCAATCGCACTGACCACGATGCGGTCCTGCGCCAGCCGCAGCGCCATCCGGCGAGTCAGCTGGATCAAGCCCGCCTTGCTGGCCGCATAGGAGTACGTCTCCTGCGGATTGATCGAGATCCCGTCGATCGAGGCGATGTTGATCACCTTCGCCAGGTGGTCCGTCGCGGCCTTCTTGAGCATCGGGGTGAGGGCCTTGGTCAGGAAGAACGGCGTCTTCAGATTCAGGTCGACCACCTTGTCCCAGCCGCTTTCGGGGAACTCCTCGTATGGCGCGCCCCAGGCAGCGCCGGCGTTGTTCACCAGGATGTCCAGCGAGCCTTCGTGCTTCGCATAGGCATCGACCAGCGCCTGCGCACCCTCGAGCGTCGACACGTCGGCCGGCAGCGAAACGCAGTGCCCGAATGCCGAAAGCTCCTTCGCCGTCTGGTCGCAGGCCGCGGCCTTGCGCGCCGAGATGTAGACGCGCGCGCCCTGCGCGAGGAAGCCCTCGGCGATCATGCGGCCGATGCCGCGCGAGCCGCCGGTGATGAGCGCGGTGCGGCCCTTCAGCGAGAAGAGTTGGGTGGTGTCCATGGTGCGGATGTCTCCTGAATGAGTGATCGGGTTCAGGAAACCGAGCTTATTGCGCGCGGCGCCGCGCGCGCGTCACTTCGGTGTCAGCAGCAGGCTGCGGCGGCTGGCGAAGCTGCGCTGCTCCCCCGTCACGGGGTCGGCGAACGAAAGCGAACGCGCGAGCAGCTGCATGGGCCGGGCGAAGTCGTCGGCGCCCTCGGGCAGCAGCACGGGGTAGATCGGGTCGTTCACGATCGGCATGCCCAGCGCCAGGCAGTGCACGCGCAGCTGGTGCCTGCGGCCGGTGATGGGCGACAGCCGCAGCAGCGCAAGGCCGTCCTGCACGTTCAGCACTTCGATGCGGGTCTCGGAGTTGGGCTCTCCGGGTTCCTCTCGCACGCGCATGAAATGGTCGTCGTCCACGAGGCGGCTGCGGTAGACCTCCGGCACCGACGACACGCCCTCATGCCACGGCACCACGGCCTCGTAGTGCTTGGCGATGCGGCGCTCGGGAAACAGCGACTGGTAGGCGCCGCGCGTGGCGGGCTTCACCGAGAACAGCACCAGCCCCGAGGTACTGCGGTCGATGCGGTGCAGCGGCACGAGGTCGTCGAGCCCCAGCTTGCGCTTGAGGCGCACCAGCAGGCTTTCCTTGAGGTACTTGCCCTTGGGCGTCACGGGCACGAAGGGCGGCTTGTCGACGACCAGCAGCTGGTCGTCCTGGAAGACGACCTCCTCCTCGAAGGGAATGCTCGCCTCGCCGTCGAGCGTGCGGTAGTAGTACACGCGCAGCGGCGACTGGTAGCGACGCGTGGCGGTCACGGGCACGCAGTGCTCGTCGACGACCTCTCCCGCTTCGATGCGCTCCATCCAGGCTTGGGGCGTGATGACGGGAAAGCGCTCGATCAGGAACTCGGCGATGGTCGGCCATGTACCGTGCGGCAGGCCGATGCAGCTCGGGCCCACGCCCTCGCGCGTGGGCAGCGGCATCCGTGGCGGCCGGCGGCGGGTCATGGGCGAGGCGCGTGCCTCTGCAGCACGGACAGGACTTCGGCGAAGGTGGGGCGTGCCGCCGCGTCGGCGTCGAGGCAGCGCTCCTTCAGAGCGACCGTCTCCTGCGGCGGCGTGTCGGTGCAGCGCTGCAGAAGCTCTTCCAGCAGGCAGCCGAAGGCGCGCACCTCCAGGGCCTGGAATGCCCGCGCCTGCTTCGCATCGAGCGCACCGGTGAGCCACGCGGCGCCGAAGTCGCCGAGCCGGCCGCCCCCTTGGGCATGCCACAGGATGTTGTGCGCGTAGAGATCGCCATGGACGATCCCCCGCGCATGCAGATGCTGCGCGGCCGAGGCGATGTCGCAGGCGATGCGCAGCGCCACGGCGGTGCTCCACCTCGCTTCCTCGGCATAGACGTCGCGCGTGCACGACGCGAGGCTGGGCGGCCCCGCGAGGGTCGCGAAGGCCGGATCGACCAGCGCCATCACGAGACCTTCGGCGCCTTCGGGATGCCCGTCGATGCGGCTGCGCGCGGCGATCAGCGTGGGATGCGCGCCGGCCGCGATGCTGGCGGCCATCTCGCTGTGCGGCCAGCCGTCGCTGGTGACCGCGCCCTTGAAGAGCTTGACGGCCACCGGTTGGGAATCGGCACCCAGGGTCGCGCGATGGATCACGCCCGACGCGCCTTCGCCGAGCTTCTCGCCGAGTGCGATCTCGCGCCAATCGACGTGCGGCACCGATCGGGCGGCGATGGCGGCGTCTTCGGCCTGCGTGTCGAAGGGGTTGCCAGCGCACGCGAGCCACGAAAGGCGCGGCAGCGCCGGCAGCCACCCGGGCAGCGCCTCGAAGCGGTTGGCCGAGATGCGCAGCAGCTCGAGCCGCTCGAGCTTCGCCATCGAGTCGGGCAGCGTGCGCAGCCGGTTGCCCGCGAGCATCAGCTTCTGCATCCGGGCGCAGTCGCCCAGCGAATCGGGCAGCGCCTCGATCTCGTTGTCGGTGAGGATCAGCCATCGCAGCGACGCAGGCAGCGCGCCGGCCGGCACGCTGCGGATGCGGTTGGCCTTGAAGCCCACGATGTCGAGGCTCCGGCAGCGGCCGATGGATTCGGGCAGCGCGGTGAAACGGTTGTCGGAGCAGAACAGAACGCGCAGCCTGTGAAGGCGGTGCAGGTCGTCGGGCAGGGTGTCGAGCGCATTGCCCGAGAGGTTCAGCACCTCGAGCGAATCGGCGAGATCGAAGACCTCCCGCGGAAACTCCGTGAGCCCGCAGGAAAGATCGATTCGTGTCGCGCCTGCCAGCCGGCCCGCGCGCAGCTGAGCCAGCATGTCGTCCATCCGGCGAGTCTAAGCCGCCGCGGCCTTGGGACCGAAGCGGTAGACGCCGTCCTTGCCCAGCTCGCGCCGCACCTGGCCCGCGAACCACAGCAGGTGAAGGTGCGCGACGGTCTCGCCCATCGCGAAGGTCATCTGGTGCAGGTCGAGTTCGCGCTTGAACAGGATCGGCAGGCCCTCCGCGGCCGTGAGCCCGCGCGCCGTGCAGGCTTCGAGCAGCTCGGCCAGCCGGTCGCGGTGGTGCTCCTGCAGCTGCTCGACGCGGCGATGGATGCCCCGGAACGGCTTGCCGTGCGCGGGCAGGCCCAGCGTGTCGGCCGGCAGCGCCTTGAACTTCTCGATGCTGTCGAGAAAGAGGCGCAGCGAGTTCGCCTCTGGCTCGCCCGCGTGCACGCTCACGTTGGTCGAGATGCGCGGCAGCATCATGTCGCCGCCCAGCAGCAGCTTGAGCTCGTCGCAGTACAGGGAGATGTGCTCGGGCGCATGGCCGTAGCCGCTGATGCAGCGCCAGGCGTGGCCGCCGATGTCGACGACGTCGCCGTCGAGCATGCGCACGAAGCTGTCGGGCACCGAGGGCACCATGTTCGCGTAGTAGTTGGTGCGCGCGCGGATCTTGGCGACCGCCTCGGGGTCGGTCAGGCCGTGCGATGCGAAGAAGCGCGCCGCCTGCTCGCCGCCGGCGAGGGTGTCGCCGGCGGTGCTGAGCACGCGGGCCACGTGGTAGTCGGTGGAGCTGATCCACAGCGGCACGTTCCAGCGCTTGCACAGCCAGTCGGCCAGGCCGATGTGGTCGGGGTGCATGTGGGTGACGATGACGCGCAGGATCGGCATGCCCTGCAGCTGTGTCTCGAACACCTGCTCCCACTGCGCGCGCGCCTCGTCGCGGGCGATGCAGCAGTCCACCACCGTCCAGCCCTCGACGCCGTCGATGCTGTCGCGCAGCAGCCAGAGGTTGATGTGGTCGAGCGCGAAGGGCAGCCGCATGCGGATCCAGCGCACGCCGGGAGCCACCTCCAGGGCCTGGCCGGGTTCGGGCAGCGTGTCGCCGAGGGGGTAGTGGAGTTCGCGTTCGAGGAGGTTCATGTAAGATTGACGTTTACGTAAACGTCATGAGTCAAGGGCACCATTGTAGGGATCGCGGCGCAAACCTGCTGTCGCGCCCGTAACGCCCCCAACAAGGCCCTCCTTCCGCCACTGTCTTCATGCCCGCGCAGACCTTCACCATCAGCCAGCTCGCGAAGGAATTCGACCTCACCACGCGGGCGATCCGCTTCTACGAGGACATGGGCCTGCTCTCGCCCGAGCGCGCCGGCCTGCAGCGCATCTACAGCGCGCGCGACCGGGCGCGGCTCACGCTCACCCTGCGCGCCAAGCGCCTCGGCCTGAGCCTGACGGAGGCCAAGGACATCCTCGACATGTACGACAGCCCCCGCGACACCGTGCCGCAGCTGGAGCGCTTCCTCGGCGTGCTGGGCGCCCACCGCGCCCAGCTGGAAGCGCAGCTCGCCGAGCTGCAGGCCAACCTCGCGGAAGTGAAGGAGCACGAGAAGAAAGGGCGGGCAACGCTCGCCAAGGCGCAGAAAAGCAAGGCACAGAAGGCCGGCAAGGCCAACGGACAGGCCGAAGCCAAGGCCTGAAGCACGTCTCACCGACAATATCGACCATGCCAGACAAATCCCAGACCCTCGACGATCTCTTCGCTCACAACCGTGCCTGGTCCGCCCAGATGGAACGCGACCGGCCCGGCTTCTTCACCAGCCTGGTGAAGCAGCAGACGCCGCGCTACATGTGGATCGGCTGCTCCGACAGCCGCGTACCCGCCAACCAGATCACCGGCCTGGAACCGGGCGAGGTGTTCGTGCACCGCAACGTCGCCAACATCGTGGTGCACTCCGACCTCAACGCGCTCTCGGCGATCCAGTTCGCAGTGGAGCACCTGAAGGTCGAGCACATCATGGTGGTGGGCCACTACGGCTGCGCTGGCGTGAAGGCCGCGCTCAGCGGCGCGCGGATCGGCCTGGCCGACAACTGGATCCGCCACATCCAGGACGTGCGCGACCGCCATCACGTGATGCTGGACAGCCTGCCCGACGAAGAAGCGCGCGTCGATGCGCTGTGCGAGCTCAACGTGGCCGAGCAGGTGGTGAACGTGGCGGTGAGCACCGTGATGGTCGATGCCTGGGCGCGCGGCCAGAAGGTCACGATCCACGGCTGGACCTTCGGCGTGCACGACGGCCTGCTGCAGGACCTGGGCCTGAGCGTGGACGGCACCCAGCCGATGGATGCCGCCTACAAGGCCACCGTGCAGCGCATCCGCCACAAGTGGAGCAAGCCCGGCGAGTTGGTGAGATCGGTGGGGGCGCAGAGCGCGCAGCCCAAGGCCGAGAGCTCCGGCCAGTCCTGACGCCGAGCGGCCCGCCGCCTTCCAGCCTCTGCTTCGCCCGTCATGTTCCCGCAGCGCCTCGATTCGCCGCTGGCCTACGACATCGCGAAGGCGATGATGGACGGCTTCAACCGGCACTACCGGTTGTTCAGGGCCGAGTCGGCGCGTGCCAAGCACCGCTTCGAGACCGCCGACTGGCACGGCCAGCAGCGCGCGCAGCGCGAGCGCATCGAGTTCTACGACCTGCGCGTGAGCGAGGCCGTGGCCCGGCTCGAGAAGGAGTTCAAGGCGGGCGAGCAGCCGATGGACGTGTGGCACCAGACCAAGCTGCACTACATCGGCCTGCTGGTGGACCATCACCAGCCCGAGCTGGCCGAGACCTTCTTCAACTCGGTGACCACGAAGATCCTGCACCGGGCCTACTTCCAGAACGACTTCATCTTCGTTCGACCGGCCATCAGCACCGAGTACATCGAGCCGCGCGGCGCACCGACCTACCGCCCCTACTACCCCCGGCCCGAGACGCTGGCCGACACCATCGAGCAGATGCTCGACGACTTCGCGCTGATCGGCAGCTTCGCCGACAAGCGGCGCGACGCGGAACGCGTGGCGAGCGCCATCCTGGGCCGCTTCCACCAGGTCAAGCTGCGCGCCAACTTCCAGCTGCAGGTGCTGTCGGGGCTGTTCTTCCGCAACAAGGGCGCGTACGTGGTCGGCAAGATCATGAACGGCTTCACCGAGCTGCCGTTCTCGCTGCCCATACTGCACGACAGCCGCGGCCGGTTCTACATCGACGCGGCCCTCTTCGGCGAAGACGACCTGCAGATGCTCTTCAGCTTCGCGCGGGCCTACTTCATGGTCGACATGGAAGTGCCCTCTGCCTGGGTGCAGTTCCTGCGTTCGCTGATGCCGCGCAAGCCGCGCGCCGAGATCTACAACGCGCTGGGCCTCGCGAAGCAGGGCAAGACGCTCTTCTACCGCGACTTCCTCTCGCACCTGAACTACTCGAGCGACCGCTTCCGCATCGCGCCCGGCATCAAGGGCATGGTGATGCTGGTGTTCGACCTGCCTTCGTTCCCGTTCGTGTTCAAGGTCATCAAGGACTTCTACCCCCCGCAGAAGGACACCACGCGCGAGCAGATCAAGGGCAAGTACATGCTCGTGAAGCATCACGACCGCGTGGGCCGCATGGCCGACACGCTGGAGTACAGCGACGTGGGCTTTCCGCTGGACCGCTTCGAGCCCGAGCTGATCGAGGAGATCCGCAGGTTCGCGCCCAGCCAGCTGGAGATCGGCGACCGCGACGGCAACGGCGAGATGGAGCTCGTGGTGAAGCACGTCTACATCGAACGGCGCATGATCCCGCTGAACATCTACCTGCAGGAGGCCTTCGACGCGCTGGCCAACCCCGAGAGCCCGGCGCATGCGAAGCGCGCGAAGGAGCAGCTCGCGCATGCGGTGGTCGAATACGGCAACGCGATCAAGGACATGGTGGCCGCCAACATCTTCCCCGGCGACATGCTCTGGAAGAACTTCGGCCTCACGCGCGGCGGCAAGGTCGTGTTCTACGACTACGACGAGATCGAATACGTCACCGACTGCCAGTTCCGCAAGGTGCCCGCGCCGCGCAACGAGGAGGACGAGATGAGCGGCGAGGTCTGGTACTCGGTGGGCCCGAAGGACGTCTTTCCCGAGACCTTCGAGCCCTTCCTGCTGGGCAACAAGGACGTGCGCGAGGCCTTCATGGCACACCACGCCGACCTGCTCGACGCCGCCTTCTGGCAGCACCACAAGGAACGCATTCAGGCCGGGCAGATGCTGGACGTGTTCCCGTACGAAGAGTCGCAGCGCTTCAGACATGAGGGGCACGCGACACACTTCTAGAAACCGACAGCCGGACGCAGACGACGTGAAGATCGCGCAAGTAGCGCAAAAGGAAACGGCAGATACTTGAGTGGTCTTCTTCCGCGACCTTCGCGAAACCTCGGCGCCCTCTGTATCCGGACACCCGATTTTTTCAACATATCCAAAGGAGACCCGCAATGTCCGAATCCATCGTCATCGTCGGCGCCGCCCGCACCCCCATGGGCGGCTTCCAGGGCGACTTCGCCTCCCTCTCCGCGCACGACCTCGGCGGCGTGGCCATCAAGGCCGCCGTCGAGCGCGCGGGCATCGCGCCCGACACCGTGGGCGAGGTGCTGTTCGGCAACTGCCTGATGGCCGGCCAGGGCCAGGCCCCGGCGCGCCAGGCGGCCTACAAGGGCGGCCTGCCCGACAGCGCGGGCGCGGTCACGCTCAGCAAGATGTGCGGCTCGGCCATGAAGGCCGCGATGCTCGCGCACGACCTGCTGCTGGCGGGCACGCACGAGGTGATGGTGGCCGGCGGCATGGAAAGCATGACCAACGCGCCCTACCTCATGCTCAAGGGCCGCGGCGGCTACCGCATGGGCCACGACCGCATCTTCGACCACATGATGCTCGACGGCCTCGAAGACGCCTACCAGCCGGGCCGCAGCATGGGCACCTTCGGCGAGGACTGCGCCGCCAAGTACAAGTTCACGCGCGAGCAGCAGGACGCCTTCGCCATCGCCAGCGTCGAGCGCGCCAAGAAGGCCACCGACACCGGCCTCTTCAAGGACGAGATCGCGCCCGTCACCGTCAAGGGCCGCAGCGGCGAAACCGTGATCTCGGTCGACGAGGGCCCGGGCAAGGTCAAGCTCGACAAGATCCCCACGCTCAAGCCCGCGTTCAAGAAGGACGGCGGCACCATCACCGCCGCATCCAGCTCGTCGATCAACGACGGCGCGGCCGCGCTGGTGATGATGACCGAGTCGCACGCGAAGAAGATCGGCGCGAAGCCCATCGCGCGCATCGTCGGCCATGCCACGCACGCGCAGCAGCCCGAGTGGTTCTCGACCGCGCCCGTCGGCGCCGTGCAGAAGCTCTTCGCCAAGACCGGCTGGAAGGCGCGCGACGTCGACCTCTGGGAAGTGAACGAGGCCTTCGCCGTGGTGCCGATGGCGCTGATGCACGAACTCGACGTGTCGCACGACATCGTCAACATCCACGGCGGCGCCTGCGCACTGGGCCACCCGATCGGCGCCAGCGGCGCGCGCATCATGGTCACGCTGATCCACGCGCTGAAGGCGCGCGGCAAGACGCGCGGCGTGGCGACGCTGTGCATCGGCGGGGGCGAAGGCACGGCCGTGGCACTCGAATTGGTCTAGTCAATATCCGTAAAAATTGGAAATTAATCGTCAATTTTTGCTTATTTCCAAGATAGCGTTCGCCTTTACTTTTATTTAAAAATTCTCTGATACCATCCGCGCGCCTATGAGTGCCGCACCTCAATAGGATTCGCGCGAGATGGAATTCAGGGAAGAAAATGAATCAACAAGAAGAGGCTGCATGCACGGTGAATACAGGCTATTGCGCGGCTGCGGAAGAATTCTTCCAGCGGTTGCTCGAAGCTCTGAAATATTCAGCAATTGCGTTGCTGGTGGTGCTTGCAGTGGTTTTTGTCTCGCTGCAAAAGATACCAGCTGAAATAGTCGCAGCAGACAGCGATGATCTGCTCTTGAAGCTCGCGTCGCTGGGACGCAAGGGAAAATCGGTTCTTTGCGATCCCGCAAATATCGAGAAATTTCTTTCCGTTCAGATCGACAAGACGGAAGCCCTGGGCAATGTTGCAGTCAACACCCCGATTGGCAAACCTGCTCCGAACCCAAGCCTTTCCGGAAATTACTCGAAGTTCCAGTCGGGAACCACCACTGTCTGCCGGCTTCAACTGCAGTGGGCGGGGCACCGGTTCTGCGACACCGACTCCGCACGCGCCCAGCGGCTGATCGGCCGCCGAGTGCAGCTCCGGCTAGCAATTCCGGGTGAAGGCGGGATTTACGATCATGGGTACGAACTGACGCACGACCCGAGAGAAAGGGCTTTGATCGGATGGCGAGAGCCAAGCCGATCATGTCCTGCGGATGTCGAGGTGATCGTGGCGGTCCATTGAATGGCACGCGCCGAGAATCGCCGGTTGCCGTGGCCGGCCCTGCTCTTTGGAGCGATCTTCTTCGCTGCAACGGCCATGTTGGTGTACGAATCGGCGCGCGAATATTTCCCTCGCAGCGACCTGCGGTCCTTCGACGAACGGAAGGCCAAACTGTTGAGCGCAGGAAAGAGGGCATCCTATGAGTTGGAACTGTTCAGCGAACTCTCCCAGTGGAACCGGCCGAGCCGACGCTATCCGGCAGAGGGAGGTCCCCGGCTGCGAGAACGGCGATGGCGACAACTCGCTGGCGAAGGCTTCGAGCTCGCGCACATCGCCTTGCAATTGCTCCAGCCGAACGGGGGATATGTCTATCCGCTAGACAGGCCGATGAAGCGGCTGCAGGAACTCGCAGAACAAGGAGACGCCGGTGCGATGTGCCTGATGGCGTCGCTGGTCGCTCAGGTCAAGAAGGCGCGCGTGTCCAATGAGCATGCCGAAACCGCCAGGAAGTGGCTGAAGGTAGGCGCCGAGCGCGGCCATCCTGAATGCCAGCTGCAGTTGGGACGTCGCCTGCTTCTCGGCATTGACGGGATGTTCAGGGATCCTGGCCGTGGCCTTCCGCTGGAATTCGCAGCCCGAAGAAGCGGGTACGCCCACGACGTCGACGGGTTGGTGGCATATTTCCAGCAAAGATGGTCTACCGAAGCCATTGATCTCTCAAGGCTTTACTGCTGGCTGTCGATCGAAGCACAGTCTCGCCTGTCCGATGGATCTCAGAAAATGCTGAGGCTGCTGCGCGTAGAGGCACAGCGTCTCGAATCCGATCGCCTGAAGGCGCTTGCAAGCCGGCTCGAGAGCACGCGCTTTTCGCTGCAGGCATGCGTTGAGCTGGGCGCAAGCTGAACTGCTTCAGCGATGGGGCGATGCCTAGAATGAGTGCTTCGCTTTCAATCTGTCTGGAGACCTTGTTCATGTATTCGGCCATTCCCCGCAACACTGTCGCCGCGCTGGTTGCCTTCGCATTCCTGGCACCGGCGGCTGCCCTGGCCCAGAAGCGCGACAACGTGCTGTTCCAGGCCGCCACCGACGAGCAGCCGGCCGTGATCAAGACGCTGGAGAAGCTGGTCAACATCGAAACCGGCACCGGTGACGCCGAGGGCATCGCCGCCGCGGGCAACTTCCTGGAGGCCGAGCTCAAGAACCTCGGCTTCACGGTCACGCGAAGCAAGTCGGCCGGCCTGGTGGTGGGCGACAACATCGTGGGCAAGATCAAGGGCCGCGGCGGCAAGAACCTGCTGCTGATGTCGCACATGGACACCGTCTACCTCAAGGGCATCCTCGCGAAGGCCCCGTTCCGCGTCGAAGGCGAAAAGGCCTACGGCCCCGGCATCGCCGACGACAAGGGCGGCAACGCGGTCATCCTGCACACGCTCAAGCTGCTGAAGGAATACGGCGTGCGCGACTACGGCACCATCACCGTGCTGTTCAACACCGACGAGGAAAAGGGTTCCTTCGGCTCGCGCGACCTGATCCAGGAAGAAGCCAAGCTGGCCGACTACGTGCTCTCCTTCGAGCCCACCAGCGCAGGCGACGAAAAACTCTCGCTGGGCACCTCGGGCATCGCCTACGTGCAGGTCAACATCACCGGCAAGGCCTCGCATGCCGGCGCCGCGCCCGAGCTGGGCGTGAACGCGCTGGTCGAGGCCTCCGACCTCGTGCTGCGCACGATGAACATCGACGACAAGGCGAAGAACCTGCGCTTCAACTGGACCATTGCCAAGGCCGGCAACGTCTCGAACATCATCCCCGCCAGCGCCACGCTGAACGCCGACGTGCGCTACGCGCGCAACGAGGACTTCGACGCCGCCATGAAGACGCTGGAAGAGCGCGCGCAGCAGAAGAAGCTGCCCGAGGCCGACGTGAAGGTGATCGTCACGCGCGGCCGCCCGGCCTTCAATGCCGGCGAAGGCGGCAAGAAGCTGGTCGACAAGGCGGTGGCCTACTACAAGGAAGCCGGCGGCACGCTGGGCGTGGAAGAGCGCACCGGCGGCGGCACCGACGCGGCCTACGCCGCGCTCTCAGGCAAGCCAGTGATCGAAAGCCTGGGCCTGCCCGGTTTCGGCTACCACAGCGACAAGGCCGAGTACGTGGACATCAGCGCGATTCCGCGCCGCCTGTACATGGCCGCGCGCCTGATCATGGATCTGGGCGCCGGCAAGTGAATGCTGCCCCCCGGCTTTTCACTCGCGTTGCTCGTGTAACTCCCCCCCCCGAGGGGGAGGCGCGGTCCGCCTTGGGGCGGCCCGGCGGCGACCGCCTCGTCACATAGAAGGAACTGCCATGTTGTTGACAGCAGACCAGGAAGCCATCCGCGACGCGGTGCGCGACTTCTCGCAAGCCGAACTCTGGCCCAACGCCGCGAAGTGGGACCGCGAGCACAGCTTTCCTAAGGAGGCCCACCAGGGCCTCGCGGCGCTGGGCGCCTACGGCATCTGCGTGCCCGAGGAGCATGGCGGCGCCGGCCTCGACTACCTCACGCTCGCGCTGGTGCTGGAGGAGATCGCGGCCGGCGACGGCGGCACCAGCACCGCCATCAGCGTGACCAACTGCCCCGTCAACGCCATCCTCATGCGTTATGGCAACACGCAGCAGAAGAAGCAGTGGCTCGAGCCGCTGGCGCAGGGCCGGATGCTCGGCGCCTTCTGCCTGACCGAGCCGCAGGCCGGCAGCGATGCATCGAGCCTGCGCACCACCGCGCGCAAGGACGGCGACGGCTACGTGATCGACGGCGTGAAGCAGTTCATCACCAGCGGCAAGAACGGCCAGGTGGCCATCGTCATCGCGGTGACCGACAAGGGCGCCGGCAAGCGCGGCATGAGCGCGTTCATCGTGCCCACCGACACGCCCGGCTACAACGTCGCGCGGCTGGAGGACAAGCTCGGCCAGCACAGCAGCGACACCGCGCAGATCAACTTCGACGGCTGCCGCATTCCGCGCGAGAACCTCATCGGCGCGGAGGGCGAGGGCTACAAGATCGCGCTCGGCGCGCTGGAAGGCGGGCGCATCGGCATCGCCGCGCAGAGCGTGGGCATGGCGCGCAGCGCCTTCGATGCCGCGCTGGCCTACGCCAAGGAGCGCCAGGCCTTCGGCGGCTCCATCTTCGATCAGCAGGCCGTGGGCTTCCGCCTCGCCGAATGCGCGACGCAGATCGAGGCCGCGCGCCAGCTGATCTGGCACGCCGCGAGCCTGCGCGACGCCGGCCTGCCCTGCCTGAAGGAGGCCGCCATGGCCAAGCTCTTCGCGAGCGAGATGGCCGAGCGCGTGTGCAGCGCGGCCATCCAGACGCTGGGCGGCTACGGCTACGTGAACGACTTTCCGCTGGAGCGCATCTACCGCGACGTGCGGGTCTGCCAGATTTACGAAGGCACGTCGGACATCCAGAAGCTGCTGATCCAGCGCGCGCTGGCGTGACGTGAGCGAAGGTCGCGGGCGGCGCCCGGCTTGGCTGTACGCCGCGGCCATCGTGCTCGCTGGGCTGGCCGTCTGGGGCTTCGTCATCGAACCGCGCTGGGTGGCTGCGCGCGTCGAGCCGCTGAGCTCCGAGCAATGGCAGACTCCCGCCGGCCTGAAGGTCGCGGTGGCGAGCGACTGGCATCTCACATCGCGCTCCGCATGGCGCGTCACCGGCGTGGAGCGCGCCGCACGCATCGTCGACGAGATCAACGCCGCGCAGCCCGACGTGGTGCTGCTCCCGGGCGACTTCCTCGCGGGCACGGGCGAGGACGACGAGCCCCTGCCCGTCGAGGACATGGCAGCCGTGCTCGGCAGACTCAAGGCGCCGCAGGGCGTGTACGCGGTGCTCGGCAACCACGACTGGTGGCACGGCGGACAGCGCATCGCCAAGGCGCTGGCAGCCCAGGGCATCCGCGTGCTGGAGAACGCCTCGGCGCGCCTGCCCGGCCACGACATCTGGGTGGTCGGCATCGGCGACCATTCGACCGGCCATTCGGAGCCGATGCGCGCGCTGGCCGGCGTGCCGGCCGATGCAGCGACGCTGGTCATGATGCACGACCCCTTCAGCTTCGCGACCATGCCGCGCACGCACGGGCTGGTGGTGGCCGCGCACACGCACGGCGGACAGGTGAGCGTGCCGGGTTACGGGGCGCTGATCGTGCCGGGCGCGGCCCCTCGCGAGTGGGCCTACGGATGGATCACGCACAAGGACAGGCGCATGTACGTCACTAGCGGGCTGGGCGTCAGCATCCTGCCGGTGCGCTTCAACATGCGGCCCGAGTGGGTGATGTTCCGGTAGGGGTGCCGCCATTCGCTGCGAGGCGCTGCGGCATGGCGGCGTCTTCGAGGCCATCGCCGCGAGCGGGCCTCCATGGCCCATCCGCGGGCTTGCCCTCTCGGCACAAGGGCTGCAAGGTGTTCCAATGCAGGTCTTCATGAGTGCACCCGATCCCCAATCCAGGCCCTGCCCTTGCGGCCGGACCGACCGCCGCGACAAGCCCATCGCCTTTTCCCTTTGCTGCGGCCGCTATCTCGACGACTTCGACCGCACGCCCGCGCCCGATGCCGAATCGCTGATGCGCTCGCGCTATTCGGCCTTCGTGCTGGAGAGAGGCGAATACCTGCTCGCCACCTGGCACGAATCGAAACGCCCCGCTTCCATCGAGTTCGAGCCGGGCGTCAAGTGGCTGGGACTGGACGTCCGCGCGCGCTCGGTGCTCGACGCGGACCACGCCGAGGTCGAGTTCGTCGCGCGCCAGCGCGGCCCCTCGGGCACCGCCACGCGCCTGCACGAGCGCAGCCGCTTCGTGCGCGAGGACGGGCGCTGGTACTACGTCGACGGCGACCTGCGGTAACAACCCGCGGGTTGACGCGCCCGGCCGAGGCTCGCACAATCGGCCCCGCTCCGGGGTGC
Source organism: Variovorax atrisoli (assembly GCF_014195185.1). Taxonomy (NCBI): domain Bacteria; kingdom Pseudomonadati; phylum Pseudomonadota; class Betaproteobacteria; order Burkholderiales; family Comamonadaceae; genus Variovorax; species Variovorax atrisoli. The sequence continues at coordinate 36,615 of NZ_JACIBG010000009.1, read as the reverse complement.
ACGCATGTGGCGTGCTGAGATGGCAAAGCTGCCGACCCGCGAACTTGATCCGGGTCATACCGGCGTAAGAAGAGCTGCACTCCCTGACTTCGGTCCGTCCACCTTCCGTGACGGGCTTCTGCCGAAGGCCACCGAGCGATTGCGGAGCACCCTTTCTGTCCACAAGGAGTGCCTCCGATGAATGCCCCCGACAAGTTCACCTCGCTGCTCACGCTCACGCGCGAGCCCTTTCCCGCGTCGCACAAGTGCGTGATCCCGGGCAGCCGGCCCGACCTGTTCGTGCCCGTGCGCGACGTGCAGCTGACCAACGGCGAGACCGTCTCGCTCTACGACACCTCCGGCCCCTACACCGACCCGAAGGTCGAGATCGACGTGCGCCGCGGCCTGCCCGACGTGCGCGGACCGTGGATCGCCGAACGAGGCGACACCGAGAGCTACGAAGGCCGCGTGCACCACGCGCTGGACGATGGCGCGAAGAACGAGGACCGCGACGCCCAGCGCCTGGCCGAACTGCGCGCCGGCGCCTCGGCGCTGCAGCGCACGCCGCGCCGCGCGAAGTCGGGCTCCAATGTCACGCAGATGCACTACGCGCGCCGCGGCATCGTCACGCCCGAGATGGAATACGTGGCCCTGCGCGAGAACGGCAAGCGCGAGTGGATGGCCGAATACCTCGCCAACGAGGAACGCGCGAAGCGCGTGGCGGGCAACCCGATGGGCGCGAGCATCCCGCGCATCATCACCCCCGAGTTCGTGCGCGACGAGGTGGCGCGCGGCCGCGCGATCATCCCGGCCAACATCAACCACCCCGAAGTCGAGCCGATGGCCATCGGCCGCAACTTCAAGGTGAAGATCAACGCCAACATCGGCAACTCGGCCGTCACCTCGAGCATCGAGGAGGAAGTGGAGAAGCTGGTGTGGGCCATCCGCTGGGGCGCGGACAACGTGATGGACCTTTCCACCGGCAAGAACATCCACACCACGCGCGACTGGATCGTGCGCAACAGCCCGGTGCCGATCGGCACCGTGCCCATCTACCAGGCGCTCGAGAAGGTGGGCGGCGTGGCCGAGGACCTCACCTGGGAGATCTACCGCGACACGCTCATCGAGCAGGCGGAACAGGGCGTCGACTACTTCACCATCCACGCCGGCCTGCGCCTGCCCTTCATCCACCTGACGGCCAACCGCATGACGGGCATCGTGTCGCGCGGCGGATCGATCATGGCCAAGTGGTGCATCGCGCACCACAAGGAGAGCTTCCTCTACACGCACTTCGAGGACATCTGCGACATCATGAAGGCCTACGACGTGAGCTTCTCGCTCGGCGACGGCCTGCGCCCGGGCTCGGGCGCCGACGCCAACGACGAGGCGCAGTTCGCCGAGCTGCGCACGCTGGGAGAGCTCACGCAGGTCGCGTGGAAGCACGACGTGCAGACCATGATCGAAGGGCCCGGCCACGTGCCGATGCACATGATCCAGTCGAACATGGACGAGCAGTTGAAGCACTGCCACGAGGCGCCGTTCTACACGCTGGGCCCGCTGACCATCGACATCGCGCCGGGCTACGACCACATCGCCAGCGCGATCGGCGCGGCCATGATCGGCTGGGCCGGCACCGCGATGCTCTGCTACGTGACGCCGAAGGAGCACCTGGGCCTGCCCGACCGCGACGACGTGAAGCAGGGGATCATCGCGTACAAGATCGCCGCGCACGCGGCGGACGTGGCCAAGGGCCATCCGGGTGCTCGCTCGCGCGACGACGCGCTGAGCAAGGCGCGCTTCGAGTTCCGCTGGCAGGACCAGTTCAACCTGGGCCTGGACCCCGACACCGCGCGCGAATTCCACGACGAGACGCTGCCGAAGGATTCGAGCAAGGTGGCGCACTTCTGCTCGATGTGCGGCCCCAAGTTCTGCTCGATGAAGATCACGCAGGAGGTGCGCGAGTACGCCGCGAAGAAGGGCGTGGCCGAGGATCAGGCCATGAGCGAGGGCATGGAGGAGAAGTCGAAGGAGTTCATGGCCGGCGGGGGCGAGATGTACATCCCCATCAAGGCCGTGCCCTGAAGCCTTGATCCGAGGCCGGGGAGCCCCGGCCTCAGCCTCAGTTCCAGCGCGGAACCGCCTCGTCCTTGAGCTGCTTGCGCAGCGCGTCGTAGTCGGGCAGCACGCTCTCCACCGTTTCCCAGAAGCGGTGCGAGTGGTCCATCACCCGCAGGTGGGCCAGCTCGTGCGCGACGACGTAGTCGATCACCGGCAGCCGGAAGTGGATCAGCCGCCAGTTGAGCCGGATCGACCCGTCGGCGCTGGCGCTGCCCCAGCGCGTGGCGGCATTGGAGAGCGACAGCTTCTGCCACTGCACGCCCAGCAGAGGCGCGAAATGGTCCAGCCGCTCGATGAAGAGCTTGCGCGCCTGGCGCATCAGCCAGGCCTGCGCAGCGTCGCGTATCTGCGAGGGCTCGGCGTTCTGCGAGACGGCCAGCCGCAGGACGCGCGGCGCGCCTTCATCGGCGGCCGCATCCAGCGTGCCGCCCACGCTCGCGAAGCCGTGCTTCGGATCGAGCCGCATCACCACCGGCTCGCCCAGGAACGGAAAGGCCGCGCCGTCCTTCCATTCGATGCGCGTGGCTTCCACCCGCGCGAGGCGCTGGCGCGTCTCGTTGAGCTTGCGCAGGATCCAGTCCGACTTCTCGTGGATGGCCGCATCGACGTCTCGCAGCGCCACCCAGCGCGGCGCGCGAACCGACAGCCCCTCCGCGCCCACCAGGAAGCCGATGGTCTTGCGCTTGCCGCGCTTGAACTCGTAGGCCACGCGAGCCGAGCCCAGCACCACTTCACGCGTGGCCTGGGGATGCGCGAAGGTCGCGAGCGTCAGCGTGTCGGCCAGGGGCACAGCGGGCGGCGCATTCGGGTCGACGGGCTCGGGGGGCAGGACAGCCGCGTCGGGCAGCACCGAGGGCGGAGCTGCCGGCTTGGGCTTCCTGGTCCGGCGCGGACGTGCCGGCGCAGGCGCCGGGGGCGCGAACTCGCTCCCCAGCCCCTCGAACAGGTCCATCGTGAACCGGAGCAGTCCCCCCATGGCGGGCTTCCTGGCGTCTGTGCTTCTCTTGCGGCGGCCCGGGCTCAGCTCACCGCTTCCTGCCGCGCGGGCTGGGGCGGGCTGTTCACGTAGGCCTCGGGGTCGAGGCGGCGCATCTCGGCCTCGATCCATTCCTCGACCTCGCGCATCAGCTCGTCTGGCTTGCGGCCCACGCTGGAAATGGCCGGCCCGATGGACACGTCGACCACGCCCGGACGCTTGATGAAGGCCTTGCGCGGCCACACCTTGGCCGAGGTCACGGCGATGGGAATCACCGGCACGCCGGTCTCGCAGGCCAGCCGCGTGCCGCCGCTCTTGTAGGTGCCCTTCTGCCCGCGCGGGATGCGCGTGCCCTCGGGGAACATGATGATCCAGATGCCCTGCGCGAGCAGCTTGCGGCCCTGGTTCACCACCTTGTTGAAGGCCTGCGCGCGCTGGCTGCGATCGATGTGGATCATGTCCAGCCGCGCCATCGCCCAGCCGAAGAAGGGGATGTAGAGCAGCTCCTTCTTGAACACGTAGGCCAGCGGATGCGGCATCAGCGTGGGCATCAGGAAGGTCTCGAGCGTGGACTGGTGCTTCACCAGCAGGACCGCGCCGGCGAGCTTGTCGGTCGGCAGGTTCTCCATGCCGCTCACGCGCGTCCTGATGCCCAGCAGCACGCGCGCGCCGCCGATGGCCCAGCCGAGCCAGCGCACGGCCATCCAGTAGAGCGGCACGCCGCGCTTCCAGAGCGAGCTGACGCACATGATGATGCCCCAGGGCACCACGGTGACGAGCATCCACAGTGCGTGGAGAACGGAACGGAACAACGCCATCAGACAGCCACCTGCATTGCATCCCGCGCTTCGCGCGCGAGCAGAAAATCGACAAAGGCGGCGAGGTCGTCGTGGACCATCGTGTTCGCCGGGTATTCGGGAGGAAGCGGATCGACGCCGCGGCAGGCCGCGCCCATGCCCGTGAGCAGCAGGTGCGGCTCGCAGCCGGCGGCCGCGCCGGCCTGCAGGTCGCGCAGGCTGTCGCCGCACGTGGGCACGCCCTGGAGATCGATGCCGTAGCGGTCGCCGATCTGCAGAAACAGGCCCGGCTTGGGCTTGCGGCAGTCGCAGTTCTCGTCGGGACTGTGCGGGCAGTAGAAAACCGCATCGACCTTGCCGCCCACGGCCGCGAGCATCTTGTGCATCTTGGCGTGCATCGCATTGAGCGAGGCCATGTCGAACAGCCCGCGGCCCAGGCCCGACTGGTTCGACGCGATCACCACGTGCCACCCCGCATGGTTGAGCCGCGCGACGGCCTCCAGCGCACCAGGCAGCGGCGTCCACTCGATGTCGCTCTTCACGAAGTCTTCGCGGTGCACGTTGATCGTGCCGTTGCGGTCGAGGATGACGAGTTTCATGGCGGTGCCGCCCATGGTGGTGTTGCCGGACGAAGAATGCTCAGACGGCCAGCCGCTCGAGCTGCGCCACGCGGTTCATCGCGGCGTGCAGCGACATCAGCAGGCCCAGGCGGTTCAGGCGCAGGTCGGCCTGCTCGGCGTTGACCATCACCCCGTCGAAGAAGGCGTCCACCGGCTCGCGCAGCGCAGCCAGCGTCTGCAGCGAGGCGGTGTAGTCGCCGGCTTCGAACTGCGCATTGGCGGCGGGCACGACCTGTGCCATGGCCGCGTGCAGCGCCTTCTCGGCGGGCTCCTGCAGCAGCAGTTCGCTGACGTGCGCGTCGGCCTCGGGGGCCTTCTTGAGGATGTTGCCGATGCGCTTGTTGGCGGCGGCCAGTGCGGCTGCGGCCGGCAGGGCGGCGAAGGCGCGCACGGCGGCCAGCAGCTTGGGCACCTCGCCCAGGCGCTGCGGGCGCGGGGCCAGCACGGCCTCGACTTCCTGCGCGCTGGCGCCCTGCTCGCGCAGGCTGCCGGCAAGGCGGTCGAGGATGAAATCCTGCAGCTCGCCGGTGGCGCGGCTGCTCTCGAAGCCGGCGATGCCGCCGAACTGCGCGGCGGTTTCCTGCAGCAGCGCGTCGAGCCCCAGCGGAAGGTCCTTCTCGATCAGCATGCGGATCACGCCCAGCGCATGGCGGCGCAGCGCGAACGGGTCACGGTCGCCGGTGGGCAGGTTGCCGATGCCGAACATGCCGACCAGCGTCTCGAGCTTGTCGGCCAGTGCCACCACGAGGCCCACGCTGTTGCGCGGCAGCTCGTCGCCGGCGAAGCGCGGCTTGTAGTGGTCCTCGATGGCGTCGGCCACCGAAGCATCGAGGCCGTCGTGCTGGGCGTAGTAGCGGCCCATGATGCCCTGCAGCTCGGGGAACTCGCCGACCATGTCGGTCACGAGGTCGGCCTTGGCCAGCTGGGCGGCCTGCGTGGCGTGCGCCGCGAGGCTCGCACCGCCGAGCTTGTCCGCAATGCCGCGGGCGATGCGCATCACGCGCTCCACGCGCTCGCCCTGCGTGCCCAGCTTGTTGTGATAGACCACCTTACCCAGCGACTCGACGCGCGAGGCCAGCGACTTCCTGCGGTCCTGGTCGAAGAAGAACTTGGCGTCCGCCAGGCGCGGGCGCACCACGCGCTCGTTGCCGCCGATGACCGCGCTCGCATCGTCGGGGCTGATGTTGCTGACGACGAGGAACCTGTTGGTGAGCCTGCCCGAGGCGTCGAGCAGCGGGAAGTACTTCTGATTGGCCTTCATCGTGAGGATGAGGCACTCCTGCGGCACTTCGAGGAACTCACGCTCGAAGCTGCAGACCAGCACGTTCGGGCGCTCGACCAGCGCGGTCACTTCGTCGAGCAGGGCTTCGTCCTGGATCGGGACCGAGCCGCCGCCGACCGTCACCGCGGCCGCTGCGAGCTGGCGCGCGATCTCCGCGCGGCGCGCCTCGAAGCTGGCGATGACGGCGCCGTCCTCCTGCATCTGCAGCGCGTAGCTGTTGGCGTCTCGCAGCACGACCGGATCGACCGCCGCCTCGAAGCGGTGGCCGTGCGTTTCGCGGCCGGCCCTCAGGCCCAGCGCCTCGACCGGCACCACAGCGTCGCCGTGCAGCGCCACGAGGCCGTGCGCGGGGCGCACGAAGCTCACGCTGGTCCAGCCCGGCAGCTCGCAGCCGGTTTCGAGCTGGTAGCTCATGACCTTCGGAATGGGCAGCTTGGCGATCGCCTCGGCCAGCGCCTTCTGCAGGCCCTCGGCCAGCGTGGCGCCCTTGGCGGTGCTTTCGTAGAACAGGGCTTCGGCCTTGCCGTCCATGGCACGCTTGAGGCCGGGCACGGCGGAGGCGTCGGCGCCGAGCGCGCCCAGGCGCTTGAGCAGCGCGGGCGTGGGCTGGCCCGAGGCGTCGAGGCCCACGGCCACGGGCATGAGCTTCTGCGACACGGCCTTGTCGGCGGCACGGTCGGCCACGTGCGTGATGTGCGCTGCGAGGCGGCGCGGCGAGGCGTAGGAGGTCAGCACCGAGCCGGCCTCGGCCAGGCCCTGGGCCACGAGCTGGTCGCGCAGCACGCCCGCAAAGGCGTCGCCGAGCTTCTTCAATGCCTTCGGCGGCAGCTCTTCGACAAACAGTTCGACCAGGAGGGAGTTCTTGTTCATGGGGGTCGTCATCGCTCAGGCGGCCTTCTTCGGGGGGATCTGCGCGACCCACTCGCGCGGCGCCATCGGGAAGCCCAGGCGCTCGCGGCTGTCGTAGTAGCTCTGCGCGACGCTGCGCGCGAGGTTGCGGATGCGGCCGATGTAGGCGGCGCGCTCGGTCACGCTGATCGCGCCGCGCGCGTCCAGCAGGTTGAAGCTGTGCGCGGCCTTCAGCACCTGCTCGTAGGCAGGCAGCGCGAGCTGGGCGTCCATGAGGTGCTTGGCCTGCTTCTCGTGCGCGTTGAAGGCGGTGAACAGGAACTCGGCGTCGCTGTGCTCGAAGTTGTAGGTCGACTGCTCGACCTCGTTCTGCTTGTAGACGTCGCCGTAGCTCAGGCCGTCGGTCCAGGTGAGGTTGTAGACGTTGTCCACGCCCTGGAGGTACATGGCCAGTCGCTCCAGGCCGTAGGTGATCTCGCCTGTGATGGGCTTGCAGTCGATGCCGCCGACCTGCTGGAAGTAGGTGAACTGCGTCACCTCCATGCCGTTGAGCCACACCTCCCAGCCCAGGCCCCAGGCGCCGAGCGTGGGGTTCTCCCAGTCGTCTTCGACGAAGCGGATGTCGTTCTTCTTGAGGTCGAAGCCCAGGGCCTCGAGGCTGCCGAGGTAGAGCTCGAGGATGTTCGAGGGCGCCGGCTTCAGCACGACCTGGTACTGGTAGTAGTGCTGCAGGCGGTTGGGGTTCTCGCCGTAGCGGCCGTCCTTGGGGCGGCGGCTGGGCTGCACGTAGGCCGCTTTCCAGGGCTCGGGGCCCAGTGCGCGCAGGAAGGTGGCGGTATGGGAAGTGCCCGCGCCGACCTCCATGTCGTACGGTTGCAGCAGCGCGCAGCCCTTGTCGGCCCAGTACGACTGCAATTTGAGAATGATTTGCTGGAAGGTCAACATGAAGCTGGCCGGCAGGGGGCCGGACATTGGACGGTAGCGCGGCGACGTGCCGCGAAAGCGGGCGATTTTACGTTCGGAGGGCAACTCTCCCACAGCGGGGCGGGAAGTTGCCTGCTGGCGGCGCGGGGCGGGAGGTGCGACAACTGCCCACCCGCCGAGCGCGGGGGCACCGCCGCCCGAGCGCGCCCATCCTCCCCTTCCTTCGACCCGCTTTCCCGAGATCCCTGGACATGCCCGTGCCCGAGACGCCCGAGACCTCTTCCGACGCGCCCCTTTTCGTCGTGCTCAACGCCGGCTCCGGCAGCGAGGACGCGGCCGAGGCCCGCCGGGTCATCGAGGAAGGCTGCGCCGCGGCCGGCCGGCGGCTGCGCATCTTCGTGGTCGACGAACCCGGCCGGCTGCAGGCGCTGGCGCGCGAGGCGGTCGAGCGGGCGCGCGCGGCCGGCGGCGTGGTGGTGGCCGCGGGCGGCGACGGCACCATCAACGCGGTGGCGCAGGCCGCGCTGGGCAGCGGCTGCGCCTTCGGCGTGCTGCCGCAGGGCACCTTCAACTACTTCAGCCGCACCCACGGCATCCCGCGCGACACCGCGCAGGCGCTGCAGATCCTGCTGACCGAGCGGCCGCGGCCGGTGCAGGTGGGGCTGGTGAACGACCGCGTGTTCCTGGTCAATGCCAGCATGGGCCTGTACGCCGACTTGCTGGAGGAGCGCGAGACCTACAAGTCGCGCTTCGGCCGCAGCCGCTGGATCGCCTTCGGCGCCGGACTGCTGACGGTGCTGCGCGGCCACCGGCACTGGAACCTGCGCATGGCCTGGCGCGGCAAGGAGCGCGACATCCGCACGCCGACGCTGTTCGTCGGCAACAACCCGTTGCAGCTGCACCAGGTCGGCATTCCGGAGGCCGACGCGCCCGAGCAGGGACAGCTGGCGGCCATCGTGCTCAAGCCGGTGGGACCGCTGGCGATGCCGGGCCTGCTGGTGCGCGGCGCGCTCGGGCGGCTGGGCGACGCCGACGAGGTGCTGACCTTTCCGTTCGAGTCGCTGACCGTCAAGGCGAGCCGGACATTCGCGCAGCGCGGCCCGCGCCGCGTGAAGGTGGCGACCGACGGCGAGATCGGCTGGGTCGACATGCCGCTGCTGTTCCGCGTGTCGCCCGAGCGGCTGTGGCTGGTGCGGCCGGAGGAGACGGCGCCCGAACTCGAGGCAGCGCGCGAATGAGCTGCCTGCTGCAGATCTCCGACCCCCACTTCGGCACCGAGCAGCCCGAGGTGCTGCAGGCGCTCGAGCGGCTGGCGCATGCGCTGGCGCCCGAGCTGGTGGTGCTCTCGGGCGACATCACCCAACGCGCCACCGTGGCGCAGTTCGCGGCGGCACGGGCCTTCGCCGACCGGCTGGGCGCACCGGTGCTGGCCATTCCGGGCAACCACGACATTCCGCTGTTCCAGCTGGCGGCGCGCGTGTTCGCGCCGTATGCGCGCTACCGCCGGGCCTTCGGCGACGACCTCGAGCCGGTGTTCGACTCGCCCCGATGGCTGGTGGCCGCGGTCAACACCACGCGCTGGTACCGGCACGAAGACGGCGCGGTCTCGCCCGCGCAGGTCGAGCGCGTGGCGCGACTGCTCGATACGGCCTCGCCCACGCAGCTGCGGGTGGTGGTGACGCACCAGCCGGTGATGGTCACGCGCACGCGCGACCTGGGCAACCGCCTGCACGGGCGCGAGGAAGCCGTGGCGCGCTGGTGCGCGGCGGGGGCCGACATGATCCTGGGCGGCCACATCCACCTGCCCTTCGTGCGGCCGCTGCACGACGCCTTCGCGGGCTGCGCGCGCACGGCGTGGGCGATTCAGGCGGGTACTGCCGTGTCGCGGCGGGTGCGCGCGGGACACCCCAACTCGATCAACGTGGTGCGCTCGGACATCGCCGAAGGCCCCCGCGCCTGCCGCGTGGAACGGTGGGACTACGTGGCGCGCGACAAGGCCTTCGGCTGCGCCGAAGTATTCGGCCTTTCCCTTGCCAGCCGGGCAGCGCGGCCTTAGGGTGCGCCGCATGCCGCTCGAAGCCTCCCTTTCTTCCGTCCCTTCTCTCGCGCCTCTTGTCGTTTTCGCCGGAAATCTCGGTGCGCATGCGCTGCCCTGGTTCCTCTCGCTGCTCGCGGCCTCGGTGCTCGGTGCAGGCCTGGCCTGCCACCTGCTGCAGAAGCGCCACTTCAGGCTGCAGGATGCCGAAGAGCCCAGCGAGCCGCGCATCGCGCTCGCCTTCGCCTCGGGCTTCGTGCTGATCCTGCTGGCGTCGAGCCTGTTCGCGTGGATCGCCTCGAACATTGCCGACGGCCATGTGCTCGGCCAGGCTGACCACGCCCTGACCGACGCCATCGCCGCGAACCTGCCGCGGGCCGCGCTGGTGGTATTCAGCTGGGTCACGCACCTGGGAGACGCGGCCTTCCTCGGGCCGGTGTGCGTGCTGGTGGCCGCCGTGCTGTGGCGGCACCGGCATCGCGGACTGGCGCTGGGCTGGGTGCTCGCGCTGGTCGGCATCGTGCTGCTGAACCCGGCGCTCAAGCAGATCTTCGCGCGGGCCCGCCCGATCCACGACCACGGCCTGGCGCTGGAGACGAGCTACAGCTTCCCGAGCGGCCACAGCGCGGGCGCGATCGTGAGCTACGGGATGCTGCTGTACCTGCTGCTGCGCACGCTGCCGGTGCGCTGGCATGTGCCGGGTGCGATGGCGACCGCGGGCGCCATCGTCACCATCGCCTGCAGCCGGATCTTCCTGCAGGTGCACTTCGCAAGCGACGTGGTGGCCGGGCTGCTCACCGGCCTGGCCTGGCTGCTCGTGTGCGTGGGCGGCCTGGAATACGCGCGCCACCGCCGGCTGCGGCGCGCGCTGGCCTGAACACCGCGAAGCGAGCAGGCCGGGGAGATCAGTACTCCCAGAAGATGCGCTGCAGTTCCTTGGTGTTGTTCGTCTTGGTCAGGGCGACCATCGCGAGGATGCGCGCCTTCTGCGGGCGCAGGTCGTGCGCCACCACCCAGTCGTACTTGTCGTCGGGCTGCTCGGCGTTGCGGATCACGAAGCCGTCGGGCACGCGGGCGCTGCGGATCACGATCACGCCGTCGGCGCGGGCCTTCTGCAGGTTCGGAACGATGCGGTCAGCCACCGAGCCGTTGCCGGTGCCGCCGTGGATCAGCGCCTTGGCGCCGCTCTTGGCGATGGCGTCGATGGCCACCGAGCTCACGCCTTCGTAGCCCATCGCGATCTCCACCGGCGGCAGCGCGGTGATGCTGTCGATGTCGAACTCCGAGTTCATGGTGTGGCGCTTCACCGGCGCGCGGAACCAGTAGTTGCGACCCTCGACGATCATGCCCAGCGGGCCCCACTGGCTGGAGAAGGCGTTGGTCTTGATGTTGACGTTCTTGCTCACGTCGCGGCCGGTGTCGATGTTGTCGTTCATCGTCACGAGCACGCCCTTGCCCATCGCGTCCTTGCTGCCGGCCACGTTCACGGCGTTGTACAGGTTGAGCGCGCCATCGGCCGACAGCGCGGTGCCCGGGCGCATCGAGCCGACCACCACGATCGGCTTGTTGGTATGCACGGTCAGCGTGAGGAAGTAGGCGGTTTCTTCCAGCGTGTCGGTGCCGTGGGTGATGACGATGCCGTCCACGTCGGACTGCTTCGACAGCGCCGACACGCGCTTGGCCAGCGTCAGCAGGTTGTCGTTGGTCAGGCTTTCCGATGCGACCTGGAACACCTGCTCGCCGCGCACGTTGGCGACCTTGGAGAGCTCGGGCAGCCCGGCGATCAGCTTCTCGACGCCGACCTTGGCGGCCGCGTAGGTGGCGCTGTTGACGGCCGAGGCGCCGGCCCCGGCGATGGTGCCGCCGGTGGCGAGGATCACCACGTTGGGCAGCGCCTGCTGGGCCTGCGCGATCACGCTGGCGCCCAGCAGAGCAGCCCCGGCCGCGAAGGCACGGAAACGGGGAGAAAGGTACATGGAGAACTCCTGTGTTGAGGTGAATCTTTCCAGGGTGAATCGACATTCGTCCTTCCCTGCGGGTTGGCCCGCCTTGCACCCGCCTGCTTTGTCGGTCGGCTTGACCAGAGATGACTCTGGCCTGCGCCGCCCTCCGCGCATCCGGGTGCAAGGCGGACCAACGCGGCCGCGTTTGAATGTCGATTCACCCTGGGGCGGCGAGGAAGATACAGGAACCGTGCCCGCATGCCCTGCCCGATCATGCCGGCATGGCATGCGGTCATGCGCGGGGCACCAGTGGTATTACCATCGACCGCGCGCACGAACGCACCAGGCCGTGCCCCACCCGCCACCATGAACGCCGACCCCGCCGCCCTCCCCGTCTCGACCGCCCAGGAAATGCCCGCGCCCGACGGGCCCCTGTCGCGCGCCAGGCCCGGGCGCGAACGCATCATGGCCGCGATCCGCACCGCGGCCGTCACCGAGTTCAGCCTGCACGGCCTCAAGGGCACCTCGACCCAGGCCATCGCGGCGCGCGCCGGCCTCACCAAGCCCCAGCTGCACTACTACATCGCCGGCAAGGAAGAGCTCTACGAGGAGCTGCTGATGCAGGTGCTGCATGCCTGGAAGGTGGTGTTCTCCTTCGAGGACGCGAGCGACCCGGCCACGGTGCTGGGCGACTACATCCGCAAGAAGCTCGACCACGCCATCGACAGCCCCGAGATCTCGCGCATCTTCACCCGCGAGATCCTCGACGGCGGGCGCAACCTCGACCGCTACTGGCCCAACGCCAGGGCCTGGACGCAGAAGAAGATCGACGTCATCAACGGCTGGATCGCGCGCGGCCAGATGCGCCCGCTCGACGCGCGCTTCCTGCTGATGCACATCTGGGCCATGACGCAGAGCTACGCCGACTACGCAATCCAGACCCGCGTGATGCTCGGCCTGCCGCCCGACGCGCCCTTCGACCGCGAGCCCATAGGGCGCGAGCTGGTGGCCTTCGTGCTGCACGGCTGCGGCATCGAGGCCTGAGCGCCGGCTGCGCGCGCAGCCAATCCTTTCTTCTTAACCCTCTGCGGGTCTTCCTGCGGCCTCCTGCCACGCAGTGACTTTGTGCACTGTGTTCGGCGAGCCCGCGCGCCTACCTTCGCACGCTTCGCCGCCCAGCCTTCCTTTGCTTGTTTCGCGGCGGCGAATCACAACGAACGAACAGGAGTAGAGGATCATGAAAGCGAGATTGTTCTTTGCCGCGCTCGCGACGGCAGCACTGATGGCCTGCGGCGGTGGAGGGGGAGGAGGTACAAGCTTCGACCCCAATCTGTTCAGCCAGTTACCTCCGCCGCCCCCGCCGCCGCCGCCGGACCCGGAACCCACGCCGCCCGAACCAGGCAACCCGGGCACTCAGACGCCCACCCCCATCAGCGCCCACTACAAGTGGCTGACCTTCGCCCAGGACCGCGACCCCGACGTCGACCCGCCCGAGAAGCGCTTCGACGACTACATCGCACTGCTGAACCGCGAAGGCGCCGCGGGCTACCGCTATGTGGAGGGCAAGCTCGGCGGCAACATCGTGAGCCTGCAGGACAGGTTCATGGTGGTGAAGGACGTCGACACGACCTACACCTACGAGTACAAGACGATCGAACTCGACATCCTCAAGCGCGACCTGCTGCCTCGCCTGCTGCAGCAGATGAAGGACCAGGGCGCGCAGGGCAAGGTCTTCGTTCAGCTGATGCCGCAGCTGCTGATCACGCCGCCGCCTGGCACCAATCCGGTGTTCGGCGTGCTCTATCGAAAGGACATGGGTTCGTCGGCCACCTACGACTACAACTCCATCCCGATCCCGAACACCAAGGAAGACATGCTGAATGCCGCCAACGCGCAGGGCGCCAACGGCTTTAGGCCCTGGTTCGCGCCCAGCACCATCAACAACGAGAGCGCGTATTTCTTCATCAAGGACCTGAGCAGCCCCGCTCGCTACGAGATGAAGGCTGTGATCAGCCCGCTGAGCGTGGTCGGCGGCGACTTCCCCGACATCCCGAAGCAGATCCGCGAACAGGGCGCGCTGGGCTACCGGCTGCTGAAGGAGCGCTTCCTGACCGACACCGACGGCAAGCGTCCGAGCTTCTTCCTCTACATGAAGGACCTGACGCAGGCGAGCACCTTCGAGTACGAGTTCCCGGAGACCAATAACACCGTCTTCGGCCTCGAGGAGAACAACGTCATCCAGGCGAACGAGCAGACCGCCGCCGGCCTGCGCTACTTCGGCAATCCCGACGCGCCGATCTTCTTCCGCTCCTTGAACTGCGCTGGAGCGCTGTGCCTGTCGCCGGACAATACCGAGATCGGCAACCAGGACTGAGCGCCAACGGCACGCCCGGAGCCTACAGACCGTGCACCACCCAAGCACCCGCGGGCACCGCGGGTACGTGCACGGTGTTCTCGCCAGGCCGGGCGAAGCGGTGCTCGCGGCCGCCGATGGTGATGGACCTCATGTTGGTCCAGACCAGGTAGTCGATCCCCCCAGCGGTCTGCGTGGCCCGCAGCACCTGGAACACCGGCGGCACGACCACCACGAGGCGCACCCGTGCCGTCGCGGCGCTCGTGCCGGCGCTGCTTTCCGCCGCACACGCCAGCGGCGCGAGCACCATCGCCGCGGCCATGGCGGCGCGCGCCGGTCGAAGCCGATGTCCCTTCATGAAGCCTTTTCCGTTGTCCGTCGCAGGGACGTGAGATGGGGCGCGCAATCGGCGCCCGGTCTCCGGATATCGGCGGGAACGGCAGGAAATTCAGGGTTGGGGAGCAGGGGCGGGGCCGGCGCCTCGCCCAATCGGAGCCCGACCGGTCCTAGTAGGTGACCGTGACCCGCGTCGCGTTGCTGCCGTCGCCGGCAGGCGTGCTCGATGCCTGCGGCGACGTGTCGCCCGGGGCCGGCGCCATCGCGCCCACCGCGCGCTGCCAGCCGGCACCGAGGCTCTCGCGGCCGTCGGCTGCTGCGCCGGGCACCATGATGGTCGCCTCTCCGGCCTTGTCGAACCGGTATTCGCGGCCCTTGATGGTCACCGACGCCATGTTGGTCCAGACGCGGTACTCGTGCCCGCCTTGGACCGGCCTGATCTCGCGCACCTCGAAGGTCGGAAGGACGCTGATGGAGATGTCGAAGCGGCCCGTGGCTCTCTGGGCGTCGCGCACGGGCTCGGCGGAACTGAGTTCCAGCTGCAAGGGCAACAGCAGGAGCAGCAGCGTGCTCGCGGCCCCCCGCGGGGATGCCGCTCGCGGCGACCGCAGCGCGGCCGCCCTCGCAGTTCGCCAGTTTCCGGGCATGGGAACTCCTCTCGTCGCAACCTGGGGAGGCATCGGGTCGATGCCCAGCCAGGCTTATCGGCAAAGTTGCGGAAAAATGAAGCCTGTCCGGGTCATTCTTCACGCACCGTCCGCATTTCTTTGTCAGAGGGCGTCCCGTCCCATCTCGTCGTCGCGTCGCGTTCGGCCGCAGGGCGCGGCCCGGGCTCAGTAGGTCACGGCGACCGTGACCACGTCCATGTAGCTGTCCGGCCGCACGTTGGTGCTGGCGCCGAGGACGCGGCCGTAGAGCGGCAGCGCCTGGACCAGGCCGCTGCCCGTGCCCGCGAAGGTGTTGGTGCCCGTGACGCTGCCCCAGACGAGCGTGCGGTTGGAGTTGCGGTAGAGCTGGTAGGGCACGGTGTCGGTGTTGCCGGGCACGCCCCCCGTCGGCGTCATCGCCCCGGCCCCGTTGGACACGTTGTTGGACGGCGTGAGCGCCACCGTGTAGCCGGTGGGCGTCGTGCAGGTGACATAGATGGTGCCGACCTGGTCGACGTTGCCCCCGCCCGGCAGCCCCGAGACGGTGCCGAAGTTCAGCGGATCGGCCGTGACGATGCAGCTCTTCGAGATGGTCGCGCTCACGATGAAGGCGAACTGGTCCGACAGCGTCGAGCCGCCGCAGTTGGTCGGCGGCGCGTTGGTGCTCGAGGTCAGCGTGATCGAGGTATGGATGCCGGAGAAGTTGTCCTGGTAAGAGCCCGGAGGCGCCGTGGACTGGCCCGCGAGCAGTTCCCCGCGCATGGTGGCGGACCCCGAGACGGTGGTGGACCGGGCGGGGATGCTGATGTTGATGGTGTACGGGTTGGGCACCGCCGCGTTGCCGTTCGAGCCCCAGATCGTGTTGCTCGTCCCCTGGTAGAGCTGGAACTTCAGGCTGTCTCCGGCGCCGTTCTTCATCACGCGCGGGTTGAAGTTCGTCAGGCCCTCGTTGCCGTCGCCGATGTTGAAGCAGACCCTGGCGTACTCCGTGGTGTTGTTGTTGCCGGTCTTGGTGCAGGTGTAGGTCAGCGTGGCGTTGGCGGGCGTGGCGGTGCCGGCCACCAGGTCGACCGTGCCGAAGGCCACACCCGTCATCGACGCGGTGCAGTTGATCGATGCATGGGCGCTGCCGGCCGAGAGCAGCCACAGGAGCGCGCAGAGCAAGGGCAGGCGCAGGGCCCGAAGGATGCGGTCCGGATGACTCGTCATGGTGGTCATGGTGTCTTGGCCTCCCTGGCGCAGCGCAGCGGCCCGATCTGCGGGATCGCCGCGCCTTCCTTGCGATAGTCGAAGCTGCTGCGGCAGGCGCCGCCTGGCGTCTGCACGTCGAGCGTGTTGTGGGGCTGCAGCGATTCCAGGTACACGGCGCCGTCGAAACCGACCAGCGCCGGCTCGCCGCCCTGGCCGTTGGCGCGCACGCGGCTGCCCAGCGGTAGCGGCTTGCCCGCCTCGTCCACCAGCAGCAGCGCGGCGGCGCTGATCGGCGTGATGCCGAAGCGCACCAGCGTGCCGGCGCGGTCGCTCGGCGTCGCCAGGGTCCGCACGCGCTCGATCCTCACGTCGGGCGGCAGCTGCATCGGGTCGATGGACAGCTGGTTGTTCTGGTAGGAGCGCAGCGGCGCCACCAGCAGCATGCCCCTGTCGTCGGTGGTGCCGATGTCGCGGTTCTCCAGCTTCACGGGCACGCCGGCGATGCCGTCGGTGGAGACCACCGCGAAGCCGTCGTCGATGCGCCGGGACGCGAAGGGCTGGCCGCCCATGAACGCGATCGAGCCGGTGGCGCCGGCGTAGGCGAAGCGGCTTTCGCCGAGCACGCTGATGCCGGCCATGGCGCGGCCGTAGCGGCCGAGGTAGTTGATCTCGGCCTGGCCGCCGTTCTGGCCGCCGCCCTGGCGCAGGCCCGCGCGCCAGCCGATGCCGCCGTCGCCCGGTGCCGAGCTCTGCGCGTCGGCGATGTAGACGGTCTGGTCGCGGTCGCGCTGGACGCCGACGCTGGCCGTGATGTTGCCGTCCAGCGCCCAGGTGAATCCGACGAAGAGGCTGCGCTCGCGGCGGTTGTCCAGGTTCTGGTTGAGGCTCACGTTCATCGAGGCGCTCTTCCCGATGGCGCGGAACCAGTAGACGCTGGCCAGGCGCGTCGCCTCCTGCGCCGGATAACGCAGGTAGAGATAGCTCAGGCCGAAGCTGCCGAAGTCCTTGGTGCTGTAGCCGATCGACGCGCGGCCCGAGCCGCGCGGCGGCGCGCTGCCATACAGGGACGCGACGTCGCGGTACTCGCCGCGCGTGCGCGTGCCCTCGACCGCGAAGTTGAACTGGTTGTCGCGCCAGCTGTAGCCCAGGTTGAGCAGCGAGCCCTGCTCGCCGCGATAGCTGCTGTGCGCCACGGCGCCGGTGAACACGCCGCTCTGCCCGAGGAGCCACGCACCGCCGACGCCGCCCTTGACCAGCCCCTTGGTGGTCTCGCCATGGGCCTCCAGCGTGAAGCTGTTGCTCACGCCGTAGCGCCAGGTGCCGGTGGCGGCGGGGTCGCTGCCGTAGTCGTTCGAGCGCAGGCCGTAGCTCCTGCGCACCATGCCGAGGTCGACGGACCAGTCGGACAGGCCCTCCTGCAGCAGGCGCTGGGTGTCGTACAGCGAGAAGTCGAGCGTGGTGGCGCGGCCGAAGGCGTCGGTGAGCACCACCTGCGCATTGCCTGCGCCGTTGATGCTCGGCACGGTGTTCAGCTGGAAAGGTCCTGCCGGGACCTGGCCGGTGTACTGGCGCAGGCCGTTGATGTAGAGCTCCACCTGCGACGGCAGCGCGGCCGCCCCCAGGAACGCCGGCAGCGGCGTCGTCGTGCGATAGGGCTGCAGCGAGAAGTTGCGCGAGAGCTGGATGCCGCCGATGCGCGTGGAGCGCGACCACGGCAGCGACGCGGTGGTGGTGTCGCCCACGCGCAGCGTGAGCATGTCGTCGGGGAAGGACTGGCTCCAGGTGGTGTCCAGGCGCACCGAGTCGTGCTTCCAGTCCTCGTTGTCGGAGCGGTAGGCGCGCGACATCATCGTGCTGGTGAACACGCTGCTGCCGCTGAAGGCGCGCACTTCGGCGATCGCGTTGAGGCTGGTGCTGTTGCCCCGGCCCTGCGTGCCGTAGAGGTCGTAGTTCAGCAGCAGGCCGGGCGAGGCGCTGGCCTTGGGCGTGGCGATGGTCGAGGTGTCGACCACTGTCGTGGGCAGGCGCAGCGCCTCGGCGGAAGCGTTGATGGCCAGGCTCTGGCGCGCGGCGTCGAAGGCGATCTTCACGCCGGGAAGGCCGTCGAGCCTCACCGGGTCGGACACGCCCGGCGGCAGGATGAAACCCAGCTGCCGCAGCGTGGAGGCGCTGGCCCAGAGTTCGCGGCCGCGCAGGCCGAAATGCACCAGCCCCTGCGGGTTGCCGTTGAGGCTCAGTTCCAGGTAGAGGTCGCTGCCGCCAGGGCCTGAGATGTCGCCTTCGGCCGCGGATGCGACCAGCCAGGGCCCCTGTTCGGCTGCAGCCTTCTCGGCCTGAGCGCCGAATGACGCCAGACCCGACAGAAGCAGCAGTGGAAGCAGACGCTCAGCGGACGCGTGGAAGTGGCGGGATCTTTTCCTGCGTCGCGTTGCCATTGATCTTCGTTTCCAGGACGCCGCCGGAGGCAAAGGCTTCCGCGGGTGTCTTCAGGGGCCAACGCATGCTCGCGCCCGGCAGCACGTAGCCCATCAGGCCGCCGTGCACCGGAGTGCGCTTGCCGGCGGCATCGACAAAATCCAGATCGGCAAGCTGGGCGTGCATGCCGCCGCCGTTGGCGACTTCGAGCATCGCCTGACTGCCTTCGCGGCGCAGCGACCAGTTGAGCTGGGGCGCGGGCGGTTGCGCCCCGGCAGCCGCGATGAAGATGGGAATCGAGTAGCGCAGCACCAGCTGCAGGCCCTTCTTCTCCTTCACCTCGACGGGCAGCTCGTCGATGATGACCCGGTAGGAATTCTCGATCGCGCCGGGCGGAACGCCCGTGCGGATGACGCGGATCAGCTGCCGCGAGGAAGGCGCCAGCTGCACCATCGGCGGACTCACGAGGAGCTCGCGCGACGGCGTGAGCTTTTCGTTGCCGTCTTCCTGCGACCATTGATAGACCCGCACCTGCGCGTGCACCACGTCGTCGCCGGTGTTGCTGAGCCACAGGCCGTCGGCGTTCTGCGTGGCCTGCAGCGTCAGCGTGACCGGCGAGACCTGCAGCCCGCTGGCCAAAGCGGCCGCGTGCGCCAGCAGGGCGAACGCGAGGGCAAGGGTGTGGCGCAGCAGGCGATGCACGGTCAGGCGATCGATCAGTAGTTGACCTGGACGGTCACGGTGTCGAGGTAGGCGCCAGGCGTCACGTTGACGCTGGCGACCGTGGCCCACACGGGGATCGACTGGGCAGCGCCGGTGCCGGTATTGGCCACGGTATTGGCGGGCGAGGTTGCGTTACCCCAGACCGGACCGGTGGCGCTGACCGAGCGCAACTGGTAGGGGATGGTGTCGGGACCCGTCGTGGTGGGGCTCATCACGCCGGCGCCGCTGGTATTGCTGTTCGAAGGCAGCAGGCCGATGTTGTAAGGCGTCGACTTGGAGCAGGTCACATTGATATTGCTGCTCGCGGACAGAGCAGTAGCGGAGGACAGCACCGAGCCGAAGTCGATGTTCGAAGCCGTACCTGCAGTGACCGAGCAGGCCTTGGTCACGTTGATGAGGACCTTGAAGGTGGAGCTGGCCGTGTCGGCGATCGCCGCGCTGGTGGCCAGGGCGGCCAGAACGGCAGCAACGATGAGGGAAGGTTTTTTCATGAGGACGGACTCTCGGGTATCGAACGGTTGATGAAGAGAGAAATGAGGCCCAAAGTTCACAGATTTGGACTGTGAATTTTAGTTAACAATTGGAAGAAAGAGTGAATTGTTGTTACGAGGCGACCGAAATCCGGCCGTCTGCCCACTCGTTTTCCGGCCTTGCGTGACTTTTGTTACGGAATTCGGCCACCCTCCCCGCACCTTCTCGACACTTCCGTCGCGCCCTCACCACGCCGCCCCAAGCCGGTGCGGCGGCACTGGCACGTCGCTTGCATAACCTGACCACTTGCTCTGATTAAGCGGTCAAACACACCATGCGCGTGCTCGTCGTCTACTGCCATCCGGTCGAAACCAGCTTCCACGCCGCCCTGCATCAGGAGGTTCTGAAGAACCTGCGCGCGGCCGGGCACGAGGTGGACGACTGCGACCTCTACGCCGAAGGCTTCAACCCCGTGCTCTCGCGCGAGGAGCGCCTGGGCTACCACGACGTGCCTTCCAATCAGCTGCCGCTGAAGCCCTACGTGGAGCGGCTGCAGTGGGCCGAGGGGATCGTGTTCTGCTTTCCGACCTGGTGCTTCGGCCTGCCGGCGATGCTCAAGGGCTACTTCGACCGGCTCTTCATGCCGGGCGTGGCCTTCGACATCAGCGACCCGGCCAACGTCAAGCCGATGCTCACGCACATCAAGCGCATCAGCGCCGTCGTCACCTACGGGCGGCCGCGCTGGATGGCCATGTACATGGGCGACCCGCCGCGCAAGATCGTCACGCGCTACATGAAGCGGCTGACCGGCCAGCGCGCCAAGGTGGACTACCACGCCCACTATCACATGAACGTCGCGACCGAGCCCCAGCTCAAGCGCTTCATGGCACGCGTGGGCCAGGCGATGGCGCGTTTCGCATGAGCGCGCCGTCGATCCTTTCCAACGTGCGGCTGCCGCGCTGGCTGCTGCCTGCCGGCTGGCCGCAGCGCGACGGCGTGCCGGAGCTCGCGCGCGTCGCGATCGAGGCGGGCCGCGTGCGATCGGTCGAACCGGCCGTCGCCGCCGCGCCGCTGCCGCCCGAGGCCTGGGACCTCGCCGGTGCCCTGGCCCTGCCCTGCTTCGTGGACGCCCATACGCACCTGGACAAGGCCTTCACCCTGCCGCGCATGAAACAGGTGCAGCCCGGCCTGCTCGGCGCCATCGACGCGATGCTCGCCGACCGCGTGCACTGGACACCCGCCGACGTGCGCGAGCGCGCCTCGCGCGGCCTGCAGTGGGCCTGGGAATGCGGCACCGCGCACCTGCGCACGCACGTCGACTGGTGGGAGCCCGAATCGGTGCCCATGGCCTGGCCGGTGATGGCCGAGCTGGCGCAGGAGTGGGCCGGCCGGGTTCGGCTGGAGCAGGTGAGCCTCATCAAGCTGCCGCTCTTCGAAGACGCCGCGCAGGCCATGCGCCTCGCCAAGCAGGTGCAGGCCACGGGGCCGCACGCGCTGCTCGGCGGCTTCGTGCACTCCACCAACTGGAGCGAGAACGCGCTGCGCAACCTGCTGGTGTCGGCGCAGGCCTGCGATCTCGACATCGACCTGCATGTCGACGAGGAGCTCAACGCCTCTGCCGTCGGCCTGCAGACCACCGCGCGCATCCTGGCCGAGATCGGCTACGAAGGCCGCGTGGTCTGCGGCCACATCTGCGCGCTCGCGGCCCAGCCCGAGGCGCAGGCCCTCGCCACGCTCGACGCGGTGGCGCGTGCGCCGATCACCGTGGTGTCGCTGCCCGCCACCAACCTGCTGCTGCAGGACGCCGTCACCGGCCGCACGCCGCGCCTGCGCGGCATCACGCTGGTGAAGGAAGCACGCGAGCGCGGCATTCCGCTGCTGTTCGCGAGCGACAACGTGCAGGACCCTTTCTGCCGCGTCGGCAGCTTCGACCCGGTCGAGGCGCTGGGCACGGCCGCGCTGGTGGCGCAGCTCGACGAGCCTTTCGACGACTGGTCGCAGGCGCTGTGCCGCAGCGACCGGCTGCGGCGCGAAGCCCCGGCCGCCCAACCCACGCTGGTGGGCCAGGGCGCCGACCTCGTGCTGTTCACACAGGCCGACCGCCACGGCTGGCCCTCGCGCACCGCAGGCCGCGTGGTGCTGCGGGAAGGCCGCATCACGCAGGGCGACCCTGCGCCGTTCCTCCCCCGATAACGACTCCTCCAGAAAGACCCTCCCATGCTCCACGGCTACATCCCGCCCCACCGCTTCCTGCCCTACCTGAGCTGGACCGAGATCGCGGCGCTGCCCGATCGCGAGAACACCGTCATCGTGCTGCCCTGCGGCGCGATCGAGCAGCACGGCCCGCACCTGCCCTGCTCGGTGGACAGCGTGATCTGCTCGGGCGTGATGGGCAAGGCGCTCGAGAAGCTCCCCGCCGAGGTGCGCGCCTTCGCGCTGCCGACCATCACGTATGGCAAATCGGAAGAGCACCTGCACTTCCCCGGCACGATGACGCTGACCGGCACCACGCTGCTGTCGACCGTGATCGAGATCGGCGAGTCGGTCTACCGCTCGGGCTTTCGCAAGCTCCTGTTCGCCAACGGCCACGGCGGCCAGCCGCAGGTGCTGGAGATGGCGGCGCGCGAGCTGCGCCTGCGCCACGGCGACTTCGTGGTGGTGCCGCACGGCGTGTCGCGCCTGCCGAGCGCGGCCAGCAAGCAGGTCAGCGAGCAGGAGAAGAAGCTCGCGATGCACGCGGGCCATTCCGAGACCGCGCTGATGCTCGCGCTCGCGCCCGAGACGGTGCACATGGAGCACGCGGTCGCCAACTTTCCGCCGCCCTTCCCGATCAAGCTGCTGTCGGCCGACGGCCGCCCGGCCTGCGCATGGACCTCGCGCGACTTCGGCCCGAGCGGCGTGATCGGCGACCCGACCACCGCCACGCGCGAGCAGGGCGAAGCCATTCTCGACACCCTCTCCGACAGCTGGGTGCAGGCGCTGACCGAGCTGCACGCGCTGCGCTGGGTGGTGCGCGAAGAGGCCACCTGGGAGCGCGGGCACCAGCAGGGCTTCATCCAGCAGAGCTTCCAGCCGGCCTGACAGGGGTTTGAGCCCGCTTCTTGCAACGGCCGCTTCACCTTTTTCTTCTTTCTTCTTCAACTCCCCAGCCTACGAGAGGTCCACTCCCATGCGCTCCTTCGCACTGTCCATCGCCGGCGCCGCCGCCATCGCCTTCCTCGCCGCCGCGCCCGCCCAGGCCGAGGACAAGTTCACCTACATGACCAACTGGTATGCGCAGGCCGAGCACGGCGGTTTCTACCAGGCCGTGGCGCAGGGCATCTACAAGAAGTACGGCCTCGACGTCACCATCAAGATGGGCGGCCCGCAGGTCAACATCACGCAGATGATGGCCGCCGGCCAGGCCGACTGCATCATGGGCTCGAGCGACATCCAGATGATGCAGGTGCGCGAAGGCGGCGTGCCGGTGGTCAACGTGGCGGCCTTCTTCCAGAAGGACCCGCAGGTGCTGATCGCGCACGACGACGTGAAGAAGTTCGAGGACCTCAAGGGCAAGACGCTGCTGATCGGCGCGCAGGCCCAGCGCGGCTACTGGCCGTGGCTGAAGGCCAAGTTCGGCTTCACCGACGAGCAGACCCGTCCCTACACCTTCAACATCCAGCCCTTCGTGGCCGACAAGAACGCTGCGCAGCAGGGCTACCTGACCTCGGAGCCCTACGCCATCCAGAAGGCCGGCGTGAAGAGCACCGTGCTGATGTTCAGCGACCACGGCTTCCCGGCCTACGCGACCACCGTGTCGTGCATGGAGAAGACGGTGAAGGACCGCAGCAAGCAGGTCGCCGCCTTCGTGAAGGCCTCGGCCGAGGGCTGGAAGAGCTACCTCGCCGACCCTGCGCCCGCCAACGCCCTCATCAAGAAGGACAACCCCAACATGACCGACGACCAGCTGGCCTACAGCGTCGCCAAGCTCAAGGAGATGGGCATGGTCACCGGCGGCGACGCGGCCAAGCTCGGCATCGGCGTGATGACGGATGCACGCGCCAAGGCGAGCTACGACTTCCTGGTGAGCGCGAAGCTGCTCGACCCCGCCAAGGTCGAGCTGGCCAAGACCTACACGACCGAGTTCGTCAAGGACGCCAAGGTCATTCCCTGACGCTCGGGCACTGCCCTGAAACCAGGCGGCCGCGCAGCGCGGCCGTTCTCGAAAGGCCTCACGAATGAATCGCATCGACCCCCACACGCTGGCGCCCCCGCCCGATTTCGCACCTGCCGTCCCGGCGGTGGAAGTGCTCTCGGCCGAGAAGACGTATCCCAACGGCACGCAGGCGCTGCTGCCCGTGGACCTGTCCATCGCCGAAGGCGAGTTCGTCACCCTGCTCGGCCCCTCGGGCTGCGGCAAGAGCACGCTGCTGAAGATGGTGGCGGGCATGCTCGAGCCCAGCGACGGCCGCCTGCTTGTGTGGCGCCGGCCGGTGGCGCAGCTGCACGAGAGCTCGCACAAGATGTCGTTCGTGTTCCAGTCGCCCACGCTGATGCCGTGGGCCAGCGTGCGCACCAACGTGCGGCTGCCGCTGGACCTGGCGGGCGTGCCGCGCAAGGAGGCCGATGCACGGGTGATGGAATCGCTCGAGCTCGTGGGCCTGCAGAAGTTCGCCGACGCGCTGCCGCGTGCGCTTTCGGGCGGCATGCAGATGCGCGTGTCGATCGCGCGCGGCCTCGTCACGCAGCCCGACCTGCTGCTGATGGACGAGCCCTTCGGCGCGCTCGACGAGATCACGCGCCACAAGCTCGACGCCGACCTGCTGGAGCTGTGGCGCAAGAAGAAGCTCACGGTGATCTTCGTGACGCATTCGATCCACGAGGCGGTGTTCCTGTCGAGCCGCGTGGTGATGATGGCCGCGCGGCCCGGCCGCGTGGTGGAGGAGTTCCGCATCGACGAGCCCTATCCGCGCAGCGCCGACTTCATGGTCACGCCCGAATTCGCGCGCTACGCCAAGCAGCTGCAGGACAGCCTGCTGCGCGCCAGCAGCACTGACGAGGAGGCCGCGCGATGACTGCGAAGACCGTTCCCCTGCTGGGCCAGCCGCGCGTGCAGCGCGTGCTCTACCCGGTGCTGATCGGCGTGGTGCTGATCGCCCTGTGGCAGTGGCTGGTGGTGGCGATGGAGCTGCCGCCCTACCTGGTGCCTTCGCCCTACCTGATGATGCAGACGCTGGTGACCGACTGGGCGCCGCTGGGCAACGCGCTGCTGGTCACGCTGAAGATCACGGTGCTGTCGTTCCTGCTGGCCACGGTGGCGGGCGTGCTGATCTCGTTCCTGTTCGTGCAGAGCAAGCGCATCGAGACCGCGCTCTTCCCCTACGCGGTGCTGTTGCAGGTCACGCCCATCGTCGCGGTGGCGCCGCTCATCATCATCTGGGTGAAGAACCCGGTGGCGGCGATGACGGTGTGCGCCGCGCTGGTGGCGCTGTTCCCGATCATCAGCAACACCACGCTGGGCCTGCGCAGCATCGACCCCGACCTGCAGAGCTACTTCAAGCTCAACCGCGCGACGCGCTGGCAGCAGCTGGTGCGGCTGCGCATCCCGAGCGCGCTGCCGTACTTCTTCGGCGGCCTGCGCATCTCCAGCGGCCTCGCGCTGATCGGCGCGGTGGTGGCGGAGTTCGTCGCGGGCACCGGCGGCTCGGGCGCGGGCCTGGCCTACCAGATCCTGCAGGCGGGCTTCCAGCTGAACATTCCGCGCATGTTCGCGGCGCTGCTGCTCATTTCCCTCACCGGTGTCGCGCTCTTCGTGCTGATGGCCTGGCTCACCAAGCTGGCGCTGGGCTCGTGGCATGCGAGCGAACTTTCCCAGGATTGAACCTTGACCATGAACGCCCCTGTTTCCGCCATCGAGCAGCTGCTGCTCGAACTGCCCGACCTCGACTGGATCACCGACGAGAGCCGCGTCACGCGGCTGTCCTCCGACTTCTCCTGGTTCAGCCCCGTGCTGGTGCGCCAGCTCAAGGACAAGCGCGCCGACGCGGTCGTGCGGCCGCGCACCGAGGAAGAGATCCGCGCCGTGGTCGGCGCCTGCGCGCGCCGCTGCGTGCCCATCACCATCCGCGGCAGCGGCACCGGCAACTACGGCCAGACCACGCCGCTGGCCGGCGGCGTGGTGCTCGACATGACGGGCTACAACGGCTGCCTGTGGGTGCGCCCCGGCGTGGCGCGCGCGCAGGCCGGCATCCGCCTGGGCGAACTCGAGAAGCAGACCAAGCCCACGGGGCAGGAGCTGCGCTGTGTTCCGTCCACCTACCGCAGCGCGACGCTGGGCGGCCTCTTCGGCGGCGGCTTCGGCGGCGTGGGCTCCATCAACTACGGGCCGCTGGGCGCGCCTGGCAACGTGATCGGCATCCGCGCGATGACCATCGAGGCCGAGCCGCAGGTCGTCGAGCTGCGCGGCGCCGACGCGATGCGCATGCACCACCTGTGGGGCACCAACGGCCTCGTGCTGGAGCTGGAGATCGCCCTGGCGCCCGCGCATCCCTGGCTCGAGACGCTGGTGACCTTCGGCGACTTCGAAAGCGCACTGCACTTCGCCGACAAGCTCGCGCACGCGCCGGGCATCGTGAAGCGCGGCGTCACCTTCTTCGCGGCGCCGATCTCCGACCATCTCGCGCAGCTCGCCACGCACCTGCCCAAGGGCTGCCACACGGTGCTGTCGCTGGTGGCCGAATCGTGCGAGCCCGCGATGCTGCAGCTGGTGGAAGCGCACGGCGGAACGGTCAGCTACCGCAAGACCGCCGCCGAGGTGCAGAAGAGCAACCGCACGCTGATGGAATTCACCTGGAACCACACGACGCTGCACGCCCTGAAGATCGATCCGAACCTGACCTACCTGCAAAGCGGCTTCGTCCCGGGCAGGCACGTCGAGCAGGTCATCGAGATGGAGAAGCTGCTGGGCGGCGAGCAGGGCGAGGTGATGATGCACATCGAGTTCCTGCGCAACGTGGCCGGCCTCATGACCTGCAGCGGGCTGCAGCTGGTGCGCTTCAGCACCGAGGAACGGCTGCAGGAGATCATGCGCATCCACCGCGAGCACGGCGTGCACATCAACAACCCGCACGTGAACATCGTGGAAGACGGCAAGGCCGGCGGGCCGCTGCCGCCGGAAGTCATCGAGGTGAAGAAGCGCTTCGACCCGCTGGGGCTGCTGAACCCGGGAAAGCTGCGCGACTGGCCTGTGAAGGTGGCTGCTGCGGCAGCCTGACCGGTTTCAGTTCCTGCGGCGGCCCTGCACCCAGGCCGCGGCAACGATGGCCATGGCCAGCAGCCACAGCGGCCAGAGGCCGAAGGGCGCCACCCAGCGCGCGAAGGGCGTGAGGCCGCGACGGCCTTCCACGTTCGCCTCGAGCACGCCGCGCGTGAGGCGCGGCAGCTCGTGCGTCACGCGGCCCTGGGCGTCGATCACCACGGTCGCGCCGGTGTTGGTGGAACGCACCATCGGCCGCGCGAACTCGAGCGCGCGCATGCGCGAGATCGACAGGTGCTCGTCGATGGCCACCGTGTCGCCGAACCAGGCGATGTTGCTCACGTTGAGCAGGATGGTGGGCGCCATGGCCTCGTCGCGGAAGTTCGCACCGATCTCGTCGCCGAACAAGTCCTCGTAGCAGATGTTCGGCGCGATGCGCTGGCCCTGCCAGACGAAGGGCGCCTGGGCGAGCCCGCCGCGCGCGAAGTCGCCCAGCGGGATGTTCATCATCTGGATGAACCAGCGAAAGCCCGGCGGAATGAATTCGCCGAAGGGCACCAGGTGGTGCTTGCTGTAGACGTACGGCCGCGCTTCGCCGGGACGGAAGCCGAGCACCGAGTTGCTGTAGGTGCCCTGTCCGCCCATGGGCAGGCCGACGATGGCTGCCTGCGTGCCCTGGCTGTAGCGCGCCTGGATCGCTTCGAGATAGCCGGGCGGCAGCTGCACGGGCAACAGCGGCAGCGCGGTCTCGGGCGTGACGACGAGCGAAGCCTTCGCATCGCGCAGCTGCTCGCCGTACCAGCTCAGCGCGGTCTCGATGCCGCCGCCGGGAATGAACTTCTCGTCCTGCGGGATGTTGCCCTGCAGGAGCGCGATGCTCAGACTGCCCGCAGCGCCCTTGTCGCCCCGCACGTCGTCGCCAAGCGCCGGCACGAGGTTCGGCACGGCGAACACGAGCGCGATCAGCACGATGCCTTGCGCGGCCTGCGCCATGCGCAGCGGACGATGCAGCGCGACCAGCGCAACGGCCAGCGCCGCCGCGACGCCGATGCCGTACACGCCCACCCATGGCGCAAGCGCGGCGAGCGGGCCTTCCACGTGCGCGTAGCCGCCCGCGCCCCACGGGAAGCCGGTGAACCAGCTGCCTCGCACCAGCTCGGCCAGCGTCCAGAGCGCCGCGAAGACCAGTGCGCCCGCCACCCGCCCCTGCGGCCCCTTCACCACGAACCATGCGGCCGCGACCGCGTAGTAGAGGCCCAGCGCGGCAGCCAGCGCGAGGACGGCGATGGCCGCCAGCGGCGCCGGCAGGCCGCCGTAGGTGTGCATCGAGATGAAGAGCCACCAGAAGCTGCCGGTAAGCCAGGCGGTGGAGAACAACCAGCCGTGCAACCCCGCGCGGCGCCAGCCCGCGCCCTGCGAACGCAGCCCGTCGAGCAGCCACACCAGGGCACCCAGCGACAGCAGCTGCAGCCACCACAGCGGCTTGCCGCCGACCGGCGAGGCCATCGAGAGCGCCTGCGCGAGCCCGGCGGCGACGAAGCCGAGCGGACGGAGTAAGGAGGCGAAGGAGGAAGCCGGCGCGCGAGCCATCAGTCGGCCGCGTCGCCGCCGCGTGCCGGGGACACCTTGAACCAGCGCACCGCGCCGCCCTTGGTGTGCAGCACCACGAAATCGAAACCGCCGATCGCATGGTGCTCGCCGCGCTTGGGCACGTGGCCCATCTCGTGGGCGATCAGCCCGCCGATGGTGTCGAAGTCTTCGCTGAGCTGCTCTTCGTCGAACACGATGCCGAAGGCCTCGGCGACGCGCTCGATGGGCGTGTCGCCCGAGACGCGGTAGGTGTGGTCGGCCAGGCCGAAGATGTCGCCCTCGTCCTCGGCGATATCGAACTCGTCCTCGATCTCGCCGACGATCTGCTCGAGCACGTCCTCGATGGTGATGAGGCCGGCCACGCGGCCGAATTCGTCGATGACGATGGCCAGATGGTTGCGGTTGCCGCGGAATTCGCGCAACAGGTCGTTCAGGCCCTTGCTCTCCGGAACGAAGGTCGCCGGGCGCAGCAGCGCACGGATGTTCAGATCCGGCGCGCGCTGCAGCTTGAGCAGGTCCTTCGCGAGCAGGATGCCGATGATGTTCTCCTTCTCGCCCTCGTACACCGGAAAGCGCGAGTGCGCGGTGTCGATGACCAGGTGCAGAAGCGCGTCGAACGGCGCGTCGATGTTCACCAGGTCCATGCGCGGCGCGGCGACCATCACGTCGCCGGCGGTCATGTCGGCCATGCGCAGCACGCCTTCGAGCATCACGCGCGACTCCGCGCCGATCACCTCGTTGTCCTCGGCGTCTGCCAGGGTTTCGATCAGCTCGTCGCGCGAATCAGGGCCGGGATGGATGAATTCGGCGAGTTTCTGGAGAAAGCTGCGCTTGTCTTCCCGTTCGACGGGAGCGCGTTCAGGGTGAGGTTCGGCCACTGCGGGAGGGCGGAGTTGAGGAGGGACAAGGATACCGGATTGCGTGTGACACGCTCTACCGGCCCCTTTCAAGGGGCCGGGCCCAGGCGGCCGCCATGGGCCGCAGGGCTCAGGGCGCCGACTTCTTGCGGGCGTCGCGCATGCCGCTGCGCACTTCCTGCAGGCTGGCCAGGAAGGTCCAGAACTGCTTGGCGCGGCTCTTGAGGGCGAAGTCGACGGCCGCGTAGTGCTCCAGGGCGATCTCGCTCATGCGGCTGTCGAAGGTGGCGCTGGGCAGCTCGAGATGGGCCTCGGCTTCGGCGCCGCTGCGCACCACGGTGGCCCCGGCGTTGCGGGCGATCTTCAGCATGGCGGCGTTCTCGCTCAGCGCATGGATGAAGAGCATGCCCACGCCCTCGTTGCGGGCCACGACCACGGCGCGCTCGAACAGGCGGGCGCCGTAGCCACGGCCGCGGGCATGGGCCGAGACCGACACGCCGAACTCCGCGCAGTCGCTGTGCTGGTCGCCGGGGGCGAAGGCCAGGTGGGCCATCGCGATCAGGTCGAGGCGGCGGTTGTAGATGCCGAAAAGCTCGTCGCGCTCGAAATCGAGGCTGTCGACGTAGCGCTGGACCTGCTCGTCGGCCGCTGCGTAGCCGAAACGCAGGTAGCGGTCGTGCGGGGTGAGGTCCAGCAGGTGGCGCGCGATGCGCTCGCGTTCGCGCGGGCCGATCGAGCGGATCGGCACCATCACCGGTTGAGGCGCGCTGACTGCGCGTGGTTGCGCCTCGACCATCGGCGCCCTCAGGAAAGAGCCAATGCCGAGAGACGCTTTGAGCAGGTTCCTGGCGGTAAGCATGGCTCAACTTTAAGGGTTTTCCCTTAAACAACAAGTCTACAAGGTCAATCTCCCGACACATTTGTGACCCAGTGCCTGGCTGTAGCCACCGGTGTAGCGCCCGAGCAACCGAAATGTGGCTAAACGGGTACAGCTGTGGTGGCTTTGACACGGTCCAGCACGAAGCTGGTCTTGCAGTCTTCCACGCTGGGGTGCTTGAGCAGGGTGTCCATGATGAAGCGGCTGTAGTGGGCCATGTCGGCCACCACCACGCGCAGCAGGTAGTCCATGTCGCCGGTGAGGGCGGCGCACTCGACAACCTCCGGCCATGTCTGCACGCTGGCGCGGAACAGGTCCATGGGGTTGCGCTTGTGGGTCTCGGTGTGCTTTTCGAGACGCACGTTGAGATAGGCGGTCAGCCCCAGGCCGACGGCTTCAGGCTGAACCAGCGCCACGTAGCGGTCGATCACGCGGTGTTCTTCCAGCCGCTTGACCCTGCGCAGCACGGCGCTGGGAGACAGGCTCACCTGCTCGGCGATCTGGTCGTAGGTAGCGCGACCGTCTGCTTGAAGCGTGCGCAGAATGAGTCTATCGATCTTGTCCAGTGCTTCCATTTCGCGATTCTTGCAGTTTTACTGCGTGACGGCCACCAGGGGCGCGCGGAAACGCAGTAAACCTGAGAGGCATCCGCCCTACATTGCATGACCGGCCGATTTCGCGCCCCACTCATCCATTCCATCCCCACATCGGAGACCGCACATGAGCCTTGCAGACGCACCCGCCTTCACGCCCTGGGAGAACCCCATGGGCACCGATGGCTTCGAATTCATCGAGTACGCGGCACCTGATCCGGTCGCCATGGGGAAGGTGTTCGAGCGCATGGGCTTCAAGGCCGTGGCCAAGCACCGCCACAAGAACGTGTTGCTCTATCGCCAGGGCACGATCAACTTCATCATCAACGCCGAGCCCGATTCGTTCGCGCAGCGCTTCGCGCGCCTGCACGGCCCCAGCGTGTGCGCCATCGCGTTCCGCGTGCAGGACGCCAAGTTCGCCTACGAACGCGCCATCTCGCTGGGCGCCTGGGGCTTCGCCGACAAGGCCGGCCCGGGCGAGCTGAACATCCCGGCCATCAAGGGCATCGGCGACAGCCTGATCTACCTGGTCGACCGCTGGCGCGGCAAGAACGGCGCGAAGCCGGGCGACATCGGCAACATCGGCTTCTTCGACGTGGACTTCGAGGCGCTGCCGGGCCTGTCCGCCGAAGAGGCACTGGCCCCCGTGGGCAACGGACTGACCTACATCGACCACCTCACGCACAACGTGCACCGTGGCCGCATGAACGAATGGGCCGAGTTCTACGAGCGCCTGTTCAACTTCCGCGAGGTGAAGTACTTCGACATCGAAGGCCAGGTCACCGGCGTGAAGAGCAAGGCCATGACCAGCCCCTGCGGCAAGATCCGCATCCCGATCAACGAAGAGGGCAAGGAGCAGGCCGGCCAGATCCAGGAGTACCTGGACATGTACA
Source organism: Variovorax atrisoli (assembly GCF_014195185.1). NCBI lineage: Bacteria > Pseudomonadati > Pseudomonadota > Betaproteobacteria > Burkholderiales > Comamonadaceae > Variovorax > Variovorax atrisoli. The sequence continues at coordinate 4,912 of NZ_JACIBG010000009.1, read as the reverse complement.
ACGGCGAAGGCATCCAGCACATCGCGATGGGCTCGGACGACCTGTACCAAACGGTCGACGCGCTGCGCGCCAATGGCGTGAAGCTGCTGGACACCATCGACACCTACTACGAGCTGGTCGACAAGCGCATTCCCGGCCACGGCGAAAGCGTCGAGGAGCTGCACAAGCGCAAGATCCTGATCGACGGCAAGAAGGACGCTCTGCTGCTGCAGATCTTCAGCGAGAACCAGCTCGGCCCGATCTTCTTCGAGTTCATCCAGCGCAAGGGTGACGACGGCTTCGGCAACGGCAACTTCAAGGCGCTGTTCGAGAGCATCGAGCTCGACCAGATGCGCCGCGGCGTGCTTAGCGCCGCAAAATAAGGGCCCTTCCCTTATCTACCTGCTTCTGGAGCACGCATGCGCAGCTGTACGCCTTCGATCGGTCTGACTTTCATCGCGGCGGCTGCCGCCCTTCTTTCGGGTTGCGCGATGGCGCCCGCGGCCGCGCCGGCGGCCGGCGCCTCGCACCTCGATAACGTGCAGAAGGCCGCGGTGCTGCGCATCTGCACGCCGGGCGACTACAAGCCCTTCAGCTTCCAGAAGCCCGACGGCGCCTTCGAGGGCATCGACGTCGACCTGATGGCCGGCTTCAGCGCCAGCCTCGGCGCGAAGCCCGAGTGGATCAAGACCACCTGGGCCAACCTGCTGCCCGACCTGGCCGCCGGCAAGTGCGACATCGCCGTGGGCGGCGTGTCGGTCACCACCGACCGGCAGAAGCGCGCCTTCTTCAGCGCGCCCTACATGGTCAACGGCAAGACGCCGATCGCGCGCTGCGCCGACGTGGCCAAGTACCAGAGCGTGGCGGCCATCGACCAGCCGTCGGTGCGCGTCATCTTCAATCCGGGCGGCAGCAACGAGCGCTTCGCCCGTGCCAACTTCAAGAAGGCCAAGCTCACGCTGCACGGCGAGAACGTGACGATCTTCGACGAGATCCTCGCCAACCGTGCCGACGTGTTCGTCACCGAGGCGGCCGAGGCCATCACGCAGCAGAAGCTCAAGCCGGGCCTGTGCGCGGTCAACCCCGACAAGCCGCTTCAATACGGCGAAATGGCCTGGATGCTGCCGCGCGACGACGTGGCCTTCAAGTCGTACGTCGACCAGTGGCTGCACCTGCAGCAGGCCGGCGGCGACTTCCAGCGGACGATGGACCGCTGGCTCAAGTAAGCAAGCAACTCACGACCGGTCTCTTCTTCATGGACTCCTCCGCAGCCGCCGCCGTTGTCACCCCCGCCGTCACCCCAGCCGTGTACGGCGCCTCCGACCGCCCGCCCCGCGGCGACTACTCGCGCGGCGGCGCGGTGCTGGCCGACTACACCTGCCCGCAGGACTGGGCCAGCTACACGCCGGCGGACCACGACACCTACCGCCGCCTCTACGAGCGGCAGGTGGCGCAGCTGCCGGGGCTGGCCTGCGACGCCTTCATCGAGGCGCTGCCTTCGCTGGGCGTGAAGGACCGCATCCCGCGCTTCGACGAGCTCAACGAGCGGCTGCACCGCACCACGGGCTGGGAGATCGTCGCCGTGCCGGGGCTGATTCCGGAGCTGCCTTTCTTCACGCTGCTCGCGAACCGCAAGTTTCCGGTCACCGACTGGATCCGCAAGCCCGAGGAGTTCGACTACATCGTCGAGCCCGACGTGTTCCACGACCTCTTCGGCCACGTGCCGATGCTGTTCGACCCGACCTTCGCCGACTACGTGCAGCGCTACGGCCAGGGCGGCATCAAGGCACACGAGCTCGGAGCCGGAGAAAAGCTCGCGCGCCTCTACTGGTACACGGTGGAATTCGGCCTGATCCGCCAGCCGGACGGCTTGCGCGCGTACGGTGCCGGCATCCTCAGCTCGGTGGGCGAGCTCAGGCACGCGGTGCTCAGCGACGAGCCGCGCCGCCTGCCGCTGGACCTGCTGCGCACCATGCGCACGCGCTACAAGATCGACACCTACCAGGCCAACTACTTCGTGATCGACAGCTTCAAGCAGCTGTTCGACCTCACCGAACCCGATTTCACGCCGCTTTACGAGTCGTTGAAGGTGGCCCCGGACATCGAGGCCGGGGTGCTGCTGCCGGGCGAGTCCGGCAAGGCCTGAAATCCCGAAGGGTTGTTTGCAGCTGTCGTCGTGCGCAGCTATCGCGCGCGCGACAGCGCGCGCCCTTGTCCTAGGACAAGCCCGCTGGTCGCGGAAGCAGAGTGGCTTCCACAATCCGCGCCAAAGGAGCTTGCATGCAGACGACATCATCCGCGCGACAGAACTACCCGGCCGGCGTGCCGCACGAGATCGATCCGGAGCAGTACCGTTCACTGCCCCAGATGTTCGACGAGGCCTTCGCCCGTTATGCCGACCGCCCCTTCTCGGTCTGCATGGAGCGCTGGATGTCGTACGGCGAGCTCGACGCGCTGTCGAAAGCGCTGGGCGCCTGGCTGCAGTCGCGCGGGCTGGAGCCCGGGGCGCGGGTTGCGATCATGCTGCCGAACATTCCGCAGTTCGCGGTCACGATGTGCGGCGTGCTGCGCGCGGGATACACCTGCGTCAACGTCAATCCGCTGTACACCGCGCGCGAGCTGGAGCACCAGCTGAAGGATTCGGGAGCGACGGCCATCGTCATCCTCGAGAACTTCGCCTCCACGCTGGAGAAGGTGATCGAGCGCACGCCGGTCAAGCATGTGGTCATGACATCCATGGGCGACCTGCTCGGAGGCTTGTACGGTGCCTGGATCACGATGGCCGTGCGCCATCTCGCGAAGCTGGTGCCGGCCTACAAGCTGCCGCTGAGCGACGGCCGCAGCGTCACCCCTTTCAGCCAGGCGATCGCCGAGGGTCGCGGTCGCACGCTGGGCCCGGACCAGAGCACGCTCGATTCGATCGCCTTCCTGCAGTACACCGGCGGCACGACCGGTTTGTCGAAGGGCGCGGTGCTGACCCATCGCAACATCGTCGCGGCCACGCTGCAGGCCGAGGCTTGGTTCACGCCGGCGCTGTCGCGGGCGGGTGACCTCGCGAAGGTCAACAGCATCGCGGCGCTGCCGCTCTATCACATCTTCGCGCTGACACTGTGCCTGCTGGTGATCCGCCAGGGCTCGCACATGACGCTGATTCCGAACCCGCGCGACTTCGACAAGTTCATCGCGGTGCTGAAGAAGCGGCCCTTCCACATGCTGCCCGCGGTCAACACCCTGTTCAATGCGCTGCTGATGCATCCGGAGTTCAAGTCGGTCGACTTCTCGACGCTCTTCGTCTCGCAGGCGGGCGGCATGGCCGCCTCGGAAGGCACGGCGCGCAAGTGGTTCGAGGCCACCGGCTGTCCGATGATCGAAGGCTGGGGCATGAGCGAGACATGTGCGATCGGCACCAACAATCCGGTGTCGAACACCGCGTTCACCGGCACGATCGGGTTGCCGCTGCCCAGCATCGAGATCGCCATCAAGGATGACGATGGAAACTCGTTGCCCGTCGGCGAAGCGGGGGAGCTCTGCATCAAGGGTCCGAACGTGATGAAGGGCTACTACAACCAGCCGGCCGAGACTGCCGCGGCCTTCACCGCCGACGGTTTCATGCGCACCGGCGATATCGCGGTGATGCAGGAAGACGGCTACAGCCGCATCGTCGACCGCAAGAAGGACATGATCCTTGTGAGCGGCTTCAACGTGTTCCCGAACGAACTGGAGAACGTGATCTCGCTGTGCCCCGGCGTCGTGGAGTGCGCGGCGGTGGGCGTGCCCGACGAGAAGCAGGGCGAGGCCATCAAGGTGTTCGTGGTCCGCAGGGATCCGACGCTGACCGAGGAGGCCGTGCTGCAGTATTGCCATTCGCAGCTCACGGGCTACAAGCGGCCGAAGCACATCGAATTCCGGGAGTCGCTGCCGAAGACGAATGTGGGGAAGATCCTGCGCCGCGAACTCCGCACGAGTGCGGGCGCCTGAGCGGCGAAGATGAGCCATTCATCCGCGAGTGCGGGGCTGCCGGCGGGCGTCGTCGTCTTCGAGCGGGGATGGCTGTCCTCGAACAATGTGTTGTTCGTGGGCAGCACAGAGACGGCGCTTGTCGATACAGGCTATGCGACGCACGCCGAGCAGACCGTGGCGCTGGTCGAGTCAGTGCTGCACGAGCGGCCGCTCGACCGCATCCTGAACACGCATCTGCACAGCGACCACTGCGGAGGAAATGCTGCGCTGCAAGAGCGCTATCCGTCCGTTCGCATCGAGATTCCGCCGGGCGAGGCGGCGCTGGTCGAGAGCTGGGACCAGCAGAAGCTCAGCTTCCTGGCCACGGGGCAGATCTGTCCACGATTTCGATTCACGGCACTGCTGCTTCCAGGTTCGGAATGCGTCCTGGGTGACCGGCCGTGGCAGGTGCATGCGGCGCCGGGTCACGACCCTCACTCGGTCATTCTGTTCGAGGAGGCGTCACGGACTTTGATCTCAGCGGATGCGCTCTGGGAGAACGGATTCGGCATCGCGTTTCCCGAATTGGCGGGGGAACCGTCGTTCGGAGACATAGGTGCGACCTTGGATCTGATCGAGGGGCTCGCGCCGCGGCGGGTGATTCCGGGGCATGGGGCCGTATTCGACGACGTGGCAAGAGCCTTGGACATTGCACGTCGTCGGCTTGATGGATTGAGCAGAGACCCGGTCAAGCATGCGCGGCACGCCATCAAAGTCTTGATGAAGTTCAAGCTGCTGGAAGTGCAGTCGATTTCGCTGATGGCTTGGAAGGCGTGGCTGGCTTCGACGCCGTACCTTGAGTTGATCCGAAGTCGTTTTTTCAGAGGATCCGAATTGGGTCAGCTAGCCCGAGATATGTTGGAGGAGTTGGTATCTGCGGGAGGTGCCGAAGTGGAGGCGGAGGTTGTGCGCAACCGGTGATGCGCCTGTTCGT
>NZ_JACIBG010000008.1:0-440045 GCF_014195185.1 Variovorax atrisoli | reverse complement strand
TACGGCGAAATCGGAAAGCTCTGGGCGAGCGGCGGCGACGCCAGGGTCAAGGGCTCGATCAACGGGTCGGTGGGCGTGCGCGTGAAGTGGTGACGAATCGCTTCAGCGCGTGACGGTCAGCGTGAGGGAGCAGTCGTGGTTCACGGTGCCCGCGCTCCATCCAGTGGAGCGCGCATCGTCGATGCAAAGCTTGCAGGGGCCAGCGGCGCCGGGCCCTCGCATGTCGCGTGCTCAGTCCAGATGCATCTGCACCCCCTGATCGACCAGCGCCTGCAGCTTGTCCGCTTCCAGGCCGAGGAACCGACCGAAGGCCTCCGGCGATGAAGCGGACACGCTCACGCCCGTCCTGGCGATCTGCGCCATGAGTTCCTCGTCCTGCAGGGCCAGGCGGATGTCCGCGTTGATCTTGTCGACGATCGCATCGGGCGTCGCGGCGGGTGCAAGCATGCCGAACCATGTACCCGTGACCAGGTCGACGCCCAGTTCCCTGAACGTCGGTATCTCGGGCGCGGCCGGGTGGCGCTGCGCCGCGGCGATGGCGACGGCGGCCACTCGTCCGGCCTTGACCTGCGCGTACGAGGACATGCCGTCGAACATGCCGTCGACCACGCCCGCGATCAGGTCGGACATCGACGGCCCCTGGCCCTTGTAGGGGACGTGCGTGAAGGTGATGCCGGTCTTCCTGGCGAAGAACTCGGCGCCGATGTGCGGGCTGGAAGCCAGGCCTGAAGATGCGAGCTTGAGGCTGCCCGGCGTGGCCTTGGCGTCGGCAATGATCGCCTCCAGCGGCTTGCCCTTGAGCCTGTTGGTGACCAGCAGCACGTTGTGGCTGGAACCGAGCAGCGCGACGGGCCGGAAGGATGTCTTCGCATATGGCAGGCTCTTGCGCAGCACCTGGTTGGCGGTGAAGCCGTAGCTCGTGAAGAGCAGGGTGTGGCCGTCTGCCGGGGCCTTGCCGACCAGCTGTGTGCCGATGATGGTTCCGCCGCCCGCGCGGTTGTCCACCACCACGGGCTGGCCCCACATCCGCGACAGCTTGCTGCCGAGCTGGCGCGCGAAGTAGTCGGTGACGCCACCGGCGCTGTAGGGCACCACGATGGTCACGGGGCGGGCCGGAAACGCGGGTTGCGCATGCAGCGCCGTCATCGTGCTCGCGACGGCCAGCGCGGCGCACAGCAGCCGCAGGGGATGGGTCCGCATCGTCTACTCGCCCTGTTCCCGGGTCGGCGGCGCCTGGCAAGCCTGCAGCACCTTTGCACCCAGTGCGCTGCCATGCACTGCCAGATGGGCGCCGAGCTGGATGGCCTGCAGCAGCTCGGCCGGCGCAAGGCCCTGCCCCAGGCCCGTGGCGACGATCTGTCGCACGCCATCGGGATTGAAGGCGGTGAAGCAGGCATGCAGCGCGAGCTGGACGAGGCTGCGCTCGGCATCGGTCAGGCCCGTGCCGGGTCGGCCCTTTTCGATGAAGTCGAGCAGCACCTCCACATAGCCGGCGTCCAGCCGCGCCAGTTCGTTCAGCCGCAGTGCGTGAGCGTGCCCGAGCCAGCCGATGCGGGCCTGGAGCGCCGTGCTGACGGCCTGCGAACCTCGCGAGTCCTGCAGCCCGGCGAGTTCCGCGAGGATGGCGGTCGCCTGGCCGACGCTGGCCAGGCCCTGCACGGCCACCAGGTGCAGCACGTCGACGATGTCGGCCTGCGTTGCGCCCACTTCCAAAGCCCGCTTCATGTGCGTCTGAAGGCCGGACTCGAACAGATGGGACGAGGAGCTGTCCAGCGCCACGTAGATGAGCTCCACCATGCGCGGCGTGAGCGGCCCGGTGCGCGCGGGATGGCCGGCATAGCGTGCGTACTGCTCCACGAATCCGGGGCATGCGGCGAGCATGGTCTCGGTCCACGGTCGCCAGTAGCCGCGCTCGGCGATGAAGAATTCCTTGATCCGCGCGCGTTCCTTGTCGATGCAGGTTTCCGGCGTGTTCATGCTGCTGCGTCCTTCGGTGCGTTATTCGGTGTGTTCCGGTAGCACACGAGCGTCTGGCCCGTCACATACTGCGCGGCAGGTCCGCAGACGTAGCGCAGTAGCGCGTACAGCGACCGGGGCTCCACCTCTGGCGGCACCTCCAGCGCGTTGATGCGCAAGGCGCGGCTGCCCCATTCGCAGGCCAGCGTCGAGATGAGCATGCGTGCAGCGGCGCCGTCGCCGGCGTCCTGCCAGCGGGTGCTGCGCTCCGGTGTGTCCGGCGGCAGCAGCACCGTGAGGCTGGCCTGCTGCGAATGACGGGACGCGAAGCGGATGGCGGCCTCGTGCACCGCCTGCAGCAGGCCGCTCTTGCGATGCAGCGCGGAGAGATCGATGCATGCCGGGTAGTGCGGCCCGGCGCCGGCCGTTGCGGATACGGCCTGCCAGGGTTGCGCCGGTCCGCCGAGCACCTCGAGCTGCAGCGGCAGGCCCAGCGGCAGCACATCCAGCGTGGCGGGCGCAAAACCCTGGCTGCCGCCATAGATCGACGATCCGCCATTCACCGGCAGGACCTGCCCGCTGAGCGGCGCGGCACCGGTGCTTGCCAGGAAGAACAGCGCCCGGGCCATCTCGTCGGGTGTCGCCATGCGTCCCAGCGGTGTCTTTGCCACCGCGCGCTCGGGGTCGATGCGCCCCGCTTCGATCAGCCCGGCGACGAGCTCGGTTCGCACGAAGCCGGGGCACAGCACTGTCACGCACAGGTCCGGCCGTGCGTTCGCCAGGGCGCGTGTCTGCGCGATGAGCCCCGCCTTGCTCGGGCTGTACAGGCCGCGAAACGGAATGGCGCTCAGGCCCGCACCCGACGACACGTTCACGATGCGCGCACCCGGCTTGAGCAGCTGGCTGCACGCATCCACCACCGCTGCAGGCGCAGCGAGGTTGAGCGCCAGCAGCCGGCCGGCCTGTTGGGGGCTCTGCTGTACCAGCGGCGTGTTCGAGGCATCGGACATGCCCGCGTTGTTGATGAGGGCGTCCAGTGCAGGCGTGCCTTCGGCCAGCGAGGCGATCTGCTTCGGGTCCGTCAGGTCGATCGTGCGCGGCACATGCGCGCCCTCGGCGGGCAGCTCTTGCGCCAGCTGGTGCAGGGCCTGCGCGTTGCGATCGACCAGCACGCATTGCCAGCCGGCGCTTGCGAACAGCCTCGCGGTGTCGCGTCCGATGCCGGATGCGGCACCGGTGATCAGGGCCGTGGGCATGGGCTCAGATGTTGGTCAGCGTGATGCCGCCGTCCACCGTGAGCGCCTGCGCGGTGATGAAGCCTGCCTGGTCGCTGGCCAGGAAGCAGATGCTCTGGGCGATGTCCTCCACCGTGCCCAGCCGGCCCAGCGGCGTGCGGGCGATGCGGTTGGCATCGCGTTCGGCATTGCGGTTGCGTTGCGTGCCTTCGGTGGGCACGGCCGAAGGGCATACGGCGTTGACGCGGATGTTGCGCGAGCCTAGTTCCGCCGCCGCCGCCCGTGTGATGCCGAGCACGCCCGACTTGATGCCCGAGTACACGACCGAATTGGCGGCCGATCGCAGCGCCGCGACCGACGCCACGTTCACGATCGCGCCGCCGCGTTCGGGGTCCATCACGGCCACGGCTTCCTGCAGGCTCCAGATGACGGACTTGAAGCCCACGTCGAGCATGCGGTCCACCGTTTCCGGGGCGATCTCGGGAATGGACTGGTAGCGCACCCAGGCCGCGTTGTTGACGAGGATGTCGAAGCGCCTGCCGCCGAGGTCGAACGATCGCTGGATGGCTTCGCGAATGCCTTCGCGGCTGGCGATGTTCTGCACGATCGCGAAGGCCTGCCCGCCACGGGCCCTGATCTCGTCCACCACCGGCGCGACCAGCTCTTCCTTCAGGTCGTTCACGCAGACGATGGCGCCGCGCTCGGCCATCTGGCGGGCGGTCTCGCGGCCGATGCCGGCGCCCGCGCCGGTGATGAGGGCCACGCGGCCAAGCAAATCCTGGTTCATTTCAGATCCTTGTTCAGACAGACTGGATGAAGTCGCGGCCCACCTGCCGGGCCAGCACGCCCGAGCCGAAGGCGGCATCGAACTTGCGCACCTCGCGCAGCGCGTAGTGCAGCGGCACTTCCCAGGTGAAGCCCATCCCGCCGTGCAGATGGATGGACTTCTCCAGCACGAAGGCAGAGCTGGCCAGTGCATTGGCCAGCACGGGCGAGGTGGCGCGTGCGCCGCCGAACTCATCGGTACGAAGCAGGCGCTGGATGCCCGCGCTGGAGGCCTCCTGCAGCAGGCGCATCCGCGCCAGCAGGTGGCGCACCGCCTGCTTGGCCGAGAGGGGCCGGCCGAACTGCACGCGCGTCGACATGTACTCGGCGGTGGTGGCGAGCGCGCCTTCGGCGGCGCCGTTGACCAGGCCCGCGATCAGGATGTGGCTGTCGCGCTGAAGGGCGGAGAAGGTTGCGGCATCCACCGTGGCGAGCACTTCGGCCTTGTCCAGCACCAGCCAGGCTTGGGGGTGCTCGGGGTCGAGTGCGGCATCGTCCTGGATCGTGACCGAGCCGATGTCGACCAGCGCCGCGCCGCCCTGGCCGTCGGCCACCAGGGCCCAGTCGCAGTGACTGGCGTGGCGGGCCTGGCCCGCGAAGCCTTCCTGCAGGCTGCCCTGCAGCGCCCAGGTGGCCACGCGCTCGCCCGCCGCGAGCTGGGCGGCGAGTGGTGACTGGCCCAGCGCCTTGGCCACGAGGATGGTTTCCAGCAGCGGCCAGTGCAGCCGCAGCTTGCCCGCTTCCGCCACGATGGGCAGCGCGAATTCGATGCCCAGCGCGAGGCCACCCGCCTCTTCGGACGCGCACACGCCGCACAGGCCTGCGCCTGCCAGCACCTGGGCCGCGTCGCGGAATCCGCGCGCCTGCGCGTCGGTGATGGCTGCCGCGGCGGCCTGGCCGAACTCTTCGGGCTTGAGATCGTTGTCTGTGGTGCTCATCTCAGAGGTCCTTGGGCAGATCCATGATGCGTTGCGCGATGATGTCCAGCTGCACTTCGGTGGTGCCGGCGTAGATGGTCTCGGCGCGGGAATAGAGGTAGGCGGTGGTGAAGTGCTTGCGGGCACGCTGCGCGAGCGCGCTGGAGCGCGGGTTCACCTGCGACACCAGCGACAGCGCCAGCCCCATGAAGGCCTGGTGGGCCTCGGACCAGAAGAGCTTGGTGAGCGAGCCGCGCGCGCCGATCCTGTCGCCGGCCATCATCTGGTCCACCGTGCGCTCGACCAGGCCCTTGAGCGCATCGATCTCGCCCACGACGTCGCCGATGCGGCGCTGCACGTGGCCGTCGTCCAGCAGCGTGGCCAGCTGCGGGTCGGACTTGCACGCGGCGATCAGCTGGCGCAGCTCGCATTCGAAGCGCCACGCGCGATACATGCGGTTGGTGGCGCGTTCGATCGACAGCACGCGGATCGCGGCGTTCCAGCCTTCGTCGGGCGCGCCCAGGCGGGCGCTGTCGGGGACCACCACGTTGTCGAAGAAGACTTCGGCGAAGGAGTCCTTGCCATCGATCGACTTGATGGTCGACACGCGGATGCCCGGCGTGTTCATCGGCACCGCGAACATCAGCAGGCCGCGGTGCTTGTCGGCCACCGTGCCGGTGCGGGTCAGCAGCAGGCAGTAGTGCGCCTTGGCCGCGCCGCTGGTCCAGATCTTCTGGCCGTTGATGCGCCAGCTGTCGCCTTCCTGCACAGCCTTGGTCCGCAGCCGGGCCAGGTCGGAGCCGGCATCGGGTTCGGAGAAGCCCTGGCACCAGTAGTTGCGCATGGCCAGGATGTTCGGCAGGAAGAGCTGCTTCTGCTCCTCGGTGCCGACCGTCTGGATGATGGGGCCGGCCAGCTCCTTGCCGATGGAGCTCACGCTCTCGGGCATGGGCAGCGCGCCCACTTCCTTGTTGACCACCAGGTGCTCGCGCAAGCTGAGGCCGAGTCCGCCGTAGGTCTTGGGCCAGGTCATGCCGGCCAGGCCGGCTTCGTACATCGAGGCTTCCCAGTCGCGGCACTCGTCAAGCGTGGGGGTGCGGTAGTTCAGGCTGTCCGCGCGCATGTGCTCGGGCAGGTTGGCGCCGAGCCACTGGCGCGCGTACTCGCGATAGACGGCGGGGCCGGCAGACGCGTCGGGAATGGCCGGTTTCTTTGGCATGTGCATGGGAAGTGGCTTCAATGAGAAGTGGCGTGGCCGGCGGCGGTGGGCACCATCAGTGCGTCCAGCACCAGGACGCCTTCGCCCTCGGGCTTGACCAGGATGGGGTTCATGTCGATCTCGGCCACGTCCCGGGCATGCCGGCAGGCGAACTCGGAGAGCTGGGCCACCGTGCGGGCGGCCGCGGCCACGTCGGCCTTGGCGCGGCCGCGCGCGCCGTCGAGCAGCGGGAACATCTTCAGGCTGCGGATCATCCGCACGGCCTCGTCCTCGGAAACCGGCGCGACCTGCACCGCGACGTCCTTGAGGACCTCGGCGTAGATGCCGCCGAAGCCCACCATCACCACCGGGCCGAAGACCGGGTCGCGCGAGACGCCGGCGATCAGCTCCACGCCACCGCGGATCATGGGAGCCACCAGCACGCCGTCCAGGCGGGCATGGGGCGCGTGCTTCTTCGCATTGGCCATGATGCGTTCGTACGCTTCGAGCACCGCGGCGTCGTCATGCAGGTCGAGCGCCACGCCGCCGATCTCGGTCTTGTGGGCGATGTCTTCCGAGGCGATCTTGAGCACCACCGGATAGCCCGTGGTCCGCGCGCTGCGCACGGCCTCGTCGGCGGAAGCCACCACCTCCTCGCGTGGCACGCTGATGCCGGCCGCGGCAAGCGCGCGCTTGGCATGGAACTCGTTGCGGAACACGGCGGCATCCACGCCGTCGACCGGGCCACCGTAGGCGGGTGCGGCGGGCAGGGTGGCAAGCCGGCCGAGCTGCACCAGGCCGGCGAGGCCGGTGGCCGCGGCCGGAATGCTCGGGAACACCGGGATGCCCAGCGCGTTGATCTCGGCCACCGCATCGGGAGGGCCCTGGCTGATGAGGACCATCAGCCGCTCGGGATGGCTCGCGCGGATGCTGGCCAGCGCCGCCATGTACGTGCCGCGCAGCCGCGGGTTGTACAGCGACAGGGCCAGCAGCAGCACCAGCGTGCTGCCGTTGGCGTCCTCCTGCAGCGCGGTGAGCATCTTCAGCAGGATGTCGGGGCGCGCCGACATCTGGGCCGATGCATCCACGGGGTTGTTGGTGCCGGCGGTGGGCACGGCCTCGCGGATCAGGGTCTTCGTGCTGTCGGTGAGTTGCGGCAGGGTCATGCCGGCCTCGACCATCGCGTCGGCCATCATGATGCCGAAGCCGCCCGATGCGGCCACCAGCGTCACGGTATCGGTGGCGGGCAGCCGGCCCGTGCCGAGCAGCACCGCCGCATGCCCCACGTTCAGCAGGTCTTCGAACGAACGCACGCGCAGCACGCCGTAGCGCCGGAACACGGCATCGAACACCGCGTCGGAGCCGGTGAGCGCACCGGTGTGCGATGCCGCCGCGGCCTGGCCCTGCTCGGTGGCTCCGATCTTGAGCACGATGACCGGCTTGTTGTTCGCGCGCGCCATGTCCAGCGCCTCGACCAGGCGGCCCGCGTGCCGGCAGGTCTCCATGCAGCACAGGATGATGCGGGTGTCCGCGTCCTGCGCCAGTGCCGCGATGCCGTCGGCGACATCCACGTCGGCCTCGTTGCCGGTGGCGATGAAGCGGCTCACGCCCATGCCACGCTCTGCCATGTTGCGCATGGTGAAGCTGCCGATGTTGCCCGACTGCGAGACGATGCCGACCTGCCCGGCCGGCGGCAGGCTCTGTTCCAGCGCGATGGAGAAGGAGCCCACCAGCCGGTCCACCACGTTCACGGTGCCCAGGCAGTTGGGGCCCAGCAGGCGCATGCCGTGGCTGCGTGCCACGCGCACCATCTCGGCCTGCAGCGCGGCGCCCTCGGGGCCGGCTTCCGCGAAGCCGGACGACAGCACGATCACCCCGCGCACGCCGCGATCGGCGCAGTCGCGCACGGCCTGCAGCGCCGCCTGCGCCGGCACCGCAAGGATGGCCAGGTCGGGTGCGGTCGGCGTGTCCAGGATGGAGGCGTAGGCCTGCAGGCCCTGGATGGTTCCGCCCTTGGGATTGATCGGATAGATGGCGCCCGCGTAGCCGTACTTGCGCAGCAGCTGCACGGGGCGGCCGCCGATCTTGGTGATGTCGTCGGAAGCACCGACGACCGCCACGCCCTGTGCCTTGAAGAATGCGTCCAGCCCGGTGCCGGTGGCTGCGTGAACCTGCGTCAGCATGGGATCAGCGTCCCTTGAAGACCGGCGCGCGCTTCTCGAGGAAGGCCATGCGGGCTTCACGCGCGTCTTCCGTCTTCGACAGGGCCACAGTGAATTCCTGCTCGAAGCGGTAGGCATCGCGCTGCGGCATCAGATCGACCATGTTGGCCGCGCGCTTGGCGTAGGCGATCGCCAGCGGCGCCTTGGACGCGATCTCGCGGGCCAGCTCCATCGTGACGGGCAGCAGGTCCTTCTCGGCCAGCACGTCCTCGATCACGTTGCGCTTGAGCAGGTCGTGCGCCGTGAGGCGCTGGCCGGTGAAGAACATGCGGCGCAGGGTGGAGCGACCGAACAGGGTCTTGAGCATCGAAGCGCCGCCGGCCAGGCCGACGTTGATCTCGGGCATGCCCACGGTCGCGTTCTCGCAGGCGTAGAGGATGTCGCACGCGGCGGCCAGCCCGAAGCCGGCGCCCAGCGCCGTGCCGTTGATCGCGGCGATCACCGGCTTGGCGCATTCGCGAATCGCGTTGCCGGTCTCGCGGGTGATGCGGTTGTGTTCGAGGAAGTCGCCCGCGATCTCGGCGTCGGGGCGGTCCTTGAGGTCGGCGCCCGCGCAGAACACGCTGCCGGTGCCGGTCAGCACGGCGCAGCGGATGTCTTCGCGCTCGGAAATCGCGTCGAAGGTCGCCACCATTTCGCGGCGCATGGCGCGGTTCAGCGCATTGACCGGCTTGCGGTCCATCGTGACCAGGGCGACCCCGTCGGAGACTTCCAGACGGACAAATTCATTACTCATACACCACCTCTCGAAGAAGCCGGCTTGACGCGGCACGGATCGGAATTGAATTGAAGCCAGTCGACAAACAGCCCGGGTCTCAATTCCGCGGGAATTCCGATTTAGGGGCCTGGGGCGGTGTGCTTCCGCCGGCTTGTCTCTGTTCTCAATATGCTCGATCGATTGTAGAAATGAACTCGAAAATCGATTTCAAACTAATCTGAAGGAGAGTTCTGCAAGAAATGAAGGAGTCGCTCCTCTTCCCGAGGGAAGCAGGGCGATACGATGCGGCGGCGCCGTGTTGCATGCGTGGCCCCGACGAGGCTGATTGACGTGGCTCGATGCAATTGAATAAAGAGAAGAATTCGAATTCAATTTCGAATCAATTGAATTGAAAATGGAAATTCAGCGCCTAGGAAACCTCAAAACCGCCCTGGGCGAATGCCCCGTCTGGCACGACGGGCAGCTGTGGCTGCTGGACTGCCGCGCGGGCCTGGTGATTGCACTGGATGCGGACACCGGCGCGGTCACCGCGCGCCATGAAGTCCCGCCGCCGCTGGGCTCCTTCGCCTTCAATGCCGATGGCCGCATCGTGCTGGCGCTGAAGGAGCAGATCTGCGCGCTCGACCCGCATGCCGGCCAACTGCAGGCCCTGGCGCGGATCGACGCGAGCCACGAGCACCTGCGGCTGAACGACGGCATCTCGATGCCCGACGGCAGCTTCGTGGTGGGCACCATGCACGTCTTCCGCGAGCCGGGCGAAGCTCCGTTGGGCGGCCTCTACCGGCTCGACACCGGCCTGCGGCTGAACAAGCTCGACGACGGGTTGGGCATCTGCAACGGCCCCTGCGTGAGCCCGATCGACGGCCGGCTGCATGTGGCCGACAGCGAAAGGCGCGTCATCTATTCCTACGCCGTGGCGGGCGACGGCACGCTCGGTGACAGGCGCGTGTTCGTGCGCACCGACGACCAGGGCTCCGGTCCTGACGGCTGCTGCTTCGATGCCGAAGGCGGGCTGTGGACCGCGCTGGTGCGTACCGGCACGCTTGCACGCTTCGACGCGCAAGGCCAGCTGACGCGAAAGATCGTGCTGCCCGTGACGCATCCGAGTGCGCTGTGCTTCGGCGGGCCGCAGATGGACGATCTGTTCGTCACCACCATCAGCGACAGCGGCAGGCTCAGCGCATCAGGTCCGCTGGATGGCGCAGTGCTCAAGCTCACGGGGCTCGGCTGCAAGGGGCTGGTCCGCCCCCTGTGCCGGATGCCGCTTCCGCCCGGCTAGGTCCGAAGCGGCGCGACGTCCAGTCCCGCCGGCTTGCCGTGCGCGGAAAAGCGCAGCTCGGGCCCGGCCACGTGCTCGGCCACGAAGTCGAGGAACAGGCGGATCTTCGCCGGAATGATGGGCGTGTCGAGGATGGTGGCGTACATGCCCTCGTTGAAGCCCTTGTTGCTGATGCGATAGCCGTCGAGCACCCGCACCAGCCGACCCTGGAGCACGTCGTTGTGCACCGTGTAGTCGTCCATCAGCACCAGGCCTTCACCCAGCCGCGCAAGCTCGAGCAGCGCGATGCCGTTGTTGCTGACGTGGCGCGGCTTGAAGGCGATCTGGCTCAGCTCGTCCTGCTGCTTGAAGGTCCAGACGTATTCGTCGCCCGGCAGCTGGTAGGCAAGGCAGTCGTGCTCCAGGATGCTCTCGGGCGAGACCAGGGCGGGCATGCGTTCGAGATAGGAGGGAGCCGCCACCAGGTGCCGCTCGCTCTGGAACAGCATGCGGCGCTTGACGCCCGCCTCGGCAGGCGGCGAGATGCGGAAGTCGATGTCGACCTGGTTGCGCCGAAGGTCCACGGCGGCTTCGGTGAGCGAGAGCTCGATGTGGATCTCAGGGTAGAGCTTGCGGAAGGCCGCGATCAGCGGCGGCAGCACGCCCAGCCCGAACATCACGCGCGAGTGCACGCGCAGCAGTCCCTGCGGTGCCGCACTGATGGCGGTGATGTTGGTCTGCAGCTCCTTGATGCGCCACAGGATGCTTTCGAGCTGCCGCGCGTATTCCTGTCCCGACTCGGTCAGTGCCACCTGGCGCGTGGAGCGCAGCAGCAGCTTGACCTTCAGCTCCTCCTCGATCTCGGTGATCATGCGCGACACACCGGTGGCCGAGATGCCGAAGCGCCGTGCCGTCTCCGAGAAGTTGCGCGTCTGCGAGATAGAGAGAAAGAGCTCCATCGCTCGCAATCTATCCATGGGCGCCGCCTGCCCGCGCGAAGGCGCTCGCAACACAGGCCCGGAGGCCGGAGATCGTCAACTTACTTCTCCTGTTTACGCAGTTCTGAGCTGCAGATTCAGCCATAGTCAAAGGAAGCCGTCTCCCTAGAATTTTGGCAACCCAGGCGGGTGCAATTTTCGCGGAGACAGTACATGGAATTCGGGGTGTTCATTCTGGCCCAGCAGCGCGGCTATCACCAGACGTCGCAGCAGGTCATCAACAACTCGATCGAGCAGACGGTGGCGGCGGAGCAGGCGGGCTTCAACACGGCCTGGTACGCCGAGCACCACTTCAACAACTACTCGCTGTCGCCCTCTCCGCTGATGATGGTGGCGCACATGGCGGCCAAGACGAAGCGCATCCGTCTGGGCACGGCGGTGTGCATCCTGCCGCTGTACCACCCGGCACGGTTTCTTGCGGAAGTGGGCTTCGTCGACACGGTGTCCGATGGCCGCCTGGAGCTGGGCATCGGCTCGGGCTACCAGCAGTTCGAGTTCGAACGCTTCGGCGTGAAGATCGAGGACTCGGGCGCCATCTACAACGAGTTCCTCGACATCCTGCCCAAGGGCCTGACGCAGAAGATCGTGGCGTACGAGGGGCAGCACCTGAAGCTGCCGCCGAGCTCGATCGCGGTGCGCTGCCTGCAGGACCCGATGCCGCCGCTGTGGATCACCTCGGGCAACCCGGTCACGCTGGGGCGCGGGGTGCGCGAGGGCCACAACCTGTTCGTGACCGCGCTGCTCAAGGGCAACGATGCCATCGGTGAGCTGCGCCAGAGGCTGGACAAGGTCGCGGGCGACAACGGCAAGGACCTGGACCGCGACGTGAAGTTCGGCTTCCTGCGCTGCGCGTACGCGTCGGACAGCAAGGCGGAGATCGATGCGTACCTGGACTGCGCGCGCTTCCAGCGTCGCATCTCCGAGAGCCTGAAGTTCCGTCGTTCACAGTCGGACGACGGCTACATGATCAAGGAGGTGCCCTCGGAGACGGACCCGACGATGGAGCAGCTGCGGCAGAACCTGCCGGTGGGCTCGGTCAACGAGGTCATCGACAAGATGCTGGAGGAGATCAGCATCCTGCGCCCGAAGCACATCGCGCTGCAGACGCAGCTGGGCGACTTCGACCAGAAGACGATGCTCAGGCAGATCGAGCTGTGGGGCGAGAGGATCATCCCGGCGATCCAGAAGGAACTGAGCCGCAACGCCGAAGCCTCTCGAGCTCTTCCTGCCTGACCCGAGGAAGGCGCGGCCCTTCCCGATCACATCAGATCACCTAAGCGTTGCCAGCCGCAGGACAAGCGGCCAGGGCAGCCGAGCCAATTACATATTCGAAACCGGAGACAAACATGACCCCTACACGGATCAACCGCCGCACCCTGATGGTGGGCAGCATGCTGATGGGCGCGGGCGTCAGCGCCCTCGCCAGCACCGGCGGCGCGGGCAACTGGCCCTCGCGTCCCATCCGCATCGTGCTGGCTGGTTCCGCCGGTGCGGGCGGCGACATCTTCGCGCGCCTGATCGCCAACCCGCTGGCCAAGACGCTGAAGCAGCCCGTGGTGGTGGACGCGAAGCCGGGCGCCAATGGCCTGATCGCCTGCGACACGGTGGCCAAGGCTGCGGGCGACGGCTACACGCTGCTTTTCGCGCCGTCGTCCTCGATCCTCATCAACCCGGTGATCCATCCCAAGCTGCCGTACAACGCCGAGAAGGATCTCGTTCCGGTCGCGCAGGTCGGCGCCGCGGGCATCCTGCTGATGACCAACCCGAGCACCGGCTTCAAGAACCTGGCGGACATGGTGGCCTACGCCAGGAAGAACCCAGGCAAGCTGGCCTACGGCTCCTGGGGCACGGGCTCCTCGGGCCACCTGGCCATGGAAGGCATCAAGGCCCACTACGGCCTGGACATGCCGCACGTGCCGTACAAGACGCTGGTCGGCGAAGTCACGGACCTGATCGGCAACAACATCAGCGTGGCATTCACCGACATCGCATCGCCCGTGCAGCACATGCGGCAAGGGCGGCTTGTGGGGCTGGGCCAGACCGGCTCGCAGCGCTGGCCCGCGACGCAGGACGTGCCGACGCTGGCGGAGCAGGGCTACAAGTTCGAAGCCGACGGCTGGTACGGCGTCTTCGCGCCGGCCGGGACGCCGCAGGAGATCATCGACAGGCTCAACACGGAGATCAACAAGATCCAGAAGCTCGACGAAGTGCGAGCGCAGATCGAAGGCCAGAACATGATCGTGCCGCCCAGCCGCAACGCCGCGCAGTTTGCGGCGTCCATCCAGAAGGACGCCGCCATCTGGCAGGGCCTGGCGAAGGTGACCGACCTGCGCGACAAGTAGCAGGAGAGAGACGAAGCAGAAGACGGGTGTCTTCTGCAAGCACAGGCAACGGGGCTCATGCCCCGTTTTTCGTTGGACCGGCGCAGCGCATCCCTCTCTTTTTTGCAGGACTGAATCGCGCTCCTTCCATATTCACCAACACCGTGCGCAACCAGAGAATTCTGCTCATCGCATAGCACTACTTGAGCGGAACAACATGGAATTCGGCGTATTCATCCTGGCCCAGCAGCGCGGCTATCACCAGACGTCGCAGCAGGTCATCAACAACTCGATCGAGCAGACGGTGGCGGCGGAGCAGGCGGGCTTCAACACGGCCTGGTACGCCGAGCACCACTTCAACAACTACTCGCTGTCGCCCTCGCCGCTGATGATGGTGGCGCACATGGCGGCCAAGACGAAGCGCATCCGGCTGGGCACGGCGGTGTGCATCCTGCCGCTGTACCACCCGGCACGGTTTCTTGCGGAAGTGGGCTTCGTCGACACGGTGTCCGATGGCCGCCTGGAGCTGGGCATCGGCTCGGGCTACCAGCAGTTCGAGTTCGAACGCTTCGGCGTGAAGATCGAGGACTCGGGCGCCATCTACAACGAGTTCCTCGACATCCTGCCCAAGGGCCTGACGCAGAAGATCGTGGCGTACGACGGGCAGCACCTGAAGCTGCCGCCGAGCTCGATCGCAGTGCGCTGCCTGCAGGACCCGATGCCGCCGCTGTGGATCACCTCGGGCAACCCGGTCACGCTGGGGCGCGGGGTGCGCGAGGGCCACAACCTGTTCGTGACCGCGCTGCTCAAGGGCAACGACGCTGTCGCCGAGCTGCGCCAGAGGCTGGACAAGGTCGCGGGCGACAACGGCAAGGACCTGGACCGCGACGTGAAGTTCGGCTTCCTGCGCTGTGCGTACGCGTCGGACAGCAAGGCGGAGATCGATGCGTACCTGGACTGCGCGCGCTTCCAGCGTCGCATCTCCGAGAGCCTGAAGTTCCGTCGTTCGCAGTCGGACGATGGCTACATGATCAAGGAGGTGCCCTCGGAGACGGACCCGACGATGGAGCAGCTGCGGCAGAACCTGCCGGTGGGCTCGGTCAACGAGGTCATCGACAAGATGCTGGAGGAGATCAGCATCCTGCGTCCGAAGCACATCGCGCTGCAGACGCAGCTGGGCGACTTCGACCAGAAGACGATGCTCAGGCAGATCGAGCTGTGGGGCGAGAGGATCATCCCGGCGATCCGCAAGGAGGTCGAGTCCATGAACGCCGTGGCAGCCTGAGGCACGCACTCGCACATGTCGAGCATGACTGTTTTCGACGGCGCTTCGCTGCGCGGCCGCGTGGCCGTGGTCACGGGTGCCTCCAGGGGGATCGGCCTTTCGATCTGCGAGCACCTTCGCGCCATGGGTGCGCAGGTGGTGCAGCTGGACGTCCTCTTTCCCGAAGAGTCCGAAGTGCCGGTCGAGGCGAACGGCATGCTCGCGATGCGCTGCGACGTGGCCGATCCCGCCTCGGTCGCCATCATGGCTTCGACGGTGCGCACCGCTTTCGGTCGCTGCGATGTCCTGGTCAACAACGCCGGCATCACCGCATCGCCCGCGGCGCTCGAGGACTTTCCCATCGACGAGTGGGACCGCGTGTTCCGGGTGAACCTGCGTGGCGCGCTGCTGTGCGCCCAGGCGCTGGTGCCGATGATGTTCGAGGCGCAGGCCGGCAGCATCGTCAACGTGGCATCCATCTCCGCCCGCTCGCCGACGCGCGCAGTCGCCTATGGCGCAACCAAGGCCGGTCTGCGCGCACTGACGCAGCAGATGGCGGTGGAGTGGGGACCGCGCGGCATCCGGGCCAACTCGGTGAGCCCGGGGATGATCCGCACGCCCCTCTCTGAGGTGCACTACAGCCAGGAAGGCATGCTGGAGAGCCGGGTCTCGAAGATCCCGGCGCGCCGCATCGGCCGGCCGGAGGACATCGGCGGCATCGTCGCGTTCCTCGCCAGCGATGCGTCCGGCTACATCAACGGCGAGGACATCGTGGCCGATGGCGGCTTCCTCAAGGCCTCGCTCAACAACCTTTACAACAACCCCGCACAGTGAGCCCAGCCATGGAATCGCCAAAGCGCCTGCAGAACGTCTTCGTGGTGGCCGAGCGGCCGGCCGAACTCCATTCCTTCTATGAGTCCGCGCTGGGACTGCAGCTGAAGTTCCGTGACAAGGATCGGTGGATCCAGTACGGCGTCGGCAGCACGAGCGTCGCGCTCGCCTGCCGCGAAGAAGCGGCGCCCGCCGTCTCGGGCATGGTGATGGTGTTCGAGGTGGACAGCTTCGACGGCGCGCACGAGCGCATCGCGGCCAGCGGCGGCGAAGTGCTGGGAACGCGCGACATGGGCGCCCACGGCGCCGTGCTGTCGCTGCGCGACCCCGAAGGCAACATCGTTCAACTCTTCAAGCGCCAGGGGACGCCGACGCCATGAGCCTCGCCATGCCACAGGCCGATGAGGCCATCGACCCCAAGTTGTTCCGCCAGCTGCTCGGCTGCTTCCCGACGGGGGTGGCCGTGGTCACCACCTGCAACGCCGATGGCAGCCCCGCGGGCTTGACCTGCAATTCGTTCAGCTCCGTCTCGCTGGAGCCGCCCCTGGTGCTGTTCAGCCTGCGCAAGGCCAGCAGCCTGCTGCCGACCTTCGTGGAATCCGGCGCCTTCGCGATCAACATCCTGTCGCAGAGCCAGGACGCACTCTCGGGCCGGTTTGCGTCGAGCAGGATCGCCGACAAGTTCGAGAGCGTGGCCTGGCGCAGGGGCCCGCTGGGCACGCCGCTCGTCGACGACTGCCTGGCCAGCTTCGAATGCAGCGTGCATGCGCGGCACGAGGCGGGCGACCATGTGATCTTCATCGGCGAGGTCAGGCACATGACGCCGGGCTGCTCCGACCATGCCCTCGTGTTCTACAAGGGCGCCTACATGATGCTGGCAGAGTCGCTGCGCAAGCTCGTCGTCGACGGCAAGCTCGGCACGGCCGACATCGACGAGGCCTACCGCGCGCTGTATGGCACGCTGCTGCGCCTGGCGTGCGAGCGGGCCACCGACGCCGAGGTGGATGCGATCGAGGCCGCCGTCGACGGCATCGAGAAGCACCAGGACGTCGGCGCGCTGCCGCAGCGCATCGATGCGATGGCGAGCTTCTTCTCGTCGATCGCACAGGCGGGGCACAACGAGGCACTGCGCCTCATGGCCCAGACGATGACCGCCGTCTTGCGCGAGCGCATGACGCACGTGATCCCGGCGCATCCGCGCCCCGACGTGTTTCCGCTTCGGCGCAAGGTGGTGCAGCGCCTGCGGGCGCGCGATGCGGATGGCGCTGCGGGGGCGCTGGACGAACTCATCTTCGTGCTGCGCAAGGGAGATGGCGCGCAGCTGGCGTCTTGACGACCTTCGCTCAAACGACGTCGATCACTCCGGGCAGCACCCGCTCGTAGCGCTTCATCTTCGCCGCCTCGATCCCCAGCCAGGCCGCCACCTGCTGCGGCGACGTGCCCCGCCGCAGCTGCCGCAACGCGAAGGTATGCCGCAGCCGGAACGACCCGCCCTCGCGCGAGTCCATGCCTGCTTCCTCGAGCACGCGTTTTGCGCACTCGTATTGGGAGGGCTTCTGCCACTGTTTGCCGGTGCGCGTGGAAGGGAAGATGAATGGGCCCGTGATGCCGGCGTCTGCACGTACGGTGAGCCAGTGCTGAAGCAGTTCTCCGGCCCAGGGGGCGATGGGAGTCTCGCGGGCAGGTGAATTGCCGTTGCCAGGCACCAGCAGCTTCCACGGGCGTTCACTCACGCGGCCGGCATGCGCGATCACCGACTCCAGCGTCAGCGCGCGCACGTCCCCTGGCGTCAGGCCTGCGCCCAGCTGCAGGGCAACCGAAGCCCTGTTGCGCACTTCCTGCCACGTCATCGCGGCCAGTGCGTCTCGCGACGCTCCCGGCCGCGGCCGCGCTGCAGACAGGAATGCGATGAGCTGCCGGGCCTCTCCCACCGAGAGGTAGTCGGGCAAAGGATCGGCGTGCGCAGCATCGGCGTACCGCATCTCGGGGTTCGCCTTGATCCAGTCCGCTGCTGCCGTGTTGGGTGGGGTTTCGTTGCGCGAGGCATGGTGGCGCAGGACCCGGTCGATCAGGCGCATCAGGCGCAACGCATAGCGCGGCGTGAGCGACAGGTCGGAGGTCTTGCGACCGAAGCGCGCCGCCTGGAAGGCCTGCAGGTCGGCCAGATCGAGCGAGGGCAGGGCGACCACCGGCGACTGGCCAAGGCACCATGCCGCGAACGCCTCCCACATGTCCTCGTACACGGCGACCGAGCCCTCGCGGCGAAGCAGCCCGGATCCACGCTGGTCTGCCAGCCAGGTCTCGAAGGCTTCCTTGAACACGGCCGCGTGCCGAGGCGGCGGCGCGTCATCGAAAAGGGAGAGGGTCAGGCCTGCCGGCATAGGGATGGGGGCGTCTTTCGGATAAACATACTAACGGCGGGCGTTTGCTGGGTTTGTATTTGGATTGCAGTTTTGGATCTACAGGGGCTTGTTTTGGCGGTTCGACTAACTGTGTTTGCCGTTAGTCTAATTATTAGCGCCGCAGAGATGAAAACAGGTCCAGGGGCTCGGAAAGCACTCGGGAGAGGGGCGAGCCACACAACACGCAGTCAGAGGCCGATCGGCAGGCAATGACACGCCACGAGACCACCTCTGCTTTCGTATTTCGATCGCTTCGACAGATGCGTATGCAGTGCGGTGGCCTTCGCACCAGTGGTTGCTGGCGGTCCTCTTCAGCGCGCCCGTGCCCAGGGCATCGCCCCGCGAACGAGTGCTGCCCAGCGACACGCAGCACCTTCAAGCCGATGCACGACCTGGCACCCGGGCCTGCGCCACACCAGGCGCAAGAGATCAGTTGGGGCGAATCTGTTGTGAGGCGCTGCGCTGTCGCATCACCTGCGTCGCGAATGCGGAAGGGGTCGCAAGGTCTTCTGCTGGCGCGGCAGGCATCGGCATGTCTGCCGCCGCGGCTCCATGCTCCTGGTGAGCCAGCAGCGCCCGAACCCGGCCGACGAGCGCCGATCGATTGGCCACGCGCAGTTTCTTGAACGCGTTGCCCAGATGGAAGCGGACCGTTGGATATTCGAGCCCGAGCCGGCTCTGGATCTCCTTGTCGGGACAGCCGCAACTGACCAGCCACGCCACCTCGGCCTCGCGCTTGCTCAGGCGTCCTTCGCGCTGCAGTGTTGCCTCTGCGGATTCACCTTGCTCGACGGCAGGTGCGGACTCCTTCCAGCCCAGCCGTGAAAGCGCGGCGGTGATGGCCGGCTCGACGAGGTTCAGGATCTCGATCTCGCCCGCATCGAAATTTCCCCGCTCCCGATTGCGCCAGATGCGAACGTCCCCGACGCACCGCTCGCGATCGTAGAAATAGACGTTCACTCCCCAGTACATCCGGTCGCGACGAAGGAAGTCGTTGAAGAACTCCGTACGCGACAGGTCTGTCTGGCAGAGCACCTGCGTTGCCAGGGTCGGCTTGCGGCGCTGCATCATGGGGTAGGTCAGCGGGTCCACGAAGCGGAAGTAGTCGTCCCAGGACCTCAGGTTCTCCTCGGACATGTTGAGCGCGGTCGTCCGGCCGAAGCGCTGCCTTTCGCCGTCCCACACCATCGACACGTAGGTATCGGCACGAAGGAGATCGAGCATCGGCAGCGCCATGCGCTCGCGCAGCTCGTCGCCGTCGGTCGCGTTCGCGACGAGGCGCATGAGGTCCGACAGGGCCCTGGTCTGGATGGTGGAGAGGTGCATGGTCGATTCCAAGCAAGCTTCATGCGCGGGGCGCCAATGCTAGGCAGCGCTGTGGTTTTCGCCAGTCGGGTCTGACCCTAGGCTCCGCGCGGCGAGCGGCCCCCTAACGATTTCTATAGGTCCCCGACAAAACCCCGCTGCGTACATTGAATCGTCACCAAACGCTGAACGAGCCATGCACGCGATCGACCTTCCTCTCTCTGCCATTCGCAAGCTCCTTGATGGAGCATCCGTTTCAAGCCTGGATCTGGCCGAGGCCTGCATCGCACGGTCTCAAGCCTTTAGCGACCTCAACGTGTGGGTCAGCTTCGATCCCGAGGCATTGCGAAAAGAAGCGCGCGACGCGGACCGCCGTCTTGCCGCCGGCGAGCGCCTCCCTCTGCTGGGCATTCCCATCGCGCTGAAGGACAACATCGAGGCGGCCGGCATGGCCTGCGGGGCCGGTACGGCGTCACTGAACGGAAAGCAGCCCCGGGCGGATGCGGAGCTGGTCGCGCGCCTTCGGGCCGCAGGAGCCGTGATCGCGGGCAAGGTGGGCATGCACGAGCTGGCGTTCGGCATCACCACCAACAACGCGGTCACTGGAGCCGTCAGAAACCCCTGGGACCGCGCCAGGATCCCCGGCGGCAGCAGTGGAGGTTCGGGTGCCGTGGTCGGCGCGCGCATCGTTCCCGCCTCCATCGGAACGGACACGGGCGGGTCGGTCCGCGTCCCGGCGGCCCTGTGCGGGGTCAGCGGCTTCCGGCCAACGGTCGGGCGCGTGCCGGCCCTGGGCATCGCACCAATTTCGCTCACTCGCGACACTGCCGGGCCGCTGGCCTACACCATTGCGGACTGCGCCCTTCTCGACGAGGTGATGACAGGCGCCAAGGACGGCCGGATGAAACTGGCGCTCCAGGGGCTGCGCCTTGGCGTCCCGAGGCGTCCGTTCTGGAACGACCTGGAGCCCGCAGTGGAACAGGTCGCCGAATCCGCGCTCGACACGCTGCGGCAGGCCGGTGTCGAACTCGTGGATGTCGACATGTCCGCCCTGAGCGAGCTCAATGCCAGTGTCAGCTTCCCGGTGGTGTTCTTCGAGTTCGTGCGTGACATGCGCAAGTATCTCGAGGCGCGCGGGCGCGGCGTCACGCTCGAGGAGATGATCGCAGCCGTCGGCAGTCCTGACGTGCGCGGTGCCGTCGGTACGCTCCTGACCGGCGGCGGCATTCCCGAGGACGTCTACGAGAGCGCTCTCCAGGCGAGGGCGAAGATGCAGGCGCTCTACGCGCAGGCATTCGAATCGCACCGGATCGAAGCGCTGGTCTTCCCCACGACGCCGCGGGTTGCTGCCCTCGTCGGCGAAGACGAAACGGTCGACCTGAACGGCACGCAGCAGCCCACCTTCGGGACATTCATTCGCAACACAGACCCCGGCAGCAACGCCTCGTTGCCCGGCGCGACCATCCCGCTGGCACTTGCGAACAACCTGCCGGTGGGCCTCGCGCTCGACGGCCCCATCGATTCCGACCGCCGGCTTCTGGCGATCGCCGAAGCCGTCCAGTCCGCGCTTGCGCCTGCCCCTCAACTCACAACGCCCAACTGAAATCGCGAAGGAGCATTCCATGGATCGTCGTCATTTCCTGCAAGCAACGCTGGCCGCAGGGGCAGCTTCCGCACTGCCCACGGCCTTCGCGGCCGACCCGCTCAAGGTGGCCGTGATGATTCCCCAGAGCGGCCCCGGTGGCTTGTTCGGTCCGTCGTGCAAGGCGTGCGCCGAGATGGCCGCTACGGCCCTGAACGCCCGTGGCGGTGTGCTGGGCCAAAAGATCGAGCTTCTCTACGGCGACGCGGGCCTTGCACCTGCGGAAGCGGGCCAGGCTGCGCTGAAGCTCTGGAAGGGCCAGAAGGCGGGTGCCGTCATCGGCATGCACGACAGCGCAGTGCGCGGTGCGCTCGTGGGCCTCTTCAAGGGCCAGGTGCCGTACTTCTACACGCCCGTCTACGAAGGCGGGGAGTGCGCGAAGGGTACCTACGTCAAGGGCGAGACGCCGCAGCAGCAGCTCGAGCCCGTGATCCCATGGCTGGCGGCCGAACGCAAGCCCACCAAGTGGTACATGATCGGCAACGACTACATCTGGGGCCGCAACACCAACGCCACCGCCAGGGCCTACATCGAGAAGACCGGCGCCAAGGTGGTCGGGGACGAGTACCTGCCCTTCACCGTCGACAACTTCGATGCGAGCCTCGCGCGCATCCGCGACAGCGGCGCCGACGCCGTGCTCGTGTCGCTGGTCGGCGGCGCTTCGGTGACCTTCAACAAGTCGTTCGCGAGCTTCGGCCTTTCGGACAAGGCGATTCGCCTGGGCACGCTGATCGAAGAGAACACGCTGGCAGGCATCGGCTTCGCCAACGCACGCAATCTCTATTCGAGCTCCGGCTACTTCGCGAACATCGACACGCCCGCGGCGAAGGCCTTCGCCGCGGACTATGCCAAGGCCAACGGCGCGAACGCGCCGGCATTGAACGGCCTTGCAGAATCGACCTACGAAGGCTTCCTGATGCTCGAGGCGCTCGCGAAGAAGGCAGGCAGCCTGGACCCGGCGAAGCTCGATGCCGCCTCCGAAGGAACGACCTACAGCGGTCCGAGGGGCGCGGTGACCGTCAAGGCGCGCCACGTGGAGCAGGACATCTACGTGGCCGACGTCACGGACAAGGGCTTCCGCGTGGTGAAGACCTTCCCGAAGGTCGGCGCGGGCCAGACGTGCAAGGTCTGAACATGCTCGATGGCAACATCCTGCTGCACGGCCTGAACCTGGCCTACGAACTGGCCACGCTCGCACTCACGACGCTGGGCCTGGCGATCGTCTTCGGCCTGCTCGGCGTCATGAACATGGCGCACGGGGAGTTCGTGATGCTCGGGGCTTATTCGGTGGTGACGGTGCAGAAGCTGGGGCTGCCGCTGGTGGCAGCGGTTCCCCTGGCGGTGGTGGTGTGCGGCACGCTCGGGTACGTGGTGGAGCGCTGGCTCATACGGCCGCTCTATTCGCGGCCCTTCGACACGCTGCTCGCGACCTGGGCGCTGGCCATGCTCCTGAGAAAGCTGGTCGAAGCTGTCTTCGGCAGGGAGTACCGGAACGTCGAATCGTCGCTGACCGAACCGATGATGGTCTTCGGTTCGCAGTACCCGGCCTATCGCCTCGCGCTGATCGCTCTGGCAGTGGTCGTGATGGCGGGGCTCTTCCTCTGGTATCGGCGCAGTGCGGCCGGGCTTCGAGTGCGCGCCATGACGGCGAATCCCGTTCTTGCGCAGGCGCTGGGCATCAATACCCGGCGGCTCGCTTCGCAGGCCTTCGTCATCGGGGTCGTGTTCGCCGGCCTTTCCGGCGTGCTGCTTGCGCCGCTGATCCGCATCGAACCGGGCATCGGCGTCGACTACCTGCTGGACGCCTTCTTCGTGCTGGTCGTCGGCGGGCTCGGGACCTTGGGCGGCATGTTCGGCGGCGTCGGAATCATCGGCGGCTCGCAGGCCATCGTCAGCAGCGTGGCAGGGCAGACCAGCGGCTACGCGGTCGTGCTGATGCTCTCAATCCTCTTTCTGTGGCTCAAGCCCAATGGCCTTTTTTCGCGACGCTAAATCGGCGGCCTTCCTGGCCGCGGTCCTGGTTGCGCTGCCGTTCGCGTCCAGCGAATTCGTGGCGTACCAGATCGCCCTGTTCCTGATCTACGGGATCGCCGCGCAGGGCGTGGCCCTCTGCTGGGGGCGCCTCGGATTCCTGCCCCTGGGGCACGCGCTCTTCTTCGGGCTGGGTGCCTACCTGTTCGGCGGAATGCTCAAGGGCGCGGAGTCGAACGCCGCCTTGTATCTGGCATTGCCGCTCGCCGTGGTGGCGCCGGCCTTGCTCGCCTACGTCATCGCGCGCCTGGTCTTCGCCAGAAGCTCGCGCAGCGGCCCCTACTTCTCGCTCATCACGCTTGCGCTGACGATGCTGGGCTTCCTGGCGGCGCAGCAGTGGAGCGGCCTCACCGGCGGCTTCAACGGCATGACGGACATTCCCGACATTCCCGGCACGGCCCGCTACGAGACCTTGTACTGGCTCGTGGCGGCGGTCGCGGTCATCTCGACGCTCGTTCTCGCGATGTTGGCGGCCCGGCCCATCGGGGTGATCTGGGAGGCGGTGGCGCAGAACGAGGAGCGGCTTCAGCTGCTCGGGTACGCAACGGACCGGGTCAAGGCGAACGCCTACGCGTTCTCCGCCTTGCTCGCTGCGGCGGCAGGTGCGTTGTTCTCCGCCCACCAGGGCATCGTGACCCCGCAGGCGATGAGCTTCATCCTCTCGACCGAGTTCGTGATCTGGGCCGCCGTCGGAGGGAAGGGGAGTTCGCTGGGGCCGTTGCTCGGCGCCACCGTGGTCGGCTACGCGTCCGCCGAGCTTCGTGAGCAGTTCCTCTACTGGGAAGTCGCCGTGGCCGCCCTCTTCATCGTCGTGGTGCTGTTCCTGCCGAACGGGGTCGCCGGTCTGCTGAAGCGCCGCGCCGATCCGCGCCACGGTGCAGACTCGCCGGCCCCCCCCGCGCAGGAGACGGCCACGTCCACGGCGCCCGTCTCCCTGACCCTCGATGGGGTGAAGACGGCCCAGTCGGGCGTGACGATCCTCGACGGGCTTTCCCTGGCCCTCAGCGGGCCCGGCATCCGCTGCGTCATCGGTCCCAATGGCGCGGGCAAGACTTCCTCGTTCAACGTCATCACAGGGCGACTTCCGCTTCTGGGCGGAGGCGTCACGCTCAACGGCCACGATATCGGCGGGTTGTCTGCATGGCGCGTGGCGCGCAAGGGCATCGGACGCAAGATGCAGGTGCCATCGGTCTTTCCCGACCTCACGGTGCGCGAGAACCTGGGCCTGGCCGTGTGGGCCGGACGGGCATCCGCCGTCGACACGCTGAGGCGGGCCACGCTGGGGTGGCACACCAGCCTTCTCGCCGAGATCCTGCAGGAGTTTCCCGCCCTCGCGTCGCAACTCGACGCACCGGCCGGCACCCTGGCACAAGGGCATCGGCAAGCACTGGAACTGGCGATGACGCTACTTCCCGAGCCGAAGCTGGTGTTGCTGGACGAGCCCTGCGCAGGCCTGTCGCCCGGCGAGACCCATCAGATGATCGATGCCATCAAGGCCCTGGTGAGCCGGATCGGTGCGGCTGCGCTGCTGATCGAGCACGACATCACGGCGGTGGATGCCATGGGCGGCGACGTGTATGTGCTGCACCAGGGGCGTCTTCTCGACAAGGGTTCGCTCGCGGACATCCAGGCCAGCGCAGCGGTGCGGGCGGTGTATGCGGGAGGTCGCAAATGACTCTGGTCTTCAAGGAATTGGTATGCGGCTACGGCGACACCGTCGTGGTCCGCGGAGTGTCCGGAGAAATCCGGCCCGGTCATGCGCTCGCCATCGTGGGAAGAAACGGCGTCGGCAAGAGCACGCTGATGAAGGCCCTGGCTGGCCAGTTGCCGCTCACGAGCGGCGATATCGACTGGAACGGCCAGGCCCTCGACGACCGGCCGCTGCATGCGCGCCTCGGCCTGGGAATCGCATTCGCGCCGCAAGAGAACGTCGTGTTCGGCGAGCTGACGGTGGCGGACAACCTGTGGCTGCACCTCGACGACCGGAAGGCCGAACGGTACGAGGAGGTCTTCCAGCACTTCCCGCTGCTTCAGCGCCGGCTCGCCCAGCGGGCGGGATCGCTCAGCGGCGGCGAGCGCAAGCTGCTGTCCTTCGCGCGGACCATGGGACTGCAGGCCAGGCTCTCGATGCTCGACGAACCCACCGAGGGCGTCCAGCCGGAGAACATCGACCGGATGGCCGCGATGGTCAATCGCAGGAAGGCCGCCGGCGATTCATTCATCATCGTCGAGCAGAACCTGGAGTTCGTGGCGGCATTTGCCGACTCGGTGCTGGTGCTGGACCACGGCGAGGTCGTCCTGCAGGGCAGCTTCGCCGCCCTGGGCCGCGAGCGGATCGAGCAGCACATGGTGGTGTGAGCGTCCTTGCTCGAGGCGCGACGCGTGTTGCCTACTGTTCCTTCAGGCTGCCGTGAGCGCGCGAAGCTCCTCGAGCAGCTTGACGGAGGGGCCCGGCAGCATGCCGGAGCGCCTGCGAAAGGCGGTCAGCATTCTCCTGTCGCTCGCGCCCGGAATGTCGAGCGCATCGATCAGCCCGGCCTTTCGCTCGGCGTCGTACATCGGCGCCGGCATCCAGCCGAGAAAGCCCGAATGCCCGATCAGGCTCTTGAGCGCCATGACCGAGCGCGTCTCGACGACCACGTTGGGCAGCGCCAGGTTCTGCCGCGCGAACACGCTCTTCATGTGTTCGAACGGCCCCGTTCCCTTCGGAAGGATCGCCCAGCGCTCGCCCAGGGTGTCTGACAGCTTCAGCTTGCGCTTCTTGCGCAGCGGGTGGTGGCGGCCGGCCACGACGTAGCTGGTGTCCTCCCATCTGCAGTCCTTCACGGCAACGATCTCGGCCGTGTCCTCGGTGTCGACCCCGAGCGCCAGGTCGATCTCGTGCGAGACGAGCGCGTCCGCCAGCCGGTCCCAGACGCCTTCGATGATCTGGACCTGAAGGTTGGGCCACTTGCTGCAGGTCCGGCCGATGGCCGAAGGCAGCACGAGGCAGGCGATGCTGCCGACCGCGCCGACGCGGATCGTGCCCTTCGCCAGCCCGAGCATGGCCTTGATGTTCTCGCTCGCGTGCTCCGATTCGCGCTG
Source organism: Variovorax atrisoli (assembly GCF_014195185.1). Lineage (NCBI taxonomy): Bacteria > Pseudomonadati > Pseudomonadota > Betaproteobacteria > Burkholderiales > Comamonadaceae > Variovorax > Variovorax atrisoli. The sequence goes on along the minus strand of NZ_JACIBG010000008.1, from coordinate 413,838 downwards.
CAGCAGCAGCGCATGCGGCTGCAGCGCGCGGCCCACGTCGGTGAGCTGCATCCCCTTCGAGTGGCGCTCGAACAGCGGCGCCCCGGCCTGTTCTTCCAGCCTGCGGATCGTGCGGCTCAGTGCGGGCTGGGTGATGTTGAGCGCGTCGGCCGCTCGCCCGAGGCTTCCCGACGAAACGATGGCGTTGAAGGCGACGAGTTGCTGTAGATCGAAAGTCATGCCAAACGGTAATGACTTTTTCTCGAAAAGGCAATTTTCAAGATGGGAGCGCGATTCCACACTCCCGCCATCGAGACAGCATTGCGAGTTCGCGGTGCACAGCAGGAAGAAACACGCAATGACCGGATCCGCACCGCACGCCGCTGCCGCGACGCCCGCACACCCCGCCACCGCCGCGGGCAGCATCACCGTTCGCGAGGCCGTGTTCGACCTGATGCGCCGCTTCGGAATGACCTCCGTGTTCGCGAATCCGGGGTCGACCGAGCTCCCGATGTCCCGCGACTTCCCGAGCGATTTCCGCTACATCCTCGGCCTGCAGGAGGCCTGCGTCGTGGGCATGGCGGACGGCTACGCGCAGGCGACCCGGAACGCGTCGTTCGTGAATCTCCATTCGGCGGCCGGCGTCGGCAACGCCATGGGCAACATCTTCACCGCCTTCAAGAACCGCACGCCGATGGTGATCACCGCCGGGCAGCAGGCGCGTTCGATCCTTCCGTTCGACCCGTTCCTGTCGTCGGCCCAGGCCACCGAGCTGCCGAAGCCCTATGTCAAATGGAGCATCGAGCCGGCCCGCGCGCAGGACGTGCCGCTCGCGATCGCCAGGGCCTACTACCTGGCCATGATGCCGCCTTGCGGTCCGGTGCTGGTGTCGGTGCCCGTGGACGACTGGGACCAGCACACCGAGCTGGTTCCGACCCGGGCCGTGAGCACCCGGACCCGTCCGGAGCCCGAGCTCATCGCCCGGATCTCGGCCGCGCTGGAGGCGAGCGAGCGCCCGGCATTCGTGGTGGGCGCCGCCGCCGATCGGGACGGCGCATGGAACGAAGTCGTCGCATTGGCGGAAGCCCACAACGCCCGCGTGTGGGTCGCGCCGATGTCCGGACGCTGCAGCTTTCCGGAAGACCATCGCCTGTTCGCCGGCTTCCTTCCCGCCATGCGCGAGCGCATCGTCGAACTGCTCGAAGGCCACGATCTCATCCTCGCCATCGGCGCGCCGGCCTTCGCCTACCACGTCGAAGGCGCGGGCCCTCATGTGCCCGCCGGCGCAGCGCTGTGCCAGTTGACCGAGGACCCGGACACCGCGGCCTGGGCGCCCGTCGGCATCTCGGCCGTCGGCAGCATCCGGCTGGGATTGCTGGACCTGCTCGCCGTGCCGCCGAAGAAGACGCGTCCTCTGCCCCCCGCGAGAAAGGCCGCACCGCGTGCGGAGCCGACGCCGCTGATGTCGGTCGCCTACGTGCTGCAGACGCTCGCGGAGGCAAGAAGGCCGGAACACATCGTGGTCGAAGAGGCGCCGAGCGCACGGCCCGTGATGCAGGCCCACCTGCCCTTCACCCGCAGCGAGACCTTCTACACGATGGACAGCGGCGGCCTCGGCTACGGCATGCCTGCGTCCGTGGGTGTTGCATTGGGCAAGCCCGGCAGCCGGGTCGTCTGCCTGATCGGCGACGGATCGAGCATGTACTCCATCCAGGCGCTCTGGAGCGCTGCGCAGAACAGGCTGCCGATCACCTTCGTGATCCTGAACAACCGGCGGTACGCCGCCCTGCAGGACTTTGCGCCGGTGTTCGGCTTCTCGCCCACCGACGTCGTCCAGGGCACCGAGCTGCCCGACCTCGACTTCCCGTCGCTCGCCAAGGGAATGGGATGCGCCGCAGTGCGCGTGACCGACCCGGCCGATCTGCGCACGGCGCTCGACGAGGCCCTGGCCAGCGACGTGCCCTGTGTCGTGGAGGTCCGGGTCGCCTGACCTTGCCGATCGTTCCCGCGTCCAAAGGCGGGAGGAATTTTTTCAAACCATCCTACGGAGACAAGCCGATGAAGATTTCGATGTTGATCAATGGCGAGCGCACGGACGCCCGCGACGGCGCAACCTTTGAGCGGCGCAACCCTCTGGACGGCAGCGTGGCGACGATCGCCCCCGCGGCGACGACGCAGGACGCCGTTGCCGCGGTGGATGCCGCAGCCGAGGCCTTCAGGACCTGGTCGACCACCGGCCCCAGCGAACGCAGGGCGCTGCTCATGAAGGCTTCGCACGCACTGGAAGCCAAGGCCGAGGCCTTCGCCGCGGCCGTGGCCGCCGAGACCGGCGCATCGGCCATCTGGGCAGGTTTCAATGTCCACCTCGCCGCAGGCATGCTGCTGGAAGCCGCATCGCTCACCACCCAGATCAGCGGCGAGGTCATCCCCTCGGACGTGCCGGGCAACATGGCCATGGCCGTGCGGCAGCCTGCGGGTGTGGTCCTCGGCATCGCGCCCTGGAACGCGCCGGTGATCCTGGCCGTGCGAGCCATCGCGACGCCGCTGGCCTGCGGCAACACGGTGGTTCTCAAGGGCAGCGAGATCTGCCCCGCCACGCACGGGCTGATCATCGAGGCGCTGCAGGAGGCGGGGCTTCCCAAGGGCGTGGTGAACTTCGTGACCAACGCGCCCGCGGACGCCGCCGCCGTCGTCGAAGCGATGGTGGCGCACCCCGCGGTCCGACGCGTCAACTTCACGGGCTCGACCCACGTCGGCAAGCTCATCGCAGCCACCTGCGCCAAGTACCTCAAGCCGGTCGTGCTCGAACTCGGCGGCAAGGCCCCGCTGGTGATCCTGGACGACGCCGATGTCGATGCAGCCGTCAATGCGGCGGTGTTCGGTGCCTTCGCCAACTCCGGACAGATCTGCATGTCGACCGAGCGCATCGTCGTCGACGAGAGCATCGCCGACGAGTTCGTCGCCAAGCTCAGCGCCCGGGCCGCAAGCCTGCCGCTGGGCGATCCGCGGCAGGGGCCCGTGGTGCTCGGTTCGGTGGTCGACCTGAGCACGGTCAACCGCTGCAACGAACTGATCGACGATGCGCTTGCCAAGGGCGCCAAGCTCGTCATCGGCGGCAAGGCGAAGGACACGCTGATGCCCGCGACGCTGCTCGATCACGTCACCTCGGAGATGCGCATCTTCCGGGAAGAGGCGTTCGGCCCTGTGAAGGGCATCGTTCGCGTCCGCGGCGTGGAAGCAGCGGTTGCCTGCGCCAACGACAACGAGTACGGCCTCGCAGCCGCGGTGTTCGGCCGCGACGTGGCGCGCGCCATCCAGGTGGCGGGGCGCATCGAGTCGGGCATCTGCCATGTGAACGGCCCCACCGTCCATGACGAAGCACAGATGCCGTTCGGCGGCGTCAAGGGCAGCGGCATCGGCCGCTTCGGCGGCAAGGCCGGCGTGGAGGCGTTCACCGAGCTGCGCTGGCTGACGGTGCAGACCACGCCGCGCCAATACCCCTTCTAGGACACGCACAGGCGCACAAGCGCACAGACGCACCGGCGTCATCGCCGGGCGTCATCTCACCGTCGGCAAAGCGCCGAGGTGGACGAGCGAAAGCATGCGGCTGCAAAGCCGCCGCACACCGATTCTTAAAACCGGAGACAAGAGAAATGAAGTTTGGTTCGATGAGCCGCCGGGCACTCGCCTGCGCAATGATCACCCTGGCCGCCGCGCCCGCCGTGGCGCTCGCACAGGATCAAAAGCCGATCGAATGGGTCGTCGGCTATGCCGCCGGCGGCGGCTCCGACACCGTGGCACGAACGATCGCCGAGGAGATGGGCAAGTCGTTGAAGCGCACGATCATCGTGAGCAACAAGCCCGGTGCCGCAACGAACATCGCCGCCGACTACGTGGCGAAATCGAAGGACTACGGGAACATCATGTTCACCGCCGACTTCGCCACGCTGGCGGCCAACCCGGCACTGTTCGCCAAGCTGCCATACGACGCGGAGAAGGACTTCGTGCCGGTGGGCATGCTCGCGAGATTCCCGCTGCTGCTGGTCGTTCATCCGAGCAACCCCGCGAACAACCTGAAGGAGTTCATCGCGTGGGTCAAGGCCAACCCCAACGGTGCGAACTTCGCATCGGCGGGAGCCGGCAGTCCCCAGCACCTGGCCGCGGAACTGTTCAAGGAACGCACCGGGCTCGCGCTGCAGCACGTGGCCTACCGCGGCGGCGCGCCGGCTGTCATCGATCTCGTGGGAGGCCAGATTCCGTTCGCGCTCATGGACAGCGCCACGGTCCAGCAGTACGTGGTGTCGGGCAAGCTCAAGGCACTGGGCGTGGCCAGCAAGGAACGCCTGAAGAACTTCCCCGACGTTCCCACGCTTTCTGAGCAGGGCCTGAGCGGCTTCGATGCCTCCGCCTGGCAGGGGCTGGTCGTTCCCAAGGGGACTCCGCCCGAAACCGTCGCGGCACTGAACAAGACGCTGCAGGCCGCGCTCGCCTCCACGCCGGTGAAGGCGCGGCTGGAAACCCTGTCGCTCGAAGCACTGCCCGGCACGCCGCAGCAGATGACTTCCTATGTGCATGCGGAACGCGAGCGCTGGGGCGCGCTGATCCGCAAGAACCAGATCCGCCTCGACTGAAGGTCCACCTCATGAAAACGCAAGTCGCCATCATCGGCGCAGGCCCCGCGGGGCTGATGCTCTCGCAGATCCTCCACCTCCAGGGCATCGAGTCGATCGTCCTGGAAACGCGCAGCCGCGAGGCGATCGAGGCCACGATCCGCGCCGGCGTGCTGGAACAGGGGACCATCGATCTCATGAAGGAGATCGGCGCGGGCGCCCGCATGCAACGCGAGGGCTTCCGGCATGAAGGAACGATCCTGCGTTTCGACGGCATCGACCGCCGCATCGATTTCCCGGAGCTGACCGGCGGCAAGGCCGTCATGGTGTACGCGCAGCACGAGGTCATCAAGGATCTGGTGGAGGTGCGCCTGGCATCGGGCGGCGACATCCGGTTCGAAGTGTCGGAAGTGAGCCTGCACGGGCTGGACTCCACCTCGCCGAGCGTTCGCTTTCGGCAGCCCGGCGGCGAGCTGCAAACCATCGAGGCCGACTTCATCGCCGGCTGCGACGGCACGCAGGGCGTCAGCCGGCCCTTGATTCCCAAGGGCGTGTTGAAGGGCTTCGAGCGGCTCTATCCGTTCGGCTGGCTCGGCATCCTCTGCAAGGCGCCGCCGTCTTCCGACGAGCTGATCTACGCGCTGAGCGAGCGCGGGTTCGCGCTCGTCAGCACCCGTTCGCCCGAAGTGCAGCGCATGTACCTTCAGTGCGAGCCCACGGACAAGATCGAGAACTGGTCGGACGACCGCATCTGGAGCGAACTGCGCGCGCGCCTGGCCACCCGCGACGGCTGGGCGCCCATCGAAGGCGAGATCTTCAGCAAGACCGTCGTCGGCATGCGCAGCTTCGTGACCGAGCCGATGCAGTACGGCCGCCTGTTCCTGGCGGGGGACGCGGCGCACGTGGTGCCCCCGACCGGCGCGAAAGGCCTGAACCTGGCGGTCGCCGACGTGCGCGTTCTCGCTCGTGCGTTCGGGGAGTTCTACAAGTCGGGCCGCGAAGACCTGCTCGAACGCTACAGCGACATCGCGCTGCGGCGCATCTGGAAGGCGCAGCGCTTCTCCTGGTGGATGACCTCGATGCTGCATCGCTTCCCGGGTGCCGACGAATTCCAGCACAAGGTGCAGATCGCGGAACTCGACTACGTCACCGGCTCGCGCGCTGCGTCGACCGCATTGGCGGAGAACTACGTCGGCCTGCCGTTCGACCAACTCGCCCATTGACCCGTGCACGACCGCTCGCCAAGAAGCGGAAGCAGAAGGAGTCGACCCACCCCTGGGCGCCAGGCCATGCCGAACGCCCGACATGGAGACAAGACATGAACCATCACTTCCCTTCGGCGAATGCTGCCAGCTCACGGGGGCACCCATGAACGCCACTGCTGCGGCCTTCAAGGGCAATGCCGACATCGGCCGGCTGCTGGACGACGGCCCCTACACGACCATGCAGAAGCTCGTGGTCTTCCTGGCCGCCCTCTCGATCGTGATGGATGGATTCGACGGCCAGCTCATCGGGTTCGCGATTCCTTCGATGATCAAGGAGTGGGGCATCACGCGCGAAGCCTTCGTCCCGGCGGTGGCTGCGGGCCTGATCGGCATGGGCATCGGAAGCGCCTGTGCGGGGCTGTTCGCCGATCGCTTCGGCCGCCGCATGGCCGTCATCGCGAGCGTCTTCCTGTTCGGCGCGGCCACCTGCGCGATCGGCCTTGCGCCCGACGTGCTGACCGTGGCGGTGCTTCGCTTCATTGCCGGCCTGGGCATCGGCGGTGCGCTGCCGAGCTCGACCACGGTCACGGCCGAGTTCACCCCGGCGCGCCGAAGGACGCTCGCCGTCACGGCCACGATCGTGTGCGTGCCCCTGGGCGGCATGCTGGCGGGCCTCTTCGCCGCACAAGTGCTGCCGGCCTTCGGATGGCGCGCGCTCTTCTTCATCGGCGGCACCTTCCCGATGGCCCTGGCGGTGCTCCTGTTCTTCTCGCTGCCGGAGTCGCCGCGCTTCCTTGCCCGGCATCCGGCGCGCTGGGGCGAACTGGGCAGGCTGCTCGCGCGCATGGGTCGCCCCATGGCGCAAGACGTCCGCTATACCGATGCCGCCGAGCAGGCCGCAGAGACAAACGCAGAGAAGAGCGCCGGCTTCGGCGCGCTCTTCTCGAACGGCCTGGCCCGCGACACGCTCGCGACCTGGGCTGCGTTCTTCATGTGCCTGACGGCCGTCTACACCGCCTTCAGCTGGCTGCCGACGATGCTCGCCTCGGAGGGGCTTTCGATGAGCGTCGCCGGTTCGGGACTGACCGCCTACAACCTGGGCGGCGTGATCGGCGCGCTGGGCTGCGCGGTGGCGATCTCCCGCTTCGGATCGCGCTGGCCGCTGGTCCTGTGCTGCGCAGGCGCAGCCGCCAGTGCGTTCGCCCTGCAGACGCTGAACGTCGGAAAGGAGACCAGCCTGCTCATCTTCGGATTCGGCGTGCACGGCATGTTCGTGAACGCGGTGCAGTCCACCATGTACGCGCTGTGCGCATTCATGTACCCGACCAGCGTCAGGGCGACGGGCACTGCCTCCGCACTGGCCTTCGGGCGCCTCGGCGCCATCCTGAGCGCCTTCGCAGGGGCCGCCGTGATCACGGCGGGCGGGGCCACGGCGTATCTGGCGCTGCTGGGCTCGGCGATGTTCCTCGCCATGGTCGCGCTGCTCATCGTGCGCCGGCACATTCCCGGGCGCGACGTGCTGCTGCAGCGCGGTCGAGGCCAGAGCCTGCCGGGCGTGGCGCCGCCGCAAGGCATTTCACAGAAGAGGTCATCATGAAAATCTCGATCGTCGGCGCGGGGGCGATGGGCTCCCTTTTCGGCGGCCTGCTCGCCGAATCGGGCAACGAAGTCACGCTGATCGACGTGAACGACGCGCACATCGATGCGGTCCGCACCCAGGGGCTTCGCCTGGCGACCGACGGCGGTGACCGGCAGGTCACGGCGCTGAAGGCCGTGCGACCGGAAGATGCCACCGGCTTCCCCGATCTGCTCCTGGTGTTCACCAAGACACTGCACACCGGTGCGGCCCTGTCCGGGGTGAGGCATCTGATCGGACCGGGGGTGCATGTGCTGTCGCTGCAGAACGGCCTGGGCAATGTCGAGAAGATCGCGGAGTTCGTGCCGCTGGAGCGGGTGCTGATCGGCGTCACCACATGGCCAGCGGACATGGTCGGTCCCGGCCACGTGCACTCCCACGGCCAGGGCGTCGTGCGGCTCATGGCGGCCGACGGTGTCGAGCGCCGCTTCGTGTCCCAGGTGGCCGAAGTGCTCACGAAGGCCGGGCTCGATTGCACCTCCGACGGTACCGTGTGGGCGGCGATCTGGGAGAAGGTCGCGTTCAACGCCGCGCTGAACAGCATCTGTGCGGTCTCCGGCTGCACGGTCGACGAACTCGGCAGGTTGCCAGACGGCAGCCGCCTCGCGAACGAAGTCGTCACGGAAGTGCTGTCCGTCGCGCTGCGCCTGGGCATCGACGTCGACGCCGCCAAATGCCGGGCCAATGTGGCGAACGCCATCGACCACCACAGGGGACACAAGCCCTCCATGCTGCAGGACGTGCTGGCCGGCCGCCGTACCGAGGTGGAGAGCATCAACGGTGCCGTCGTAGAACTGGCCGGTCCCCTGAACATCAAGCTGCCTGTCACGGAGACCCTGCTGTCTCTCGTTCGCCTCGCAGAAGCACGCTCCGTCGCCTGACGCCGCAATCGACTCCCATGCTGTTGAACATCGAAGACTATCGGCGCGCAGCCCGCGCGGTACTGCCGCGATTCGTCCATGACTACATCGAAGGCTCTGCCGACGATGGCCATTGCATGCGTCGAAACGCGGGCGATCTGTCGGCCATCGAACTCACGCCGCGCGTGCTGCGCGACACCACGCAGGTCGACACATCCGTCGAGGTCTTCGGCCGGAAATGGGCGCTGCCCATCGGCATTGCGCCGACGGGGCTCAACGGCCTCGTCCGGCCGGAGGGCGACCGGCTGCTGGCGGTCGCGGCTGCCGATGCGGGCATTCCCTTTTCACTGTCGACTGCTTCCAACATGCGGCTGGAGGATGTGCGCGCGGCCGCGCCAGACGGCGTGCAGTGGATGCAGCTTTACGTCATGCACCGCGAGATGGCGGGCCAGATCGTCGAGCGGGCCCGGGCGGACGGCTACCAGGCGCTGGTGCTGACGGTGGACGTTCCCGTCAGCGGCAACCGCGAGCTCGACCTGCGCAACGGATTTCGCATGCCATTCCGGCCGACGCCCCGTCTGGCCTGGGACCTGGTGAGCCACCCCCGATGGTCGCTTCGGATGGCACCTCGCGGCGCGCCGGATTTCGCCAACCTGACGCCCTCCGGCAGCGGCGCGGGTTCGACCAGCATGCAGGCGGCCTTGCTGGCGCGCGCCATGGACCGGTCGCTCGTCTGGGAATCGCTGGCGTGGCTTCGTGGAATGTGGAAGGGGCCGCTGCTTCTCAAGGGCGTGCTCCATCCGGACGATGCATGCATGGCGCTCGACCACGGCATCGACGGCCTGATCGTGTCGAACCATGGCGGCCGCCAGAACGATGCGTCGCCCTCGGCGATCTCCGCGCTGCCGCGGGTCGCAGGTGCGGTCGCCGGGCGCATCCCCGTGTTCATGGATGGCGGGATCCGGCGCGGCGGCGACGTCGCGAAGGCCCTGGCCCTAGGCGCCACGGCAGTGTTCGTGGGTCGGCCCACGCTCTACGGCCTGGCGGTCGGCGGGCAGCAGGGCGCGGCGGCCGTGCTGAAGATCCTCGCCGACGAACTGGTGCGCAACATGACCCTGCTCGGTGCCACCACGGTGCGCGATCTGCCCGCGCGCCGGTTGGCGGCCGGCGCTTCAGGCAGCTGAAGCCGTCGACGCCCCCGAGGCGATGCCGCTGGCGCGGTAGGCGCGGGGCGAGAGATCGAACCGTTGCCGGAATGCCCGGCTGAAGTGGCTCAGGTCGTTGAATCCGTGCGCCATCGCGATCGCCGAGATGCCGAGGCCGGCGCGCGCCGGATCCTGCAGGTCGGCCGCCGCACGCTCCAGGCGCCGGCGCCAGATGTACCGCGTCAGGGATGTGTTCTCGGCTTCGAACAGCTTGTTGATGTAGCGCGGCGAGAGATTCAGGGCGGTGCTCACCATGGCCGTGTCGAGTTCGCACACGTCGAGGTGGCGCTCCACGAAGTCCCTCACGCGCATCAACGCGGTTGCGCGGTATTCGGACAGCGGCAGCGGTGAGGCCAGGATGACTTCGTCGAGGGCTGCGGCCAGCAGCTCGGTGAAGTTCCTGACCACCTTCTCCGAGGCAGCGGGCGGCAGGAGCGATGCCTGCTTGCTGAAGCTCACCAGGTACCCGAAAAGGATCGGGCACATCTGGCTCGATTCGCCGAAGCTCGTGGCCGTGATGCGGTGGATGCTGCCGGCGCGGTGCGCGATGGCCGAGCGCGCCAGCTTGATCGTGATGATCTTGAAGGTGTCGTCGAACCTGAGCGAGTAGGGCCGCTGTGCGTCGCAGACGGCGCCGTCTCCCGCTCTCAGCACCACGCTTCTTCCGTCCTGCTGCGCCATGGCCACGCCGGAGAGCACGAAATTGAAGATCAGCGACTCTTCGCTGGCACGCGCGATGGCCGAAGGCTGGCGCTCGACGCGGTGCGCCGAAGCTTCGATGCGGGCAACGCTCAGGCCCTCCAGGCGCGATCCCTCGACGGAAGCCTCGAAGGCCATGCCGCTCATCGGCCGGCACTCCAAATCGACCAGCGCACGGCACACGACGTCCTGCCAATAGCCGAACTTGTCGTGCTGACGGAGGCCGGCGGTGGAAGCGAGGATCGAGGTCGAGGTGACGGTGGAGGTCGACATGGCGGCCCGCCTTGGGGCTGACGTTGCACTTGCTCGGTGCCCGGGCAGCGCGGGCCCGGTGCATGAGTCCGGATGCCCGGAGTTTGAGCGAAATCACGCAAGGTTGATGCCAAGAAAACCCTAGGTCGCGCCACGGTGGCGCACGCGTTTCGGCCCCTGGGCAGGGCCGTTCCAGTCAACTTTTCCGGCCGCGCCAGCAAAGTCGCACGCGCCGGAAAAACGCAAAGTTCGGCCAGGCCTTCGCGGAGGGCTGTAACCGCAACGGAGCGCACCTTGAAGACATTCACTTACATGCACAACGCCGGCTCCACCGGCCTCCTTGGCGGCCGCCGCCAGCTGCTTCGCGGCGCGGCGGCGCTCGGCGCGGTGGCGGCCCTTGGCCAGGCCGGCAAGGTCTGGGCAGCCGACAAGGACACCATCAGGATCGGCTACATCAGCCCGAAGACGGGGCCGTTCTCTCCCTTCGCCGAGGCCGACGACTTCATCCTCGACCAGGTGCGCAAGTCGCTCGCGGACGGCCTCACCGTCGGGGGCAAGAAATACAAGGTCGAGATCCTGGCGCGCGACGACCAGAGCAGCCCCGACCGGCAGTCCAACATCGCGGCCGAACTCATCAACAAGGAGAACATCGACCTGATGCTGGCGCAGGTGGCGATCGGCCCCAACGCATCGCAGCAATGCGAGCTGAACGGCGTGCCCTGCATCTCGACGGTCGGCCCGTGGCAGGCGTGGATGTTCCCGCTCAAGGGCGATCCGGCCAAGGGCTTCAAGAGCGTATTCCACTTCTTCTGGGGCCTCGAGGACATCTCCGACGTGTACCTCGACATCTGGTCGGCCGTGCCGTCGAACAAGGCGGTCGGATCGGTCTTCAGCAACGACGTGCCGGGCAACGCCATGGGCGACATGAAGCTAGGCATGCCCGGCGCCTTCGCCAAGGCGGGCTACAAGGTCGTGGACATCGGCCGTTTTCCGGTGGGCGCCGACGATTTCTCTTCCTACATCCAGGCGTTCAAGAAGGACAACGTCGAGATCGTCACCGGCCTGTTCAACCCGCCCGAGTGGGCATCGTTCGTCAAGCAGTCCGCGCAGATGAACTTCAAGCCGAAGGTCGCGACGGTCGCCAAGGCCCTGCTCTTCCCGGGCGGGGTCGCAGCGCTCGGCCCGCGCGCCGACGGCATGTCCACCGAGATCTGGTGGACGCCCGCCTACCCGTTCAAGTCGAGCCTCACCGGCCAGACGGCCAGGCAGTTCGCCGATGCCTACACCGCCGCCACGAAGCGCGAGTGGACGCAGCCCATGGGCGTCGTCCATGCGCTGTTCGAAGCGGGCATACAGGCGCTCAAGGCGAGCGGCAACCCCAAGGACCCGGTCAAGGTGGCCGACGCCGTGCGCGTGATGAAGCACGACACCATCATCGGCAGGCTCGACTTCACGTCCAGCGGCATCAAGAACGTCTCCAAGATGCGTGTCGTCGGCGGCCAGTGGCGGGTGAATGCGGCCGGCAAGCCCGAGCTCTTCATCACGAACAACAAGACGGCGCCGGAGATTCCCGTGCAGCGCAAGTTCGAACTGCTGAAGCTCGGCTGAGGAACGGCCATGCTGCTCGAACTGCGCGACACGACCAAGCGCTACGGCGACATGATCATCATCCCGAAGCTCTCGCTTTGCGTCGAGGAGGGCGACTTCATCGGCGTGATCGGCCCCAACGGCGCCGGCAAGAGCACAATGTTCGGGCTCATCTCCGGCAGCACGCGCTGTGACGGCGGCAGCGTCTTCCTCGACGGCATGGACGTCACCGCGCTGGATGCGGCGCAGCGTTGCCGCGCCGGCATCGGGCGCACCTTCCAGATTCCGCAGCCGTTCGAGGGCATGACCGCCTACGAGAACGCCCTGGTCGCGGCGACCTTCGGCAGCAGTGGAAACCGCAGCGCCGCACGGGCCCTGGCGGTGGACGCGATCGAGCGCTGTGGCCTCGCGCCCGTCGCGGACAAGCTGGCGGGTACGCTCACGCTGCTGCAGCGAAAGCGCCTCGAACTCGCTCGTGCGATCGCCACGCAGCCGCGCCTGCTGCTGCTCGACGAGGTGGCCGGCGGGTTGACCGACGGCGAGATGCAGCAGCTGCTGCAGCTGATCGTCACGATCCATCAGAGCGGCGTCACCATCCTCTGGATCGAGCACCTGGTGCACGCCCTGGTGTCGGCGGCCGACCGTCTCGTGGTGCTTGCCAGCGGCACCGTCATCTGCGACGGCGACCCCGGGTCGGTCATGGACGACCAGACCGTGAGGGACACCTACCTCGGCTCCGACATCGGCGAGGAGGTCGGCCATGCTGCGCACTGACCGTCTCGATGCGTACTACGGCCTGTTCCAGGCGCTGTTCGGCTTCACGTTCGAGGTCAGGCCCGGCGAGACCGTCGCCCTGATCGGATCGAACGGGGCAGGCAAGTCGACCCTGCTTCGATCGATCGTCGGTTCGGTGCGCACTCGCGCGGACGGAGTCCTGCTCGACGGCCGGCCCGTGGGCGGCGAGCCGGAGCGCAAGCAGCTCGATCGCGGCATTGCACTGGTGCCCGAAGGCCGGCGGCTGTTTCCCAGCCTGACGGTCCGCGAGAACCTCCAGCTGGCGATGCGCAACGGCCGCAAGGGGCCATGGACCGTGGAGCGGCTGATGAAGGAGTTCCCGGTGATGCAAGCGTTCCAGCACCGTCCGGCGACGGCGTTGTCGGGCGGTCAGCAGCAGCTCGTGGCGCTTTCGCGCGCGCTGGTCTGCAATCCCGACTACCTGCTGTGCGACGAGATCTCGCTGGGCCTGTCGCCGGTCGCGGTCAACGAGGTCTATGAACTCCTCGGCCGTGCACGCAGGGACGGCCTGGCGGTCGTGCTGGTGGAGCAGAACGTGAAGCGCGCGCTTTCCGAGTCCGACCGCTTCTATTGCATCCAGAAAGGGCGCGTGGTGCTGGAGGGCAGCTCCGAGCATGCGGACCACGCGCAAGTTGCCCACGCCTACTTTGGAATCTGACATGCAGGCACTCATCGAAACCATCGCGGGCGGGCTGATGCTCGGCGCGCTCTATGCACTCTTCGGGCTCGGCCTCAGCCTGAGCCTCGGCGTGATGAAGATGATCAACATCGCGCACGGGGACCTGATCGTGCTGGGCGCCTACCTGTGCAGCACGGTGATGCAGCTCCTGGGCATCGGGCCGTTCGTCTCGCTGCTCGCCGTGGTCCCCACGATGTTCGTCATCGGCTATGGGCTGCAAAGGGTGTTGCTCAATCGCGTGGTGGGCAGGGGCGCGCTTTCGCCGCTGCTGCTCACGTTCGGACTCTCGATCGTCCTGCAGAACGTGCTGCAGGAGTTCTACACGGCCGATACGCGCAGCCTTCAGGCCGGCGAGTTCGCGCTGCAGGGCTTCGACCTGGGCGGGGTGTCGATCGGACTGCTGCCGCTCGTCTCGACGGTGATCAGCGTGGCGATCTTCGCGGGCACCAGCTGGCTGATCGGCCACTCGCACCTGGGCCGGCAGGCGCGCGCCGTGGCGGACGACCCCGGCACGGCGCGGCTGGTCGGCGTCAACGACCGCAACTTCTTCGCGCTGGTCACCGGCTTCGTGCTCGCCGTGATCGCGCTGGCGTCGGTGATGTACGGCATCAGGACGCCGTTCTCGCCCACGGCGGGGCCCGAGCGCCTGCTGTACTCGTTCGAGGCCGTCGTGCTCGGCGGCCTCGGCAATGTGTGGGGCACGTTCGTCGGTGGCTTGATCATCGGCGTGGCGCAGCTCCTCGGTGCCAAGGTGTCGTCGGGCCTCGGCCCGTTCTTCGGACACCTGGTGTTCCTGGTCGCGCTGCTGGCGCGTCCGCAAGGGCTTTTCGGAAAGGGTTCGCGATGAACTCGCTCGCATTGATGGAAGAGGCCAGGCCACGCAAGGCGGGCAGGGCTGCAGTCGGCGTGGTCCTGCTCGCCGTGCTCGGCGCCCTGGCCGTGGCGCCGTGGTTCACGAGCTTCGCAACCCAGCGGCTCCTCGTGGAGATCTTCACCGTCTTCGCGATGGCGCTGGCCTGGAACCTGCTCGCGGGCTACGGCGGCCTGGTGGTCGTGGGGCACCAGATGTTCGTCGGCGTGGGGGCCTATGCCCTCTTCGCGCTGTCCAACAGGCTGGGAATCAACCCGTGGATCATGCTGCCGCTCGCGACGGCGGCGACCGCGCTCTTCGCATTGCTGAGCGCGCTGCCGATGTTCCGCCTCAGCGGTGCGCATTTCGCAGTGGGAACATGGGTTCTCGCGGAGATGCTGCGGATCCTGACGCTCAACAACGAATGGCTGGGCGCGGGGGGCGGCATGCCGCTGGAGGCGCTCGCGAGCTTCGATCGCTGGACGCGCAACGCGGGCGTCTATTGGTCCGCGCTGATCACCGGCGTCGGCGCGCTCGTCATCGCGCGCCTGATGCTCAGGGGCAAGCTGGGCCTGGCGCTGATGAGCGTGAGGGACTCGGAGGCCGCGGCGGCCGCATCCGGCGTTTCGATCCAGCGGGCCAAGCTCGCGCTGTGGGTCATCGCGGGCTCCATCACCGGACTTGCGGGCGCCGTGGCCTACATGAACACGCTGCAGGTGACGCCCGATGCGACCTTCTCGCTGAACTGGTCCGCCGCGGCCATCTTCATCGCAGTGCTCGGCGGCATCGGAACGCTGGAAGGCCCCATTCTGGGAACGATCCTCTACTTCGTCCTGCGCGAGTCCTTCGCCACGTACGGCTCGTGGTACTTCATCGGCCTCGGCTCGCTCGCCATCGCCACCATGGTGTTCGCACCCGGCGGCGCCTGGAGCCTCGTCACGCGGCGATGGGCCATCGATCCATTCGGCGTGCGGCGCGACATGCCCCGCCGCTGAGCCCCTTCCTCTTCACCCATTCACTCACAGTCAAGGAAATCCAGATGTCCGAAACAGCTTTCAAGGTCGCCGTCGTCCAGGCGGCCCCGGTGTTCCTCGATGCGAAGGCGTCGACGGAAAAAGCCATCGGCCTGATCGCCGAGGCGGGGGCCAACGGTGCGAAGCTCGTGGCGTTTCCGGAGGTGTTCATCCCGGGCTACCCCTGGTGGCTCTGGCTCGGCGCGCCGGCCTGGGGGATGCAGTTCGTCTCCAGGTACCACGCCAACTCCCTGCGGGCCGACGGGCCGGAGCTGGCGGCGATCGCCGCTGCGGCCAAGAAGTCGGACATCAACGTCGTGATCGGCTTTTCCGAGATCGAGGGCGGATCACTGTACCTCAGCCAGGCCCTCATCAGCGACAAGGGCGAGATGGTGTTCAAGCGCCGAAAGCTCAAGCCCACGCACGTGGAGCGCACCCTGTTCGGCGAAGGCGACGGTTCCGACTTCCGGGTGGTCGACACCAGCGTCGGCCGTCTTGGCGCGCTGTGCTGCGCGGAGCACATCCAGCCGCTTTCGAAGTACGCGATGTACGCCATGCACGAGCAGGTGCACGTGGCGTCCTGGCCGTCGTTCACGCTGTACCGCGGAAAGGCCTATGCGCTCGGGCACGAGGTCAACCTGGCCGCCAGCCAGATCTATGCACTGGAGGGGGGCTGCTACGTGCTCCACTCGAGCGCGGTCACCGGGCAGGACATGTTCGACGCGCTGTGCGACACGCCCGAGCGCGTGGCGCTGCTCAACGCGGAAGGCTGCAAGCCCGGCGGCGGCTACTCGATGATCTTCGGGCCCGACGGACAGCCCCTGGTGCCGCACATGCCGCAGGACCAGGAAGGCCTGCTCTACGCCGACATCGATCTCGCCAACATCGCCGTGGCGAAGGCGGCGTACGACCCATCGGGCCACTACGCTCGCGGCGATGTCGTGCGCCTCATGGTCAACAGGAACCCGCGCCGGACCTGCGTCGATTTCGGGGAAGGCGTGACCGACGGGGCGCAATGGACCGAAGCGAAGGTCGAGTGAGAACAGCTCAGACCGCAAGGCCCCGCGCTGCAGATCCGTGCGAGGCCTTGGCAAGCGTCACTCCATTGCGCGGTTTCAGCCGGCGGGCAGGGCGGTGCCCTGGCAGGCGGCCAGCTGCCAGCGCCGGTCCTGGCGCCGCCAGACGGCCAGGTAGCTGCTGAAGACCTGCCGCAGTTCGCCGCCGCCACGCAGCACCTGTGCCCGCATCTCGCCCGCCACGATGAGCGCGTCGCCACACGGCGTCACGGTGAGCGGCGCGAGCTCGAGCTCCCGGTAGGCGATGGCGCCGGCGGCGAGCTTGTGCAGCAGGCTGTCGCGCGAATCGACCGTGCCGGTGGAGTGCACATAGCGCAGCTCGGGCGCGAGCAGCTCGCCCAGAGCGAGCACGTCGCCGGCCAGCATGGCGTCGCGACGGCGCGCCTCCAGCGCGTGCAGTTCCTCGTCGGCAGCGCTCATGGGGCGCGGCGCGTCATTCGTCGCGGATGCCGTTGCGCAGCACGCCGATGGCATCCACCTCGATCTCGCACACGTCGCCCGGCTTCATGAACACCTGGGGCGTGCGCTTGTTGCCCACGCCGCCCGGCGTGCCGGTGACGATCACGTCGCCGGGCTCCAGCGGGACGAAGGCCGAGATGTAGGCGATCTGGCGCGGGATGCTGTGCACCATCATGTCGGTGGTGGCGCGCTGCATCTCCTGGCCGTTCAGGCGTGTGACCAGCGTCATCTTCTGGTCGGGCGCGATCTCGCCGGCCGTCACCATCCAGGGGCCGAAGGCGCCCGTCTTCCAGAAGTTCTTGCCGGGCGCCCATTGCGAGGTGTGCAGCTGCCAGTCGCGCACGCTGCCGTCGTTGTAGCAGCTGTAGCCGGCGATGTGCGACCACGATTCCGCTTCGCCGATGTGCCGGCCGCCCTTGCCGATGACGATGGCGATCTCGCCCTCGTAGTCCAGCCGCTCGGAAACGCGGGGTCGCACGATGTCCTCGCCATGGGCCAGCTGCGAATCGGCCACGCGCAGGAAGATCACGGGCTTCTCGGTCACCTCCTTGCCGGTCTCGCGGATGTGCTCGCCGTAGTTCAGGCCGATGCAGAAGATCTTGCCGGGGTTGGGAATGACCGGCAGCAGGCGCACCTCCGACAGCGGCAAGGTGGCTCGCGCGGCATCGACCTGCGCCGCCGCCTTGGCGGTCAGGCCCGCGGCGATGAAGGCCTTGAGGTCCGGCGCCTGCGCGCCGAAGGCTTCGCGCAGGTCGACCACGCGGTCGCCCACGACGGCGCCGTAGCTGTCCTGGCCGTTGTACTGGTAGCTGATGAGTTTCATGGTGGTTCCTTTGGATTGAGAAGGTGGGAGGCCGGGGCGCCCGACACGGGCACCGTGTCGGGCAGACCTTTTTCAGGGTCGACGCCCGCTCGGTGCAGAAGATCGAACGCGAGGAAGACGGACCCGGCGGATCACGGCGGCGTGGATCGTCATGGCGCCACCGGCAGGTGCCGGGAGATGCGGTCGAGCTCGGCCTGCGTGCGCGCCACGCCGACGATGTAGCGGTCGGGCCGCAGGATCACGGCCTGCGCCTCGTGGCTGCGCAGCCACGCGTCGAGTTGGGCGTCGGGCCGGTCGATGACGAGCGCCTCGCTGCGGGCCCAGCGCTCGGCGGTGGCGGGCGCTGCGCGCGCCAGCAGTTCGCGCCGGCCGATGACGGCGCTGCGCCGGCCGAGCAGTTCGTCCAGCAAGCGGCCGTCGTCCAGGCGCGGCTGGGGGAAGGGGCGGCCGGCCAGGTCCTGCTGCTGCGCATCGAACGCGCCCTGGCCCAGCAGCTGCGGCGGAAGCTCGAAGACTTCGGGTTCGCCCTCGGCGAAGCGCGCGTCGCGTTCCGCCGCGGCGGCCGGGTCGGTGGTCTGGATGATGCCGCCCAGGCGCACGGCCAGCTCGATCAGTGCGCGCACGTGCGGCTTGCGCTCGGATTCGTAGGTGTCGAGCAGTGATTCGGGAGCGCGTCCGGCGATCACCGCGTCCAGCTTCCAGGCCAGGTTGGAGGCATCGCGGATGCCCGCGCACATGCCCTGGCCCAGGAAGGGCGGCGTCTGGTGGCAGGCATCGCCCGCCAGGAACAGCCGGCCCTGGCGCCAGCCGTCGGCGATCACCGAATGGAAGGTGTAGATGGCCGCGCGCTCCAGCCGCGCCTGCGCAGGGCTGACCCAGGGGGCCACCAGCTTCCAGAGACTGTCGGGCTGCACCAGCGCCTCGCGGTCGTCGTCGGGCAGCACCATGATCTCCCAGCGGCGGCGATCGCCCACCACGTTGCAGTAGGTCATGGGCCGGCGCGGATCGCAGTGCTGCACCGTGTGCGGCGGCAGGTCGAGCGCCTCGTTCAGCACCACGTCGAACACCAGCCAGGGCTGGCGCAGGCCGAGGTCCACCATCGGGCTGCCGATGTGCTCGCGCACCGGCGAGCGTGCGCCGTCGCAGCCGACCACCCAGCGCGCGCGGGCCTCGAACGCCGGGCCGCCATTGCCGTGGCTGTCGCCCTCCCGGCAGTGAAGCGTCGCGCCGTCGCCGTCCGCTTCGATGGCGCTCAGCGTGGTCCGCAGCCGGACGTCCACCCGCGGGAAGCGCGCCAGGCCTTCGCGCAGCACCGCTTCGAGCTCGGGCTGGTGGAAGTAGTAGTTGTTGGCGCAGCCATGCGGCCCCAGTGCCGCGGTCCCGCCGCGGATCAGCAGGGTCTGCCCCGCGCCGTTGACGAAATGCATGCCCTGCGTGCCCGGCCGCGAGATGGCCAGCACCTGCTCGCGCAGCCCCGCCGCCTGGAAGATGCGCAGCACCTCGCCGTCGTAATGGATGGCCCGCGGCAGCGGAAAGATGCCGGCTTCCTTCTCGATCACCAGCACCGAGCGGCCGGCCGCCCCCAGCAGGTTGGCCAGCGTGGCGCCGGTGGGCCCCAGGCCCACGATGGCCACGTCGTACACGGGCGGCCGCTCAGACATGCTGGTCTTCCTGCATGCGGCGTGCGACCTCGGCCTGCCACTCGGCACGGCTCATGAACTTGGGGAAGCGCTTCGCAATGGCTTCGGCCCGCGCCAGGATGGCCTCGTCGGACTGGGCCAGGTCGATCGGCTCGCGCAGCGGCTGGTCGCAGTACCAGGGCGTGTCCATGAACAGCTCCAGGCGGTTGCCTTCAGGGTCGCGGCAGTAGACGGAGACCGCGTTGCCGTGCGTCACGGGTTGCATGTCCGTGGCGCCTTCGTCCCGCAGCCGGCCATGGAAGGCACGCAGCGTCGCGAGGTCGGGCACCCGGAAGGACAGCTGGTTGACCACGTTGAAGGCCATGTCCGCGGGCCGGCCGGTGGCCAGCACCAGCTGGTGGTGCTCGCTCGGGTCGCGGCTGAGGAAGACCAGCTGCACCGGGCCCAGGTCGCCCGCGTCGGTCTGGGTGAATCGCAGGGCGCGCTTGTAGAAGCCGGCCATGCGGTCCAGGTCGGTCACATACAGGCCGATATGGCTGAACTGCAGCTGGAGGGGGGAGTTGGGTGGCATGGATTGTCGTCCTTCGATAACGGGGCGCAGCTTGTCTGGCTTCGAAGAACAAATAATATCTCAATTATCTTATTTTGATAATTGGCATGTTTTTCGTATGATCCGCCCGCGTGCAGCCTGCCCGCATTCGCAAACGGAGACATTCATGACCCCCATCCAAAAGATCGCCGCGGCGGCCGCGGCCCTGCCGCTGGCGGCAGTGCTGGCGCTATCGGGCACCACCGCCAGTGCCCAGCCCGACTACCCCACCAAGCCCGTGCGCATCATTGCCCCCTTCCCCGCGGGCAGCGGACCCGACGCCAACGCCCGCGAACTGGCGGCGGAGCTGACGAAGATCCTGGGCCAGTCCTTCTACGTGGAGAACCGTCCGGGCGCCTCGAACATCATCGGCACCGAGGTGGCGGCCAAGGCGCCCAACGACGGCTATTCGCTCTACATCGGCACCACGAGCTCGCTGTCGGTGGTGCCGCACCTCTACGGCAAGCTGCCCTTCAATGCCGAGCGCGACTTCGCGCCCATCAGCCTGCTGGGTGTGCTCAACACCGGACTGATCGCCACGCCCTCGGTGGCGGCGAAGGACGCGCGCGAGCTGATCGCGCAGCTCAAGAGCAGGCCCGATTCGATCAACGTGGCCACGCAGGGCATCGGCAGCTATTCGCACCTGTCGGCGGCGTGGTTCAACAGGGAGGCCGGCGTGAAGTCCAACCTGGTGCCCTACAACAGCAACAGCCCGTATGCCGACCTGCTGGCAGGGCAGATCCAGCTGATGTTCGACGGCCTGCCCGCCGCGGCCACCAACGTGCAGGCAGGCAAGCTCAAGCTGCTGGCCATCACCGGCCGCGAGCGGCATCCGAGCTTCCCCGGCGTGCCCACCTTCGCGGAGCAGGGCCTGCCCGAGTACACGCCCATCGCCTGGCAGGGCCTGCTGGCGCCGGCCGGCACCGCACCGGCCATCCTGGAGAAGCTCAGCGGCGCGATGGCCAAGGTGTGCCAGTCGCCCGAACTGGCGAAGAAGTGGCGCGACTACGGCGGCGAGCTGCGCTGCAACACGCCGGCCGAATTCACCGCCTTCATCCAGGCCGACCGCGCCATGTGGGGCAAGGTGATCCGCGCCGCAGGCGTCAGGCTCGACTGAGCGACCGAGGGCCTGGCTCCGGCCGGGCCGGCGGCGACGAAGTGCTGATCGACGCCGCCTTCGCCTGCGTCAACCGACACGACTGCAACCAGCGCCGGCGCGGGCCCACGCCTGCGCACAGCGACGTGCCCACTGGGAGTCAGCCGCATCATGTGTTGGGCCAGTGCGCGCGCCGAGGGCCTGCGCGCGGGCGATGCGGTGTGCACGCTGGAGCCCGGGCCCACGCCCGGCTCGAGTCGGGACAGGCGATGGCCCAGCTGGTGCTGGCGATGAAGGCGCGCTGACGACGCGCCGAGGTCACGACGACGGCGTGCCAGCGGTCCAACCCGCGGCGCGGGCCCGCCGCTCAATACCGGTAGTGGTAACGGTAGCCGTAGTAGACGGGCGCCCCGTAGTAGACCGGGGCCGGCCGGTAGTAGACCGGAGCGGGCCTGTAATAGACGGGCGGAGGCGGCGCGTAGTAGACCGGGGCCGGCGGCACATAGACCGGCGCGGGCGGGTAGTACACCGGGGCCGGCGCGACGGCGACGCCAGGTACTCCGACACCGATGGACCAGCTGACGCCGGCCGTGGCTGCCGACCCCGCCAGCAGCGCCGCGGCGGCGATGACGCCGCCCACCATGTATTTCGAAAACTTCGAACGATCGAGGCTCATCTGAACTTCCTATCTTGAACAGACCCGATCCCCCTCCTTGACCGGTATCCAACGCCGCGGGCGCGCCGCAGGTCTACACGATCTGGTGACGATCGTTTCCAATCGTCACTGCGCCTGCAGCCGGCCGCGATGCAACGGCCGGCCTGGCACTACCAGGGATGTCTGCCTAACGCGTCGGCAACCGAGACCGATCGCGCAAATGCCTGGATCAGCGTCTGGCAATTCGCGCATGCCCACTTGCCTCGAACATGCCGCCAGACGGTGGACACGCCGGCAGGCTGGCCTGGGCTGGATCGAGCTTCTTGCTGGCGTGCCCGGGCACAGGTGTCTCGAAGATGCGCGAACATCGGTGACGCGCGCGCACTCCAACAAGCCCGGAGACGCAAAGTTCAGCGAACACGCGCCGATAACGAGTCGATCACGACTCCGCGCTGTAGGCAGTCGCTGGCGGTACAGGTGACGGAAACATCTCCTCCAGAAACGAGAGGAAAGCCTTGAGGTTCGGGCTCGCATGCCGGTTCCCGGGCCAAACCGCCGTGATCGGTGCGCCGTCGACGGCATATTCGACGAGCAAGGGCAGCAGCAGTCCCCGCTCAACATACGGGGCCGCGATGAACGATGCCAGCATGCCGACCCCGCCACCGGCGGCGAGCACCTCGGCGACCGCATCGCTGGCATCCACCACGATGGCCGCATCGGGTGTGAGTTCGATCGCTCGGTTCCCGATTCGGAAACTCCAGGCCAGCGTCTGCCCCGACGCCTGGTACCGGAAATTCACGCAATCGTGATCCTTGAGTTGGTCGGGATGGCCGGGCGCGCCACGCGCTGCCAGATAGGCCGGTGAGGCGAACGCGCTGATGCGGGTTCGTGCAAGCCCTCGCGACATCAGGTTCGAGTCGGCGAGGTTCCCGATGCGAATCGCCACATCGATTCCTTCCTCGACGAGATTGACGAAACGGTCATTCAAGCGAAGGTCGACGTGGAGCCCGGGATACCGGCGACGAAACGCAGGCAGCGCCGGTGCGAGCAGGCGTATGCCGATGGGCAGCGGCGCCGCGACTTTCAGCGTCCCGGCGGGCTCGGACCGCACCGCCGCAGCCGATTGAACGACATCCTCGGCAGCGCGCAGCAGCAGCAAGGCCCGGCCATGCAGCTCTCGCCCCTCAGGCGTCAACACGAGGGAGCGCGTGGTCCGAGTGAAAAGGCGCACGCCCAGCCGATGCTCGAGGCGCTGGATCGTCTTGCTGACGGCCGAGGGCGAGACGGACAGCGATTGCGCGGCCGCAGTGAAACTGCCATAGGACGCCGCACGCGCAAACGCGACGACGCCGGTCAGGCTCTCCAGACTGATTTGTTCCTTCATGGCATCAAACAAGTGACTTGTTGATGGATTATCAAATGCCCAATGAAGATCGACACTCCTATCGAGCAAGCCGCGGCACCCGGGCCGCGTAGAGGGCGAGGCGCCGCACATCCATGGCGCTTGCAGCCGGTCAGATCTTTCAAAGGAACCCGTATGACGACGAAGATGATGAAGGCGGTCAGGCAGCACGAATTCGGTGGTCCCGAGGTGCTGCGTTACGAGGACGCACCGATGCCCGAGCTGAAGCCGGGGGAGGTGCTGGTGCGCGTACATGCGGTGGGCCTGAACCCTCCCGATTGGTACCTGCGCAATGGCTACAAGATGCTGCCGCCGGAGTGGCAGCCGAAGGTGGCTTTTCCCTTGATCCTCGGGACGGATGTGTCGGGCGTCATCGACGCCGTGGCCGACGATGTCGAGGACTTCGCCGCAGGCGACGCCGTGTACGCGATGGTCCGCTTTCCTGGTGGCCTTGCCGGAGGCAGCAAGGCCTATGCCGAGTGGGTCAGCGTGCCGGCGTCGGAAGTGGCGCGCAAGCCGCGCGGCATCGACCACGCGCATGCCGCTGGCGCGCCGATGTCGCTGCTCACTGCGTGGCAGTTCATGATCGAACTCGGGCACGATGAACCAAACCCGCTGCAGCCCAACAGACACGTGCCGGTCCCGCTGGAGGGCAAGACCGTCCTCGTCAATGGCGCTGCCGGCGGCGTAGGGCAGTTCGCGGTGCAGCTTGCCAAATGGAAGGGCGCGCGCGTGATCGCCGTGGCGTCCGGCAAGCACGGGACCTTCGTGCGCGATCTCGGCGCCGACGAGTTCATCGACTACACCCAGACAGCGGCCAGCGAGGCGGTGCGGGACGTGGATCTCGTCGTCGATACCGTGGGCGGCCCGACCACGGGACGCTTCCTGCGCACGCTCAAGCGCGGCGGCGCCCTGTTCCCGATCTTCCCTCTGGGCTTCTCCGGCGCCCAGGAGGCCGAGAAGTTGGGCGTCACGGTCTCGACGACGCAGGTCCGATCCAGTGGAGCGCAGCTTGCGCGCCTCGCGGACTTGCTCGACGCGGGAACGTTGCGTGTGGCCATCGACAGCACATTCCCACTCGCGGATGCACGAAGGGCGCATGAACGGGCGTCCGGTGGGAACATCCAGGGGAAAATCGTCCTCACGGTTCGTTGAAGCCCATGTCCACGATCGAGGCTGCGGTCGACGACCTTCTGAACAATCGGCAACTGACGGCGGCCGAAGCGCTCGACCGTCACTTCGGGCCCACCTTTCGCCAACGCACCAACGGAAGCTGGGACGACCGCGCCGCCGTTCTCGCGAGGGCCATCCAACTCCGGGACGTGGTCGAGCACGCCACGATCACCGTGCTCGACGAACTTGCCGTCGGCGACCGTTACGCCGAGCGGCACCTGATCGATTTGCGCCACCGCGACGGAACTCGGACAGTGCAGGAGGTCTACCTGTTCGCGGAACGCGACGCTGACGGGCGTTTCACTCGCATCGAAGAGGCGGCTGTGGTGTGGAGGGATTAGCCTCACGGCAACGATCAAGGCGCGGCCACTGGCATGAGACTCCATGGGGTACGCGTCTCCCTGATGGGATGACGCACGGCTTCAGATCATGCAAGGCTCGGACCGGTTTTGCAGACCACCGCTAGAACTTCGCGCGCAACGTCAGCTGCACTTCACGGCCCGGGCCCGGCAGGATCAGGTTGTCGACGCTGCCATGGGCGGAGATGTAGTACTTGCGGTTCGCGATGTTCTTCAGGTTCAGCGAGATCTCGTAGCGATCCGTCTTGTAGCTGGCTGCCAGGTCGGCGGTCAGGTAGGAGGGCAGGGTCACGAGGTTGCTCAGCGAGGCGTAGCGCGCGCTGACGTAGTTCAGGCCGCCGCCCGCGCTGAATCCGTTGCCCAGGTCCTTCATGGCCCAGACGAAGGCCGAGTGGCGCGGCGTCAGAGAGGGGGTCTTGCCCTGCACCGGGATTGCCGCGCCCACGGGCAGCTGCAGCGAATTCACCGTGGCCAGCGACTTCGTCATCTTCGCATCGAGGTAGGCATAGCCGGCGCTGACGTCCCAGCGCCCGGGCAGCCGGCCGTTGAGCGCGAGCTCCAGGCCGTTGGTGCGCTGCGTGCCGACGTTGATCTGGCGCCGCGGGTCGTTCGGATCGGTGTTCTTGATGCCCGAGCGCTCCAGGTTGAACAGCGCGGTCGTGAAGTTCAGCGCTCCGTCGAGCAGGTCGAACTTGGCGCCGATCTCCTTGTTGACCGTGATCTCGGGCGCGTTGTCGATGTTGCTGGCCGACAGCGCGAAGTTCTCGCCCGACGGCTGGAACGAACGGCTGTACGACACGTAGTAGGACTGCACGGCGTCGGGCTGCCACACGAGGCCCGCGCGCGGGCTGAACTTGCGGTCGGTGCGCTCCAGCGGCGCCAGCTTGCGCTCGAAGGAGGTGTCCTGCCTGAACACGTCGTAGCGCCCACCGACCAGCGCCTTCCATTGCGGCGCCAGCGTGATCTGGTCCTGGAAGTACAGGGCGGCGGTCTTGAACTCGCTGTTGCTCGGGATCGCGCTGTCGGCCAGATAGTTCGCGACCGGGATCGGCAGCGGGTCGGCCACGGGGTTGAACAGGTTCACGCGCTGCGCGCCGGTGGCGGAGGACACCGAGTACAGGCGCTTGCGCTGCACGCCGAGCTCGGCGCCGATCAGCCATTCCTGCTTGAAGCCCCCGAGCTCGTTGCGCCAGGTCAGGTCGGTCTGGTTGAACCAGCCGCTCTCGTCGCGATCGACGAAACCGCGCGTGCGCCCCACCGTCAGGCGCACCGGGTCGGTGGTGCCGCTGGGCAGCGTGTTGTTGCGGTCGAGGTGATAGCTCGAGTAGCGCGTGGTGTTGCGCAGGCTCAGCGTGTCGTCGAACCGGTGGTTCAGCGTCGCGGTGAAGGTCTGCACCTTGCTGGTCACCGTGTCGTCGCGGCGGCCGTGCGCGGAGCCGTAGTAGGCACCGACGGGCACGTCGACCGGCCGGCCGTTGAGCGCGGGGATGCCGAAGTCGGTGAGGCGCTGGTCGCGCAGGTTCGTGTACTGCAGCAGCAGGTCGGTCTGCGGATTGAACTTGATCGCGAGCGAGGGCGCGATGTTGTAGCGGTCGGTGAACTGCTGGTCGCGATAGCTGTCGGACTTCTCGCGCGCCACGTTGAGGCGGAACGCCATGTTCTCGCCGATGGGCGTGTTCAGGTCGGCCGTGGCGCGCTTGTAGTCGTGGCTGCCGAGACCGAGCGAGACCTCGCCGAAGCGGTCGCCGAACACCGGCTTCTTGGTCACGCGGTTGATCAGGCCGCCCGAGGAGCCGCGGCCGTAGAGCACGGCGGCCGGCCCCTTGAGCACTTCGATGCGCTCCGTGTCCGACAGGTCGCGGAAGTACAGCGCATCATCGCGCACGCCGTCGACGAACCAGTCGGAGATGGCGCTGAAGCCGCGGATCACGACCTGGTCGCGCTGGCCGTCGCCGTGGTTGAAGCTCACGCCCGGCGCGTTGCGCAGCGCGTCCTGCATCGAGGTGGCGCCCTGGTCGCGCAGCAGCTGTCCGCTCAGCACGTTGACGGCCTGGGGGACGTCGCGCAGCGGGGCGCTGCCCTTGGTGGCGGTGCTGGTGGCTGCCGGGGCATAGCCCTTGTCGTCCTCGGCGGTGACGGTCACCTCCTTCAGCGTCGAGGAAGGGCTTTCCTGTGCAGCGCTCTGTGCCAGGACGGCGCCCGACAGCGAGGCGAGCGCGGCACCGGCCAGAAGGGAAACGCGCCGCAGCGGGCGCGGGGAGGGAAAAGCGATGGCTGGGAGGCAGGAGGAGGGCGTCATGTTGTCCAGTTCTTTTTGCAAGGCGGCGCAGGCGCACGCGCGGCCGCACGACAGGCCCTTCCTCCGCGGGGAAGAAGGGCGCGTGTCATGCCTTGCCTTGAAAGAATCTGGGTGAGGCGAGGGGCCGCGAGGGCTTGGAAGAAGCCTCCTGCGGCACCTGGTGGTGACGGCCGCTGCACGCGGCGGCCCGGATTGTAAAGACTCACAGGCCGGCTGCTGCGAGCCTGCCCTGCGCGAGCAGTTCGCGGGTGCGCTTCAGCGTCGACAGCAGGGCGCTCCTGTAGCCGCCTTCGCCGTCCAGCCACGCCTGCTCGGCCTGCTCCTCGGGGCCGCCCGGCGTCTTGCCGCGCAGGCCGAGGTAGCCGTAGAAGCGAAGCTGCAGGGCACCCGAGGCGTCCTCGAACAGCTCGTTGACGATGGCGCCCTCGCGCGGACCGGCGGCCTGGAAGAAGGTCACCTTGCTTTGCGGCTCGAACGCGATGATCTCGCGCAGGTCCGCGCCGCCGATGGTGGCTTCGCGAACGATGTGGGTCGCGCTTTCCTGCACCACTTCGCATCGGGTGCACAGGCCCGGAGGAAGAA
Source organism: Variovorax atrisoli (assembly GCF_014195185.1). Classification (NCBI taxonomy): domain Bacteria; kingdom Pseudomonadati; phylum Pseudomonadota; class Betaproteobacteria; order Burkholderiales; family Comamonadaceae; genus Variovorax; species Variovorax atrisoli. Next base: position 386,315 of record NZ_JACIBG010000008.1, on the reverse strand, counting down.
AGAGCCGGGCGTCGCGCGCCTTGAGGACGAGGCCGGCCCAGGCCTGCTCGCGGCTGAGCGCCAGTTCGCCTTCGGGGTTCACCGCAACGGTGGCGGTCGAATAGATCATGATGGTCTTTCTGCGGTTGGTTCGATCGATGGATGCCGCTCAGGCTGCGGCGGCGATGCTTGCGGCAGTACCTGCAGCGAAAGCGCGGTAGGAGCGCAGCGGGCGGCCCAGCAAGGCGGTGAGGCGGTGGACATCGCCGGGCTCGGGCACCATCCCGTCGCTCAGGAAGCGTTCGCTCATCAGCCGCATGTCGTAGGCCATCCACGGCGGCATGAAGTTCAGCAGGTTCTTCTCGAAGCCCGCGGTGTCGTCGCCGCCGTACGCGACGGGCCGGCCCAGCACCTCGGACCAGATGGCCGCGACCGCGTCGCCGGTGAGCGTGTCAGGCCCCACGAGGTTGATCCGCTCCAGGGGCTGCGGCTCGCCCGCACGGTCGCGGCGCAGCAGCTCGATCGCGGCGATCTCGCCGATGTCGGCCGTATCGATCATCGCGAGCCCCTTGGCGCCGATGGGCATCGGATAGACGCCATGGCCGCTCACCACGTCCTTGACCGTGAGATCGTTGTCCATGAAGTAGGCCGGGCGCAGGATCGTCGCTTCTAAGCCCATGGCTTCGAGCATCCGTTCGACGCCGAACTTGCCCGCAAAGTGCGGCACGTTCACGTACCTGTCGCTGTGGATGACCGACAGGTACACGACACGCCGGACGCCGGCATCGCGCGCCGCATTGAGCACCACGAGGGCCTGGGTGAATTCGTCCGGGACGACGGCGTTGAGCAGGAACAGCGTGGACACGCCGGCGAAGGCGCCGCGCAGCGCCTCCACATCGAGCAGGTCGCCCTGCACGATCTCGACGGAAGCCGGCAGGTTCGCCTTGGCGGGATCGCGCACGATGGCGCGCACGCCGGCGCCGCGCTCGACGAGGTTTTGAACGACTTGGCGGCCGACTTTTCCGGTTGCGCCGGTCACGAGGATGGTCATGGAAATACTCCTGTGGATTGAAGAAGGCTCCATCGTGCTCGTTCCATTCAATGGCCGATAGCCGCTATATTTGGACTTGCTGTCTCTCTGGTGGAACACATGGACCTCCTTGCCCTGGCCGACTTCAATCTCGTAGCCCGACACGGCGGCTTCGGCCGCGCCTCGCGCGAATCCGGGCGCCCCAAGGCCACGCTCTCGCGGCGCGTGGCCGACCTGGAAAGCGGCCTGGCCCTGCGCCTGTTCGAGCGCGGGCCGCGCGCGCTCAAGCTCACCGAAGAGGGCCGCGCGCTCTTCGAGCGCACGGCGGTCCTGCTGACCGAGTTGGACGAGGCCGCCGCAGCGATCGCCTCGGGCGGCGCCGCACCGCGCGGCAGGTTGCGGGTGAGCGCGCCGCTGCTTTTCTCGCAGGCCGCGATGGGCACGCTGGCGGCGCGCTTCGCTCTGAAGCACCGCGAGGTGCGCCTCGAGGTCACCACGGAAGACCGCGAAGTGGACATGGTGGAGGAGGGCTACGACCTGGTGATCCGCGTGAATCCGGCGCCGGACGAGCGGCTGGTCGGGCGCATCTTCCTGCGGGACCGCCTGATGGCCGTGGCGAGTCCGGCCCTGAGGAAGCCCGCGGCGGGCAAGACCGCGCCGGCCGTCGTGCGGACGGGCGACGTACCGGCACTCGCCGCTGCATGGGAGCTGTCGGCGCGCGGCCGCACGCGCACACTGGGGGTCGAGCCGGTGCTGCAGCTGTCGTCGCTGTTCATGATCCGCGATGCCGCGCGCGCGGGCATCGGCGTTGCGTGCCTTCCGGCGTCGCTGGTCACACGCGATCTGGCGGCGGGGCGGCTCGTGCACTGGGGCGACGTCGAAGGCCCCGAGATCGCTCTGTGGGCCCTCTATCCCTCGCGCAGGCTGCTCAGCAGCCGTGTCTCGGCTTTCCTTGAATTCCTGCGGGAAGCCTTTCCTCAGGGAACGCCCGACGAGCTCGCGGCCTTCGTGGACTGACGGGCGCGGGTGGGGCCAGTTGCTAAGATGCCCGACCATGCCAAGGCGATCGAGACCTCCCATGAATCGCCCCTGCGGATCCACCGTCCTGCGGGCCCCGCGCCGCGCCGTTGAAGGCCATCCGTTCCTGTTCGGCGGAATGACGGCATGACGGCGATCACCCCCGTGCCCGGCGGCTACGCGGGCGTCCATGCCGACATCGTCTCGCTGCTGGAGGCTGCGCGCCAGGCTGCTGCACGCAGCGTCAACGCGCTGATGACCGCCACCTATTGGGAAATCGGCCGCCGGATCGTCGAGTTCGAGCAGGGCGGGCAGGAACGCGCCGCCTATGGCGAAGCGCTGATCGAGCGCCTGTCTGCGGACCTCTCCACGCGTTTCGGCCGTGGGTTCAGCCGGCAGAACCTGTGGCAGATGCGGCTTTTCTATGCCGCCTGGTCCACGGCATGGGTTCCGTCGCCGTCCTCCGCCCCGGCGCGCACCCGACGGATTCCCCAGACACCGTCTGGAGAATCGGTTTCCGCCCGGAAACTCCAGACGGTGTCGGGGACATCGCCCGACCTGCAGGCGATCGCCCAGGCCTTTCCGCTTCCCTGGTCGGCTTACGTGCGCCTGCTGTCGGTCAAGAGCCCGCAGGCGCGCGCCTTCTACGAGACCGAAGCCCTGCGAGGCGGCTGGTCGGTGCGGCAGCTGGATCGCCAGATCGGCAGCCAGTTCTACGAACGCACCGCGCTGTCCGCCAACAAGGCCGCCATGCTGACCAAGGGCGCGGTGGCCGAGCCCGCCGATGCGCTCACGCCCGAGCAGGCCATCAAGGACCCGTTCGTGCTGGAGTTCCTCAACCTGAAGGACGAATACTCGGAGTCCGACCTCGAAGATGCCCTGGTCCAGCACCTGGCCGACTTCCTGCTGGAGCTGGGCGACGACTTCGCCTTCGTCGGCCGGCAGCGGCGGCTTCGCATCGACGACAGCTGGTTCCGGGTCGACCTGCTGTTCTTCCATCGGCGGCTCAAATGCCTGCTGGTCATCGACCTGAAGGTCGGGAAGTTCAGCTACGCGGACGCCGGGCAGATGCACCTGTACCTGAACTACGCCCGGGAGCACTGGATGAAGCCCGGGGAGAACCCGCCGGTCGGGCTGATCATGTGCGCGGAGAAAGGTGCCGCCGAAGCCCGCTACGCGCTGGAGGGCCTGCCCAACAAGGTTCTGGCGGCCGAATACCAGACCATGCTGCCCGACGAGGCGCTGCTCGCCCAGGAGCTGGACAGGACACGGCGCGAACTGGAGGCACGGCAGCACAGGCGCACCGCGCCCGACTGATCAGGCTGCGGCCTGTGCCGTCCGTCGGGGCGGTCAGCGCGGCCAGCGCCGCGGGCGGAGACGGTCGTGCGAGCAGCCGACGGACAATCGAAGCCATCCTCGATCCTCGACGTGGAAGAGACCATTGATCAGCGAACTCAAGACCTTCATCGCCGTCTGCAAGCACGGCACGTTCGCGGCAGCGGGCGAACGAATCGGCCTCACGCAGTCGGCCGTCAGCAGCCAGATCAGGCGGCTCGAGGAGTCCCTGGGCTTTGCGCTGTTCGACAGGACCGGTCGCTCCGCCACGCTCAACGAGCGGGGCCAGGGCACGCTGGAGCGCGCCAAGGAGATCTGCGCGCTGTACGAGAAACTCGGCGACGCGCCGGACGACGCCTCGTTGAACGGCCTGCTGCGCATCGGCGCCATCGCCTCGGCGCAGCCGACACTCCTGGCGCGTGCGCTCGAGCGGCTGCGCCAGATCCATCCCAGGGTCCGCGTGCATGTGGCGCCCGGCGTGTCGATGCACCTGATGGACGACCTCGACACGGGCAAGATCGATGCGGCACTGATCATCCGGCCCCCGTTCGGCATGCTGCCCGACCTGACATGGCAGCCGCTCGTTCAGGAGCCCTTCGTGCTCGTCGTGCCGAACGCGGTCCGCGGCAAGGACTGGCGCACGCTCATCCAGACGCAACCCTTCCTGCGCTACGACCGCGCGTCATTCGGCGGCCGGATGGTGGAAGGCTTTCTTCGTCGCGAAGGCCTGTCGGTCAACGACGCGGTCGAGATCGACGAGATCGCGGGGCTGATCCACCTGGCATCGAAAGGGCTCGGCGTGGCCCTCGTCCCGCTGGTGGAGGCGCACGTGCCGCTGCCGCCGGGCGTGCGCGCCGTATCGCTCGGGGAATTCACCTTCTACCGCGAGATCGGCCTGCTGCGCCGCAAGCCCCGGTTGACCCCGCCCATCGTGGCGCAGTTCGCGGAGTGCCTGCTCGAGGCATCGCAGACGAGGCCGACAACGCAGGCACGCAGGAAGAAGACACCGGCTCCGCGCTGAGCGTGGAACCGGCCCGTGCCTCGCAGCCGACGGGCCGCAGGCACACGACGCAGGCGATCCTTCGCTCAGTCGCCGAGCCCCCGGTCCTTGGCGTACCTCGTCGGCTTCGAGCGAAACGCCACCAGGCTCACTTGGCGAACAGCGACCCGAGATCCGCGAAAGACTTCATCTCGATCGCGTTGCCCGACGGATCGAGGAAGAACATCGTCGCCTGCTCGCCCACTTCTCCCTTGAAGCGGATGTAGGGCTCGATGACGAACTTGGTGCCGCGCGCGATCAGTTTGTCGGCCATCGCCTGCCACTGCTCCATCGGAACGATCGCGCCGAAGTGGCGCACCGGCACGTCGTGGCCGTCCACTGCGCTGCTGCTGCGGTGGCCGCACTCGTCGGGCGCGAGATGCGCCACGATCTGGTGGCCATAGAAATCGAAGTCGACCCACTCGGGGGCGCTGCGGCCCTCTGGGCAGCCGAGCAGTTCGCCGTAGAACGCGCGCGCTTCCGCGATGTCGCGGACCGGAAAGGCCAGGTGGAAGGGGATTCGAGTGGTGCTGGAAGTCATCGTGAATGCCGGTGGGTTGGAAGCAGGTCACTGTAGGAAACTGCATCAACGATGAAAAGCAATATGTTTTGCTTCTGAGTATGATGAATTTCGATGAATCGAGCATCGACGCAATCCATCCGCCGTGTTCCCGGTCCTTGATCGAGTGGTCACCGACCCGCTGAACGCTCGATCTTTCAACACCCGGGGTCTACGAAACCTTCGCAGATGCAGGCTCGACAGCCGTCCAGACAATGCAGTTTCTCCCGCTGCCCTTGGCACGGTAGAGCGCGTCGTCCGCCGCCTTCGTCAGGGCTTCGAGCGAGGTGTGATTCGACCGGCGGACCGTGGTGCAACCGATGCTCACGGTCACGGGTGGCAGGTCTTGGTTGCCGTCGCGCAGGCGGGAACGCTCGGCCTCGACGCGTATGGCCTCGGCGACCTGCATGGCACCCGATTCGTCCGTGTCGGGCAGAACCACCACGAACTCCTCTCCGCCATACCTCGCCGCGAGATCGCCCCGCCGGCGGACGTGCCTTGCGATGCAGGCCGCGAGGTGTTGAAGCGCGACGTCGCCCTGGGCATGCCCGTGCTCGTCGTTGTATCGCTTGAAATTGTCCGCATCCACGAAGAGAACCGACAGGCAGCTGCCGCTTCGCTGCAGCCGGTCCCACTCGTTCTCCAGCGCCGCATCGAGTGCGCGCCGGTTCTTCAGGCCCGTGAGCGGATCGGTCTGGGTCAGCTCCCTCAGGTGCTCCTCCGCCATCACACGGCCTCGCAGGGCGAAGGCGAGGAGCCACACGCCCGCGCAGAAGGCGCTGCCCACCAGCAGCGACGAGAGGCCCACGATCCACGAGAGCTTCTTCCACGATTCCAGCGCGTCGTCCATCGCGGGTGCGACCACCGCGATGAACGGCGTCCCGGGTACGCGCTGGAAGGTGTACAGGCGAAGCGTCCCGTCGATGACCGACGGGGCCGCGTAGAAGCCCGACTCCCGATCGAGCATGCGCGGAAAGGTCGGCGACTCCTTGACGCTGTATTTGCCCATGGCGGGCGTCCGCGCGACCAGCGTTCCGTCCGTTCGCACGATCGACGCCACGCCATGCGGGCCGATGTCGAGTTTGTCGAGCAACTGCGTGAAGTACTCGAGGTCGATGGCCACGAGCGCCGTCCCGGCGAAGGCGCCGTCCGGTCGATTGATCCTCCGGCTCAGCGCGACGGCCTCGACACCCCCGCGCGAGCGGGCGCGATAGGCCTTCGACACATAGAGGCCGACCTCGGGAGAATCGCGATGCACGGTGAAATAGTCCCGGTCGCCGAAATCCCACCGGTGCGTGCTGGAACAGCAGCCATCGATGAGCCGGCCCTTGTCGTCGGTGACGCCCATGCCGGTGACGTAGCGGGCGGACAGTGTCGAGCCGAACAGCAGTTCGTGCCGGACCTCCGGCTTCAGGTCGCGGATGGCGGGCTTGTCCAGCGCGGCGATCAGCATGAGCAGCGATTGATCCGCCGACTCGATGGTGCGCGAGATGTTGCCGGCGAGGACGGCGGCCACGTTCCTCGACATGCCGTGCGCATGCTCGATGGCCGTCTGGCGGTCCTTCCACAGCGTGAAGGCGCTGATGGACAGCACGACCAGGGTCAGCAATGTCCCCAGCGCACCGACGACGAGCGGGTGACGGCCCGCCGATGTGGCAAGTCTCGAAGAGCTGGCGCGAGGGGGCATGAGGATCTCTTGGCGATGGACGGCGCCGGCGCTTCCCGAGTCATCGTCTCCCGGGTATCGATGCCTGAACCGACTCGCATCTCTTCGCGGGGCGACGGGAGAACCGGCTTGCCGCGACATTGCCTTCTCGGAGCCCGCATCGCGCTGTCGGTCGTTTATACGTGCGACTCGGTTGGTTGAACTAATCAACTACATGCGCCGAAACGACAAGGACGTACCGGGCCTATTCAGTCGCCATGGCACGAAGCCGGCATCTGGCCAGTTCATCGACGGCTTTCAGCGCACCAGGTCCTGGAATCGGTAGTACGCACCGACGATGGGAAGAAACCAGGGCTTGCCGAAATGGCCGGGGATCGCCGGCCAGTCGAAGTCGCGCCATGGATTCAGGTCCGCACGGCCGTTCATCACCTCCGCCATGATCGCGCCCATGTAGGTCGACATATGGGTGCCATGGCCGCTGTAGCCCATGGAATAGAAGAGCCCGTTGCGCTCCCCGGCGCGGGGCAGGCGGTCGCGCGTCATGTCCACCATGCCGCCCCAGCAGTAGTCGATGCGGGCGTCCCTCAGTTCGGGGAAGAGCTCCACGAGCGAGCGGTGCAGGATGGCGCCGCTCTTCCTGTCCGAGGCGGGGTTGCTCGCCGCGAAACGCGCGCGGCCGCCGAACAGGAGGCGGTTGTCGGGCGTGACGCGGAAGTAGTTGACGAAGTTCTTGGTGTCCGTCGTCATGCGGCGCCGCGGCGTGAGGCGGTCGAGCACCTCGACCGGCAGCGGCTCGGTCACGATGATGAAAGCCCCGACGGGAACGATCCGGCGACGGATCCAGCCCAGAGGCCCCACGGCCGAGGTGCCGGTCGCCAGCAGCACCTGCCGGGCGAGGATGCTGCCGCGAGGCGTTTCGACCCGATGCGCCGAACCGCCCTGGCGTTCGAGGCCGATGACGGGCGTGTTCTCATGGATGTGCACGCCGCGCCTTGCCGCCGCCACGGCCAGGCCGTGGCCATAGCGGCCCACGTGCATGCCGGCGCTCTTGCGGAAAACGAGGCCGCCGAAATAGCGATCGGAGCCGATCTCGCTGCGCAGTTCTCCCCGCGTGACCATGTGGGTGTCGGGATCGCACTCCTTCTGCATCAGCGCCTGCGAGCGCGCAAGCTTGTCGTAGTGCTCCGGCTTGGCAGCGAGCTTGAGCTTGCCGACACGCCTGAAGTCGCAGTCGATGCCTTCTTCGGCGATCAGCGATTCCACCTTGCAGACACCCGCGTCGAACGCGCGATAGAGCATGTTGGCGCGCTCGCGCCCCAGCCGTCCCGCCAGCGCGCAGTAGTCCTGCGCGAAGCCGTTGTTGCACATTCCGCCGTTGCGGCCGGAGGCGGCGCTGCCCACGGTTGCAGCCTCGAACACCGCAACGCTCGCCCCCTTCTTCGCCAACGCGATCGCCGCGGACAGCCCGGTGAAGCCTGCGCCCACGATGGCGACATCGACACTGCCGCTGGGCGCCTCCGTCTGCCCGCCGGTGAATCGGGGGGCTGTATCGAGCCAATAGGGCATCAGTTTCATGGGCGAACTTCCGGCGCCTTCGCAGACGCATGCGGGTGGATCTGAGGGTCAACCGAACGACTGGTTGGACAGAGCGAACAGGCGCGCCTGCGCATCGGTATCGAGCGAGCGCGACGAGGCTTCGCGCACCATGCCCACGGCATGGTCGACGCATGGCAGGCCCGATCTCTCGAGCCACGTGGACAGGCCGCCGGCTTCCGTCACGTCGATGCGAACGAAGCGGCCGCGGGCGCTGCGCGCGAGCGCGACGACGAGGTCCGTTGCATCCGCTGCGGCATCGGCGCCGGACGCGACCACCGGTCCGATCACCAGGCCGCGACCGAACTCCCGCAGGCAGGCGTAGGCCGATGCGCCAGTGCCACGATCAAGGACCACCGTCGTTCCCACGCGCAAGAGCGCATCCAGCAAGGCGCTCCTGTCCATTCCCGTGGCGGCGAGATCCAGCTGCCGCACCTTGGCGGCATCCGCCGCATGCATCGAGCGCACGCCTGCCGGCGCGGGTGCATGGGCCAGGGCGACTTCTCCGGTCAAGACGGCCTGATGCTGGAACACCCGGCCTCGGGCAGCGAACCCGAACCGGGCGTAGAGCGGCAACCCTTCCCTGGTGGAGTTCAGCAGCACCGTGCGGTCGCACGCCGCGTCGAGCAGATGCTCCATCAGGGCGCGGCCCAGCCCTTGGCCCTGCATCTTCGCGTCGACGATGATCATTCCCGCCGACGCATGCGCCGGACCGAAGGGCCACCACATCGCCGTGGCGACCAGCCGCCCGTCGGCTTCCGCCGCAAAGCCATGGCCCAGTTCGAAGGCGAAGCGCCAGTCGGCCTCCCGATAGGGCCAGCGCAGGGCAGCGGATTGCCCGAGCGCCTGCGGCAGGTGGGCTTCGCGCAGCGCGGTCAACTGCGCGCCGATCCTGGGCATGGGCGTGCGAAGGTCGCTGGAAGTGCCGAAGACCATGGCGCCGCCTAGAAGTCGGCCACCTTCCCACGGGCCGAAGCCAGGAATCTGTCGGGGTGGTAGGGACGGGGATCGACGAGCGGGGATGCGCCGCTGACGATGTCGGCGATCAGGTGCCCGGCGCCAGGGCCGATGCCGAAACCGTGGCCGCTGAAGCCGGCGGCCAGCACGAGCCCGCGCAGGCTCGGCATTTCGCCGATGCCGGGCACGCCGTCGGGCGTGCTGTCCACATAGCCGGCCCAGGCCGCGGTCACCGAGCTGTCCGCCAACGCCGGCACCAGTTCGACCGCGCGCCTGTACGTCAGGTCGACGACCGAGGCATCGGCCTTCGGATCGAGAATGCGCATGCGCTCCATGGGCGTCGTCTCGTCGAGCCGCCATCGGGCGAAGCCTTCATGGCCGCAGCGGATGCCCTCGAGCCCGCCAGGTGCGAGATTGCGCCAGCGCCGCTGGAACATCGGCAGGAACTGCGGCGCAAAACGCAGCAGCTGCGGCGTCGGGTCCACACGCCCGCGTCCGCTGATGGCCAGCGTGTAGCCGCCGTCGGCGCGGCGCGTCATGGACACGCCAGTGGTGTGGAGCGCTGCGGGAATGTCCTTGCCCGAGGTGGTCACCGACAGCGCCGTCTGGCGGATCGCAGCCTGGGGAAATCGGATGCCATATTGGCGACAGAACGAGGATGCCCACGCGCCGCCGGCGAGCACCGCGACCCGGGTGCGGATCGTCCCGCTCTCGGTGACCACCGCGCAGACCTGGCCGCCTTCTGTTTCGAGGCCGCGCGCCGCGCAGCCCTGGTGCACGGTGCCGCCGAGCTTCATGAAAGCCCGCGCCACGGCCGGTGCGGCACGCGAGGGGTCGGCGGTGCCATCCGTCGGGGCGAAGACGCCGCCTTTCCATGCCTTGCCGGTGGCGTGACCGCGCTGCGCGGCTTCACCCGCGGTCAGCATGCGCGTCTGCACATTCACGGAGCGTGCGAACTCGCCCCAGCGCGCCCAACCGTCGAGTTCCTTCTCGCTGTTGCTGAGATAGAGCAGCCCGCATCTGCTGAACCCGGTGACTTCGCCGGTGTCCTGCGTGAATCGCTCCCACAGGTCCAGGCTCTTCGTGGCCATCGGCAGTTCGCGCGCATCGCGGTTCTGCTGCCGGCACCAGCCCCAGTTGCGGCTCGATTGCTCGGCACCGACGCGCCCCTTCTCGACGAGCGCGACCTTCAGGCCGCGCCGGGCCATGTAGTACGCGGCGAAAACCCCGATGATGCCGCCGCCGATCACGACGGCGTCGGCATGCGTCGGCAGTTCAGGACTGGATTCGACGGCGGATAGAGGCGCAGGCATTCTGGGTATGTCCCTTGGACGTCAGTGAAAACTTGAAGGCATGCTCGATGGCGATGGCGGTCGATGCCGGAAAGCGATCAGTAGCCGACGATCGCCTTGGTCTCGAGGTATTCCTCGAGGCCGTGGACGCCGTACTCGCGTCCGTTGCCGGAGCGCTTGTAGCCGCCGAACGGCGCGTGGCTGTTCCATGGCGGATAGTTGATGTGCACCTGGCCCGCGCGCAGCTGCGAAGCCACGCGCCGCGCCCGCTCGCGATCGGCGGACTGCACGGCCGCGCCGAGTCCGTAGACCGTGTCGTTGGCGATGGCGATGGCCTGCGCTTCATCCCGGTAGGGCATCAGCACCAGCACGGGGCCGAATATCTCTTCCTGCGCCACGCGCATGTCGGGCGTCACGTCCGAAAAGACCGTCGGCCGTGCGAAGTAGCCACGGGTCAGGCCGTCCGGCCGGCCCGGGCCGCCGCAGACCAGCCTGGCGCCTTCTTCGATCCCGCTGGCGATCATCGCCTGCACCCTTGCGTACTGCGCGGCGTTCGCGATCGGCCCCATCGATGTCTTCTCGTCGCGCGGATCGCCGAGCCTGATGCCGGCAACCGCCGCGCGGACCAGCGACTCCACCTCGGCCAGCCGCGACGCAGGCACCAGCATGCGCGTCGGCGCGCTGCACGACTGGCCCGCATTGCGCATGCCTGCCAGCACGCCCTTCGCCACGCCTTCCTCGAAATCGGCGTCGTCGAGGAACAGGTTTGGCGACTTGCCGCCCAGCTCCTGCACGACGCGCTTGACGCTGACGGCACCCGCCTGCGCAACGAGCACGCCGGCACGCGTGGAGCCGGTGATGGAGATCATGTCGACATCGGGGTGCGCGGACAACGCAGCGCCGACCACCTCTCCGGTGCCGCCCACCAGGTTGAAGACGCCGGCCGGCGTGCCGGCGTCGTGCATCACCTGCGCGAAGAGCCGCGCGCTGAACGGCGACAGCTCGCTGGGCTTCAGGACGACCGTGCAGCCGGCGGCGATCGCCGGCGCAACCTTGGCGGTAACCTGGTACAGGGGCCAGTTCCACGGCGTGATCAGCGCGCACACGCCGATCGGCTCCTTGGAGATCGCGAAGGCGCCCTCCGGGGAGAGAAACTCGTATCGCCGCAGCACTTCGATCTGCGCGCGCACGTGGGCGATCCCGAACGGCACATGGGCCGTCCTCGCGAACCCGATGGGCGTCCCCATCTCCGTCGTGATGGCTTGCGCGAACTGCTCCGCCCGCTCTTCCAGCAGCGCGAGGATCCGGCCCAGCAGCGCCATGCGCTCGTCGACCGTGCTTCGAGAGAACGAGCCGAAGGCGCGGCGGGCCGCGGCGACGGCGAGGTCCACGTCCGCCGATGAGCCGGCCGCGACATGCCCGACGACCGCCTCGGAGAACGGATCGACGACGGCAATGCGTGGCGCTTCCGCGCGATCCTGCCAGCGCCCGTCGATATAGAAGCGCAAGTCGTCGCCATTGCCGCCGACACTGCTGATGCCGCCGGCGCCGCAGCCGTTGTCAGTTGCCGTCATCGGGTTGCACTCCACTGCAGTTCGTCCGTTCGGAGGCAACGCGGCTCAAGCGGTCACCCACACCTTGCGCACGGTCTCGATGGTGCGCCAAGTTCCGACGTAGCCGGGCTTCATGATGAAGCAGTCGCCGGCCCGGTAGGTGATCGGTGCGTGGCCCTGCTCGGTGATCTCCACCACGCCGGAGAGGATCAGGCAGAACTCCCAGGTCTCGCCCTTGATGGAGTGATTGAGGCCGACCGTCGATTCGAACACTCCCGCGCGCACCTTGCCGTCTTTCGCGCTGTCGACGTCCCAGTTGCGGCACACGATGTCGCCCTCGATGACCCGCTCCGCCGGCGGACGGTATTCGCGCGGCGCGCCGAGCTTGTCGAGTTCGAAGGGGATGAGAAGCCTGGACATTGAAAGCCTTTCTTGAGGGTCCGATGCCGATCAATGCTAAGGAAAACACTGCCGCATCGATGCTGAACCACGCAGGGCTAAAAGCGGGAAATGTGCGTTTGCAGGGGCCTCTTGGTGGATCGTGCCGCGGCGCCGGTTCGTCACCGGCCGCGCGGGTTCAGCCAGGCTTGCGAGGTGCTACAGCTGCCCCTGGCACACGTACTTGATGTGCATGTAGTCCTCCAGGCCGTGCACGGAGCCTTCTCGGCCGTAGCCCGATTCCTTCACGCCACCGAAGGGCGCGGCCTCGGCTGCCAAGGCGCCTTCGTTGATGCCGACGATGCCGGTCTCGAGCGCGTCTGCCACGCGCGAGATGCGGCGCACGTCCGTCGAATAGAAGTAGGCGGCAAGGCCGAACGGCGTGCCGTTGGCCGCGGCGATCACCTCGGCTTCGGACTCGAAGCGCGTGATCGGCACGACCGGCCCGAACGTCTCTTCGCAACTGCATTCCATGGTCGTATCGGCGTTCACCAGTACGGTGGGCGCGAAATAGTTGGGACCGTCGCAGCGCGCGTCGCGAAGCCGCTTGCCACCGACCACGACGCGCGCGCCCCTGGCGACGGCGTCCTTCACGTGGCGCTCGATCTTGTCCACCGCACGTGCATTGATCATCGGACCGATCTGCGAATCGGCCTGCGTGGCGGGGCCCACCTTGAGCGCGCCCACCCGCGCCACCAGCCTGTCGACGAACGCATCGTGCACGCGGGCCTGCACGAACACACGGTTCGGCGACACGCAGGTCTGGCCGCCGTTGCGGAACTTGGCGGCCATCAGGCCGTCGACCGCCGCATCGAGGTCCGCATCGTCGAACACGATGAAGGGTGCGTTCCCGCCGAGCTCCAGCGAGAGCTTCTTCAGCGTGTCGGCCGAGCGGCGGGCGAGGTGCTTGCCCACGGGCGTCGAGCCGGTGAAGGTGATCTTGCGCACGCGCACATCGTCGAGCCATGCATCGACCACTTCGGGCGTGCGCTCCCGCGAGGCGGTCACGATGCTCAGCACGCCGGAGGGAACGCCGGCCTCGGCAGCCAGCTTCACGAGCGCGAGCGAGGTCAGCGGCGTGTCCTCGGCGGGCTTGCACACCACCGTGCAGCCCGCGGCGAGCGCTGGTGCGATCTTGCGCGCGATCATCGCCGCCGGAAAGTTCCACGGCGTGACCGCGGCGACCACGCCCACCGGCTCGCGCAGCGCGAGCATGCGGCGGCCCGCCACCGGCGCGGGGATGATCTCGCCGTTGGCGCGCGTCGCCTCCTCGGCGAACCATTCGATGTAGCTGGCCGCATAGGCGACCTCGCCGCGGCCTTCGGCCAGCGGCTTGCCCTGCTCGCGCGAGATGAGCCTGCCGAGGTCTTCCTGGTGCGCCATCACGAGGTCGTTCCAGCGCTTGAGGATCTGCGCGCGCTGCTTGGCGGGCACGGCGCGCCAGGCCGGAAAGGCGGCGTGGGCCGCGTCGACAGCAGCCCGTGCATCGGCGGCCGTGCCGTCGGGCACGCTCGCAAAGATGGCGTCGGTGGCCGGGTCGCTCACGTCCAGGCGGCGTGCGTCGGCGGCTTCGCGCCAGTCGGAGCCGATGAGCATGCGGCCGGGCATCAGGTCCGGGCGTTCGATATGGAGAGGCATGGTGGTTGTTTGATGGTTTTTGAGAGGGAATGGGAACGTGCCCGGATCAGCCGGTGGCCACGCGCTCGGCGATCGCCATGCCGAGCTCCGCGGTGGAAGCCGTGCCGCCCAGGTCGCGGGTGCGCGGTCCGTCGCGCAGCACGGCCTCGATGGCCGCCAGGATCGCGTCGTGCGCGGCGCGCCCCGGACCTTGCCCCTGCGTGAGGAAATCCAGCATCAGGGCCCCGGACCAGATCATCGCGATCGGATTGGCGATGTTCTGGCCGTAGATGTCGGGCGCCGAGCCGTGCACCGGCTCGAACAACGACGGAAACCTGCGCTCCGGGTTCAGGTTGGCCGAGGGCGCCAGGCCGATGGTGCCGGTGGTCGCGGGCCCGAGGTCGGAGAGGATGTCGCCGAACAGGTTGCTCGCCACCACCACGTCGAAGCGCGTGGGCTGCAGCACGAACCGCGCCGACAGGATGTCGATGTGCTGCTTGTCCACCGTCACCTCGGGGTAGTCGGCACCCACCGCATCGGCGCGCGCGTCCCACCAGGGCATACTGATGGCGATGCCGTTGCTCTTGGTGGCCACCGTCAGGTGCCTGCGCCCGCGCGCACGCGCGGTTTCGTAGGCGAAGCGCAGCACGCGGTCGGCGCCGTGGCGCGAGAACACCGACTCCTGGATCACGATCTCCCGCTCGGTGCCTTCGTACATCACACCGCCGAGCGAGGTGTACTCGCCCTCGGTGTTCTCGCGCACCACGAGGTAGTCGATGTCGCCCGGGCTGCGGCCGGCCAGCGGACAGGGCACGCCCTCGAACAGGCGCACCGGCCGCAGGTTGATGTACTGATCGAACTCGCGCCGGAACTTCAGCAGCGATCCCCACAGCGACACGTGGTCGGGCACCGTCGCGGGCCAGCCGACGGCGCCGAAGTACAGCGCGTCGACGCCCTTGAGCTGCTCCTTCCAGTCGTCCGGCATCATCCGGCCGTGCGCCGCGTGGTAGTCGGCGCAGGCCCAGTCGAGGTAGCGGCAATCGAGTTCGAAGCCGAAGCGCTCTGCGGCGGCCTGCACCACGCGCACGCCCTCGGGCATCACCTCCTTGCCGATGCCGTCGCCGGGAATCACTGCGATGCGGAAGGTGGGTGTCATCTCGGTTCTCCATGAATCGGGCGGGGTTCTTCCAGGAACACCAGGGAGCCGTCTTTGCCGGGCCGTTGGTGTTGCCCCCGGAAGAGGGGGTCGGCAGCCACGCGAAGCGGGCAGAGCCTGGGGGCGAAGCTCATGCCCTGCGGTCCATCTCGTCGAGCCAGCCCTGGCGCAGCTCCGGCACGGAGCGCGCGAGCAGCTCGTAGTAGGGGTGGTGCGGGCCCCGGTCGTAGTCGGCGCGTGCCACCTGCGCGAGCTTGCGGCCGTGCTGCATCACGACGATCTCGTCGCACACCGCGCGCACCGTGTGCAGGTCGTGGCTGATGAAGAGGTACGACACGCCCAGCTCGCGCCGCAACTCCGCCATGAGGTCGAGCACCGCCGCACCCACCACGGTGTCGAGCGCGGAAGTCACCTCGTCGCACAGGATCAGGTCGGGCTCGGCCGCGAGCGCCCGCGCGAGGTTCACGCGCTGCTTCTGCCCGCCCGAAAGACCGCCCGGCAGGCGCCCGGCCACGGTCTGCGGCAGCTTCACCAGGTCGAGCAGCTCGTGGATGCGCCTGCGCAGCGGCTCGCCGCGCAGGCCCTTGTAGAACGCCAGCGGCCGCGCCAGGATGCGCTCGATGGTCTGCGACGGATTCAGCGCCGTGTCGGCCATCTGGAACACGATCTGGATGCGGCGCAGCTCGTCGCGCTCGCGCTGCTGCAGCGTCGGCTTCAGTTCGCGGCCGCGGAACAGCACGCTGCCGCTGCCCGGCTTGAGCAGTCCCGCCACCGCGCGCGCCAGCGTGGTCTTGCCCGAGCCCGATTCGCCGATCACGCCGATGGCCTGGCCGCGGTAGAGCTTCAGGTCGATGTCCTGCAGGATCGGCTTGGCGCAACGTCCCTGCGCATCCACCGGGCCGTAGCCGGCGCAGAGCTGCCGCACCTCGAGCAGCAGCTCCCGGCCGTCGTTCGCGGCATCGGCGGGCGGGCGGGCCTGCGGGCGCGCCGCGGCCAGCAGGCTCTTCGTGTAGTCGTCGGCCGGCGCGGCGAGGATCCGGCCGGTCGCGTTCAGCTCGCGCATGCTGCCGTTGCGCAGCACCAGGATGTGGTCGGCCATCTGCGCCACCACCGCGAGGTCGTGGCTCACGTACACCGCGGTGGCGCGGCGCTCCCGCACCACGCGGCGGAAGGCGCGCAGCACCTCGATCTGCGTGGTCACGTCCAGCGCCGTGGTCGGCTCGTCGAGGATCACGAGGTCGGGGTCGCCGATCAGCGCCATCGCCGCCATCAGCCGCTGCAGCTGGCCGCCCGAGACCTGGTGCGGATAGCGCGTGCCGATGCGCTCCGGATCCGGCAGCGCCAGCTCGCGGAAGAGCTGCACCGCCTTCGCCTCGGCCTCGGCGCGCCTGCACAGGCCATGGATCACGGTGGGCTCCACCACCTGGTCCATGATCGTGCGCGAGGGGTTGAACGAGGCCGCTGCGCTCTGCGCGATGTAGGCCACGGTTCGACCGCGCAACGCACGCTGCGCCCGCGCATCGAGCGCCAGCACCTCCGTGTCGCCGATGCGCACGCGGCCGCCGGAGATGCGGCAGCCGTGGCGTGCATGGCCCATCAGCGCAAGCGCGGTGGTTGTCTTGCCGGAGCCTGATTCGCCGATCAGCGCCAGCACCTCGCCGGGCTGCACGGAGAAGCTCAGGTTGTCGACCAGCGTGGCGGCACCCGCATGGATGCACAGCCCTTCGACGATCAGGTTCGCGCCCATGTCATCGCCTCCCGTCTGCGCCAGGAACAACGCGGAGCCGGCCTTGCCGGGCCACCGGTGTCGCCGCCGTCGTGGAGGTCGGCTGCCGCACGAAGCGGGCAAGCCTGGGGATGGGTTTCATCAGCGTGCTCCTCGTTCGCGGGCCTGACGCCCCGGAAGGTTGTCGATCACCAGGTTGACCGCGATGGTCAGGCTCGCGATGGCGAGCGCCGGCACGATCACCGAGGCGCCGCCCATGGCCAGCGCGCCGATGTTCTCTCGTACCAGAGAACCCCAGTCGGCGGCCGGCGGCTGGATGCCCAGGCCCAGGAAGCTCAGGCTCGCCAGCAGCAGCACGATGTAGACGAACCGCAGCCCCAGGTCGGCCAGCATCGGGCCGACGATGTTGGGCAGGATCTCGCGCAGCATGATGTAGAGCGTTCCTTCGCCGCGCGTGCGAGCCACCGTGACGTAGTCGAGCGCATTGATGTTCACGGCCAGCGAACGCGCGATGCGGTAGGCACCGGGAACGTAGATGATCGCCGCCGTGGCCACCAGCATCGGCACCGACGAGCCGAAGCCCGCCACCATGATGAGCGCGAACATCTTGCTCGGGATGGCGGTGAGCGTGTCGAGGACGCGGCTGAGCGTCGCGTCGATCCAGCGGCCGCTCGCGGCCGCCAGCAGCGCCAGGACGGTGCCCGTGCCGCTGGCCAGCAGCGTCGCCAGCAGCGCCACGCCGACCGTGTAGCGCGCGCCCTCGATGATGAGCACGAGCATGTCTCGGCCCAGGTAGTCGGTGCCGAGCCAGTGCGCCGCGCTGATCGGCGCGAAGACGTTCGCGGTGCCGGCGCCCGCCGGGCGCAACGAGAGCAGCCAGGGACCGAGCGCCGCCGAGAGCACCCAGAAGAGCAGCACCGCGAGGCCGATCAGCCCCGAGGGGCCGAATCCTGCGAGCCAGCGCAGCGGGCCGCCGTGCCGTGCGCCTCCCGTGGTCGGCGGCGTCACCGGGGCGGCTGCGCTCAGGCGAGTCGAAGGCGTGGAGGACGATTCCATGATGGCTTCCCCTTGGTCAGCCATGCCGCAGGCGCGGATTGGCAAGGATGCCGCAGACGTCGGCGGCGGTCACCAGGAGCAGGTAGGCGCCGCAGAAGATCATGGCGCAGGTCTGCACCAGCGGCATGTCGCGCTGCGAGACGCCATCGACCATCAGCTTGGCGATGCCCGGGTAGTTGAAGATGGTCTCCACGATGATCACCCCGCCGAGCAGATACGACAGGCTCAGCGCCACGGCGTTGGCGATCGGCCCCACCGCGTTGGGCAGCGCGTGCGCCAGCACCGTGCGCATCGGCGATGCGCCCTTGAGCCGCACCATCTCGATGTAGGGCGCCTCCAGCTGGTCGATCACGGCGGCGCGCGTCATGCGCATCATCTGCGCGACGATCACGCAGCACAGCACCAGCACGGGCATCGCGAAGGCCTGCAGCATCTGGCCGAGCGAATCGATGTCGCTGACGAAGGACAGCGCCGGCAGCCAGCGCAGCTTCACCGCGAACACCAGCACCGCGAGCGTCGCCACCAGGAACTCCGGCACCGACACCACCGCCACCGCCGAGGTCGACGCCGCGCGATCGAACCACGAGCCGCGCCACACCGCCGAGGCGACGCCCAGCATGAGCGCGATCGGCACCGAGAACAGGGCCGTGACGGCAGCCAGCAGCAGCGAGTTGGGCAGCCGGCTGGCGACCAGTTCCGACACCGGCATCTGCGTGGTGGACGAGCGCCCCAGGTCGCCCCTGGCCATGCCCGCCAGCCACTGCGCATAGCGCTTCGGCGCCGGCACATCCAGCCCCATCTGCGCACGCAGCGCGGCCAGCGCCTCAGGCGTGGCGTCCTGCCCGAGCTGCTCCTCGGCCGCGTCGCCGGGAAGCACCGCAGTGATCGAGAACACGATCACCGACACCGCCAGCAGCGACAGCAGCGCGAGCGCAATGCGCTGGGCAAGGAGCTTGAGGATCACCTGATTCATGTCAGCTGCTCCGTTGAACCATCTGCCACTTGCCACCGTGTGCCGCCGCAGGCCGGCGCAGCCCCGCCGGTTCGCGGGACACCACGGCACCGGCTTTGCCGGGCCGCAGGTGTCGCCCCCTGCAAGGGGGTTGGCGCAGCGACACGAAGTGCGCGAAGCCTGGGGGTGTGCTCATGCCTCCAGCCACACGTTCTCCGCGAAGTTGTAGCCCATGAGCCCGCCCAGCGGAATCGGCGACAGGCCCTTGAGCTTGGAGGTGTGGCCGTCGATGCTGGCCAGGAACATCGGAATGCCGAGGCCCGCGTCCTGGTGGATCATGGTCTGCATGTCGGCGTACATCTGCTTGCGCTTGGCCAGGTCGGTTTCGGCGCGCGAGGCCAGCAGCAGCTGGTCGAACTTCTCGCTCTTCCAGCGCGACTCGTTCCACGCCGCGTTCGACTGGAAGAACTGCGTGAGCAACACGTCGGCACTGGGGCGCGGGTTCACGTTGCCGAAGCCGACGTGGCTGTTGAGCCAGTGGTTCGACCAGTAGCCGTCGGCCGGCATGCGCTTGATGTCGAGCTCCAGGCCCGCGCGCTGCGCCGCCTGCTGCAACAGCAGGGACATCTCCACCGAGTACAGCGCCGCGGGCGACGCCACCAGCGGCACCTTGCCGGTGACGCCGGACTTCTGCAGGTGGAACTTCGCCTTCTCCGGGTCGAAGGGGCGCTGGGGCAGTCCGGCGAAGTGGAATCGGTTGGTCGGATCGATGGGCTGGTCGTTGGCCACCACCGCGTAGTCGAGCGCGATGGTCTTCTTCATCTGCTCGCGATCGAACAGGTGCTTCATGCCGAGCACGAAATCGGGGTTGGCGCCGGGGCCCACATCCTTGCGCATGATCAGGTCGGAATACTGGCCCGACTGGGTGACGAAGATGCCGAAGCCCGGCGTGCCTTTCACGCGTTCCACCGAACGCGGATTGACCGAGCCCACCAGGTCCATGCCGCCCGACAGCAGCGCGTTGACGCGCGCGCTCTCGTCGCCGATGCCCACGAACTCGATCTCGTCGAGGTAGGGTTTGCCGGGCTTCCAGTAGGCCTCGTTGCGCACCACCACCGAGCGGATGCCGGGCTTGAACTCCTTGAGCTTGTAGGGGCCCGTGCCGATGCCGGCGTTGAAGTCGGTGGTGCCGTCCTTGACGATGTGGAAGTGGTAGGTGCCCAGGATCACCGGCAGGTCGGCGTTGGGTGCGCTCAGCACGATGGTCACTTCGTTAGGACCCGTTGCCTTCACGCTCTCGATCTGGTCGGCGAGCACCTTGGCCTTGGAGGCGGTGGCCGCGTCCTTGTGGCGCATCACCGAGAACACCACGTCGGCGGGCGCGAGCGGCTTGCCGTCGTGGAACACCACGCCCTTGCGCAGCGTGAAGACCCAGACCTTGGCATCCTTGGTGGTGAACGATTCGGCCAGCGCGGGTTGCGGCGTGAGGCTGCCGTCGAGCGAGGTCAGGCCGTTGTAGACCATGTTGCAGCGCGAGTAATCGGTCTGGTTCGACTGCTTGGCCGGATCGAGCGTGTCGGTTGCCGCAGCAGTGGCGCCCGCCACGCGGATGCGCCCGCCGCGCCTCGGCGTCTGCGCGTGGGCGGACACCGCCATGCCCGCGAGGCTGCCCGCCAGCGTGACCTGCATGCCGCCGGCCATCAGCATCGCAAGCACGTCGCGTCGCGACGCGCCGCGTTTCAACGCGCTCATCACGCGAAGGCTTTCGCCGGGACCGACGAGGTCTTCGAACCTCTTGTTGCTGCTGTCGCTCATGATGGGTTACTCCTGTGTGGCCGGTGACCGGGGGTTGAAGAACAAAACGAACGCTGAACGAAACGGGTCGGACTCGCTGCGCGCTCAGGCCAGCTTGTCCTTGAGCGAGTAGTAGAGGCCGACGGCCGGAAGGAACCACGGCGGGCCGAAGTGCCCGGGAATGGCGGGCCAGGCGCGGTCGCGCCAGGGGTTGGCGCCGGCATCGCCGTTCATCACGGCGGCCATGCGCTCGCCCATGTGCACCGACATCTGCGTGCCGTGGCCGCTGTAGCCCATGGCGTAGTAGAGGCCGTCGCGCTCCCCGGCGTGAGGCAGGCGGTCCTGCGTCATGTCGACCAGCCCGCCCCAGCAGTAGTCCAGGCGCACGGCACCCAGTTGCGGAAAGGTTTCCGCGAGCCCGGCGCGCAGGATCTCGCCGCTCGCGGCATCCGACTGGGGGCTGGAGATCGCGAATCGCGCGCGCCCGCCGAACACCAGCCGGTGATCGGCCGTGAGCCGGAAATAGTGATGGATGTTCGCGATCGTCGTGTACGTGCGCCGCGCCGACAGCAGCGCCTGTGCGCGCTGCGCGCCGAGCGGCTCGGTCACGACGATGAAGCTGCCGATCGGCACGATGCGCCGGCGCAGCCAGCCGAAGCTGCCGTAGCCGCCATGGCGCGTGGCACCCGTGGCCAGCAGGACCTGCTGCGCGGTGACGGTGCCGCGTGAGGTATGCAGCCGGTGTGCGTGGCCCTGGCCGAGCCGCTCGAGCCGGTTCACCGTCGTGGTGGTGTGGATCTGCGCGCCGTGGCGCTGCGCCGCCTCGGCCAGGCCATGGGCGAAGCGGCCCATGTGCATCTGGCCGCTGCGCTTGTAGAGAAGGCCGCCGTGGAAGCGCTCGCTCTGCACCTCGGCGCGCACCCGCGTCGCATCCAGGAGTTCGACGTCGATGTCCACGCCGTCGTCGATCAGGCGCCGAGCGCTGCGCTCGAGCGCCTCCATCTGGCCAGGCCGCGTGGCGAGCTTGAGCTTGCCGTGCCGCAGGAAATCGCAGTCGATCGCCTCGTCGCGTACCAGCCGCGCCACGGTGTCCACTGCGGCGTCGTAGGCCCGATACCAGGCGCGGGCCTTTTCGACGCCGACCTTGGCGGCCACATCGGCATAGTCCACGGCCAGCCCGTTGTTGACATGCCCGCCGTTGCGGCCCGAGGCCTCCGCCGCCACACGCGCACCAGCCTCCAGGACAGCGACGCGCGCGCCGCGCTTCGCCAGCGCCAGCGCCGCGGACAGGCCCGTGAACCCGCCGCCGACGATCGTGACGTCGACCTGTTCCGGCAGCGCATGCGCTGCAGGCGTGAAGGCTGCAGCGCTATCGGTCCAGTAGGAGTCGAGCTTCATGGCGGGGCGAGCAACGGGGCGAGGCAGGGAGACCGCGATGCGATCAAAGACCGACGACGCCGGGAAGGCCGCCGATGTCCTTGATCTCGGTGTAGCGATAGGCCGGGTTGCCCGGGCCGTGGCCGCGGTTGACGAAGACCTTGTTGACGATGCCCAGGTCGTCCGCCGACATCAGGTCGTAGCGCATGCTGGACGAAACGTGCAGCACGTCCTCCGGGTTGCAGCCGAGCGAGTCGAACATGTACTCGAAGGCCTTCAGCCGCGGCTTGTAGGCCTGCGCCTGCTGCGCGGTGTAGACGCGGTAGAAGGGCGCGCCGAGCATCGCCACGTTCTTCTGGATCTGGTCGTCCGAGGCATTCGAGAGGATCACCAGCGGGATCTCCTTGGCGACTTTCGCGAGGCCGGCCGGCACGTCGTCATGCGGGGTCCAGGTCGGTACGGCGTCGTAGATCTTCTGCGCGTCCGCGTCGAAGTACTGGATCTTCCATTTCTTGCAGAGGCGCCGCACTGCGTTCTTGAGCACGACCTCGTAGGGCTTCCAGTCGCCCAGCACCTCGTCGAAGCGGTAGGCCGTGAAGTCCGCATGGAACTCCTCCATGCGTTCTGCGGGGATGCGGTCGGCGAACAGGTCGGCGGCCATCTCCTTCATGCGGAACCGGGTGAGGGTGCCGTAGCAGTCGAAGGTCACGTATTTGGGACGGAAGCTCATGGTGTCGGGTCCTTTTCAAAGGGAGGGCAGGGAAGGCAATTGCGACAAGCTCATTACGGATTGATTGCAGCACGCAGCTGCATGACGTATGTAGGGAAAACAGGTGCCGTCGAAACCAAAGCTGCGGTTTGTGGTAGCGGCAACAGCATGGCGTGCGGTCTGCCCCGCGCACGTGCGGACATGCACCTTGGCGCGCCGCCGCGAGGCTGCTGCGCACGTTCTTGATGCACGCTGCGTGCGCATGCCAAACTGCGCCGCCATGAGGTCGCCGTCGCGCGTCGAAGGGCATGAAGCGTGCTTCGAGGATGCGGTGCAAAGGCGCTTGTGAGGGGGTCGACCGAAGGCTCGCATGGCGATGGGCTGCATGGAAGTTGGCGCGGCGTGGGGAAATGACCGGGACGGCCGAGACGGCCGGTCGATGCTAGGCAAACCGCCGCGGCATTTGTGTTCGTATGCGGGCGTGCCACCGCAGCAAATTGCGAGAAGAGGGCGGCTGGCAGGCGAAGCTTGCGAGTTGCAGCGAAAGCGCCATCCGGTCTGGTGCGGCGCCGCAATGTCGTCCAAGATGGAGCGAATTCCCGTCGCAACATACAGAGAGATTCCGATGTCCGAAGCCCCTGAGAACGCACCGACCACGGATGGCGTGGTGCTCAGACCGATGACTTCCGCCGACCTGCCGCAAGCGCACGCGCTGTCTGCCGATTTGCGCTGGCCGCACCGGCTGGCAGACTGGGAGCAGGTCTTCGCGCATGCCGAAGGCATCGCGGCCGAGCGCGACGGCGAGCTCGTCGGCACCGGCCTGCGGTGGCGCTGGGGCGAGCGCCACGCCACCATCGGCCTGGTGATCGTCACCCCCGCATGCCAGGGACGCCGCATCGGGCATCGGCTCATGCGCTCGCTGCTCGATGGCATGGAAGACCGCTCGCTGCTGCTGCACGCCACCTCGCAGGGGCGCGGACTCTACGAGCGCCTGGGTTTCGTGCGGACCGGCGAGGTCCGGCAGCACCAGGGCATCGCCCAGCCCGCACCGCTGATCGCGCTGCAGCAAGGCTGGCGCCTGCGCCCGGCGGGCCTCAACGAACTGCCCGCGCTGCAGGCCCTGGACACCGCAGCGCGGGGCATGCCGCGAGAGGCGCTCATCGCCGAACTGCTGCAGGGGGCCGACGCCTGCGTGGTGCTAGACCACGACAACACCGCGAAGGGCTTCGCCATGCTGCGCCGCTTCGGCCGGGGCCATGCCATCGGTCCGGTGGTCGCGCCCGATGCCGAGGGCGCGAAGGCCTTGATCGCACACCTTGCCGGCCTGAATGCGGGCAACTTCACGCGCATCGACATCGATTTCAACAGCGGCCTGGCGGAATGGCTGGAAGCGATCGGCCTGCTGCGCGTGGATGCGCCCACGACGATGGTGCGCGGCGCGCCCCTGGCCAGGCCTGCGGAAGCGCCGGCCCTGTTCGCGCTCGTGACGCAGGCCGTGGGCTGAAGGAGCACCCCTGTGGACGCATCCTTCACCTTCCTCTACAAGTCCGATCCCGTCCGGGGACGCCAATGGGCCGAAGTGTTCGGCCGCCGCCGGCCGGACATCGACTTCCGCATCTGGCCGGACGTCGGCGATCCCGCGAAGGTGCGCTTCCTCGCGGCATGGGAGCCGCCCGACGACCTGGGCACGCGCTTTCCGCATCTTAAGGTGCTGTTCTCTTCCGGCGCAGGCGTCGACCAGTTCGACTTCGCGTCTTTGCCGCCTGCGCTGCCGGTGGTGCGCATGGTCGAACCCGGCATCGTGCGCGGGATGGTCGAGTATGTGACGCATGCGGTGCTCGGCCTGCACCGCGACATGCCGCAGTATCGGCGCCAGCAGCAGCAGGCGCGCTGGAAGCCGCTGCCGGTGCGCCCGGCGGGCGAACGGCGCGTGGGCGTGCTCGGCCTGGGATCGCTCGGGCAGGCCGTGCTGGCGCAGCTCGTCGCGCTGGGCTTCGACTGCGCGGGCTGGAGCCGCTCGCGCCACGAGGTCGAGGGGGTGCAATGCCACGCCGGTGCCGATGAGCTGCCGGCCTTCCTCGCGCGCACTGACATCCTCGTATGCCTGCTGCCGCTGACCGACTCGACGCGCGGCTTTCTCGACGCGCGCCTGTTCTCGCAACTGCCCGAGGGCGCTTCGCTCGTGCACGTCGGACGCGGGCCGCAGCTGGTCGACGCCGACCTGCTGGCCGCACTCGAAAGCGGCCGCATCGCGGAGGCGGTGCTCGACGTGACCGACCCCGAGCCGCTGCCGCCCGGGCACGCGTTCTGGCGGCATCCGCGCATCCAGCTCACACCGCACATCGCGAGCATGACGCAGCCGCTGAGCGCTGCCGAGGTGCTGCTCGACAACATCGAGCGCTTCGAGGCCGGCGAGCGGATGCTCGGGCTGGTCGACCGCGCACGCGGGTATTGAGAAGAGAAGCCGCGACGAGAAGCGCAGAAGGACGGGGTCGCCGCGTCGACCGCACGATCTGCTGTACGCGGCGCAACAACCGCAGCGTGCTTCGTGCGACACCCTCAAAGCAGCATCACCTCGTGCGGGGTGCCGCCTAAGCTGAAGGCATCGAAAGCTTCCCTCGCTCTCGCATCTTCACACCCATGACGCACCCCACCGCACTGCCCCAGCAAGCCGCGCTCGACGCGATCGACCGCGCCCACCTCATCCACCCCGTCTCGCCCTGGCGCGTGCACGAGCAGCGCGGGCCCACCGTGCTGGCCTCCGGGGAGGGCGCATGGCTCACCGACACCAACGGCCACCGGCTGCTCGACGCCTTCGCAGGCCTGTGGTGCGTGAACGTGGGCTACGGCCAGGAGAGCGTGGTGCAGGCCGCGACCGAGCAGATGCGCCGGCTGCCGTACGCCACAGGCTACTTCCACTTCAGCAGCGAGCCTGCCATCCGCCTCGCGCAGAAGCTGGTGCAGATCACGCCGGCATCGCTGACCCGCGTGTACCTCACGCTGGGCGGCTCCGATTCGGTGGATGCCGCCGTGCGCTTCATCGTGCAGTACTACAACGCCATCGGCCGGCCGTCGAAGAAGCAGTTCATCTCGCTGGAGCGCGGCTACCACGGCTCTTCGTCGACCGGCGCGGGCCTCACAGCGCTGCCCGTGTTCCATCGCGGCTTCGACCTGCCGCTGCCCACGCAGCACTACATCCCCTCGCCGTATGCCTACCGCCACGAGCACGGCGCCGATCCGCAGGTGCTGATCGCTTCCTCGGTCGCGGCGCTGCGCGCCAAGGTGGCCGAGCTGGGCGCCGACAACGTGGCGGCTTTCTTCTGCGAGCCGATCCAGGGTTCAGGCGGCGTCATCGTGCCGCCCAAGGGCTGGCTCAAGGCCATGCGCGACGCCGCGCGCGAGCTCGACATCCTCTTCCTGGTCGACGAGGTCATCACCGGCTTCGGCCGCACCGGTCCCATGTTCGCTTGCGAGGCCGAAGGCGTGGAGCCCGACCTGATGACCGTGGCCAAGGGCCTGACCGCCGGCTACGTGCCGATGGGCGCGACCCTGATGTCCGAGAAGGTCTACGCCGGCATCGCCGACGGTGCCCCTGCGGGAGCGCCTGTCGGCCACGGCGCGACGTACTCCGCGCACCCGGTGGGCGCCGCCGTCGCGCTCGAGGTGCTGCGGCTCTACGAGGAGGGCGGCATCCTCGCCAACGGGCAGCGCGGGGCGGTGCATTTCGCGGCCGGGCTCGACGCGCTGCGCGCGCATCCGCTGGTGGGCGACGCTCGCCATCGCGGCCTGGTGGGGGCGCTGGAGCTAGTGAGCGACAAGGCCAGCAAGCGCCGCTTCGACCCGGCGCTGGGGCTGTCCGACCGCATCTTCGCGGCCGGCTACCGCAACGGCCTGGTGTTTCGCTCCTTCGGGGACCACATCCTCGGCTTCGCGCCCGCGCTCACCTTCACCGAGGACGAGTTCGCGCAGCTCTTCGCACGGCTTGAGAAAACGCTCGACGACGTGCTCGACGCCCCCGACGTGCGCGCCGCGCTGGCCGCCTGACCGGGAAAGCACTGACCCGGCGCCGCGTCGGCAAAGCAGAATCAGGACCTGTTTCGTTTTTTCAGGACTGCCATGTCTGAAGCCTTCAAGATCGACCGACTCGACCTGCGCATCCTGGCCCAGCTGCAGAAGAACGGGCGCATGACCAACGTCGATCTCGCGGACGCGGTCGGCCTGTCGCCTAGCCCATGCCTGATCCGAGTGAAGCGGCTGGAGCAGGCCGGCTACATCGCCGGCTACGGCGCGCACCTGCGGCTGGAGAAGCTCGGCGATGCGCTGACGGTGTTCACCGAAGTCACGCTGCAGGACCATCACCGCGAGGATTTCGTGCGCTTCGAGGCCGCGATCCGCGAAGTGGACGAGGTGCTCGAGTGCCACCTGGTGAGCGGGGGTTACGACTACCTGCTGCGCTTTCTCACGCGCGGCGTGAACCACTACCAGGAAGTGATCGAGGGGCTGCTCGAGCGCAACATCGGCATCTCCAAGTACTTCAGCTACATCGTGATCAAGTCGCCGTTCATCAAGACGCATTGCCCGATAGAAAGGCTCTTTCCTCACCCCCGTTGAATCGTGCCGGCGCCGCCCGGGCGGTTTCTGACGGGTTGAAAACATCGACCCGCGCCTGGAGGCTCCGGTAGATCGGTGCTTCGCGGCGGGTCGGGCAGCCCC
This sequence comes from Variovorax atrisoli, assembly GCF_014195185.1. Classification (NCBI taxonomy): domain Bacteria; kingdom Pseudomonadati; phylum Pseudomonadota; class Betaproteobacteria; order Burkholderiales; family Comamonadaceae; genus Variovorax; species Variovorax atrisoli. The sequence goes on along the minus strand of NZ_JACIBG010000008.1, from coordinate 358,757 downwards.
CGGCATTCCGCTCGGGGCCGCAGTTGCGAACGCCTGCCACGGATGCGAGGCCCGCGAAAGGTCGCGGCGACTGCGCAAGAATCGGTTGTCACCGAGTCTGCCTTTCTCATTTCCATGCCTCTGCCTCCCACGGCGCCCACCGAACTCAAGGGCTTCATCCTGACCCGCCATTGGCGGGACGCCGCGGCGGGCACGGAGATCGAATACTGGCTGGCAACGGACGCCGGGCCGCTGAAGGTCGTGCTGGCCGCCCAGACCTCCGTCGCGTTCGTCGCCGCCCGGCACCGCGCGGCGGTGGAGGCGGCGCTTGCCGCCATGCCAGGGGTGGAGATCCGCGAGCTCGATCTCAAGACCTTCCAGCAGGAGCCGGTCGTCGGCCTCTATGCGAAGCACTTCCGCCAGATCGGCCGGCTTGCGCGCACCCTTCGCGCGCAGGACATTCCGCTGCTCGAGGCCGACGTGCGCCCGCCGGACCGCCATCTGATGGAGCGGTTCATCACGGCAGGCGTGGCGGCGGAAGGAGGGCGCCTCGACCGCGGCGCGCTGGTCGATTGCCGGCTCAGACCGGCGCCCGACTACCGCCCGGCGCTGAAGATGGTGTCGCTGGACATCGAGACCAGCCAGTACGAGGCGCTCTATTCGATCGCACTGGACGCCGCGCAGGATCGCACCGTCTTCATGCTCGGCGACCCGCCAGCCGGGCAGGGCGGGGAAGAGGCGCGGCAGGACTTCTCCCTCGTCTACTGCCAAAGCCGCAAGGCCATGATCGAACGGCTCAACGACTGGTTCGAGCGCAACGATCCGGACGTCATCGTCGGCTGGAGCGTGATCCAGTTCGACCTGCGGGTGCTGCAGAAGACCGCCGACGATTGCGGCGCGCCCTTTCTGCCGGGACGGGAGCGGCGCCCGCTGGACTGGCGCACTCATCCCGGAAAGCAGGGCTATCTGTTCGCCTCCGCGCCGGGGCGGGTGATCGTCGACGGCATCGAGGCACTGCGGGCCGCGATGTGGAACTTTCCCTCCTTCAGCCTGGAGAACGTCTCGCAGTCGCTGCTGGGCGAAGGCAAGGCCATCGGCGACGAGTACGACAAGATGGCCGAGATCGAGCGGCGCTACCAGGAAGACAAGCCCGCACTCGCTCACTACAACATCCGCGATTGCGAGCTGGTGCTGCGCATCTTCGAGAAGGCGAAGCTGCTGCAGTTCGTGATGGAACGCGCCCAGACCACGGGCCTGCAGATGGACCATTTCGGCGGCTCCATCGCGGCCTTCAGCCACCACTACCTGCCGCGCATGCACCGCCTCGGCTACGTGGCGCCGAACGTCGGCGAGATCCCGAGCAAGGCCTACCCCGGGGGCTACGTGATGGACTCGAAACCGGGGTTCTACGACTCCGTCGTGGTCCTGGACTACAAGAGCCTCTATCCATCGATCATCCGGACCTTCCTCGTCGATCCCGTCGGCCTCGTGGAAGGCGGCAGCGCCGGCGGCGATCCGCGCCTGATCGTGCGCGGCCCCCAGGGCACCACCTTCTCGCGCACCAGGCACTGCCTGCCGGAGATCGTGACCACGCTCTGGCGCGCGCGGGACGAAGCCAAGCGGGCCCGGAACGAGCCGCTGTCGCAAGCGCTGAAGCTGCTGATGAACTCGTTCGCCGGCGTGCTGGGCGCCTCCGAATGCCGCTTCTTCAATCCCAAGCTGGTGTCCGCCGTCACCCTGCGCGGGCACGAGATGATGAAGCTCACGCGCGAATTCGTGGAGCGCAGAGGCTACGAAGCCATCTACGGCGACACCGACTCCATCTTCATCTGGCTCGGCCGCACCCACACCAACGAGGAGGCGCATGCCGTCGCAGCAGGCCTGGTGAAGGACATCAACGACTGGTGGACGCGCACGCTTCGCGAGACCCACGACCTCGAGAACTTCCTGGAGATCGAGTTCGACACCCACTACAGCAAGTTCTTCATGCCCACCATCCGCGGTTCGGACGTGGGCAGCAAGAAGCGCTATGCCGGCCTGAGCAAGGACGCCGACGGCAAGGAGGAGATGATCTACCGCGGCCTGGAGATGGCCCGCAGCGACTGGACGCCCCTGGCACGGCAGTTCCAGGAAGGTCTGCTGTCGCGGATCTTCCGGGGCGAGCCCTACGAGGAGTTCGTGAGGGAGTACGTGCGCTCGACGCTTTCCGGCGCCAAGGACGAACTGCTCGTCTACAGGAAGCGCCTGCGCCATCGCCTGGACGCCTACCTCGTCAACGTGCCGCCGCAGGTCCGCGCCGCGCGCCTGGCCGACGAGCACAACGACCGCCTCCATCGGCCGAAGCAATACCAGAACGGCGGCTGGATCCAGTACGTCATGACCCGCACCGGCCCAGAGCCGCTGGAGGCCCGCCATTCACGCATCGACTACGACCACTACCTGGGCAGGCAGCTGCAGCCGATCGCCGATGCCATCCTCCAGCCGATGGGGGCCAGCTTCGCGGGTTTGACGAGCTCGCAGCAGCATCTTTTCTGACACCGGACGAGGGTGGGTTCGACCGCCTGCGACGAACGCGCTCGATCAGCAACCGCATGCCTGATGAGGGCCACGAGCCGCGGATTGCCGAACGGCGGGCCGGCTCCCGGCGCGTTCGAGGCCCATGTGGCGATGCTAGGATTCAAGACCACCCGCCCTCTTGCTTCTGCAATCCACCAGACATGCGTTCTTCGATGAAGAAGTTGCTGCAGCTGCTTTTTCTTTCTGCACTGTTCGCTGGCCACGCCCACTCGGCACAGCCTTATCCGTACTCTGCCGATCAGGCGAGAGCGTTGCTGACACAGCTCGGCGCTCATGTGCTGGTCATCAACTCCGACCTCACGCTGATCAAGAAGAAGCCTGCGAGAGAGTTCGACCTGCTGACTTACTACCCGCTGCCCAAGATCAAGCTCGACGAGTACAAGCGCAACGGCCACATCACCAACAAGAACGACGACATCGCCGACTTCGTGACCTACGAGATCAAGGATTACGAACTCATCAACGAGAAGAACGAGAAGCTGCAGGTGAAGGAGAGCAGCAAGGCGGCGTCGTTGCGGGATTTCGCGCTCTGGACCTACGACCATGTCCTGGGCAGTCAACGGGGTTTCCACGTGAAGCTGGACAAGCCTTTCGAACGCGTCAAGGGCCACATCACGCTGGTCTTCGAGATGCCTGGACGCATCACGCGCGAAGTCCGGGTTCCGGTCGATCTCTCCGTCACAGACGAAGACCCGCGGCCCGATACCTGAAAGTGCGCCAACGCAGCTTGGATGTGAACGAGCTTGATGCATGCCGCTTGCGCGACTGCATGCTTCGGCAGGCACCCAGCCAGGGCGTTCCGCGCAATCGGCGAGACGCCTGTTGCGGCGAAGCGAGGCCGTCTGAACGCTAGCCTTCGACCCGCACGGCCGCCCCGCCGGTCGCCGCGATCACGATGCCTGCCAGCACCGCCAGCAGCCCGACCACCAAGCCCCAACGCAACGGCTCCGCCAAGAGCCAGGCGCCGACCAGGCCCGCGGCGACCGGATTGACCGTCACCGAGATCGCCACGCGCGTGGGCGTGGTACGCCCCAGCGCAAAGGCCCAGAGAAAGAAGCCGATGGCGCCGCCGAACACGCCGAGGTAGGCGACGGCCAGCCACTGGGCCATGCCGAAGCGGGCCACGGGCGCGAAGCTCCCCGCATGCCAGGCGATGCCCGCGAGGCACAACGCACCGGCTGCCATCGCCAGGACGGTGAAGGAGAGCGGCCCCGACCGGCGTATCACAGCGCGCGAGCCGACGCTGTAGAAAGCCATGCATAGAGCCGCTGCCAGCATCAACAGATCGCCTCGCCACGCGCCTGGCGGCGCCGTTCGCAGGTCCGAGAGCAGGGACAGGGCCACGCCCGTCATGGCGACCAGCACGCCGACCGTCTTGCGGCGGGTGAACGGTTCGACGCGCAGGACACCGGCCACGGTCATGGTCAGCAGCGGCAAGGCGGACAGCGAGAGCGCCCCGCGCGCGGCCGAGGTGTAGTGCAGCGAGGCGTTGAAGAGCAGCGGGAAGAGTCCGAAGAACAGCAGCCCCAACGCAACGGTCGCCGGCCAGTCGCGTCGCGCAGGCCAGCGCTCGCGGCTGCTGCCCAGCAGGGCCATCGGCAGCAGCAGGCAGAAGCCGATGCCGAAGCGGAACGCGCCGAGAGCGATCGGGTCGATGGCTCCGGCCACGTAACGCGTCGCGCCCACCGCTGCTCCGCCCAGTGCGCTGGACAGCACGGCGGCCGCGACGCCCGCAAGTTCTCCCACGTTCATGCTCCAGGTCGTTGTCGTGGCGGCAGCGTAGAAGCCTCACTATCATCAATCAATCGAATTAATTTGATGCATCTCATCAGGGAATGAAATGGCTCTTCCATCGCTCGATCCTGATCTGCTGAAGGCGTTCGTGGCAGTGGCCGAACACCGCTCCTTCACCCGTGCGGCGACGGCGCTGAACCGCACGCAGTCCGCAGTGAGCATGCAGGTCATGCGGCTGGAGGAGCGGGTGGGCACCGCTCTTTTCCATCGCACGAAAGTCCATGTCGAGTTGAGCCTCGCAGGCGAAAGACTGCTCGGCTACGCGCGCCGAATCCTGCAGTTGGGCGACGAGGCCGTCGGCCAACTGCAGCAGCACAAGGTGGAGGGCAGGGTACGCCTGGGCGTCATGGACGACTACGGCACACACGTCATGCCGCCGGTGCTCGCGCGCTTCGCGGCCGACTATCCGCACATCCGTGTCGAAATGGAAACCGGCCTCACGGCCCGCATGCCGCAGCGCCTGGGCAAGGATTTCGACATCGTGATCGCGATGCATCCGCATGGCCAGGGCGGCGGCGAACTGCTGCGGCAGGAGCAGGCCGTGTGGGCCACCTCGGCCTCGCACCCGGTGGAGCTGCAGCATCCGCTGCCTGTCGCCCTCTATCCCCGAGGATGCCTGTTCCGCGAATGGGCCACTGAAGCGCTCGACAGCGCCAGGATTGCCTGGCGGCTTGCCTTCGTCAGCCACGGCCTCGCGGCCGTGGAGTCCATTGCAGCGCAAGGCCTGGCGGTGACGGTCGTGAAGTCAGGGACCTTTCCGGCAAGATTGCGGGCCTTGTCCGAGGCCGAGAACCTGCCGCGGCTGCCTGCGGCGGATATCCGGCTGCACCGCGCGCGCAACCTGCCGCGTGCGGCATCGCTTCTGGCCGAGCAGATCGTGCAGGCCGTCGGTCGCTGAGAGCAGGCCCGGGAAGGGGCGCCTTGTCGATCGGCTCCGTGCGTCTTTCGGTCGCCCGGAAAATTTCTCCGATCGCTCCCGCCATTTGAATCCGATATGAAGAGGTCCCCGTATGGAAAGAAAGTCGCGCCGTGGATTCGCGGCTTTTCTTCGATTGGAGCGTTGATGCGAAGGCTGGCCGCCGTGTCTCATTCAGTTTGGATTGGCGTGCTGGCTGGCTGCCCTGTCGCCCATGCACAGGAAAACCATCTCCCGGAGATCCAGGTGCAAGGGCCGCGCGATGCAAGCATTGGCAGTGCCGATAGCGCGAGCGAGGGCGCGGTGGAGCGGGAGTCCTATCAGTCGCGACCGAAGCTGCGCCCGGGCGACATCGTGGAAGCGGTGCCCGGTGTGGTGGCCACTCAACACTCGGGCGACGGCAAGGCCAACCAGTATTTCCTGCGCGGCTTCAACCTCGACCACGGTACCGACTTCGCGGTCACGGTCGACGGCATGCCGGTCAACATGCCGACGCACGGCCATGGCCAGGGCTATGCGGATCTGAACTTCCTGATTCCCGAGCTGGTGTCCGGCGTGCGCTACCGCAAGGGCCCGTACTTCGTGCACAGCGGCGATTTCTCGCTTGCGGGCAGCGCCTCACTCGACTATTTCAGCGCGCTCGATTCGCCCTTTGCCGAAATGACGGTGGGCTCGCACGGCTTCCGCCGCCTGCTGGCCGCAGGCTCGCGCACCGTGCAGGACCAGACCTGGCTCGGCGCCATCGAACTCGAAGGCAACGACGGCCCCTGGAACGTGCCGGAGAAGCTGAGGAAGGCCAACGCCGTGCTGCGCTATTCGCAGGGCTCGCAGACGCGCGGCTTCAGCGTCACCGCCATGGCCTACAGCAGCCGATGGACCTCGACCGACCAGGTGCCGCAGCGACTGATCGACAGCGGAGAACTGCAGCGCTTCGGCAGCCTGAATCCGACCGACGGTGGCAAGACCCGGCGCATCAGCCTGTCCGGCAAGTGGTTCGACAAGGGCCCGAGCGGCGATACCGAGTTCAGCGCCTACGCCATCGACTACCGCTTCGATCTGTTCTCCGATTTCACCTACTTCCTCGACAACCCGGACAACGGCGACCAGTTCGAACAGACCGACCGCCGCCGCGTCTTCGGCGCGCAGGGCTCGCACACGATGGCCAACAGGATCGCCGGGCTTGACGGTGTGCTGAGTCTGGGGGCGCAATGGCGCGGCGACCGCATCGGCGAAGTCGGCCTCTACGACACGGAGGCGCGCAGGCGCTTGGGCACGGTGCGCAACGACAAGGTTTCGCAGGATTCGCTCGCCGTGTACGGGCAGCAACTGGTCAGTTTCAGCGACCGTTGGCGCGGCTACGTGGGCCTGCGCGGCGACGCGCTGCGCTACAACGTCCAAGGCCGCGAGCCCGCCTTCGGCCCGCTCAACAGCGGCAGGGGGCACGACGCGCAGCTGAGCCCCAAGTTCGGCTTGGCCTTCGCGCCCACGCCGGCTCACGAGTTCTATTTCAATGCGGGCGTGGGCTTCCACAGCAACGACGTGCGCGGTGCCACCATCACCGTCGACCCGAAGACCGGCGACGCGGCCGATCGCGTGCCCGCGCTGGTGAAAGGCCGCGGCGCGGAAGTCGGCTGGCGTTTCCAGCCCCATGAAAATCTCACGGCCACCGTGGCGCTGTGGAAGCTCGACCTGGCTTCCGAACTGGTCTACGTCGGCGACGCGGGCACCACCGAGCCGGGCCGCGCGAGCACGCGCCGCGGGCTCGAGGCCACGCTGCGGTGGAACTTCGACCGCGCCTGGCGCCTCGAGGTGGACGCCGCCGTGTCGCGCGCCCGTTTCAAGGGCGTGGCGCCGGAAGGCGAGGGCAACCATGTGGACAACGCCATCGAGCGCGTGCTGGCGGCCGGCATCACCTACATCGAGGGGCCGCTGACCGCGTCATTGCGGCTGCGCTACATGGGGCCGCGCGCGCTCGATACGCTGAACGCCGTGCGCTCGCGCGCCACCACGCTGCTCAATTTTGGCGCGCGCTATGCGGTCAACCGGCAGCTCACGCTGGGATTGGACGTGTTCAACCTGGCCGGGCGCAAGGGCAACGACATCGAGTACTACTACGCTTCGTGCACGGCGGGCGAGGTGGTCAGCGGCAGCTGCAGCGGCGGCGTGAACGACCGCCATGTGCACCCGACGGAGCCGCGCAGCGTGCGCATCAGCGCGCGGTACACGTTCTGAGCCTCGCGCTTCAGGCGAAAGGCAGCACCTTCACATCGAGCACCCGCTCGCCGAGCCAGATGGCCGCCACCAGCACGGCCAGCGCCGAGCCACCGCGCAGCACCAGGACCGGATAGCGCTGCCAGTTGCGCAGCGCCAGCAATACGACGAGCACCACGGCCACGACCATGAGCTGGCCGGCCTCCACGCCCAGGTTGAACTGCAGCAGCGCGATCACGAAATCGCGCAGCGGCAGCTCGAGCTCGGCCAGCGCCCCCGCAAAGCCGAAGCCATGAATGAGGCCGAACAGGAAGCTGAAGAGCTTTCGGCGCCCGCGCAGTACCGGATGGATGTTGTCGATGGCGGCGAGCATGATGGTGATCGCGATGCCGGGCTCGATGATGCGCGGCGAGATGGTCACGATCTTCAGCCCCGCGAGGGCCAGCGTGATCGAGTGCGCGATGGTGAACATGGTGACGATGCCCAGCATCGGCCACACCGCTTCGCGCCAGGCGAGCACGGGCTCCCAGCCGCCGCCGCGACGGCGCAGCACGGCCGGCAGCAGCAGGCAGATCAGGAACAGGATGTGGTCATAGCCGATGAGAATGTGATGGATGCCGTCGCGAAAGAAGCTGCCGTCGGGACGCGTGGCCGTGTCCGCAGCACCCTGCGAGCCCGGCCAGGCCAGGGACACCGGTCCCGCCGATGGATCGAGCGACAGCACCACGGGCTGTGCTCCGCCCGCCGCTTCGACACGCAGCAGGCCGCGATGCGTGGGATCGACTTCGCGGAACAGGCGGTAGTCGATGTCGAGCGCGGCGCCAGCCTCGCAATGCGCCTGCAGCCGGAGAACGAGGTAGGCACCGTCGATGCGGTCCTCGACTGCGGGTACCTGCGCTTCAACCAGCGCGCACCGGCCCTGCTGCAGACGCAGGCGCGCGAGCGCATAGGCCCGGATGTCCGCCAGCCGCGTGCGCACTTCACCCCAGCTGAGCTTCCGGTCGGCGTTGGCGTCCAGGTCGAGCATCGCGTCGAGGTCGCGCAGCGCAATGTCCCAGCGCAGGTCGATCGTGTCTCCGGTGCGCTGCAACAGCAGGTAGGCATCGCTCGCCTTGTGGGCGTGGGCCGCCGCCGACCCGAAAAGCAGCGCAGTCACCAGCAGCACGAAGAGCGCGATGCGTTCACGGTGTTGCATCGACACGGGCATCCTTCAGTCCGATCTGCTGCATCAGAGCCTTCACTTCCCCGCGGGCTGCGCTGTCATTGGCGGCCGACGCGGCTCGCGCGAACACCAGCAGGTCGATGGGCTCGCGCTGCAGCCTGGCGTTCAGGCGTGCGAGTTCGAGCGCACGCTTCGGGTCGTTCTGCACGTCGAGCGCGAACATGGCTTCTTCACGCGCATGCAGCGCGGTGGTGCCGGGGCGAAGCGCGGCTGCCTCGAAGCGCTGGCGCAGTTCTTCGGCCGCGTCGTGGGCAGTCTGGGCACCTTGGGCGCTCTTGCCGCGCGCGGCGGCGCCGGCGATGGCCAGCCGCAGCAGCACCGCGTCGCTGCGCGCCTCGTCGGCCAGCAGTCTCGGGATCTCGGCGTGGCGCCCGACGCGCTGCAGATAGTCGCTGTAGGCCAGCAGCAGATAGCCGGAGCGCTGCGCCGCCACGGCCTTGCGATAGGCCGCGTCGGCTTCTGCCTGGCGGCCCGCCAACTCCTCGACCTCGGCAAGACTGGTCAGCAGCCATTGGCGAGTCCCGGCTTTGTCTGCATCGCGCAGCGCCGGTTCCGCCAGAAGGGCCTGCAGTGCCTGCCGGGCGTCGTCGTGGTTGCCGCGCAGCCCGGCGTTCTCGGCAAGGCAGGCGACGCCGTACAGGGCCGGGCCCACCCGCCCGAGCGACCGGCAGGCGGCATCGGATTCGTTGTAGCGCCCGCGCACGCGAAGAATGGTGGCGAGCGTGATCCAGGCCTGCGCGTCGTTTGGACGTCGGGCGAGCGCCACCTTCAGGGTGGCCTCGGCGCCATCGAAGTCATGAAGGAACTGCGCGATGGTGGCGCGCATGACCAGCACGGCGGGCGGCGTCTGTGCCGGAGGTGCGGCCTCCCAGGCCTGCAGCGCGCCCATGGCGTAGCCGGCGTAACGCGCATCGCCTTGCTCACGCGCAAGTTCGAGGTAGGCCGAGGCCGCAGCGATGGCCGTAGCCTCGTCCTTCGGTCGCTGTGCCAGCTCGCGGCGCAGCCGGTGTTGCTGGCTCGACCATCCAGCGACGACGGGCAGTGTCTCCACGACCTCGTCGTCGCTCGCGGGTACGCGCGGCACCGCATGCGCCGCGAGAGCGGCCACGGCGAGCACGGCGATTGCCGCCCATGCTTTCGCGGATGCGGCCAGGCGCATGTCGGCTACTGCGTGGCGACCGGCTCTTTGGTCTCCGACGTCGGAGGCGGGTCGAAGGCCGCCACGTCGGTCGGTTCGCTCGTATCGAGCATGGTCGCCACCATGGCCTGCACGTAGGCGACGAACAGGTCGTAGGGGTCGGCAGCCCCGGGCGGCGTGTTTTGCGGCGGGCTCGGTGGCGGCGTGTTTCCGCCGACCGGCAGCGGGAACGGATAGAACCCGCCCCCGCCGCCACCTCCGCCGCCGCAGCCCGCAAGGGCCGTGGCCAGCAGCAGGGCGGCGCCAATGCGATGGATGTTCCGGTTCATGCCGTGCTCCCGTTCACGGTGCCGCGGCGGCGTTGACGGCGCCGGGCAGCGGGGTATTGAGGTACGGGAAAGCGGCGGGGAACTGCGACGGGCTCTGCAGCGCGCCGTCGGTGATGGCCGCACCGCCGGCCGGTGCATCGCTCGGCTTGCAGCCGACCTTGAGCGCATCGTTGGCGCCGGTCAGGACGCACAGGGCGCCCATGGCCACGCGCAGTTCGATGTCCACCACGTCGTCGCCCGGGCGGCGCCCGTTCGGGAAGCCCGCGTTGTCGCCGCCGGCCACGCCGAGGTTGCTCTGGCTTGCCATCGCGGTCGGAGCGATGCTGGTGTTCAGGCGCAGCATTTCCGAGGCCTTGACGTTGGCGGGCTTGTTCAGGCCGTCGATGCCCGTCAGGAATGCCGCGACCAGGTCGGTGCGCGGAAAGTTCGTCGGTGCGGGTGCGCTGGGGTACAGCGTCTGGATCAATGCCGGCAGCGTCGGATTCGTCACGTAGGTTGCGAACTGGCCGTCGTCCATCGGCCTGGAGCTGTTGAACCTGTCCTTGTCCTTCAGGCCGATGACGACTTCGTTGACCAGCGGCATGCCCAGGCGGGAGACCTGTGCCCAGGCGCCGCCGTTGAGCGTCGTGGTGCCGTGGCCGCTCTTGGGCGGGCTGGCGATCAGTCGGCCCTGGCGCGCGCTGGCCGTGGTCCAGCCGCCGATGATCGGGCCGGTGCCGCCCGCAGTGAGACAGGAGATCGGCACTTCGAGCGCCAGGGTGCTCACGTTGCGCGTGGCCAGCGTACCCGCGCCGTAGGCGCTGGTCGAGCCGAGCGGGTTGAGGTTGATGAGGTCGAACACCTGGCCCAACGCGACCGCGAACGGGTCCTGGCGCTGGCCCGCGAAGACACGGCCACCGCTGGCACAGCCCGGGATGTTGATGTTGTAGATCTGCTGGGCCGCATAGGTGGCATAGCCGTTCGGGCCGCCGAAGGTCTTCTCGCCGATGTTGTCGGTCGGCCGGTCGAACACGGTGCTGCCGTTGGCCGCGTTGGTGACGGCAAACGCCTGCCCCTTGCGGCGGTCACCGCGCACGACGGTGAGCGTGAACGTCTCGCGCAGATTGCTCGTGGCTTGGTTGGGCGCCGAGATCTGGCCGGCCTGCACCAGCGGGATCGAGACCTGCTTGCCCGAGATCGGCAATTGGATGTCGCGCAGCGTGTTGGTGAAGCGGAACTGGAAGGTGAGGGCCTCCATGGCGCTGCCGGTGTTGTCGATGTGGATCTCGTAGAGCCCGTTCGGGTCCATCGTGAAGTAGTTGGGGCCACCGTACGGGCCCTGGTCGGGCTGGTAGTTGGCGATCAGCGTCACGAAGTCCTGGCGGTTGGGCTCGTAGCTTCGGAACATGTAGAAGTCGGTGCCGTCGAGCTTGGGCATCCCGGCAATCGAGGGCGCCTCGCGGTGGCTGGAGGCGAATGCGCTGACGGCGGCGGCCGCACTGAGCGCAAGAACACAGGCATTGACAGGCGTTGGAAGCAATCTCATCGGCGTCACCTCGATAGTCAAATGTTGGAATGAGCGGCAGCGACTTGCGCAAGGCGAAGCCGTGCGCACAACCCATACGCCGAGAAAGTTCGGCTGGATTCAGCGGCAAGGGGATGGGTAATCCCTGATTGCAGGGCCTGCGCTGGCCGTGAGGAGGCCTCTTTCCCTGGCGGGATGAAAGGGCGGCGAAACTTGCTTTTTGATGCAGCGGTCACATCACCTTGACAGCGCGGCCGATGAACCGGCTCGGCCTGGCCTGGGCGTCCGCGAGAGTTGCGAGTCAGATTAGACTTCGCGCATGCAGGACATCATTGCCGGTTTTCTCCGCTTCCAGGCGGAAGTCTTTCCCAGTCGCAAGCAGCTCTTCAAGGAGCTGGCAACGAGCCAGACGCCGAAGGCGCTGTTCATCTCGTGTTCGGACAGCAGGATGGTGCCCGAGCTCGTCACCCAGCGAGAGCCCGGGGATCTGTTCGTCATCCGCAATGCGGGCAACATCGTTCCGTCCTTCGGTCCGGAGCCGGGCGGGGTCTCGGCGACGGTCGAGTTCGCCGTGTCGGCGTTGAAGGTCAGCGACATCGTGATATGCGGCCACTCCGATTGCGGTGCCATGAAGGCAATCGCGACCTGCGCCTGCCTCGATACGATGCCTGCCGTGAAGAACTGGCTGCGCTATTCCGACGCCGCGCGGATGATCAACGAAGCGAAGCCGCACGCCGATGAACGCTCGCGCGTGGACGGCATGGTGCGGGAAAACGTGATCGCCCAACTGAACAATCTGCGCACGCACCCATCGGTGGCGCTGGCATTGGCCCAGGGCAAGCTGAATCTGCATGGCTGGGTCTACGACATCGGGAGCGGCTCGATCGAGGCGCTGGACATGGAAACGAACGCCTTCGTGCCGCTGGCGAGCCATCCATCGGCCAGAAAGCCGGACGGCGCCTGATTTCAGGGCCGACAGCAATCGGTCCGGAGTGACCCCAGGGCGGCTGACATGCCAAGCCGCAAGACTGCAGGCCCGCGTCTGCATTTTGTGACCCGATCGCGAGCCAGTTCGAGAGCTTCTCGACACTGGGGCGAGCTTGCTCGAACTCGCCTCTTCGGCTTGGCGCGGCTCTTCATCGCCCGCTCTTGCCGCTGGCGCCAGGCTACTGTGCCCTAGGCTTCCTCAGCTTCAGCGGAGCGACTCAGGTCGTTGCCCTTTGTCTCTTCTTCGTTGATCCAGTCGATGCACTTCTGCTTCAGCTTCTCGTGGCCGGCTTGCGCCGACAACTCGGGAGCTGTCAGGACCAGTTTGCATCGACATCGCCCCTTGAGGCCGATTTCTGCCGATGCTGAATAGCCGCCGTCGGCGGCCTTCGCTTGAAGGATAGAAATAGTCCACACGCCGGCCTTGCCGGTGTGGATGTGCATCACGCCATCCATGCGCATCTCCGTACTCGGCACAGGCGTGGCACCGGGATTGATGATTGGCGCAAGCAGCAAGCATGTCCACCATATGAGCATCTCCCGACCGTGTCTGTAAGGAATTTCGGCTTGAGGGTTTTTAGACACCCGTCAGGCTTTTGGTCCATCGGCCTCGAAGACCGCTCTCAATCGACCACCTGCGGCTCAACGTACAGCCGACGCCGATGCTTCGTAACGCCGGGGGGGAGAGGACAACCGCAATGTGCGCGGACGCACCGGCCGCGAGCAACCGAGTACCGAACCCAAAGCGCGAGAAAGCCTGACCCGGCGCCCGGGCTCACCCGCTCACTTGTCCGGCAAGATCCAGCGCGCCAGGTAAGGCGCCGTCCGACTGCCCGTTGCCGTGGCCACCTCCTGCGGCCGGCCGCTCGCGACGATGCGCCCGCCTTGCGCGCCTGCACCCGGCCCCATGTCGATCACCCAGTCACAGGCAGAGACCAGCCGCAGTTCGTGCTCGACGACGATGACGGTGTTGCCGGCGTCGACCAGACCGCCCAGTTGAGCCATGAGCTTGTCCACATCGGACGGGTGCAGGCCGGTGGTCGGCTCGTCCAGCACGTACAGCGCGTCGCCGCGCTGCGCGCGCTGCAGTTCCGTCGCCAGCTTGATGCGCTGCGCTTCCCCGCCCGACAGCTCGGTGGCCGGCTGCCCCAGCCGCAGGTATCCCAGGCCGATGGCCTTGAGCAGTCGCAGCGGCCGTTCGATGGCGCCATCGTTCTCGAAGAAGGCGTGCGCCTCGTCCACCGTCATGGCCAGCACGTCGGCAATGGTGCGGTCGCGCAGCTTCACCTTGAGCGTCAGCTCGTTGAAGCGCGAGCCGTGGCAGGTGGGGCAGGGCGCATACACGCTGGGCATGAAGAGCAGTTCGACACTGACGAACCCTTCGCCCTCGCACGTGGCACATCGGCCCTTGGCGACGTTGAACGAGAAGCGGCCGGCATCGAAGTGGCGGGCGCGGGCAGCCTTGGAGTCGGCGAACAGCTTGCGCACATGATCGAAGAGGCCTGTATACGTGGCCAGGTTGGAGCGCGGCGTGCGCCCGATGGGCTTCTGGTCCACGCGCACCAGCCGGCGAATGTGCTCCATGCCGCCGGCGATGCGCCCGCCGGTGCGGCCGCCAGGGCTGCTTGCGGCACCGGGTTCGGCGTCCGGCTCCTCGTCCACCGGCGGCGCTTCGTGGCCCAGGTGCGCGGCCACCAGTTCCACCAGCGCCTGGCTCACGAGGCTGGACTTGCCCGATCCGGAGACCCCGGTCACCGCAGTCAGCACGCCGAGCGGAAACGCCACCGACAGGCCCTGCAGGTTGTTGCGCGTGATGTCTTCCAGCGCCAGCCATCCGGCAGGTTCGCGCAACGAGGGCTGCGACGAGGTGCGCGGCGCAAAAAGATAGCGCGCGGTGTGCGAACCCTCCACATGGCGCAGCCCATCGGGCGGGCCGCTGTAGAGAACGATGCCGCCTTCCTCCCCGGCACCGGGGCCGACGTCGACCAGCCAGTCGGCACGCCGCATCAGATCCAGGTCGTGTTCGACCACGAACAGCGAATTGCCCGAGCGCTTGAGCGTATCGAGAGCCACCACCAGCGCCTCGCTGTCGGCGGGATGAAGCCCCGCCGACGGCTCGTCGAGCACATAGACCACGCCGAACAGGTTCGAGCGGATCTGCGTGGCCAGCCGCAGGCGCTGGAGCTCGCCCGGGGACAGCGTCGGCGTGCTGCGGTCGAGCGAGAGGTAGCCAAGGCCGAGATCGGTCAGCACGGTGATCCGCGCCAGCAGGTCGTGCGCAATGCGCTGCGCTGCGATGCGCTTCTCCGCCGACTGGTTGGGCGTCCGGCGCACGTCGGGGGCCGCCGCGTGTGCACCTCCCTTCTTGCGCAGCGCGCTCGGGCGGGCGTCGCTACCGGTCGCGTCCGGCGCATCGCCTCCCGCCGCGGCATGCAGCACCTGTGCGAACTGCGCCAGCGGCATGCGCGAGATCTCGCCGATGTCGTACCCCGCAAAGCGCACCGACAGGGCCTCCGGCTTGAGCCGCTTGCCCTTGCAGGCCGGACAGTCCCCGCCCACCATGAAGCGCGCCACGCGGTTCTTCATCAGCGCGCTCTGCGTGGTCGCGAAGGTGTGCAGCACGTACTTGCGCGCGCCGATGAAGGTGCCCTGGTAGCTGGGCTCCAGCTTGCTGCGCAGCGCCGCGCGCGTCTCGGCCGGCGTGAAGCCGGCGTACACCGGAACCGTCGGCTGCTCCTCGGTGAAAAGAATCCAGTCGCGCGTTTTCTTCGGCAGATCGCGCCAGGGCTTGTCGACGTCGATGCCCATGGTGACGAGGATGTCGCGCAGGTTCTGGCCGTGCCAGGCGGGTGGCCAGGAGGCAATGGCGCGCTCGCGGATGCTGAGCGTGTCGTCCGGCACCATCGAGCGTTCGGTCACCTCGAAGATGCGTCCCAGTCCGTGGCAGACCGGGCAGGCGCCCTGCGGTGTGTTGGGCGAAAAGTCTTCCGCATAGAGCATCGGCTGGCGCGCGGGATAGTCGCCGGCCCGCGAGTAAAGCATGCGCAACAGGCTCGACAGCGTGGTGACGCTGCCCACCGACGAGCGCGTGCTTGGCGTACCGCGCTGCTGCTGCAGGGCCACCGCAGGCGGCAGACCGTCGATGGAATCGACCGCGGGCACGCCCACTTGGTCGATCAGCCGGCGCGCATAGGGCGAGACCGATTCGAAATATCGCCGCTGGGCCTCGGCGTAGAGCGTGCCGAAAGCCAGCGACGATTTGCCGGAACCGGAGATTCCGCTGAACACCACCAGCGCGTCGCGCGGAATGTCGACATCGACATTGCGAAGGTTGTGTTCGCGCGCACCGCGAACACGCACGAAGTGGTCGGTGCCACGGGCGGTAGCGCGCGTCATGTTTTTTCTTTCTGTTGTACGCCGTGGGCGAAGATGCATCAGACCTGAAAATCCAAGCCGAGTCGAGCCTATGCTGGCGCGCCGCCCCAGGCGTGAGAGTCGGTCCACCGAGACTGTCGGACACCGCGCACCAAGGCTCCTCATGATCCGCGGGCATCGACCATGCCTGACGCGATCCATGAGAAGTGGATTTGGCCTGGACGACAAGCTCGCGGCTGTCGACCACGCACTCAATGAAGGCCCTCCAAGTACTTGGCACGAGCCAACAGCCATCAACGTATTGTTCCCACGGGACGGTTCCGAACACGCCAAGCATGGTCGACGAGGCGAAAAAGATCAGCAGACCATTTATACAATGTGTGTTATGTCAAATTAAAGAGCGGTCGATCTCATTGCGTTCGAACCCCCGGAGCCGAAATCAAACGATCTCGGCAACGCACTTCTCGCCTCACCTCTGCCTCCGACGTTACGATCGCACCCTGATGCCCGGCATGCGCGCCCCCGGGGCACCGGTCTTCGTTCACAGCCGCGCGATCTGCCATGAACACGCATCCTTCCTCTACTTCCGCTGCAGGAACCATGAACCGCGCGGCTCCCGCAACTTTCAATGAAGCCCGCCGCCTCGAGGCGCTGGAGAGCTATCAGGTCCTGGACACGGCCAACGAGCAGGCCTATGACGACCTGACCTCGCTGGCCGCCGCGATATGCCGGACACCGATCGCGCTGATTTCCCTGGTCGACAGCGGCCGACAATGGTTCAAGTCGCGTGTGGGCCTGCCGGTGGCGGAAACGCCGCGCGAGCTTGCCTTCTGTTCGCATGCGATCCTGCAGCCGGATCACGTGCTGGAGGTACCGGACACGCTGCTCGACACCCGCTTCTCGGAGAACGCGCTCGTGACCGGCGACCCTCACATCCGCTTCTATGCAGGCGCGCCGCTGGTGTCCCTCGAAGGCATGCCCCTGGGAACCATCTGCGTGATCGACCGCGAGCCGCGCACGCTCATGGACGTCGAGCGCAAGGCGCTGCAGTCGCTGGCGCGCCAGGTCGTGGCGCAACTCGAATTGCGGCGCACCGTGGCCGGCCTCGAGCGCCAGAGCATGACGGACGCATTGACCTCGCTGCCCAACCGGCGCGGGCTCGACAGCCAGCTGAAATCCGCGTGGGACGACTGCATCGCGCGCCAGAAAGCCCTGGCCGTGATGATGATCGATCTCGATCATTTCAAGGTCATCAACGACAGCTTCGGCCATGCGGCCGGCGACGAGGTTCTGGCCCAGGCCGCGCGGGTGATCCGCGACCATGTCGACGTCGCAGGCGTGGCTTCACGCTCGGGCGGCGAGGAGTTCTGCGTGGTGCTGCCCGGCTGCGACGCGACGCGCGCAAGCGAGAACGCCGAGGTCATCCGCCGCGCCCTGGAGACCGCGGCATGGCCCCGCCGCGCGATCACGGCCAGCTTCGGCGTGGCCAGCTGCGTGCCCAACGCATCGGGGATGGCGAACGTGCTGATGGCGCAGGCGGACCGGGCGCTTTACGTTTCCAAGCACCAGGGCCGGAACCGCGTGACGGTTTTCGACAGCTGGGCCTGAAGGCAACGCGGCATCGTCATCCCGGATTGCCCGGGTCGCCCCCCCGGAGCCCCCGAGCACTCTCCGCAGCCCGTGTCAGGGCTGCGCTCCTTGTACACCCCTTGGTGACCTAGGTCGCGAAGTCGTAGCTCTAGACCGATGCGTCGAGCAGAAGCCCTTGATGCCGTCGATCTCGAGGCCCTACTCCGTGCGCGTGGCGGCGAGCCGCGTGTCGCGCGCGGGGGCGGTGGCGGCGAGCGAGTCGGCAAGGGCCAAGACGCCCGGTGTGAGGCCGCCGAAGTCTTCATCGAAGGGATTGGCGGGAGAAGCGGGTGACGCGGAAAGAAGGAATGACAAGCGATTCCACACGGCTTCGAGGAGCGAGGGAACCGCTCGACAAGGGAGCCATCGAGTCGAGGAGCGAAGGTTCGCATGCAGAACGAAGAAGTCCCCCTGACCACATGCGGAATCTGCTGCGTGGCCGCCCTCGCCAGACCGCCAGGCCGTCATGCCGTCATGCCGTCATGCCGTCATGCCGATGCGAGCACCTTCGCCGAAATAGAGCGACTGGATATCGGCACGCCGGCGCAGCGCGCTGGCATCGTCGCCGAGCACGGTGGTCCCTACGTCGAGCACGGTGGCGCGGTCGGCGTACTGCAGCGCCACGGTCGAGTTCTGCTCGGCCACCAGGATCGCCAGGCCCTGCTCGCGGTTGAGCCGGCGCAGCTGCTCGAAGATGTCGCGCACCACCAGCGGCGCCAGCCCCATCGAGGGTTCGTCGAGCACCAGCAGGCGCGGGCGCGACATCAGCGCGCGGCCGATGGCCGCCATCTGCTGCTCGCCGCCGGAGCAAAGGCCGGCGAGCGTGCGCCGCCTGGCCTCGAGCTTCGGGAAGATCGCATAGACCCGCGCGAGGTCCCCGGCGATCTCGGCGCGCCGTGCACCGCGGCCGAGTGCGCCGGTCAGCAGGTTCTCCTCCACGGTGAGCGCGCGAAAGCAGTGGCGGCCCTCCAGCACCTGCACCAGGCCCAGGCGGACGAGATCGGCCGGGCTGGTGCGGCCCGTGTCGTGCCCGTCGAAGACGATGCGCCCGGCCGTCACCTGTCCGCGCTCGGCCGGCAGCAGGTTCGACACCGCCTTGAGCGTCGTCGACTTGCCTGCGCCGTTGGCGCCGAGCAGCGCATGGATCTCGCCCGTTCGCACTTCCAGGCTCACGCCGTGCAGCGCGACGATGGAGCCCTGGTACGCCGCCTCGACCGCCTCGACGCGCAGCAAGGGTGCCGTCATCGCTTCAGCTCCAGGCGTGGAACGGCGGCTTGACGCCGTTGAGGAAGTAGTTGCCCACGATGGCGTACTTCCAGCGCACCGGATCGTGCAGCGTGTGCGTGCGTGCATTGCGCCAGTGCCGGTCGAGGTTGTACTGGCCCAGCGTCGAGCGCGTGCCCGCCAGCTCGAAGAGCTTGTTGGTCGCGAGGATCGCGATCTCGGTGGAGAGCACCTTGGCTTCCGCCGTCGCGATCTGCGCCGCGGCCACGCTGTCGGCATCGGGCGCGGCCACCGCGCGGTCGATGGCGCGGCCGGCGCGCTCCAGCAGCGCCTCGCTCGCATGCAGGCGGATCTGCAGGTCGCCCACTGCCTGGATCGAGTACGGGTCTTCCCACGCATGGTCGCGCTGGCTGTCGATCCAGGGGCGCGTCTTGGTGCGGATGAAGTCGACCGTCTCCGCGATGGTGCCGCGCGCGATGCCCACGTCGACCGCCGCCTGGATGATCTGGAAGATCGCGCCGTCGGCAGAGGGCGCGTCGTAGCCCTTGTAGGCCGGGATCAGGTGGGTCTTGGGCACCTTCACGCGGTCGATGATCACCGTGCCGCTGAGCGTCGTGCGCTGGCCGAATGCCGACCAGTCGTCGATCACCGTGAGGCCCGGTGCATTGCGCTCGGCCACCACGTACCAGGTCCTGCCCTGCTCGTCGTTGGCCACGATGGGCACGTAGTGCGCCAGCAGCGCGCCGGTCGAATAGAACTTCTTGCCGGTCACCACCACGTGGTCGCCCGCGTCGGCGAAGCGCGTCTCGAAGTCGGCCGCGCGCTTGGAGCCCGACTCCGAGAACGCATTGCCCCAGCGCACGCCGCGCAGGAAGTCGGCGAAGAAGAGCTTCTGCTGCGCCGCATCGGACACCGTGCGCACCGCGGCGACGAAGCCCAGGTGGTTCTGCGTGATCTGCCCGAGCGAGGGGTCGGCCGCCGAGATGATCGCGATCACCTCGGCCAGCGTGGCATACGACACCTCCGCGCCGCCGAAGGCCTTCGGCACGTTGATGGCCCAGAGGCCGCTCTGCGAGTAGGAGTCGATCTCCTCGACCGGCCAGCGGCGCAGGCGGTCGCGCTCGGAGGCGCCGACGATCAGTTGCGCGGCCAGCGCATGCGCCACGGCAATGGCCTCGGCATCGTCGCGGATCACGTGCGCAGGCGTGTCGGACAGCGGCAGGCCGGGCACGGGGTCGTTGGCGGCCGGCTGGATGGATACGGGCGGTTGAGGAACTGCGGACATGGACGTTGCTTTCAAATCTTGGTCAGTGGGGTATCAAGCCAGGAACACCGCGGAACCGGATTTGCCGGGCCGCTGGTGTTGCCCCCCGGCAGGGGGTTGGCGAAGACATGGAGTGCGTGCCGGGTTCTAGTCGTCGATGCTCTTGCGCACCTTCACGTTCTTCTCCTTGGCATAGGCCAGCGAAGACTTCTCGATGATCGGCCGCAGCAGCTTCCAGTCGGGCGCGATCCAGTCGGACACCACGTTCCACTTGCTGCCGTCCCACTGCTGGAAGGCCACGCGGCCGTCGCCTTCGTGGTTGTCCCAGGTCACGTTGATCGAATGGAACAGGCCCTTGGCGCCGAGCGCGGCCGCGCGCGCCTCGTCGATCTTCAGGTTCTCCAGGCCCCAGCGGACCTCGTCGCCGGTGAGCGTGCGCTTGCCGAACTTGGCCTGCGCTATGCGGATGGCCTCCACGTTCAGGATGCCGTTGAGCACGCCGAGGTTGTGATAGACGCTGCCGATGCGCTTGGGGTCCTGCAGGTTGCCCTTGCCGGCGCCGTAGACGGTCTTGGTGATCTCCTGCAGCACCGGGTACTGGGCGCCCGCGGCCACGGTGGTGATCGCCACGTAGCCCTTGGCTGCGTCGCCCGCGGGGATCACGTCCTCCTCGGAGTTGGACCAGACGTTGCCCACGATGTGGTCGACCGGAAAGCCCGTCTTCTGCGCGGTCTTCAGCGCCACCGGATTCATGACGCCCCAGCCGCGCAGCACCACGTAGTCGGGCTTGGCGCGGCGGATGGCGAGCCACTGCGACTGCTGCTCGTTGCCGGGGTGCGGCACCTCGATCTGCTGCAGCGCGAAGCCGTACTTCTTCGCCAGCAGTTCGTAGATCGGAATGGTCTCCTTGCCGTAGGGCGAGCCGTGATACAGCACCACGATCTTCTTGCCCTTGAGCTTGTCGGCGCCGCCTTCCTTGCCCGCGATGTAGTTCACGATGCCGGAGGTCTCGCTGTACGGGTTCAGCAGCAGCGGGAAGATGTACTTGAACACGCGACCGTCGGTGGTGTCGGTGCGGCCGTGGTTGATGGTGAGCAGCGGCACCTTGTCGGCGGTGACGCGGTCGATCAGCGCGTAGGCGATGCCCACAGACAGCGGGTTCCAGGTCGCGATGCCGGGGCGCTGCTTGAGGCGCTCGTACACCTCCACGCCGCGCTCCACCTCGTACTGCGTCTCGCCTTCCTCCCAGGTCAGCTTCACGCCGCCCACGCCGCCGTCGCGCGTGTTCACCAGGTTCAGGTAGTCGATGAAGCCGCCGAAGAAGCCCGTGCCGCCCGCCGCATAGGGGCCGACGCGATAGCTCTGCAGCGGGAAGAACTGCTCGTTCGCGTCGGCATGCGCGAGCTGCAGGCCGCTCGCGGCCAGGGTGACGGCCACGGCCGCGGTTTTCAGGTGCTTGATGAAGGACATGTGATGAAGGCTCTTGGGATGCGAAGGAAAAGGAAGAAGGCGCGGTGCGTTCAGGCTGCGGAAGGGCCCGCCAGCCGCCGGCGCGTGCGGTCCCACAGGGCGGCCAGTCCCTGCGGCTCCACGACGAGGAAGAAGATGATCAAGGCGCCCAGCACGATGCGCTGGCTCATGTCGAGCACGCCCGAATCGAACCAGCCGCCGAACAGGAAGCTGCCCACGCGCGACAGCAGCAGCGGAAACACCACGATCAGCGCCGCACCGAGGAAGGCGCCGCGGATCGTCGCGAGCCCGCCGATGATCACGATGAAGAGAATCTGGAACGAACGGTCGAGGTTGAAGCCAGCGGGCTCCACTGTGCGCAGGTAGACGAAGCCCCAGAGCACGCCCGCCACGCCGACGATGAACGACGACACCGCGAACGCCAGCAGCTTGGTGCGCAGCACCGGCACGCCGATCACGCGCGCGGCCAGTTCGTTGTCGCGCACGGCGATGAAGTGGTGGCCCGTCTGCGTGCGCACCAGCCGCCATGCCAGCAGGGTCAGCACCGTCACCACGGCCAGCGAGAAGATGTAGCGTCGCACGGGCGTGTCGAACACGATCCCCGCCACATCGAGCACCGGCGCATCGATCACGCCCGAAGGGTTGTCGTTGCTGAACCAGCCGAACTTGGTGAGCGCCCATTGCACGAAGAACTGCGCGGCCAGCGTCGACACCGCCAGGTAGAAGCCGCGCAGCCGCAGGCTCGGCAGGCCGAACACCAGCCCGACGACGGTGGCGGCAAGGCCCGCGAGCCAGATGCTCGCGAGCAGCGGCAGCCCTTCGACCCGCAGGTTGAAGTTGTAGGCGGCGAAGGCACCGACTGCCATGAAGGCGGCCGTGCCCAGCGAGAGCTGGCCCGCGTAGCCGGTCAGCAGATTGAGCCCCACCGCGGCCAGCGACAGCGCGAGGAAGGGGATCAGCAGTGCGTCGAACACATAGCCGGACGCGACGAAAGGCACGATGCCGAAGGCGACGGCGAGCACGGCCGCCGGCCAGGTCCACGAAGGTGCGGAAACATTGCGCATGGCTCAGGCACGCTCCACGAGTTTCTGGCCGAACAGCCCGCTGGGCCGGATCAGCAGGAAGGCCAGCGCCGCGACATACGCGAACCAGCTCTCGATGCCGCCGCCCACGAAGGGCCCGATGTACACCTCGGCCAGCTTCTCGAGCGCGCCGATCACCAGCCCGCCGACGATCGCACCGAGGATCGAGTCGAAGCCGCCGAGCACCAGCACCGGCAGCGCCTTGAGCACCACGAGCGAGAGCGAGAACTGCACGCCAAGCCGCGCGCCCCAGAGCAGGCCGGCCACCAGCGCGATGACGCCGGCCGCCGCCCACACCGTGGCCCAGATGCGCGGCAGCCGCAGGCCGACCGCGATGGCCGCGTAGGTGTCGTCCGCCACCGCGCGGAATGCCAGGCCCACGCGGGTGTAGCGGAAGAAGGCAGAGAGCAGCGCGACCATCACGGCGGCCGTGGCGGCGGCGAACAGGTCGAAGGTCGAGACCATGATGCCCAGGAACTGCAGCGGCTCGTCGGCGATGCCCAGCTCCAGCGCGTGCACCTGCGTGCCCCACACCAGCTGCGCAACGCCTTCGATGACGTACGACAGGCCCAGCGTCGCCATGAACAGCGTGATCGGCGGCTGGTTCACCAGCGGACGCAGCACCGTGCGCTCGATGACCAGCCCCAGCGCCACCATGAGCGCGAAGGTCAGCACCAGGGCCAGCGCGAAGGGCACGCCGCGCTCGACCAGGCTCACGAAGGTGAGCGCAGCGAACAGGAGCTGCGCGCCCTGCGCGAAGTTGAGCACGCCCGATGTCTTGTAGATCAGCACGAAGCCGATGGCCACCAGCGAATACATCACGCCCGAGAGCAGGCCGCCAAGGAGAACCTCGGCGAAGAAGCTGAAGTCGGCGGCGGTCATCGGGCGGCCTCCGCCATCGGCTGTTGCCCCCTCCCCCTCTGCGGGAGGGCTGGGGTGGGGGCAGGCGGCGCCTGCATCGGGCGCTCCGCCTGCTCCCATCCCGACCTTCCCCCAGAGGGGGAAGGAGAAATACCACCGGCCGCGCTCATGCGCCCTCTCCCTCGTGATCGACGCCCAGGTACGCGTCGATCACCGCCGGGTCGCTGCGCACCTCGGCGGGCGTGCCGTCGGCGATCTTGCGGCCGTGGTCGAACACCGCCACGCGGTCCGACAGGCCCAGCACCACGCCGATGTCGTGCTCGATCAGCAGGATGGTGGTGCCGAACTCGTCGCGGGCGGCGCGCACGAAATGCGCGAGCTCGCTCTTCTCGGTGACCGTCATGCCGGCCATCGGCTCGTCGAGCAGCAGCAGTTGCGGCGATGCCACCAGCGCACGCGCCAGCTCGACACGCTTCTGCAGGCCGTAGGCCAGCGTGCCCGCGAGCCGCTCGCTGACAGCGCCCAGCCCGAGAAAACCGACGATCGCGTCGGCCCGCGCCCGTGCCTCCTCGCGTTCGCGGCGCGCGCGGCCCAGCCCGACGAGCTGCTCGACGAATGTGGAGCGTGCCGCATCGACGCGGCCGAGCACGATGTTGTCGCGCACGCTCAGGCCCTTGAAGAGCGCCAGGTTCTGGAAGGTGCGCGCGACGCCCAGCCGTGCCAGCCGCGCTGTCGGCACATGAGCGAAGCTGCGCCCGCCGATCCACACGCGCCCGCGGTCGGGCCGGTACAGCCCGCTGATGACGTTGACCAGCGAGCTCTTGCCCGCCCCATTGGGGCCGATGACGGCTCGGATCTCTCCCTTGGCGATCGACAGGTCCACGCCCGACAGCGCGGTGACGCCGCCGAAGGACAGGTCGATGCCCTCCAGCCGCAACACCGCCGAAGTCGCGGCGTCTTCCCTGGCCGGCACCGTGCGGCCCGCGGGAACGAAGGCCAGTGGGTCGACGCCCAGCGGCACCGGTGCGGCCTCGAAGAAGAGATCGGGCATCACGGCGAGGCTCACGCCACGGCTTCCAGCGCCGCCCGGGCGGGCTGACCTGCGCGCGCGGCCTGTTGCGCCTCGATCTCGCGCACCAGCGGCAGCACCTTCTGCCCGAAGTACTCGACCTCCTCGATGAAGTGCAGGAAGCCCGTGAGGATCAGGTCCACGCCGATGGCCTTGAGCGCCACGATGCGCTCGGCGATCTGCTGCGGCGTGCCGATGAGGTTGGTGCGGAAGCCGTCGTTGTATTGCACCAGGTCCTCGAAGGTCGACTTGGCCCAGTTGCCCTCGCCTTCGGGCGATGCCTTGCCGGCCTGCTTGACCGCGTCGCCGAAGGCATGCACCGCCTCGACGTGCGCGTGCCTGATGATGTCCTCCAGCACGGCCCTGGCTTCTTCCTCCGTGTCGCGCGCGATGACGAAGGCGTTCACGCCGATGCGCACCGTGTGGCCGTTCTGCGCCGCCTTGGCCTGGATGTCGTCGATCTGCGCCTTCAGGCCCTCGGGCGTGTTGCCGTTGGTGAAGTACCAGTCCGACACGCTGGCCGCGTTGTCGCGCGCAGCGCGCGAGCTGCCGCCCTGGAAGATCTCCGGGTGCGGCTTCTGCACCGGCTTCGGGCTCAGCGTGTAGTCGCTGAAGCGGTAGAAGTCGCCCTTGAAGGTGAAGTTGTCCTGCGTCCAGATGCCCTTGAGCGCGCGGATGAACTCGTTGGAGCGGCGATAGCGCTCGTCGTGCTCGAGCCAGGGCTCGCCGATGGCCTGGAACTCGCCCTTGAACCAGCCGCTGACCACGTTGATGGCGATGCGGCCGTTGGAGATGTGGTCGATGGTGGCGATCTGCTTGGCGACCACCGCGGGATTCCACGGCCCGGGCAGGATGGCGGCGAGCACCTTGAGCTTGGTGGTGGCGTGCAGCAGCGCCTGGCTGAAGGACACCGACTCGTGCTGGTACTCGGCGCCGTAGCCGGCCGTGAAGCGGATCTGACTCAGCGCATATTCGAAGCCGGCCTTCTCGGCCGCGACCGCGAGGCGCTGGTTGTATTCCAGGCTCCAGTCGGTGCGCTGCTCGATGGTGCTGACCACCAGGCCGCCGCTGACGTTGGGCACCCAGTAGGCGAACTTGACGGGGGCGGCGGTGGAGGACGACGGTTGGCTCATGGCAGGTTTCTCTCTGGGTGGACGATCGATCGGGAAGAAGGCTTCTCAGGCTGCCAGCGCGACGGGCGCGGGCTTGCGGACGGCGGGCGCGTTGGCCGGCGTGGGCTGCGGGGTCGACGCGGCGGCCGGCAAGGCATCGCGCAACTGGGGCACGGCACGCGCCACGGCCAGCGCGATGCGATCGCGAAGTGCGGGGCTGGCGATCTCGTAGCCTTCGAAGTCCTTCTCCACGGCATAGACGCCGATCGGCAGCGTGAGCGCCTGGAAGAAACTGAAGAGCGGACGCAGCTGGTGGTCGATGACCAGCGCATGGCGGTCGCTGCCGCCGGTGGCCGCGAGCAGCACGGGCTTGTCGGTCAGCGCCTCGTGATGCACGAAGTCGAAGAGATGCTTGAAGAGGCCGGTGTAGGAGCCGCGATAGACCGGGCTCGCCACCAGCAGCAGGTCGGCCGACTCGATGGCCGCGATGCTCTCTTCGACGGCGGCGGGCAGCTGGTTGCGGTAGAGCACGCCGGCGAACCGCGGGCCGATGTCGCCCAGCGAGATCACGCGCGACTCGATGGCGATCTGCTCGCCGAGCGCGGCCAGGAGTTGATCGACCAGCACCAGCGTGCGCGACGGACGTTGCAGGCTGCCGGAGACGGCGACGACTCTCAGTTTTCGACTCATGTTGATATGACCTCTGTTTGGAAGCCACGATCGATTCGCGGCACGCTTGATATATGCGAATGGCGTGCCACTTCCTTTTTCCTTATGAATCAAGGAGTTAGAGCGAAATGGCTATGCGCGTGCATGCTGAATCCGAAGCAGGCTGCGGGTGGGTTGCTGATCAGCCAGCAGCTGCGCAGCCATAGTCGTTTGCAGCAGATCGGTATGCGGGCACCGAATGAACGCCAGGCAGCAAATGCAGGAGGAAACTGCTTCCCAGGCAGCAGCGGGAGCAGCGCTGAAAAGCACAACGGGCCTGCGACGTGAAGCCGCAGGCCCGTTGCATGGCGATGGCAGGTTCAGGAATAGAAGCTGGGTTGGGGCAGCCGCGCATTGAGCGCCCAGTGGCCGAGTTCGCGAACCTTGTAGTCCACCGGATCGTGCAGCGTGTGCACGCGCAGGTTGCGCCAGTAGCGGTCGAGGCGCAGCGCGGCGGTGGTGGCTCGCGCCCCCGTCACTTCGAACATGCGGTGCGCCACCTCGAGGCTCGCGCGCGTGCTCGCCACCTTGGCCGCGGCGACGGCGATGGCCACCTCGCCGCGCTCCTGCTCGTCGAGCGAAGTGCCGCGCAGCCATGCCTGGTCGAAGGCCGCGGCCGCCTGGTCGAGCAGCAGTCGCGCGCCCTGCAGCGCGAGCCAGAAATCGCCGTAGTGCGTGAGCACGTACGGGTCTTCGTTCGCGGCCGAAGCCGTCGAGAAGAGCCAGGGCCGGCCCTGCTGCAGCGTGAAGGCCTTCGCCTCCTCGAGCGCGCCCTCGCCCAGGCCCAGGTAGATGTTCGCGAGGATCAGCTGCGCGAGCAGCGGGCGCAGGCAGGCGAACGGCGTCGACAGCGGGCCGGGATCGAGCAGCAGCTCGTTCGCCCCGACGCGCACGCCGTCGAACAGCACGCTGCCGCTGTCGGTCTGGCGCTGCCCCATGTTGTCCCAGTCGCCGAGCACCGTGATGCCCGCGCGCCGCGTGGGCACGACGCCGATCAGCAGGCGGTCGTTCGCGTCGAGGGCCGATGCGACCAGCATGTCGGAGTCGCTGGCACCCGAGCAGAAGCTCTTGCGCCCCGAGAACACATACCCGCCGTCGACCGCTTCGGCGCGCGTGGACTTGTCGAGCGGGTTCAGCGCATTGCCCCAGAACCAGCGATGCGCGCCGGTCTGCTCGATCCAGGGCTGCCACTGCGCGCGCTGCGCGAAGAGCTGCGTGGTCGCGAGCAGCAGATGGTGGAAGGCGAAGAGGTGCGCCACCGAGCTGTCGACGCGCGCGAAACCACGCACCACGTCGAGTGTCTGCCGCCAGCTCACGCCCAGGCCGCCGAGCTCGGCGGGCACGCTGAGCATCAACAGGCCGCTGTCGCGCAGCAGGTCGCGCTCGGCCTTCGGCGTGCCGCCGCGCTGGTCGCGCTCCACCGCGGTCTGGGCCAGTGCCTGCGCGACGCGCTGCGCGCTCGCATGCCACGGCACGACCTCGTCGCCGGCCTCCGCGGAGAAATGCTTCATGCGGCCGCCTTCTCGCGCGCTGCCCCCGGCGCAACCTGCACGGCCTGCGAGGAAGGCGGCACGATGTCGTTGGCGATGACTTCGCCGAACGGCCCGGTGATGTTGGCGTGCCCTGCAGGGCGTACGTGGTCGAGCGGCAGCAGCGGGAACAGCAGCTCTGCCACGCGGTACGCCTCCTCCAGATGCGGGTAGCCCGAGAAGATGAAGGTCTCCACGCCGAGTGCCGCGTACTCCTTGATGCGCGCCGCCACCTCCTCGGGACTGCCCACGAGTGCCGTGCCCGCACCCCCGCGCACGAGGCCCACGCCCGCCCACAGGTTGGGCGATACCTCCAGCCTGTCGCGCCGTCCGCCATGGAGCGCGGCCATGCGCTGCTGGCCCACCGAGTCGAAGCGCGAGAAGGCTTTCTGCGCGGCCGCGATGGTGTCGTCGGTCACGTAGGAAATGAGTTCGTCGGCGGCGCGCCACGCCGCCTCGCTGGTCTCTCGCACGATCACATGCAGCCGGATGCCGAAGCGCAGCGTGCGGCCATGCTTCGCCGCAGCTGCGCGGGCCTTCGCGATCTTGTCGGCCACGTCGGCCGGCGGCTCACCCCAGGTGAGGTACACGTCGACCTGCTCGCCCGCGAGTGCGATCGCGGCATCCGACGAACCGCCGAACCACAGCGGCGGATAGGGCTTCTGCACCGGTGGGTAGAGCGTCTTCGCGTTCTCCACGCGCAGGTGCCTGCCCGAGAAGTTGACGGTCTCGCCGGCGGCGACGCCGCGCCAGATGCGCAGGAATTCATCGGTCACTTCATAGCGCTCGGCGTGCGTGAGGAAGCTGCCGTCGCCATGCTGCTCGTCGGGGTCGCCGCCGGTCACCACGTTGATGAGCAGCCTGCCGTCGGAGAAACGGTCGAGCGTCGCGGCTTGCCGCGCGGAGACCGTGGGCGAGATGATGCCGGGGCGGATCGCGACCAGGAACTTGAGCCGCTCGGTCTGCGCCGCGAGCGACGATGCGACCACCCACGAGTCCTCGCAGGAGCGCCCCGTCGGGATCAGCACGCCTTCGTAGCCGAGTTCGTCGGCGGCCTGCGCCACCTGCCGCAGGTATCGGTGGCTCACTGTGCGCGCGCCGCGCGAGGTGCCGAGGTAGCGGCTGTCGCCGTGCGTGGGGAGAAACCAGAAAAGTTGCATGAGGCGATTCAGCAGTTAGCGTGCCAGTCGCCCAGCCTGCGAAAACACGCCGAAGCACGCGATTTCTGCTGCTCCAGCAGCAGCCGAGCACCAGACCTGCTGCACCTGGCGCATCCGGCACACCCATGCTGCTGCCATGGAAGCAAAACAAGGATCGATATACGGATCGCATCGTTGGCGGCGCGCGTCGTCGCCGCGAACATGCTGCTGGCGCAGCAACCCTGCTGCCTGCACATCACCGAGGGTCTGCGTGAGTTCAGTTCTTTCCATTACGGCTTCCGAATCGCCTCGCGACATTGCCCGCGACCTGATGCAGCGCTTCGCGGCGACCGCGGTCGAACGCGACGAGCGCGGCGGCACGCCGAAGGCCGAGCGAGATGCGCTGCGCGAGAGCGGCCTGCTGGCTCTGAGCATTCCGCGCGAATTCGGCGGCGGCGGCGCGGACTGGCGGGAGACGCTCGACGTCGTGCGCCTGCTCGCGCAGGCCGACAGCTCCCTCGCGCACGTGTTCGGCTTCCATCACCTGATGCTCGCCACGGTGCGGCTCTTCGCGCGGCCCGTGCAATGGCAGCCGTGGTTCGAGCAGACCGCGCGCCGGCGGTGGTTCTGGGGCAATGCGCTCAATCCGCTGGACGACCGCACGGTGTCGAGCGCGCGCGAGGGCTGGCGCGAATTCACCGGGCAGAAGAGCTTCTGCTCGGGCGCACTCGACTCGGAGATGCTGATCGCCTCGGCGCGCGAGGAAGGCAGCGGCGCCTTCATCGTCGCGGCGGTGCCCACCGGCCGCTCGGGCATCTTCGTGGCACCCGACTGGAACAACATCGGACAGCGGCAGACCGACAGCGGCAGCGTGACCTTCGAGAAGGTGCGCGTCGAGCAGCACGAGGTGCTGGCCGATCCGGGCCCGCTCTCGACGCCCTTCGCCTGCCTGCGGCCGCTGGTGTCGCAGCTCGTGCTGGCCAACATCTACCTCGGCATCGCGGAAGGGGCCTTCGACGATGCGAAGCACTACACGCTGCACGAATCGCGCCCCTGGCACGCGGCCAAGGTCGCGCAGATGCACGAGGACCCGTACGTGCTCGGCCACTACGGCGACTTCTGGGTCGGCCTGGAGAGCGTGCGCGCCCTGGCCGACCGCGCGGCCGACCGCCTCGATGCGGCCTGGCGTCGCGGCCCAGCGCTGACCGAACCCGAGCGCGGCGAAGTCGCGGTGGCCGTGGCCACCGCCAAGGTCGCGGCGACGAACACGGGCCTGGACATCTGTACGCGCATGTTCGACGTGGCCGGCGCGCGCGCCACGCACGGCGGCCTGCGGCTGGACCGCCACTGGCGCAACCTGCGCACCCAGTCCCTGCACGACCCCGTGGCCTACAAGCTGCGAGAGCTCGGCGAATGGGCCCTCAAGCAGCAATACCCCGTACCGACCTTCTACTCATGACCGCCTACACCCGCCCTCTCGCAGTTCTGCCGCCGGCCGACGCATCCCCGGGCGAGGACTGGGATGCCACCGCGCCGTCCGCACCGTCCACGCTGCTCACGCTGCCCAACCCGCGCAAGCTCACCACCTCGATCCGCGCCACCGCGCAGGTGTTCCAGGACCCGCGCTCGGCTGCGCTGCTCGAGCGCATCCGCATGGTGGCACCCAGCGACGCCAACGTGCTCATCATCGGAGAGACCGGTACCGGCAAGGAACTGATCGCGCGGCACGTGCACGACCTCAGCCGGCGCAGCGGCAAGCCCTTCGTGGCCGTGAACTGCGGCGCCTTCTCCGAAAGCCTGGTCGAGAGCGAGCTCTTCGGCCACGAGAAGGGCGCGTTCACCGGCGCCTTCTCGGCCAAGGCGGGATGGTTCGAGGCCGCCAACGGCGGCACGCTCTTCCTCGACGAGATCGGCGACCTTCCGCTGTCGATCCAGGTCAAGCTGCTGCGCGTGCTGCAGGAGCGCGAGGTGGTGCGGCTGGGCTCGCGCAGGAGCGTGCCCATCGACGTCCGCGTGGTGGCCGCCACTAACGTGCGGCTGCAGGACGCGGTGGCCGCAGGCAACTTCCGCGAAGACCTGTTCTACCGGCTGCACGTGGTGCATCTCGCGCTGCCGACGCTGCGCGAGCGGCCCGGCGACATCCTGCCGCTGGCGCGGCACTTCATCGAGGAATACCGCCAGCGCCTGGGCTACGGCCCGGTGCGCATCGACGCGAGCGCCGAGCAGAAGCTGGGCGAGCACGGCTGGCCCGGCAACATCCGCGAGCTGGAGAACGTGATCCACCACGCGCTGCTGATCTGCCAGAACGGCGTGCTGGGCGCGGAGCATCTGCATCTGTCTTCGCTGAACATCCAGCGGCGCTCGACCGAGGACGAGCCCGCGGCCAGCGCCACGCCGCAGCAGGCGCTGGAGGCGGTGCTGCGAGACCTCTTCAACGAGCCGAACGAGCAGCTGTTCGAGCAGATCGAGGAGACCGTGATGCGCACCGCCTTCGAGTTCTGCCACCGCAACCAGGTGCAGGCAGCCAAGCTGCTGGGCATCAGCCGCAACGTGCTGCGCTCGCGGCTCATCAGGAGCCGGGACATCTCCGCGCTGAAGTAGCCGGGAACACCCCCCGGCGCTCATCACCGCAAAAAGCGGGCCCCGCAGGGCCCGTTGAACGTCGCTTCGGATACGACGAGGAGACACTCACCTCGAAGGCAAGACACCTCATTGTTCAGGCGCGGCCCCGAAAAGCGAAGCGCGGAATCCGCATACGCTGATCCGTTTTTGTTCTTTGGGCGGCATCGCATCACGGTGTGGTGTGGTGTGGTGTGGTGCGATGCGGTGCGGCGTGCGCGCCCTGGCGAAGTCGGGTGCAGATGGTGTTCCAGGACCCGCACGACAGCCTCGATCCGTCGGGCATTTCGGTCAGCTCATCGGCAACACCGACATGCACGACGGCAATCTGTCCTTCCAACCCGTTCGTGTCGACGGCCAGGCCACGCTGCAGCTCGCCCCGATCTACGACATGCTGCCCATGACCTACGCCCCCGTCCGCGGCGTGGAACTGCCCGCGAGAACCTACGCCCCGCAACTGCCTCTGCCTTCCGAGAAGAGCCTTTGGCAACAGGCGGCACGCGCCGCCATCGCATTCTGGGAGAGCGCGGAAGCCGACGAACGAATCAGCGCCGAGTTCCGGGAGAAATGCGCTCAGAACTCGCGAATCCTCGAAAGGAGCAGCCGCGTCTGATATGGCAGACGGCCACGGGCGCTGGCGGATCAAGCCGGCACCAACGGAGCTCCCGGTCGCCGGGACTGCGCAGCGGCACGAGCCCCTGCGGTTCAACGACTCACGCCGATGAACCCGTCATGCAACCGTGCCCGCCGCGGGCGTGGCGCGCGCCAGCAGGCGGATGTGTTCGAAGTCGAGCTGGTTCAGCGCGTGCCGCACCGCTTCGACCAGCGCGGCATGGCGGGCATCGGCTGCGAGCCTGTCGGCCCAGTCGTGAAGGTCGCTCCAACGGCCGTCGCGCGCGAGCGCCTCGAGCTCGTCGCGCACCGTCGCAGGCAGCGGCGCGATGGCGGGCACCGGCATTCGACGCGGCTGGGTGTGTGCGGCCGCGTGCAGGAGCGGCAGCGCGGGGCTCTGCAGCGGCTTCGCGATGGGGGGCACCAGTTCCTTCGGCGCCTCCTTCACGATCACCGAGAAGCGCACGCGCGTGCCCAGGTTGCGCCGGCTTTCCAGCTGCAGCCGGCCGCCCATGTGCTGCACGATGCGCCGCGCGATCGCCAGGCCGAGTCCGTGGCCGCTGGAGCCGGGCGCACCCTGCTCGAAGGCCCGCATGATGCGAGCCTGGTCTTCCTTCTCGATGCCGATGCCGTTGTCCCACACGTCGAATTCGAGCCGCCATGAGTCCTCGCGCGGGCGCGCCTGCACGCGCAGGCCCATCGTGCCGTCGCGCGTGAACTTCGCCGAGTTCGACAGCAGGTTCAGCAGCAGCTGCTGGAAGCGCTTGCTGTCGAGGTACACGGCCGTGGGCAGCGCGCCCAGCACGTCGAGCTCGAATCGGTTGTGCTGGCGCTGCGCGAGCGTGTCGGCGTACTGCGCGATGTCGTCGATCAGCGCGCGCAGGTGCACCGGCTTCGCCTCGAACGAGAAAGGCAGCAGCTCGCTCCTGGCGTAGTCCAGCAGATCGTCGATGAGCGCGAACTGATAGGCGGCGCTGCGCTCGATGGCCTGCAGACGTTCGGGCGGCGCACTGCCCTCCTCGCCGAGCCGGCGCACGTTGCCGATGATGGTCGACAGCGGCGCGCGCAGGTCGTGGCTGATGTAGGCGAGCAGCTGGGTCTGCTCGCGCGACTGCTGTTCGGCCTGTTCCAGCGCCGCGTTCAGCGCGCGCGTCTTGCGCTCCACCTCTTCGCGCAGCCGCTGCTGCTCCTGCGCCTGCCAGTGCGCCAGCGCGCGCTGGGCGGAATGGCGTTGCCACGACAGGTGGTGCGCCCAGACCGCCAATGCCACCAGGCCGAGCAGCAGGCCCGGAAATCCAAGCGCATAGGCGTCGAATCCGCGCACCACATGGGCAGGCGCCACCAGCTCGACCAGCCGCAGGCACACGCCGACGGCGACGATGCTCATCACCGGAAAGGCCAGCCGCCCGCCCGGCCCCGAGCGGCGCATGTAGAGGAAGGCGCTCACGGTCAGCGAGACCACCACCAGCGGCGCGCTGATCGTGCCCGCCGTCGCGAAGAGCGGGTAGGAGCCGAAGAGCGTGCCCAGCACCACCACGCATTGCCCCGCCGCGAGCCCCAGGAGCCACGGCAGCGCGGGCACGCGCACCGGTCCGCGGCGCGAGAGGGTGTACAGGTAGCACATCAGCGAGAGCACGCAGCAGCCCGCGGTGACGCCGGCCGCGCGATAGCTCCACTCGATGCTGTCGGGCCAGAGCGCAAGGCGCGCGTAGCCGCGGTAGGTGCTCTCGTAGAGCGCCACGAGCGCGAAGCCCAGGCTCTGCAAGGCCATCGCGAGGTTGCGCGAGATGACCCACAGCGACAGCGAGTACACCGACAGCACCAGCAGCCCGCCGATGAGAAGGCCGTCGATCAGCGCATGGCTGCTTTCCGACGCGCGCCAGGCGTCCGCGGAATACAGCCTTGGCGCGAGCTTCACGCTGCTGCCCGTGCGCACGCGCACCAGCACCCGCGCCTGTTCGCCGGGGCGCAGGTCGAGGTTCAGCGTGGGCACCCGGTCGCGGTCACGTTCGCGGGCGGCGCTGGAGCGCACCGACACACCCGTGCGCTCGTGCGTCCAGCTGGCCCAGCCCGCGAGTTCGCGGCGGACGTGGAAATCGACGTGCTGCAG
Source organism: Variovorax atrisoli (assembly GCF_014195185.1). Classification (NCBI taxonomy): domain Bacteria; kingdom Pseudomonadati; phylum Pseudomonadota; class Betaproteobacteria; order Burkholderiales; family Comamonadaceae; genus Variovorax; species Variovorax atrisoli. The sequence continues at coordinate 324,297 of NZ_JACIBG010000008.1, read as the reverse complement.
CCAGGTGGCATCGAGCACCAGCCGCAGCGGCTGGATGGTGGTGCTGCCGTTCACCACAGTCAGCCGCAGCCAGAAGGCCGATCTGGAGAAGCCCGGGCGCATGCGCGCTGCGCTGCCCGGCTGGAAGCCCTCGGGCGAGCCGTCCTGCAATGCGTCGACCTCGTCGAACGTGAGTTGCGCGCCGGGGTCCTCGAACACTTCGACGCGCGTGTCGAGCACGATGGGCCAATGGGTCTCGTCGTCGATGCGCAGCGCGTCCGCCCAAGCGGCAGGCAGCGCGATCAGCCAGAGGACGGCGTACAGCAGGAGCGCGCGGACGCCGCGAGTGCCGTGAGTGCAGCAAGCGCCGCGAAGGGCCCGGGTGGTCACCGCCTTGGCCGTTGCCGCGTCAGGCCGAGGGCACTGACGGTGGCGCGACCGGCGCCAGCCTGGCCTGGCGGAACGCGCTCGGCGTGCTGCCGAAGCGTTCGCGGAACGCGGTCGAGAAATTGGCCGCGCCCGAGAAGCCGACGGCCAGGGCCACTTCCTCGACGCTGAGCGCGGAGCTGGCCAGCAGCCGCTGCGCCTCGGCGAGCCGCGCCTCGCGCACGAACTCGAACACCGTGCGGCCGGTCTGCTCCTTGAACACGCGCGACAGGCGCTTCTCGTGCGTGCCCACGCTCGCGGCCAGCGCAGGCAGGGCAGGCACGTTCGCGAGGTCGGTGCGCACCAGCCGTTCGACCGCGCGCGCCAGCACGCGGTCGGCGTGGTCGGCGGCGGGTTCGCTCCTGGCGTGCTCCAGCGCGCTCTCGGCCTCTTCCATGCAGGCCTGCACCTGCTCTCGGCAGCTCGCGAGCGCCAGGTGCACGGCCACGCGCGCCAGCACTTCGGCCGGCTCGAAGGGCTTGAGGATGTAGTCGACCGCGCCTTCGCGCAGGCCGGCGAGGCGCTCTTCCACCGAGCTGGAAGCGGTCACGAAGATCACCGGGATGCGCGCGGTCGTCGTGTCGGCCTTCAGCAGCCTGCAGGTGGTGAAGCCGTCGGTGGCGCCCATTCGCACGTCGAGCAGCACGAGGTCGGGCTGCAGCGCGGTCGCCCGGCGGTAGCCCTCCAGCGCGTCGAACGCCAGGCTGATGCGATGCCCGGCCTCGCGCAACACGCCGAGCAGCAACTGCAGCTCTTCGATGTTGTCGTCGATGACGAGGATGTGCGCGCGCCGGGGCGGCGTTGTCGACCAGTAGGACATGGGCGTCGAGCGTAGGAGTGCGCCGCCAAAAAACAGCGTGAATTAGTTCACATTCAGTTCACATTATGTTGCATTGGTAAACAAATGTCATTACTGGCAAAACTTTCGTCCTGAACCGCAAAGGCGCCCAACGGGGTGGCGCCGAAGAATCCCGCCCTTTCCGGAGCACCTGCCGCCTTCACGGCGCCACAAGAGAAACGGTGCCCGGTCCACAGAGCCATCACGAGGGACGGGATGTTCAGGACCCCATCGAATCTGTCGCGGGCGCAGGGCCGCCGCGACGTGTCTTCCAACGCGCGCCTGCGGCACGGCACCTGGCGCCGCCGCCTGGCGCGCCTTGCCGCCCCTCTGGCAGGCCTGCTGCTCGCCACGGCGGCGCACGCGGTGCCGCAGGTGTCGAGCCTTGTGCACGCGCCCGACATCCTTCCCGCCGGCGGCACGGTGACGAGCACCGTCACGATCGCCGAAAGCGACAGCCTGCCGATCGACGCGCCGGGTGCGTCGTTCACCTACACCATCCCCGCCAACTCGATCTACATGGGCACCGGACCGGTGCCCGTGGGCAGCTGCTCGGCGACCATTTCCGAGGGCACGGCCGGTCCCGGCACGCTGACCTGCTCGGGCATCACGCTGGCCGCGAACCAGCTGCGCGACTTCCAGGTGCTGCTGCGCACGGTCTCGCAGGGCACGCTGAGCGTGACCGCCACGCCCAGCGGCGGCGGCTCCAGCGAGACCAAGACGATCACCGTGAACCAGGGCGCGGACATGGCGGTGGCCATCAGCGCGCCGGTCAATGCGCCGAGCGGCTCGACGGTGCCGATCGTCTTCACGGTCACCAACAACGGTCCCGACACCAGCACGGGCTCGACGCTGACCTACCCGATTCCCACCGGGCTGTCGGTGGTAGCCGGCAGCCTCCCCGCTGCCTGTTCCATCACCGGCAGCGAGCTGCGCTGCAACGTGCCCGCCACGCCGGCCACCGCCGGCAACAACACCCGCACCTACAGCATCAACGCCGTGGTGACCGCGGGCGCGGGTTCCACCGTCACCCACCAGCCGGCCGTTACCGCGGTGGGCTCGGTGGGCGACGGCGTTTCCACGAACAACAGCGCCACCGCCAACACCACCGTGACAGCGGGCTACGTGCTCGCCATGTCCAAGAGCCATGACGGCGGCCAGCTGCTCGTCGGCCAGCACTTCAACTTCAGGCTGAGCCCGAGCTTCAGCGGCAGCCCGCCCACCGGCGTGACGCTGAGCGACACCATCCCCGCCAACTTCGCGATCCAGGCGCTGCCCGCACAGTCCACCGGCTGGACCTGCTCGGTCAGCGGCCAGACGGTGAGCTGCATGCGCAGCAACATCGGCGGCAACAACGGCGCGAGCGTGGCGCTCGGCGACATCGTGATCCCGGTCATCGCCATGACGGCCGGCACCGGCATCGTCAACGAGGCCACCGTGAGCGCGACCGGCCCCATCGCCAACTCGGCCACCGGCAGCGTGCCGGCCGACGTGGCGGTCTCGGCCACCGACTTCCGCGCCGACAAGCGCCGCGGCTGGCCGCAGAACAACGTGCCGCTGGGCCAGGCCTTCGACTACCAGGTCGGCAGCACCAACCTCGGCAGCACCCGCCTGCTCGCGGGCAGCACCATCCAGCTGGTGGACGACCTGCCGGCCGGCGTGCAGATCAACAGCGTCACGCAGCGCGACGGCTACACCTGCACGGTGACCAAGGGCGGCGCCACCGTCACGCCGACGCCCGCGACGCCGGTGCCCGGTCCGGCCACAGTGACCTGCACGCGCACGCTCTCGACGGACATCGGCGTGGATACGTCCAGCGGCAACAGCGCGCGCAACGGCGGCTACATCATCGTGAACGCCACCATCCCGGCGCTGCCTTCGGGCGGCGGCCAGATCGTCAACACCATGTGCGTGAACGTGGCGCTGCCCGCGGCCGCGCCCACGCTGGGCGCCGACCCCGACGCCAACACCGGCAACGACTGCGTGAGCCTGGGTACCGGCGTGAACGACAACGCCACCGCCGCCGACGTGAAGGTGCTCAAGCGCGTGGTGGGCATCGGCGACAGTGCGGGCAACCGCCAGATCGTGGGCCAGGACGTCACCTGGCAGATCGAGGTGGTCAACGCCGGCCCCTCCGAGGCGCAGAACGTGGTCGTCACCGACAACTTCGCGCAGGTCATCGGCGCAGGCACCGTTTCGCAGACGCCCAACGGCGGCACCTTCGCGGGCACCTGCGCGCTGCCGGCCAACGGCAGCGGCTTCGGCCAGGCGTCGCTGTCGAACTGCACGCTGTCGACCCTGCCGGTCTGCCGCGCGAGCACCGACCCCGCCAGCGCCCTGCCGCTGTGCCCGGTCATCCAGGTTGTCACGAAGCACTACGGCGATGGCGCTTCGGCCACCGACCACGGCTTCCAGATCAACAACACCGCCAATGCACTGGCGACCACGCCGGCCGACCCGGACCTGGCCAACAACAACGGCAGCACCACCGCCTACCTGCTCGCGCGCACCGACGTGACGGTCACCAAGTCGGCCAGCCCCGCCTCGGTGCCCGTGGGCCAGATGCTCACCTACACGCTGACGGCACGCAACCAGAGCCTCGCGCAGGGCAGCCTCAGCCGCGCCTACGACGTGCACGTGGTCGACACGCTGCCGGCCAACCTGATGTTCATCTCTGCCACTCCCTCGGGCGGCGGCAGCTGCAGCACGAAGCCGAACACCACGCAGCCCACGGGCACCGGCACCACCAACAACCAGCTCGAGTGCGCCTGGACCTCGCTCGACCGCAACGTGCAGCAGACCGTCACGGTGCAGGTGCGGCCTCTGTACGTGCTCAACGGCTCCACGGTGACCAACAACGTGCGCGTCTCCACGGCCACGCCCGAGATCACCACCGCCAACAACGACGCCGCCGCGCCGGCGACGATCACCGCGCCGGTGTACGACCTCGTCGTCACCAAGCGCGACGACGTCGACCCGGTGAACGTGGGCGACGACGTGGGCTACACCATCACGGTGTCGAACAACAGCGCCTCGACGGCGGAAGACGTGCGCATGGTCGACACGCTGCCGCTGCCGGGTCCGAACGGCGAGCTGCCGCCCACGCTGGTGTCGGTGGCAGCCCCTGGCGGCACCACCTTCGCCCTGGCCAGCGGCGCCGCGATCGGCTCGGCCGGCGGACAGATCGTCTTCACCATCCCGACGCTGGGCGGCTCGGGCGCCACCGCCACCGGCGAACCCAACACGCTGCAGTTCCGCGTGGTGCTGCGCGGCGTCTCGCGCGGCACCTTCCAGAACAACGCCAAGGTCGATTTCTTCGACGCCGCGCGCAATGCGTTCGACACCGTCCAGGGCAACAACGCGGTGGCCGAGAACACCACCTTCCGCTTCAAGGCCGACGTGCAGGTGGTCTCCAAGGCCGCCGTCATGGCCGGCACCGCCACGCCGGTGACCACCGTGTCCTCGGCCGTGCCCTTCGACTGGCTCGTGCAGCTGCGCAACAACGGCCCCGACAGCGCCGAGACCACCAGCTTCACCGACACCCTGCCCGCATCGCTGGTGCTGGCCGGCCCGCCGGTGTTCACCGTGACCGGCGGCAGCTTCACGCCCGCCGCGCCCACCTGCACCGGCACGGCCGGCAGCACCGCCGTGAGCTGCGCCATCACCTCGATGCCCGCCAACGGCACGGCCACGGTGCGCATTCCGGTGCGCTTCAGCGGCGCGGCGCCGGCCAACGGCACCGTGCTGACCAACCGCGCGCACATCGTCACCACCGGTTCGGGCGACACCAACGGCGGCACCGACCCGAACGGCGGCAACAACTTCAACGACGGCAGCGTCACCGTGCAGAACAGCGCGCTCTCGGGCCGCGTGTACGAGGACCTCAACGGCAACGGCCTGATCGACGGCGGCGAGCCCGCCATCGCCGGCGTGACCATCCGCCTGAGCGGCACCGACAGCTCGGGCAACCCCATCGCCCTCACGACCACCACCGATGCCGGCGGCAACTGGAGCTTCACCGTGCCCGCCGGCACCTACAGCGTGGTGGAGGACCAGCCCGCCGCGTACCTGCCCGGCATCACGCGTGCCGGCACCGTCAGCGGCGCAGGCAGCGCGCCCGGTACCGTGCCACCGGGCACCGGCAACGGCCCGAACGGCTCCAACGCCAACCGCATCGACAACATCGTGCTCGGCACGGGCGGCGCTTCCAGCGCCAACAACTTCGGCGAGGTGCGTGCATCCAGCCTGGCCGGACGCGTCTACCACGACGCCGACTACAACGGCTCCTCCAGCGCGGGCGACCCCGGCATCGCCGGCGTGACGGTCACCCTCACCGGCACGGACATGTACGGCAACCCGGTCTCGCTGACCACCACCACGGCGGCGGGCACCGGCAACTACGCCTTCAACAACCTCACGCCCGGCAACTACACCCTGACCGAGACGCAGCCGGCCGGCTTCGTCGACGGCGCCGACGCGGCCGGCTCCGCGGGCGGCACGGCGGGCAACGACGTGGTGAGCGCCATCGCGCTGGCTTCCAACGTGAACGGCACGGGCTACAACTTCGGCGAGCAGCTCACCCGCATCACCACGCGCGTGTTCGTCGACGGCAACAACGACGGCATCCCGCAGGCGGGCGACACCGGCATCCCGAACGTCGAGCTGCGCCTGACGGGCACCGACGCCGCGGGCAACCCGGTGAACATCCTCGCGGTGGCCACCGGCACGCCGGGCGCCTACGAGTTCCGCAACGTGCCTCCCTCGGGCGCGGGCGGCTACACCATCACCGAGACGCAGCCGGCCAACTACGCCCCCGGCAAGGCCAACAACAACGGCCAGCCCGGCACGCCCCAGGGCGGCGGCAACGTCATCACCGGCGTGACCGTCTCGGGCACCAACGTGCCGTCGACGCAGGGCGAGTACTGGTTCGGCGAGCTGCTGCCCGGCGGCATCTCGGGCCGCGTGTACTACGACCGCGACGGCAACGGCGCACAGGGCGCACCGGCCACCGAGCCGGGCCTGGCGGGCGTGACCATCACGCTCACCGGCACCGACATCAACGGCCAGGCGGTGTCGCGCACCACCACCACCGACGCCAGCGGAGACTACAGCTTCCCGAACCTCGCACCGGGCAGCTACACCGTGACCGAGGCGCGGCCCGCGGGCTACCTGCCCGGCATCACGCGCGCCGGCACCGTCAGCGGCGCGGGCAGCACGCCGGGCTCGGTGCCCACCAGCGGCAGCGGCGTGACCAACGGCCCCAACGGCTCGACCGCGAACGTGATCCAGAACATCGTGCTGGGCGCCGCGGGCGCAGGCTCCGCCGGCAACAACTTCTCGGCCGTGAAGCCCGCGAGCCTCTCGGGCTACGTGTACGCCGACGTGGCGCCTTCCAACGGCACGCGCGACACCGGCGAGCCCGGCATCGCGGGCACCACCATCCGCGTGACCGGCACCGACTTCCAGGGCAACGCGGTCGACCGCACGGTGCAGACCGCCGCCGACGGCCACTACCTGGTGGACGCGCTCACGCCCGGCACCTACCAGATCGACGAGACGCAGCCCGCCGGCGTGGCCGACGGCCCCGAGTCGCTCGGCACCGTGGGCGGCGCGCCGCGCGGCACCGCCAACCCCGGCGGCACCAACGACCGCTTCGGCGGCCTCGCGCTGGTGTCGGAAGACGCGGGCATCGACTACAACTTCGGCGAGCGCGGCGGCCAGATCGCGGGCTGGGTGTACGTCGACACCAACAACGACGGCGTGCGCCAGCCCACCGAGGCCGGCATTCCGGGCGTGACGCTCACGCTCACCGGCCACTCCGCCAGCGGCCTCGCGGTGAACGCCACGGTGGTCACCGACGCCAGCGGCCGCTATGTCTTCACCGGCCTGCTGCCGGCCGACGCCGCGGGCTACACCATCCGCGAGACGCAGCCCGTGACCTACGCCGACGGCCTCGACGCCGTGGGCACCGTCGAGGGCGCGGCCACCGGAACGCTGGGCAACGACGTCATCAGCGCCATCGCGTACCGCGGCGGCAACGGCGACAACTACAACTTCGGCGAACGCGGCGCATCGCTGGCGGGCACCGTCTACAACGACGCCAACCGCAACGGCAAGCGAGAGCCGCAGGACCTGCCGATCGCCGGCGTGACCATCACGCTCACCGGCACCGACGCGGCCGGCCAGCCGGTGACGCGCACCGCCTTCACCGACGCCAACGGCCGCTACGAGCTGCCCGGCCTGCCCCTGCCCGGCAGCGGCGGCTACACCGTCACCGAGACGCAGCCGAGCGGCTACGACGAAGGCATCGCCATCCCTGGCACGCTGGGCGGCACCGCGCAGGGCACCAACCAGATCCGCGTGAGCTTCACGGGCCTGGAGGCCAACGGCACCGGCTACGACTTCACCGAGCACAGCAACCAGCCCGCATCGCTGACCGGAACCGTGTGGTTCGACCAGAACCACAACCGCAGCCGCGAATCGGGCGAGGGCCAGGGCGAAGGCTGGACGGTGGAGCTGCTGCGCTGCGCCGACGGCGGCAACGCCTGCGCCGAGAACGCGGCCACCGTGCTCTACACCGTGACCACCAATGCCGACGGCAGCTACCGCTTCGGCGACCTCACGCCCGGCGAATACCGCGTGCGCTTCCGCGCGCCCGACGGCCGCGTCGTGGGCGGCGTGTGGCCGACCGATGCCGCGCAGAACGGCGCCAACGGCCCCTACCCGACACCGGCTCCGAGCGATCCGCGCTTCAGCATCAAGGTGCGCGTGACCGCGGGCGCCAACATCCAGAAGCAGGACCTGCCCTACGACCCGGGCGGCGTGGTGTACGACAGCGTGAGCGGCACGCCCGTGCCCGGCGCCGTGGTGAAGCTGGTCGGCCCGCCGGGCTTCGACCCAGCGCAGCACCTGCTGGACGGACGCGACAGCTACACCACCGGCGCCAACGGCTACTACGACTTCTTCGTGCTGCCGGGCGCGCCGGCCGGCGAGTACCGCCTGGTCGTCACCCCGCCGGGCGCCTACCTGCCATCGACGATGTACCCGGCGGCGGCCGGCGCGCTGGGCACTCAGTCGTGCGCGGCGCCCGCCAACGGACCGGCGCCCGCGCAGACCAACCCCTGTGTGGTGAGCCCCGGCGCGGCACTGGTGCCGGGCGCGGGCTACTACCTGGTGTTCAACATGCCGGGCGGCGGCGGCCAGCACGTGGTGGCCAACAACATCCCGCTCGACCCGTCGAACGCCACGCTCATCGAGCTGCGCAAGACCACCTCGAAGCTGACCGTGAAGAAGGGCGAGCTGCTGCCCTACCGCATCACGGCGCGCAACACGCGAAGCACCACGGTGCCGGGCGTGGCCGTGGTCGACACGCTGCCGCCGGGCTTCCGCTACATCCAGGGCTCGCTCAGCGTGCGCACCCTGCCCGGCGGCGTGGCGCTGCCCGTGATCCCGCAGGTCAACGGCCGCCAGGTCGTGGTGCCCGGCCAGAACTTCGCGCCCAACGAGACCAAGGAATACCTGATGGTCGCGGGCGTGGGCGTCGGCGTGGGCGAAGGCGAGTTCGTCAACCAGGTCGTCGCCACGCAGGGCGTGGGCGGCCGGACGCTGTCGAACCTGGCCACCGCCGCCGTGCGCGTGGTGCCCGACGCCCTCTTCGACTGCACCGACGTGATCGGCAAGGTCTACGACGACAGGAACGCCAACGGCTACCAGGACGACGGCGAGCCGGGCCTGGCCAACGTGCGCATCGCCACCGTCAACGGCGTGCTGGCCACCACCGACGCCGAGGGCCGCTACCACATCGCCTGCGCCGCCATTCCGAAGGAAGGCACCGGCAGCAACCTGGTGCTCAAGCTCGACGAGCGCACCCTGCCCTCGGGCTATCGCACCACCAGCGAGAACCCGGCGGCCGAGCGCGCAACGCGCGGCAAGGTGCTGAAGATCAACTTCGGCGCCACCGTTCACCGCGTGGTGCGCCTCGCGCTTCAGGGCGCGGCCTTCGACGACGGCGCCGCCACGCTGCGCGCCGCCTTCGCAGGCGAGCTCGACCGCACGGTGGCCGTGCTGGCCGAGAAGACATCGGTGCTGCGCCTGGCCTACAAGGCCGCGCCGGGCGAGCCCGCATCGCTGGGCCGCGACCGCACCGACGCGGTGAAGGCCGCGGTGCTCTCGCGCTGGAAGCAACTCGGCGAGCAGCGCGCTTCGCGCAACGAGCCGCCGCTCTTCAACCTGGACGTCGAGATCGAGCTGGTGCCTGCCGCCGCCCCCGAAGGGGAGGCCAAGCCATGACGCGAGCAAAAGCCACCGCCGCCATGACCCGCCCCCAGACACCGAACCCGATCGAGCGAGCCGACATGAGAAGAAGAAACAGCAAGACGCTGCCCAAGCGCATGGCCCTTGCGAGCGCCGTGGCCGCCGCCTGCTTCGGCATGGGCCTGGCCGCCGCGCAGGAGACCGCAGTGCGCGGCCGCATGCTCGACCATGCCGCGGCAGACCCGCGCGCGGTGGAGATCGACGGCGCGCGCCGCCTGCCGCGCAGCAGCGAACGCGAGCTGCCCAAGGCCACCTTCGTGCTCGGCGACGAGCACGCGGTGCCGGCCGCGCCGGCTGCATCGCCAGTCGCCGCGCCCGTCGAACGCAGCGACGCCAGCACGCCGCATTTCGATTCCGGCGCCGATGCACTCTCCCCCGCCGACCGCGCGCAGCTCGACCGCATCGCCGAACAGGTGAAGGGCCGCGACGGGCTGCGCTTCGAGATCGTCGGCCACACCGACACGCAGGCGCTGAGCGCGAAGTCGCGCGAGCGCTTCGCCGACAACCACGCGCTGGGTCTGGCGCGCGCGCAGCAGGCCGCGCGCCATCTCACGCAACGCCTCGGCCTGCCGGAGACGGCCGCGGTCGCGAGTTCTCGCGGTCCCGACGCGCCCGTGGCCACGCCCGCCGGCGACCCGGCCAACTGGGCCGCCAACCGCCGCGTCGAGGTGCGCGTCTACTGGCGCGACGCCCCCGTTGCGGCAGCGCCGGTCGCCGCGCCGGCCGACCCCGGCGTGTGCCGCACCTTCACCGCCTTCGGCACCGACGACGCGCCGCTGCGCCTGAGCGTGGATGGCCAGCTGCTGTCGCCCGACGGCAAACAGCCTTCGGCAGACGGCACCACCAGCGCCGACCGCCAGCGCTGTGTCGACGTTCAGCTCGAGCGCAACCAGCTGCGCCTGCAGTACGACAACCTCTCGCAGCCGCGCCGACTCAGCGCCAGCGCCTGGCCCACCACCGTGGTGGCCGGCGACACGGTGCGCTTCGCTGGCTACAGCAACTACCTGCTCTTCACCTCGAAGGCCGAGCTGCGCGTGTACACCGCCAACGAGGCGATGCAGCGCCGCCAGGTCGCCACCGTGCCGCTGGATGCCGGCCTGCGCGGCGAGTGGCAGGTGCCCGAGGGCCTGCTCGACCGCCTGCCCGAAAGCGCGAGCGGCAAGCTCTACTACCGCGTGCGGGTCTACGACCGCCAGGGCCGCTTCGACGAGACCGACGACCTCTCGCTCACGCTCGTGAAGCGCCACAAGCCCGAGACCGGCACGCCGCCCGACCCGGCACGCGAGCTGCTGCGCGGCTACGGCCAGAACAACATCGCCATCGCCAACATTCCGCTGAGCGCGGGCACCGTCACCGCCAGCGGTGCGGCCATCCGCCCCGGCGAGAGCGTGCGCGCGCTGGGCTTCGCGGTGCCGGTGGACGAGAGCGGGCGCTTCGTGTTCCAGCAGCTGGTGCCGCGCCGCGTGCAGACCGGCGAGATCGCCGTCACCGATGCGCAGGGCGCCACGCGCATCTACCGGCGCGACTTCGACCTGCCCACCAGCGACTGGTTCTTCGTGGGCCAGGCCGACCTCACCGTGGGCAGCAACAGCGTGAGCGGTCCGGCCGCGATCATGACCAACGACAAGAACCGCTACGGCGGCGGCGGCTGGAGCGAAGGCCGCATCGCCGGCTATGCCAAGGGCCAACTCAACGACCGCTGGACGCTCACGGCCAGCGTCGACACGGAAGAACGCCCGCTGAAGGAGCTGTTCCGCAACCTCGATCGCAAGGACCCGACCTCGCTCTTCCGCCGCTTCGACCCCGAGGACTCGTGGAGCACCTTCGGCGACGACTCCACCACCGTCGAGGACGCGCCCACCCAGGGCCGCTTCTACCTGCGCGTGGACGACGGCCGCTCGCAGGCGATGTGGGGCAACTTCAAGCTCAACTTCGGCGACACCGAGCTCACCCGCGTGAGCCGCGGCCTCTACGGCTTCCACGGCCGCTACCTCGGCGAGGAGTCGACCTCCTTCGGCGAGGCGCGCCTGAAGGTCGACGCCTTCGCGGCCGAGCCCGGCACGCTGGCCGCGAGAGAAGAGTTCCGCGGCACCGGCGGCTCGCTCTATTACCTGCGCAACCAGGACATCACGCGCGGCGCCGAGCGCGTGACGCTGGAGATCCGCGACCGCGACTCCGGCCTGGTGCTCAAGCGCACGCAGCTCGTGCCCACCACCGACTACGAGATCGACTACCTGCAGGGCCGCGTGCTGCTGTCGGCACCGCTGCCCAGCCTGTCGGACGACGGCTCGCTGGTGCGCGCGGGCGGCTTCACCGGCATGCCGACCTACCTGGTGGTGGACTACGAATACACACCCCTGGCCACCTCGCTCGACACGCTCGCCGTGGGCGGCCGTGTCTCTTGGTGGGCCAACGACAACGTGGGCGTGGGCGTCACCGCCTCGCGGCAGGATCAGATCGGCGGCGACCAGCGCCTGGCCGGCGTGGACCTCACGCTGCGCAAGACCGAGAACACCTACCTCAAGGGCGAATTCGCGCGCAGCCGCGGGCCGGGCACGACCCAGCTCGACTCGATGGACGGCGGCTTCAGCTTCACAGGCCGCAACGGTTCGCTGACCAACGGACCGGGCAACGGCTTGGGCAACGGCCCCACCGGCAGCGCCAACGCCTGGCGCCTCGAAGGCCAGGCCGACCTTGGCGACTTCGACATCCGCGGCGGCGGCCGCGTGAGCGCCTATGCGCAGTCGCGCGACGCCGGCTTCTCGGCGCCGGGACAGTACGCGAGCAACGCGACGCGCCAGGTCGGCGTGCAGGCCACCGTGCCCTTCGGCGAGAAGGCGGAGAACGGCGAACTGCGCCTGAAGGCGGACCGCCGCGACGAACAGAACGGCTACAACAGCAGCGTGCTCGACGCGCAGTACTCGCTGGCGCTGTCGCCCGAGTGGAAGCTCGGCCTCGGCCTGCGCTACGACGACAAGACCGGCGACGCGCTCATCACCAGCCCGTCGCTGCCGACCACGCAGGCGGTATCGGGCGAGCGCGCCGACGCGGCCGTGCAGCTCGAATACACCGGCGCCGACCGCTGGAGCGCCTACGGCTTCGCGCAGAAGACGCTGCGGCGCACCGGCACGCGGCTGGAGAACGACCGGCTGGGCTTCGGCGGGCGCTACCGCGTCAACGACAAGCTGGCACTGCGCGGCGAGCTCTCCACCGGCGACGGCGGCCTCGCGGGCAAGGCCGGCGTCGACTACCAGTACGACGACCGCTCCAGCGTCTACATGACCTACGTGTCGGACACAGGCCGCACCGACGAGAACCTCATCGGCCGCGGCGGAAGCCTGGTGACCGGCGTGCGCTCGCGCGTGGGCGACGGCCTCACGCTCTTCACCGAGCACCGCCAGGCCACCGGCGCGCAGCCGGGCCTCACGCATGCCTACGGCGTGCAGTACGCGCCCGACACGCACTGGACCTTCGGCGTCAACTTCGAGAACGGCTGGGTCGGCGCCGAGACGCTCGGCGCCACTCGCCGCCAGGCGGTGGCCTTCACCAGCGGCTACTCGAGCGAACGCCTGAAGTACAGCGGCGGCCTCGAATACCGCAAGGACCGCACCACCGCCGAGACCCGCACCAGCTGGCTGGTGAAGAACTCCTTCAGCTGGAAGGTGGACGACGACTCGCGCTGGATCGGCAAGTTCAACTGGGCCGACAGCGACAGCACCACCGGCACGCTGGCCGCGGCCAAGTACACCGAGGCGATGCTGGGCTACGCGCTGCGCCCGGCGCTGAACGACCGACTCAACCTGCTGTTCAAGTACACCTACCTGTACGACCTCTCGTCGCCCGGCCAGGTGGTCTCCGGCGGCGTCGATTCCACCCTCGGCACGGTCTCGACCACCGGCATCGACTACCAGCAGCGCAGCCACGTCTTCGCCATCGACGCCACCTGGGACCTGAGCGAGCGCTGGACCCTGGGCGGCAAGTACGCCTGGCGCCGCGGCGAACTGCGCGCGAGCCGCGACAGTTCCGCGCCGTGGTTCAAGAGCTCGGCCGAGCTGGCCGTGCTGCGCGTCGACTGGAAGCTGGTGCGCAACTGGGACTGGATGCTCGAATGGCGCACCCTGCGCGCCAGGGAACTCAAGGACCGCAAGAGCGGCTGGGTCACCGCCGCCTACTACCACGTCAACGAGAACCTGAAGGTGGGCATCGGCTACAACTTCACCGACTACTCCGACAACCTCACCGACATGAGCTACCGCAGCAAGGGGTGGTTCCTGAACGTGCTGGGCAAGTTCTGAAGGAGCGAGCCATGAGCGACCCCAGGGAGATGCCCTTCACCATGCCGCTGATCGACATCGCGCAGGCGCTCGCGCGCACGGGCTTCCTCGGCGCGCACGCGGAGCGCTACCGGCTCTTCGAGGAATGGGCGCGCGATTTCCAGGCCGACTTCGAGGCCCGCGCCGCCGCGGGCCGCAGGCCCGGACGCACCTACATGCGCGACGTGACCGCCTTCGCACTGCGCCGCGCTGCGGCCTACGGCCTGGAGACGCGCTGCGAGGACTACGGCCCGCGGCTGTGCAGCGAGGTGCGGCTGGCCGCCGGCGTGCGCTGAGGCAGCGCCGCTTCGCCGGCCGCGACCGGGGCCGGGGTAGCTGAAGACCGCGCGTCTACTGGCCCACGCGCAGCATGCCGGCCAGCACACGGTGCTTGGACTGCTCGATGTGCGACATCATGTGGGTGAGCGCTGCGTCGAAGTCCCGCGACGCGAGCGCATGCAGGAACTCCAGGTGCTCGCGCATCGCGGGCACGACCTGCACCGGCCGCATCGAATCCGCGTCGTAGCGGATCAGCCGGACGTGGAGGCTGTTGACGCGGTAGATCTCCGAGAGGATCTCGTTGCCGATCGTGTCGACCATGAGATCGTGCAGGCCCCAGTCGACGGCCTGCGCGTCGCGCTCCAGCGTCGCGTCGGGCTGGGGCTGCAGCGCGCGCTCCAGGATGGCTTCATGGCTCTCGATCAGCCGGGCCAGCGTTTCGGGGCTGGCCACGCGGGCGAAGTTGATCACCGCCTCGCGCTCGACCATGGCCCGCACCTGCCATGCGTTGCGGATCAGCTTCATGTCGACCGAGGCGATCTGCAGTCCGCGCTTGGGCACCGTCTTGATCAGACCGGCAGCCTCCAGCCGCGGCACCAGCTCGCGAACGGCCGCCAGCGGCATCTCCAGCAGCTCCATCAGCTCGCGCTGGGAGACGAACTGCCCGGGCCGGATCCGCGCATCGATGATCTGCTGGCGGAAGCCCTGGTAGGCGCGGCTGCGCTGATTCACCGGCTCGCCCTCGCCGCCTGCGGGCGAGGGCTTCGTGGTGGGCTCGGACAAGGCTGCGGCGGGAATGTTCATGGGGTCATCGTAAGGGGCTGGGTGCCTTGGAGCGCATTGTCCTCGATCTAGGGTTAATACTGACATTTATCTAACATGTTAGTCAGCGTATAGTTCGATCCCAGCGCGGCAGCAGTCGTGTCTTCAATCCACAGGCATTCAGAACGGAGCAGTTCCATGGGTCTCGGTCTCACCGGCGTCATCCCTCCCCTCGTCACCCCTTTCACCGCCGACGGCAGCATCGACGAAGCGGCCTACCGCAAGGTCATCCGCTTCAATCTCGACAAGAAGGTCCACGGCGTGTGCCCCGGCGGCAGCACCGGCGAAGGCCACACCTTCACCGTCGACGAGTTCAAACGCGTCATGGAAATCACCGCCGCCGAAGTGGCAGGCCAGGTGCCGATCGTGGCCGGCATCATCTCCAACAGCACCCGAGACGCGATCAACCGCGCCAAGGCGATCGCGCACCTGCCGGTCGCCGCTTTGCAGGTCACGCCGGTGCACTATCTCTTCAAGCCGGACGAGCAGGCCACCCACAACCACTTCAAGGCCCTGACCGAGGCCGTCGACACGCCGGTGGTGATCTACAACGTGGTGCCCTGGAACTACCTGAACCCGGCCCAGATGATCCGCCTGATGAAGGAGCTGCCCGGCGTGCAGGGCATCAAGCAGAGCCAGGGCGACCTCAAGCTCATGGCCGACCTGCTGCTCGGCGTTCCCGAAGGCTGCAAGGTGTTCTCCGCCGTCGATGCCCTGCTGTACTCCTCGTTCGCGCTCGGCGCCCACGGCACCATCGCCGCCACGCCCGCCGCCCTGCCCGGCGTCTGCGTGAACCTGTGGAAGACGGTCCAGGCCGGCGACCACGTCAAGGCGCTGGAGATGCACAAGTCGATGCTGGCATTCTGGAACGCGCTGGTCGGCGACAACCTGCCTGCCAACATCAAGACCTCGATCACGCTGCAGGGCTGCCAAGCGGGCCTGCCGCGCGCGCCGATGCCGGCCACCGGCGAGGAGCAGCGCAGGAAGATCGAGGCCGCGATGGAAGACGTCCTGCGCTTCGACGCCTGAAGCAGGCCCCCGCAAACAAGAAAGACAGGAGACATGAACATGAGAATCCAGCGTCGGCAGATCCTCGGCATGGGCGCCGCTGCAGCCTTGGGAACCACGCTGCTGCCGGCCGCGTGGGCACAGGGCTTTCCGGCCAAGCCGATCACGCTCGTCGTGCCCTTCGCGCCGGGCGGCAACACGGACATCGTGGCGCGCACCGTCGCCGTCGCCCTCGGCAAGGTGCTGGGCCAATCGGTGATCGTGGACAACCGCGCAGGCGCCGGCGGCTCGATCGGCGCGATGCAGGTCTCGCGCTCGCCGGCCGACGGCTACACGCTGCTGCTGTGCGGGGCCGGCGTCATCGTCACGGTGCCGGAGATGGTCAAGACCAGCTACAGCCGTGCGAGCTTCGCGCCGCTGGGGCTGGTCAACAAGAGCTCCATGGTGCTGCTCGCGCGCAAGAACGAGACCCGCTTCAAGAACTTCAAGGAGTTCGCCGCCTATGCGCGCTCCGGCGACGGAAAGGTCACGGCGGCGCACTCCGGGCCCGGCACGCCCAACCACCTCGCGCTGCTCCAGCTCGAGAGCCTGCTGAAGGCGAAGTTCACGACGGTCAGCTACAAGGGCTCCGGCCCCGCGCTGGTGGACGTCATCGGCGGCCAGGTCGACGTGCATTTCGACCAGGTCACCAGTTCGCTGCAGCACGTCAAGGGCGGCGCGCTGCAGGCGCTGGCGGTCCTGGGCCCGACGCAGGACCCTTCCCTGCCCGGCGTCCAGACGGTCGCGGAGCTCGGGTTCGGCGACATCGACGGCACCACCTACGTGGGCGTGCTCGCACCGGCGGGAACACCGAAGGACATCCAGGACAAGCTGGCCGCGGCGCTCGCGCAGGCCGTGAAGGACCCGCAGACCGTGGCGAGCGCACGCGAACTCGGCAGCGTCGCGCTCTCGAGCACGCCGCAGGAGTTCGCGCGGATCCTCGACGCCGAATACGCGCTGGCCACGCAGGCCACGCGGGACGGCCGCCTCAAGGTCGACTGAAGACCGCGCTTCCTGCGCATCGCGGGCCGGATGCCCGCCAATGCGCCGGAAGCCCTCGCAGATTCATCCATTCGCACGGTGCGGCCCCGCCGCCACCGGCGCACGGACGCGCCCGCACGCAGGGGGCGCTCCATAGAGCAAGGCAGACAGCAACGTGAAGAAGATCCTCAACGACCCTCAGGCCTACGTCGACGAAATGCTCGACGGACTTTGTCTGGCGCATCCGGAGCTGGCGCGGCGCGGCGAAGGCGGCCGCGTGGTGGCCAGGCGCGGCGGCGCCGTCGCGGGCAAGGTCGGCATCGTCACCGGCGGCGGTTCGGGGCACCTGCCCGTCTTTCTCGGCTACGTGGGCGAAGGCCTGCTGGACAGCTGCGCCGTCGGCAACGTGTTCGCCGGACCGCGCATGGACGACTGCATCGAGGCGATGCGTGCGGCCGACGGCGGTGCCGGCGTGCTGCAGCTGTACGGGAACTATGGCGGCGACCGCATGAACTTCGAGATGGCCGCCGAGATGCTCGAACTCGAAGGCATGAAGACGGCCTCGGTGCGCGTGTCGGACGACGTCGCGAGCGCGCCGCCCGAGCAGCGCGAGAAGCGCCGCGGGGTGGCAGGCCTGGTGCTGGTCTACAAGGCCGCCGGCGCCAGGGCGGCCGCGGGCGCGACGCTGGAGGAGGTGGCTGCCACGGCGCGCAAGGCCAACGACGCCTGCCGCACGATCGGCGTCGCGCTCACGCCTTGCGTGGTGCCGGAGTCCGGCAAGCCCTCGTTCGAGATCGCCGACGACGAAGTGGAGTTCGGCATGGGCATCCACGGCGAACCGGGCATCTGGCGCGGTCCGCTCAAGACCGCCGACGCCCTGGCCGACGAGATGCTCGAGCGGGTGCTGCCCGAACTGGCGGTCTCGCGCGGCGACCGCCTGGCGGTGCTGGTCAACAGCCTGGGCGCCACGCCGTCCGAGGAGCTCTACATCCTCTATCGCCGCATCTCGTCCGTGCTCGCCGGGCGCGGCGTCGACATCGCCTTCTCGCTCGTGGGCCGCTACGCCACGTCGATGGAAATGGCCGGCGCCTCCCTCAGCGTGATGAAGCTGGACCCCGACCTCGAGGCGCTGCTGGCGGCGCCCGCAACCTGCCCGTTCTGGAGCGTGCGCTGATGCTCGATGCCATCGTCCTGGCCCGCGCGGTGCCGCGCTGGTGCGCCGCCATGCATGCCGCCGCCCCGGAACTCAACGCCCTCGACGGCCGCCTCGGCGACGCCGATCTCGGCGCCACGCTCGACAAGTGCGCCACGCTGATGGAGCAGGCGCTGCCCGAGCTGCCCGACTCGCTCGAAGGCATCTTCAAGCGCTGCGCGCAGGCCTCGGCGAAGGCCTCCGGCTCGAGCTTCGGCACGCTGCTGACCGTCGCGCTCATGACGGCCGGCAAGCACTGTGCCGGCAGGGAGTCGCTCTCGACGCCGGACGTCGCGGCGCTGCTGTCCGAAGTGATCGCGACGCTGTCCGCGCGCGGCGGCGCCGCCCTCGGCGACAAGACCGTGCTCGACGGGCTGGATGCGATCCAGAGCGCCCTGTCCGGTGCGGCGGCCGATGCTCCCGCCCTCGCGCTCGCCGGCGCGGCGGTGCGCGAATCGCTCGATGCATTCCGCGACAAGCCCAACCGCATGGGCCGCGCCCGCATGTTCGCGGACAAGACCATCGGCCTGGACGACCCCGGCATGGTCGCGCTGCTGCGCATGGTCGAAGCGCTCTGACGGCACCCGCCCGCGCCCCTCGCCAAAGAAAAACGAACACGGAGACAGAACGACATGCTCGGACAAGTGATCGTCAGCGGCCTCGCCATGGGCTGCATCTACGCGCTGATCGCGCTCGGCTACGCCTACGTTTGGAACACGATGGCGATCGTGAACTTCGCGGCCGGCGAGTTCCTGACCTTTTCCGCGTTCGTCTTCGTCGCCACCTTCACGACGAGCATGCACCTGCCCTTCTGGCTCGCTGCGCTGCTGACCGCCGCGGTGATGGCGTTGCTGGGGGCGCTGTTCTCGCGGCTCGTGTTCGCCCGTCTGCAGCGCCAGAAGGCGCTCGTGGCCATCATCGCGACCGTGGGCTTCGGCATCTTCCTCAAGGAGATGGCTCGCATCATCTACGGGCCCGAGCCGCTGCTGTACGCCAGCCCGTTCGGCGACGGCGTGATCGACGTGGGCGGCCTGCGCATTCCTGTGCAGCAGCTCGTGATCATGGTCATCGTGGTGCTGGTGATGGTGCTGCAATACCTGGCCCTGCGCTACACCACCATCGGCAAGGTCATGCGCGCCACCGCGCTGGATCGCGAGACCGCCCAGCTCATGGGCATTCCGGTCAACCGCGTGCTGGCCGGCACGTTCGCGTTCTCCTCGGTGCTGGCCGCGCTCGCGGGCATCCTGCTCGCGCCGCTGTTCTACGTGACGACCGAGATGGGCACGCTCGTGGGGCTGAAGGGATTCGTCGCGATGATCATCGGCGGCTTCGGCAGCGTGCCGGGGGCCATCCTCGGCGGCGTCCTGCTCGGGGTGATCGAGAACGTCGGCGCGTTCACCATCTCCTCCACCTACAAGGATGCGATCGCGTTCGGCGTGCTGCTGATCTTCCTGCTGCTGCGCCCGCAGGGGATTCTTCCGGAACGCAACGCCGACCGCGCCTGAGGACTCCACCATGCACAACACCTGGATGCGCCCCCTGGCGTGGGTCGCCGTGCTCGCCGCGCTGGCGCTGCCGATCGCACTCGATCTCAACATCTACTACCTGCACGTGCTCAACCTGGCGTGGATCTTCGCGATCGCCGCACTGGGCCTGCAGGTGGCAACCGGCATCACCGGGCAGATCGTGCTCGGGCAGGCCGCGCTCGTGGGCTTCGGCGCGTATGCGACGGCGCTGCTCATGATGCGCCTGTCGCTGCCCTGGTTCGTGGCGCTTCCCGCCGCCATGCTGCTGAGTGCCGCCGTGGGCGTGCTGCTGGGCGCGGTGAGCACGCGCATCAAGGGCCATTACCTCGCCATCGTGACGCTCGCGCTCAACGAGATCTTCCGCATGGTCGCGCTCAACGAGGAAGCCCTCACCGGGGGGCCGATGGGCATGCGCGACATCCCGACGCTGAACATCCCCGCGCTGGGCGATCACATCGACAAGCAGCTCTACTTTCCGCTGCTCGTGCTGAGCCTGGCGGCCTACGCCGCGATGGTCTGGCTCCAGCGCTCGCGCATCGGCCGCGACATGCGTGCGGTGCGCGACGACGAGATCGCCGCCGAGGCCATGGGGGTCGATTCGCGCCGCGTGAAGACCATCGCCTTCGCGGTGTGCAGCGTCTGGGCCTCGCTCGCAGGCGGCCTCTACGTCCTGCTGGTCGGGTTCGCGGCACCGAACAACTTCACGGTCTTCGAGAGCATCAAGATGATGCTGATGGTGGTGCTCGGCGGCCTCGGTTCGATCGCCGGCACCTTCCTTGGCGCGGTGGTGATCACCGTGCTGCCCGAGGCACTGCGCGGCCTCCAGACCTACTACCTGGCCGCGTTCGGCATCGGCGTGGTGGCGATCCTGCTGCTTGCGCCGCGCGGCCTCGGCGTGGTCGGCGACTGGCTGCTCGGCGCGTTCCTGACGGGCCGGCGCGAGCCGGTGGGCGAAACGCCCGCCGCGCCGCTGAACCTCGGTGCGGCCGCCTCCGCCGCGAGCGCGGCCTTGGCCGGCCGCACGCCGGTGCCCGTGAGCGGCGAACCCCTGCTCCAGGTGCGCCGCGTGTCGCGCAGCTTCGGCGGCGTCAAGGCCCTCGACGACGTCGCCTTCGACGTGCGCCGCGGCGAGATCCTCGGGCTGATCGGCCCGAACGGATCGGGCAAGTCGACCATGATCAACGCCTGCTCGGGCACCGTGGGCGTGGAAGGCGGCATCGAACTGGCAGGCGAGCGCATCGACAACCATGCGCCATGGGCGATCCACGCGAAAGGCGTGGCCCGCATCTTCCAGAACGTGCGGCTGTGGGAATCGATGACGGTGCTGGAGAACGTCATGGTCGCGTGGCAGCCGCCGAAGGGCGCGTCCGGCCCGCGCGAAGCGCTCTGCCGCACGGCGGCGCTCGAAGCCCTGGACAGCATGGGCGTCGCGCACCTCGCATACCGGCGCGGCGGCGACCTGTCCTTCGGGCAGAGCCGGCTGGTGGAGATGGCGCGCGCGATCGTCAACAGGCCCCGCCTGCTGCTGCTCGACGAGCCTGCCGCGGGACTGCGCGGCGGGTTGATCCTCGAACTCGCGCAGATCCTGCAGCACCTGCGCGCGCAGGGCATGTCGATCCTCGTAGTGGAGCACCGCATCAAGCTGGTCATGAACATGTGCGACCGCGTCGTGGTGCTCAACCTGGGCCACAAGATCGCGGACGGCGCGCCGGCCGAGGTCATGAACACGCCGGCAGTCATCGAGGCCTACCTGGGCGAACGCGTGCCCGACGAGGCCTCGCCCCCGCTCGCCGCCCAGCCGGTGGCGGGCTGAGCCGCCGGCCCTGCGCCCTCCCCGTTTTCGTTCCCTCTCAGATCAATGCGCACCGCGCCATCCACTGGAGACAAAAGCATGAAGAAGACCACCGTTCCCTCGTCACGCCGCGCATGGATCGCCGCAGCGTCCCTCGCGCTCTCGCTGCCCGCGATGGCCGACGCGCTCATCGGCGTCTCGCTGCCGCAGACGGGCCCCAAGGCGCTCGTCGGGCGCAACTTCAAGCAGGGCGTGGAGCTCGCGGTCGCGGAGATCAATGCCGCGGGCGGCGTGCTGGGCAAGCCGCTGGAGGTCGTGTTCGAGGATGACCAGGGCGACAACCCGAACGGCGCGATCAACGCGGTGAACAAGCTGATGCAGGTCAGCAAGGTTCCGGTGATGATCGGCCCCCACTACTCGGTCACCCAGATGGCCACGCAGAAGACCTACTGCAACGGCAAGGTGGTGTCGCTCACCGGTGGTACCTCGGTGGCCATCACGCACAGCGGCTGCAACTACGTGATCCGCACGCGCTCCGACGACGACGTGCAGGCCAAGGCGCTGATCGCCTATGCCCAGAAGGAACTCAAGGCCGGGGAGAAGACGGCCATCTTCTATGCCAACGACGACTTCGGAAAGTCGGGGCAGGCGCGCGTGGTCGCCCAGATGGCTTCGCTGGGGCTGAAGCCCGTCGCCGTGGAAAGCCACAACCCCAGCGACAAGGACTACTCGGCGCAGCTCGCCAAGCTGCAGAAGGCCGGCGCGGAGCTGGTCATCCTGTGGGCGCACGACACGGATGCGGCGCTGATCCTGCGCCAGGCCAAGCAGTTCGGCCTGCCCTTCAAGTTCGCGGGCGCCGTGCTGTCCGAGGAAGCGTTCCTCAAGCTGGCCGGCAGCGCCGCGGAAGGCTCGATGAGCGCCTCCTACTTCGTGCCGACGGATCCCAACCCGGCCGTGCAGGCCTTCGTGAAGAAGTACGAGGCGAAGTACAGGATGGCGCCCGACGTCTGGTCCGCCACCTACTACGACGCGACCATCCTCGCCGCCAGGGCCATCAACGAAGCACGGTCCCCCGACGTGGAGAAGATCCGCGAGGCGTTCTCCAGGGTGAGCTACAGCGGCCTGCTCGCGGACTACAAGTGCGACAAGGCTGGCGACTGCAACCGTCAGGTCAACATCGTGGAGATCAAGGGCGGTCAGCCGGTCGTTCGCTCGGCGGTGAAGTTCTGAGCCCCGGCGCAGCGAGGAACCCCATGATGCAAGCAGACCTGCCGCGTGCCATGGTCACCGAACGGCCCGAACTCGAGCTCTCGCACGTCGACGTGTTCTACGGCAAGGTGCAGATCCTGTTCGACCTGTCGATCCGCGCCTATGCGGGCCAGATCGTCGCGGTCATCGGCGCGAACGGCGCGGGCAAGTCGACCACCCTGAACCTGATCGTGGGCCGGCTCAAGGCCGGTGCGGGGCGCGTGGAATTCGCAGGCCAGGACATCGGCGGGCTTTCGGTGGAGCAGATCGTGGCATCGGGCATCGCCTGCGTGCCGCAGCGCCGGCGCATCTTCTCCACCCTGAGCGTCAGGGAGAACCTGGAGGTCGGCGCCTATGTGCGCCGTCGCAACAAGGGCGCGGTCAGCGCCACGCTGGACGAGATCTACGAGCTGTTCCCGGTGCTCAAGCGCAAGGCCGGCGAAATGGGCGGGGTGCTGTCCGGCGGAGAACAGCAGATGCTGGCGATTGCACGCGGCCTGATGGCCGGTCCCCGCATCCTGCTGCTGGACGAACCGTCGATGGGCCTGTCGCCCAAGCTCACGACCGAGATGTTCCTCGACATCCGCCGCATCGCGCGCGCCGGCCGCACTGTCGTGATCGTCGAGCAGAACGCATTCGCGGCGCTGAGCGTGGCCGACCAGGGCTACGTGCTCGAGGGCGGGCGGATCGCCCTCGAAGGCTCCGCCGGGCAGCTGCTGCACGACGACCATGTGCGGGACGCCTACCTCGGGGCCTGACACGACCACCCATCAGAGACCATGGCCTTTCACCAGACACTCGCCCAGACTGCAGCCGCAGTCGAATCCCTCATGCCCGAGTTCCGCGCGATCTTCGGAGATCGCGCCGTCACGTCCGCGGCGGTGCGGGCGCACCACAGCCATGGAGAGGGCCTGCCGGACCCCGGCCAGCCCGACGTGGTCCTGTTCCCGCTGAGCAACGAGGAAGTGGCGGCAGCCCTGAAGCTGTGCCACCGCGAGGCGGTGCCGGTCATCGCCTTCGGCAGCGGCACATCGATGGAGGGCCACGTCGCGGCGATCCACGGCGGCGTCTGCATCGACGTATCGCGCATGGACCGCGTGCTCAATGTCTCCACCGAATCGATGGACTGCCGCGTGCAGGCGGGCGTGACGCGCGAGCAGCTCAACGAGCACCTGCGCGCCAGCGGACTTTTCTTCGCGGTGGACCCCGGCGCCAACGCGTCGCTGGGCGGCATGGCCTCGACGCGGGCCTCCGGCACCGCCGCGGTGCGCTACGGCACCATGCGTGAAACCGTCATGGGCCTGACGGTGGTCACGCCCGACGGGCGCATCGTGCGTACCGGCACGCGCGCGCGAAAGTCGGCCTCGGGGCTCGACCTGACACGGCTGTACGTCGGAAGCGAAGGCTTGCTGGGGATCATCACCGAGGTGCAGCTGCGCCTGTTCGGCCTGCCGGAGCACGTGGTGGCGGCCGTGTGCCAGTTCGACAGCCTGCGCGCGGCCATGGACACCGTGATCGCCACCCTGCAGCTGGGCTTGCCGGTCGCGCGCATCGAGCTTCTCAACGACGTGCAGATGGACGCCTGCATCCGCTACTCGAAGCTCGACGAATTCGAGCCCCGCCCCACCCTGTTCATCGAGTTCCACGGCAGCGAGAGCGCCGTGGCGGAACAGGTCGCGACGGTGGAATCGCTCGCGCTCGACAACGGCGGCAGCGGTTTCCGCTACGCCCATCGGCCCGAGGACCGCTCCAGGCTTTGGAAGGCGCGGCACTCCTGCTATCACGCCAACCTCGCGATGCACCCCGGCTGGAGCTCCATGGGTACGGACGCATGCGTGCCCATCTCCGCGCTGGTGGAATGCATCACCGAGACCGAGGCCGCCATCCGTGAAAGCGGCCTGTACGCGCCCATCGTCGGCCACGTGGGCGACGGCAACTTCCATCTGGGCATCATCTACGACGACACCGATCCTGCGGCACGGCGCAAGGCGGAGGCCCTGGCCGAGGACGTGGCGCTGCGCGCGATCCGCCTTGGCGGCACCTGCACCGGCGAGCACGGCGTCGGCCTGCACCGCATCGGGCAGATCGAGATCGAGCATGGCGAAGCCATCGATCTCATGCGCGACATCAAGCGCGCACTCGATCCGCTCGGCATCATGAACCCCGGGAAGATGCTGAGGATGTAGACACCTCGCGAACGCTCGACCCCGGCTGGGGAACCACGAACCGCCCGACGGCGATGTTCCCTGCGGCGAAGACGACACGCAAGGTGAGTCTTTCTCCTGCCTTCACGCGAATCCCTTGCACGAGCAGCCGCTCCTTGCCGTCGGCCTTCGCGTCATGGGTGAGTGCCGCACCCCCATGAACCCGGGTGAGCTGGCCGACCGCACCTTGCGCGGACAGCGGCTCTCCATGGTCGCTGGGGTAGAAGTACACGCCTCGGGCGCCCTGCACCAGCTCGAAGGAGGTCTCCCCTCCCTCGTTCATGATTCCGCCATGCCGCGGCGGCCAATCACCGTGCGCCCAGGCCGTGCGGCCGACGACGCCCAGGAGAAGAACGAGGGCGACCGCGAAGACGCCCTGGGCCAGTGGCATTCGAAGCCCCCGGCCCGCCGCCCGCACGGACGCGGCGATCCGCCGCATGCGATCGGCCGCTGCGCTCATGCGCTCAATCGGCCGGGCATTCGAGGCTGCCCGCGCGGGGATTGGGATATTGCTGCCCCGGACCGGCCCCTTGCGCCGGCAGGCCGTAGACAGCCTTCATCGCCGCGTTGTCGACAGGCCGGACGCCATCCTTGTCGTAGACCCACGCATCGAAATAGTTGGTCGGGTAGATCTGCGGAACATCCAGGGTCGACAGCAGTTCCTTGAGCTTCGGTTGATCGTCGACCGAATAGGCGTAGTGCATCCCGTAGGTCAGCGCGAAGGACTGGCCGTTGGCTGCACGCGAGTTGAGGTGGTGCGGCATGAAGGTCTTCACACCGAACGCCGGTATCACCGTGCGGGCCTGGTAGACCATGCGGGACTCCGGGCCGCCCTGCCAGATGTCGAAGCCGTCGAGGCCCGCGTCCTTGATCGCGGACTTGAGATTGGCCAGCGGTGAACCGTAGGTCGTCGTGGTGCTGACCCCCTGCCCGTCGACGGTCGTCACCTTGCGCGGCGTCGTCAGGTCGGGCCCGCCTGCACCGCTGTCGGAGGTGTACCAGCTCAGGACCTTGCCGCTTCGGGTCTTGACGGTGAAGAGAAAGCCGAAGGTCTCCGGGCCGCCCGTGCCGTTGCTGTACTCGTCGCAGTCCACGCTGTGCACCCATCGAACCGCGCGCACGGAGGCGAACTCGCCGAGCTTGATCACCTCGCCGCCCTTGAGGCCCACGCATTGCTCCGCGGGAATGCCCTTGCTCACCAGCGTCGCGCATTCGGCAGGAGGCGCGTAGACCATCTTCCCCGTCTGCTTCGCCCACTCCGGAAGCTGCACCGAGTGGTCAGGGTGGATGTGGCCGAGCAGGATCACATCGACGGAGAGCTTCGAGGCGGCGTCGGCATCCTTGCCCAGCGGGGGAACGGGAGAAGCGACGAGTGCATCGAGAGCCTTCGTCACTGCGGCCGGGTTGGCGTCCCTGCCGCTGTTGACCACTTCGCCATCGAGCAGCACGCCCTTGTCGCCGATCTGGTAGTGCCAGTTGGTGATGCCGAACCAGGTCATCCGCGCGAACTCGGGTGCGCCCTTCAAGGGGTCTTCGGGCGGGGCGGGTGGCGGCGGATTCGAAGCGCCGGGGCCTTGCGTTGCACCACCGCTGCTGCTGCTGGGAGGAAGGCCCAGAAAGCCCCCCGACCCGCCGCCGTTGCTTCCGCCACACCCCAGCAAGGATGCGCACACGACGCCGGCCGCGATCGCAAGAACGCGTTTGGGATATTTCATCTGTTGTCTCCGTCTTTTGGCTGCTGCATGCGAAGGAACTCGCATGGCGCGTGGAGGCTACTTGCGCGGTGCTGTCAGTTGGCTGTCAATTCCGACGAGGGAAAACCCACGCGCCTGCCCCTTCGCCGCCGACGCAGACTCGTCCCGTACCAGCCACTGCTTTCGCACTCTTCAGGTCATGCGTCGTCTTCTTCTCGTCTTGTCGGCATGTGCGTCATGCCTGATGAACGGCTGCGGGCAGGAGGACCACCGAACGCCGACACCGCCCCTTGCCCCCTACGCTGGAGAACAGTCCAGGACGGCAGCGTGGCCGGCTTCCGCTGCGAAGCCTTCGTCGTGCACAGGGAACATCAGGCTTTCCGGCGTGGTCCAGTCGCGGGACCGCAGCTACGGCATCGCGCTCGTGTCGCTCGACGGCGGGAGCGCGATGCCGCTGCAGAAAGGGCAGGACGTGGAACCGGGCGCCACGATCGCATCGATCTCGCGCGACGCGGTGCTGCTCGATTGCGGCGACGGCACCATGCTCGAAGTGGCGCTCCAGGAGGCCGCGGTCGGGCCATCCGGCACGAGCATGCAAGCCGTCTTTCGCCAAGCCGCCGTTGCTGCCCCGGTCGTCACTGCACGATCCGCGGCCCAGCCCGAGCTGATCGAGATGGCCCACCGGGAACTCGAGGCTCCGCCGAGCGACTGAAACCTCCGCCCTAGAACTGACGGACCATGCTCATCCGTGTACGCATGGCAGAGGGCATGCGACCAGCCAGGCAGGGCTTCAGCGCCGAGGCGTCAGCGGCATCTCGCGCGGCATGCCGCGCCGGCCTTTCAGAAGCGCCATGCGTCCCTCCGGCGTGATGCCGGTGACGACCGCACGCGGAATGAAGCGCTCGCCCGTGCGAAGGATCACCGGCGGCTCGGTCTGCGCCTCCAGCAAGGAGGCACTTCTCAGCGCCAAGATGCAATCGATGTCCTCAGGCTTCGAGCACACCGCGGGCAGCGTCTGCGTCGACAGCGCTTCGAGCAGATTCAGATAGTTCGCCGCACGCAACTGGCGTGCCGTGGGTCTCTTACGCATCATGGGACTCGATCGCCTTGCGCGCGGGCAGATCGTGCTGCCGGCTTCTGGCAGCAGCCGATGGGCGGGTCCTGAGGGTCTTGGGCATGGCGGACTTGGTGGAGGCTTCGAACAAGGCAGGGCCGGAAATGAAGGGAGAACCGGCCAGGGGCGGGATGAGCTTGGCTTGTCTTGAGCCGGCGTCTCGATGTGTTCAAGCTAGGCCGTTGTCAAGGCAGCGCTTGTAGGACTCTCCGCAGTGATGCGGTGGTTGAGACGCTCGCGCTTCGTAGCCGCTGCCGTATGCGGTCAACGCAGCAGGCTCTCCAGCGACTGCGCATACAGCGCGGTCTCCTCGGGCGTCATCGCATCCTCGAGCTCGGCGAGTTCCAGCCGTTCGTAGTCATGCGAGACCCACTCGAAGAGGTGCGACGGAGGACTGCTCGCCAGGTCGCTGCGGTCGTTCCATGGCGCGAGGCGGGCTGCGGCGCTGCCGAGCATCCGCTGCAGATGCAGTGCACGCGCCACGCGCACCGACGCGGCCAGCGGCGAATCGACCAGTTCCGTACGGCAGTGCTCCCAGTTGGCCTCGCACGACCTCAGACGGCGGCAGGCGGTCACCGCCTCGGGCGGCGACATCGCACCGCCCCCATGCACCTGCCTCTGGCGATGGAATTCGCAGAGGATGCGCGCATAGGCCAACCGCTGCAGAAGCAGCAAGGCGTGGGTCAATCGGTTCGCCATGACACCGGATTTCGCGATCGATCGCCGCAGCGCCGGGTAGGACGTGGCGCAGAGCGCAGGCCCGTCTTGCCGCACGATGCGGAGCAAAAAAAGAACCCGGCAAGGTGCCGGGCTTCAAACCTCGTGCTGTCACGCACCAGGTCCCGCTCAGGGAGGAAGGCGGGGATGGATGACTCCATCGATGTTCATCGTGGGACACCCGCACGCCTGACGCCACGGTAAGCAACGCCACTTCGCTTGTAGGAGGGGCCGCACAGATTTCGACCCGCAGCCGCGAGCAGGCGCTGCGGCAAGCACGTCCAGGCCGCGGCAGCGGCCCCTGGCCCGGCGGATCAAGCGCGGGAAGAAAGACGACACACGCCCGGGGCTTGCTTTGCTACATTTTTCTACCATGCCCGATCACCTGCCCGAGCGACCCGCCAGCACCGTCCCCGAGGCCATGCACCATGGCCGGTGAGCCCTTTGCTTCGGCTCCCCGGTCCCCGTCCGGAGCGCCGCTTTCTCCCGCGACACTGACCGACGCCGACTTCCGCCTGCTGGTGGAAACCCTCGACGACCACGCCATCCTGCTGCTCGACCCCGAGGGCGCCATCGTGGAAGGCAACCGGGCGGCGCAGCTTCTGTACGGCTGCGAAAGCCACGACATCGTCGGGCAGCACTTCTCGCGCTTCCATCCGGTCGAGGCGCTCGACGAGGGCAATCTCCCGAAGGAGCTGCAACAGGCGCGCGACAGCGGCCGCTTTCGCGGCGAAGGCTGGCTCGCGCGGCACGACGCCACGCGCTTCTGGGGCGAGACGACGCTCACGCGCTTGAACGGCGCCGACGGCACGCTGCGGGGCTTCGCCCAGATCACGCGCGACTTCACCGAGCGTCGCCAGCAGGAGGAACTGCTGCGCGCGAGCGAGGAGCGCTTCCGCCTGATCATCGAGGGTGTGAAGGACTACGCGATCTTCATGCTCGACCCCGGCGGCCACATCGTGAGCTGGAACCTCGGCGCGCAGCACAACAAGGGCTACACGGCTGAGGAGATCATCGGCCAGCACTTCTCGAAGTTCTACCCGCCCGAGGTGGCCGCGCGCGGATGGCCTGCCGAGGAGTTGCGCAACGCCTTGCGCGACGGGCGCTTCGAGGACGAAGGCTGGCGCGTGCGCAAGGACGGCAGCCGCTTCTGGGCCAGCGTGGTCATCACGGCGGTGTACGACCGCGCAGGCCGCCACAGGGGCTTCGCGAAGGTCACGCGCGACCTCACCGAGCGCCGCCGCATCACCACGCTGGAGGACGAGGGGCGGCGCATGACCACCTTCCTGGCCATGCTGGGCCACGAGCTGCGCAACCCGCTCGCACCGATCTCCAATGCGGTGGAGCTGCTCAAGCGCGAGCAGACCGAGTCGCGCGTGCTGCGCATGACGCGCGACATCATCGACCGCCAGCTCAAGCAGATGACGCGGCTGATCGACGACCTGCTCGACGTGGGCCGCATCACCAGCGGCAAGATCCAGCTGGAGGCCAAGCCGGTGCGGCTGCGCGATGCGGTGATGGATGCGGCCGACGCGGTGCGCGCGCTGGCGGCGCAGAAGGAGCAGCGGCTCGACGTGCAGGTCGACGCCGCGGACCCGTGGATCACCGGCGACCGCGCGCGCATCGTGCAGGTGGTGAGCAACCTGCTGCACAACGCCTGCAAGTTCACGCCCATCGGCGGAGAGGTCTGCGTCTCGCTGGGCCTTGGCGCCACCAACACCGCGTCCGGACTGCCGGAGGCGGAGATCACCGTGCGCGACAACGGCATGGGCGTGCAGCCGCAGGACCTGCAGCGCATCTTCGACCTCTTCGTGCAGGGCGAGCAGGACGTCGCGCGAAGCAGCGGCGGGCTCGGCCTGGGACTGAGCCTGGTGCAGCAGCTGGTGGCGCTCCACGGCGGACGCGTGAGCGTGTTCTCCAGCGGGCGCCCCGGCGAGGGCAGCGAATTCCTGGTGCAGCTGCCCTCCGCAGCGAAGCCCGAGCCCGGCGGCGGCGCGCTGCGCTCGGCCGGCGACAGCCTGGTGCTGGTGGTGGACGACAACAAGGACGCGGCCGAGACGCTGTCATTGCTCGTGCAGGCCCTCGGCTACGACACCAGGGTGGTCCACGGCGGCGTCGCGGCCCTGGAGGCGGCGAAGGAGCTGCGGCCCGAGGTGATGCTGATCGACATCGGCATGCCCGACCTCGACGGCCATGCGGTGGTGCGCCGGCTGCGCGCCGAACTGGTCGACCCGCCCGTGGCCATCGCGGTGACGGGCTACGGGCAGGCGAGCGACCGGGAGACGAGCTACGAGGCCGGATTCCACAGCCACCTCACCAAGCCGGTGGACGTCGAGCGGCTGGCCGACATCCTCACGCACCTGCTGCGGCCGGTGCCCCCACCGCCTGCGCGCTGAGGGCGCCGCCCCGCACGGGTGGCCCTGCGGCGCTCGCTTCGCGAGCCGTTTGCGCAACTGGGCGGCGTCGGAGAGCCAGGGCTGCCTGCGCGATTTCGCTATTTCGACGCGGGCGGACTTCCGTTGTCCCGCAGCGGCGGCGCCTCGCCCTGGGCCGGCACGTTGCCCGGCCCCTGCTCGGGCCTGCGCAGGCCATAGAAGAACAGCGTGCCGACCACGAGGATCGCGATAAGGACTACCAGCGCGGCCATCAGCCTGCGGCCTGGCCGGCCAGCCCTGTTCGCCGAATCGCTCATCGGATTTCCTCTGGCGGTTGCACGACCATGTCCGCCTTACTTCTTCGCCAGGCCGGCTTCGAGCGTGCGGGCGTGCTGCAAATGCGTCTGCACCACCGGCAGCATCTTGCCGGCGAGGGCCTTAAGGTCTGCGTCCTTCGCCTCGGCCTGGGTCTTCTTCAGCAGCTTCTCGGTGGCCTCGTGGTCGCCGACGCCGGCCTGCTTCACGTAGCGGCTGTCGAACATGCCGCCCGACAGGGCCTTGAACTCCAGCGCGACGGCCTTGTGCTTCGCATCGGGGCTGTCGGGCAGCTCGGTGCCCTTGGCGGAGGCCAGCATCTTCACGTCGGCCAGCCCCTTGGAATGGTCGTCGACCATCATCTGCGCGAACTTCTTGACCTCGGCATTGGAACTTTTGTCGAGGGCCATCTTGCCGCTCTCGACCTCGGCGATGTTGGCCTGGGCGATGTCCTTGAGCATCGACGCGTCCGCGCCCGCGAGCTTGTCGGCGGCCCACGCGGCAGGCACTGCGAGCAAGGAGGAAACGATGGCGAGGCTGGCTGCGAATCGGCGTTGTGAGCGTTTCATGAGGTGCACTCCTGGCTTGGTGGATCGAGTCTTCGACGCTCCCCGCCGTGCATCGCGGCTGGTGTAGGAGAAGGAACTGATCGATGTGCCCGAACAGTCCTTCGCCTTTTTCATTCCTTTCCTCTTCGTTCTTCCTGCGAATCCGCGCCAGTTCGGGCGTCCGTCTGACACCGCCGCTTCGCACATTGCCTAGCGTGGCCCTTCTCTTTCTCATCAACCGTCCAGCGACGACTTCCATGGAGACGACCATGCCGAGAACGAACCTGCGCAGGAACAGCGGCGAAGCAGCGGCGACTGCCGTCGGCGCCGCGCAAGAACAGACACCGCCCCCGCCGACCGACACGCCCGCACCGCAACAGGAGCAACGGTCGGAGCAGTCGGCACAGGACGGGCGCGAAGACGCCGCCTCGCGCGAAGAACGCATCCGCCGTGCCGCCTACGAGGCCTACGTGCGCCGCGGCGATGGACCTGGCGACGCCGAACAGGACTGGCTGCAGGCCGAGGCGCAGATCGACGGGCGCTCTCGCTGAGGCCTGCGCTTCATGAAGCAGGCACGAAACTCCCGGCGCCGTGCGGCGGCGTTGCTGCAGTCGATTGCCCTGCCGCTCGAAGGCTGCGCCGGTGTCGCGCGTGGCCGGCGCCGCCCTTCAGCTGCTTTGCCGAACCATCAGTTCGAAACCCAGGTCGACGCGGCGCTGCACGAGCGTCTCTCCGCGCATCAGCGCCAGCAGCATCGCGGCGGCACGCTCGCCGATCTCGCGGCGCGGGGTGCGCACCGTGGTCAGCGGCGGCAGCATCTGGTCGCTGCCGCCGAGATCGTTGAAGCCGGCGATCGCCACGCGCTGCGGCACGGGCACGCCGGTACGCAGCGCGGCCAGCAGCCCGCCCTGGGCGAGGTCGTCGTTGCAATAGAAGATGGCGTCCACGTCGGGGTGGCGCGCGAGCAGGTCCTCGAACTGGCGGCCGCCCAGCGCCAGGGATGTCGGGCCGGGTTCCAGCAGTTCGAGCGCCGGATCGTGGCAGCCGGCCGCGCGCAGCGCCTCGCGGTAGCCTTCCAGTCGCATCATCACGCGCGGATCGAGCTGGCCGGCGGCATACGCGATGCGGCGGCGGCCGCCCTGCAGCAGATGCTCGACGATGGCACGGCCCGCGTCCTGCTGCGAGAAGCCCACGCTGTGCACCCCGGGCTCGTTCGAGTTTTCCATCAGGTAGACGCAGGGCGCCCTGCTCTGCTCGAGCATCTGCCTGGCGGCCGCGCTGCGGTCGAAACCCGCCAGCAGCAGGCCCGCGGGTCGCTGCGACAGATAGCTGCGCAGCAGTGCCTCTTCCTGCGCCGGGTCGTAGTGCGTCACACCGATCAGCGACTGGAAGCCGTGCGGCGACAGCGCGTCTTGCACCGCCTCGAGCAGCTCCACGAAGAGCTGGTTGGTCAGCGAGGGGATCAGCACCGCCACGTGCGAACTGCGCGCGGATGCCAGCGCGCGCGCCGCCACGTTGGGCACGTAGCCGAGCTGGTCGACCGCCGCCTGCACGCGGGCGCGCAGTTCGGGCGCCACGTTGCGCGCACCCCGCAGGGCGCGCGACACGGTGATCGGGCTCACGCCGCAGGCGCGGGCCACGTCGTCGAGGGTGACGTGGCTCGAGGAGCGGGATCGCGGGCGGTCGGGTGTGTCGGCCATGTTGAACTTTTCTCAGGGTTAATACCAATCCGGCTTTGGATAGCGCTGTCCTAGGATAGCGCTATCCCAGCCCAGGGCAGGTTCGGAAAAACCCGAGCGCATGTCCAAGCTGGCATTTTTTGAATTGTGCAGGACAGCGCTATCCAAACGCTTCCGCATCGCCGGGCCACCGCCTTGCTCGCCTTCCTTTCTTTGCCGGAAGGCCCGGTTCCAGGAGACAACCATGTTCGGAATGAGCCAAGAGATCTTCCTGCTCGTCGACGCCCTGGTGGCGATCGTCGGGCTGATCCTTCTGATCACGCGCTGGCGCGTGCACCCCTTCATCGCGCTGACGCTGGCCGCCGGCTTCCTGGGCCTGACCTCGGGCATGCCGGTGGACAAAGTGATGAAGTCCTTCCAGGACGGCTTCGGCGGCGTGCTGGGCTTCGTGGGCATCGTGCTCGGCCTGGGCACCATGCTCGGCAAGATGATGGCGGAGTCGGGCGGCGCCGACCGCATCGCACGTACGCTGATCGACGCCTTCGGCCGCGAGCGCGTGCACTGGGCGATGATGTTCGCGGCCTTCCTGGTGGGCATCCCGCTGTTCTTCGAGATCGGCTTCGTGCTGCTGATCCCGCTGGTGTTCATCGTGGCGCGGCGCACCGGCGTGTCGCTCATCCGCATCGGCATCCCGCTGCTGGCGGGCCTGTCGGTGGTGCACGGCCTGGTGCCGCCGCATCCGGGGCCGCTCCTGGCGATCGGCGTGTTCAACGCCGACATCGGCAAGACCATCTTCTACGGCCTGATCGTCGGCCTGCCCACCGCGATGATCGCGGGTCCGATCTTCGGCAAGTTCATCTCGAAGTACGTCCCCGGCGAGGCCTCGCCCGAGCTGATGGAGCAGCTGGCGCGCGAACCCGAGGCGCGCGAGCTGCCCGGCTTCGGCATCACGCTCATCACCGTGCTGCTGCCGGTGGCGCTGATGCTGCTGAAGACCTTCGCCGACGTGGCGCTCGACGAGAAGAACATCGTGCGCCAGTGGATGGACTTCATCGGCCACCCGATCACCGCGCTGCTGGCGGCGCTGCTGCTGTCGCTCTACACCTTCGGCACCGCGCGCGGCTTCACGGCCAAGCAGATCATGAAGTTCGTCGACGACAGCCTCGCACCCACCGCGGCCATCGTGCTGATCATCGGTGCGGGCGGCGGCTTCAAGCAGATGCTGGTGGCCAGCGGCGTGGGCAACGCGATCGGGCAGATGGCGCTGCATGCGCAGGTCTCGCCGATCCTCCTGGCCTGGCTGGTGGCGGGGCTGATCCGCATCGCCACCGGCTCGGCCACGGTCGCGACCATCACCGGCGCGGGCATCGTCGCGCCGCTGGCGACCATGGTGCCGGGCGTGAACCGCGAACTGCTTGTGCTGGCCACCGGCGCGGGTTCGCTGATTCTTTCGCACGTCAACGACGCGGGCTTCTGGCTGGTGAAGCAATACT
Source organism: Variovorax atrisoli (assembly GCF_014195185.1). Lineage (NCBI taxonomy): Bacteria > Pseudomonadati > Pseudomonadota > Betaproteobacteria > Burkholderiales > Comamonadaceae > Variovorax > Variovorax atrisoli. The sequence goes on along the minus strand of NZ_JACIBG010000008.1, from coordinate 289,402 downwards.
TCAACATGAGCGTGGCCGAGACCTTCAAGACCTGGACCGTGATGGAAACGCTGATCTCGGTCGTGGCCATCATCTTCATCATGCTGCTGAGCATGGTCGTCTGAGGAGAAAAGCATGGGTCGCATCGTCATCGGCGTCGATATCGGAACCACCAGCACGAAGGCCGTGGCCTTCACGCCCGCGGGCCGGGTGCTGGCGCACGACGCGACCGAATACCCGCTCCTGCAGCCCGAGGCTGCCGCCGCCGAGCAGGACCCGCAGCAGATCTTCGAGGCCGTTCTCTCGGCCATCGCCAGCTGCGTGAAGCAGACCAGGGCCGCGCCCGGCGACGTGCTCGCCGTGTCCTTCAGCGCGGCGATGCACAGCCTGATCCTGGTCGACGACGAAGGCGTGCCGCTCACGAACAGCATCACCTGGGCCGACCACCGCGCCTCGGCCTGGGCCACGCGCATCCGCGACGAGTGGGACGGCCTCGCGATCTACCGCCGCACGGGCACGCCGATCCATCCGATGTCGCCGCTGGCCAAGCTGGTGTGGCTGCGCCACGAGCGCGCCGAGCTCTTCTCGCGCGCCGCGCGCTTCGTCGGCATCAAGGAGTACGTCTTCTTCAGGCTCTTCGGCCAGTGGCAGGTCGACCACTCGATCGCTTCGGCCACAGGGCTTTTCAATATCGAGCGGCTCGACTGGGACGAGGGCGCGCTCGCGCTCGCAGGCGTGCGCGCCGGGCAGCTCTCGCAGCCGGTGCCGACCACCTGGCACGTCGAGGGCCTCGCGCCCGACGTTGCCGCGCGGCTGGGCCTGTCGCGCGACACGCCCTTCGTCATCGGCGCCAACGACGGCGTGCTCTCCAACCTCGGCGTGAACGCGATGGCGCCCGGCGAGGTGGCCGTGACCATCGGCACCAGCGGCGCCATGCGCACCGTGGTCGACCACCCCATGACCGACCCCGAGGGCCGCACCTTCTGCTACGCGCTCGCCGAGGGCCGCTGGGTGGTGGGCGGCCCGGTGAACAACGGCGGCATCATCCTGCGCTGGGTGCGCGACGAGTTCGCGTCGGCCGAGGCCGAGACCGCCAAGCGCCTGGGCATCGACACCTACGAGGTGCTCACGCGCATCGCCGAGCGCGTGTCGGCAGGCTCCGAAGGGCTGGTGTTCCACCCCTTCCTCACGGGCGAGCGCGCGCCCTACTGGAACGCCGACCTGCGCGGCTCCTTCTTCGGGCTGGGCATCCACCACCGCAAGGAGCACATGATCCGCGCGGTGCTGGAGGGCGTGATCTTCAACCTGCACAGCATCCTGCCGGCGGTCGAATCCATTGCCGGGCGCAGCGCTCGCATCAAGGCCACTGGCGGCTTCGCGCGCTCGGGCATGTGGCGCCAGATGATGGCCGACGTGTTCGACCGCGAGGTGGTCGTGCCCGAGAGCTTCGAGAGCTCCTGCCTCGGCGCTGCAGTGCTCGGGCTCTACGCGCTGGGCCACGTCGACTCGCTCGACGCGGTCGCGGGCATGGTTGGCGCCACCCATCGCCACACGCCCAACACCAAGAACGCGGCCCTCTACCGCCAACTGCTGCCGGTATATCTGTCGCTGCCGCGCAAGCTGAGCGAGGAATACAAGCTGCTTGCCGCGTTCCAGCAGCAGACAGCCGTGCCGCCGCCGGCACGTCGAAGCTGACGACCCGAGGGTCGCCGTCGTCCATCGAAGATTTGCTGGAGGAAACCCGGTCTTGCTGAATACGATGTCCCCGGCCTTCGCCCCGCGCGTTCCCCCGAGGCCCCTGCCTCCCGTGCCGCAGGTGACGCGGCAGGCTCCGCGTCGCATGGAGCCGCGCACGTGGCATGCACCGGCGCCCGTCGAAGCGTGCGCGGTGTCCACCACCGTCCGCTGTGAAGTCGCCACCGCGTCTTCTCAGGCGAGCCCAGCGCGCTGCCTGCACGATCACGAACTGCACCTGATCGGCGCGGCACCGGGGCGGCTTCGCATCGGCAGCGGCGACGACGAACGAACGCACAGCTTCGCGCCCCATACCGTCGTGCTGCTCGGCCCCCACCTGCCGCGCAGCCTCGCCTTCGAGCACCGCATGCAGTCCGGCGGCAGCGATACGCAGGGACTGGTGCTGCGCTTCGGCGACGAGCCGCTGAAGCGCGGCATGGCGCTCTTCCCCGAACTCGCCGATGCCGGGCCGATGCTGGCCCGCGCACGCCTGGGCGTGCAGTTCATCGGCCTGGAGGCCGACACGCTCGCACGCCTGCGGCGCATCGCGACGCTGCACGGGCTTGCACGCTTCTCCGAATTCACCGCGCTGCTGAACGAACTGGCGCAGTGGCCCGACTACCGCCTGCTCTGCGGCGTGGCCCCGTCCGGTGAAGACCTCGGCGAGGACGCCCGCAGCCTGCGCATCGACAAGGCGCTCGATCACATCCGCGAACACTATGCCGACGCCCTGTCGCTGCCCGAGGTCGGCGCGATCGTGGGCATGCGCGAGAACACCTTCTCGCGCAGCTTCCGCCGCGCCACCGGCCAGACCTTCACCGACTTCGTGATCGGCCTGCGCGTGGCCGAGGCCTGCCGCCTTCTGGTGTCCACGCGCCAGCAGGTGAGCAGCATCTGCTACGAGGTGGGGTTCAACAACATCTCGAACTTCAACCGGCACTTCCGGCGGATCCAGGGGATGACGCCTGGGGAATTTCGCACCAGGCGTGCGGGCTAGCCACAAGCGGCGAACCTTTGCATGCCTGCCTCTGCAACCGCTCCCAAAGCCTCAACGATGCTCGGGCAGCCTCAGTATTTCGCCTCCACCGCAGTCCCCCTCCCCTGCGCGCTGGTCGCCGGGTCCATGAGCACCGCAGCCATGTCCGACAGGTACTGCTGCACCACCGGCTCGTGGGTGAGGTTGAGCATGTGGTGGATGCCCGGCGGGTCGTTCACGTAGCCCACGGTCCACCCGCGCGCGCCCATGCCGCGGCCGACGGCGCCCATGTCGCGCTGCGGCGAGCCGAAAGCGAAGATCGACAACTCGGGCCGGCCGATGGTCGGCAGCCCCATGGCTTCGAGGCCGGCCTGCATCGATCGCCGCACGTTCAGCACACGCTGCGCGATGCGCAGGTAGCCGTCGCGGCCCAGGTAGTTCATGACGGCCCAGGCCGCTGCGATCGCGCCGCCCGCGCGCGTGCCGACCAGCGTGTGGGTGAAGTACTGCCCGCGCGGCCAGTCGTCGAAGGCGTAGCCCATCAGCGCGAAGGCATCGGGATCGGCAAAGAACAGCGTGGAGGCGCCCTTGGCCGTGTAGCCGTACTTGTGCAGGTCGGCCGAGATGGAAGTCACGCCCTCCACCGCGAAATCGAAGTCGGGGATGTCGGCGCCCAGCTCGCGCGCGAACGGTGCGAAATAGCCGCCCACGCAGGCATCCACGTGCATCCAGGTGCCATGCGCGCGCGCCAGTGCTGCCAGCTCGGGAATCGGATCGACCACGCCGTGCGGAAAGCTCGGTGCGGAGCCCACGACCATCGCGGTGTGGGGCATGAGCGCAGCCCGCATCGCCGCCGGGTCGGCGCGGAAGTCGGCATCGAGCGGCGTGCGCACCGGCTCCAGCCCGAGGAAGTGGGCCGCCTTGTCGAAGGCCGGGTGCGCGCTGCGCGCCATGAGGATCTGCGGCCTGGCGTTGCCGCCTGGCCGCTGCGCCAGGAAGCGGTCTCGCGCGCACTTCACGGCCAGGAAGATGCTCTCGGTGCCGCCGGTGGTCATCGCGCCGCAGGCCTCGGGCCCGCCGTGCAGCAGGCCCAGACCCATGGACACCACGTCCTTCTCGAAGCGGTCGAGGCTTGCGAAGGCGCGCGGGCCCAGGCCATTCTCCGAGAAGTACATCAGGTAGGCCTGCTTGGCGACGTCGAGCACGTCGTCGCCGGCGTAGTGGATGAACATCGGCAGCCGGCCGCCGCGCCAGTCGGCGTCGTGCCGGCCGGCCTCTTCCATGCGTGGACGGAGTTCGTCCCAGGCGATGCCGTGATCGGGGAGTCTTGCAGACATGGCGAGGGTCATCCTTCCCGGCCGCCCCAGTGGACGACCTTGTTCTCGAGCGCGCGCGCAAGCAGGTCGAGCGCATAGCCCAACACGGCCATGATCAGCGCGCCGACGATCACGACGTTGGTAAGCAGGAAATCCGACGCCGACATCGCCATGTAGGCGATGCCCGCGTTGGTGGCGATCATCTCGGCGCCCACCAGCATAGTGACGCCGATGCCGATGCTCACGCGGATGCTGGTGAAGATGCCCGGCAGGCTCGCCGGAAAGATCACGCGGCGGAAGATCATGCCGCGCGAGGCGCCCAGCGCCATCGCGGCCTGCACCTTGCGCCTGCCCACGCCGCGCACTGCCTGCATCGCGCTGATCGACAGGATCGGGAACAGCGCGAGCACGATGATCACGACCTTGGCCACTTCGCCGATGCCGAACCAGATGATCAGCAGTGGCAGCAGCGCGAGCTTGGGCATCGGCCTCGAGATCTCGATCGGCGGATCGAGTACCGCCTTGACCGTCTCGTTCATTCCCATCCACAGCCCCAGCGGCACCGCCAGCAGCACCGTCAGCGCGAAGGCCAGCCCGAAGCGAAAGAGGCTGATGCCCACGTGGTGCGCGAGCGTCTTGCCCTGGTAGCCGTTGTTCATGAGCTGCAGGAAGGTCTGCCAGACCGAGCCGGGCGAAGGCAGGAACAGCGGCGCCACCAGCGGCTTGCCATCGACGAGAGGCGCCGTGATGAGCGCCCACAGCGCGAGCAGCGCGGCGAAAGAGCCGAGGTTGATCCAGCGCGAGCGCCCCTTGCGCCCCGCCGCCGCCGCATCCGCGCTCATCGCACGCCCTCCTGACGTTGCGCGGTCAGCGCCTCCTCGCGCAGCAGGCTGAAGATCTCGGCCTTCATGCGCACGAACTCCGGACTCGCGACCACGGCCGGGTCGGCGCTGTGCGAGAACGAGGGCCTGAAGCTCGCCTTGATGCGCCCCGGGCGTGCCGACATCACCACGATGTGCGTGGCGAGGAACAGCGCCTCGTCGATGCTGTGGGTGATCCACAGCACCGTCTTGCGCGTCTCCTGCCAGATCCGGCGGATCTCTTCCTGCAGCAGCTCGCGCGTCTGCGCGTCGAGCGCGGCGAAGGGCTCGTCCATCAGCAGGATCTCCGGGTCGTTGGCCAGTGCACGCGCGATGCCCACGCGCTGCTGCATGCCGCCCGACAACTCGTACGGGTAGCGCGTCGCGAAGGCGCCGAGCCCGACCATCTCGACGTAGCGCGCTGCGATGCGCGCCGCCTCCTCCTTGCCCTTGCCGGTGGCCAGCGGGCCGAAGGCGACGTTGTCGCGGACATTCATCCAGGTGAAGAGCGCGCCCTGCTGGAACACCACACCGCGGCGCGGATCGGGTCCGCGCACCGGCAGCCCGTCCATGAGCACGCGGCCGGTGGTCGGCTGCTCGAATCCTGCGAGCAGGTTCAGCAGCGTGCTCTTGCCGCAGCCCGACGGCCCCAGCAGGCAGGTGAATTCGCCCTCGGCGATGTCCAGCGTGATGGGTTCCAGCGCCTGCACCGCATCCGGCCCCTGGCCGAAGCGCTTGCTGACCTGCTCGAAGCGGACCTTGGGTGCCGCCGCGGAAGACTCAACCTTGCTCATGCCTCCTCACCCGACCATCCGCGCGACGAAACTCGAATCGACGAGTCCGCCCAGGTCCTTGGGCATTGCCGAGATCTGTCCCGAGTCCAGCAGGAACTGCGCCTGCGTCTGCAGCGTCTTGAGCACGCCGGTGTCCTTCTCGCCCGGCTTGCCCATCCAGCGGCTGCTGAGCTGTTCGCTCGCAGGGACCGGATAAAAGGTGTTCAGCGAGCGCATCACGGCCGCTTCGTCGACGTTGAGGAACTTGGTCATGGTCTCGACCGCGTCCTTCGGATCCTGCTTGAAGCCGCGCGCGATCTGCTCGTAGTCCTTGAGGAAGGCCAGCACCAGGTCGGGCGACTTCTGCTTGAACTCGTCGCGCACCAGCAGGCCGTCGAAGATCAGCAGGTTCTTCTGGTTGAGGTCGCCGGTCTTGAAGATGATCTTGCCGCCGTCGTCGGTCAGCCGCGGCAGCACCGGCACCCAGATGTAGCTTGCATCGATCTCGCGGCGCTGCCAGGCCGAGGCGATCTGGTCGGCGCGCATGTTGATGAGCTGCACGTCGCCCAGGCCGAGCCCTGCGAACTTGAGCGCGGCCACTGCCGCGAAGTGCACCGAGGTGTTGAACGGCAGGCCGATCTTCTTGCCCTTGAGGCCGGCCACCGTGGTGATGCCCGAGTTGCCCTGCACCACCAGGCACTCGCTGTCGACGATGTTCTTGTAGACGTACACCATCGAGGCCTTCAGGCCGTTCGCATAGCCCACCATCATCGGGCTGGAGCCGATGTTGCACATGTCCAGGCTGCCGCCGGCCATGGCCGAGATCACCTCCGAGCCGGCGCGCACCGTCACGAACTCGCTGCCGACACCAGGCCCGAAGGTCTTGGCCGACAGGTTCTTCGCGCGGATGTAGTTCTGCGCGTCGATGGCACCGAAGGTGCCCAGCCTGACCGAGCGCGACTGCGCGAGGGCAGGCGTCGCGGCGCCGAGCAGCGCGCCGCCGGCGGACGAGGCGAGCAGCATGTGGGCGGCCGCGAGGTGGAACTCGCGACGCGAGAGATTGAGCTTCATACGGACGGCCTTTCCTGGTCAGCGAAGGACAACGAAGCCCCCGTTCGGTGGGCTTGGCCGGCAGTTTATGGCTCTTGAATATATTCAAGATGCTCCAAAACCCTCCCCCACCAGAAAGCTCAGGGCTTGAGCAGGCGTATCAGGTACCGCGACCCGTGCACGAGGTCCTCGCGCATCGACTGGCCCAGTGCATCGCCATCGCGGCGCCGCAGGGCATCCATTGCCACCAGATGCGTCTCGTGGCCGGCCAGGCTGCCGCAGTACTGCGGAAACAGCAGGTTCAGGGTCGGGCCGACGCGCAGCCACAGGCCCTCGATGATCCGCACGAGGATCGGCTGGCCGGAAGCTCGATATATTGAGAGGTGAAAATCCGTGTTCCTCACCAGGGTCTGGTGCGCATCGCCCGCCTGGATCGCCGCCAGGTGCGCCTGCACCACCGCATCGAGCCGCTCGATCTCCTCGTTGGCGATGCGCGGCGCGGCCTCCTTCGCCGCAAGGCATTCGAGCTCCATGCGGATCTTGAGGATCTCGCGATAGGTCTCGATGTCCAGCCGCGGCACGCGGATGACCCGCCCGTTGACCACTTCGAGGCCGTGCTCCACCACGAGGCGCTGCACCGCCTCGCGCACGGGGGTGAGGCTCACCCCGAACTCCTCGGCGACACCGCGCACCGTCAGCACCTGCTCGGGTAGCAGCGCGCCGGTCATGAGCGCGTGGCGCAGCTTCTGGTAGACCCTGGCGGTCAGCGTGTCGCTCTGCGGAGAAAGCAGCTCGGCCGCGTCTTCGCTGCCTTGCAGGCGCTGCTTGCGAACGGTCGGCGCGCTCGCCGTGGTTTGGGCCATGGGATCTCGGATCGGTGGGGACGGACCCTCTCAATATACTCTGAGTGATCGGCGTGATCGGCGGTCCTGCTGTCTGGCGCTGGCAGGACGATCTGCGCCTTGAGCAACGGCGTGCCATCGACTCACGCATAGCATTTGCACTACAATCGGCGGATGAAAACGGCGCAACTTCCCCCCGTCCGCGTACTGGCCTCGGTGCGGCAGCAGATAGAGAGCGTCCTCGTCGAGGGCGAAACGCTGTCGAACTTCGTCGAGCAGGCGGCAATCGATGCTGCTCGGCGACGCAAGGCGCAACAGGACTTCGTCGCGCGGGGACGCGCCTCACTCGCCCATGCTCGCGAAACCGGTGAGCTCTACGCCGCGGATGAGGTCCTCTACGCGATGCAGTCTCGGCTCGAAGCCGCACGCCTCGCCGAGAAGAAGCGCGACAGCGGCTCGAAGCAAGGGTCGTGAGTTTCCTCGTCAGGTTGACGCGGGGAGCCCTCGAGGACCTTCAACGGCTGGAAGCTTTTCTGCTCGGCGCGGCGCTCGAGCACGGCGACTGGGATCTTCCGGACAGAGCCATGCAGGCCATCCGAAGGGAGTTCCGCATTCTTGAGTCGAACCCCTTCACGTGCAGGATTGCATCGGATGATCGGCTCGAACGCGAACTGGTGATTCCATTCGGTGGATCAGGCTATGTCGCCCTGTTCCACATCGTCGGCGAACACGAGGTCGTGGTTTCTGCAATTCGGCATCAGCGCGAAGACGACTACCACTGAGTGGCCGGTGCCGGGACAGCAGGGGTCGTGGCAGATGGCCGCATGGTCGGGGAGCATCCCGATGCCCACGGCTGCGTCTCGTCGGCCAGGCCCTCAGCCTCATCACTTCACCCGCCCCCCAGACCCGCGTTGATCGAACTGCCCACGCGCGCCGCGCCGCCCGAGGCCCACAGCTTGCCGAGTTCGCCGTAGAGGCTCGTGCTCGGACTCACGTCCAGCGTAAAGCCTGCAGCCAGTTCTGTGCTGGTGCCGCCGATGGGCGTGCCGATCGGTGTGATCGCCGCGAGGTTCACGAAAAGCGGCAACGATGTCCCTCACTTCCTCGCCGCCCGCGGCGGCCGGAGTTCGGGCGAGTGCACGTGTTCGGAATGATGGGCTGCGCACTCTCTCTCAAGGAGTTCCATTCGCCTTTCGACCCACCAGGCCGGTATGTCGCTGCCGAACAATTCGGTATGCGACGAGATCGGGTGAAAGCCCGTCGCGAAGCGCTCGACGATCCTTCCGTCGGAGAACTCCAACTCCGCCGCCGCGCCGAGCCAGTTTGCCGGCAATGGCTGCACGGCACGCGGGTTGTGGATGAGCACGGTGCCCTCGTTCCATGTCTCGATGTGGGCACCCTTCCGGCCCACCTCGTAGATGTACCCTGTCGATGCTGAAACGGCGCCGTCGTCCGAGAGGCAGGCCCCGTGGCGAAGCATCCTCGCAGCCCCTGCAGGCTGTCTTTGCTGGCCGAGCCGATTGAACTTGGCGATCGTTGCGTCGTTGCAGAACAGGATGGCCGAAACGTGCTCTGCGTCCTGCTGGCCGAAGAAGCCCTTGGGAAACAGGTCATCCAGATCCTGCGCAGGGTCTGATCCGCCGAAGAGAAAATGCAGCAACGCACCCGGCGGAGCACCGCGAGGCATCGCCGCATGGTCGAAATCCTGGATGGCAATGACGAAGGGATGGCCTGCGACGCAGGGCAGGCACCATTGCCGTCCTTGCAGCTTGCCCACAAGGCCGCTGCCGGCCCCAGATGCCTGCATCGCGCCCATGGGCGACGTCGTTGCCGTCCGTGGCTCGGCGACTCCGCTGGACGGAATGCCGACGGTCAACGCATCGACCGCCGCCGTCGTTCCCCCTTGGAAAGTACGAAGTCCGGCTCGTGGTTTCGGATGTCGATGCAGTGGCCGGCATCGTCGAAAAGCGCGAACAGGAAGAGCCTGAAGAGCGCAGCATCGAAATCGCCAGTCCGGAATTCCTCGACATGGCCGGGTTGCGCGTCCCCAAGGGCCTTGGCGTGAAGTTCGAGCACCAAGTCGCGCGCCGGCGCAAGGTCGGCCCGGTGCCGAAGCATGCGAAACCGCGGATGGAGGCGCTCCTCGGCTTGGGGCCGTACATCGAAGAGGCCCGCTGAAGATGCGGCAGGATTGGCAGACGCTGCGGGCGGATGTGGTTCGGAAATCATCGAAACTCCTTGGTACACCGCGTACCGCGTTTCGAAAGCGCGTACAGGACGCTCAATCTAGGACCATCCGGCAACCCGGCATTGCGGTGGATCAAGCCATGCATCAACGGCTTTGCTCCGGGTCGGTGCGGAGAAGCACGGCGAGCTTGATGCAGATCAAGCGCGGTGAGTTGGACGCACACCAGACTTGCCACGCCGCGCGTCCTGCACGGCCTTTCTGGACTACGGAGAGCAAAATGAATCTCAAATCGCTCTGCAAACGCGAAGTCGTCGGCATTCCTGCGACTGCAAGCTTGCGCGAGGCTGCGACCCTGATGTGCGAACAGCACGTGGGATCGCTGGTGGTCGTGACCAACGACACACCATCGACAGTGGTCGGGCTCGTGACGGACCGCGACCTTGCACTCGATGGCCTGGGGCATGCCCAGGTCCAGTCTGACCAGCCGGTGGGCGAACTCGTGCACGGCCGTCCTCTGGCGGTGCCGTCCAGCGCCGGCTTGCGGGAAGCCGCCGACGCGATGGAAAGCGCGGGCGTACGCCGGCTCCTCGTGGTCGACGATGACGGCGGCGTGGTGGGCATCGTCTCGGCTGATGACTTGCTCGAATCGATGGCGGAGGATCTCGCGAAGCTCGCGCGCGCACTGCGTCGCAACGTCGAGCGGGAGACCTCGGAGCGCGGCGTGTTCACTGGAGCAGCGCGCCCACGCGTGACCTATCCTTCCTTCGGCACCGTGGCTTCCCAATGAAGGCGGCATCTCGGCGGCCGGCCCTCGGCAAGGTTGCGGCGACACCTGCAAGCCGGAGAAACCGGGCACTCAGCCATCGCCCGGTAACCGCGTCGCCAGACATCGCCTCGATGCAGCCGGGGTGTCTGCCGTGAACACCTGATGCCGAGCGCCAGTACCCTCACAGGCGGACTGGCATCCGTCGCTATCGGACGATCCCTATCCGGCTGATGCTCTGGCCCCCCGTGATTCACTGTGCAGGTCGGAGTTCGAGAGCCCGCGCGAGATTGCGTCGATCGATCAGCGCGCGAACCACCAGCACCGGCAGCGCCACATGTCGGCGTCGAGGTTCAGAGGCAGGATCGACATTGGAGGCTCCTGGCAATCGCGGAAACGTGAACGATGCAGCATCCGCAGAGCAAGGAACTTGCGCCAGCGCAACGGCACCGGGCGCTCGGGCTCGCAGATGAAGGCTCGGCGCAGCACGCAGGCTTGATCGGGCGCAAGGCGAAGGTGGCATCGAGTCCGTAGCCTCAGGGCCTCCTTCGATGCCTCGGTAGCTCCATGAATCTCTTCGCTGTCCTGAAGGCCCGCAGACGCAAGCGGCATGCCGAACGGAGAGCTTCGACTCCGATGCACCGGCTCGCGCCACCGCCCGGAGTCGGCATCGGATTGATCCCGCGACGGTGATGGCCTCCCCGAACATCGACTCGCCGCACGATGCATGGTGGCTGGAAACGGCGCCCGAGGATCGCGGCGGGCTCTCACCCATGCAGGCCCAAGAGGCACTGAAGAACTACGGGCTCAACAGTCTCGAGAGCCTCGAAAGGAGCTCGATGCTGGTGCAGTTCTTCGCCCGCCTGCGCAATCCCCTGATCCTGGTTCTGCTCGCGGCGAGTGCCGTCTCCGCGGTCACAGGCGACGTCACGAACGCCGCCATCATCGTGCTGATGGTGGTGCTGAGCGTGACGCTCGACTTCATACAGGAGCACCGAGCCAGCAGTGCCGCCCAGAGGCTGCGTGCATCGGTGGCGCTGCACGCCACCGTCGTGCGCGGCGGCGCATCTGTGGAAATACCGGTAGACGAGGTCATGCCCGGTGACATCGTGCTGCTGTGCGCTGGCGACCGCATCCCCGCCGACGGCCACGTGCTTCGGGCCCGCGACTTCTTCGTCAACCAGAGCCTTCTGACCGGCGAGTCCTATCCCGTCGAGAAGCACGCCTGCGCGCTACCGGTTACCGCGACCGAGCTGCAGGATGCAGTCAACGCCGTGTTCATGGGCAGCACGGTGGTCAGTGGCAGTGCGCGCATCCATGTCGCCCGCACCGGCATGCGCACGGCGCTGGGCGAGGTAGCGCACAGCCTGCAGGCCGAACCGCCGCCCACGGCCTTCGAACTAGGGATGCACCGCTTCGGCCTGATGATCCTGCGGATCACGCTGCTGCTGGTGCTGTTCGTTCTGATGGTCAATGTACTGTTTCAGCGTCCGCTGCTCGACTCCTTCCTCTTCGCCGTGGCGCTGGCTGTCGGCCTCACGCCCGAGCTGCTGCCGATGGTGGTCTCGGTGACGCTGTCGCGAGGCGCCATCCGCCTTTCCGCCCGTCGCGTGATCGTCAAGCGGCTGGCTTCCATCCAGAACCTCGGCGCCATGGACGTTCTGTGCACCGACAAGACCGGCACGCTGACCGAGGCCCGGATCAGCCTTGCCGAATGCACCGACGCCGATGGCAGCGACAACCCGCGAATCCTGATGCTGGCTCACCTCAACAGCCGTTTCGAAAGCGGCCTGAGAAGCCCGCTGGACGAGGCCCTGCTGGCACATCCTCTGGACACCTCGGCCTGGACGAAGGTGGACGAGGTGCCGTTCGACTTCGAGCGTCGACGCGTCTCGGTGCTTCTCGACCGCGGTGATGCCCGTTGGCTGGTGGTGAAAGGCGCGCCTGACGACGTACTCTCGCTGTGCGACCGCTTCGAACAGGACGAAGGTCGTGCGCTTGCGCCACTCGACGCGACCGCCATGGCCGTGCTGCGCGATCGCTGCCACGCGCTGGAGCGCCGGGGCTTGCGGGTGCTGGCCGTCGCCTGGCGCGAGGTGCCGGGCGACCACGGGCACGCCGACGTCAGCGACGAGAGCGCAATGGTCTTTGCAGGATTCGCCGCATTCATCGATCCGCCAAAGGCCGGTGCCGGCGAAGCGCTGGCCGCACTGGCCAGGAGCGGTGTCAGCGTGAAGATCGTGAGCGGCGACAGCGATCTTGTTGCGCAGCACCTTTGCACTCTGCTGCGCATCCCCGTCGCCGGCGTGCTGACGGGCCGGGAGATCTCGGCCATGGACGAGGCCACGCTGCACGCCCGCGTGGGTCGAACCACCCTCTTCTGCCGCGTCAATCCGGCACAGAAGAACCGAATCATCCTGGCGCTGCGGGCACGCGGCCATGTGGTCGGCTACCTGGGCGACGGCGTCAACGACGCGCCCGCGCTGCGTTCCGCCGACGTGGGCTTGACCGTGGACAGCGCAGTCGACGTGGCCCGCGAAGTCGCCGACATCGTCATGCTCGACCACGACCTTGCTGTGCTGCACGAAGGCGTTCTGGAGGGGCGCCGCACCTTCGGCAACGTGATGAAGTACATCATGATGGGCACCAGTTCGAACTTCGGGAACATGCTGAGCATGGCCGGTGCTTCCGTGTTCCTGCCATTCCTGCCGATGCTGCCTGCGCAGATCCTCCTCAACAACGTGCTGTACGACCTCTCGCAGGCTGCCATTCCGCTGGACCGCGTCGATGCGGGCGACCTTCGAAGGCCGCGCACGCTGGACATGCGGTCCATCCGCCGCTACATGTGGCTGTTCGGGGTCCTGAGCTCGGCTTTCGACGCGCTGACTTTCTGGCTGCTGCTGCAGATTCTGCATGCCGGGGAGGCGCTGTTTCGAACGGCATGGTTCATGGAATCGCTGGCCACGCAGGTGCTGGTGATCTTCGTGATCCGAACGCGGGGAAGACCCTGGGCCAGCCGGCCCGGCAGTGCGCTTGCCGCCGCTTCACTGGCTGTCGTTGCCGTGGCCCTGCTTCTGCCTTTCACAGCGGCCGGCCGCCTCTTCCATTTCGAGCCACCACCGGTGGCCTTCTTCGGCTGGCTGGCCGCGATGCTGGTTACCTACCTGACGCTGGCCGAGATGGCCAAGCGCTTCTTCCATGCACATCTGACAGGCCCGCCACACGGCCTCGCGCACCGCCATGGCAAGCCACCTCCGCCATCGCCTTCCAAGGCGAGGAAGCAACCCGCGCCCGCCGACGCTGCGCGAGCGCCATCGAGAAATGACTGACCAGGATCGGCCTGTCCGCCGTATTGTCCCGTCAGCACGACAGGAATCGTGCGTCAGTCCACCGCGGGCGGCGAAGCGCGGGGTGCATTTGCGCCAGCGCAATCCGTTTGCGGCCCTTGGGTCCAGACTGCAGGTGTCCCTGGAATCCTAGATCAGGAGCAATCTTGTCAAACGCCGATTTCGAGCAGCTTCGCAGCGCGATGGTCAAGGACCAGATCGAAGGTCGGGGCGTACGCACGCCAGGCGTTCTCGCGGCCATGCGTGCGGTGCCCCGCGAGGCGTTCCTGCCACCGGCGCTGCAGGAGTTCGCCTATGAGGACGCAGCGCTCGCGATCGATGAAGAGCGAACTCTTCCTCAACCCTATCTCGTCGCCCTGATGGCCGAAGTGCTCTCGATAGGCAAACACTCGAAGGTCCTCGAGATCGGTACCGGCTGCGGCTACGCGACCGCGGTGCTGTGCCAGCTTGCGGCAAGGGTGTACAGCGTCGAATCGAATGCAGCACTGGCGGTGAAGGCCGCCGCTGTCCTGAAAAACTTGCGATACACACATCTGCAGATCGTGCACGCCGACAGCAACGAGGGGTTGCCATCCGAAGGGCCGTTCGACGCCATCTTCGTGAACCCTGGCGGCTCGGAGTTCGTAGGTGCATTGAAGACCCAGCTGACCGTGGGCGGGCGAATGGTCGTGTCCGCCGGAACCGATCCGGCCGTGAGGGAGTTGATCTGCGTCACGCGTACCCGGGCCGACAGCTACACGATCGAGGACATCGCGGATGTCCGGGTCGCGCCGCTGGACGTCGAAGCGCAGCGGTTGCGCATGAGGGAAACCGGGCCGACGTCCGCCGGGCCCGTGGCTGCGACCCTGCCACAGACCATCTCCCGGGCGGTCGAGCAATTCGACGCCATCGAGTCCGCGAATCTGGCCCCCTTGCTTGAGCGGATCGGCGATGCCCGCGTCGTCCTGATCGGCGAAGCGTCGCACGGGACCTCCGAGTTTTACAGGATGCGTGAGCGCATCTCGCGCGAACTCGTCGAGCGCAAGGGATTCCGCTTCATCGCGATCGAAGCCGACTGGCCCGACGCGTCACGGATCGACCGTTACGTTCGCCATGCCGGCCACAGGCCTTCCAAATGGTCGGCGTTCGCCCGTTTCCCGGTGTGGATGTGGCGCAACCGGGAGGTTCGCGAGTTCGTCGAATGGCTGCGTGGCCACAACGCCGGCTTACCGGACCGCGAACGCGTCGCCTTTCACGGGCTCGACCTCTACAGCCTCTACAACTCGATCCATGCCGTCGTCGGGTACCTGGAGGACGTCGACCCGCTCACTGCCGGGATCGCGCGCCAGCGCTACGGCTGCCTGACGCCCTGGCAGTCCGATCCCGCCAGCTACGGCCACGCTGCACTCAGCGCCAGCTACCGAGGATGCGAGAAGCAGGTGGTCTCGATGCTGACGGAACTCCTGACGAAGGAGCGACGCTACGCCTCGCATGATGGAGAGCGCTTCTATGACGCCGTGCAGAACGCGCGTCTCGTGGCCAACGCGGAGCGCTACTACCGCACGATGTACTACGGCTCGCGCGCGTCGTGGAACCTGCGCGACAGTCACATGTTCGAGACCCTGCAAAGCCTGCTGGCATTCCATGGCCCCGCCAGCAAGGCCATTGTGTGGGCGCACAACTCGCACATCGGCGACGCGAGGGCCACCGAGATGTCGCGACGTGGTGAACACAACATCGGACAGCTCTGCCGCACCGAATTCGGCGCGGGGGCCTACATGATCGGATTCGGCACGCATTCCGGCACCGTCGCAGCGGCATCGGACTGGGACGGGCCGATGGAAGTCAAGCAGGTGCGCCCGTCGATGACCGGGAGTTATGAGCGGCTCTGCCATGAGTCGAACGTCGCCAACTTCATGTTGCCCCTGGGCAGTCAAGCACCTGGTGCGTTGACAGCCGGCCTGTCGCAGCCACGGCTGGAGAGAGCGATCGGCGTGATCTACCGCCCGGAGACCGAGTTGCAGAGCCACTACTTCCAGGCCGTGCTTCCCCGGCAGTTCGACGAATACATCTGGCTGGACCGCACCACAGCCGTCACTCCGCTGGGAACCGAGACGGTCGAGGGCCTGCCCGACACCTACCCGTTCGGCCTGTGAAGAGGATCATCCATGCCCCATCTGTCGCCCATATCCATCGGCCCACAGCGGCTCGAAGGCGAGCTGTGCCTCATGGACCCGCCACGTGGCATCGTCGTATTTGCCCACGGCAGCGGCAGCAGCCGCCGCAGCCGACGCAACAGGCAGGTGGCCGACACTTTGCAGCACCGCGGCCTCGGCACGCTGCTGTTCGACCTGCTGACGGACGAAGAAGCAGACAGCCGTGCCAATGTCTTCGATATACCGCTCCTCGCCCAACGCATGACCGATGCGATCGATGACCTCTGCGCTCGCAGCAACCAGCCCATCGGCCTGTTCGGTGCCAGCACGGGTGCCGCAGCGGCCCTGGTGGCGGCGGCGCATCGCACGAGCGCAGTCCGGGCCGTGGTGTCGCGCGGCGGACGCCCCGACCTTGCCGGCGATGCGCTCGCCGACGTTCTCGCTCCGACTCTGTTCATCGTGGGCGGCGCGGACACCGAAGTGCTTGCGCTGAATCGGGCATCCGTCGATCGCATGCGCTGCGAAACACGGCTGGAAGTCGTTGCGCGTGCCACGCATCTCTTCGAGGAAGCCGGTGCCCTGGAGGTCGTCGCGAGGCTCGCGGGCGACTGGTTTGTTCGACACCTCGCTTTCCATAACGATGCGGGGCGGGTACCGCATTGATCTGCATCAACGGACCCGCGAGCACGATCGTTATCCTTTCGACTACCTGCTGCTGGAATCCCCCGTGAGGGGAGTCGTGGTATCCACCGGATGCCGCGGGTGACGGTAACCTCGTACAGCCTGGCCCTGCGCGGCCAGTGAGGTCCTCACCAGGCCCGCCGCTTCGCAAGAACGGCGGGCCTTCTTCATCGGCAGCTGCCTGGCGAGCGTTCGCGGATGCGGCGAGCCACATCCTCACCACTTCACCCTCACCCCCAGACCCGCGTTGATCGAGCTGCCCACGCGCGCCGCGCCGCCCGAGGCCCACAGCTTGCCGAGTTCGCCGTACAGGCTTGTGCTCGGACTCACGTCCAGCGTGAAGCCCGCAGCCAGTTCTGTGCTGGTGCCGCCGATGGGCGTGCCGATCGGTGTGATCGCCGCGGGGTTCACGAAGCGCGCGACGTCGTTGCCCTTGGCGCTGCGATAGACGTTCACGCGTGCATAGGGCTGCAGCGTGCCGGCGCCGGTCGCGAAGCTGCCCTTGATGCGCACGCCCGCGCGGCCGATCCAGCCGCTTTCGGCATCCTGCTTGACGAGCGCGCCCGGGATGGACATGTCGTCCAGCCGCAGCCGCTGGTGGATCAGCTGCAATTGCGGCTCGATCGACCAGCCGCTCGCGCCGATCGCGAAGGCCTTGCCCACCTCGAGCGAAGCCAGCAGGCTGTTGCCCTTGCCCGAGTAGCCCGCGCTGAGAACCGGCTGCACCGTGTAGCGATGCCGGCCCGCCTGCAGCACCACATCGGCATAGAAGCCGGAGTCATCGGCGTAGGTGCCGTACAGGCCCAGGTACTGGCTGCGCAGGTCGCTGCCGCCAGCTGCGTTGTTCAGGATGCCGCTGCCGAAGCCGCTCACGCGGGTATGGCCTTCGAGCTGGCCCACGTAGAGACCGGCGCGCCAGTCGGGCGTGGCCAGCAGGTCGGTGCCGGCCTGCAGCCCGTTGAGCCGGCCCTCGGCGTGCGGCGAGACGGTACCGCCCTGGCGGATGTCCATGTCGGTGGAGATCACCCGGCCCCAGGCGCGGCGGTTGTTGCCGTCGACGCGCGTGGTCACTGCGGCACTGCCGCGCACGTCGTCGTCGCCGATGCGCTGGCTCAGGCTCGCGAGCATGGCCAGGTTGCCCTGGCGCAGCTGGTTTGGCAGTGCGGCGAACAGCGACGCCTCGGCACGGTAGGTCGGCAGGCCGGGGCCCGCCGCGCCGGGGGTCGCAGCGTCCGTCTCGCTGCGCAGGTACCAGTTCTCCCCGGCACCGCCTGCGTCGCCCGCATGCAGCCGGTACTCGAAGGCGCCGGCGTCGACATGGCCGCCCGCGAGCGCGAATGCGTCCTTCGTGGTCTGCGCGGTGGTGGTCGCGCCGTCGATCGCGCTGATCACCTCGATGCCGTTGCCTGTGGTGAGGGCGCCCAAGCCGCCGAGGTTGGTGACCTGCACGGTGGTCCTGCCGCTGGCCGCGCCGCCCTTGATCACCAGCCGGTCCGAGGGCCCCGCGCCATCGTTGAGCACGGTGGCCAGTTTCAGCACGCCGTTGTTGCCGACGTAGTTGCCGTTGACCGTGAGCGTGGTGCCGGCTGCGGCGCCTGCGAGCGTGACGGTGCCGCTGTTGCTCAGACTCGCCACCGTCTGGCTGAAGCCCGCCAGGTCGAGCGTGGTGCCGCCGGCCACCACGGTGCTAGAGGCCGCGCTGAATGCGTTGGCGGCGCCTGCCTTGAGCATGCCCGCGGCGACGCGGGTCTCGCCGCTGTAGCTGGCGGTGCCCGCGAGCGTGAGCGTGCCTGCGCCCACCTTGACCAGCGAGCCGCCGGTGCCGGTGATGGCGCCCGAGATCGTGGTGTCGCTGCCGACTGCGCCCGTAGTGAGCGTCTTCGCGCCGAGCACCACATCGCCCGCGCCGCCCAGTGCGCCGATGCTCGCACCGGTCGTGGCCAGGTCGATGCGCACCTGTGCGCCGGCCGCGTTGGTCACGCTGGCGCCCGCGGCGTTCGCGCCGTCCTGCAGCCGCAACGTGCCCTGGTTCGCGATGGCGAGCGGGCCCGCGTCCGCCTTGCCGCCGAACTGCAGCGTCGCGCCCGACGCGATGCTCACCGCACCGGTGCCGAGTGCGCCGCTCGCATTGGTGGCGAGCGTGCCCGCATCCACCAGCGTGCCGCCGCTGTAGCTGTTGGCGCCTGCCAGTGTCAGCGTGCCGCTGCCGATCTTGCGCAGCCTGCCGGTGCCGCTCATCACGCCTGCATAAGTGCCGGCGGTCTTGTCCTGGTCGAACGCGACCTCGGCGTTGTTCACGATGTTGCCCTGCAGGCTGGCGGCGGCGCCCTGCAGCACGCCGCCTTTCACGATGGTGCCGCCCGTATAGCTGTTGACGCCGCCCAGGATCAGCCGGCCCGCGTCCTCCTTGGAGAGCCCCCCCGCACCCGAGAGCGCGACATCGAGCCTGGCCGTCATGGCCGCGCCCGCGGCGGTGCCGTCGCCCACGCGCACCACCGAACCCGGGTTGTCCAGCGTGAGGCCGTCGCCCTGAACCACGTAGCCGTCGACCGCGAACTGCGCCCCGGCGATGCGCACCGCGCCGCCGGCTCCGTCGACCGTCACGGTGCCGGCCTTGCCGCCGAAGACGGCGAACTGGCCCTGCGCCCAGTTGGCGTTGAGCTTGCCGTCCATGTCGGTCCAGCCGTCCAGCGAAGGCTGCGGGTTGCCCGCGCGCCAGGTGCCCGAGCCGCCGGCCACTTGGCCGTCGTTGTATTTGCTGCTGTCACCACCGTCCCAGAAGTTCAGCGACAGGCCCGCGCGGTTGACCAGGTTCACTTGGTTCGCCACCGAGGTCTGCAGTTGCAGGTCGGCTGCCTTGGCACCCGTGGGCACGGTGCCGATGTCCACGCCGTTGTCGACCATGCTGCCGCCGTAGTTCATGAGCCGGTACAGCCCAGGGCCGAAACTGCCGCCAGCCGACTGCGCGACGTTCAGCGTGCCGTCGAGCTGCAGGTTGCCCGTGACGTTGATCAGGTCGTTGAGCGCGCCGCCGGGCACGCCCGCCTGGCCGAGTTCGTAGTTCAAGGTGGAACCGCCGGCGAGGGTGAGCGCGCCGAGCGTCAGCGTGCCGGGGCTGTTGCCAGCGGACAGGACGCCGCCCTTGCCGATGGTGACCGCCCCCGCGATACTGCCGCTGCCCGCGAGCGTTCCGCCGCTCTGGACCTGCACCGCCCCCGTGCCCGTGGCGCTGCCGCTCTGGTTGTCGACGCTGAGCGTGCCGCCGCTCACGGTGGTGCCGCCCGTGTAGGTGTTGGCGCCGGTCAGCGTGAGCGTACCGCCGCCCACCTTCACGATCGAGCCGCCCGTGCCGTCGATGACGCCCGAGAGCGTCGTGTCGGCGTTCGATCCGCCGGTGGTCAGCACCTTCGCGCCCAGCACCACTTCGCCCTCGCCCTGGACCGCGCCGATGCTCACGCCGGTGGTCGCCTGGTCGATGCGCAGCTGCGCGCCCGCCTGATTGAGCACCGTGGCCTTGTCGGCGGATGCGCTGTCCGCGAAAGCCAGCACGCCGCCCGCCGAGTTGGTGAGCGTCGCGCTGCCCGCGCTCGCCGTGCCCTGCAGCCGCACGGTACCCTGGTTCGCGATGGCCGCGGTGCCGGCATCGAAGCTGCCTCCGAGCTGCAACGTGGCGCCGGAGGCCACGCTTGCCGGGCCGCTGCCAAGCGCGCTGGTGACATCGGTCGAGAGCGTGCCCGCATCGACGAAAGTACCGCCAGAGTAGTCGTTGGCCGCGCCGAGCCGCAGGGTGCCTGCGCCGGTCTTGCGCAGGCTGCCGGCACCGCTGATGGAGCCGTTCAGCGTGAGCGTGCGCACTGCGGCGATCTCGAAGCTGTTGCTGCCGGCGCCCAGGCTCACCGCGCGCGCACTGGTGGCGTCGCCGGTCACGCGCAGCGTGGCGCCGTTCTGCAACGCGAGCTTGCCCGTGGCCGCGCCGAGGTTGGCGTCGGACGAGATCTGCAGGATGCCGCTTCGGACTGTCGTGCCGCCCGCATAGCTGTTGCGGCCGCCGAGCACGAGCGTGCCCAGGTCGTCCTTCACGATGCTTCCCGTGCCGGCGATCTCGGCGTTGATGGTCGCGGTCATCCCGGCGCCAGCGGCACTGCCGTCACCGACGCGGATGACGGAGCCTGCAGCGTTCACGGTCAGCGCGTCACCCACGACGGTGTAGCCATCGACGGCGAACTGCGCGCCGCCGATGCGCACCGGTCCCCCCGAGCCCGTGCCGTCCACGGTGACGGTGCCCGCCTTGCCGCCGAAGATCGCGAACCCGTCCTGCACCCATCTGCCGTTGGCAATGCCGTTGGCATCGGTCCAGCTGTCGCCCGGCGTGCCCGCGCGCCACGTGCCCGAACCGCCGGCGATCTTGCCGTCGTTGAAGCTGGCGGGATCGACGCCGTCCCACAGATTGAGCACCAGCCCGTTGCTGTTCACCAGGTTGACCTGATTGGCCACCGAGGTCTGCACGAACATCTGGCTCGCGTCGGTGGGCGCGGTGCCGACGTCCAGGCCGTTGTCGGTCAGCGTGCCGCCGTAATTCATGAGGCGGTAGACGCCCGCGCCGAACGTGCCGCCGGCCGACTGCGCCACGTTGAGGGTCCCGTCGAGCTGCAGGTTGCCGTTGACGTTGATCAGGTCGTTGAGCGGTCCGCCTGCCACACCGGCCTGGCCAAGTTCGTAGTTGAGCACCGAGCCCGCATTCAGGCTCAAGCTCCCGATGGTCAGCGTGCCGGGGCTGTTGCCCGGGTTCACCGAGGCGCCGTTGGCGACGGTGACTGCGCCTGCGATCGTGCCCGAGCCGCCCAGCGTCGCGCCCGACTGGATCAGGACTGCGCCGGTGCCGGTGGCGCTGCCTACGATGTTGTTCACGCGCAGTGTGCCGGCCGACACCGTCGTGCCACCGGTGTAGGTGTTGGCGCCGCTCAGCACCAGCGTGCCGCTACCGACCTTGACGACCGAGCCCCCGGTGCCTGCGCCGGGCTGCGTGAAGACGCTGCCCTTGTCGCTCACGACGCCGGAGATCGTGTCGCTCGCGTTCAGTCCGCCCAGCGTGAGCTGCGTGGCACCCAGCACCACATTGCCTTCGCCCGAGAGCGAGCCCAGTTCGACGCCGCCCTTGGCGGTCGAGCCCGAGACGTCGACCACGCCGCCCGCTGCGTTGCTCACTGTCGCGTTCGCGCCGCTGGAGGCTTCCGCGAAGTGCACGATGCCGCCGGAGACATTGACGATCTTCGAGCTGCCCGCATTCGCCGAGCCGAGGAAGCTCAGCAGGCTGTCGGTACCGTTGCCGATCGTTGCGCTGGCCGCGTTCGACCCCTGCTGGAAGTACACCGCGCCGCCCTGGTTGGTGATGGCGGCGCTGCCAGCGGTAGCGCTGTCGCCGAACTGCAGCGCGTTCGCCGTTGGCAAATTCCAGCCCGAACCGTTGACGGTGATGCTCGCGCTGTCAGCCGTCGCGTTCTGGATGAAGCCCAGGCGATTGTCGTTGTCGGCCATGCCGGCGCGCCCGACGGTGTAGGTGTTACCGCCTGCGCTGGCCGTGTCGTAGAGCGTCACGCGCGTGCCGCTGCCCTGCTGCTGCACCGCGCCGCTGCCGAAGGCCGAGCCGACACCGGCAGTGATCGTCGCGCCGCCCTGCACCACCGTGCCGCCCTTGTAGCTGCTGGCCGCCACCAGGTTGATCGAGCCGCCGTTGCCTGTGACGGTGAGCGAACCGGCTCCGCTGATGGAGCCGCTCAGGCCCCAGAGGGCGTTGCTCAGGTCGATGGTGCCGCCGCCCGCGCCCAGTGCGATCGCACGCGCACTGAAGAACGGTGCACTGCCCGCCGCGATGCGCAGCGTGCCGCCGTCCAGCGCCAGGCCCGTGCCCGCCGCGCCGAGGTTGTTGTCGGCCGAAATCTGCAGGATGCCGCCCTTGACCGTCGTGCCACTCAGGTAGGTGTTCTTGCCGCTGAGGATCAGCGTGCCGCCGTCTTCCTTGACCAGCCCGCCTGCACCGCCGATGGCAGCGGCGATGCTGGCAGTCATGCCGGCGCTCGCGCTGGTGCCGTCGCCCACGCGCACTGCCGTGGCGGGCGAACCGATGGTCAGTGCGTCGCCGTTGACCACATAGCCGTCCACCGCGAACTGCGCGCCGCCGATGCGCACCGGACCGCCCACGCCGCTGTTGTCGACTGTGACGGTGCCTGCCTTTCCGGTGAAGACCGCGAAGCCGTCCTGGATCCAGCCCGCATTGACGATGCCGTTGGCATCGGTCCAGTTGTCGCCCGGCGAGCCTGCGCGCCAAGTGCCGCTGCCGCCTTCGACCGTGGAATTGTTGAAGGCCGAGGCGGTGCCGCCGTCCCACATGTTGAGCGCGAGCCCGCCGGTGTTCACCAGGTTGATCTGGTTGGCCACACCGGTCTGCAGCGACAAGTAACTCAGCGGCACCGAGGCGTTGCCGATGGTCATCGCGTTGGCCGTCAGCGCGCCCGTGTAGTTGATGAGCCGGTAGAGGCCCGCGCCGAAGGTACCGCCAGCCGACGGTGCGAGATCGAGTGTGCCGCCCAATGAGAGATCGCCGTTGACGGTGAGCAAGTCGTTGAACGCGCCGCCGACCACGCCCGCCTTGCCGAGTTCCATCTCGAGCGTCGAACCCGCGGCGAGCGTGAGCGAGCCGGTGCTCAGCGCGCCCACGCCGCTGTTGCCGATCGACAGGCGCGCGCCCGCCGCCACGTTCACCGAACCGGCGATCGCGCCGTTGCCTGCGAGCGTGGCACCGCCGAGCACGCTGACTGCGCCCTGGCCGGTGGCGCTGCCCGAACTGTTGGCGATTCGCAGCGTGCCCTGGGCCACCTGCGTGCCGCCCGTGTACGTGCTGGCGCCAGTCAGCGTGAGCGCGTTGGCGCCCAGCTTCACGATGCTGCCATCGCCCGAGATCTGGCCGTTGAACGCGAGTGCCGGGCCGGAAACGGTCAGCGTGTTCGACTTGCCGATGGCGAAGGCGTTGCCCAGTGTCAGCGCCGTCGTGGCCGACATCGCGGTATTGCCCTCGATCGAGACCACGCCGCTGCCCAGCGCGGTATTGCTGGCGAGCACGACCGTGTTGTTCGCGAAGCGCGTGCCCCCCGCGTAGCCGTTGTTGTTGAGCAGCGCGACGGTGCCGCCGACGGCGCGCAGGTCCAACGAGCCGCCGCCCGAGATCACGCCGTTGAAGCTCACCGCGCCGGGTGTCTGCACCGCAAGGGCGCCGGCGTTCGACAGAAAGGAGACATCGTTGAGCGAGAGCGCGAACGGGCTCGCGAGTGCGACCGGCCCGCCTACGCCGAGCGCGGCCCCGCCGATGGCCTGCGCGCTCGCTGCCTGCAAGGTGCCTGCATAGGCCGTGAAGCTGCCGGCGAAGGCGCTGTTGTTGCCGCTGAGCGTGAGCACGCCGTCGCCGTTCTTGATCAGCGTGCCGCCGCCGCTGAAGTCGCTGGCCACCGTGGTGCTGCTGTCGTCGGCCATCGTCAGCGAGGAGCCCGCCGCAAGCGAGATCTTGCTGCCCGCCACGCCGCTCAGGTTGCCGATGACAGGGGTGCCCGACGCCGTGTACAGCAGCGTGCCCGAAGCCTCCAGGCTGAGCGCCGTCCCGGAGCCGAAGGTGCCGCCCGACGCGAAGCCCAGCGCGCCCTCGTTGACCACCGCCGTCCTTGGCGCCATGGCGCGGTTGATCAGCCAGTCGCCGCTGTCGTTCTTGATCAGGTCGCCGCCGAAGCTGGTGGTGCCCGTCGCAGCCTGCGAGTAGATCTGGCTGCCCGCGCCCGCGAGCGTCAGCGTCGATCCCACCGCGGAGCCGATGCCGAGGTCGCCGGCGATCCTGCTGCCGGTGCGCAGCGTCACCCGTTGCACCAGCCCGCCGTCGAGGGCGACGCTGCCTTGCAGCAGGCCGCCGTTGTCGAGCGTGATCGAGGTGGCCTGACCGTAGATGCTGAAGACGCCCGAGATGGTCGAGCCGGCCGTGTTGGCGACGCTCGCATTGCCGCCGCCGAAGCCCAGACCCAGGTAGTTGCCCGTGCTGCTGATGCGACTGTTGCCGGTGTTGACGATCGTGCCGCCCCCATACAGAAGCGCGCCGGCGAGGCCCTCGATGACGCCGCCGTTCGAGTTGGTCAGCGTGAGTGGCCCGCCCGTCACCTGGATCGCGCGATCGGGGCTCTGGATCGTGCCGCCGTCGTTGTTGATCACCGCGTTGGCCCCGGCCACCACGCCCGACGTGCCGCTGATCGTGCCGGAGTTGTTGATCGTGACGTTGGGCCCGACATAGATGCCCCAGGTGCCATCGCCGAAAGTGGCGATGTTCCCGGTGTTGTTGATCGTGCCGCCGTCCGCGACGCCGACCCAGCCGGGCGTGTCGCCGGTGCAGGTGAGCGTGTTGCCCGCAGCGGTGCAGGCCCCCCAGGCCGTTCCGCTCAGCATGAAGACCGGCACGCCCACCAACGGAACCAACAGGCGGGCGCCGCTCGGTGTGCGCCGGCCGCTACTGCGCTTGCCGCGGGCGCGCGTCGTTTCGCAGACGGCCACCCATGCACCGAGCGCGGCGTTCCAGATGGTCTTGTAGGCGGTATTCATGGCAACGGTTCTCCCTGCGCAGCGCGCATGGGCGACGCTGCGTCTGAAAATGGAATGGAAGCGGTGGGACCTGGGCGGGTCCGTTCCCGCGCCGGGCGGGGAAGCCCGGCTAGCGACCTAGCGAAGAGCCTGGGCCTGCGGCGGTCCGTGGGGCTGGCGCCCCTTGATCGATGGTGGTCTTCGCGTCGTTTTTCATGAGTTCTCCTCCTGTCCCGCCGTGGCGGAGAGCGGCATCACCGTGGCGCCGCTTCGGAGGGAAATTCTCAAATGGCGCTATCGAATTTGCACCTTGCGTTTTCTTGCAATGCACAGTGGGCACCTACGGAAATCGGTAGGTCTCCGGCACCGAATGAATGCATTGGTGTTCGTGCGGCGCCACACCGCAGTCCGAAGTGCTCAGAGTTCGATGCGCACCTGGCCCTGGAAGCTGTAGCCTTCGCCGCGCACCGCGACGACCGGCAGCTTCTCGCCGCTGGCCTGCTCCACCTTGCGGCGCAGGCGCGAAACCGTCACGTCGAGGTTGCGCTCGTAGGCCTCCAGGCCCGGACGCCCCATCGCCGCGAGCAGCGCGGCCCGGCCGACCACTTCGCGCGGTTGTTCGATCAGGCACTGCAGCAGCCGTGCTTCCGCGTTCGAGAGCTGCACGCGCTCGCCGCCGGGCGACAGCAGCAGCCAGGAGGTCAGTTGATAGCGCCAGGGGGCCTGGGCGGAGGCGTCGCCAGCGTCCATCGCCGACGGCTCTTGCGCGGCTGGGGCCGGGGATGGGGCCTGGACCTCCTGGCTGCGCTGCAGCAGGTTGTGCAGGACCATCTCGAGCTCGCGCAGGTTGACCGGCTTGACGAGGTAGTAGTCGGCGCCCAGTCCCAGTCCGTGCAGGCGGTCGTTCAACATGCCGCGCGCCGTCAGCATCACGACGCGCATCGCGCCGCGCGCACGCAGCCGCGCCAGCACGCTGAATCCATCCTCGCCCGGCAGGTTGACGTCGCAGACCGCGGCATCGAAGTCCTGCCGCGCCAGTTCCCCGTCGAGCTGCTCCGCGCTCTCCAGGCCGCTGACGAGCATGCCCACGCCGCGCAGGTAGCGCACCACGGTGTCGCGCAAGTCGTCGTCGTCCTCGATGACCAGCACGCGGGCGAGGCCGCTCATCGGACGCCTCCCGGGCGGGCGAGCGCAGTGCGTGTTTCGTGCCCGGGATATTCCGCCAGCGCGCTGCCTGCGTGGAGCGGCAGGGTCAGGGTCAGCACGGCACCGCCCCCGGGCCCGTTGGCGGCGGCCACGCTGCCGCCATGGACCGCGGCGATGCGGTGCACCATGTGCAGGCCGAGCCCAATGCCCGGAATGCGCCGCGTGCCGGCCGAGCGATAGAAGCGCTCGAAGACGTGCGGCAGGTCGTCCGAGGCGAAGCCTGGCCCCTTGTCGCATACCTGGATGCAGATGCAAGGCCCCGCTGCACCCGGCGCAAGGTTTTCGGGCGGCCGGGCGCGGATGCCTGCGCGGACCCGGATCGGCGAATCAGGTGGCGCGTACTTGATGGCATTGCTCAGCAGGTTGTCCATGGCGATGTGCAACAGCATCTCGTCCGCCAGCGCCGGCAGCGCGCTCGCATCGAGCTGGAGGGAGATGCGTCCGCGGCCGCTGCCTTCGTTGTGCTCCTCGATCTTCTCGCGCAGGAATACCGCCAAATCGATGGGCACCGGATGCACGTTGCCGCTCGACGCATCGAGCCATTCGTCGGCCAGCAGGGTGTCGACCAGGTCGCGCATGCGAAGCACGGTGCGGCCGATCTTCTCGGCCTCCTTCTTGACCTCCTCGCGCGCCAGGCCGAGCCGGTCGTCGGTGAGGAGCTGCGCCGCGCCGCCGATCGTTCCCAGCGGCGTGCGGAACTCGTGCGAGACCATGGCCAGCAGGCCGCGCTGCTCGCGCAGCGCCAGCGCGAGCTGGTCGTGCGTACGGTGGTGCTGTTCGATCTCCTGACGCAGGTCGCGGGTGCGCTCGTTCACGCGCCGTGAGAGCCGCGCACGATGCCGAAGCGACAGCGCCAGCGCACGCCGCTCGCGCTGGCGCACGCGCCAGCCCAGAGCGAAGAAGAAAGCCATGATGTGGAGGATGCTGCCGATCGCATAGCTCGCCTGGGCCGCCAGCGTGAAGGGCAGCCACTGCAGGTTCTTGGCGAAGTGCACCGATCCCATCATCAGGTAGACCGCATAGCCCACCAGCCCCGGCCACGCCTGCATGTTGCGGCGCAGCGCCACGATGCACATGGGCACGATGCAGGCCGCGAAAAGCACCCACGCCAGGTTCAGCGGCCGGGCGACACGGCCGTACCAGCCCGCCATGGCCGCCGCGCAGGCCGCGAGGCAGGCGAGCGTCATCACCTGGAAGACACGGTTCATGCGCGGGAACTGCCGCTCCATGTCGAGGAGGACGCGTGCGAAAGCGAAGGCCGCGGCCGTATGCAGGCAGACCGAGAAGTTGTGCAGCCGGACCGCCGCCAGAGGGCTGTCGCGCAGCCAGAACGACGCCGGCAGGCCCTCGGAGCTCGCGAACACCATGCCGAGCGTGACCAGGTAGCCGGCATAGGCGACAAACCGGCGGTCGGGCAAAGCGATGCCCATCATCAGGCTGACTACCGCCATCAGCAAGGCCATCCCGGTGACGCCCGCATCGACGAAATTGAGTTCCTGCTGAACCTCGGCCTGCTCGCGCAGCGGCGACACGCCGCCGACCAGGCTCAGGGTACGGTCGCCCGCCAGGCGCACCCAGATCCAGCGCGGCTCGGTATCGGGCCACTCCGGCAGCCGCACCGTGGGCATCGACCAGGGCAGTTCGCGCTTGGAACCCGCCCGCATCCCGCCGAGGGCGCGATGCTCGAACCCGCCGTCGGCGCCGCGCCACCACACGTCGATGTAGTCGGCGTAAGGTGCGTTCAGCCGCAGCCACCAGCCGTTCTCCAGCGGACGGACGACCTGTTCGGGCGAGGCCCGGACCTGGAACCGCACCCACCAGGCGCCCCTGACATAGCCGCCGTTGAAGGTGCCCTCGACCGTCTTGAACTGCTGCCGGAAGGCAGGCGAATCCACCTGCTCGCGCGTGAGCTTTCCGCTTTCGTCGTAATAGGCCTGTATGCGTCCGATGAAGCTGCGCTCTGCAAGGGTCGATCGGGCGTCGAGTGTCAGGGGCTGCGGCTGTTGCTGCGCATGGCTCGCGAGCACAAGGCACGCCAGCAGGATGAAGACAGCGGCCGTACGTCCGCGAATTCCGACGAGCCGGTCAACGAACAGGAACGCAATGACGAATTGCACGCGCTGTGGGCAGGGTGTGCGCTTCAGTCAGGCGCTGTGCAAGGAGGTGTACCAGTCCTCGCGTTCATGGCAGGCTTCGTGACGTCGCGTGCGCTCGCAAGCCGGGGTGCTTCGAATGACCGTTGTTCATGGCTCCTCCTCGTCGCGCTTCGGGTTCCGCAGCCCTGGGCATCATCGACTCGCCGGCTCCCGCGCCGGTTCGCCATGAATTCTGTGACACGGGACGCAAGATTGCATCTTACTTTTTCTTTCACTGATGGCCGTTTGCGATGCGCAGTGCCTTCGCTACCGGGAAGGAGGCCGTCAATGAAACAACGATGTCGCAGCCCCCGAGAAGAGCGTCTCCTGCGCTACCTCCTCGCAACACTCAGGACGATGAGCGAGCACGCCGGACCTTGGTCCCGGCATCGCCCTCGGCCAGCTTCTGCCGCCGGGCTTCGCGGATGTCCCTGCGAATCTGGCGAAACAGCAAGCTCCCGCAGCTCAGATGCCCGGCAGCCATCAGAATTGCGATCACCGCGAAGACCGGATCCCGGTTGACGCTGGAGCTCGGATCGAGCAAGGCCAGGCACAACGCCAGCAAGATGAAGGCCCAGGCCACTGTGGCGATACAGGCATGGAGATAGACCCACAACGTTTTCATCATTCAGCTCCGCTGCAGCAAGGGCACGCGCGCGGCCGCCGGCTCGCGCGCGGGGGACTCGGCACCCGCCGTTTCGTCGACGCCGGTCAAGGAAGCCGTCGCCTCAACGCGTTCGTCCGGCGCGGTATGCACGGCGCCCTGGCCTGCGACCAGGGCAAGCAATTCGGCCTCCTCCAGTGTCTCCTTGCGCATCAGCTCGCGCACGCACCTGTCGAGAATCTCGCGTCGCTCGTGCAGCAAGCGGGTTGCCCGCTTCGTTTCTTGTTCGATCAGGCCCGAAACCGCATCGTCGATGCGTTGGGCCGTTTTCTCGCTGGTCGCTGAAGATGCAGGTGTTGCCGGTGTACCCGCGAGAGGGTCGACGGCGGAGCCTTGCCGGTCCGCGTAGAACACCGGCCCGAGACCGCTGTCCATGCCGTAGCGCAGCACCATGTCGCGCGCCAGGCTCGTCGCCTTGACCAGGTCATCTGCTGCGCCGGTCGATGGTTCGCCGAACACGAGCAGTTCGGCAGCGCGTCCACCGAGCAGCACCGCAAGCTTGTCGAGAAGTTCGCCTCTGCGCAGCAGATGCCGATCCTCCGAGGGCCGCTGCAGCGTGTAGCCAAGCGCGCCGATGCCGTGGGGAACGATCGATACCTTGTGAACCTTGTCGGTACCCGGCAGTGCCAGGGCCGTCAGCGCATGACCCATCTCGTGGGTGGCCGTGAGCTCCCGCTCTCGAGGGCCGAGGATGCGGTTCTTTCTCTCGATGCCGGCAACGATGCGTTCGATCGCCTTGGTGAAGTCTGTCATCGTCACGAAGTTCGCATTTCGCCGCGTCGCGACGAGTGCCGCCTCGTTGACCAGGTTTGCGAGATCGGCCCCCGCGAACCCCACTGTGATGGCTGCGACCTGATCGAGATCCATCGACGGTTCGAGCTGGATTTTCCGTGCGTGTACTTTCAGGATCGCGCATCGGCCGGGGCGGTCCGGCCTGTCGACAAGGACCTGTCTGTCGAACCTGCCTGCGCGAAGCAGCGCCGGATCCAGCGTCTCGGGCCGGTTCGTCGCGGCAAGAAGGACCACACCGACGCTGGGGTCGAATCCATCGAGTTCCACGAGCAATTGGTTGAGCGTCTGTTCGCGCTCGTCCTGGCCTCCGGCGATCGGAAAGGCCGTCCGGGTCCTGCCGAGCGCATCGAGTTCGTCGATGAAGATGATGGCGGGCGCATTCGCGCGGGCCTGCTCGAACAGGTCGCGCACCCGCGCAGCGCCCACACCGACGAACATCTCGATGAACTCCGACCCGCTGATCGAGAAGAAGGCGACGCCAGCCTCTCCGGCGACGGCACGCGCCAGCAAGGTCTTGCCCGTGCCGGTCGGTCCCATGAGGAGAATGCCCTTCGGAATGCGCGCACCCAGGCGCGCATGCTCCTTCGGGTTCTTGAGGAAGTCGACGATCTCCTGCAGTTCGAATTTCGCCTCGTCGACACCGGCCACGTCGTCGAAGCGCACCCCGGTGCTCTTCTCCATGTAGATGCGGGCCTTGCTCTTTCCGACGCCCAGCAGTCCGCCCCCGCCACCTGCGCGCCGCAGCACGAGGCTCCAGAGGCCGAAGATCACGAGAGCGGGCAGAACCCAGGAGGCCAGTGTCGCAAGCCAGCCTGAACTGCGCACTCGCTGATAGGGGACCCCGAAAGCCGATAAACGCTGCGCCGTCTCCGGCTCCATCATGGTCGCCATCAGCGTGTCCTTTCCCTTGTCCGGTATCTTGAGCCGCCCGGTGATGATCGCGTCGCCAACCGTGACTTCCGAGATGTGGCCCTGCCTCAACCGCTCTTCGAAAGCGCTGTAGGGAATCATCTCGACACTGCGGGTCTGATCCCAGTAGTCCCATGCAAGGGTCATCAGCCAGACGACGACGAGCACCGTGCCCAGATTGAGATGCTTCCAGTGTTTCATTTGCGATCGGCGATGCGAGTTCCGTCGGACATCGGCGCGGCGCCGGATGGAGAGAACGGCAGCATCCCGCTACAGCACCGAACGCGCCTTGATTCAGCGCAATGCGGCAAGCAACGCACCGTTTCCGGGCGCAGCCGGCATCCGGATTGCGCACGATCAAGCCTGCGAGGCCCAGGTGACGCAACGATGGCGGCCTTCGGAGAACGAACATGCTCTTCTCAGATCGACGCGAAGCCGGGGAGCAGCTCTCTCTGGCCTTGAAAGCCTACAAGGGCCAGCGGCCCTTGATCCTCGCCATACCGCGCGGCGCGCTGGAGATCGGCCGTGTGCTGGCCGACCGCCTCGACGGAGACCTCGATGTCGTGCTGGTCCGCAAGCTCGGAGCACCGGCCTCGCCGGAGTTCGCCATCGGCTCGATCGACGAAAGCGGCTGGACATACATCGCACCGCACGCCGCTGCAGTCGGCGCGGACGAGGCCTATATCGAGCAGGAGAAGCGCCACCAGCTCGGTGTGCTCAGGGCCAGGCGCCGGCTATACACCCCCGATCGCGCACCGAGCGATGCCGCCGGCCGGATCGCCGTGGTGGTGGACGACGGCCTTGCCACCGGAGCCACCATGGTGGCGGCCTTGCATGCGACGCGGTCGCGCCGCCCGGCCAAGCTGATCTGCGCCGTGCCGATCGCGTCGCCTGAGAGTCTCGCCATGGTCCGCCCCTTGGCAGACGACGTCGTATGCCTGCACGCACCGCAAGACTTTGGCTCGGTCGGGAGGTTCTATCGCGCCTTCGATCAGGTGGAGGACATGCGGGCCATGGCCTTGCTGCGCGGGAACGGCCGGTGCAATGCGGGATCCTGAGAAGGCCGCCCGGCCCTGGATGGACTTGCGATAGATCAAGCCGCCCCGTCTCGCGCGACCTATGCTGGTTCCAGGGATTTGCCGCAAGTGGCCGCCAGCGATGCGCGGTTGCGCAAGGAGACCGACATGCAGATGAATGCGCAGCAGTTGAGCGAGGCCTACCGAGGCATGTGCACCATCCGGGAATTCGAGGAACGAGTGCACAAGGAATTCGCAACCGGCCAGATACCCGGCTTTGTGCACCTCTACGCCGGCGAGGAAGCTTCGGCGGTCGGGGTCTGCATGGGCCTGCGCCCCGACGACCACATCGCCAGCACGCACCGTGGCCATGGCCACGCGATTGCGAAGGGCTGCGACGTGCACGCGATGATGAAGGAGATCTTCGGCCGCCAGGGGGGGCTGTGCAAGGGCAAGGGTGGCTCCATGCACATCGCGGATATCGGCAAGGGCATGCTCGGCGCCAATGGCATCGTGGGCGGCGGCCCCCCACTCGCGTGTGGCGCAGCCCTTGCAGCCAAGGTGAAAGGCACCCAGTCCGTGGCGGTCGCCTTTTTCGGCGATGGCGCATTCAACCAGGGGACCACGCTCGAGTCGATGAATCTGGCGGCGGTCTATGCCCTGCCAGTGCTCTTCGTGCTGGAGGACAACGGCTATGCCGAAAGTACTGCGAGTTCCTGGTCGATCGGAGGCCATAACCCGGTTCGGCGCGCCGAAGGCTTCGGCCTGCGCGGGAACCGCGTGGACGGCCACGACTTCTTCGCCGTTCACCGCGCCGCGATCGAGGCGCTGACGCGAATGCGCGCAGGCGGCGGCCCCGAACTCCTGCACATCGAGTTCACGCGCTACTTCGGCCACTTCGAAGGCGACCAGATGACCTACAGGCCGCCGGGCGAAGTCAAGGAGGAGCGCAATTACCTCGACTGCCTCAAGTTCATGCGGGCCAGGATCACGAGCGCAGGAATGCTTCTGCCGCAGGAGCTCGATCGCATGGAAGCCGAAGCCGCATCGCTCATCGAAGACGCTGTGAGCAAGGCGCGTGCAGCTCCGCCGCCCGACCGGTCCGATCTGCTGACCGACGTGTACAAGACTTACGCGGGAGCACTGGCATGAGCATCAAGTCATTTCGCACCGCACTCAATGAGGCCATGCGACAGGAGATGGAGCGCGATCCGACCGTGATCGCGCTCGGGGAAGACATTGCCGGAGGCATGGGCGCACAAGGACAGCAGGACGCGTGGGGCGATGTGCTCGGCGCGAGCAAGGGCCTGCTCGGTGAATTCGGACGCAACCGGATCTTCGACACGCCGATCAGCGAGAGCGCCTTCATCGGTGCGGCCGCGGGTGCGGCGGTGGCCGGGCTGCGCCCCATCGTCCAGCTGATGTTCGTCGACTTTTTCGGTGTGTGCGGCGACCAGATCTTCAACCAGATGGCCAAGTTCCGCTACATGTTCGGTGGCAAGGCGACGACGCCCGTCGTGGTCAGGACGCTGTTCGGGGCGGGCACCCGCGCCGCCGGCCAGCACAGTCAGTGCCTGTACCCCATCTTCACGCACATTCCGGGCCTGAAGGTCGTCATCCCCTCTTCGCCGTACGAGGCCAAGGGACTCATGATCCAGGCAATCCGCGACGACGATCCGGTGATCTTCTTCGAACACAAGGCCATGTACGACGACATGGGCGAGGCTCCTGACGAGCCCTACACGATTGCCTTCGGCGAGGCGAACATGATTCGCACGGGTGACGACGCGAGCATCGTCGCCACCGGGCGCATGGTCAAGCATGCAAGAGAGGCAGCGATCGCGCTCGAGCAGTCGGGCGTTGCGTGCGACCTGATCGACCTTCGCACCACGTCGCCCCTGGACACCAGGACGCTGCTGGACAGCGTGCGCAAGACCGGTCGTTTGGTCGTGGTCGACGAAGCCAGCCCGCGCTGCGGCCTGGCTGCCGACATCTCGGCGCTGGTGGCGCAGGAAGCCTTCGCTTCCCTCAAGGCCCCGATCCGGATGGTCACTCCGCCGCACACACCCGTCCCCTTCGCGCCGGTACTCGAGGACGCATACATTCCGTCGCCCGCCCGGATCGAGGCTGCCGTCCGCGCACTGCTGGAGCCGCGGGCATGAACGCGAACATCACCGCCGTGACGGTGCCCAAACTCGGGCTGACCATGAAGGAAGGCACGATTGCGGCCTGGCATGTCGAGCAGGGATCGACGGTCAGCGTGGGCCAGCCATTGTTCGATGTCGAGACCGAGAAAGTCACGAATGAATGCACCTCCCACAGGGCCGGGATCCTGCGGCGCCAGGTCGCTCCCGCGGGTACGACGCTCCCGGTCGGCAGCCTCGTCGCGGTCATCGCGCCCGCGCAAGTCCCCGATGCGGCGATCGACGAGTTCGTCTCCGGATTCGAGCCCGAGAAGCAGGCCTGAACCTCACAACCAGGAGAATCCATGCCTCTGAAAGCCGCCTTCATCTTTCTCGCAGCGGGTGCGAAGCCGAGCGAACATCGCCTCGTGGTGCACACGCCTCAAATCGATCTCGTGGTGGTTGGTGTCTCGGACTATGCGCAGGCAGAGTCGGCGGCGCGTTCGCTCGTGGACGAAGGCATCGGCGCCATCGAACTGTGTGGTGGTTTCGGAAACGCCGGCGCGGCCCGCATCTCGCAGGTGGTCGAGGGACGTGCAGCCGTGGGGGTCGTCCGCTTCGACCTCCACCCTGGGCTCGGCGGGCGCAGCGGCGACCAAGTGTTCGCCGCCGCAACAGGTCAGTGAGGCACCGCCGTGCGTACCACCACGCCCAAGGTCAGGGACTACGACTACGCCCTGTTCGGAGAAGTCGAGATCGTCCCGCTCGGCCGCGTCAGGCAGGTCATCGGCGAGCGCGTGACGGCAAGCTGGATGACGGTCCCCCACGTCGCCCAGTTCGATGAAGTGGACCTGGCCGCCGTCGAGGCGGAACGCGCACGGCTGCGCCCTGAAGCCCAGCGCGCGCGCATCTCGATGAGCGTTCTCCCGTTCGTCATGAAGGCCTGCGCGCAGGCGCTGCTTGCCTTTCCCGACTTCAATGCCTCGCTCGATGCCTCGGGCAGCGCGCTCGTGCGCAAGAAGTACTGCCATATCGCCTTCGCGGCCGACACGCCCATCGGACTGCTTGCGCCGGTGATCCGCAACGTCGACAAGCTCACCCCGATGCAGATCGCCGCCGAGATCGACAACCTCGCCGCGCGCGCCAGGTCGTGCTCGCTGTCTCCAGCGGACATGGAAGGTGCATGCTTCACCGTCTCCAACCTGGGTGCACTCGGGGGTACCGGCTTCGTTCCGATCATCAACGCACCCGAGGTCGCGATACTGGGCGTCGCCCGGGCAGCGCAGCGTGTGGTGGAAGCGAACGGACGATTCGTATCACGCACCGTCCTGCCGCTGTCGCTCGTTTACGACCACCGCGTCATCGACGGGGTCATGGGTGGTAGGTTCCTCGCCGCGATACGCGAACACCTTTGCTCCCCAGCCATGGGAGCGCAACCATGAAGATTTCCTCCATCTGCACACGCCGTGTGGTGACTGTGGATAGCGCCTGCACCCTGTCGCAGGCTGCGGCAGCCATGCGAGACCAGCACGTCGGCGCACTGGTCGTCATTCGGAAGCCGGGCGCAGACATCCAAACGGCGGGCATCGTCACGGACCGCGACCTGGTGCTCGAAGTACTGGCACGCAACCTCGACCCATCGGCCATCAGGATCGGCGACCTGGCAAGCGACGCCGTCGCCTGCGTGCCGGAAGACTCGGACATCGCGAGCGGCATGGCGGTCATGGAGAGCCACGGCGTGCGCCGCGTGCTGGTGACCGATGCGCAGGACCGCATCGTCGGCATCGTCTCGCTCGACAACATGCTGGATGCATGCGCGCGGCAGCTGGCGGGCTTGTCGCGGGTGATCCGAAGCGGCCTGCAGCGCGAGGCCTGCGAACTCGACAGGGCCATTCCCGCTTCTGCGCCCACGAGGAATCCTTGCGTCGCAGCGCCCGGATGGGGCTCGATCGTGGAGTGACGAGAAGACGGAAAGGACACGAAGATGCGAATCACCATCCGGACCTCTGGCGAAACAATCGCAGAACTGCAGGTCGGCACGAGCCATCATCCGCACGAGGGACCCCTGCCCCTGGTTGGGGACACCATCGTCGTGCCGGAGGACGCCGACGTCGACCCGAAGGCCAAAGGCCCGCTGAAGGTCCGCAAGATCGTGTGGCACTACGCCCCCGGATCGAGCGCCCTCTGGCCTGAGGTCGTCTGCAAACCGGCCTGATGACAGCCCCGACGGCATCCGGCCGACCGATCGCGGCCGAGCCATCGACATCCCGCCAGGCTCCGCGGACACCCGTGGTCAATGCCGATGTGGCGGCGATGTTCAACGACGTCGCCGATCTGCTCGAGCTGCAGGGCGCCAGCGTGTTCCGCATCCGCGCCTATCGCAATGCAGCCCGCATGCTCGGCGACCTGGGCCAAAGCGTCCAGGCCCTGATGGAGCAGGGCAAGGATCTAGACGCTCTGCCCGGCATCGGCGCCGATCTCGCACAGAAGATCACGACGATCGTGCACACGGGCAAGTGCCCGCTCCTTGAGCAACTGCGTGCCCAGGTGCCGCCGGGAGTGGTCGAGCTGCTTCGGATTCCCGGTATCGGGCCTCGGCGCGCGCGGGCGCTGCAGCAGGCGCTCGGCATCCGCACGCTGGAGGACGTACAGCGCGCGATCGCGGACGGACGCCTGCGCAAGGTCCGCGGCTTTGGCCTCAAGACTCAGCAGCGCATCAGCGAATCCATCACCGCGCGTCGGCAGGCGGATCAGCGCTTCAGGCTGCCGATGGCCATGGAAGTCGCCGCCACCCAGCTTGCCAGCCTCTCTGCGGAGCCCGGCGTGCTCCAGGTCCAGGCCGCCGGAAGTCTTCGACGGCGGCGCGACACCGTGGGAGATATCGATCTGGTCGCAGCCGTCCGCCCCGGCAGTACGGTCACACGCCGGTTCGCTGCGGCACCTGGCGTCACGACCGTCCTCGCGAAGGGACCCACGCGCGCGAGCGTGGTGCTCGCGAACGGCATGCAGGTCGACCTGCGTTGCGTACCTGCCGAGAGCTTCGGCGCGGCCCTGCTCTATTTCACCGGGTCGAAGAACCACAACATCGCCCTGCGCCAGCGCGCGCTCGATGCGGGTCTGAAGCTCAACGAGTACGGCCTCTACCGAGGAGACCGGCGCATCGCCGGCGACACCGAGGCATCGGTCTACGAGGCACTGGGCCTTCCCCTGATAGAACCGGAGTTGCGCGAAAGCCGCGGCGAGATCGAGGCCGCGCTGGACCACCGCCTGCCTGATCTGATCACGCTCGATGCGCTCAAGGGTGACCTGCACACCCACACGCGCGACAGCGATGGCGGGGACACGCTCGCGACCATGGCGCAGGCCGCCAGGACACGCGGCTGGGAGTACATGGCCGTCACCGACCACTCCTCGCGGCTCGCCCTTGCACACGGACTGGATGCCGGCAGGCTCGCCCAACAGATCGACCGCATCGATGCCCTGAACGAGCGGCTTCGTGGATTCGTGGTGCTCAAGGGCATCGAAGTCGACATCCTCCCGGACGGCAGCCTCGACCTGCCCGACGACATCCTGAGCCGCCTTGATCTCGTCGTGGGCGCAGTCCACTCCGCGTTCGACCTGCCCCGCGAACGCCAGACCGACCGGTTGTTGCGCGCCATGGACCATCGCAGCTTCAGCATCCTGGCGCATCCCACCGCCCGACTGATCGGCGACCGCGCGCCCTGCGAGATCGATCTGCAGCGCGTGATACGCAAAGCGCGGGAGCGCGGCTGCTTCCTCGAGCTCAACGCACAGCCCACGCGTCTGGATCTGAACGACGTGGCCTGCCGGATGGCCAAGGACGAGGGGGTGTTGCTCAGCATCGCCTCGGACGCACACAACACCCTCGACTTCGAACACCTGCGCTACGGCATCGGCCAGGCGCGGCGCGGCTGGCTGGGGCCTGGCGACGTGCTGAACACCCGAAGTCTCGAAGCCCTGCGGACG
Source organism: Variovorax atrisoli (assembly GCF_014195185.1). Taxonomy (NCBI): domain Bacteria; kingdom Pseudomonadati; phylum Pseudomonadota; class Betaproteobacteria; order Burkholderiales; family Comamonadaceae; genus Variovorax; species Variovorax atrisoli. The sequence goes on along the minus strand of NZ_JACIBG010000008.1, from coordinate 251,319 downwards.
CTTCTGGCCGGGACCATCGAGAAGCTCCCCTCGGGCAGTTCGTGCAGGGCCGTCACCCAAGTCCCCTTGCCCATGCCCTGAGCCTTGCCCTCGCCGCCTGCCGGCGGCATCTGCGCAGCGGTTTGCGCCGCATCAAGCCTTGGCGGCTTCGGCGCGGGTACGGTGCACTTCCCGTTTGCAGGACGCGCGGCCTCAGGCCGCGCCAACAGGAGGTCCACCGAGATGACAGCCAGGCAGTTGCTCTTTGGCCAGGAGGCCCATGACAGGATCCGGCGCGGCGTGAATGCGCTCGCCGACGCGGTCAAGGTCACGCTTGGTCCGCGCGGACGTACCGTGATCATCGACAGCGACTACGGCGCACCCCAGATCGTCAACTCGGGCGTGGTCGTTGCGAGATCGATCGAGCTTGAAGACCGGTTCGAGAACATGGGTGCGCAGCTGCTGCGGGAGGTGGCGGCGCGCACCAGCGAAATGGCGGGGGACGGCACCACCACCGCCACGGTTCTGGCGCATTCGATGATCGAGGAGGGCCTGAAGTACTTGGCCGCCGGCATGAATGCGATGGGGCTCAAGCGCGGCATCGACGCTGCCGTCGAGACCATCGTGCGCGAACTCCGTGCCATCTCCCAGCCCTGCGCGACCTCGCAGGAAACCGAACATGTCGCCACGATCTCGGCCAACAACGACCGCGCCATCGGCGAACTCGTCGCGCGCGCCATGGACAAGGCCGGTCGCGAGGGTGCGGTGTCCATCGAGGACGGCTCCGGTTTGGTCAGCGAGCTTGAAACCGTCGAAGGGCTTCAGTTCGATCGCGGCTACCTCTCTCCCTACTTCATCAACAACCCCGAGAAGCAGCAAGTGCTGCTGGAGAACGCCCTGGTCCTGCTGTGCGACCAGAAGCTCTCCGCCGTCAGCGAGCTCGTTCCGCTGCTGGAATCCGCAGCCAAGTCCGGCGCCCCATTGCTCGTCGTCGCGGAGGATGTGGAGGCCGACGCGCTCGCGACGTTGGTGATCAACAGCATGCGCGGCGTGGTGAAGACCTGCGCTGTCAAGGCCCCGGGATTCGGGGATCGCCGCAAGGCAATGCTGCAGGACATCGGCATCCTCAGCGGCGGACAGGTGATCTCGGGCGAGACTGGACTGACTTTGGCCAAGGCCACGCTGGATCACCTTGGGCGCGCACGGCGCGTGGTGGTCGACAACGAGAGCACGACGCTGATCGGGGGCGGCGGAGATGCGCAGGCCATCAAGGACAGGATTGCCGCGATCAGGAGCGAGCGCGAAGCCCAGGCCGGCGAATACGAACGCAACCAGCTGGATCAACGTGCCGCCAAGCTCTCGGGCGGCGTGGCCGTGATCAAGGTCGGGGCTGCGACCGAGACCGAGCTCAAGGAACGCAAGCTGCGCGTCGAGGACGCGCTGCACGCGACCCGGGCCGCGGTCGAGGAAGGCATCGTGCCCGGCGGAGGCATTGCATTGCTGAGGGCGCGCCGCGCGTTGACTACGCTCTCGCTTCCCGACTTCGACGAGTCCAACGGCGTCAAGATCGTCCAGCGCGCGCTGGAGGAGCCCCTGCGCCGCATCGCGGCCAACGCGGCGGACGAGCCCTCCATTGTGTTGGCCAGGGTCGAGGAGTCGGAGGCACCCGGCTTTGGCTACAACGCCGCCTCGCGCAGCTATGGCGACATGCTGGAGATGGGCGTGATCGACCCGGCCAAGGTGACGCGTCTTGCGCTGCAGAACGCGGCCTCGATCGCCGGACTCATCCTGACCACCGACTGCATGATCGCAAACGCGCCGCGCAAGGAATCCGCAGACTCCGCGCGCGCAGCCGCCGATCTGTATCAATGACGCCTGTTGAGCTTGCGCCATCCCCGCAGGTGAGTCCCATGGCCCAACCAGCCCCGCCCCTCTCTTCCGTTGCAACCATGCCACCCGATGTGGTGGCATTGATCCCGATGCGCAACCTGGTGCTGTTCCCACAGGTCGTCACGGCCATCAGCGCAGGCAGGGAAAAATCGATCGCCGCGCTGAAGTTCGCGATCGACGGCAAGACGCACATCGGCGTCGTGCTGCAGAAAGACCCCCGCAACGACGATCCGTCGGTCGATGACCTGTGCAGCATCGGAACACTGGCCACTCCGGCTCACTACATGGGAGACGGCGACGACCAGATTCACGCGGTCTGCCATGGCCTCAGGCGCTTTCGCGTCATCGCCGCGGTCGAGGGCCATCCCTATCTCGCGGCCCGGGTCGAGTTCATCGAGGAGGCGCCCGACTCGTCGACGGAATCCGAGGCGCTCGCACTGCAGTTGCGGGAACGTGCGACCGAGCTGCTGTCGCTGTTGCCGAGCGTTCCGGCCGAATTGATTCACGCACTGCAGACGACGCGCGAATCTTCCGCGCTGGCCGACATCACGGCCAGCGTGATCGACGCCGAGACGAACGAGAAGCAGCAGCTGCTGGAGACCCTCGATGCTGCCGAAAGGGTCAGGGCGCTGCTCAAGCTTCTTTCCCACCGGCTGGAGGTGTTGCGGCTTTCAAGAGAGATCGGGGAACGGACGAAGGAACAGCTGGACGATCACCAGCGCAAGTTCCTGTTGCGCCAGCAGCTCAAGACGATCCAGGCCGAGCTTGGCGAAGGCGCCGGCAGCGAGGAGGACTTCGCACGCATCGAACAGGAGATAGCGACGGCCGGGATGCCGGCGGATGTGGACGTCCATGCGCGCAAGGAACTCGCGCGCCTGCGCGGCATGCCCGAGGCGTCGGGCGAATCCTCGATGCTGCGCTCCTACCTCGAGTGGATGACGAACCTGCCCTGGAACACCCCGCTGGCTCCGCCGCTCGACCTCGCGGCTGCGCGCCAGACCCTGGCGGCCGATCATTTCGGTCTCGAACGTGTCAAACGGCGCATCATCGAGTTCCTGGCCATCCGCAAGCTCAATCCCGAAGGCAGGGCGCCGATCCTGTGTTTCGTGGGGCCACCGGGCGTCGGCAAGACGTCGCTGGGACGAAGCATCGCCCGGGCCATCCAGCGGCCTTTTGCACGCGTGTCCCTTGGAGGCATGCACGATGAAGCGGAAATCCGGGGGCACCGCAGGACCTACATCGGCGCAATGCCCGGAGCCATCGTGCAAAGCCTGCGCCGTGCGGGTGCGCGAGACTGCGTGATGATGCTGGACGAGATCGACAAGATCAGCGCCAGTGCGCAGGGCGACCCGTCCGCCGCCCTGCTCGAGGTGCTCGACCCCGAGCAGAACAACAGCTTCCGCGACAACTACCTGGGGGTGCCGTTCGACCTGAGTCGCGTCGTCTTCATTGCCACCGCGAACGTGATCGACCACGTGCCTGCGCCAGTGCGCGACCGGATGGAAGTCATCGAAATCGCGGGCTACACGGAGGAGGAGAAGCTCCAGATCGCGCGCAACTACCTTGTGCGGCGCCAACGCGAGGTCTGCGGTCTGCGCGAGGGGCAATGCGAATTCGACGACCAGGCCCTGCAGACGATCGTCTCGGGATACACACGGGAGGCGGGGGTACGCCAGTTCGAACGCGAGATCGGCCGCATCATGCGGCATGCGGCCGTGAAGGTGGCCGAAGGCAGCAGCCAGAGCGTACGCATCGGTGCAGCCGAGCTGGACGAGATCCTGGGGCCCCGGCCCTTCGAGCGCGAACTGGCCATGGTCAGCAACGTGACGGGCGTCGCCACCGGCCTCGCCTGGACGCCGGCAGGAGGCGAGATCCTGTTCATCGAGGCAACGCGCGTCCCGGGCAGCGGCAAGCTGACCCTCACGGGGCAACTCGGCGATGTCATGAAAGAGAGCGCCCAGGCCGCGCTGACACTCATCAAGGCCCGCGCGGGCGGGCTGGGCATCCCGGCCGCGAAGTTCGACAACATCGACATCCATCTGCACATTCCCGCGGGCGCCATCCCCAAGGATGGTCCGAGTGCCGGCGTCGCGCTCTTCGTCGCACTGGCCTCCTTGTTCACCGGACGGCCGGTGCGTCACGACGTGGCCATGACCGGCGAGATCAGCCTGCGCGGGCTGGTGTTTCCCGTCGGTGGCGTCAAGGAAAAGGTGCTCGCGGCACAGCGCGCAGGCGTGCACACCGTGCTGCTGCCTGCACGGAACCTGGCGGATCTGAGGGATGTTCCCGACAGCGTGCGCATGGCGCTGCGGATCGAGGAAGTGCGCACAGTGGACGACGCGGTGCGCCATGCGCTGACCGGGAACGAGTGAGCAGTCGTAGTGCCCGATTGCCGCCCCGGGGAGCGCGGGTTTGAGCCAGCTCAAGATCCTGGGGCATCCGCATGACTAGGCTGTGCGCACGAACTGTTCAAGGAACCGAAATGACCCAGCCTTCACTCAAGCATCGCCTCGCCGCCACAAGCCTGCTGGTCGCGGCACTCGCTGGTTGCGCGGCGACGCCGACCCGCGAGAGCTCAGGTGAGTACTTCGACGACACCAGCATCACGGCGCGCGTGAAGACCAGCCTGCTCGCCAACAAGGACGTGAGCGCCGCCGAAGTCAACGTCGAGACCTTCAAGGGGCGCGTGCAGCTGAGCGGGTTCGTGAAGACGCCCGACCAGCGACGCAGGGCGGGCGAGATCGCACGCTCGGTCAAGGGCGTCAACGAGGTCGTCAATGACATCCTGATCAGGTGAGGCAGCCAGGCAGCTCGAACGAAGACCATGATTCTGCAACGACATCTTCGCCATGCCATCCGCACGACTGCGGCGCTCGCCGCCGCCGCGCTGCTTGGAACGGCCCTTTCCGCCGCGGAGTCTTCCGTCACGCTTTCCGATGGCGCATATGCAAGCGGCGGGATCGGCAACGAAGAGCAGCAGGCGCTGCAGGATCGCAAGAATTCCTACAACTTGCGACTGACCTTTGCGCAGTCACGCACCGGCGAATATCTGGCGGGGTTGGAGATCATCATCGAAAGACTTGATCGCAGGCGCACGTTCGGCCCGTACCGGGACTGCGGCCCGTTGTTCTACGCACGTCTGGAGCCTGGCCTTTACCGAGTGAGTGCCACGTACGAAGGCGTCGTGCGCACGAAGACCATCCGCATCGGCGCAAAGGGTTTCGAGGAAACGCTTTACTGGCCCTGACTCCCGGCTGACTTGCCCTCTACCCACGTCAAGAATCAAGGCCGCGCAGCACTTGTTGAGGTGGATCAAGGCGCAATGTCGCCGGGGATTCCCAGCGGACTGCGTCCGCAGGATGATCGAAACCAAAGCATGCATTGCAGTGCCGTTTCGGATTCTCGATCGGCTTTTCCAAGAAACAGATAGACAAATCATCCTCACTAGACTTTCTATCTCCGGAGGCGAATAGCCTCTAGACTGTGAGCATTCATCGACTGATCCGGGAAAGACGCCAGCGACTCGGTATGAGCGAGCAGCAATTTGCTGACGCCGTCGGAGTGAGTCGCGGAGCAGTACAGCAATGGGAAAAGCCAGGCGGAACCGCGCCGAAGCGAAGCAACCAGCCCCTTGTCGCCAAGGTCCTTGGCCTGACGGTTGCCGAACTCGTTTCGGGAGTGGCGAACGTGGGTCACGGAGCCGAGATGCGCGCTGAAGTACCCGTGCTGTCCGAAGGTGATGTCGCCAAACTGGTCATGGTCGACAACTTCAAGCCCGACCAACGGTTTGAAACCGTCCCGGTCTCGGTGCCCGTCAAACGCCACACCTATGCGTTGCGCGTGCATGGCGACACCATGGTCAGTGAAACCGGCGACTCGTTCCCGGAGGGATCCCTCGTCGTCGTGGAACCGGAGATGGAATCGTTGCCGGGCGACTACGTCATCGTGCTGAACGAGTCCAATCAGCCGACATTCAAGCAGCTCGTCAGGGACGGGGGAGACCTCTATCTCAAGCCATTGAACTCACGCTACCCGATCAAGCCCTTGGGAAAATCGAAGGTCATCGGGGTGGTGCGCGAATTCACGAAGCGATTTCGCTGATGGTTTCAGCCCGTGGCGCCCTTCCGGCGGCCGGCATACAACTTTTTCTTGATAGTTTTTCCCTCGCAGGATTACATTTCTATCCAGCCCAGGGAGCCCATCTCGAAACTTGTGTTCTTCCGCTGCCGGGAGGCAGGTGACGTGGATGACACGAGCAGTCCGTATCGGAAGGTGGCCCTATGGAACTGCATGCATGCGGTCCGAGCCAGGATCTGGCGACAGGGATCGGCAAGGCACTCAGAGAAATGGCCTCAGGCATGCGAGGCGTGTTGGAGCACCTGCAAACCAACGAGCGACCGGGGTACGACGGACTGGCACTGAGCCTGCGCGGGCTGGTCCATCGAGGAGAGCAACTGGCCCGGCACCTGCAAGCCTATGCGGGCGTCCAGCCGCTTTCCCCAATCCAGCTGGAGACCTTGCCTTTCCTGTGCGACCTGGCGCATGCCCTGCGGCGCGTCGTCGACGAGCGCATCAGCGTATCGGTCGTGGTCGGCCATGACTGCCCGCCCTGCCTCGCGGACCGCGATGCACTGGAAGATGCGCTGATGAACCTGATCGCCAACGCCTGCGAGGCAATGCCGCAGGGCGGGCGGCTGTTGCTCTCTGCAAGAGCGGACACCTCGCCAGACGGGAGGCCCGCAGTGGCGATGTCCGTGTCGGACAACGGCAGGGGCATGCCCCCCGAGTTCGCTCGCCGCGCGGTCGAGCCGTTTGTCACCACCAAGGGCGACCGAGCGCAAGCTGGCATGGGGCTGGCTGCCACTGATGGTTTCGCCAGGCAATCGGGCGGATGCCTGACTCTGTTCTCTCAAGTCGGCTCAGGTGTGACCGCGACCCTGAGCCTGCCGCAATCGCGGCCCGACATGCCCTGATTCCCGCTAGGAACGCACACCGGGAGAGGCAAGAAGCACGCTTGATGTCGATCAAGCCGGCGATGGCGCGTCACCCGCAGACTCCGCCGGATGCTGTCTTCCGTCTCGCGTGCGCTCGTTGCCATGAGCTTGGCCTGGGGTCTCGTGCTGCCGACGAGCGAAGCGCTCGGCGTGGGCCTCGCTCCCGCGCAACTCTCGGAGATCTTCGGCGCCCGCGTCGATCATCGCCTCACCGTGCCTGCCGAGGAAGCCGCGCGATACGCAACCCTCGTGCTCGCTGCCTTGTCGCAGGCCGGGATCGCATCTGACCCTCAGTACGTCGCAGTCGTCGATCGCAACGCCAACGTCCAGGCGATCTTCATCTATTGGCTCGGTTCCGATGCGCCGCCGCTTCTCATCGGCGCCGCCGCGGTGTCGACGGGCCGCGGCGGCGCCCTCGACCATTTCGAGACTCCTCTGGGCGTCTTCGAGCTCACGCCCGCCAATCCCGATTTCCGTGCCGAGGGAACACGCAACAGCCTGGGCATTCGCGGCTATGGGGCAAAGGGCATGCGCGTGTTCGACCTCGGATGGCAGCAAGCCCTGCGCCTGTGGGGCGCGGGCGGCGTCAGCACCATGCGCCTGCAGATGCATGCGACCGACCCCGACGTGCTGGAACCGCGGCTGGGTACTCCACAGTCCAAGGGATGCATCCGGATACCGGCCAGCCTCGACCAGCTTCTCGACCATTTCGGGGTGCTCGACGCGGCCTATCTCTCCGCGGCAGCGCGAGGCGATCACATCCGGGTGCTGCCGGCCGACCAGGAGCCGGTCGAGGGCGCAGGACGCTATGTGGTCATCGTCGACTCCGGACGCCAGAGCCGTCCTGCCTGGTCTCCGGCGCTACAGGCCGCATCCCACCCCTGACCCGATATGCCCTGGACACCGGATCGCTACCCCTCATCGATGCGCGGGCTCCCGCGAACCACGCGGTTGAAGGCGATCGAGATCGCGAACGCGTTGCTGGCCCAAGGGTACGACGACGGCAAGGCCATCCGAATTGGCATCGCCAAGGCGAAGCAGTGGGCCTCGCATGCAGCCCGTCAGCCGACCTTCAGACCAGAAGACTGATCGCCTTGCGAAACCGCGCGAGCGCGGCGCTGAACATCAGGCCGCCGAAGATGACGAGCATCATGAACTGCGGCCAAACCACATCGAGGCCCGCACCGCGGAAAAGGATCGCCTGGCCCGCCAGGACGAAGTGGGTCGTCGGCGCGGCCAGCATCACGTCCTGGACGAGCTGCGGCATGCTCTCGCGCGGCGTGCTTCCGCCGGACAGCATCTCCAGCGGCACCAGGACCAGCACCACCAGCATGCCGAAGCGGGGCATCGACCTGGCCAGCGTCGCCATGAAGATGCCCATGGAGGTCGTTGCAAACAGATGCAGCCCTGTGGCCACCATGAACAGCGCCAGCGACCCTTCGATCGGCACGCGCAGCGCGCCGCGCACGATCAGTGCCAGCGCGACGCCTACCGCGATCATGACCACCAGCCCCATCGACCACACCTTGGCGAGCATGATCTCGGCGGGGGTGACGGGCATGACCAGCAGGTGCTCGATGGTTCCATGCTCGCGCTCACGGATCAGCGCGGCCCCCGTCAGGATGATGGAGAGCATCGTGATGTTGTTGATGAGCTCCGACAGCGATCCGAACCAGGCCTCTTCGAGATTGGGATTGAACCGCATGCGCACCGCAAGCTCGACCTGCGACGGTGCTTCGCCACGAAACCGCTGGACGAACTCCGCAACCTCCGAGCCCACGATCTGCTGGATGTAGGTGCTGCCGGTGAATGCCTGGCTCATCCGCGTCGCGTCCACGTTCAACTGTATGGCCGGCGACCGGCCGGCCAGCACATCGGCCTGGAAGCCAGGAGGAATGTCCAGGGCGAAGGTTTGCCGGCCATCGTCCAGGACCGCATCGATCTCGCCCAGCGAAATCGGCATCGGCGTCTTGAAGTGCGGTGGATAGAAGGCCGAGACGATGCGCGCGGAGAGCGGGGACGCATCCTCGTCCACAATGGCGATCGCCGCGTGATGCAGGCTTTCCGGCGTCGCCGTGGCTGCGATGTAGATTGCCGCGGTGAAGGAGTACGCGATCAGGACCATCATCGTGGGATCGCGCAGCAGGCTCCAGAGCTCCTTCACGCCCAGGTGCAGGACATGCGTCATCGAAGGCAACCTCATGGTCCGCGCCCCTATGCCTGCTGCTTCCTGAGCAGCGCGATCGAGAGCCCGAGGATCACCGGCACCGCCGCCAGCATCGCCAGGAACTGCGGCACCAGATCGGGCAGCGACAGCGCCTTGCCGAAGACCCCTCGGCTGATCGTAAGAAAGTGGGCCGCCGGATAGATCCGGCCCACGAACGCTCCTGCGCCCTCCAGGGACGAGACCGGATCGAGCAGTCCCGCGAACTTGATGCAGGGAACGATGGTGCCGATCAGCGTCACGAAGATCGCCGCGATCTGCGTTCGCGTGAACGTGGAGCACAGCAGGCCGTAACCGGTGGAGAAGGTCGTGAACACGAGTGCGCCGAGCGCGAGCGTGGGCAGGCTTCCCTTGATCGGAACGCCCATCAGGGTGGTCGCGAGCGCCGACATCGTCAGGAAATTGAGCATCGCCAGAACGACGTAGGGCAGTTGCTTGCCCAACAGGAACTCCGCGCGGGTGACCGGCGTGACGTAGAGATTGACGATGGATCCCAGTTCCTTCTCCCGCACCACGGAGAGCGCCGCGAGCATCGCGGGAATCATCATCAGCAGCAGCGGGATCACCGCGGGAACCATCGCCGGCAGGCTGCGCACGTCGGGGTTGTAGCGGAACCGGATCTCGACCGCGCTCGGTGCGCCCGCCTGCATGCCCGAGCGCTGCCGAACCATGGCGCCGACCCATGCCTGGTGCATGGCCTGCACGTACCCGCGCACGGTTTCCGCGCGTGCGGGCATGGCACCGTCGACCCAGGCACCGATCTGCGCCGGCGCGGCGCGCTGCACATCGCGGGCGAAGCCCGGCGGGATCTCGATGGCCAGCGCCAGTTCGCCGCTTCGCATGCGCCGATCCAGCTGCGCATAGTCCGCGATCGGGGGCTTCTCCACGAAGTACCGCGAGCCCGACAGTTCGAGCGCATAGCTGCGGCTGAGCTGGCTCTGGTCGCGATCGAGCACCGCGTAGCTGAGGTTCTCGACGTCCAGGCTGATGCCGTAACCGATGATGAACATCAGGATCACGGTGCCAAGCAGCGCAAGCGTGGCACGCACCGGATCGCGCTGCAGTTCCAGTGCTTCGCGCCGGGTGAAGCTCCACGCACGAGCGAAGCTGAACCAGCGGGCCGTCCGCATGTGGACCCGCCCTGCCCCGTCGATCGGCAGGACGCTCGCCGGCTTCACCGCCACGGGCTCGCCGCTGCCCTGAGCCTGCTGCAGCTGGGCGACGAATGCTTCCTCCAAGGTCGTCTTGCCGCTGCGCTCGACGAGCATCGCCGGACGATCGGTCACCAGCACGCGCCCGGCGTGCATCAGCGAGATGCGGTCGCATCTCGCTGCCTCGTTCATGAAGTGGGTGGAGATGAAGATCGTGACGCCATCCCTGCGCGCCAGGTCGATCATCAGACGCCAGAACATGTCCCGCGCGACGGGATCGACCCCCGAGGTCGGTTCATCGAGGATCAGCATCTCAGGGCTGTGCACCATCGCGACGGCCAGCGACAGGCGCTGGCGCATGCCCAACGGCAGACTGTCCGGCAGGCGGTCGAGCACGTCGTCCAGTCCGAACCTTTGGGCCATCTCGGCCAAGCGCGAGGGGATGCGCTCAGCCGGCACAGTGAACAGCCGCGCGTGCAGCACGATGTTCTGGCGCACGGTGAGTTCCCCGTACAGCGAGAACGATTGCGACATGTACCCCACCCGCCGCCGCGCGTCGGGGTCGTGGGCCGACACCGGCCGTCCGAAAAGCATCGCCTCGCCTTCGCTGGCGGGCAGCAGTCCCGTCAGCATCTTCATCGTGGTCGTCTTGCCGCAGCCGTTCGAGCCGAGGAAACCGAAGATCTCCCCGCGCTGGATACGGAAGTCGACGTGGTCGACCGCCACGAACTCGCCGAAGCGCATGGTGAGATTCCTCGCCTCGATGGCGACCTCCCCACCGCTTGCCGCGGGCAGATCGGCCATCGGCAGATCGCCGGCCTGTCCGCGCTTTCCCTGCGGCAACAGGCCGATGAAGGCCTGTTCGAGAGATGTCGCGCCGGTGCGTGCACGAAGCTCCGCGGGAGTGCCGGTGGCCAGCACCGCGCCGGCATCCATGGCGACAAGCCAGTCGAAGCGGTCCGCCTCCTCCATGTAGGCTGTCGCGACAATCACGCTCAGCGGCCGGCCGATGGCGCTGCGCTCGCTTCGGATGCCGGCGATGAGCGCCCAGAACTGCCCGCGTGACAAGGGGTCGACGCCCGTGGTGGGTTCGTCGAGGATCAGAAGGTCGGGGTCGTGGATGAGCGCGCAGCACAGGCCGAGCTTCTGCTTCATGCCCCCTGACAACTGCCCCACGGGGCGCGTCATGAACGGACTCAGGCCCATGGTTGCGGTCAGCGCATCGATGCGCGCTCGACGCTCCGCCGCTCCCTGACCGAACAGGCGCCCGAAGAACTGCAGGTTTTCCTCTATCGAGAGGGTGGCATAGAGGTTCCTGCCCAGGCCCTGCGGCATGTACGCGATGCGCGGACACACACGCCTTCGGTGCAGTGTCTGGGCCATGTCGCCGCCAAGCACGTGCACGTGACCCTGCCCCAGCGCCTGTGCACCGGCCAGCAGCGCGAGCAGGCTGGATTTGCCGACGCCGTCCGGCCCGATAAGCCCGACCATCCGCTGCGCCGGCAGTACCAGGTTGATGCCGTCGAGCGCCGTCGTGCGGCCGCGCCGGAGCACGACCTGCTCCAGGCGGGCGACCTCGGGCAGCACCGGCGCCGTGCCGCTGTCGGCGGAGCTTCTCACGGGAGCTTCAGCGCCAGTTGACCGGGCCATTCGGCCTTCGGATCCAGCTTCACCCAGGCGACGCCGGGAAGCCCGGTCTTCACGTGGGCGATGTGCTTGCGCAGCAGTTCCCGGTCGACGCGCGCCTTGACCCTGAACATGAGCTTCTGCCGTTCGCTCGCCGTTTCCACGGTCTTGGGCGTGAACTGGGCGGTGCTTGCCACGAAAGAGATGCGTGCCGGAAAGACGTAGCCGGGGGCGGCATCGAGCACGATGTGGACTTCGGCGTCCTGCGCAAGGCGCCCTGCCACCACCTCCGGCACGAAGAAGGTCATGTACACGTCCGAGAGGTCCACCAGGCTGAGCACCTTGCCGCCCGGACCGAGCACTTCGCCCGGCTGGGCGATGCGGTACTGGACCCGTCCGTCCCTTGGGGCGACCAGCACGTTGTCGTCGATCTCGGCCTCGATCCGGGCCACGGTGGCCTCCGCGGCCGAGACCATCGACCGTGCGGCAGCGACCTGCGCGCGGGCGGCCAGCACGCCGGCCCGAGCGGCCTGGACCTGCGCACGTGTTGCCGACAGCGCAGCCTGCGCGCCCAGCACCCTGGCGCGATCGTCATCCACCTCCTGGCCGGAGGCGGCGCCCTCGCGCACCAGCGTCTCGGAACGCCTGAGGCGGCGCCTCGCAGCGTCGACCTCGCTTTCGCGCTGCGCCACCAGGGCAATGGCCGCATCGCGCTCATACTCTCGCACATTGACCAGCGCCTCGGCGCTGCCGACACCGACTTTGGCCTCTGCCTGCCGTGCGTGCGCCTCGTCTCGCTGCGCCTCCAGCGTCTGGACCTGCATGTGCACAAGAACCTGGCCCGCGGTGACCAGATCGCCCTCGTCGACCTGGATGTCTCGCACGCGTCCGCCAAGTTTGCTCGCGATGTCGAACTCGGTGGCCTCGATCCGGCCATTGCCGCTGACGAATCCGTCACCCGGTCCGCTTCGATGCAGGCGCGTCCAGAAATACAGGACGCCCAACGCCACCGCGGCGACGATGGCGAGCAGCACCAGCATGCGCCCGCCGGCCTTCACGGCACCTCCGGCACGGCAGGAAGCGAAAGCGATCCGCCGCCGAGTGCGGCATAGAGGCCGACCCGGCTGGCCATTGCCAGCCTGCGCACCTGGACCAGTTGCTGGCTCGCGGACATCAAGTCGCGCTGCGCATCCAGCACCTCGAGGTAGGCGGCGGCGCCGTTGTCATAGCGCAGTTGCGCCAGGCGCGCACGCTCGGTCTGCACGGCCAGGGCCCCCTGCGCGATGGCGGCCTGCTCGTCGGCCCAGCGGCGCGCCGAGAAGGCATCCGCGACGTCGCGGAAGGCGCCCTGCACCGTTTTCTCGTAGTTCGCGACGGCCTGCTGCCGACGCGCTTGTGCCAGGTCCACATTGGCTTGGCGACGCCCGGCGTCGAACAGTGGCAGCGACAGGGCCGAGGAGACAGCCCACGCCGTGCTGCCCGCCGCGACGAGCCGCTCGAGCGCCGAACTGGCAGAGCCCGCCGAGGCCGTGAGAACGATGCGCGGAAAGAACTCGGCACGCGCGGCGCTGACGCTGGCGTTCTCGGCGCGCAACTGATGCTCCGCCGCCACGATGTCCGGACGTGCGACAAGCAGGTCCGATGAAAGCCCCGGCCCCGGTTCGGCGACCCATTCCCCCTGCGCGGGCCATCCCGTCGTTGGCGCCAGATCCACCGGCGCGCCGACCAGCAGCGTGAGCGCGTGGGCCTCGGCCGCACGAGACTGCTCCAGCTGCGCGCCGAGCGCACGTGCCTGCATCAACAGCGTCTCGACCTGAGTCACGTTCAACCGCGAGGTGGCGCCCTCCTCCATCCGCCGCGTGAAGATGCGCAGGCTCAGTGCCCGGCTGTCGGTGAACCTGTGCGCCAGCGCCAGACGCTCGTCGGCTTCGCGCAAGCGCAGGTAGCCATTGGCGACCTCGCTCACCAGATTGAGCGTGATTGCGCGCCGCCCGGCCTCCGAGGCGAGGTATGTTTCCAATGCCGCGTCCTGCAGGCCGCGCAGCCGTCCCCAGAGATCCACTTCCCAACTGGCCACGCCGATTCCGAGGTCGAACTGGCTGCCCGTGAGCGGAAGCCCGGTGAGGTTGAGGTCGCCCGGCACTCGCGCCCTGTCTGCCTGTGCCGAGAGGGCAATGACAGGAAGGCGCTCGGCGCGCCGTGCCGCGAATATCGCCCGTGCCTGCGCGGCGCGATACGCAGCGATGCGCAGATCCCTGTTCTGGTCGAGCGCCAATGCGATCAGCTGGCGCAGCGCCGGATCCGTGAAGTAGGCACTCCATGCAAGACGTGAAGCGTCCTCCCCCTGCCGCATTTCCTGTCGCAGTTCCTGCCGTGGGAAGAGTTCGGCCACCTCCGGCACTGGCACCGGCCGATCGAGGCCCGGCTGCCACGCGCAGCCCGCGAACGTCCACGCTAGGCCCACAAGAGCCGCAGCCCGTCTGACGCGATGCAATCCCCGTTCGCTTTCCATCCGTCAATGGTCATGGGCCGGCTTCGCCGCTCCATTGATCCAACGCAAGGCCTCTGGCTCGCGCACGGCGGACCGCGGCCGACGCCGCATCTGGCGGCTTGCGCCGAATCAAGGCCGCACACGGGTCCCGCGCTAATGTCCGTACATCTCGTCTTCCATCGGGATCCAGGGTGAACGGTACCGCCATGCATGCGTTCTGGCTCGGCCTGAAACTGCTCCTGCTGCTCGCAGTCGCCAACAACGCGCCTATCGCGACCAAACGGCTGCTTGGCGAGCGCTGGGCTTTCCCCTTGGACGGCGGCATCAGATTGCGCGACGGCCAGCCGCTGCTGGGCAAGTCGAAAACGGTGCGTGGCGTGGTTGCCGCCGTCGTGGCCTGCATGCTGTGCGCCCCGCTCCTCGGCTTGCCTGCCACGGTCGCAGCCCTGCTCGGCGCGGTGGCCATGGCCGGCGATGCGTTTTCCAGCTTCCTCAAGCGGCGTCTGGCCATCGAGCCGAGCGGACGGGCACTGGGGATCGACCAGATTCCAGAATCCCTGCTGCCGCTGCTGGCGGTCCAGGGCCTTCTGCAGCTGTCGCTCCTGCAGATCGTCGCGATCACCGCGGCCTTCGTGCTGCTCGAGGTCCCGCTGGCACGGCTGGCCCATCGCATCGGTTTCCGCGACCGCCCTTACTGATCGCCAGCGGGACCGCACGAGGCCTTCTCGACGCTTGCGCTGCATCAAGGCTTCGCTCCGACGGTACGCCATGCTGGGGCTCCGACCAACTCCGCAGGAGCAAGTCATGTCGATCTACCGATGGAGCATGGGCATTCTTGTCGGCGGCACGGTCCTGGCCGCCGGTGCCGCGGCGCAGTCACGAGGCGAGCAGCTCTACGCCACCCGTTGTGCCGCTTGCCACACGACACAAGTGCATTGGCGTGACCGCAGGGTAGCCACTGACTGGAACAGCCTGCGGGCACAGGTGATGCGCTGGCAGGCCATGGGAAGGCTGGACTGGAGCCCGGAAGACATCGATGCGGTGACTCGCTACCTCAACGAAAGCTTCTACGGCTTCAGGTCGCCCTCCGGCCCTCCCGTTGCGGGACGTACGACGGCAGGATTCGTCCCCGCCGCAGCCGCATGCCAGGACCACGCAGTCAGGTTCAGGGCTTCGGATAGCCCACCGTCTGCGCAAGAGTGATGCGCTGGGCCTGCCGCAGTCCCAAAGCCTGTGCGAGCGCGCGCCGGTCGATGGATGCACGTACGACCGTTGCCAGTCCCGCCGACGCGCAATGCAGATACACGTTCTGTGCAATGAACGCTGAATCGGCCCCCGCCAGAAACGGGCGATCGCCTGCATCGGCCTCGGTCATGCGGTCGAAATCGGCGACATAGACCAGGTTGACCGGCGCGATCGCAACGAAGTCCTGCAAGCCCGTGAGCGCACGCAGATCGGCACGCTTCACCAGGAAGAGGCAATGCTTGCGCGGCTCGTAGCGATACGCCGCGTCGGCCAGGACCACGTAGACCTCGGTCTCCTTCCAGTCGTGGGCGGAAGGTGCGGTGCGGCCGCCCTGCTGCTCGCGGTTGACGCCGCAGGCCGCCCACAGCAAGGCCGACAGGGCCTCCAGAGAAAATGTATCGGGTACGAACTCCCGCGTGCTGCGGCGCCTCTTGAGGGCTTGGTCAAGCGCCATCGACGTGGGAATCGGCATGGGCAACTGCAGCATCGAATCGCCCGCCGCCTCGATGAGGATGGGGTCCATGGCCGGCGGTCAGAAGTCGACGACCCGCGCCAGCACGTCGCCGCGCCCGAACGAGTCACCGCCGGCGACGCATATCTGCTCGAGCACGCCGTCGTGCGGTGCCTCGATGTCCACGTTCTGCTGAATCAGCATGGCCCGGCCAAGAACCTGCCCGGCATGGACACGATCGCCTTCGCACGCGAGCCATTCCTCGACGAAGGCGGCGTCCCCGGCCTCCATCGATTCCCAGCGGGCGGGATCCAGGATGATTTCACTCATGGCTGATGCTCTCTGTTGACGGCTGCAGGGTCTTAGCATCGGCCAATGCCGCGGTGTCTTCCTTGACATGGCGCAAACTGCGCCCGCGTGAAGGCACATCGCTCGCGCGCATGCACGAGCCGATCGATGCAAGACACCGAGCCCGAACTCGCGCGGAGATCCGGGAGAGTCAGTCGTGCAAACGCCGCGCGCGGGAACCCTGTCGTTGCGTCGGGGGGGCGGTCAATGCAAGCACAGCCATGAATTCACCCATCGACACTTCAAGCACGCCTGCAATCCTTCGCTGCTCATCGCGCCCGGGCACCAGGCCCCCGGGGCTCTCCCATGCCTGCACCGTCTCTTTCGTCACGCCGAGTGCCTGCGCGAAATGCTGCCTGTCGAGGCCAAGTTCCTCCCGCCTGGAACGGATGAAGGCATGAATGGAAGTCAAGGAGTCACACCGCGCGCCCGCAGCACCCGTTCGAGCCAATGCACGCCGGCACCTGCAAGTCCATCGATCAGCAGGGGCACGTCGGCGAACACACCGAACGAAGAGAATTCGCATTCGATCTGGCAACCTCGCAGGATCTGCAGTCGTCCGGCAGGCCGGCCGCCCGGCCCGGTGTCGGCCAGCATGAAGCGAAAGTCCCATGCTTCGGCGGCCAGCCGCTTCGCCAATGCGTCGAGCCTTGCAAGATTCGCACTGTCTGGACGCAGTGCTTGGTCACCAGGGAACTTCATCCCTGGACCATAGCGTTCAAACGCGCGCACTGCGACGATAGATTTCTTCTTCGCAGATAGGCCGGCTATCCGGCCAGATGGAGCCAGACGGTGGTACTTGCCATCGTTCTCGGCCGACTCGGCATTGGGCAAACCGAGAACGAAACCGGCGCGCAAGCCGGTCGGCGATCACAGTCCCTGCGCCGACGGCGGCAGCGTCGCGCTCGGCATCTCGATGCCGGCCTTCACGCAAACGATGGGCAGCTGCGATCGCACGAAACTCAGCGCGTACTGAAGCTCGCCACGACTTTCGGCATGCAGTGTCAAGACCGGCGCCCCGCGGGCAACCCGTTCGCCCACGCGCACATGCACCGAGGCGCCCGCAGCCGAATCGCGCGGCGCACCCGCCAGCTTTGCCGTGCGCGCGACGAGTCTCGTGTCGATCGCCGAGACCACGCCATCCACCGGCGCGCACACGTCGTGCGTGAAGGCCGCCTTGGGTGGAACGCGCAAGCCGCCCTGCGCTTCGCAGATCGAGATGAACTTGGCAAGCGCCCGGCCGTCGTCCAGCACCTCGGATGCCCGGGACTTGCCCGTGCCCGGTGCGGCCTTGTCGGCCATCTCGAGGAGCTGGCCAGCCAGTTCAAGCGCGCGCTCGCGCAGGTCCAGCGGCGCATTGGAGGCACGTTCGAGAACCGCCATGACGTCCATGGCCTCCAGCGCCGGCCCCACGCCCCTTCCGACGGGCTGGCTGCCGTCGGTGAAGGCAGTGCGCACCTGCATCCCCAGGCCGGCTCCCACGGATATCAGACTGCGCGAGAGATGTTCGGCAGCTGCGGCGCTGCGCATCTTCGTCTGCGCGCCGACCGGGATGTCGATCAGCACGCGCTGCGAACCCATCGCCGCCTTCTTGGAGAGGATCGAAGCCACCATGAGGCCTTCGCTGTCGATGCTCAGCGGCCTCTCCACGCGAATCAGCATGTCGTCCGCAGGACTGACGCGCATCGCATTGCCCCACGCGATGCAGCCATCCTCGCGCTCGACGACACGACGCATCGCCGCGAGGCTCAGGTCGACCGGTGCGAGGGTCTCCATCACGTCCGCCGTGCCGGCCGCGGAGGTGATCGCGCGAGACGAAGTCTTCGGCATCACCACGCCGCAGGACGCGACGATCGGAACGATGATCAGGGTGGTCCGGTTACCCGGCAGGCCACCGATGCAATGCTTGTCCATCACGGGCGCGGTGCCCCAGTCGACACGCTCGCCCACATCCACCATCGCCCGTGTCAGCGCCATGGTCTCGGCCAAGTCGAGGCCTTCGCCCGCGCACAGGGTCACAAACGAGGCCAGATGGATGTCCGGGACGCGCCCGCGGCTCACGTCTTCCATCAATGCGCGCAGGGCAGCGTAGTCCAGCCGCTCGCCATGGAGTTTGGCGCGCAGGTGGCCTAGCGACTCCAGCGGGGGTGGATGCCGAACCGCCAGCTCATCACCCTCCTTTGCGCCCAGCAGAAGCCACGCCGCTTCCGAAAGCGCGACCTCGTCATTCCTGAGCCAGTCGCTGCTCACCTGATGCAGGATGGCCAGCAGATGCCTGCGGCTGGACACGACCTCGACTTGAGCCTGCGACTGGAATCCTTCCGCGCGGCACGCGTCGCAATCGCTGCGCATGTAGACGACGGGCTGCTGGTAGGTGTCGATCCCGGCGCGGCGCGCCAGCAGACGGTTGGGTGACATGAAGCTTCCGCCTTCCTGACGCGTACGGTCCGGAGCGTTGCCCTTGGCGTCCGGCCTGGTCGACGAAACAAATGACGACATCAATGTTCGCAGGGCTTCATGCGCGGCTCTTGCGATGAATCAAGTTGCCTCGGTTTCGGCTCACAAGGGCTCGGACCGTCAAGCCATGTCCCGCACCTGGGTGGATACTGCAGCGGTAGAAGCACGCGGCGGGACCATGCCAAGCGGCGAGCCGGCCAGCCTCTGAGGAGCCGGCCTGGTCTTCCCTGGCCGCGAGTTCTGCGTTCAGCGACCTCGCGACGGGACAAAAAGACGCCAAAGCGCCCAGCCCGCGGGCAAAGCGATCCACAGGGCCCACGGCGAGGGCTTGTCCGGCAGGCCGAACATCCCCCCGACGCCGGGCACGATCGTCAACAGACCCCAGGCCACGCACACCCCGACCAGCAAGACGTGGAACACGGTGTTGGTATGCGAGCGAGGCACACCGCCCCTCCGGAACCACAGAAGCAGCAGCAGGTTGCCGAGCACGATCGACCCTAGACTGGCCATGCGCAGCTCCTCGGGCGTACTCCCCAGCACGCGACATCCCCACTGCACCAACGCCACGCCAGCGAACACCAGAGCGCCCATTGCGAATGCGCGGGCGGCGGCAGCCGGCGAGAAGAGCAGGTCGTCGCGTGCGCGCGGCGGCACGCTCATGCTGTTGTCCGGCGCCGGTTCGGCCTCGAACACCAGCGAGCAGGCGGGATCTATCAGCAGTTCAAGCAGCACCACGTGCAAGGGCAGCAGGAGCACCGGACCGCCCATCACCACTGGAATCAGTGCGACGCCGACGATCGGCACGTGCACCGCGAAAAGATAGCCCAGCGCCTTGCGCAGGTTCGCGAATATGCGTCTGCCGGCACGTACGGCCTCGACCAGCGAGGCGAAGTTGTCGTCCAGCAGCACGAGCGAAGCGGTCTCTCTCGCGACGTCGGTGCCGCGCCGGCCCATCGCGACGCCGATGTCGGCGGCCCTGAGCGCGGGCGCGTCGTTCACCCCGTCGCCGGTCATCGCCACAATGTCGCCTCCCTGCTGGAGGGTCCGCACGATGCGCAGCTTCTGCGCAGGATCGACTCGCGCGAACACCTGGATGTCGCGCGCGAGCCGACGCAGCGCGTCGTCGTCGAGTACCGCGAGCTCCTTGCCTGTCATCAGCCGCGCCGCGCCGCTGCCGAGCAGGCCTGCCTGCCGCGCGATCGCGCGGGCGGTCAGGGCGGCATCACCGGTGATCATCACCACGCGAACCCCTGCTCCCCGGCACGCCTCGATGGCGCCCGGCACCTCCTCGCGCAGCGGGTCCACGAATCCCAGCAGACCCAGCGGTTCCATGCGCGGATCGCTCGGCAGCGCGGCATCGTCGCCGGGCTGTGCCGCGTGTCCCTGCGCCACGGCGAGCACCCGCAAGCCGGAGGCACTCCAGCGGTCCGCGGTCTCCCGTAGCCGCTGCATGCGTGCCGGGGTGTCAACGCAGAGTTCGAGCACTGCCTCCACCGCGCCCTTGACGGCCACCGTCCACCCGTCCTCGCCAGGTGCGCGCCACCAGTGAACGACGAACGGTGCATCGGCACGGATGCCACGGCGCGGCCCCGCTGCCCATGCGGCATCGGCGCCGCCGAGCCCGGCGGCCTTCGCGACGGAGCACACCGCATGATCCATCGGCTCGACACCGCCGGAACTGCTGGCGCGCAGGGCACCCGAGAGCAGACGATGGAAGCGCGCAGTCGGATCGCCTGACCCGAGTTCGCATTCCATTTCGCCGTCGTGCAGCGCCGCGAGCACCATGCGGTTGAGGGTCAGCGTTCCGGTCTTGTCGACACACAGGACCGTGGTGGTGCCCAGTGCCTCGATGGCCTGAGGCTGGCGGGTCAGCACGTTCGCCTTCGCCAGGCGCCAGCTGCCGAGCGCCAACATCACGCTCCACACGACGGCGAACTCCTCGGGGATGAGCGACATCGCCAGGGTCAGCCCCACCAACAGCCCTTGCGTCCACGAGTGCTCCCGCAGCGCGAAGACGCTTGCGGCGGCGATGCAGGTGAAGGCCGCGAGCCAGGCGACGCGCTGAACCAGGCGGCGCAGCTCTTCCTGCAGCCGGCTCTGGCGTGGAGCGAGGCCCGATATCGACCTGTGGATCTCGCCGAGCGCAGTGTGCACGCCCGTGCCCGTCACCTCGGCAACGCCTTCGCCACGCACGACCAGGCTTCCCGCGAAGAGCATGCCCCGCTCGCCCTCGCCGCCCGTCTGCTTGCCCAGGGGCGCAGACTCGCCCGTGCGCAGGGATTCATCGACCCGCAGGCCGGAGGCTTCAAGGAGGATCGCGTCGGCAGACAGCCGGTCGCCCTCGTTCACCAGGAGACGATCACCGCGCACCAGCTCGCGGCTCGCCACATGCAATGCCCTTCCCTCGCGCACGACGGTGCAGCGAGGACTGGAAAGATCCTTCAGCGCCTCGAGCACGCGCTCTGTGCGCTGCTGCTGGTAGATCGAGAGCGTCCCGACGGCCAGCACCGAGAGGGCGAGCAGGCCGGCGTCCCCGAGATCGCCGAGCATCGCGTACAGCGCGGCAGTTGCCAGCAGCAGCATGAACATCGGCTGCGTCATCACCCCCCAGGCGATCCGCGCGAAGCCCCTGCGGGACATCGACGGCAGTACGTTCGGCCCGTCACGGCGCAGGCGCTGCGCGGCTTCGTCGTCGGTCAGGCCGCCAGGCGTATGGTCGAGCAAGATGACTCCCGGTAATTCCAGCGAGCGTGCCACCACCGGCGTGCACCGCAGGACTGTAGAAACCGTGTATCGAACCGCCAGGATTCTTTCATTCCGGATGGCTACCGAGCTTGAGAAACCTGGCCGGAGAACTGGCGCAAGGCCACGAGCCTTAAGTGCTTAAGCCGTTGGGGGTCGAGCGGCTCGACCGCTGACGGAGGGGGCAATCAAGGGATGCGCGGGCAACACCACGGCCTGCTCACGGGAGCCACGGAGGAGGTGCGCCTGGGAACCACAATGCCGAATCATCTGGGAGCCATCGCTCCCAGATGACGATGCGCCCGCCGTCAGCGCCGGGCCGCAAGAATACCTGCCAACAGTGCCGCGGCCGCCGCGATTCCCATGGCACGGTAGGGATGCTGGTGGACGGCCTCGTCGGTGTGCGTGGCGGCCTCGCGTGCCTTGCGCGCCACGGTTCCACGGAAGACATCGGCTTGCGAGCGCGCACGCCCGAAGCCATTTGCGATCTGGCTCGCGATCAGGCTCGCAACGGAAGATTGAGCGTCGAGCGGTCCGTCCGGCCTTGGCGTGGGCGTGGTGCTCGTTTCGGGAATCATGCTGCTCATGGCGTCGTCCTTTCCTGCCCGGGTTGATGTTGCTTCATTCTGGAAACAATTCACTCGGACCGGGTTGATGTGAATCAAGCAGCTCGGCGAGGCACACGACGCTGTCACCTCGCCAAG
This sequence comes from Variovorax atrisoli, assembly GCF_014195185.1. Taxonomy (NCBI): domain Bacteria; kingdom Pseudomonadati; phylum Pseudomonadota; class Betaproteobacteria; order Burkholderiales; family Comamonadaceae; genus Variovorax; species Variovorax atrisoli. The sequence goes on along the minus strand of NZ_JACIBG010000008.1, from coordinate 229,017 downwards.
CCACGCCGGCGCCGATCTCCGGCGCCGGGAAGTTCGGCATCAAGCCACCCGGATGTTGTTCTCCACGTTCATGATGCCGGGCGCCGACCACGCCGCGCCCTGGGCCGCCATGCGCTCGGACCAGGAATGGACGGCCCCAGTAAGGATCGCCTTCGAATCGCTCACGGAGACATTGATGCGCTTGGATTCATCCAAGGCATGCCGCTCCAGCGCGTTGCGAATGCGGGTCTCGATGTCGGCCGGCGTCGCATGCACCTTCAGTCCGATGGTGTTGTTGACGGCCACCACGCCGATGAGTGACTGCACGGCACGTTCGGCCGCCCGGCGTTGGAAATCCCAGTCGACCTCGCCTTTGAGGGTGATCCTGCCCTTCTCCACCCGAAGCTGGATGCGGTCGTTGGGAATCTCCGAATGCCATTTCAGGGCGACTTCAGCGGCTTCCGCGATCTCGGAGTCGCTGCGCTTGTGTTCCGGCGCGAGCTTGACATCGAGCTCGACAGCCAGTGCCTGCACTCCCTGCACCCGCTGGACGATGCGCTCGACCGCATATTTCTCGCCGTAGGTATCCAGGTGTCCCGTCAGGGTCACCACGCCGTTTTTAACGGCGACACCGATGTTCGTCGCGTTCACCGATGGATCCCACTCCAGTTCGCGGGTCACGTCGGTCTTCAACTGTGCATCTGTCTTCATGATCTTCCTTTCGATCCTGTTCAAACTATGGATAGACGCGAGGGCGCAAGCAACGCACCCGCCTCGGCATCGGGGTGGCTATGCATGAGAGCCTCCCGAGCATTGAATCCTGGAAGTGGGTCGGGCTCGGTGGATTGCGCAAGCGCAAGGTCTCCGGCCGCCGATACGAAAGCATGCGTCTTTTACGCGAGGTAGCGAGCCAGCGGTGGCACGCGTATCCGATGCGCACCAGCACCTGAGAGGTTGATCCAGCGCAACGCGTCGCGCGGATGCGCGCCATAGGCTTTCCGCACACCTGCCACTTTCGGGACGCCTTCATGAAGACCCAATGGATCGTGATTGCCAATGCCGCATCGGCGCGCATCTTTCGCCGCGATGCGGCCAACGGCCCCCTTATTCCCGTCGAGGCCCTCACGCACGACAAGAGCCGGCTGCACGCCGGCGCGCTGGGATCCGACCGCCCTGGCAGCCATGCCGCCGACTATGGTCGGGGACTCAACCATTTCGAGCCGCGTTGCGACGCACGGCGAAAGGAACACCAGCGCTTCGCGAAGGAGATCGCCCAGAAGCTGGATGCGGGCCTGAAGAAAGGCGAATTCAGCTCGCTCACGCTCTTCGCTTCGAATCCCTTCATGGGAGAGCTCAAGGCGCAACTGAGCGAAGCGGTGGCCCAGCACCTGAAGCTCGCGCTCAACAATGACCTGTCCCACGTGGGAATCGCGGAGCTGGAGCGGCGCGTCTCCGGCACGTGGTCGGTGGTGCTGTAAGCCATGGGACCCGACGACAAGTTGACCTTCGATCTGGGCCTTTGGCATTGCGAGTTGGAGGCGCGCTCGGTGGGTGGATTCTTCCAGCCCGTCGCGACCTGCCGCCCGGCGCAGGGCGCCCCTGTGCAATTGCCTTTGGATGCAGAACCCTATGCCACGCGGGCCGAGGCGCTGCGCCACGCCCAGCAGCAGGCCCAGAGGTATGTACGCCGGCATTGAGCCGGCCGTGCGGCATTCGCCCTCCTCCTACCGTATGAGATCGACGCCCGCCCTTGCCGACTACGCGCCGCAACGCGTCCCGCGGTCGCCGCCCGATACCCTGGCAAGGGTGCATTGCCTGGAGGAAGCGCTCAAGTCCGCGAATCCTTCAGCGCAGATCGAACGCATCGAAACCCACATGTCATGGGTGCTGGTAGGCGATACGGAGGTACTGAAGCTCAAGAAGCCCATCGTGAGCCCGCCCATGGACTACACGACCGTGGATGCACGTGAGCGCAATGCCAGGACGGAACTGCGGCAGAACCGGCGGCTGGCACCCGGCGTCTATCTGGGCCTCATCGCGCTGCAATGGGCCGAGGGCACGCTTAGCGCCGTGCCCGAAGGCTACCGCTCGCCGACGCAAGCCACGCTCGACTGGGTGGTGGTCATGCGGCGGCTGCCGCGCGAACGCATGCTCGACCAGTTGATCCGCCGCGGCCGGCTGCGTCCTGCGGACCTCGACGCGTTGCTGGCAGTGTTGATTCCCTTCTATCGGGACGCGGTACACGCGAAGGTGGACGAGGGGGAGTACGTGGCGCGCTTTCGTCACAGCATCCAACTCAGCTTCGGCCTGCTCGGACGGGCCGAGTTCGCCCTGCCCCATGTGGGAGAACTTTTCGAACGCATGGAACAAGCCACTACGGCACACGAGGGGCTCCTGCGCGCGCGGATCGGCGAGGGACGCATCGTGGAAGGCCATGGCGATCTTCGTCCTGAGCATGTCTGCCTGATCGATCCGCCGATGGTGATCGACGCGCTGGAATTCGATCTCCGATTGAGCGATGTGGACCCCTTCGACGAACTGTGTTTCCTCGGCCTCGAATGCGAGGCAGCCGGAGACGCCTCCATCGGCCCGCGCCTGATCGCGCAAATGGGTGCCGCGCTCGATGACCAGCCGTCCGGCGCACTGCTGCACCTTTACACGGCACGCAGCGCGCTGATGCGGGCCCGCCTCAGCGCGGCCCATCTTCTGGCCGCCAAGGTGCGCGAACCTGCGCTCTGGATGCCGCGCACCCTTGTCTATCTGCAGATCGCGCACAAGGCGTTGGCCTGCCTGTGAAGGCAGCCGGCGGCCGTGCCGCGACCCGCCGCCGAAAGGCCGACTGGAGGCACTGTATCGCGCGAGACGTCACGGGCGGCACACACGACCGAAAGCAAGGCCGAAACCTGACTTCCACAGCAAAAGTCTTGATCGGAATCAAGGCGCATCGAGGCGGCGTCACAAGAATTGGCTTCACACGTCAACAACGAGTACCCGGCCTTGGAAATCCCCCCTGAACCTCCACCGGCGCTGACGCGCGACGCCCCCCAATGGCTTTCGAACATAGAACACGCCCAGGAGCAGAACCTCGACCGCACATTGACAAATCCTTGGCCGACTTTCCTGGCTGGTCAGGCCGACAAGCCGGTACGCGTTCTGCTGGTCGACGAGGACGGCAAGTCGCGAGGTGCCATCGCTCGCGAACTCGTCATGGATTCACGCGTGTGCGTCGTAGGCGAGGCGGGTAGCCTGCTGGAGGCCAAGCGCGTCATGGCTCAGCAGGAATTCGACGTCATGATCCTCGACACCCGGCTCGGAGGCGGCAAGGGATTCGATCTGATCGAGGCCGCAAAGGCCCGCTCCGGTTCGGCTGAAATCATCGTTCACTCCACACTGGACGACGAGGCTCATGTACGTCGCGCCTTCACGGCGGGTGCGGCGGGCTATCTCGTAAAGAATTCCTGGTTCCAGAACTACCCGCAGGCGGTCTTGCAAGTCGTCAACGGAGGTGCCGCGGTCTCGCCGAACGTGGTCCGGCGCCTGCTGGTTCGGCTGGCGCCGTTCAACCCCGGGAATTCAAATGATGAAAGGGCATCCCGCAAGACACTTTCGAAGCGGGAAATCCAGGTGTTGCGACTCGTGGCGACGGGGCATGTCACGCAGGACATCGCCCACCGTCTTTCGATCAGTGGCGGAACTGTCGGTGCGCACATGAAGAGCATCTGCCTCAAGCTGCAAGTGCGCACGCGTGCGCATGCCGTGGTCGTGGCGACGTCGCTCGGACTCCTCTAACCGCCGCCCGTCCTGCGACGCCTGCGAGGCCCGCGAGGCATCAGAGGCTGCGCGAACGCCAGTGGGTGCTTCGGTGGTCCTTCTCGGAAACGCACACTCGTCCCATGCAGGAAGGGGCGTCGATGGCGCGAGGCTGCAAGCCTGGATCACGCCACCGCCCGCCCGCACCCACGCATACAACAAGCACAAGAAGAGAAGGCTGGCCAGGAGCACGACTTTCCGGGTCGCATTCATCGCATCGTGGTGAATCTCCAGCGCCGCGCAGCCGCTCACTGCCACGGCACAGCACTCCTCGTCAGATCATCGCGAAGCCACCCGACGCGCCGATCGTCTGGCCGGTGACGAACAAGGCGCGGTCCGATGCGAGGAACGCCACGAGCCCCGAGACATCGTCCGGCCGCGACAGCCGCCCCACGCCCTTGGAGATGGGATAGAGGTTCACCATCTTCGCGAGCAGTTCGTTGTTCTGGACGGTCGCGTCGGGATGCAGCGGGCCGTCCTTGATGCCTTCGTGCGAGACCGCGCCGAGGGCGATCGAATTGACGGTGATGGCATGCCGGCCATGCTCTCGCGCCAGGGCTTTGGCAAAGCCCGCGATGGCGGCCTTCGCTCCGGAGTACACGGCCATGTTGGCCTCGCCGATGCGGCCGGCCTCCGAAATGATGTTGACGATTCGCCCCCGCTTGGCCGCCACCATGCCGGGCAGCACGGCGTGGCAGCAGTGGAAGGTGCCGTACACGTTGAGGTTGACGATCTTGGCCCAGTCGGCCACCGGCATGTCGACGAAGGCCGGGGTGCGCCCGCCCTTCTCGCGGCGCTCGGGGATGATGCCGGCGTTGTTCACCAGGATCTGCACCGGCGCATCGAAGTGCCGCGTGGCCGCTTCGATCATGGCCTGCACCTGGTCTGCCTGCGTGATGTCGGCGGGTGCGGCCAGCGCCTTGCCGCCTTGCGCCTCGATCTCGCGCGCCACGGCCTGCGCCCGCTCGGGGAACAGGTCGTTGACGACGACGCGCGCGCCTTCGCGTGCGAGTTCGATGCAGATCTGCCGGCCGACGCCCTGGCCGCCGCCGGTCACCAGGGCAACCTGGGATTCCAAACCGAGTTTCATGTGTGTGTTTCCTTGCTTGCTTGTCTTTTGAATGGATGGAGATGCGGGTGGGTTCAGCGCCCCTGGAACACGGGCTTGCGCTTCTCGACGAAGGCGCGCATGCCTTCCTTGCGGTCCTCGCTGTCCACCAGCAGGGCCGCGGCATAGCGCTCGTACTCGAGGCCGCTGTCGAGGTCGGTCTGCATGCCACGGTTCACCGCGCGCTTGGCGAAACGCACCGCCAGCGGCGGCATCTCGCCGATCTGCTGTGCGAGTGCGACGGCCGCCGGCAGCAGCTCGGCACCGGGCAATACCTGCGTGACCAGGCCGTAGTCGAGCGCGCGCGCCGCATCGATCTGCGCGGCCGTCAGCATCAGCGCCTTGGCTCGCGCCTCGCCGATCAGGCGCGGCAGCCGCTGCGTGCCGCCGGCTGCGGGGATCACACCCAGGCGCACTTCCGGAAGGCCCAGCCGTGCGTGGTCGGCCGCCAGCCGCAGGTCGCAGCACAGGGCCAGCTCCAGGCCGCCGCCGAGCGCGACACCGTTGATCGCCGCGAGGGTGGGCTTCTCGAATTCCTCGATGCCGCGGAACAGGTCGTGCGTCGCCTTCTGCGCGACGAAGAAGTCTGTGGCGCAGATCTGGTGATCGGCGCGTTCCTTGATGTCGGCGCCGGCGCAGAAGGCGCGCTCGCCGGCGCCCGTGAGCACCACCGCGCGCACGCGCTGGTCGTCGCGGGCCAGCTCGAAGAACGCGCGGGCGAGGTCGGGCTTCATCGTGCCGCCCAGCGTGTTCATGCGGTCGGGCCGGTTGAGCGTCACGATGGCCACGTGACCCTCGACGCGGTAGGTGAGCGTCGAGAGTTCGACGTGATCGGGGCAGCTGTTTTCAGGCATGGTGTCTCCTTGCAAGTTCTTGCTCTGTCATGCCGTGGCGCGGGAGAGGACGTGCGCGATGGCCACCGACCCGAGCCCGATCATGTGGGCCATGCCCCAGCTGGCACCCTCGTGCTGCCGGTCGCCGGCCTCGCCGCGAAGCTGCCGCGTGATCTCCGCGATCTGGCCGATGCCGGTGGGGCCCAGCGGATGGCCCATGCCGATGAGGCCGCCCGATGCGTTGATCGCGCAGCGCCCGCCGATCCGCGAGTCGCCGCGCAGCAGGTAGGCGGCGCCCTCGCCCGGCTCGCACACGCCGATGGCTTCGCTGTAGAGCAGCTCCTCCACCGAGAAGGCGTCGTGCAGCTCCAGCAGGTCCAGCCGGCTGCCGGGAATCGCCGCCTGCTCGAGCGCCGCGCGGGCGCTGGCACGCACGAGGTCGACCGCCGCGGCGCCGTAGGAGGTCTCCGGGGTTTCGCTGCACGCGGCCGACGCGCGCACGCGCACGCAGCGCGCTGGATCCAGGCCGAGCCGGCGCAGCGCGCGGCCCGACACGACGATGACGGCCGCGGCACCCTCGCCGCGCGGGCAGCATTGCTGCACCGTCAGGTCGCCCGCGACGAGCGGCGACGCGAGCACCTGTTCGAGGGTGCGCGGCTTGCGGAACTGCGCGAACGGGTTGCGCGATGCATTGCCGTGGTTCTTCACCGCCACCTGCGCCATCGACGCGGGGTCCGCGCCGCGTTCGCGCAGGTAGGCGCGGGCCATCATCGCGAACTTCACGGCAGGAACGTTGGCCGTCTCGCTCAAGCGGGCGAGGCCTTCCTTGTCGGCCGCGCGCCGGCCATCGCCGTGCTTGTCCACGCCCACCGCCAGCACCACGTCGCTGACGCCGCCCGCTACCTCCATGCATGCCTGCCGGAAGGCGAACGAGCCCGATGCCGATGCGTTCTCGACCTGGGTGACCGCGAGCCCGCTCGAGCCGAGATGCCGCAGCATCACGCGCCCGGCCGCCATGCCGATGGAGGTGGTGCCCACATAGGCGCTGTTCACCTGCGGCCAGGCCAGCCCCGCATCCGCCAGCGCGGCGCGCACCGCGGTCAGGCCCAGGTGCGTGTAGGGCGTTTCGCTCGGGAACTGGTACGCATGCATGCCGATGCCGGCCACGTACACGCCTTCGTTGTCGTCGATCCAGTTGCTCATCGCGCCGCTCCTTCAACCGGAACGAAGCGGCAGGCGAAGGTCTCGCCGCCGGGCTGCGCCACGCCGACGGCGCGCAGCGCCATGCCCACCCGCAGGGCCGACTCGTCGGTTCCGGCGATCACGCCCTCCTCGATGAGCCCGTCCTCGATGAGGATGTCGGCGGCGATGCGCGGCACCTCCATGCCGGGCAGCAGCGGCACGTGCTGGGTGACGTACTCCAGCAGCTTGCCGCCGCCGGGGCGCGCCACTTTCTCGGCACCGTGCAGCGGATCGCCGCAGTGGCTGCAGCCGGGCACGTTGGCGGGAAAGACGAGCTTGCGGCACGCCGGACATTGCGCGAAGAGGAACTCCAGCGACTCGCCGTCGGGCGCGAGCTGGTAGAGCGTCGGATGCTGTGGCTGCAGGCCACGCAGGTCAGTGGTCATAGAAACGGATTTCCCGGTTGTCGAAAAAAAGAGGGGGATGCGGTGCGCGCGCTACTCCAGCCTGGCGCCGGAGCTCTGCACCACCTCGCGCCAGCGCGTCATCTCGGACTTGACGAAGGCGTCGAGCTTCTCGCCGCGCATGCCGCGCATCGGCACGCTGCCGAATTTCTCGGTGGCGGCCAGGAGCTCCGGGTTCACGATGACTTCCGCCATGGCGTCGGCGAGCCGCTTGACGATGGGCGCAGGCGTCTTCGACGAGACGAACATCGCGCCCCACGCGCTGGACTCGGCGCCGGGGTAGCCCAGCTCGGCCACGGTCGGCAGGTCGGGCGCGCTGCTCAGGCGCGACTTGCCGGTGACGGCCAGCGCCTTGAGCTTTCCCGACTGCACGAAGGGCAGCACCACCGCGGCGTAGTCGAAGGCCAGGTCGAGGTTGCCGGAGATCAGGTCGGTCAACGCGGGGCTGCTGCCCTTGTAGGGCACGTGCGTCATCTTGACGCCCGCGGTGGTCTGGAAGAGCTCCGCCGTCAGGTGCGTGGCCGTGCCTGCGCCCGCGGAGCCGAAGTTGAGCTTGCCAGGGTTCTGCCTTGCGTATGCCACCAGCTCCGGCACCGTCTTGAACGGCTTGTTCGGGTTGATGACCAGGATCAGCGGCGACTCCGACATGCCGTGTACGGCCGTGAAGTCCTTGACCGGGTCGTAGCGCACGTTCTTGTAGAGCGCGAGGTTGGCCGCATGCGTGCCCTGCGTGCCGTAGATCAGCGTGTAGCCGTCCGCCGGTTGCCGCACCGCGTATTCCACGCCGATGGAGCCGCCGGCACCGGGCCGGTTGTCGACGACCACCTGCTGGCCGAGCTTCTCGCCCAGCTTCAGCGCAAGCAGGCGGGAGGTGTTGTCGGTGATGCCGCCGGGCGGAAACGGCACGACGAAGGCCAGCCCTGGGCCTCGTCGGCGGCGTGGCCGCCGGCGGAGAGGAAGAGCGCGCAGCCGCATGCGGCGATGGCTTTGAAGAAGGTGTTCAAGGGTTGTCTCCTGGTTTTTGCAACGCGGTTCGATTGCCTTTTTTCTACGAATAGACGTAGACTACTTCAACCAGTCGTTGGTTGACAACCATGTTTTCTGCCCTCTGAAGGCGATTTTTCAACCTGAATCTTCTGCAAACGCATGAATCCCGTCGCTATGATCGATAACTTCTACGACCTATCGGAGGATTCATGCCAACCATCGTCCCTGCAGCCGCCCGCACGATGACCCTGCTCGAAGTCTTTGCGCGCGAGAAGCGCGAGCTGTCCAACTCGGACCTGGCCCGCCTCATGGACCTGCCCGAGAGCAGCTGCTCCGACCTGCTGCACACGCTGCACGAGCTCGGCTATCTGCTGCGCACCGCGCGCAGCCGGCGCTTCTATCCAACCGCGCGCCTGCTCACGGTGGCCAAGGAGATCTCCGCGAGCGACCCGCTCTACGCCGTGGGCGCGGAAGCGTGCGAACTGCTGCGCGACCGCACGGGGGAAACCGGCCTGTGCGGGAGGCTGGAGAACGGCGTCGTGAAAGTCATCGCGCTGAGCGAGGGCCGGCATGCGCTTCGCTACATGCAGCACGTGGGCGACAAGCTCGCGCTGCACGTCTCCGCACTCGGCAAGGCGATCCTTGCGGCCGGCACGCCGGAAGAGGCGGCGCGCCAGCTGCGCCTGAAGCCGCTGCGCGTGCTGGCCTCCGGCACGCTCACAGACCTGGCCCAGCTCGAGGCGCAGGTGGAACGTGCGCGCGAACAGGGCTGGATCTGGGTCGAGAACGAAGGCAGCGAAGGACTGACCGCAGTGGCCGTGGCCGGCCAGATCGGCGGCGAGACGCTGGCCCTGTCGGTGGCCGGACTCACCCATCGCATGCGCGACCAGCGCGAGCGCTGCCTGGAGGCGCTGCATGAGGTCAAGGCCATCGTCTTTCGCAAGCAGGCCGCCGAGGGCGCGACGCGCGAGCAGCCGGCAACGGCAGCGGCCTCTTCCTCGCAATCTTCCTCCCCCGCTTCTTCTTCCTCTTCCCGCCGCGGCACCAAGGCCTCGCCTCCCGCAGAGCCTTGAGCGCGGCCCATCCTCATCACCAACAAACAGGAGACAACGTGTACACCCAGACTGCAGAACAAGCCATGCTGCGCGACAGCATCCGCCGCTTCATGAAGAGCGAGGTCGCTCCCATCGTCGCGCGCCACGACCAGGAGAAGACCTTTCCCTTCGAGCTGCTCAAGCCCCTGTCGGAGTTCGGCTACCTGGGTGGACGACTCTCCGAGGAAGAAGGCGGCATGGGCCTGGATCAGCTCACCTGGGCGATGCTGATGGAGGAAGCGGGCTACGCCTGGCTCTCGCTGCGCACGATCCTCAACATCACCAACGCGGCGATCAACAAGCTCGCGGCCGAGGCCACCCCCGCGCAGAAGGAGCGCTTCCTCAAGCCGCTGCTGAACAACGAGCGGCGCTGCTTCAGCGCCATCAGCGAGCCGGGCACGGGCTCCAACATCGCGCAGGTGCAGACGCGCGCCGACCTGCAGGGCGACCACTACGTGCTCAACGGCCGCAAGCTGTGGATCACGAACGGTGCCTTCGGCGACTTCGGCATCGTCGTGGCGCGCACCTTCAGCCCCGACTGCCAGGGCCAGCTCTCCACCTTCCTCGTGGAGCGGGATGTGTCCCCATACGAGATGCGACGCGTCGACACGATGGTGCTGCGCAGCACCGGCACGGCCGAGCTGGGCTTCGACAACGTCAAGGTGCCGCGCGAGAACCTGCTGGGCGAGGAAGGCGGCGCGCTCAAGAAGATGCTGATCGGCCTGGACAGCGCGCGCGTGAACATCGCCATGGGCGCCGTGGGTGCCGCGCAGTCGGCGCTCGACCTCTCCATCGACTACGCGCGCACGCGCACGCAATTCGGCAAGCCCATCGGCAGCTTCCAGCTGGTGCAGAAGCTGATCGTCGACATGACGATCCGCGTGGAGGCCGCACGCGCGCTGGGCCTGCGCGCCGCCGCCGCGCTCGACTCGGGCCACGACGCGCGCACCGCCGCGTCCATCGCCAAGCTCTACGCCACCGAGGCTGCCCACGAGGTGGCCAGCATGGCGCTCCAGGTGCACGGCGGCCTGGGCTACGCCACCGACTACCCGATCGAGCGCATCTTCCGCGACACCCGCGGCGGGACCATTCCGGAAGGCACGACCGAAGTGCAGACGCTGATCGTCGGACGCGAGATCCTCGGCATCTCGGCCATCGCCTGAACGCCGCAGGAGTTGCACAGCATGACCCATCCGGCCATCGGCACCGACCTGTCACGCCTCATCCATCCGCGCGCCATCGCACTCGTCGGCGCTTCCGAGCGCCCGCAGAGCATCGGCGGGCGCACCCTGAGCAACCTGCTCGACCATTCGCAGATCGACGGCGAGCTCTACCTGGTCAATCCCACGAAGAGCGAACTGCGCGGCCATCGCTGCTGGCCCAGCATCGCCTCGCTGCCGCAGACGCCCGACGTCGCCGTCATCGCCGTGCCCGCATCGGGCGTCATCGCGGTGATGGAGGAATGCGCGGCCAGGGGCGTGCCCTTCGCGATCATCCTCACCTCGGGCTTCGGCGAGGCCGGCGCCGAGGGCGGGCGGGCCCAAGCCCGGCTCAAGGAGATCGCCGAGCAGGCCGGCATGCGCGTCTACGGACCGAACTGCCCCGGCCTGACCAACGTCAACGCCCGCCTGGGCATGACCTTCTCGCCGTCGTTCCCGCACGACCTGGTCAAGGGCCCGATCGGACTGGCCACGCAGGGCGGCGGGCTGGGGCGCAACGTGATGCAGGCGATGGAGCGCGGCATCGGCATCGGCCTGTGGGCCTCCACCGGTAACGAGGTCGACCTGCAGGTGGCGGACTTCATCCACTACATGGCGACCGCGCCGGACATCAAGGTGATCGTGACCTTGCTCGAAGGCATCAAGGACGGCCCGCGCTTCCTGGCCGCGCTGCAGTGCGCGGCGGACAACGGCAAGCCGGTCATCGCGCTGAAGGTCGGCAAGTCGGAGTACGGGCAGCGCGCCGCGCAGTCGCATACGGCCTCGCTGACCGGTTCGGCCGAGGTCAACAGCGCGGTGTTCCGCCAGTACGGCGTGATCGAGGTCGACGACATCGACGAGCTGGTCGACACGGCCTGGCTCTTCGCGCGCGCCATGCCCGGCGAGCGCGAGGAGATCGGCGTGTACTGCTCCTCGGGCGGCACCACCGCGCTGACGGCCGATGCGGTGGGCACGGCCGGTCTCAAGCTGGCCGAGTTCGCACCCGAGACCATCGCGCTGCTTCGCAGCAAGCTGCCCGACTACGCGGCTGTCAACAACCCGGTCGACACGACGGCCGCCGTGCTCAGCGACGCCGACCTCGTCGAAAGCACGCTGGGCGCGGTCGCCGCCGACCCCAACACCGGCTGCGTGATCGCGCCGATCGCGCTGGACTACGGCGAGACCACCGTGCGCATGGCGCAGACCATCATCGCGGCGCAGAAGCGCGTGCGCAGCCCCATCGTCCCGATCTGGATGAGCGACAGGCTGGGCGAGGGATACCGCATGCTGGTCGCGGCAGGCTTCGCGCCGCCGCGCTCGGTGGGCAAGGCGATCGCCGCGATCCGGCGCTGGACGGAATGGGGCCGCTGGCGCCGCAGCGCGGCCGACCGCCCGGCGCGCCGCCTTCCGAGTGCCGTGCCGGCAGCGCCGGCCGGTGCCTTGCGCAACCTCTCGGAACTGCAGGCCAAGGCCCTGCTGGAGAAGGCCGGCATCCCGCTGCTGCCCGTGGCAGTGGCGCGCACGCGGGAAGAAGCGCGGCAGCTCGCCGACGGCATGGGCTACCCGGTGGTCGCGAAGATCGCGAGCCCCGACATCCTGCACAAGTCCGACATCGGCGGCGTGCGCGTGGGCATCGCCGACGGCGCGCAGCTGGAGCTGGCATGGGACGACATCATGGCCTCGGCGGGGCATCACAGGCCCGATGCCGCCATCGACGGCCTGCTGATCGAGAAGATGGCACCGGGCGGCGGCGTGGAGCTGATGGCCGGCGTCACGCGCGACCCGGTGTTCGGGCATGTGATGACCTTCGGCCTGGGCGGGGTCTACGTGGAGATCCTGCGCGACGTCACGCGCCGCCTGCTGCCGCTGAGCCCCGAGGACGCCGCCTCCATGGTGCGCGAGATGCGCTGCTTCCCCGTGCTCGATGGCGCGCGCGGCCGGCCCGTGGCCGACGTGCCCGCGCTGGAGCGGCTGCTGCTGGGCGTGTCCGAGTTCGTGACGGCGAATGCGCAGCGCATCGAGGAGATGGACCTCAACCCGATCTGGGTCGGCGCCCGGGGCGAAGGCGCCCTGCCGCTGGACGCGGTGATCGTCGAGCGAGGCGCCGCGTGAGCGCCGCCGGCCCGCTGGCGGGCGTCACCGTGCTCGACTTCAGCGAACTGCTGCCCGGCCCCTTCTTCACGCAGAACCTCGCGGAGATGGGCGCGCGCGTCATCAAGATCGAGCGTCCGCCCGGCGGCGACAACGCGCGGCGCATGGGCCCGGGCGGCTTCGAGGCCGTGAACCGCGGCAAGCTCAGCCTGCTGATGGACCTGAAGGACGAGGCGCAGCGCGCCCGCGTGCAGGAGCTGGTAGCGCAGGCCGACGTGCTGGTGGAGTCGTACCGCCCCGACGTGATGGCGCGCCTGGGCCTGGACTACGCAAGCCTTCGCGAGCGCTTTCCGCGCCTCGTGTACGTCTCGCTCAGCGGCTACGGGCAGGCGGGGCCGTGGGCGCAGCTGCCCGGCCACGACATCAACTACCTCGCCGCGGCCGGCGCGCTCGCGGTCTCGGGCGAACCGGGCGGCCCGCCCACCCAGAACTTCGGCCTGCCGGTGGCGGACCTGTGCGGCTCGATGTATGCGCTGTCGTCCACGCTGGCGGCGCTGCTGCAGCGCGAGCGCACGGGCCGGGGCCAGCACCTGGACGTGGCGCTGGCCGACTGCGTGCTGCACTGGATGAACCCGCGCCTGGGCACCTACCGCGCCGACGGCGCGAACAGCCTCGAGCGCCAGCGCACGTCCACGCAGCTCAAGCCCGCGTACGGCAGCTTCCGCTGCCGCGACGGGCAGCACCTGAGCGTCGCCGCGCTGGAAGATCATTTCTGGGCACGGCTTTGCGACGTGCTCGACATGGGCGACTTCGCGGGCGAGCCCTACCGCACGCTGGGCGCGCGCAAGAAGCAGGCCCAGGCCATCAACGACCGCATCGCGCAGCAGCTCGCCGTGCGCGACTCGGCCGAAGCCTTCGAGACGATGGCGCGCAACGACCTGCCCGTCGCACCCGTGGTGCCGCCCGCCGAACTCGCTGCGCTGCCGCAGTTCGCGCAGCGCGGCCTGGTCAACGGCACCGAAGCGCTGTCGCTGGTGCGCTTTCCGGTGCCGCTCGAGGGCGTCGATCCGTCGGCGCTGGGCGCTGCGCCCGGCCTCGACAACGTACGCCAGCTGCTGCCGTGAGCCAGCCTCCGCTGTCCACCCGGCTGACGCGTCTCTTCGGCCTGGCCTACCCGATCCTCGGCGGCGGGCTGATGTGGCTCTCGGACGCGCGCTATGTGGGCGCGCTGACCAACGCCGGGTGCATGGGCTTCATCACCCCGCGCTCCCTCGACGGCGAGGCCGCGCTGCGCGAGCAGCTGCGGCGCTGCAGCGAGATCACCGAGGGCCGCCCCTTCGGCGTCAACCTCACGCTGTCGGCACGCCCGCAGGCCAATGCCGGCGTGCAGGCTTCGCTGGCGACCGCGCTGGCGCACGGCGTGCGCCACTTCGAGACCGCGGGCTACGCGCCCGATGCGCTGATCCGGGCCATCCACGCAGCCGGCGGTATCGTGATCCACAAGGCATCGAGCGTGCGGCATGCCCTCGCCGCCCAGGCGGCCGGCGCAGACGCGGTCGCGCTGGTCGGCATGGAGGAAGGCGGGCACCCCGGCGCCAACGAGCTTCCGACCATGCTGATGGGCGCGCTGGCCATGGCGCGGGGGCAGTTCCACGTTCCGCTGGTGCTGGGCGGCGGCATCGGCCACGGCAGCCAGCTCGCCGCCGCACTCGCGCTCGGTGCCGACGGCGTGCTGATGGGCAGCCGCTTCCTCGTGAGCGACGAGGTCTCGGCCCATGCGGCCTACAAGAACCACCTGGTGGACTGCGACGAGCACAGCACCATGCGCCTGCTGCACACGCTGGGCAACACCTGGCGCGTGCTGCGCAACGACACCGCCGCGCAGGTCGACACCATCGAGCGCGCCGGCGCGGCCGACCACGCCACCTTCGGCGCCCTGCTCGACAGCCGCGTGGCGCGCGACCGCTGCTACGGCGACGGCGACTGGCGCAACGGCATGCTCTCGCTCGGCCCGGCCATCGGCTTCGCCACGCGCACCGAGCCGCTTGCCGCGATCGTCGAGCAACTCGTCCTGCAAACGCGCGCCGCCCTGGCGCACCTGAACGCATCCACTGCGCTGCCATGACCCACGCCCTTCCCTTCCTCGACCGACTGGCTCTGCCGCTGATCGCCGCGCCCATGCTGCGTGTCTCTGGCATCGAACTGGTGTCCGCCGCCTGCGCTGCCGGCGTGATCGGCGCCTTTCCGACGGCCAACTGCCAGACGCTCGACGAATTCGACGCCTGGCTCACCCGCCTGGATGAAGAAGCCGCCGCCGCGCCCGAGCGCACGGCGCCCGCGCCCTACTGCCCCAACCTCATCATGCGGCGCGATCCCGCCAGGGTGATGGCCGAGGTCGAACTCATCGCCCGGCACCGCGCCCAGCTCGTGATCACCAGCGTAGGTTCGCCAGCCTCAGTGGTGCCGCGCCTGCACGAAGCCGGCTGCCGCGTGTTCGCCGACGTGGCCTCGCTGCACCATGCGGTGCGCGCCATCGAGTCGGGCGTCGATGGCCTCGTGCTGCTCACCGCGGGCGCCGGCGGCCACACCGGCTGGGCGAACCCGTTCGCCTTCGTGCGCGCGGTGCGCCGCGTGTTCGACGGCCCCATCGTGCTGGCGGGCGGGCTGTCGGACGGCGTGGCCCTGCGCGCCGCCAGGGAGCTGGGCTGCGACCTCGGCATCATGGGCACGCGCTTCATCGCCACGCAGGAAAGCCTGGCGAGCGACGACTACCGGCACATGCTGGTCGACAGCTCGATCGACGACGTGCTGCTCACGCGCGGCTTCACCGGGCTGCCCGCCAGCTTTCTTGCGCCGTCGGCGCGGCGGCTGGGCATCGACATCTCGACGCTCGACGAGAGCATCTCGGTCGAGGAAGCGAGAAGACGCTATGGCGGCGGCGCCAATGCGGCGCCCAACCAGCGCTGGACCGACATCTGGAGCGCGGGGCATTCAGTGTCCGGCGTGCGCGCCGTGCCGACGGTCGCCGAGCTGGTGGATTCGCTCGTTGAGGAATACCGCGGCACTGCGGCGGCTGATCGGTCCTAGGCCGACGCGGGCCTGGCCACCGAATCGCGCTCCACATAGCGCAGGCCGACGCGCGCCTTGCGCTGCGGCAGGCCGTTGTCGGCGATCCGCGTGAGCAGCAGGTCGACCAGACAGCGCGCGGTCTCGGACTGATCGATGTCGAGCACGCTCACCGCGGGGTCGTGCTCCGCGGCGAAGGGCGTGTCGCCGATGGCGACCACGGAGATGTCGCGCGGCACCTGGAGCCCGCGCGCAGCGATCGCGCGCAGTGCGCTGTTGAGCATGTGGGTGCCCTGCACGATGAGTGCGGTGGGTCGCTCCGGTCGCGCAAGCAGTTCGGTGACCTCCGCCTTGACCGAGGCCGTCACGCTGCGCGCCTGCACCAGCAGATCGGGCACGGGCAGGCCCGCGGCCTGGAACGCCGTGCGGAAGCCCTGCACGCGGCGGCGCACTGGGCGCGTATCGCCCTGCCAGAGCACGAGGGCGATGTCGCGGTGCCCCAGGCCGAGCAGGTGCTCGACCACGCGCCGCACCCCGCCCGCGTGATCGATGAGCACGGCATCGTGGGCACCGCTGACTTCGCGGTCGAACACCACGGCCGGCATCGGAAGCACCCGCAGCGCCTCCACCAGCGCCGCGTTCCGCTCGTTGCCGGGCGCGAGGATCACGCCGTCCATGCCGCGCTGCGTGAACGTTCCCAACGCCTTCGTCTCGCGGTCGACGTCGTTGGCGCCGTTGGCCAGCAGCAGCAGGTAGTCGTGCCGCAGGAACTCGTCCTCCAGCGCGCGGAACACCTGCGCATACAGCGGGTTCGAGATGTCGGGCAGCAGGCAGCCGACGGTGCGGCTGAGCCGCGAACGCAGCACGCGCGCCGCATGGTTGGGGCGGTAGCCCAGCGCCGCCGCCGCCTGGTTGACCTTCTCCTGCGTAGCTGCCGAGGCGCCGGCGCCGTTCATCGCGCGCGACGCGCTGCCCAGCGAGACACCCGCCAGGCGCGCCACGTCGCGCAGATCGATCTTCTGTTTTCCTGCATTCATTCGGATGGAGATTCCCTTGCGAACAAGGAGACGGAGGACTGGGACGGGGTGAATCTTAGGTGACAGCGGCCGAGGGTTTCCACCATTTCGGAAACGTTTCCAAAACTGAACCATGAACGCAACGAAAGACGACCAAGGAGACACGCATGTCCTCGCCAGCCATCCAGCCCGGGCAGCAGCTTTTTGCCGAAGCGCTCGGCGACCTCCGGCCCTCCGCGGGCCGCCTCGCGCAGCGGCGCATCCTGGTGGTGGGCGCGGGCCAGCGCGACATCGACGATCCCGATCCGCCCGTGGGCAATGGCCGGGCGATCTCGCTGCTGTTCGCCCACGAGGGCGCGACGCTGACCTGCGTCGACATCAACCCCGCCTCGCTGCAGCAGACCTGCGACCTGGTGCGCGCATCGGGCGCGACGGCCCATGCCGAGGTGGCAGACGTCGCGCAGCCGGAGGCCGCCGCCACGACGGTGGAACGCGCGGTGCAGAAGATGGGCGGCCTCGACGGCCTCGTGATGGTGGTGGGCGTGGCCAGCGGGCTGTCGCTGGACAACCAGACCGCCGAAGCCTGGGACCGCGAGCACGCGACCAACGTGCGCTCGTGCATGCTGTTCGGCCAGCAGGCATTGCGGCACATGGCGCCCGGCGGCTCCATCGTGCTGCTGTCGTCGATCGCCGCGCTGCGCAACTCCAGCTTCAACCCCGCCTATGAGACGACCAAGGCCGCGCAGGTGTCGCTCGCACGCTCGATCGCGATGGCAGGGCAGGCGCGGGGCGTGCGCTGCAACAGCATCCTGCCCGGCCTGATGGACACGCCCATCGGCCGCGCGGCAACGCGCCGAAGGTCCGACCGCCTCGCGATGCCGCTGCCCTTCGGCCGCCAGGGCACGGGCTGGGAAGTGGCCTATGCGGCCCTGTTCCTGATGTCGCACGAGGCCTCCTACGTGAACGGCCACGCGCTGGTGGTCGACGGCGGCCTGACCGGCGGCATCGCGGCACCGCGCGCCTCGGCCTGAGTGCGACCATGCAGCGACTGCAGAGACGCCGATTCCTCCAGGCAGCCGCCTGCACTGTCGCTGCGCCGCACCTGGGTGCCGCGATGGCGGCACGCGACGATGCCTACCCCAGCCGGCCCCTGCGCCTGGTCGTGGGCTTTCCAGCGGGCGGATCGGCCGACCAGTCCTCGCGCCGCCTCGCCGATCAACTGGCCCGTCAGCTGGGCCAGCCGGTGATCGTCGACAACCGGCCGGGTGCCTCCGGAAACATCGCGGCCGCGGTGGCGGCGCGCAGCGCACCTGACGGCTACACGCTCTTCTACGGCACCAACGCGACGCATGCGATGAACGTCAGCCTCTATCCGAAGCTGGACTACGACCCGGTGAAGGACTTCGCACCGATCGCGCTCGAAGGCAAGGTCTACAACGTGCTGTGCGTCAACCCGGCCTTCGAGGCGCGCGACCTCGGGAGCTTCATCACGATGGCAAAGGCGAAGCCCGAGCGCATCGCCGTCGCCACGCCCGGCAACGCCACCAGCGGCCATCTCTCGCTGGTGCTGCTCGATCGCGCGGCCAGGGTGCGCCTCGCACACATCCCGTACAAGGGCAGCGCCCCGGCGCTCAACGACGTTCTCGGCGGACAGGTGCCGGCGATCTTCGACAACGTGGCGGGCAACCTCGCCTACATCCGCAGCGAGAAGATCCGCCCGCTGGCCGTCACCTCCCGCAGCCGGCTGCCGCTCCTGCCGCAGGTGCCGACCTTCGAGGAACTGGGCCTGCCCGACTGCGAGATCGCGGCCTGGGGCGGCCTGTGGGCGCCCGGCGGCACGCCGGCGCCCCTCATCGACAGGCTCAACCAGGAAGTGAATCGCGCGCTGCAGACCCCGGCAGTGGCCGATCGCATGCGCGAACTGACGATCGAGCCCCAGGGCGGCACGCCACAGGCCCTGGCCGACTTCGCGCGCAGTGAAACCCTCCGGTGGCGCGAGGTGATCCGCGCCGCCGCCATCCGACTCGACTGAAAGACCATGGCCCGTATCCCCTACTTCGACCTCGCCGAGGCGCCCGCGGAACTCCACGCACTGCTGGGCGGGCGCCCACCGCTGAACATCTACCGCATGGTCGCCCACGGCGGCGCCACCGCGCAGGGTTTCCTGGCCCTGGGCTCCAGCATCCTGCGGCACTCCTCGCTGCCGGTGGCGCTGCGCGAGCTGGTGATCCTGCGCGTGGGTGCGCTGTGCGGCTCCAGCTACGAGGTGACCCAGCACCGCCGCGTGGCTGCGCAGACCGGCGTGCCATCCAACCAGGTCGAGGCGGTGCTCGACCATCCGCAAGGCAGCGTCGACAGGACCCCGTTCGACAGCCTCGAATGCCGCGTGCTCGACTTCACCGACGCCGTGGTGCGCCAGGTCAAGGCGCCGCCCGAGATGTTCGACGCGTTGGCCGCGCAACTGCCGCCGCAGCAGCTGATGGAGATCGTGATGACCATCGGCTACTACATGCTGGTGTGCCGCGTGCTCGAGAACTTCGAGGTCGACCTGGAAGGCAGCGACGTGCTCGCCGGCCATGCCCCATGGGCCGAGATCCTGAGACAGAACTGAACCGGGAGACACACGGATGACCCTCAACCGCCGGCAATTCTGCGTTGCCACCAGCCTGGCTTCGCTGGCCCCGGTGCTGCGTGCAGAGACCTATCCCTCCAGGCCCGTCACCCTGGTGGTTCCGTTCTCCGCGGGCAGCGTCGTCGACCAGCAGGCCCGCGTGATCGCACGCGTGCTCGCCACCCGCCTGGGACAGCCCATCGTGATCGACAACAAGGTCGGCGTGAGCGGCTCGATCGGCGCCGAGTTCGTCTCGCGCGCCGCGCCCGACGGCTACACGCTGCTGCTGGGCACGCAAGGCACCCAGGGCACCAACAGCGCGCTGTACAAGACGATCCGCTATGACCCGGTGAAGGACTTCGTGGCCATCCACGGCCTGTCGGGCAACGCGAACGTCCTGGTGGTCAACCCGAGGCTGGGCATCGGCTCGGTGGCCGAACTGGTCGAGCTCGCGAAGAAGAATCCGGGCAAGCTCAACTTCGGCTCGGGCGGCAACGGCACCTCGGGGCATCTGTGCCTCGAACTGCTGCAGACGCGCACCGGCACGCGCTTCACCCATGTTCCGTACAAGGCCAGTTCTGCGGCGCTGGTCGATCTGGTCTCGGGCAACGTCGATGCGATGTTCGACTTCGTGCAGACCTCCGCGCCGCACATCCGCAGCGGCAAGCTGCGCGCGCTGGCGGTCACGCGCGGCCAGCGCATGCCGATGCTGCCGGAAGTTCCGACGATGGCCGAGGCCGGCTTCGCGGGCATCGAGGCGCTGAGCTGGGGCGGTCTCTTCGCGCCTGCGAAGACGCCGGACGGCATCGTGAAGCGGCTGTCGGCGGAAGCCTCGGAGACGCTGCGGTCGCAGGAAGTCAGGAGCGCGCTCGACTCCGCGGGCAGCTTCGTCATCGACATGCCGCACGCCGAATTCCAGGCCTACGTGAGCCGCGAAGCCGTCAAGTGGACGGAAGTGCTGCGCACGGCCGGAGTGACGCTAGAATGACCGCGCCGACCGCACCGCACACGCTCGCCGCCCCCGCCGTGGCCGCCATCAGCGGCGCCGGCAGCGGCATCGGCCGCGCACTGGCCCTGGCCTGCGCGGGCGAGGGCATGGCCGTGGCGCTCGCCGACGTCGAGACGGAAGCGCTCGCTGGCACCGAGGCACTCGTTCGATCGATGGGCGTGCCCACGCTCGCACAGCGTTGCGACGTGAGCCGCGCCGCCGATGTCGAGGCCTTCGCGCAGGCCTGCGACGACCGCTTCGGTGGCGTCGACTGGCTCTTCAACAACGCAGGCGTGGCCGTGCTCGGTCCCGCCTGGGCCGCCACCGAATCGGACTGGCAGTGGGTGCTGGGCGTGAACGTGCTGGGCGTGGCCAACGGCGTGCGCAGCTTCGTTCCACGCATGCGCGCACGGGGCCGACCCGCCCACGTGATCAACACCGCGTCCGCCGCCGGGCTCGCCACGCTGGCCGGCTCCGCCGTGTACAGCGCGAGCAAGCACGCGGTGGTGGCCTTCTCGGAATGCCTCGCGCGCGACCTGGAGCAGGCCGGCGCGCCGATCGGCGTGACCGTCGTCTGCCCTTCGCTGCTGCCCACCGGCATCCATGCATCGCAGCGCAATCGGCCGAGCACCCTCGCCGACACCGTCGCACCCGCCGCGGCCTATGACGAGCGCGTGCGCCAAGGCATGGCGGCGTCCCCCATCGATGCGACGGACGTTGCCGCAGCGACGCTGGCGGCAGTTCGCACGGGGCGCTTCTACGTCATTCCGCACAGCCAGACCGGCGGCTCGGTCCGGCGACGCATGAACGCGATCCTCGACGACTTCGGCAAGGAGCATCCCGAGGCGGGATGAGACTGCCGCGCCTCCTCCACTGCCATATCGGCCCTGCGCCACCGCTGGGCCATGCACCCTCTTCCGGAGAATCCCAATGAATACCGAAGCCCACGACACGCTCGCGCAGGTCGCGCAGATCTCGCAGCAATTGCAGGCCCTGCAGCGCCGCGTCGACCAGCTCGAAAGCGTCGAGGCGATCCGCGCGCTGCGTGCCCGCTACCACATGCTGGTCAACGAGGACCAGGGCCCGCGCCTGCACGAGCTGTTCGCGGAAGACGCGAGCGTCATCTACAACGGGCGCCCCGAGGTCTTCGGACGCGAGGCCATCCGCAGCTTCTTCGAGAACTTTCCCGTGCAGTACGCGCGGCAGTTCATTCACCAGCACGAGGTGAGCGTCGACAGCGACACGGGCACCGGCCAGTCCTACCTGGACGGCCGCCCCGTGCACGGCGGAAAGAGCTTCTACGTGGTGGGGCGCTTCGACGACACCTACGTGCGCATCGACGGCCGATGGCTCTTCAAGAAGGTGGTGCTGACCGTCCACTACATGGTCGAGGCGGCCGAGCACTGGGAGGCCCTGCTGCCGGTGAAGAAGAACGCGGAGGCGGCATGAGCCTGGCTTCGCTCTTCGACCTCACCGGGCGCAGCGTCCTGGTCACCGGTGCCGCCAGCGGCCTCGGCCTGGCCTTCGCGGAGACGATGCTGGAAGCCGGTGCGCGCACACTCATGACCGACATGGATGCGCAGGCGCTCGATGCCCAGGTGCAGCGACTGAAATCGCGCTACCCGCTGGCCGAAGGCGCGACGCTGGACGTCGCCGATGCCGCGGCGGTCGACGCGCTGGTGGACGGCATGGCAGCGCGCCACGGCGTCATCGACTGCGTGTTCGCGAACGCGGGCGTCAGCGCAGGGCGAGGCTTCGTCGTGGAGGCGGGCCAGCTGGAGAGCATCGACCTCGCGCACTGGGACAAGGTCCTGCGCATCAACCTCGACGGCGTGCTGCACACGGTGCGCGCGGCTGCGCGGCACATGAAGCCGCGCAGGGAAGGACGCATCGTCGTGACCACGTCGATCGCGGGCCTGCGCTCGGAGTCGCTCTCCGGCTACGCCTACGTCGCGTCCAAGGCGGCGGCGAACAACCTGGTCAGGCAGGCCGCGATGGAGCTCGCACCGCACAACGTGCTGGTGAACGCCATCGCACCCGGCCCCTTCGCCACCAACATCAACGGCGGGCGCCTGCGTCTTCCGGAGTCGGCCGAGCGCATGCGGACCCATATTCCCCTCGGCCGCGTGGCCCGGATCGACGAGATCAAGGGGCTGGCCCTGCTGCTGGCCTCGCCTGCTTCCAGCTACATGACCGGGGCGATCATTCCGGTCGACGGCGGTGCTTCCGCGCGATAGGGAGACAGGAAGCCGCTAGAGCGCTGATCCGCTACTTCAGCGCAGCGCCGCCTCGCGCGAGGTATTGCGCGGAAAGGCGCGCGAACTGGCCGCCATCGGTAGCGATCGTGGTCTGGTTGCCCCAGCCGGCGCCAAAGACGATCCCGAAGGTGTGCATGTCACCGTATTCCTGCGTGTTGGTCAGCATGTAGTCGACGCGGTTGTCACGGTAGTGCCCGTCGGTGCCGCCGGGCGTGTCGGAAGGAACGCCCATCGGCGTCTGCCACCACAGGATGGGCAGGCCGTTGCCCAAGGCTGCGCGATAGTCCGAATACTGCTTCTGCGAATCGTGGAAGTTCGGGCTGGTCTTGTTGCTCGCGTCCCAGTAACGATCGCTTCCGTTCTGGCATCCGTCGGGCCTCGGCGTCACCTCCCGGCAGCCCGCGTCGCGGTCGCTGGTCTGGGCGACGATGAAGTCCGCCTGGTTCGCGCCGGCGGTTTGCATCATCGCGCCGATCTCGGAGGGCGTGCCGTTCCAGAACGCGGGCGGGAACCCGATCAGCGCCTTGGGCGCGATCTTCCGGCCCATCTGCACGACGCACTGGCCGAGGCCCGCGACGGTGTCGGGCAGCGTGCTGCATTCGGGCTGACCGCTGACGCGAGCGGGAAGTTTCGTCAGATCGTGATCGGACCGCTTCCCTGCAGCGAAGCCCCAAAAGTCCGGCTCCACGTTGATCAGAACGGGTTTGTCCAGCTTCGCGATGAGCTGATACATCAGCCGGACCTGGCCCCAGTATTTGTCCATGAAGGCCACATCGTCGGTCGTGCCGACATTGCCCTCGCCGTTCGCCGTCATCTGGTAGAGCGTGAACATGGGCACCGCACCGTAGGCCTGCGCAGCCTGCGCAAAGATGGTGACGTAGGCGCCGCCCGCGTTCCAGTCGGGCCAGCCTCCGTTGTAGCCCACGATCCCCACAAGGTAGTGCTCCACGATGTCGGGGTGGATGTCCTGGCTCTTCAAGTCATCGGTGGAATTGGCGCTCAGGCCAACCAGCACCCGGGCGGGTTTGCCGAGCTTGTTCGCCAGGGCGACGGTGGCCGCGACAGGTACGGAGCCGCCGCTCGTGCCTCCATTGCCGCCCTGGGTGCCGCTGCCGGAGTTGTTGCCGGCCGCTTGGCCACCGCTGCTCTGACCGCCTCCGCTCTGCGCGCCGTTGCTCTGGCCGCCATCGGATTGAGTGCCCGTGCCGCCCTGGCCCGCCGGGCTGCCGACCAGCGGAACGCCGGCCCCTCCTCCGCCGCCACCTCCTCCGCCACAACCGAAGAGCAACAGAGAAGCCATCAGCGCCGAAGCGCACCGCCGAGAAAGAATGTCCATGAGAGAAATCCGAAAGGTCGAAGTCACACAAGCACCGGCGCGCCCGTGCATGCGCGCGCCGGCTCGGGTTATGGGTGTTCCGGGCAGCGCTGCTGCCCGATGGCGCTCAGCGGGCGAGGTCCGCGATGAAGGCCGCGTCCTTCGCGCCGCTGTAGATGCGGAAGTCCTGCATGCGCCCCTTGAAGTACGGATCGCCGCCGTACTGGGAGCGCCCCAGCCAGGTCCGGGTGGTCTTGCCCATCTGGAAAGGATTCATCCAGATGCCGTCTGCGGTGGCCACCTGCGCGCCATCCATGTAGAGCGTGCCCACGGTGCCCGAGAGCGCGACCGCCAGGTGCACCCAGCGCCCGGTGGGTGTCTCTCCGCCGGCCACCGACTCTTCCTTCCAGAACTGATTGCGAGAGCCTGAAAAACGCAGCTGCTTGTTGCCGTCGCGAAGGATGAGGATCATGTAGGCCACGTCGTTGGAACCGAAGTCGAAAACGCGTGCGATGACCGACGCCGTATCCCAGTAGACCCACACCGCGACCGTAAAATCGCCCAGGGCCGACACGGCTCCGTCGGGCAGCTGGATGTGACCGCTGCGGCCGTCGAGTTGCACGGCGCTTCCGCCGTTGCGTCCTTCTCCCCAGCTCGTGCCGCCGATCAGTTGCCCGTGCAGGCCGCGGCCGCTGGCGTCGTTGGCATCGCCGTTGAGCGGCAGGTGCAGCCACAGCTCGCCCGGGACCGCCACGCGCAGGGTGTCCGCGCCGGTCATCTCTCCGGCGTCGGTCACCGCGTCGATCCGGTAGTACCAGGTGCCCTGGTCGGGATCGTCGGTGTAGGTGCGCGGGTCGGTGACCGGCGCGAGGGTCGTGAACGGACCGTTGGGCGACGCCGCGCGCTGCACGAGGTACTGCGAAGCGCCTGCGGTGCCCCACCAGGACAGCTGCACCTTTCCATCGCTCAGGAATGCGCTCAGGCCGCTGGGCCTGGCGGCAGGAACCGGATCGCGTGCATAGAGCAGCGTGCCGATGCCCGGCTGGTCTCCGCCGTCGACGCGCTCGGGCCGGATCTTGTCGAGCATCGCCTTGGTCCAGGGGGCCGAGAGTCCCTTGCGGCTCACATAGTGGCTGTAGATGAGGTCCCAGTTGGGTCGCAACTGATTTGTGCCCGCCGCAGCGGTCCCCGCTCCGTGGACACCGTCGTAGGGGGCGAACGGCATCGTGTACAGCGCGTTGCCGTTGGCATCCGCGAGGTTCGTCTTGGCCACGTACTCCGCGCCGGCCAGCAGCCGGTTGTTCCAGTAGCCGAAGAGGTCCTCGCCCTGGTTCCAGGCCATCTGGCACAGCATGCCGGCCAGCGAGATGCCGAGTGTGGAGTGGCCCTGGTCGCGATGGCTCTCCTGCCATTGACCGAGGTAACCGGGGTGCACGTAGTAGACGTTGTTGGCGCTCGCGCCGCAGCCACGGCCGCTCTTGTAGTAGTTGCTCGCCTCGGCGACCAGATCGGGCCGGTCGCAGAACACGCCGATCGCGTAGACGGCGCAGATGTTGGCCAGGTCCCAGTTGGCCCAGTAGTGGGTGACCTTTCTGATCTCGGTGCCGTTGTGGTTGACAAGAAAGTCGTGGGCCTTCGGATAGAACACGTTCAACAGCATGGTCTGGAAACGCGCGACGTCTTCCTTCGCCCAGCCGGAGTAGCTGCGCATCAGTTCGGCGGCGTTGGCCCACTGGTTGCCGTAGAGGCCCGAGGCGAGGAAGACGTTGGAGTTGCCGCCCAGTTCGGTCAAGGTCGACGACCATGCGTTGAGGAACTCCACCGCCTTCTTCGCATAGCGCTCGTCTTTGGAGATGTTCCAGCGCAATGCGAGATGAAGGGCGCGCACCATGTCGCCGATCATCTGCCAGTAGTTCTCGCCATCGACGCCGCGCGTCACCAACGCCAGGGGACGCGGATTCGCGTCGAGGTTGGTGTTGTTCGTCTTGAGCATCATGTTCATGCCACCCACCCAGGGCTCCGCATTGGCGGCCAGCTTGTCGCGGATGCGCTGTAGGTCGTCTTCAGTCACGAGCAGGCCGGGGTGCACGATCTTGTGCCCTGTGGGCTCGGGGGTCGTCGGCTCGGGCGCAGGGCTATCGGGGGTACTGGGGGAATCGGCACCGGCGCCCGCAGCGGGGGTCTGCTGCTGCGGCGCCTGCTGCGCGGCTGCGCCGCCTATGGGCGAGAAGCTGCTGCCCCCGCTTCCTCCACCGCATGCCGTCGTGCCCAGTGCCAGGGCACCTGCGGTACCGAGGAAGAAAGTACGTCGATCCAGCATGTTTGCGTTCTTCTCATCGCTCATGGGTGTGTCATTTCTCGTGAATGTGTAAAGAAGTGATTCCGCAAACTGCGTGCCACATTGCTCGATCGCTCAGCGCGATCAAATCGGTAAAACCGATGGATACATTGCGCGCAACACGAGCGACGTGTAACGACAGGAAGTGACATTCGTTGTCACATGCGATGCGCGGCAACGCCACTGAATGTCATCGCTCGCTGCCTTGTCCGTGCATGTTCGACAGGCACGAGCAGCACCTCGCCATGCAGCACGCAGACGCGAACACGCACGGCAGCGCATGGCTGCCGCACTGCGGGCCTCGGATCGCATCGCCAGCTCGCAGCTCGATCAGGTTGCGGAGTTCGCTCCCACGTTCGGGCAGGGCTCGACTTGCGTCGGCACCTGCTTGTCTGAGGAAAGACCCGATCCTGAAGTCGAACCGGAGTGGCTGGAGGGAACCTCCATCGGGCGCCTAGTGTGGCCCACAAGATGAAGAAATCGCGCGTCGGATTGCCTCTGAAAATGAGCGGCTGAATTTCATTTTCAGAATGACTGGAAGCGCTGGCGCGCAGGCGCGCCAGCGCTTCGTTGCAACGGGTGCTGCAACTGCGCAAGCAAGAGATTGACCCGTTCGCGCTGCAGAACGAACGAGGCACGCGGCCCGCTCAAGGACATCGCCGCAGACGCACCCACGCGCGCGATCGCGGCGCCCTCTCCGCGCAGCAACTCGCGGGCGCGCGGACGCGTCATCACGCTCGAGCGCGTCAGTCCGCGCTCGATTGAACGACGCTTGCTATGCCGCCTGCAGCCTCATCGGCGCGCCGGTATCGGCCCGCGTGCCACGCAGCTGAACTCGATATCCCTCGATGGCCTCCGCGAGAAACTCCGCGTCGCGCGCCACGCCCGAGAAGCGCCCCGAGCCCCAGGTATGCAGCCATGGCAGCCCGAGGAAATAGAGCCCCGGCTCCCGCGTCACGCCGCGCAGATGCACGGGCGCGCCACGGCCGTTGAACACCGGCGCGTCGACCCACGCGAAATCGGGCGAGAAGCCAATGCACCAGATCACGCTGGTGATGCCGGCCGCTGCAAGGTCGAGCTTCGTGCGCTCCTGCGGCGGCTCCCACACAGGCGTGTAGACCGAAGGCGGCGGCGCCTCGATGCCCTGCGCGGCGATGTACTTGTCGATCGATGCGTTGATGCGGTTGTAGGTGTCGTCGGCCTGGTCGAGGTTGTCGCGCAGGTTCGGCTGGAACTCGAAGGCGCCGCCGTCGAAGCCGCCGAGCAGGCCGTAGAGCTCCATGCCTTCGAGGGCGAAGCGCCGCAGGTCGATGTCGCGGCCGCCGTCGCGGCCCGTCACGTAGTGGTTGGTGTTGTCGCGCACGCCTTCGCGCAGCGGGTGCTCTGTGACGGGCATGTCGTAGTACTTCATGTCCGCGAGCCAGTCGACCACCTCGCGGCCGCGGTAGAAGCGCGCGCAGCGCGGCGCATTGCCGGTGGCCAGGTGGACCTTGCGGCCGGCCAGGTGCAGGTCTTCGGCGATCTGCGCGCCCGACTGCCCGCAGCCCACCACCAGCACCGCGCCCTCGGGCAGCTGCGCCGGGTTGCGATACTGCGCCGAATGGAACTGCGCGACGCCCGCCGGCAGCTTCTCCGCCAGCCGCGGCACGATGGGGCGGTGATAGCCGCCCGAGGCCACCACCACCTGGTCGGCGGTGTAGAGGCCGACGTCGGTCTGCACGTTGAAGCGCTCGCGTTCGCCGTCGCGCGCCACGCGCTCCACGGTCACGCCCTCGATGGCGGGAGCCTTCACATGCTCGACGAAACCGGCGAGCCACTCGTTGATCTGGTCCTTGACCATGAAGCCGTGCGGATCACCGCCCTTGTAGCCCCAGCCCGGCAGCTGGCACTGCCAGTTGGGCGTGACGAGGCAGAACGAATCCCAGCGCTGCGTGCGCCAGGTGTGCACGAGGCTGCGCTTCTCGATCACGAGGTGGTCGATGCCGCGCAGCTGCAGGCAGTAGCTCAGCGACAGGCCGGCCTGGCCGCCGCCGACGATGACGACGCTGTAGTGGCTGCGTCCGCCGTAGGGATGTGACATGAGGGTCTCTCTTTCTCTCTCTGGATGTAGCGGGGTCGGTCAGTCGAAGGCGACGACGGTGACCTTCGCATCGGGGGTGCTGCCGAATCGCGCGGCGATGCCTTCGATCTCCGCGAGCTGGTCCATCGCCTGCGAGCAGGCGAAGCCGTACTTGGCGCGCACCCGCT
This sequence comes from Variovorax atrisoli, assembly GCF_014195185.1. Lineage (NCBI taxonomy): Bacteria > Pseudomonadati > Pseudomonadota > Betaproteobacteria > Burkholderiales > Comamonadaceae > Variovorax > Variovorax atrisoli. The sequence goes on along the minus strand of NZ_JACIBG010000008.1, from coordinate 200,431 downwards.
CCGAGGCGATGCCCAGCGCCTCGCGCGTGCGCAGCAGGAAGTCGTCGAGGTCGTAGCGCTCGCCGGGCACGAGGAAGTCGCGCACCACCAGCGAGGGCGAGTAGCAGCGCGTCTCGCTGGCGTCGGGCCAGCGCACGTGGAAATGCATCACGGGCATGCTTCGGTCTCCTGGATGGCGGCGCGGTACAGCGCCGCGTGCCGCTCGGCACTGGCCTGCCAGCTGAAACGCCCCGACAGCCGCGAAGCCGAACGCGCGATGCGCTGCGCGTCGCGCGTCGAGAGCGCATGCCGCAGGGCGGCAGCGATGGCGCCGGCATCGGACGGGTCGGCCCAGCTCACGTCGTCCTCTGCGAGGTACTCGGTGAACGGGGCGATGCGCGAAGCGACCACCGGCACGCTGCTCGCCAGCGCCTCGAGCACCACCAGCCCGAAGCCCTCGCGCAGCGAAGGCATCGCGACGACATCGGCCAGCCTATAGAGCGAAGGAATGTCCTCGTCCGGCAGCGGGCCGGTCAGCCGCACAGGCTGCGCCGGATCGTCGTCGAACCCCAACTCCTGCATCAGGGCGCGGAACCGCAGGGCATAGGCCGTGTGATCGAGCAGGCTCGCGCCGCCCGCCACGACCAGTTGCGCCTGCGGGTGCGCGACTCGCAGCAGCGCGAAGGCCGACAGCAGCCGCGCGGTGTTCTTGCGTTCCTCGACACCGCCCAGCGCCAGCACCACGGGCGCGCCGCGCCGGATGCCCAGGCGCTGCGCCAGCGCGGCATCGGACGACCGCGCCTTCGGCGAGAAGCGCGCGGTGTCCACGCCGTTGGGCACTTCGTGCGCGGCGATGCCGTACTCGCTCGCCAGGTGCTCGCGCCACAGCCGGCTCACGCACAGCACCTGGCTCGCACGCGCGAAGGCCGTGTGCTGCCACTGGGTGAGCTGCGGCACGTCGAAGCTGTCGAGGTGGTGGACGGTGCGCACGAAGCCGTCGATGTCGCCTGCATCGTGCAGACGGGCGAGCGCATTGCCGCCGATGGAGTCGTGCGTGTGCAGCACGTCGAACCGCTCGCGCGCCAGCATGCCGCGCAGGTGCTGCACGAAGGCCTCGATGCGCGACCGCACCATCTCCACCGTGTCGCGCGGTGTCGTCTGCACCGGCACCAGTTCGACCGCGCAGGGCGGCTGACGGAACAGCCGCTGCCCCGGCGCGGCGGGTGCGAGCACGGTCACCGCGTGGCCGGCCTCGTGCAGCGCCGCGGCGAGTTCCAGCGTGTGGACCACGCCGCCGCGCGGGTTGACCGAATGCGTCAGCAGTGCGATGCGCAGCGGCCGATCAGACATAGGTCGCCTCCCGGGTGTCGGCCGCCGGCTGGATGAAGGCATCGCTGCCGAAGTCCCACAGCAGCGCCTCTTCGCCGCCGGCGCACAGCCGCACCTGCCGTGTGGCATCGACCTGGCCGACCACCGCGCAGGCGATGTCGCGCGCGGCGAACCGGGCGGCCACTCCCGCCGCCTGCGCCGGCGACACGCTCAGCACGAAGCCGTAGCTCGGGAAGGAAGACAGCCAGCGCAGCAGCGGCACGCCGTCGGGCCGCGGGATCGCGTCGAGGTCGATGCGGGCGCCAACGCCCGAGCATTCGAGCAGCATCATGGCCGTGCCCACGGCGCCGGCCATGCTGATGTCCTTGGCGGCGCCGCACAGGCCGCTCTCGGCGATCGAGGGCAGCAGTTCGAGGTCGGCGCGCAAACGTGCGGCAGGCGCACGGGTCGACGCGTTCCAGTACGGGAAGGGTTCTTCGTAGGCGCCGCGCAGGTCGGCGGCCATCAAGAGCAGGTCGCCCGGCTTCGCGTCGAAGCTGGTGAGCAGCCTGCGGGCACGGCCGAGGATGGCCACGGCGAGCTGGGGCCGATCGCTGCGGTTGTTGCTGTGCCCGCCGACGATGGGCACGCCGTAGCGCGCGGAGGCCTCGGCCATGCCGCGCAGCATGTCGTGGGCCGGGTTCATGCCCGTGCTCCACAGTGCATCGACCACGGCCGTCGGGCGCCCGCCCATGGCGTAGACGTCGCTCACGTTGACCATCACGCCGCAGTAGCCCGCGAACCAGGGCATGCGCACGATGAAGTCTTCCACCAGCCCCTCGATGGCGAACAGCAGGTAGCCGCCGCGGCCGTCGGGAATGGCCGCGCAGTCGTCGCCGACCGGCACGGCCTGCGCGAGCGCATCGTGTCCGCCGGGCAGCGAGCGGCCCAGTGCCGACACCACGTCGCTGATGTCGCGCTTGTGGGCGAAGCCGCGCGTGGCGCGCAGGGCCTCGGCGATGTCGTGGACCCCGGTCGTCATGACGCCACCCGCGCACGCGTGACGAAGCCGCTCACGGGATCGTGGCAGGGCGGATACCAGCCGAGGTCGGCCTGCATGCGCGCATGCGGGCGACCGTGCACGCTGGTCTCCTCGAGCACCTGCCAGCCGAGCTTGCGGAAGAGCGGCACGTTCTGCAGCTGCACCTGCGCCAGGAAGGTCTCGCAACCCAGCGCGTTGGCACGCGACACCGCCAGCCGGATCAGCGTCACGCCCAGGTGCCCCTGGCTGCGGAACGCGGGATGCACGGCCAGCCGCGAGCCCCACCATTCGTCCTTGCCCGCGCCCTCGCCCTGGGCGCGATGGATGCGCACGGTGCCCACCACCTGCTCCGGCATGCCGCCGTTGCAGGACATAGCCACCAGCAGCTGCGCGCGATCGTCGATGGCGTCGCGGTCGTCGCGCGCGAAGATGCCCTGCTCGATGCAGAACACCGCACGGCGCAGCGCCATGGCCTCGTCGCGCTCCCACTGCTGCGCGGCTTCGCGCACCAGGTATTCGACGGGCGCATAGTGATCGCCCATCCGGTCGCCCATCTCGCAGAGGTCGTCGAGGCACAGCATGGTCAGCTCCCGCCTTCTTTTTCGTAGATGGAGAGCGACGAACACGCGCCGCACTTGCCGCAGCCGGCCTTGATGTCGGCCGAGCGCAGGCCGGCCGCCACCACGCGCTCGCCCAGAGGCGCGAGCAGCGACTTCATGAACTCGGGCGTGGGTGCGGGGTGGTCTTCCAGCGGTGTGCCGCTGATCGGCACGAAGGGCACGACGAAGGGATAAACGCCGCGCGCCAGCAGCTGGTCGCAGGTGTCGAGGATGGCCTCGCGCGTGTCGCCCAGGCCGGCCAGGATGTAGGTGCTGACCTGTCCGCGCCCGAACACGCCCACGGCCGCCTCGAAGGCGCTCATGTAGCGCGAGATGGGCACGCTCGCCTTGCCCGGCATGATGCGCTCGCGCACCTCGGGCGTGACCACCTCCAAGTGCATGCCCAGGGTGTCGATGCCCGCGGCCTTCATGCGATGGAACCACTGGTCGTCGTCGGGCGGCTCGCACTGGCCCTGGATCGGGATGTCGACCGCGGCCTTGATCGCGAAGGCGCTCTCGCACAGCACGGCCGCGCCGCGGTCGGTGGCATTGGGCGTGCCGGTGGTCATCACCATGTGCTTGACGCCGTCGAGCAGCACGGCGGCGCGCGCCACCTCGGCGAGCTGCTCTGGCGTCTTGCGCGCGACGGTGCGCCCGGCCGCGAGCGACTGGCCGATCGCGCAGAACTTGCAGCTCTTCCTGCGGCTCTCGTAGCGGATGCAGGTCTGCAGCACGGTGGTGGCCAGCACGTCGCTGCCGTGCAGCGTGGCGATGTGCGAATACGGCACGCCGTCGAAGGTCTGCATCGCGTAGAAGCGCGGCTGCTTCGGAAAGCTGATGCTCGCGATCGGGATGCTGCCGCGCATCACGCGGCTCACGCCCGCGGCGTCGGGCGCCTCGGCGGTGAAGGGCGAGTGCCAGGCGGTGGAGGTGTGGACGGGCACCATGATCGTGTGGCCATCCACCGTCACGGCCTTGTGGTCCGAAGGGCCCGCGCCGCCGCGGCGGCTCGATACGCCGGCCGAAGGGTCAGCCAGCCGCAACCCGAAGGACTGGAGCTCGGTCATCAGCTGCCGGCTGTCTTGCTGTGTCGTCGTGGTCATGTTCTGCACTCCGTTGAACGTGGGGTTGCGTGCGATCCATCGGCACGGTGGTCTGCGCCGGTCGGTCGTTGATGGCGAGCGAGAGCAGCTCCGGCCGCGCGTAGTGGCCGACCGAATCCATCATTCGCTTGCGCTTGGCGATGAGCGCCATGTCGAGGTCGGCCACCACCATGCCTTCGCCCTCGGTGAGCGGCGGCGCGAGGTGCTTGCCCTCGGGCGAGACGATGGCGGTATGGCAGCCGCCGCGCAGCGCCTTCTGCAGGTTGGCGTCGGGCGTGACCGAGCGGATCTGCTCGTCGGTGAGCCAGCCGGTGGCGTTGACCACGAAGCAGCCCGACTCCAGCGCGTGGTGGCGGATGGTCACTTCCATCTGCTCCGCGAAGATCGGACCGACCAGCGAGCCGGGGAACTGCGCGCAATGGATCTGCTCGTGCTGCGCCATAAGGCTGTAGCGCGCGAGCGGGTTGTAGTGCTCCCAGCAGGCCAGCGCGCCCACGCGGCCGACCGCGGTGTCGACCACCTTGAGGCCGGCGCCGTCACCCATGCCCCAGACCATTCGCTCGTGGTACGTGGGCGTGATCTTGCGGCGCTTGAGCACCAGCGTGCCGTCGGCGTCGAACACCAGCTGCGTGTTGTAGAGGCTGCCGTGGTCGCGCTCGTTCACGCCGAGCACCACCACCATGCTGCGCGCCCTTGCCCGCTCGGCCACCGCCTGCGTGACGGGGCCGGGCACCACCACCGCGCGCTCGGCCAGCTGCAGGTGCGGCGCGCCCTGCTGCACCGGCGGCAGCACGAAGCTGAAGTAGGGGTAGTAGGGCACGAAGGTCTCGGGAAAGACCGCGATCTGCGCGCCCTTCGCGGCGGCCGCGTCGATGGCGCTGCACACGCGCTCCAGCGTGCCGTCCGGCCGTTCGAAGTCGGGCGCGATCTGGATCGCCGCGGCACGCACGATGCGGGGTGAAGAGCTCATGGTCGTCCCCCGTCCGCGGCGGCAAGCGAAGCGAAGCCAATTCGGGGAACGCCGCAGAACCGGCTTTGCCGGGCTGCCGGTGTTGCCCCCGGTGAGGGGGTTGGCGAAGCGACACGAAGTGCGCGAAGACTGGGGGAAGACATGTTCACAGCGTCCAGGTGTCGATGACCACGGCGCCGGCCTTCTTGTGCAGCAGCACGAGGTCGAGCACGTCCAGCGGGTTGATCGGCTTGATGCCCTCGATCAGCGCGCCTTCGCCATGGCCGTACAGCGCCTGCAGCGCGAAGCGGCAGGCGTAGACCTTGCCGCCCTCCTCGATGAACTTGGCGATCTGCTTGTTGAAGTTCTGGTGGCCCGGGAAGGCCTCGTCGCCCAGCGTCGGAAAGCCGCGCTGCACGCCCAGCGTCACGCCGGGGCCGTACAGCAGCACCGACGTGTCGTAGCCCTTGCGCTTGAGCCGCGTGGCCTGCAGCAGGTTCACGAAGCCGATGGAGCCTTCGAAGGCCACCGTGTGGAAGGTGACGAGCGCCTTCTCTCCGGGCTCGGCCTTGACGTCTTCGAACACCTTCTCTTCGTAGTCGACGAGGAACTCGCCTTTTTCGTTGCGGGGGCGGGTGACTTTGGGCATGGGGTACTCCGGTTGGGTGAAGGGGTACGCAGGTGTTGCGTGCCTTCTTCTTCGCAGGCGTTGTGCCAGCGGCCGGCCGGGCTCGTGCGATCAATGCGCGATCAACGCGAACCGGCGCGGCGTGCGCGAGCGCAAAATTTTTTTCAGGGCCTGCAAAGACACCGACGAAGCAGGCCGGGGCGGCCATTTCCGCACCGCGACGACGCACACCGCATGCGATCAATGCACCCGATCAATGGGGTTGATCGCACCTGATCGAAGCATTCGCCCCCTCTGGCGCGGGCGCGGTTCCTGCATGTTGATCGGTGGCCAGATGCAATCAATGGATGCAATCAACTCCGCCGGAACACGCCCGATGACCACCATCACCGCCCACTGGCGCAAGCAGCTGCGCAACACCGCCCGCCCGGCCTATCTGCTGCTGGCCGACCTGATCGCCGACGACATCAAGACCGGCCGCCTGGGCGTGCGGGACCGCCTGCCCACGCTGCGCGAGCTGGCGGCGGACCTCGACCTCAACTACACGACGGTGGCGCGCGGCTATGCCGAGGCGCGCAAGCGCGGGCTGATCGATTCGCGCGCGGGCACCGGCACCTTCATCCGCTCGGGCAGCCCGAGCCTGCGGCTGCGCGGTGGCAGCGGCGCCGAGATGACGATGAACATGCCGCCCGAGCCCGACGACGAGCACCTGATGGCACGCCTGCACGACAGCGCCAGCCGCGCCTTCGCGCAGGTCGATTTCCACGACCTGCTGCGCTACCAGGACTTCGGCGGCACCGCGCACGACCGCGCCGCCGCGATGCACTGGCTGCGGCCCTTCGTGCCCGACGCCAGCGTCGATCGCATCCTGGTGTGCCCCGGCATCCACGGCGTGCTGACCGCGCTGTTCTCGCAGCTCGCACGGCCCGGCGAGCTGGTCTGCGTGGAGTCGCTCACCTACCCCGGCGTGAAGGCCATCGCGGCGCAGCTCGGCGTGCAGCTGCATGCGCTGCAGATGGACGACGACGGCCCCATCGCCGATGCCTTCGAGCACGCCTGCAAGACGCTCAAGCCCAAGGCGCTGTACTGCAACCCCACGCTGCTGAACCCGACCTCGGCCACCGTGTCGCGCGCGCGGCGCGAAGCGCTGGCCGACGTGGCGCTGCGCTACGCGGTGCCGATCATCGAGGACGACGCCTACGGAATGCTGCCGCGGCAGACGCCCGCGTCGCTGGCCACGCTCGCGCCGGGGCTCACCTACTACGTGAGCGGCTTCTCCAAGTGCTTCGGCGCGGGACTGCGCAGCGCCTACGTGTGCTCGCCGACGGTGGTGCAGTCGCAGCGTCTGGCGGGTGCGATGCGCGCGACCACCGTGATGGCCTCCCCGATCACCAACGCGCTGACCACGCTGTGGGTCGAAGACGGCACCGCCGACGAGATGCTGCAGGCGGTGCGCGCCGAATCGGCGGCCCGGCAGGTGCTGGCTGCACGCCACCTGGGCGACAGCGGCCTGCAGGCGCATCCCGAAGGCTTCCATGCGTGGCTGCCGCTCACGCCCGGCTGGAGCCCGGTGGAGTTCGCGTCCTACCTGCGCACGCAGAACGTCGGCGTGGTCGCGAGCGCCGCCTTCTCCACCGACGGCGATCCGCCCGACGCAGTGCGCATCTGCCTGGGCGGCCCGATGACGCGCGAGCAGTGCGACCAGGCGCTGCGGCTGATCGCGGACACGCTGGCGCATCCGCTGCATCCGCACGCGACCCTGGGGGATCGCGGCGGGGGCCGGTGACTCACGCGTCGAAGCGCACGATGAGCTGGGTGCCGGTGTAGGTCGGCGTGACCTTGAAGCCCGGCGCGTTGATCGCCGAGAACCGACCCGTCAGGGTGCCGCTGCTGATGAGCGTGAGCGTGTCGCCGGCGCTGGGTGCGAAGCTCGGCTTGAAGCTCAGGTTCAGCGTGCCGTCCACGGCGGCGACACCGGCCACATTCAGCCGGCCCGCGCCGTTGGCGCCCAGGTTCAGCTGCAGCGTGGTGCCGGCCACCTGCGTGTAGGCACCGGCCATGGTGACCATCGAGGACGCGTTGCACACCAGCGTGCCGCCGCCCACGTAGACGTTGCCCGTGCCGAAGGCGGCGGCGGAGTCGGCCCGCAGCGTGCCTTCGGAGAGTTGCGTGCCGCCCGCGTAGCTGTTGCTGCCGCCGAGCGCCAGCGCGCCGCTGCCCTTCTTGGTCAGCTTGCCGGCGCCCGCGATGTTGTTGCGCCAGCTGTCGAGCGCATTGAAGCCGCCTCGGCCGGCATCCATGGTCACGACCACGTCGCCGTTGAAGGCGCCGTAACCGTCGGCCGCATCGAACAGGTTCAACCGGCCCCAGCCCTCGGGGTCGTCCATCACCGGATAGCCCGATTGCACGGCCGTGGTCTTGAGCACCACGCGGCGCTGCATCGCGTCGAGGTAGGGCAGGCGCGTTTCGAGCAGCACCTCGGCACCCTTGGGCACGACCGCCGGCCTGGTGGTGTCGCCCACCGGCTTGAAGCCGAAGGTCAGCCGGCGCAGGTAGTCGGCCTTGCTCGCGGCATGGTCCGCGAAGCGGTCGGCGGTGGTGCCCTGCGAATGGGCGAAGTCGTTGAAGGCGACGGCATCGCTCGCGCCCACGGCGGCCATCAGCACGCTCTGCGCCTGGGCATAGGCCGCGGCCTTGCGCGCTGCGTTGGCGCCGGTGGCCAGGCTCGCGGCGGCCACGGCCTGCCCGTGCACGCGCCCGCCGACCACGTCCAGCGGCGAATGCATGCCCGCGAGGATGCGGTTCTCGCCGAGCTCGAGGCCGCGCGCCACCATCTCCTGGAAGCGCTGCGGCACGACGTAGGCGGAGGCGATGGAGTCGCGCACCGCCTCTGCCGTGTGGCCGCTGATGAAGCCGCCGTCGATGGCAGGCGTGGGGTTCTTGGCGGGCTCCAGCGCGGGCACCACCTTCACGCTGCTGCTCCAGCGCCAGGGCCGCGCGTACTTGTAGAAGCGCTTGGCGGGCTCGGTGGAGCCGTTCTCGCCGATGTTCTTGAGCAGGTCGACCACCGTGCCGAAGCCCGGGTTGGCGGAACCGCCCACGCCGACGTCGTTGCCGCCGTCGCTGTAGAGCACCGTGGTAGCGTCCGCCGCGATGCCCGTGATCGTCGTGACCTGCTGCGTGGCCGCGCGCCAGGCGGTCGTGAGCGGGCCCATGCCGTCGCTGATGCTGTAGCCCTTGCCGCGGCGGTCGTCCAGGTAGGCGGCCAGTTCCTGCGCAGGGGTGCGCGCGTTGGTGGCGTCGACGACGTACTGGATGTTGCGGTTCAGCACGTTGGTGTTGAGCATCTTGCCGTCGGTGGCATCGCCGGGGATGCCGCTCCAGGTGGATGCGGTCACGGCCGGGAAGCTGCCCTGCGCGGGCGCAGAGACGCCCGCGTCCACCAGAAGCGTGCTGGGCTGCCAGAAGTCGAGGAAGCCCGCCACCACGCGCACGCCGGCATTGGTTTCCTTGGTCGCGAAGCGCGCATCGCCGCGCTGGTTGGTCGCCACGTTGTCGACGAAGGGCGGGACCGCGACCGCATCGGGCGCGGGCGCGGAGTCGGTGAAGCCCAGGTCCTTCGGCGGGCCGGCGACGGCCACGGCGGGCGGGTTGGCCGTGGCGGGCGGCGTGCCGGCGATCGGGAACGAGAAGCCGCCTCCCCCGCCGCCACCGCCGCAGGCCGAGAGGCACAGGGCTGCGACGAGGGTGATGGCGAAAGGACGGACGGGGGAAAGCAGATGGGGCATGAAGAAAAGAAAGGAGGAAAAAGAAGACGCGGCGCTGCACAAACAGCCGCCGCGACCCCGGGAATCTAGGGATGCAAGAAGTCATCCTTGTGAATCGCCGCGAATTCCGCTGCATTGCACAGCCGAATTGACGGGCTTTTCCACGGGTCAGGCGCAGGTCAGATTGGCACCCTAATTGGCGCTCAATTCTATTTGCCGATTGCATGGAATATTGAGTCAATCGAGCCCGAATACCTTGATTTCCACGGCAATCAATTCACGGAATCATCATATTCACCACCTAGAGTCTGCGCCATCCGGCATTTGTAAATGTCGGAAAAAGAATTTGATCCATTCCCAATTCAATACCATGTCAAAAAATTCATTTCCCGACAGGGAAAGCGCATATCTCGATCAATTGGCGCGCGTGCCGGAAAACAGGCGCCGCGAATTGCTGAAGCTGATGCTGGCTGGCTCCGTCACTGGCGTGGCCGCGGCTGCGCTGCCCGGTTGCGGTGGCGGAGGCAATGGCGGCGGCGCAGCCGCTTTTCCATTTCCCGCGACGGGTACGGGCAGCACGCCGGCCACCGGTTCGCCCGCCAGCGCACCGCCGCCCGCGGCACCGGGAACTCCGGCACAGAAAATCTCGAGCTTCACGATTTCGGTGCTGCCGGACACCCAGTTCTATCCGCGATATGCCTCGGAAAAGATGAACGGGCTTTATCAGAAGCTGTATGCCGGCATCGACCCGAAATTCGACAATCCATTCAAATCCCAGACGCAATGGATCGCGCAGAATGCCAGCCAGCTGAAAATGCCGTTCACGATCCACCTGGGCGATATCGTCGACCAGTCGTGGTACTACACGGCTGAAAACTCGGCACCGTGGAGCCCCACCACCGACCTCGTGGGCAATGGCCAGCTCAGCAACGGGCAGGCCACGAAGGAATGGGAGCTCGCAAGCCAGGCCATGCAGGTGCTCGAGGCCGCCAAGTGCCCCTATTCGATCTGCGCAGGCAACCATGACGTCGGGGCCATCAACTCGGACATGCAGTGGGGGCCCGACTGGGGTGTGGGCGTCACCGGATTCGCCAACGACGACGGCTACCAGGACGGCGGCAGCCACCGCGTCGGTCTGCTGGAGCCGTACCTCAAGGTCTTCCCGCCGGAGCGCGCGCAGCGGCAGGCGACCTTCGGCGGCAGGCATTCCTCGGGCTTTCACGAGTACCACGTCTTCCAGGCCGAGGGAAACAAGTTCCTCGTGCTCTCGATGTCGTGGCGCGCGTCCGACGACGCGATCGCCTGGGCCAACAAGGTGATCCTGGCCAACAGGATGATCCCCGTGATCCTGGTCAACCACCAGCTGGTGGGCATCGGCAGCGACGGCAAGACGGCCGCCGACACCGCCTACTCCAACTACCTGTGGGACAAGCTGATCAAGGACAACGACCAGATCTTCATGGCGGTCAGCGGCCACTACCACGGCTCGTGCGTCAGCACCAAGAAGAACTCGCGCGGCAACGACGTGCACCTGATGGTGGTGGACTACCAGATGGCCTACATGGGCGGCAACGGCCTCATGCGCATGTTCGAGTTCGACCTGACGAACAAGAAGATCGTCGCGAGCTCGTTCTCGCCCTGGGTGCCGCTGAAGCCGGCCGCGATGCTCAACGAGTTCGACGCCGCATGGCTGTCGGATTCGAACCAGTCGTTCACGCTGAACATCGACTTCGTCCAGCGCTTCGCCTCCTTCAACCCCGGCTTCTCCGTGCCCGCCGGCTCCTCGGACAGCAGCCTGACCGACGCGGCCAGGAAGCTCATCCTGACGAACTTCAGCCAGCCGCCGCAGAAGGCGGCCGCGCTGCCGAAGAGCCCCGACGACTACCCCAAGGTCGACAACACGCTCGCGCACTGGCGCTTCTTCAACGCATCGGCCGCGGAGGGCGATCTCTTTCCCTACCAGCCCGGACAGCAGATCCAGGACAGCGCGCCCGGCGGCAAGAACCCGATCTCCGTCAACACCTGGGCGGGGCAGTCGGGCGACCTGGTCTGGTCGAAGAGCCATCATCCGCTGTCGGCCGCACCGGGAAGCCTGCGCTTCCTGAACGCGACGAATGCCGTCGGCGCCGTGAAGGCGAGGTTCTCCTACTTCACGACGGACCAGAACTCGGCGCTGAACGTCGAGACCTTCCAGAACGGCTACACGATCGAGGCATTCGTCTACATCGACCCGGGCTTCGACGCCACCAGGAACGGCTGGATGGGCATCATGTACCGCCTGGGCGCACAGTCGAACCTGCCGGGCTTCGGTTCGGGCGACGGCGACTGCGCCCTGATGTTCGCCTTCTCGAACCTGATGGAGTTCCAGTGGGAGATCGTTCCGGTGGGCCAGGCGACCAGCCTGCCCTGCTGGTCGGGCGGCGTGTCCGCCGGGCAGTGGCTGCACGTCGCCATCGTCAACGAGCCCTCGAAGTCCTACTCGACGACGATGTACGTCGAGGGCGCACCCGTGCTGCGCAACAACACGAACATGAAGGGCATCCAGTTCGTGTCGGCGACGCAGCAGGTCGCGATCGGTTGCGCCCAGTGGGCCGGCAACATGTCCACCGGCTTCCTCGGCAGCATCGGCGAGATCCGCATCGTCGGCGCACCGCTGAGCTCCGACAAGTGGCTGACGGCGCGCGCCGCCTGAAGCTCGCCGCGGGTCCTCAGCGGCCCGCGGACTTCGCGCTGGCCAGCTGCGACAGCGTGGCCGCGGCCAGCGCGCGCACGCCCACGCGCATCGCCGACTCGTCCACCTGGAACAGCGGCGAGTGGTTCACCGGCCCGTCCTTGTCGCCCATCGGCGAGGCGTTGAGCATCCAGAACACCACCGGCACGCCGGTCGAGCCGAATGCGCCGAAGTCTTCCGACCCCATGGAGGCGGGCATCTGGCTCACCTTCGAGGCACCGCCGGCGGCGGCGCCGAAGGCGCCCACCAGCGAGAGCGTGGCCTGCGGGTCGTTCACGAGCACCTCGTAGCCGTCGCCGCTGTCGATCTTGACGTCGGCCTGCACGCCGTAGCTCGCCGCGATGCCGGTGGCGCGGCGGCGGATTTCCTCTTGCGCGATCTTCTGGTTCGTCGCCGAAAGCGCGCGGATCGTGCCGGAGATCTCGGCCGTCTCGGGCAGCACATTGAAGCGGTTGCCGCTTTGCAGCATGCCCGTGGTCACGATGGTCGGCCCACCGTCGATGGTGGGGTTGAGCCGGTGGCTCACGATGTTCTGCAGGCCGAGCACGGTCTCCGCCGCGGCCAGCATGGGCGTGTTCGAGGCCCACGGCGCGGCGCCGTGGCCGCCGACGCCCTTGAACTTGATGTTGAACACGTCGATGCTGGCCAGCATCGGACCCGGCCTGTAGCGGATCGCGCCGGCGGGCGCCTGGTTGCTGATGTGCTGTCCGAGCACCACGTCGACCTTCGGGTTGTCGAGCACGCCCTCGCGCACCATGGCCATGGCTCCGCTGGACTTGCCAAGGCCGGGGCCGATCTCCTCGGCCGGCTGGAAGATGAAGACCACTGTGCCGGCCAGCTGCCCGCGCAGCGAGGACAGCACCCTGGCCGCGCCCAGCAGCATGGCGACGTGCGTGTCGTGGCCGCAGACGTGCGACACCGGAACCTGCTTGCCGAGCCAGTCGCCCTTTGCCGTGGACCGGAAAGGCAGGTCGTTGCGCTCCTCCACGGGCAGGGCATCCATGTCCGCCCGCAGGGCCACCACCGGACCGGGCAGGGCGCCGCGCAGCACGGCCTTGATGCCCGTGCCTGCGATGCCGGTCCTGATCTCCACGCCGGGCATGCCGGCGAGGGCCTGGGCGATGTACTTCGCGGTGCCGGTCTCCTGGTACGCGAGTTCGGGGTTCTGGTGGATGTGCCGGCGCCATTCGACCACCTGCGGCTGCACGCCGTCGGACAGGGACAGCGCCTGTGCGAGCAGCGAGGCGGAAGCGGCAGGCGTGGCGGGTGCCGCGCCCTGCGCATGCGCACCGGCGAAGGCGGCTGCCAGGATGAATGCGCAAGCGTGGTGTCGAAGCTTCATGGTGATTGCGAGAGTTGCTGGGTGGTTGGGCTGGATGGCACCTTGCCGAATCTATCGCCCGGTGGAGATCCGCTTCGTGCCGGGCTCCTGTGCAGAGTCACCGAGGAGACGCGCCGGCTTCATCGCGGCGAACGCGCCTGGACGATCGACCGCCTGCGTCTGTATGCGCCTGCGGGTGCACGCAGCGCTGCGACGACAATGCAGGCAGCCCGACGGACACTCCCGCCCGCGCTGGCGCCCCGACCGGCTCGCTGCCGGAGGTTTTCATGCTTGTTCCGCTGCTGCATCAGAGTGAAGATTCCGAAGTCCGTTGACCATGCCGACCGTGCTCCCGGTGCCTGCGGGCACGCATCGTAGAAGGCGCAGCCGGATGCGGATCGCCAATGTGCGCACAGCTTGTTTGCATCTCTTGAAATGAAGGCCCTCGACTCGCTGCGCATCTTCGTCACCACCCAGAGGAAGGGCAGCCTCTCGGCCGCGGCGCGCAGCCTCAGCCTCTCGCCGGCCACCATCTCGCGGCGCATCAGCGCGCTCGAGGAGGAGCTGGGCGTGCAGCTGGTGGACCGCACCAGCCGCAACCTGCGGATGACCGAGGCAGGCCAGGCCTTCCTGGAACGCGCCGAGGTCGTGCTCGAATCGATGGCCGAGGCCGAGCAGGCCGCACGCGACGCCCGCCAGCGGCCCGAGGGCCGGCTGCGGGTGCACTCGCGCACCCATATCGGGCTGCGGGTGGTGGCGCCGCTGCTGCCGCGATTCGCGCAGCTCTATCCGGACATCCAGGTGGAGATCGAGCTCTCGGAACACCCGGTCAACCTGGTGGAGCACGACTTCGACGTCGACATCCGCACCGGCGAGTCGAACGACTCCGGCTTCGTGATCAAGCGGCTGCTGTCCAGCGACGAGGTCCTGGTGGCCAGCCCCGCCTTCGTGAAGACGTACTCGCGCATCAAGCACCCCACCGACCTGCCGAACGTTCGCTGCCTGACCTACAAGCGCGAGCGCGAGGCCACCATCTGGAAGTACCTCGACGAAGCCGGCGAGCAGCAGGATATCCCGATCCAGGGCGTGCTCAGCGCCAACAACGGCGAACTGCTGCGCCTGGCCGCGATCGGCGGCATGGGCATCGCGCTGCTGTCGGAAGCCACGGTGGGCGGCGACCTGCGTTCGGGCGCGCTGGTGCGGCTGCTGCCGGACTACCGCTTCGCGGTGCGGGCCTACTCCAACGGCATCTTCGCCGTCTTCCGCCAGAACCGCACCCTGCCGCTGAAGGTGCGCGCCTTCGTCGACTTCGTGGCCGAGGCGCTGAAGGACGAAGGGCAGCGCTAGCGCCTGTCGGCACCCGGCGCCTGGCGCCGCCCATTCCAGGCGGCATCGCGACGCCGCGTGCAAAGCTGCTTTTCACACCCTGCAGCGCTGCCTCGCCGCCCGCCATCTAGACTGGTCCGCGAGTCCAATGGGGACCAGAACCAGGAGACAAAGTGAGCTTCCGCAACATCATCGTGGGGCTGGCGATCGGCGCGAGCACGCTCGGCAGCGCCTTCGCGCAGCAAGTCACGCGCATCGTCGTGCCCTTCGCCGCCGGCGGCGGCACCGACCAGTACTGCCGCATCCTCGCGCAGGAACTCAACAAGCAGGGGCTGAACGTCATCATCGAGAACAAGCCCGGCGCCAGCGGCATCCTCGCGGCCGACTACGTCGCGCGCGCCAGGCCCGACGGGCACACCGTGCTCGTCTCCTCGCTGGGCACGCTGGCGAGCAACAGCGTGCTCTACGACAAGCTGCCCTACGACCCGGCGAAGGACTTCGCATCGGTCACGCAGATCGCCTACCAGCCGGCCATCATCGTCGGGCGCACCGACCTGCCCTACAAGAACATCAAGGAGATGGTCGCCTACGCCAGGCAGAATCCGGGCAAGATCAACCGCGCCTCACCGGGCGCGGCCATCCTCACCAACCTGGCGCCCACCGCCTTCGAGAAGGCCCAGGGTTTCAGCACCACCCACATCCCGTTCAACGGCGACGCCCCCGCGCTGCAGGCGCTGCTCGGCAGCCAGATCGACATCCACGGCACCTCCATCACCGGGGCGCTGCCCTACGTGAAGGCCGGCAAGCTGCGCGTGCTCGGCGTGATGGACGGCAAGCGCCTGCCCCAGGTGCCCGATGCCCCCACCTTCAAGGAGCAGGGCTACGACATGGAGGCCACGCTGTGGTATTCGCTGTCGGTGCCTGCGGGCACGCCGAAGGCGGCGATCGAGCGGCTCAACAAGGCCGTCAACCAGGTGATCGCCGACCCCGACTTCGTGACGCGCGCCCGCGCCATCGGCATGGAGCCGCGCGGCGGCAGCCCCGAGGACCTCGACAGGTTCGTCAAGGCCGAGTCGGACCGCTGGCTGCCGGTGCTGCAGAGCCTGAACCTGCCCAAGCAGTCGAACTGATCGACGTCTCCCGGAAGGGCGCGGCGCGTTGCCCGCGCCCTTCGTTCTTCCTTCGTTCTTTCTTCCCCGAATCTCCCGCCCCGCATGAACCACCCCTCTCCGCTGCCGCTGACCGGTGTCCGCGTCCTGGATCTCTCCCGCGTCATGGCCGGGCCGCTGTGCGCGATGGCGCTGGCGGACCTCGGCGCCGAGGTCATCAAGGTGGAGCATCCCGAGCGCGGCGACGACACGCGCGACTGGGGCGTGCGCATCGGCAGCCACAACACCTCCTACTTCAACAGCTGCAACCGCAACAAGCGCTCGATCTGCGTCGACCTGCAGGCCGAGGAAGGCCGCGACCTCGTGCGCGAGCTGGCCGCGAAATGCGACGTGGTGATCCAGAACTTCAAGTACGGCGGCGCGCAGAAGATGGGCCTGGGCTACGACGACCTGAAGAAGGTCAACCCGGCGATCGTCTACTGCTCGATCTCGGGCTACCCGGTGCTCGGCCCCGAGAAGGCCCGCCCCGGCTACGACCTCGTGATCCAGGGCGAGACCGGGCTGATGGCGATGAACGGCGAGGAAGGCCAGGGGCCGCTGAAGTTCGGCGTCGCCGCGGTCGACATGTTCACCGGCATGTACGCGGCGCAGGCGATCCTGGCGGTGCTGTACGCGCGCACGCGCACCGGCGAGGGACGCCACATCCAGATGTCGCTGTACGACAGCGGCATGATGATCACGTCCTACTACGGCCTGACCGCCTGGCTGAACAAGCGCGATCCGGCCAAGTTCGGCAACTCGCATCCCTCGATCGTTCCGTATGGCGTGTTCGACGCCGCGGACGGGCCGGTGGTGATCGCGGTGGGCAACAACAGCCAGTTCCGCAAGTTCTGCGAGGAAGTGATCTTCTGCCCCGAGCTGCCGCTCGACCCCCGCTTCGAGAAGAACACCGAACGCTCGAAGAACCGCGGCGAGCTCCTGCCGCTCCTGCTCGCGCAGATCCGCAAGCACGCGAGGGCCGACCTCATCGAGCGCATGGAGCGCGCAGGCATTCCCTGCGGCGAGGTGCTGGGTCTCTACGAGGCCCTGCAGTCGCAGCGCACGCGTCAGGCCCAGGTCTGGCACGAGTTCGAGGACACGGAAGCGGGCACGCAGGCCGTGCATGCGCCGCCCTACGTCATCGACGGCACGCGCGCCGGCGTTCGACACCCGCCACCGCACCTGGGCGAACACACGGCCGAGGTGCTCGGCGAGTTGCTTGGCATGACCCGCGAGCGGCTGCAGGCGCTCGGCGAGAAGAAGGTCGTCCGCTAGCGCGGCATCGCATCGGCGGTGCGCGCCCGCCCCCAATGTCGTTCAGCCGGAAGCCCGCCGCGGAGATCGTGCGCCTGGCGATGTGGAGCTGGTGCCTTGCAGAGGCGGAACAGCCCCACGTCGCGGTAGAAGCGATCAATCGGCCGGGCGTGCCTCGCTCGACCAGAAGGCGCCAGTGCCGCGCGCGGCCCGCCGTCCTGCAGGCTCTTCAGCGGCCCGCCGTGCGCAATGCCTCGCTGCGCTGGGCGAACCGCGCCGCCCACTCCTGCGCCGGCATGAAGCTCGGGTCGGAGCGCACCACCCGCTCGGTCTGGGCCCAGATCGCCTCGTCGGCATCTTCCAGGTCCAGCGGATCTCCGTGCGGCTGGCTCACGTACCACGGCGTGTCGAGGTAGACCTCGACCGTGTTGTCTTCCGGGTCCATGCAGTAGATCGACAGTGCGTTGCCGTGGTTCAGGCCGCGCATCTTCGTCGCGCCCAGCGACAGTGCGCGGCGGCGCGCCTCGCGCAGATGGTCGATGGTGGCGACCTTGAACGACAGCTGCATCACGGTGCTCGGCGCTTCGGGCGCGCGGCCGCCGGCAAGCACCAGCTGGTGGTGCTGGTCGTCCCGCCCGCTCAGGAAGACGAGCTCGTATCGGAAGGTGCCGCCGACGCCGCGGTCGGTTTCCTGCATGTCGAACACGCCGGTGTAGAAGCGCTTCATCACGGCGAGGTCGCGGCAGAAGATGCCGCAGTGCGAGAGATTGGGAATGTAGGGAGCGGTCACGATGGGCCTCTGGAGTGTTCGTTGGAGCGCGCGCAGGTTCAAGGGACGAGGACCAGCTTGCCAAGCGAGCCGCCGCTGTCCAGCAGCTCGTGCGCGCGTCGCGCCTCGGCCAGCGGCATGCGGGTTGCGCGTGGGGCGCGCACCTTGCCCGCCGCCATGAGGGCGATGGCTTCTTCCATGAGCCCGCGGCGGTGCGCGACGTCGCTGTCGACGGTGTGGATCGAGAAGGTGCGGATCGCCAGGCTCTTGCCGAGCAGCTTGCGCAGCTCGTCGAAGACATCGCTCGCGGGCGGCCCCGAGAGGATGTTGTACGACACCGCCATGCCGAAGGGCGCCAGCGAGCGCAGGCACGCGATGAAGAGCGCCCCGCCGACATGGTCGAACGCGAGGTCCGCGCCGCGCCCGTCGGTCAGCGCCATCACGCGCTCGGGCAGCGTCGCGGGATCGCCGTCGATGACCTCGCTCACGCCGTTCTCCAGCGCGAAGGCGCGCTTCTCGTGCGACGAGGCGGTGCCGATCACGCGCAGGCCGCGCGCTCGCGCGACCTGCGCCAGCGCGGTCGCGACACCGCCTGCCGCACCCGGCACGAGGATGGTCCGTGCCGGCAGGTTGCCGTTGCTCGCCAGCAGCGCGATGGCGAGCTGGAAGTTGCCCAGGCTCACCGCGTCGTCGAAGCCCAGCGCGGGTGGCAGCACGAACGGGGCCTGCTCGCTCACGCAGATGTGCTCGGCATAGCAGCCTCCGCGTTGCGCGAGTTCGCGCGCGCTGACGAGCACGCGATCGCCCACCGACAAGCGGGTGACGCCCGCGCCGACGGCATCGACCGTTCCAGCCATCTCGTTGCCGGGAATGGCCGGCAGCGGCGGCATCCATTTGTAGGTGCCGTTGCGGATGAGCACGTCCGGCCCGCCCGCGCCGATCGCCGCGGCCCTGACGCGCACCTGGCCTGGCGCCGGCTCGGGCAGCGGCAGCTCGACCAGCCGCAGGACTTCGGGGCCGCCGGTCTCGGACAGCTGCACGGCGCGCATGGTGTAAAGGCCCGCCATGTTCAGCGCTGCCCGTCGTGCACCGACACCTGCTCCTTGGCGAGGCCGCCGAGGCGCGAGTGGACGCGGCCGCCGTCGGCCATCACCAGCGCGAAGAGGATCTCGTCGGGCCGGGGCGCATCCTGGATGCCCACCTCGAAGGTGTTGAAGTGGCTGCGCACGTAGGCCGCATGGATGTAGTGCAGCGGCACCATGAGGCGATAGCCGGTCGCCGCGACGACCTTGGCCGCCGGCACGATCGCCTTGGGGTCGCCGAGCACCTGGCGCATCGCCCAGCCGCCCGCCTCGTGCCAGACGGCGCCGTGCTCGAGCTCGCCGTTGACGCCGACGATCGCCGCCTTGCTGTACGCCTCGACCTTGTCCTTGCCGAGCGTCGCGACGAGTTCCTCGGCCAGGGAGGTGCCGAGGCTTCGCAGTTCCGCCATGAAGGGCAGCAGGTCGGGCTCGTAGCGCCCGGCGTAGGGGTTGCGGATCACCGCGCAGGCGGCCGCGATGCGCAGCGGCTTCGCGGGCGGCGGGCCGCCCTCGTGGAACACGGTCTCCACGGTGAGGCTTCTCTTGCGCAGGGCGATCAGTGACATGGTGCGGCTCCTTCGTTCTTCATCTCGCTTGTCCGTTCATCGGTTCGTTCGTTCATTCATTCGTTGATTCACTGCCGGGGAATCTTCGCGTCGGCCACCACCTGGGTCCACTTCTCGAGTTCCCGGGCCACGAGGGCCTTCATCTCCTCGGGCGTGCTGCCGCGCGCCTCGCCGCCCATGTCTTCCAGGCGCTGGCGCACCGAAGAGGCCTGCAGCGCATGCAGCGTCTCGGCATTGAGCCGGTCGACGATGGGCCGCGGCGTGCCCGCCGGCGCCAGGATGCCCGCCCAGGAGCGCACGTCATACCCCGCGACGCCCTGCTCCGCAACGGTCGGCACCTTCGGAAGGCCGGGCCAGCGCTGCGGGCCCGTCGCCGCCACGGCGCGCAGCTTGCCCGCCTGGATGTTCGACAGCACCGCGGTGGGCGGCGCGATGATGAACGGCACCTCGCCGCCCAGCAGCGCGGTCACCGAGGCGGCGTCGCCCCGGTAGGGCACGTGCATCATCGACACGCCGGCCATCTTGGTGAGCAGCTCGCCCGCAAGGTGGTGCGTCGAGCCGATGCCGGCCGTGCCGTAGGCGACGGTGCCCGGCGCGGCCTTCGCCGTGGCGAGGATCTCGGCGAGACCCTGTGCCTTCGAATTCGCGTTGACGACGATCAGGAAGGGGAAATAGGTGACGGTGGATACCGCCTCGAAGTCGGCCACGGTCTTGTAGGGCAGCGTGTTGTACAGCGCGCCCGCCACGGCGTGCCCGCCGGTGGCCAGCAGCAGCGTGTAGCCGTCGGGCCTGGCGCGCGCCACCGTGGCCGCGGCGATCGTGCCGCCCGCGCCCGCCTGCGCCTCCACGACCACCGGTTGTCCGAGCGTCTTGCTCATCTCGATGCCGATGGCCCTGGCGATCGCGTCGGCGTTGCCGCCCGGCGCGAAGCCCTGGTAGAGCTTCACGGGCCGCTCGGGGTAGCCCTGTGCGAAGGCCTGCAAGGCCGGCCATGCGGCGGCCGACGCCGCGCATGCGGCGAGAAGATGTCTGCGTTTCAAGTCTTGTCTCCTGAGGCGGCGCCCTTTGCGGACGTCTCGCGCGATGCGTGTCGGTCGAAGGCCCGGGTGCGGCGGTCAGTCCTGCGCGACCACCGGGTTGCGCAGAACGCCGACGGCTTCGATCTCGACTTCGACCACGTCGCCGGGCTTCATGAAGCGCGGCGGCTTCTTGCTCCAGCCCACGCCGGCCGGCGTGCCGGTGGCGATCACGTCGCCCGGCACCAGCGTGAAGATGGTGGAGGCGTAGGCGATGAGGCGCGGCACCGAGAAGATCATGTGGCCCGTATGGCTCGACTGCACCACCTCGCCGTTGAGGCGGGTCTCGAGCTTCAGTTCGCGTCCCGGCGCGATCTCGTCGGCCGTGACCATCCAGGGGCCGAAGCCGCCGGTCGCCTCGAAGTTCTTGCCCGAGGCGATCTGCTTGGCGTGGAACTGCCATTCGCGCACGCTCGCGTCGTTGTAGCAGCTGTAGCCGGCCACATGGTTCCAGGCCTCGGCTTCCTGGATGTCACGGCCCGGCTTGCCGATGATCACCGCCAGCTCGCCTTCCCAGTCGAGCGACTCCGACACCCGCGGGCGCACGATCGGCCCTTCGTGCGGCGTCTGCGAACGCCACACGCGCAGGAAGATCGGCGGCTGCTCGGAAAGCTCCCGCTGCATGCCAGCGGCCAGCACCTCCTGGTGGTGGTCCATGTAGTTGCGCACCGCGCAGACGATCTTCTCGGGCTTCGGGATCACCGGCAGGTAGCGCACGTCCGACAGCGGCACGTCGGCGGCGAGCCCCGCGACCAGCGCGTCGCGGCGCTCGAACTCCGGGCTGCCGATGAAGTCGGCCAGCGTGGCGTGGCCGGTGCGCCCGGCCAGTTCGACCACGCCGCCGTCGACGACGGCGCCCCAGGTTTCGCGGCCTGCGAGTGAGTAGGACATCAGTTTCATGCGTTGCTTCTTTCGGATGGGACGTTGCGTTGCGCGGGCCCGGCACGGGCTCCGTCTCGATGCACAGCTTAATGCACGAAGATATTTTTATGCACAAAATCAGATAAATGCATAGTGGTTTCCACGAAGGGATCCGATGGCCGGGCGATGGCGAGGCAAGAACGCCGCCATCGCCAATCGCGATGCATCGCGCGGGTTCGGCTTCCTAAACTGCGAAGCAGGAACGACAGACAAACGGAGACGACACATGTTGAAGACGATGTTCCGCGCGGCCGCCGCCCTGGGTATGGCGGCGCTGTTCGGCTGCGCGAGCCCCTCGCTACAGGTGGCAGAGATGGGCAGCTTTCATGTCGGAGGGCGAGCCGTGACGCTCTCGGGCCTGCCTCCCAAGGAGCTGGTGTTCACGCCCGGCGCGCCGCCGCTCAAGCTCGACCCCAATGGCGACTTCGAGGTCGAGGCGCTGTACGCGCGCTACACCCGGCTCGCCAACCCCAAGGCCAGGTACCCGCTGCTGCTGTGGCACGGCGGTGGACTGGCGGGCACCACCTTCGAGACGAAGCCCGACGGCCAACCCGGCTGGGAGGACTTCTTCCTGCGCGCGGGCCATGACGTGTACGTGAGCGACGCGGTCGAGCGTGGCCGCGCGTCCTGGGCGCGCTATCCGGAGATCTTCAAGAGCGAGCCCTTCTTCCGGCCGAAGAAGGAGGCATGGGAGCTGTTCCGCATCGGCGACACCGGCTCCTACGCCACCGATCCCGCCAGCCGCCGCGCGTTGCCGGGCACGCAGTTCCCGGTGGCCGCGTTCGACCAGTTCGCCAAGCAGGCGATCCCGCGCTGGGGCACCAACGACGCGGCCACGCAGGCAGCCTACGACGCCTATGTGGACAAGGTCTGCCCCTGCGTCATCGTCGTGCACAGCCAGGGCGGCAACTTCGCGTTCAACTCGGCGCTGAAGTACCCGCAGAAGGTCAAGGCGCTGGTGGCTGTCGAGACCTCGGGCTCACCCGACCCCGACACCTACGACTTCGCGCGCGTCAAGGGCGTGCCCATGCTCTGGGTCTGGGGCGACAACCTCGGCAGGTTCCCGTTCTGGGAGCGCATCGCAGCGCAGCAGGAGAAATTCCGCGGCAACCTGGTGCGCGCCGGCGGCACGGGCGACCGCATCGTGCTGCCGGAGCTGGGCATCACGGGCAACAGCCACATGCTGATGATGGACCGCAACTCCGACCAGATCGCCACGCTGATCGACCGGTGGCTGGCGAAGCAGGGGCTGAAGAACTGAAGAAGCCCGCGGCGCTCTAGCTCTTGCCGACCCGCTCGGCAGCCGTGCCGAGCACCGCCATCACGTTGCGCTGCGTGCTGAGGATGTGCTCCTCCAGCAGCGCGCAGGCCGTGTCCGCATCGCGGCGCAGCGTGGCGTCCATGATCTTTCGGTGTTCGCTCGACTTGCGCCGCGCCGTCTTGCGAAAGCGCGCGGAGTAGCGGCGGTAGCGCTCGGCCTGGTCGAACAGGCTCGCGCTCCAGTTGCGCATGCGCTCCGAAGGGCATGCGGCCAGCAGCGATGCGTGGAAGGCCGAATGGACCTGGGTCCAGTCGTCGTCGAGCACCACGGGGCCGTCGCCGATGCGGCTCTCGATCTTCTCCAGGCGGTGGAAGGCGGCGACCACCGTCGCCTCCCATGCGTCGTCGCCGTTCGCGATCGACTCCCGCAGCGCCGGCAGGTCGAGCATGAGACGCATGCGGCTGATGTCCGCAAGGTCCTCCGGCGATATGTCCGCCACGCGGAAGCCGCGCCGCTCGTCGGAACGGATGAGCCCCTCCTGCGCCAGCCGGCTCAGCGCCTCCCGCAAGGGACTGCTCGAGAAGCCGTAGGCCGTCTGCAGCTCGTCGAGCTTGAGCTTCATGCCCGCGCCGTAGGTGCCCGAGAGCACGTCCTGGCGCAGCCGCATGAAGGCCTGGTCCACGAGCGGGAGCGTCCGCTCCTGGGACGGATCTTTTTTGTACATGTTTTCGATTTTATGCATAAACTCGCCGCCCAGAAATCGACAAGAGCACACCTTGAACAACGATCACCAACCCACCGTACAACTCGTCGCCATCTCCGGCAGCATCCGCCGGGCCTCCAACTGCACGGCCGTGCTGCGCAGCTTGCAGCCGCTGCTGCCCGCAGGCGTGACGCTGCACATCGCGCCGCTGGACGCCATCCCGCCCTACAACGCCGACCTCGATGGCGATGCGCCGCCCGAGCCGGTGGCTGCACTCAAGCGCGCCATCGCCGCCGCCGACGGCATCGTGCTGTGCTCGCCCGAATACAACTACGGCATGCCCGGCGTGCTGAAGAACGCGATCGACTGGGCATCGCGGCCCGGCTTCGCATCGCCGCTGAAGGGCAAGCCCGCGCTGATCATGACGGCCTCGCCCGGCACCGCCGGCGGCGTGCGGGCACAGGCCCAGATCCGCGACGCGCTGGCAGCCACGCTCGCGCGGCCGCTCGTGCGCCAGCATGTGGCCATCGCGAACGTGGCCTCGCGCATCCAGGACGGCCGGCTGGTCGACGCATCGACGCTCGACTTCATCCGCGTGGCACTCGATGAACTGCTGGCGGAGATCGCGATGCTCGCCGGCGCGCGCCGGCGGCCCGCGGCCTGAGGCGGCGCGGGAACCGCACTGCGCTGCGCCGCGCTCCCGCTTTCTGGCGACAATGATCCGCTCCAAGCCGACCATGAAGGGATCACGATGTCAGCCGACGACTGGTGGAAGCACGGAATCGTCTATCAGGTCTACCCGCGCTCGTTCCAGGACAGCAACGGCGACGGCATCGGAGACCTCGACGGCATCCGCGCGCGGCTGAACCATCTGGTGTCGCTGGGCGTCGACGCGGTCTGGATCTCGCCGGTCTACCCTTCGCCGATGGCCGACTTCGGCTACGACATCAGCGACTTCTGCGACATCGATCCGCGCTTCGGCACGCTGGAGGGCTTCGACGCGCTGGTGAAGGAGGCGCACGCGAAGGGGCTCAAGCTCATCCTCGACTTCGTGCCCAACCACACCTCGGAGCACCATCCGTGGTTCGTGCACAGCCGCAGCGCGCGCAGCGATGCAAAGCGCGACTGGTACATCTGGCGCGACCCGGCACCCGACGGCGGGCCGCCCAACAACTGGCTCAGCAATTTCGGCGGGCCGGCCTGGAGCTTCGATGAAGCCACCGGCCAGTACTACGCGCACTCGTTCCTGAAGGAACAGCCCGACCTCAACTGGCGCAACCCCGAGGTGCGCTCCGCGATGTACGAGGTGATGCGCTTCTGGCTGCGGCGCGGCGTGGACGGATTCCGCGTCGACGTGCTCTCCCAGATCGTCAAGGACGCGCAGTTCCGCGACAACCCGCTCAACCCCGACTACGTCGAAGGCCAGGACACGTTCCTGCGCTGGACGATGCTCCACAACACCGACCTGCCGGAAGTACAGCCCATCGTGGCCGAGATGCGCCGCGTGGTCGACGAGTTCAGCGACGCACATTCGTCGCGCGTGCTGATCGGCGAGCTCTACCTGCCCCTGCCGCGCCTGGTCGCCTACTACGGCCTCAATGCCCAGGGCGTGCTCGAAGGCGTGCAGCTGCCCTTCAACTTCCAGCTGATCGGGGCCGACTGGCAGGCCGCGCACATCGACCGGCTGGTGCGCGACTACGAAGCCGCCCTGCCCGCCGGTGCAGCGCCCAACTGGGTGCTCGGCAACCACGACAGGGCCCGCATCGCGAGCCGCGTCGGGCCTCGCATGGCGCGCCTCGCGGCCATGCTGCTGCTCACGCTGCGAGGCACGCCGACGCTCTACTACGGCGACGAGATCGGCATGACGGACGTTCCCATTCCCGCCGACGAAGTGCAGGACCCGTTCGAGAAGAACAGGCCCGGCATGGGCCTGGGCCGCGACCCCGAGCGAACGCCCATGCAGTGGAGCGCCGACGCCAACGCCGGCTTCACGACCGGGCGCCCGTGGCTGCGCCTTGCATCGGACTGGCGTACCTGCAACGTCGAGGCGCAGTCGCGCGATCCGGACTCCATGCTCGCGCTCTACAGGCGCCTCATCGCGCTGCGCCGCGCGCAACCCGCGCTGCATCGGGGCAGCTACGAAGCGCTGGAAGCCGGAAACGATGTGCTCGCCTATGCGCGCATCGGCGAAGGACGGCGGCTGGTTGTGCTGCTGAACTTCGGAGCCGCCGCGGCCCCGGTGCCGCAGGCATTGCTGCCGCGGCGCCCGCTGGTGCTGGCATCGACCGATCCCGCACGCGCCGGACCGGTCGATGGCGCCCTGGTGCTCTCACCCGGCGAGGGCGTCGTGATCGGCAACGAAGGTGCGGAAGAAAATCAGGACCCGCCGGTCTGAATCTCGATGTAGCTGCGCGCGTGCCAGCGCACGCGCAGCGGCCATTTCGCGTCGGTGACGGTTTCCGAGTTCACGTCCTTGCCGCTGCCGTAGTCGATCTGCCGATCGGGCCGCTTGTTGATGCCCACCACCAGCACGAGGCGGCTGCCCGCTGCGAGCCTGCAGGCGGTGAAGCGTTCGACCGTGAAGGCCAGCAGCTGGCGCTCGCCGGCCCGCAGCAGCCGGCGTCGCACGCGGTGGCCTGCATAGCTCGCGCGGAAGTCGTAAGGCTCGAACAGCAGCTGGCATTCGCCGCCCTCGGTCTGCGCGTAGAGCGAGACGCTGAAGTCCACGTCCTGCCGCGAAGGCGTGATGTCGAACACGCCGCGCAGGCTGCCGGCGATCTCGGTGCCCTCGGGCAGCGGCTCGCTCACAAAGCCGATGCCGTTGCGCATCGGCAGCTGGTTCACGCGCAGCGCGTCCGCCCACGGCGTGCGCACGTCGCGCCGGTCGGCCAGGTCGACCGACAGCCGCGCGCTGCCGCCGCCCTCGGCCGGCGAGGCCAGCAGGCGACGCGGCTCGTCGCGACCGCTCGTGTCGAGATAGAGGCGCAGCTGCGTGCGCTGCGGCGACTCCAGCGCCGGCGCATGGCGCCACTGGTCCGCACCCATCACCTGGTAGTTGACGCGCTCCAGCAGCAGCGCCGGCTTGTTCGCGCCCTTGAGGACGTGGTCGATCCAGCGGTAGCGCAGCTCGGGCAGGTCGATGCGCGCGACGGGGTCGGGCGCGTAGCCGCGCAGCTCGGCCGCGGTGCCGCGCCGGATCGTCGTCGCGTCGTAGGGTCCCAGCAGCAGCGTCGTGTCGGCCTGCGGCCGGTTGCGCAGGTGCTCCTGGTGGAAGTAGAGCGCGCCGGCGTCGCCGCCGAAGTAGCCGGCGAAGCTGAGCACCGGAATGTCGATGCGCGCGAACTGCTCGGCCGATGGCAGGAACTTCTGCCAGTAGCGGTCGTGGCTCGGGTGCGTCAGCCAGGTGCGGATCAGCCTGCTTCGCTTGCCGAGCAGGACGCGGTCGATGTCCCAGTAGGGACGATTGCCGCGATACCAGCGTGCGTCGAGCGCCTGCCAGACCGCGTCCGGGTCGGCCCCTGCGGGGCTGCCTGAAGACTGGGGTCCGGGCGGGGGCTCGGCCAGCGCATGCTCCTGCGCCCAGCGGACCATCGCATTGCGGAAGATCTGCCCTGCCATGGGGAAGTCGATGCCCGGCGCCATCGGAGCGATCGTGGCGATGGCCTTGAGCGCTGGCGGCCGCCTGCGCGCCGCGGCCCAGGCCGCGTAGCCCGAATAGCCTTCGCCGAGCATGACCACGCGGCCGTCGCTCCATGGCTGGTGGGTGATCCACTCGATGACCGCCACCGCGTCCTCGCCGTCGTGCATGAAGGGCCACACCGCCCCCTTGCCGTCGGGCGTGCGTCCGCGCACGTACGCGGTGATGCCGACATAGCCCCTCGCCGCGCTGCGCCGGACATCATCCTCGCCCGGGTCGAGCGTGAAGCGCAGCAGCGCCGGCAGCGCCCCGGTGGCGCGGCCGGGCCGCACCATGGTGGCGTGGATGACGCCGCCGCGCACCGGGATCCGGATGCCCGCCTCCGCCACGTAGCGAATGCGGTTCTCCGCGGCGAAGAGTTCGGGCAGCAAGGCACTGAAGCTGCGGCGCGACTGGTAGGACAGCCAGGCCCGCACGAGCGCCAGCGCATCGGCCTCGGGCAGGCTGCCCTTGTCGCGCCAGAGGTCGAAGGCCTGGCGCAGCTGC
The DNA here is from genome assembly GCF_014195185.1 of Variovorax atrisoli. Classification (NCBI taxonomy): domain Bacteria; kingdom Pseudomonadati; phylum Pseudomonadota; class Betaproteobacteria; order Burkholderiales; family Comamonadaceae; genus Variovorax; species Variovorax atrisoli. The sequence goes on along the minus strand of NZ_JACIBG010000008.1, from coordinate 172,715 downwards.
TGCGCGAACACGTCCGGCGGAATCTCCAGCCGGGCCATGACGGCCTGCGCCTGCATGTTGTCGAGCGGCGAGACCAGCTCCTGGAAGGCGCGTGCATAGGCCTGTGCGAAGGCGACGCGCTCCTCGGCCTCCAGCAGCCGCGCCCGCGCGTAGATGCCGTCGAGCGTCGCACGCTCGACCAGTGCGTCGAAGGGCTTGCCCTGGCGGCGCTCGCGCAGCAGGCGGCTGCTGTCCAGGGCCGCGCGGTAGGCGCCGCTCACGATCTGCAGTGCCGTCACGTTGGCCAGGAAGGCGTCCTTGTCCGCGTCCTGGTACACCGGCAGGATGCGCTCGGCCAGGTCGCGCATGAGCTCCGCAGCGGCGGGGTCATCCGGATCGCGCGGCGGCCGGAAGCCGAAATCCGCCGCCCGCGACCAGGTCGGCCAGACGGGCAGCGACAGCACAACCCGCGTCAACGCGCGGCGCACGCGGCTGACGGTCGACACGGTACGCCTCATGGTCGCGGCTCCTCGGGCAGGTCGTGCGGCGCCTTGACCAGGTGAACCACCTGCGTGAACAGCCGGTCGTGCGCCCCGCCGGCCGAGCCGATGTGGATGATGCCCGTGTGCGCGAGCTTGCCGAGCGCGCCGATGACGAGTTCGAGCGTGTCGTCGTCGAACGCGCCGAAGGCCTCGTCCATCACCAGCCAGGGCGGCGCCTGCAGCACCACGCGGGCGAAGCCCAGGCGCAGCTGCTCGTCCATGCTCAGCTCGCTCTCCCAGCGCGCGGTCCTGTCCAGCAGGGACTCCAGGCGCTGCAGGCCGACGCTCTCCAGCGCGGCCACCATCGCCTCCCTCGGATAGGTGGTGGGCTCCATCGCATACGACAGCACCTCGGCGAGCGTGCCGCGCGGAATGTAGGGCGTACCGCGCGGCATGAAGTGGATCGTCTCGCCCGCGGGCCGGCGCAAGGTGCCCGAGCCCCACGGCCACAGGCCCGCGAGCGCCCGGAACAGCAGCGTCTTCTCGGTGCCCGGCGTCCCCAGGATCAGCACGCACTGGCCCGGTTGAACGACGAGCGCCGGCACGTCGAGCCGGTCGTGGCCGCTCCAGGAACGGACCTCGATCTCTTCGAGCGCGAGCGTGCCGTCATCGCTCTCCTCGTAGGCGATGCGGCTGCCGCCGGACTGCGCCTCCAGGTCGGACGCCAGCTTCCGGCGCAGGTCGGTCACGCGCAGCAGCGTGGCGCGCCAGTCGGCAATGATGCTGAAGTTGTCCACGAACCAGCGAAGCGAGGACTGTGCCTGTGTGAAGGCCGCCGCGGCCATCATCAGGCCGCCGAACGACACCTTCCCCGAGAAATACAGCGGCGCTGCCACCAGCGTCGGCGCGATGACGGTGATCCAGCCGAAGCCCGCCGTGGCCCAGGTCAGGTTGGTCAGCCCGAGCACCACGCGCGACGTGGCCTGCAGCACGTCCGCGAAGTGCGCCGCGACGCGGCGCTTCTCGTCGGCCTCTCCGCCGGCCAGCGAGATGCCGTCGAGATGCTCGTTGATGCGCGTGAGCGAAAAACGCAGCTCGCCCTCGCGCGCATAGCGCTCGGCGTTGCGCGAGATCAGGCCGTTGCCGACCCAGTAGGCCAACAGCGAGCCGGCCACCGCATAGGCGATCGCCGCCCACAGCATGAAGCCGGGCAGCACATGGTCCTCGCCGTTGAAGAAGATGGTGAAGTCCTTGGAGAGCACCCACAGCACGCTCGCGAAGCTGCCGAACAGCATCGTGGCCTGCAGCAGGCCCACGCCCAGGTTGACCGACAGGTCGCACAGCTTGAGCGTGTCCTCGTGCATGCGCTGGTCCGGATGGGCCCCCATCGGGCCGCTGGCCTGGAGCCAGAACGCGCGGCGCGGCTGCAGCCACAGGCCGACGAGGTCGCTGACCACCGCCTCGCGCAGCCTCATCTGCAGGGTTTCGCTCAGCCACCGCTGCGCGACGTTCAAGACCAGCAGCGCGCCCGCGATCATCGCGAAGACGCCGACCTGCACCATGAATTCCTTGAAGTCGCGGCGCGAGATCGCGTCGTAGAAGGGTTTGTTCCAGCTGTTGAGCTCGATCTGCCCGTAGGCGGTGAGCGCCACGACCACGACGATGGCGGCGATGAGCGCGGCGAGCTTCTTCCCGACTGGAGAGACCCGCAGCGCGCCCACCAGCTCGCCGACCTGGCGAAAGACACCGACCCTTGCCACCGGCTCGTCGCGGGTCTCGGCGCTCGTGCTCATCGTCCGCGCGGCTCCTCGCGGCCGGCGAGCGCGGCGCGGCGCGCGAAGACGCAAGAAATGAACGCCGCATGGCTCCACGCCAGCTGCTTCGCGGAGGTCTGCGCGCCGCTGCGCTGGTCGAACTGCTCCGACAGATCGCCGCTGGCCGGCGTGTAGGCGCGCACGGTGGCGAGATAGGCATCGCCGCGCGCGATCCACGCGTCGCGATGGCATTCGTCGCCGCGCTCAGCCGCGCGGAAGCAGAACTCGGCGGCACCGAGGGTCGAGAAGTAGTACGCGCCGCCCGAGCAGTACACGTCGCCCTCGTACCGCCCCATCGCCGCGCCGCGACCCGCCGTACGGCCGTGGTTGATCGGGTAGGCCGCATCGAAGAGGGCATCGAGGCGCGCCAGCGTGGCCTGCATGCGCGGGTCGGCCGGCACGTGTGCCGACCCCGTGCCGGCACAGTGGATCGCCGACAGGATCACCGCGATGTCCAGCGCCTTCGGGCTGCTGGCGCCATCGGCCAGCACGCGCGAGCGGTAGTAGCCGCGCGCCTCTTCACCCTCTTTGCCCTCATTGCCGCCACTTCCTTCGTCCACCCAGTAGTCGTCGAGCATCCGCAGCACGGCCTGCGACTCTTCCCTGCAACGGGCCGCCTGCGCCGTCTCGCCCAGGCCCTCGAGCCATGCCGCGCCTTCGGCCAGCGCGGCCGCAGACACGCGCAGCGTGTAGTAGTGATGGCCGCTCTCCTCTTCCCAGATGTCGAACGACGGTTCGCGCCAGCGGCGCAGCGTGAATTCGATGTCGAAGCGGATCAGCGGCGCGACTTCGGCCAGCAGTTGCGCGTCGAGATGCCCGCCGGCCACCCATCGCAGCAACGCGAGCGCACGCAGCGGCGGCCCGTCGTGCTGCGGACGCGCCCAGCGCAGGATGTCGAGCGTGCCGTCGGGGTTCACCCGCGTCTCGGCGGCGACCGCATCGCCGTGGATGCGCGACAGGTCGTCGTCTTCGCGCAGGTATTGCTGCAACGCGGGAGCCACGCGGTCCCTGCGGCCCTTCGCCGCGGCCTCCACGCGACCGTCCAACCCGTTGAGGGCAAGGCTGAAGCGGGTGAAGTCGCGCAGATGCCGCAGCGCCTCGGCGCCGATGCGGCCGTCGAGGTGGAGCAGACGCAGCGCGTCGATGACGACGGCCGAATCGCGGAACCAGTGGAAGAAGTAGTCCGGATCGGGGTTGTAGTCGCCGAGCACGGGCGAGGCGACGATGGCGCCCGCCACCGGACGCACGGTCTGGCCGAAGCCCGCTCGCAGCTTGACGATCGAGGTCGGCGAGACGCTGGCCAGCATTCCTCTTGCCGAGTGGGCCAGCTGTGCCTCGAGCCAGGACTCGAAGGCGGGGTCTTGGGCGTTCGCCGCGCCGGAACTCACGGTGCGGGCGATCCCAGGTACGGGCTGCTGAAGTCGAGCCGGCGCAGCCCGGCCTGCACCTCGGGCGCGCTCATGAAGAGCTTCCACAGCAGGCCGGTGCGGTGGTTCTCCATCATCACGACGATGGGGCCCTGGTCGATGGCCAGGAAGGTGTCTGCGAACCAGCCTCGCGCCTCGCAGAACGCATCGACGAAGCCGTAGTCGCGCCACACGCGCGTGCCGTGCACGGTGAGGAAATGCCGCAGCACCTTCAGCACCTCGGCGGGCGCATACGGCAGGCTGGCCAATGCGGCCGTCGGCGAGATGGTGCCGTTGTCGTTGTTCGGGTCGTGCGCGAGGTAGCCGTCGGGATCGTCGCTGGCCGTCAGGCCCCAGCACGATTCGCCATAGCCGGGAAAGCCCCGGGGGTTGGCGATGCAGTGCGCGCGGTTGACCCGCACGTGGCGCGTGTTGAGGTCCCAGTAGTCGGCGTAGCGGTCCTTCAGGCCGTGCGGATCGAGGCCGCAGAACGAGTAGTGCGCGAAGAACAGCGGGCCGCCGTTGGGCGGGCCCAGCGGCAGTTCGATGCCGTGGTACGAGCGGCCGTTGAGGAAGTCGGGCCCCGAGGCGTAGCCGCGGTGGTAGACCCGCGGATCGATCGGGTGGGTGGGCGATGCCGCGGCCATGAAGTAGGTGATGAGGCACTCGTTCCAGCCATGCACCTCGTGGTTCATCGCCCAGCCGTGGTTCGGGCTCCAGTGCCAGTACAGGACATCGCGCCCGCCCTGGGTGAACCAGTCCCACTCGACCTCGTGCCACAGCGTGTCGAAGTCGGCGCGCAGCCGGCGCGCCATGGCCGTGTCGTCGTCGAAGTACTGGCGCGCGCAAAGCAGGGCCATGCACAGGAACGAGGTCTCGACCAGGTCGCCCGCATCGTCCTTGGGGCTCATCGGGATCGTCTCGCCGCTCGCGCCGTCCATGAAGTGCGGGAAGGTACCGTGGTAGCGCCTGGCGCGAAGGAGCGCGTCACGCATGCGGCCGAAGCGTTCCAGCGCCGCGTCGCGCGTGACCCAGCCGCGCTCCACCGCGACGATCAGGGCCATGATGCCGAAGCCGGTACCGCCGATCGCGACCCTCGCGTCGGCCAGGTCCTCGCCCGTGGCGGCGACCAGCGTGCGGCGGTCGAGCGCCAGGCCGCTGGCGGCATCTGCGCCGTCCCAGAAATAGCGGAAGGTCTGCCGCTGCACCGCCTCGATCAAGGCTTCGTCGGGCAGCGCTGCCAGTTCCTTCGGGTTCCTCTCATCCTTCAACACGAACGGCTCCTTTCGTTGTGGCCCAGGGTGTCACGTTTGGTTTCACCGGATCGTCGGCCGCACAACAAGTATCGGCGGCCCTGCCCCGCAGCATGCCATCATTGGGCCCCCGGGTTCTATTCGAAATCCCTGATGAGTCGCATCGACACCCTCCTGGCCCGCATGACGCTGCCCGAGAAGCTGGGCCAGCTCACGATGACTGCCTCCAGCTACACGGTCACCGGACCGGTGCTCGCGGGAGACTCCACGCAGTCGATCATCGACGGCACCGTCGGCAACCTGCTGAACATGGTCGGCCCCGGGCCGACGCACGAGATGCAGCGGCTGGCCGTCGAGAAATCGAGACTCGGCATTCCGCTGCTGATCGGCCTGGACATCATCCATGGCCACCGCACGCTCTTCCCGATCCCACTCGCGGAAGCCGGCACCTTCGACGAGGCGCTGTGGGAGCGCACGGCGCGCGAGGCAGCGCGCGAAGGCGCGGCCGACGGCCTGGCGATGACGTTCGCGCCGATGCTCGACGTGTCGCGCGACCCCCGCTGGGGCCGCACCGCCGAAGGCCCCGGCGAAGACCCCTGGCTGAACGCTCGCATCGCGCAGGCCAAGGTGCGCGGCTTCCAGGGCACCGACCTCTCCTCTGCCGAATCGCTGGCGGCCTGCGCGAAGCATTTCGTCGCATACGGCGGCGTGAACGCGGGGCGCGAGTACGCCGCCGTCGACATCTCCGAGCGCACCCTGCACGAGGTGCACCTGCCGGGCTTCGCGGCCGCCGTGCACGCTGGCGTCGCGACGCTGATGCCCGCCTTCACCGATCTCAACGGCGTGCCGATGACGGCGCACATCCCGCTGCTGCGCGACTGGCTGCGCGGCGAGATGGGCTTCGAGGGCGTGATCGTCAGCGACTACAACGCGATCGCGGAACTCATCAAGCACGGCGTCGCCGCCGACCTCGTCGATGCCGCGGTGCTGGCGCTGAAGGCCGGCGTCGACATCGACATGATGGCCGATGCCTACCGCAAGGGCCTGCCCGTCGCCCTCGAGCAGGGCCGCGTGACGATCGAGGAGATCGACGCGAGCGTGCGCCGCGTGCTGCGGCTGAAGGAAGAGCTCGGCCTGTTCGACGACCCCTACCGCCGCGGCTCGACACAGGAGCCCGCCCAGGCCGTCGCCGAGCGACGTGCGGTGGCGCGCGACGCGGCGCGCAAGTCCATCGTCATGCTCAGGAACGAGCGCGACACCCTGCCCTTGCCCGCTGCGGCGAAGACACTTAGCGTCATCGGCCCGCTGGCCGACGCGAACACCGAGATGAAAGGCCCGTGGTGGGGTGCGGGCGAGCACGAGCCGGCCGTCACCGTGCTGGCCGGCCTGCGCGCCGCGCTGCCGCAGGCCGACGTGCGCCACGCGCCGGGTGTCGCCATCGAGAGCGACGACGACAGCGGCATCGAAGCGGCGGCGGCGCTGTGCGATGGCGCCGATGCGGTCGTGCTGTGCCTGGGCGAGCGCGCCACGATGAGCGGCGAGGCCGCCAGCCGCGCGACGCCCGCCCTGCCCGGCCGGCAGCAGGCCCTGGCAGAGGCCGTGATCGCGCGCGCGAAGACGGCGGGCATCCCCGTCATCGCGATCGTGTTCTCCGGGCGCCCGCTCGTCATCCCCTGGCTGGCCGAACACAGCGACGCGCTGCTGGCCGCATGGTTCCTCGGCGTCGAGGCGGGCCATGCGATCGCCGACGTGCTCACGGGCCGGGAGAGCCCCAGCGGCCGCACGCCGATGAGCTGGCCGCGCGCGGTCGGGCAGGTACCGATCTACTTCGGCCAGCGCCCCTCCGGCCGGCCGATGAATCCCGGCGACTACTTCACGAGCAGGTACCAGGACGTCGACAACTCGCCGCTGTATGCCTTCGGCCACGGCCTGGGCTACGGCCGGTTCGGCTACGACGACCTTCAGGTCGAGCCGCGCCGCGTGCAGGCGCAGGACACGCTGAAGATCAGCGTCGCCCTGCGCAACACCGGCGCGCGCGAGGCCGAGGAAACGGTCTTCCTGTTCGCCCGCCGCAAGGTGAGCCGCGTCACCCGGCCGCTCCTGGAGCTCAAGGGCTTTGCGAAGCTGCGATTGAAGCCTGGTGAAGAAAGCCGCGTCGAACTGGCGCTACCCGCGTCCGAACTGCGTTATCTCGGACCCGACCTTGAGCCCTTGTTCGACGAGGGCGAGGTGGAAATTCTGGTGGGACCGAGCGCGGAGCCGTCAGGCCTGCTGCGCCAGAGCATCGAGCTGCGCTGAGTACCTGCGGTCGCGGCGCCCTGCGCGAGCGATGAGCCTGCGTGCCGTGCTCGAAGATCCGGAGCAGTCCGAGGAAGGACATGAGCGCCAGCAGAAGCGTCCGGCCCGTCCAGGCCTGGTCATGCACATCGCAGCGCCAGGAGTACGTGGAGACCTGATGCGCAAGTACCGCACGGCCTTCGCTCGACGGTGAGGCGTCGCCGGGGCCGAAGGTGGTGCGCTCAATCGACAGCGCGCCATTCAGGTCGCCGACGCGGCATCGTGGATCGGCAACAAGCTCGCATCGGGCAGCAGCAAGTGGTCGTGCGTCCGATCCTCTAGGCCAACGGACGGGGCGTCGCTCTCTCGGCCAACGTCGCTTCGGCCCGATGGTCCGCCATGTTGCGGATCACGTCCATGAACGCCAGCGCAGCCGTGGTGGGCGGCTCGCCTTGCAGCGTGATCAGGCCGAAGTCGGGCATGCGGGTGGGAAGCTCGGTGGCGATGCGCGTCAGCAGTCCGCGCCTCACATACTTTTCCACCAGCGCAGCGGGCTGCAGCGAGAGCATGGTCGTGCTCTGCAACAGCTCCAGCGCGAACAGGAACGATGGCGTCTCGACGATGCCCGAGGTGAGCGACAGGCCGGTGCTGCGGAAGATGTCGTCCGACACCTTGCGCAGCGCGGTGGATGCCGGATAAAGGATCCAAGGCCAGTTCGACAGCTCCCTGAGCCCGGGGGCGTTCGGCCCGCGCAACGGATGGTGCACGCCTGCGGTGATCTGCAGCCTTTCACCAGTCAGGTTCTCGTAGTGGAACTGGTCGCGCCGGGATTCGTCGGTGAAGCGGCCGATCATCACGTCGATCTTGCGCTCGGCCAGCCACACGATGAGCTGATCGCTGCTCTGCTCCAGCACCTTCACCACCAGCAGCGGCCGCAGGCGCTGCAGCTCGGCCACCGCGGCAGTCAGCACGTGCGCCGCACCCGAGATGGCGCCGATCGACAGATGGCCGTGTCCTCCCTGCTTCAGGGCGCTGAACTCGTCCACGAACTTGCGATAGCCGTCGAGTGCCGAATGCGCGTACCGCAACGTGAAGAGCCCGAGCTCGTTCGGTTGCATGTCGCGCGGCAGGCGGTCGAACAGGCGCGCCTCCAGCATCTCCTCGATGTCCATCAACACCTTGGTGGCAGCCGGCTGCGTGATGTACATCTGCTCGGCAGTCAGGCGCAGGTTGCGCGTCTTTCCGAGGATGTCGAGGAACTGCAGATGCCGGAAACGCAGACGCGAGACTTGCGCCAGCATCAGGGGTTTACCAGAGGTCTTGCCCGAACTCATCAGCATTTGGAATGGATGCTAGCGAAAAAGTCAGTGGACCGGCAGGGGGCCGTCACCTAGCCTTCGGGTCGGTCAACCAGGGCTCCGCAGAGAGCCGGCGAGTCGCGGCACTTCGCCGCACCCCGCATATTCCATTCCGGAGACATCATGCAAATCAGATCATCGGGTCTGGCGGCCGCACGGCCGGCCGCATCGAACGGCCCCGCCTTCAGATCGAGGAACACGCGCAGCACGAACCCTCCGATCCTCAGGACCGCCAGGAGGATCGGGACCATGTTCACAAGGCCTCGCATCAAGAGCCTCCTGATTGCGTTGCCGAGCGCACTCGCGATCGCGAACGCCGCTCTGGCGGCCAATCGGCCAACGAATCCTGCCGACTGGCCGGCGCTGAAGGACGTGTACAAGAACCACTTCCTGATCGGCAGCACCAATCTCGACGCGCGCAACTTCGGCGCCGACGTGGTGCCGGGCGAGAACTCGGTCGCCGCCATGACCGTCAAACACTTCAACGTGGTGACGCCCGGCAACGCGATGAAGCCGGAGTTCTGGAATGGGGGAATCAGCAATCCGACCCCGAACTTCCTCACCAACCTGACCTCGGGCATCAACGCCGACATCAGCGCGGCCAATGCGCGCGACGTCAAGGTCACAGGGCACGTGCTGGTCTGGCACAACCAGTCGGCCCAATGGCCCGCCCCCAATGTCCTGACTGCGAACGGCGGATGGGAAACCCCGTGGGACTACGCAACGGCGAAGACGAACCTGGAGTACTACATCCGGACGGTGGCCGGCCATTTCGATCAGGCACCGTTCAAGACCTACGCCTGGGACGTCGTCAACGAGGCGTTCAAGGACAACCCCGACAACCCCGCCGACTGGAGGAACGCGCTGCGAACGGGCTACAGCCCGGAGGAGCGTCCCTCCCGATGGGCCCAGGCCTACGCCAAAGGCGGGAAGAGCTGGGACTACATGTATGACGCCTTCTACGCCGCGCGCCAGAACACGACCGCGATCCTGAACTACAACGACTTCAACGACAACGAGCGAGCCTCGAAGGCCACCGCGATCGCTTCGATGGTCAAGGAGTTCAATGAACGGTACGCGGCCGAATCGGCCGCGGGCAAAGGGCGGGTCCTGCTGGATGCCAAGGGAAATCCGAGGCCGCTGGTCGACGTCATCGGCACGCAGGGGCACTGGGACATGAGGCTCAACCTCGACGCCTTCGAGAGGACCATCAGGACCTATCTCGAGACCGGGGTGAACGTCGACCTGACGGAGCTGGATCTCGCACCGACCCTGGGCCTGGACAAAGGCCAGCGGATCCAGAACGGCCCCGAGATGGATGCCCTGTTCAAGGAGCAGGGCATCCAGTACGCAAAGCTCTTCAGCCTGCTCAAGGAGTACTCCGCCGGACCGGGAGGTCGTCACCCCGAGTACAAGGGCGGCGTGCACCGGGTGACCTGGTGGGGCATGACGGACCCGGGCTATCACACCAACGGATATCCGTGGTCCGGCGTCGGCCAGCCGAAGGAGGCGTACTGGGCCACGACGAACCCCGAGCAGTACCTCATCGATGCGGGCCTGCCGCCGAACGGGGTCACCGCGACCTTCAGCTATGGCGGAGAAAGCTTCAAGGCCCGGACCTGGGGCGGCAAGAACGCCCAGGCGATGCTCGACATCAACGTGCCGGTCGGAACGAAGAACGTCGTCTTCACCGCTGCCAACGTCTCGCTGCCCGCGGGGTTTTCCGTCGAGAGCATGAAGTTCAACCCGCCCGACTGCGCCGTGATGCCCGGAAAGCCGTGCCATGTGACGGTGACCGCGCGGGGGCCCGCACCGGCAACGGCCTCCGTGGAGAACACGGCGACCTTCGTACTGTCCTTCGGCAAGATGACCGTCGGGTGGATGGATGCCGCCAACGCCCTCGAGGCACCGTTCTCCTATGCGGATGTTCGCTTCAGCGACGGCGTGACCGCGTTCAAGCAGTACAAGACCTCGTATGGAAGCGACGGGATGGCGAGAGCGTCCGGCGTCGTGGAAACGAAGGCTGTGCCTAAACATGGCCGCGCCACGCTCGTGCTGCAGCCGCAAGACCCGATCGCCGGTCCGTTCGGCCTGAGGTTGCAGAAGGATGCGTCGACGGAGAAAGCCTGGCGACTCGTCACCAGATTCGAGCCCGGCAGGACGTACATGGTCGTGTCCGGCGAGTCGGCTTCCAACGGACAGACGCAGGCCGCTGCTTTGACCAACAGGAGCAAGCCCGCGACCACGGCCTCACCCGAATCGCTGTCGCGCACGCCCGTCGTCCTGCGTGGCGATGTCCTCGTGCCATTGCGCAATTCGAATGCGCCCGCGAGCGAGCCCGCGCTGGCCCAGGACAACCTCAAGTTCGTCTTCGAGGAGGCGAAGAGCCCTGCCGCAGGACCGTACGCGGTCCAGGAGGGGCACACGATGCAGAGCTTCATCCATGGCACCAACGCCTACCCGCACATCGTCTTCAGAGGCAACGGTGCGACAGGCACCGTCGTGGCAGGTCAGAACTCGCTGATCACGCGGCAGACGAACGGCCAGGAGGGCTCGCAGATCGCCGAAAGAGCGCTGGATCAGGCGGTGTGGTTCAACACGCCCATCGACCCGAAGACCGGCGCGATGAAGATGTTCCTCTACACCGAGAAGGACGGCATCAAGCAGCATCATGTCCTGAAGGAAGTGAACGATGGCGAGACGCCCAACAGGGACGCCGGGAACGCCATCAGCCAGCGGCAGGGCTCCATCGGCGGGTTCGTCGCCATGCAGGCGGAGAGCCCCACGGAGGGCACGAGCGTCAGGCTCTACGCCTACGACGTCGAGTCCTACGCGCCGGACGACGAACAGCCGCCGACGACGACCCCGCCGACGACGCAGCCTCCCTCCTCGCCGCCGCCGGCAATGCCGATCGCCTTTCCGTTCCGCAGGAGCGGCGGCGCGCTGGACGCGGGCGACCTCATCCTGGCGCTGGCCGGCCTCGCCGCGCTCGCGGTAGCCCGCCGCCGCCGGCGATAAAGCGGGCGCCGCGGCCGGACCTCGGCCGCGGCTACATCGCAAGCGCGCCCTCATGGACGGCCTCGACAGCAAGGTGAGCCGGATCTCGATGGAAGGCCGCCGGCTCAGGCCCGCCGAAAGTGCGGCCACGCCCACTGAAAGAGGCACAGCGCCAGTGCGCACAGCGCGCCGTACAGATGAGCCTCGACCAGCACGTCGCCGCCGATCAGCGCGCGCTGTGCTTCCAAAGGCGGATGCAGCATCTGCCAGCCGATGCGTGCGATGACGGCGAGCAGGACGATCAAGGCCACGCGATCGCCGCGCCAGGCACGCGGCGCCAGCACCCAGACGAAGAGCCCGTAGAGCACGCCCGAGAGGCCCGCATAGTCCGTGGCTCGAGGCGATGCGACCACCAGCAGGATTCCCACGCCGAGGGCCAGCACGACGATCGCAATGGCCCAGGCGCGCCAGCCGAGCGTGCCGGCCGCGAACGCGGCGCACAGGGCCAGCCCGCCAGCGTTCATCACGCAGTGCGCCCAACCCAGATGCACCACGTGCGCCGAGACAAGGCGCCACGGCTGACCGCCGAGCACAGCGGCGCGCTCGTAGCGCAGCGCTTCGTACACGGGCTCGCCGCCCGCCTGCAAGGCCAGCATCAGGCAGGCGACGGCGATGGGGACGAGCCAGTTGGCGAAGGACCGCTGTGGGAGAGATTGCACGGGGCGCAGCCCAGTCGGGGATTCGGTGAAACCTTGTTGTGGCCGAATTCTGCCCTTGGCCTGCGCCGGCTGCCAGCGCTCCGGTCGAGCGCGGCGAAGCGGCGCATGGCACCTGCCCCGGCGATCGTCGACGATGGCCGCGTACGCGGCCCTACTTGCGTGCCAGCGGTATCTGCAGATTGGTCGGCCGGTTCTGCTCGGTGTCGAAGCCTCGGCCGTCCACGTGGCGCGCCCCCCAGAACAGCAGGCCGTGCGAGACGTACACCAGGTCGTATTCCATGAAGTTCTTGCCAGCGCTCAGCCCGAAGGGTGCGAAGTTCTTGCCGAAGACGCTCTGCGTCTGCCCCACCTCCCATTTGGCGTAGCCCTGGGCGGCGACCTGGTTGAGCACATCGGCAAATGCCTGCAGCAGCGGCGTGACCTCGTAAGCCTCGTCGGCCACGAAGTCGACCTTCTGCGCGCCGGGGGCGATGGGGTGCTCGCCCTGCCAGTGCATGTGGCCCCTGATCAGGATCCTCGCCAGCGGCACCTTGCCGTAGGGATCGGCCGAGTTGGCGATGGCCAGCTCGAAACGATCGCCCGCCAACGCCTTGAACTCGCGCTTCAGATAGAAGGGCTTGAGCGTGCCGTCGGGGGCCTTCTGCGCACTGGGACGGATCTCGGGGGCGATGCTGATCCAGTCGCCCGCAATGGCTTGCTTGGTCTGTTCAACGGTCATGGGTGAACCTCCTGCAAAGGATGAAGGGGAAGTGGAAGGGATCGCACCACAGGCGGCAAGGGCCAGAGCCAGGGGTACGCAGAGGAGAGCATGGCGACGAGCGGGCACGGTGTGTTCCTCGGACCGAAACTATGACGATCGTCATAGTAGCGCCAATTATGATGGTTGTCATATTTTTTGAGAACGGCTCGAACGAGGAAACAACGGCATGGCGGGTGACGTGCGCGACCGCATGGTCGAAGGAGCGATGGCGCTGCTGGCACAGCGCGGCTTGCAAGCCACCTCGTTTTCCGAGGTGATCGCGGCCACGGGAGCGCCGCGCGGATCGCTCTATCACCACTTCCCGGATGGCAAGGACCAGCTCGTGGCCGCGGCCGTCGACCGCGCCGGTGCCGTGCTGGCCGATGCGCTGACCTCCGTCGCAGGCGCCTCGGCCGAGGCAGTGGCCGAGCGTTTCCTCGCGATCTGGCGCGCCGTGCTCACGCGTTCGCAGTGCGAGGCCGGCTGCGCCGTGCTGGCCGTCACGGTGGCCACCGACTCGGCCGAGCTCCTCTCGCATGCCACCGTCGTGTTCCGCGCCTGGCATGGCCTTCTGGCGGACCTGCTGAGAAAGGGAGGACTCCCGCCGGCACGCGCCCGCTCTCTCGCCATGATGCTGATCGCCTCGGCGGAAGGCGCGGTAGTGCTGAGCCGGGCCGACCAGAGCCTCGAACCCTTCGAGACGGTCGCGCAACAGCTGATGGCCCAGGTGCGCCAGGCGGCCGGTGCAGCTTGACGCTGGCCCACCGATGCCTGGAACCATGGCCAGGAGATGGCCTGCAGATACTGAAAAAGATGGATTGGATCCCCGTAGTCTTCGTTACCTTCAAGGCCCTCGTGTTCGGCGCGGGCATGTTCTTCGCCATCAAGTGGCACTATGAGCGAGGGAGAAAGGGAAAGGAGAAGCAGAGCACTGCTCTACGTGCGGGCAGCAAGGTGGCCGCAGTCTTCTTGCTGTCGCTCCTCGGTATCTCGCTCCTCGCCTTCGGGCTTGGCAAGGTGCTTGGTCTGGACCTGGCCCTCCCATGAAGGCGAAGGATGGTCAGTACCTCGTGCCGCGACTGGCCACGCAGATCACGAGCGAGTGGTGCGATGAGCTAGCGGTTCATTTGTGCCACCCAGCCATGGACGTGCTTGACCAATTCGTGGCCGTCATGAGCTCCCACGAGACAAGATTCGCATGGAGCTGATGGATGTTTCTCTGACGGAACTCAAGTCCGCGTTCTTCATCGCGGGCGATGCGAAGAAGGAAATCGCCGTTACCCCGGCACAACGCAGCCAAGACCAGACGCTCCTACGGTCAATCCAAGTCCATGAATAGCTACGTCCTTGCCCTGGATCTAGAAGGCACCTTGATCTCGAACGCGATGAGCCAGATACCGCGGCCAGGCCTGGCTGAGTTCCTGACTCGTTGCGCTGAGCTATTTCCCCGCATCGTCATGTTCACCACTGTCAAGGAAGACCGATTCCGCAAGATCGCACGCCTCTTGGTGGACGAGAGAGTCGCGCCCAGCTGGTTTGCGGAGATGGAATACATCACCTGGCACGGCGAAACCAAAGACCTCAAATTTGTCCCGGGCGTGCATCCCCAGCACGTATTGCTGGTCGACGACTTTGAGAAGTACGTTCATCCCGGCCAGGAGGCACAGTGGCTGCAAATTGAATACTTCGACTACCCCTATGGCTCAGAGGATCGTGGTCTTGCCAAGATGCTCGAGATATTGGCTGAGCGTGTTGTTCGATGAGCGTTGGGCTCTTTGGCGGCGTCAACCGGCCAATTTCACCAAAGCCGCCCTCCGCGCAACCCCACCTCACCCCTTGTGAGCAAACACCCCCTTCACCCCACGCCTCCCCTCCCGAACCCAAACAACCACCCCCGAGATCAGAAAGTACACCGCTCCCACTGCCGCATAGCCGGCAACCGTCTGCAGCACAGGTGCGCTCCCGCCCTGCTGCGCGACGAAGAAACCGCCGGCCAGCGCGGACTGCGCGCCGCTCAGCATCATCACCCACTGTCCGCCGCTGTCCTTGCGGCGGCGGATGGCGGTGGCGAGCTGGAGCAGGCCCGAGGCGATGGCCCAGGTGCCGAAGATCGCGAGGACGATCTGCAGGTTCATCGCGAGCGAGGCTGCAATCGCGAGCGTGACGAGGGCGCTGATCCAGATGTTGATCAACTGGGTTAGGTTGGCCTTCGCGCCGCCGGACATCCTGACGTCGAGCAGGTTCGCGAGGGCGTCCCAAGCGGGATAGGCGATCAGCAGCACCGTCGCCAATGCAGGCGACTGTTTCGCGAGGGTGAAGACCGCTGCGACCCACGCGAATGAGAAGGCGGCACGGACGAGGTAGTACTTGCGCAGCCAGGCGGCTTGCTGGGATTCGGTTTTCATGGCGTCGGTGTATGGCGGTTGTGGCGGAACGGCTGCAGGAGCCACGGATCGAAGGATTGCCGCTCGTCGAGAAAAGGAGCGAGCGGCACGGATGCGACGATTCTTCCGCGTCGTCGCCGCACGCGGTATCCGTCGGATGACCGACACGGGCCCATGAACTGTGCGATGCTGCGTCCCTGTCTGCCTTCCCTCGCAGCGCCCCACTTCCCATGCCCGACGACACGACGACCATCACCGTTTTCGACGCGGTCCGCGCGCTGGCCTTCATCGGTGACCTGAGCATGGGCCAGCCGACCGACCATTCGCTGCGCACGGCCTGGCTTGCCGGGAAGATCGCGGAAGAAGCCGGCTGCGACGCTCACCAGATCGAGGCCGTGCGGCATGTCGCGCTGCTGCGCTGGTCGGGCTGCACCGCCAATGCCCAGGAGTTCGCGGACTTCCTCGAAGACGACGTGCAGGGCCGGCGCGCCCTGCTCGCGTCACCGGCACCGCGCGTGCGCCAGCCGCCCATCGGCGGCCCGGTGCCCGACGCGGTACTGGCCATGGCGGACATCCACTGCGAGATCGCGGGCGACATCGCGAACACGCTGGGGTTGAGCCGCGAGACCGAAGCAGCCTTGCGCGCGGTTTTCGAGGCGTACGACGGCAGCGGCATTCCCGGCGTGCTGCAAGGCAACGAGGTTCCGCTCGCGACCTATGTGGTGGCGCTGGCGAGCGATCTCGAAATCTTCGGCCGGCTCTATGGCATCGACGAGGCGCTCACGATCTCGCGCGGGCGTGCGGACAGCCTCTACCCGGCCTTCCTTGTCGACGCGAGCGCGCCCCATGCCGCTGCATGGATGAAGGAGCTGGATGCCCCCGTCGCGCCATGGACCGAGCCCACCGAGCAGCCTGCCTCGATGCTCCGGCGCATGGGCCTGGAACTGGTCGGCGACGTGATCGACCTCAAGCTGCCCTGGATGACGGGCTACTCGCGCAGCGTGGCCCGGCTGGCGCGCGACTGTGCCGCGCAGCTCGGACTGGACGAGGCGGCATGCCATCGCACCTACAAGGCCGGGCTGATCCATGGCATCGGGCGCGCTGCGGTTCCCAATGCCGTATGGAATGCGCCCGAGCCGCTGCCGGCCTCGTCGCTGGAGCGCGTGCGGCTCGTGCCGTACTGGACTTCCCGCGCGGCAGGGCAGATCGACGGCCTGGTGGCGGAGGCGGAGATCGCGTCCTTCGCCTTCGAGCGGCGCGACGGGTCGGGCTACTTCCGCGGCCGCTCGGGTTCGACGATGCCGCTGGAGGGGCAGATCGTCGCGGCGGCGCAGCAGTGGCAATCGCACCGCACCCGCCGCCCGTGGCGGGAAGAGTTCACTCATACGCAGGCGCTCGACCGCATGCAGGAAGATGCCGCGGCAGGCCGCTTCGACGCGGAAGTCGTCACCGCGCTGCTCGCATGCGCGATGCCGGGCACGTCGCCGAAGCCCGCCGTGCAGACGCAAGGCGATGCCTCCCTCTCACAGCGGGAGCTGGAGGTGCTGCGCTGCATCAGCCAGGGCCACAACACGAAGGAAGTCGCTCGCGTGCTCGGCATCAGCCCGAGCACGGTGCGCACCCATGTCGAGCGCCTGTTCCAGAAGCTCGGATGCACGACCCGCGCGGCCGCGACGCTGAAGGCCGCGACCCGGGGGCTCATCTAGCGGCCACGGCGGCGCGCAATGAACGCAGCGTGCACTCGGCCGCCTCGATGCGCCGGCGCAGTTCTTCGTTGACGACACGCACCAGCGCACTGAGTTCGGAGCGGCTGGAGCAGACCTCCTCGGCATCGTTCACGCGCTGGGGGCCGATGAGCCTTTCGAGGCCGGCGTAGGCGTGCCGCACCTCGTGCAGGCTCTCGACGTCGTCGCAGGCCTGCAGCGCAAGCGATTCGGCGCTGGTGGATTCGGAAGAGTCGGGGAATGAAGAGACACGCGCGGACGCGCGAGCGGATGCAGCCATGAATTGGCCTCCAAGACGTTCAGTTATTAAAAACAATGCCGCTGGCCAAGAGGCGCTTGCGGCGGCGTCGCAGAGGTGATTCGGGAGACCAAGCCCGGTCACGCCTTTTTTTGACGTGACGGCGCGCAGTATAGCTACGCAGCCGTCCTTCACCGGAGGAAACAAACAGGCGATGCCCCTACTTCCGACGGCCTCATCCCGGAAGCTGGAACAATCCGGCCACCATGGACGGTCTGGATCTCATCAAAACATTTCGCGAAGTCGCCTTCCGCCGCAGCTTCTCCCGCGCGGCGATCTCGCTGGGCATGTCCAAGGCCACCGTGAGCCGCTACGTGGCCGAGCTCGAAACCCGCAGCGGCGTGCGGCTGCTCAATCGTTCCACCCGCGCCCTGAGCCTCACGGACGCGGGCCAGGTGCTGCTGGAGCGCAGCACCGAGCTGGTGACGATGGCCGAGAACACGCTCAACGACCTGCAGGCGCACGGCGCCCACCCGCGCGGGCGCCTGCGCATGAGCGCGCCGCACGGGCTCATCGCCGGCTGGCTATCGGACGTGATCGCGGGCTTCATCAAGCGCTACCCCGATGTGTATGTGAGCCTGGTGTTCACCAACGACGACCTCGACCTGATCGAGGAAGGCATCGACATCCACCTGACCGGCGGGCGCATCGACGACATGAACCTGATCGTGCGCCGCCTCGTGCAGTTCGATATGGTGGTGTGCGCGGCGCCGTCCTATTGGGCGCAGCGCGGCATGCCCCAGGTGCCCGAGGACCTGAGCCGCCACGACGTGCTGAGCTTCTCGGCCAAGCAGACGACCAACCTGCCCTTCGAGACCGACGGAGAGACTCACGAGGTTCAGGTGCACAGCCGCATGGAGGCCAACGACGCCGTCGCACTGATCGAGCTGGCGCTTCGCGGCGTGGGCGTGGCCTATGTGCCGGAGCCCCTGGCGCAGTCGCACCTGGAGCGCGGGGCGCTGGTGCCGGTGCTGCGCGAGCACATGCCGCGCGAGCACTGGCTGTACGCGGCCTACTCGCAGCGCCGCCACAACAGCGCCGCGATGCGCGCGATGCTCGACTACCTCGAACAGTCGATGGATGCGCTCACCGAAGGCCCTGCCCTGCCGCCGCCGGTGCCCGTGACGGTGGCGCCGCCGCCACCCGTCACATGCGCCCTTTCCAAGGCACAAGCCGGCGTTCGAGCCACCGCATCAGCAGGTCGAAAAGATAAGCCACCACCCCGATGACGATGATGCCCATGATCACGATGTCGGTGCGCAGGAAGTTCGACGCGTTCAGCACCATCTGACCCAGCCCCATGTTGGCCGCCACCATCTCGGCGGCCACCAGCGTGGTCCAGCCGAAGCCAATGGCGATGCGCATGCCCACCAGGATGTCGGGCAGCGCCGAGGGCAGGATCACGTGGCGGATCACCTGCATGTAGCTCGCACCCATCGAATACGCCGCGTTGATCTGCTCCTGCGACGCACTGCGCATGCCCGAGCGCGCAGCCAGCGCCAGCGGCGCGAAGCAGCTCAGGAAGATCAGCAGCACCTTCGGCAGCTCGTCGATGCCGAACCAGATGATGATGAGCGGCAGGTAGGCCAGCGGGGGAAGCGGCCGGTAGAACTCCAGCGGCGGATCGAAGATGCCGCGCCAGAAGCGGCTCATGCCCATCGCGATGCCCACCGGAATGGCCGTGACGCAGGCCAGCAGGAAGGCCGAGAACACGCGGAACATGCTCGCCAGGAAGTGCTGCCACAGAGGCTTGTCGTTGGCCTGGCCGGTGAGGTATTCGTAGAACTGCTGGAACACCGCCTGCGGCGTCGGCAGGAACAGCGGCTTCACCCAGCCCATGTTCGTGACGAGGAACCACAGCGCCACCAGCGCGATCACCGTGACGATGCTGATCGTCAGGCTTGAGCCCTCGCCCGGCACCTTGAAGGAGCTGGTCTTGAGCTTGGTGCCCGCTGCCGGCGGTGTTGCAGGCGCCGGCGATGCGGTGGGCTTGGAGGGTGTTGGCGTCATGGCGACGGGGGATGCGATCGACACCTCAGACATGAGCGGCCTCGCGATGATGAATGATCGAGAGCACCTCTTCACGCATGCGGATGAAATCAGGCTCCGACTTCACCTTGCGCGAATTGCCGTGCGAGAGGTACTGGCGCGAGAAGGGCACGTCGTCGTAGACGTGCGAGATGCGTCCCGGGCTCGGGCTCATCACGATCAGCCGGGTGGCCAGGAAAAGCGCCTCCTCCACCGAGTGGGTGATGAAGAACACCATCTTGTTCGACTTGGACCAGGCCTGCAGAAGAATCTCCTGCACCTGCTCGCGCGTGAACGCATCGAGCGCGCCCATGGGCTCGTCCATCAGCAGCACGGCCGGGTCGCTCGCCAGCGCACGCGCGATGCCCACGCGCTGCTGCATGCCGCCCGAGAGCTCGTACACCGCGCGGTCGGCGTACTTCTGCAGGCCGACGAGGCCGAGCTTTTCTTCCGCGATGCGGTCGCGCTCGGCCTTGCCCATGCCGCCGAGCCGCAAGCCCAGCGCCACGTTGTCGCGCACGTTGAGCCAGGGCATCAGCGCGTGCTTCTGGAACACCACACCGCGGTCGGCGCCGGGGCCTGTTACCGGCTTGCCGTCGAGCAGGATCTCGCCGGTCGATGGCGGCAGGAAGCCCGCGATGCTGTTGAGCAGCGTGGTCTTGCCGCAGCCCGAGGCGCCGAGCGCGACGACGAAGTCGCCGTCGTGCATGGTGAGGTTCACCGGCGCCAGCGCTTGGAGCGTGCCGCCCTTGACCGCGTAGTTGACCGTCAGGTCGCGAATGTCGAGCGTGGGCATGTGGTGCCGCCCCGGTTCACTTGCCCATGGCCTTTTCAACGTACGCCGTCGTCACGTACGCGCTGTAGTCGGGCTTCACCTCCTGCACCCGCCCCTGCTCCTTCAGGAAGGCGGCCGTGTTCGCCATCGCCTTGGCCGCGCCGCCGCCGAGCCATGTGGGCGAGACCTGCTCGGCCATGGTCGGGAACGAATAGAGCGCCATCGCAGGGCCCACGTCCTTCGGGTCGGCTTTCGTCCACTTGGCCATCGCCTTGGTCTGCGGCGAATCGGGCGTCCAGCTCTTGCCGGTGGCCTTGTATTCCTCGTTCGCGCGGTTGAGCGCCTTCACGAAGGCGACCATGAAGGCCTCGTTGGCAGCCGCCCACTTGGCATTGACCACGATGCCTTCGAACGTGGGCGCGCCGCGCGCGCCGATGCTGCCCGAGGTGGCGATGGTCTTGCCCGTGGACTTGATCTTGGAGAGCACCGGGTCCCAGATGAAAGTGGCGTCGATGTCGCCACGCTCCCACGCAGCTGCGATCTCCGGCGGACGCATGTTCATCACGTTCACGCTCCTGGCGTCGACCCCGTCCATCTTCATGCCGGCCATGAGCTGGTAGTGCGCGGTCGACACGAAGGGCGTCGCCACCTTCTTGCCGGCCAGGTCCTTCATGCTGTTGATGCCCGAGGCGTTGCGGGCGACGAGCGCCTCGGCGTTCGCGATGTCGGCCGAGATCCAGAACAGCTTGATGTCCTGCCCCTGGCTGGCCGCGGCCGTCAGCGGGCTGGAGCCGGTTTCACCCATCTGCACGTCGCCTGAAGCCATCGCGCGGATCACGTCGCCGCCGCCTGCGAACATGCGCCAGTTGATCTTGTAGCCGGTGGCTTTCTCGACCTCGCCGGATTCCATGACGAGGCGCAGGGGGACAAGCATGTCCTGGTGGGCGAAGGTGACTTCCTTGGCCTGCTGGGCGGAAGCCGTGCCGCACAGGGCTGCGAGCGTGGTTGCCAGGACGGCGAACTGGAGGGGGAGACGGCGGGACATGGTCATCTGGGTGCTCCGGTGGGTGAATCTCGCCGGACTTTGCACCCATCGGGAGCAGCCAGGAAGTACCAGCGACTGTGTCGGCATGGAGCCAGTCGGTGAGTGAATACCCTTGTTGTGGTGCGTTCTGCACGGGGGAGGTGCACTTTGGAATCTGGCTGAGGTTGAGGGTTTGCTTCCCGAGGCCGGGTCTCGGCCCGGCGGCCGACCTACTTTTCTTTGCTTCGCCAAAGAAACGTAGGCAAAAGAAAGGCGACCCTACTGTCTGCGTCCCTCCGCTTCGCTACGGGCAACCTGCGGTGCTCGACGTAGGAGGGGGTCCGCAGAACTCGCTCCACTGCGTTGCGCTCAAACAGCTGCGGCCCTTATCCCTCCTACGCCTGCGCTCCTCGGCGCAGCCAGAAGGGAGCGATCCGCGCCATCGCTTCGCTCGGCTGCTGAATCGCCTGGACTGGCCTTCGCTTCGCTCGGCCGCGGATATGGGTCAAGAACTCATCCGCATGCACTTCGCCCACCGCACCCCCGACACGACACGCAGGTCCAACGACCTCACGGCCCCAACGTCCCCACCGCCTCATTCCAAGCCCAGCAGGCGCGGCCGAGCGCAGCAAAGGCCCGTACGTCTCCCCTCCCCTCTGGCTGCGCCGAGGAGCGCAGCGTTTCGCGGATCAGGGCTCGCCCTTGTCTGAGCGAAGCGAGTTTGGGCGAGACCCCGCGACACGCGAGCACCGCAGGTTGCCCCGTAGCGCAGCGAAGGGGTCGCAGACAGTGGGGTCGCCTTTCTTTTGCCTACGTTTCTTTGGCGAAGCAAAGAAAAGTAGGTCGCCTGCCGGGGCGAGTCCCGGCCTCGGGAAGCAACCCAACCTCAGTGAGTAAACCCGCCAAGAGATCGAACTTCACCGCGAGCCAAAGCCAACTCCCCCACAGCCAAAGCCAACGCCCGAATCCCTGCCGGAATCTGAGCAGCCGCAATAGAAGACAACCTCAACCGAAAGAACGGACAAGGATAGGGAGGCCGAGCAAAGAACACATCGCCCGCTTCAATCAAGACCCCATGGCTGCGAGCCATCAGAGCCAGCTCGGTAGCGTCCACCCACGTAGGCGCCTGCACCCATATCGAGGCCCCGCCGGAAGGCAGCCGAAACTCGAAATCGGGCAGGTGCTCCCGCAACGCCTGCGCCGCAATGGCCAGCCGCTCCTGCATCGCGTGATTGACGCGACGGGCATGCGACTCGTGATGCCCCAGCGAAAGAAACAGCGCATAGGCATGCTGAAGAAAGGCACTCGGATGCCGCACCATCGCATGCCGGATCACCCTCAGTTCCTTGATCAGGGCACGCGGCGCCACGATGAACCCCAGCCGCAGCGCCGGCGAAAGGCTCTTGGAAACAGAGCCCACGTAGATCACCCGCCCCGTCTTGTCCAGGCTCTTGAGCGCCGGCATGGGCGTGCCCTCGTACAGGTTCTCCGCCTCGTAGTCGTCCTCGATGATGACGAAGTCCTGCAGCTCGGCCTTGCGCAGCAGCCACTGCCGGCGCTCCAGGCTGAGCGTGGCGGTGGTGGGGCTCTGGTGGGAAGGCGTGACGAAGAGGTAGTCGGCAGCAGGCAGGGCATCGACAACGAGCCCGTCTTCATCGACATCCACCTCCACCCACTTCGGCTGCCGCAATGAAAAGCTGTTGCGCGCGTGTGGATGCCCCGGCTCCTCCAGGCCCACGCGGGTCTGTTCGTCGAACAGGGCCTCGGCCAGCAGGTAGTAGGCGTGCTGCGCGCCCATGGTCACGAGGATCTCTTCCTTGAGGGCGAACACGCCTCGCTTGGGCAGAAGTCGCGTACGGATCTGCTCGATGAGGTCGGGAACGTCGTCGGTCTCGAAATCCGGCGTCCAGTGCGGCAGCTGCGAGCGCGCCAGGCTGCGCGCACAGCACTCGCGGAAGTCTTCGGTGGGAAACAGCTGCGGGTCGTAGTTGCCGTAGACGAAAGGGTACGGATAGTCGCGCCACTGGTCGGGCTTCGACAGCGTGGGCTTGTCGACCAGCGAGCGCAGCACGCGGCCCGACCAGTCCGGCGGCTGGCTGGCCTGGCCGCTGCGGCCCACCAGCGGTTCGGCGGGCACCGCGGTCAGAGGGCGGGCGCCATGCGCGACGAACACGCCGCTGCGCGGGCGCGCTTCCAGGAAGCCTTCGTCGATGAGCTGCAGATAGGCCGAGGTGACGGTGTTGCGGCTGAGCCCCAGCAGGGCGGCGAGTTCACGCGACGAGGGCAGCGGCGCGCCGGGCGCGAGGTGTTCCTCGAGGATGGCCTGCACCACGCTGGCGCGCAGACGGGCCTGCAGAGGCAGCGCCGGTTGATCGGGCAGCGCGAACAGCTGCGCCCACTGGATGGCTCGCGGATTCGGGGGCATGGTGCGCCGCAGTTTAGGGCAGCCATGCCGGTCCGTGGCGCATTGGCGGCACATCCGAGGCGCTCTGGCTCGGTCGAATCCCACCATCTGGCCCTATCGCGCGGGCAGGCCGCTGCCTACGCTTGCTCCATCGAATTCCTGAGCCTTCGTGCAGCCAACGCCATTTCCAACGCCATGCCTTCCTCGAATACCGCCACCGTGACCACCGACACCCTCGCCGCCTTCAGCGATGCCTGGAACCGCCACGACATCGACGCGCTGATGAGCTTCATGACGCCCGACTGCATCTTCCAGACCGCCGCCGGCCCCGAGGCCTGCGGCACGCGCCACGTCGGCACCGAAGCGGTGAGGAAGGCCTTCGCCGCCGCATGGGCCACGGTGCCCGATGCGCAATGGACCAACGGCGTGCACTTCGTGCATGGCGACTTCGGCACCTCGCAGTGGACCTTCACCGGCACCGCCGCCGACGGCAGTCGCATCGAGACCGACGGCATCGACGTCTTCACCTTCAGGGACGGAAAGATCCACCTGAAGAACGTGTTCCGCAAGGCACGGCCGAACCTGCCCGCCGCGAAGTGACACGCCGGCCTCCTTTCCCTTCCTTCGATTGGAGCCCCTCATGACCATGACAGGCACCGCACAGCGGGACAACGCCGGCACGGCCAGCATCGACGGCGCAGCGCTCCGCCAGCAGCAGCAACTGCAGCAGCCCAAGGCCCCCTCCCGCCCCTACGACCCGCAATACGACCCGCTGCTCGCTCCCGACCCCGGCTCGGGCCGCGCCTACGCACCCACCTGGTGGGTGGCCAGTGCCGGCACGCCGCCGGAGGACGACGGCCCGGTCACGAGCGACATCGACGTGGACGTGGCCGTCATCGGCTCTGGCGCCACCGGCATGTCGACTGCGCTCTACCTCGCGCAGGAGCACGGCATACAGGCCACGGTGCTGGAGGCCAACCAGGCGGCGTGGGGCTGCTCCAGCCGCAGCGGCGGCCAGGGGCAGAACGCGAGCGGCCGCCTCAAGCGCTCGCAGTGGATCGAGCGCTGGGGCCTCGACACAGCGAAGAAGCTCGACGCCGAGATCCGCAGCGGCTTCGAGAACTTCCGCCACCTCACCACGCAGATCGACTGCGACGCCTGCGACGGCGGGCATCTCTATCTTGCGCACCGCAAGGAGAAGCTGCCCATCCTCGACGCCGAGGCGCGGCTGATGCGCGAGAAGTTCGGCTACGCCACCCGCATGATGAGCGCGGAGGAGGTGCGCCGCGACTACTGCGACGAGCGCGAGACCGTCGGCGCGCTGTACGAGGCCGAGGGCATCGGCATCCATCCGCTGAAGTTCACCTTCGGACTGATGCGGCGTGCGCGCGCACTTGGCGTGAAGGTGCACACGGCGAGCCCCGTGCAGGGCTGGGAGACCATCGACGGCGTGCACCACCTGCGCACGCCCGGCGGCGTGGTGCGCGCGCGCCGCGTGGCGGTGTGCACCGGGGGCTACACGGGGCAGGCGCTCAACCCGATGCTGAAGGACCGGATCATGCCGATCCTGTCGAACTCGGTGGTCACGCGCCCGCTCACCGATGCCGAGCTGCAGGCCACCAACTTCCGATCGAAGACCTTCCTGACCGACACGCGCACGCTGCGCTTCTACTACCGCCTGCTCGAAGGCAACCGGCTGCAGCTGGGCAGCCGCAGCGCGGTGACCGGCGCCGATGCCGAGGGTGCGGTGCACCTGAAGCTGCTCACCGACGCCATCGCACGCAAGTTCCCGCCGCTGGCGGGCATCCGCATCGACTACTCGTGGTGGGGCTGGGTCGACATGAGCCACGACATGATGCCGCGCATCACGCAGCCCGACGCAAGCAAGAGCATCTGGTACGCGGTGGGCTACGGCGGCAACGGCGTGTCGTTCTCGACCTGGGCCGGCAAGCGGCTGGCCGAGCGCGTGGCGGGCAAGGACGCGGGCCGCGAGGTGTTCGAGCTGCCCATCTACCACTCACAGCTGCCCTTTCCCAACGTGATGGGCATGGTGGAGTCGCGTGCGTTCGCGCCCTTCCGTCGCGTGGGGCAGCGCATGCTCTACAAGTGGTATTGGCTGCGGGACGAGAAATAGAAAGGGATTGCCAGGCGCACCGCCAGCGCGCATTCCCCGAAGTGGCGCACGGCACTGCCGCACAACGGGGCAAACCCACCCCTTCTGGCCCTGCGAGTCGCAGCGGGTTGGCTCTTCGCCCGCATGCACCCAGCGCCTATCTTCGACACAAGGTCCTCGCCCTGGCGAGGTCCGAATCCGATTGCCTGTGTCGAACTCCCCGAGGTCCTGTCATGCAGCTCCCGCTCCCTCCTCTTCCTCCCCTGCTCACGCGCCGCGCCACCCTGCTTTCCGCCACGCTGCTGGCAGCGAGCACCCTGCTCCCGCTGCCCGCTTCCGCGGCCGAGGAGCCGAAGCGCGGCGGCACGCTGGTGATCGGCAGCACGCAGACGCCGCGGCATCTCAACGGCGCGGTGCAGTCGGGCATTGCCACCGCCATGCCCTCCACGCAGATCTTCGCGAGCCCGCTGCGCTTCGACGACAAGTGGAACCCGCAGCCCTACCTGGCCGAGTCGTGGAAGCTGGCGGAAGACGGCAAGTCGCTCACGCTCAAGCTGCGCAAGGACGCGGTGTTCCACGACGGCAAGCCGATCACCTCGGCCGACGTGGCCTTCTCCATCATGGCCATCAAGGCCAACCATCCGTTCACGACCATGATGGGCCCGGTCGAGAAGGTGGACACGCCCGACCCGTACACCGCCGTCATCCGCATGAGCGTGCCGCACCCGGCCATCGTGCTGGCGATGTCGCCGGCGCTGTGCCCCATTCTTCCCAAGCACATCTACGGCGACGGGCAGGACCTGAAGAACCACCCGCGCAACACCACGGACGTTGTCGGCTCGGGCCCCTTCCGCGTGACCGAGTTCAAGCCCGCGCAGCGCATCGTGATGGAGCGCTTCGACAAGTTCTTCCTGCCCGGCAAGCCGTACCTCGACAAGGTGATCGTCAACGTCACGCCCGACATGGCCAGCCTGGTGCTGGGCCTGGAGCGCGGCGACATCCAGATGCTGCCCTTCGCCACGCTGCCCACGGACCTGAAGCGCTTCGCGAACGACCCGCGGGTGTCGCTCACGCCCAAGGGCTACGACGGCATCGGTGCGCTCAACTGGCTGGCCTTCAACACCGCCAAGAAGCCGCTGTCGGACGTGCAGGTGCGCAAGGCCATCGCCACGGCCATCGACAAGAACTTCATCGCCAAGGCGCTGATGGGCGGCTTCGCGACCGTCTCCGACGGCCCGCTGGTGGCCAGCAGCCCCTTCGCGGTGCCCGACCTGGTGCGCTATCCGCTCGACCTGAAGAAGGCCGGCGAGATGCTCGACGCCGCCGGCTACAAGGCCGGCGCGGGCGGCGAGCGCTTCAAGCTCACCATCGACTACCTGCCTGGCGCGGACGACCAGCAGAAGAACGTGGCCGAGTACATCCGCGGGCAGCTCAAGAAGGTGGGCATCACGGTGGAGGTGCGCGCCTCGGCCGACTTCCCGGCCTGGGCCAAGCGGCTGGCCTCGCACGACTTCGACATGTCGATGGACACGGTCTTCAACTGGGGCGATCCGATCATCGGCGTGCACCGCACCTACCTGTCGACCAACATCAAGCCCATCGTCTGGACCAACACCCAGTCGTACGCCAATCCGAAGGTGGACGAGCTGCTCAACACCGCCGGGGGCCTGATCGACCCGACGCAGCGCAAGGCCTACTACGCGACCTTCCAGAAGATCGTGACCGACGAGCTGCCCATCGAGTTCATCAACCAGGTGCCGTACCACACCATCACCAGCAAGAAGGTGGCGAACGTGCCGGTCACCATCTGGGGGCCGCTGTCGCCGCTCGACGAGGTGTACCTGAAGTAGGCGGGCGGGCGACATCATGGGCACGCTTCGCTACGCCGCCTCGCGGCTGCTCCAGGCCCTGGGCCTGGTGCTGGCCGTGGTGGTGCTCAATTTCGTGCTGGTGCACGCGGCGCCGGGCGATCCGGTGGAAACCATCGCGGGCGCCAGCGGCGGCATGTCGCCCGAGCTGATGGCGCAGTTGCGCACGCAGTACGGGCTCGACCGCTCGCTGCCGGTGCAGCTGGGCGTGTACCTCGGCAAGGTGGCGCAGGGCGACCTGGGCTACTCTTACTTCTTCAACCTGCCGGTGACCAGCATGATCGCCGAGCGCGTTCCAGCCACGCTGCTGCTGGTGCTGAGCGCGGTGCTGCTGGCCTTCTTCGTGGGCACCGCGCTGGGGGTGCTTTCATCGCGCAGGCCCAACGGGCTGCTGTCGCAGTTCATCACCGTGCTGTCGCTGGTGGGCTTCGCGGCGCCGGTGTTCTGGCTGGGGATCATGCTGGTGATACTGCTGGCCTCGGTGTTTCCGGTTCTGCCGGTGGCGGGCATGCGCTCCATCGACTCGACGGGCAGCGGCGGCTTCGCCGACATGCTCGACGTGGCGCACCACCTGGTGCTGCCCACGCTCACGTTGAGCCTGGTGTATCTCGCGCAGTACAGCCGGCTCGCGCGCTCGTCGATGCTCGACGTGCTGGGCTCCGACTTCATCCGCACCGCGCGCGCCAAGGGGCTGGCCGACCGCGTCGTGCTCTACAAGCATGCGCTGCGCAACGCGCTGCTGCCGGTGGTGACGGTGCTGGGCCTGCAGTTCGGCAACGTGCTGGCGGGCGCGATCCTGGTGGAGACGGTGTTCAACTGGCCCGGGCTCGGCCGGCTCGCCTTCGAGTCGGTGCTGCGGCGCGACTACCCGACCATCCTCGGCGTGCTGCTGTTCTCCTCCATCGTGGTGGTGGTGATGAACCAGCTCACCGACCTGTGCTATCGCTTCATCGATCCGCGGATCAAGGCCTCATGAGCAAGGTGATTCCAATGTCGACCGCTGCTGCTTCCGCTGCCGCATCCCCCAGACCCGCGGTGCGCGTCGAGCACCCGGGCATGGAGGCGATGCGCATGTTCCTGCGCAATCCGGCAGCCATCATCGGCATGGCGATGCTGGTCGCCGTGCTGCTGGTGGCCATCCTCGGGCCGTGGCTCTACCCCGCCGACCCGTTCGAGATCAAGGCCGCGCCGCTCACGCCACCCTTCAGCGAAGACGCCTGGCTCGGCAGCGACTACCTCGGCCGCGACGTGCTCACCGCGCTGATCTACGGCGGCCGCGCAACCCTGCTGGTGGGCGCGGTGGCCGCGCTGCTGTCGGTGCTGATCGGCATCACGCTGGGCGCCTTCGCCGGCTACTACGGCGGCAAGGTCGATGCCGCGCTGATGAAGCTCACCGAGTTCTTCCAGGTGCTGCCGGCGCTGCTGTTCGCGATGGTGGTGGTGACGCTTTTCTCGCCCACGCTGGTGACGGTGACGCTGGCCATCGGCATCGTGAGCTGGACCGGCACCGCGCGGCTCACGCGCGCCGAGTTCATGAAGTACCGGGGGCTGGAGTTCGTGCGGGCAGAGCGGGCCATCGGCGCGCGCGACGCACGCATCATCTGGAAGGTGATCCTGCCGAACGCGCTGCCGCCGCTGGTGGTGTCGGCCACGCTGGCCATCGGCGCGTCGATCCTTTTCGAAGCGGGGCTCTCCTTCCTCGGCCTGGGCGATCCGAACCAGATGAGCTGGGGCCTGATGATCGGCTCCAGCCGGCAGTACGTGCTGTCGTGCTGGTGGGCCGTGGCCTTTCCGGGTGCGGCGATCTTCATCACCGTGCTGGCCGTGAGCCTGATCGGCGACGGCCTGAACGATGCCCTCAACCCGAAGCTGAGGGAAAGATGAAGTCCACCGTGCGTGCGAAAGGTATCTCTGTATGACTCCGCCTTCCGATGACACGCTGCTGCGCGTGCAGGACCTGCACGTCGAGTTCAGCACGCGGCGCGGCAAGGCGCTGGTGCTCAACGGGGTCGACTTCGAGATCCGCGCCGGCGAGACGCTGTGCGTGGTGGGCGAATCGGGCTGCGGCAAGAGCATGACGGCGCTGGCGCTGCTGCGGCTCATTCCCTCGCCGCCGGGACGCATCCGCGGCGGACGGGTGCTGTTCCAGGGCGAAGACCTGGTGCAGGCCACCGACGCCCGCATGCGCGAGGTGCGCGGCAACCGCATCTCGATGATCTTCCAGGAGCCGATGACGTCGCTGAACCCGGTGTTCACCGTGGGCGACCAGATCGGCGAATCGCTGCAGCTGCACGCCGGCATGAACGCGCACGCGGCGCGGCAGCGCGCCATCGAGATGCTGCGGCAGGTGGGTATTCCGGCGCCCGAGCGGCGCGTGGACGAGTACCCGCACCAGCTCTCCGGCGGCATGCGACAGCGGGTGATGATCGCGATGGCGCTGGCCTGCAGGCCCGACATACTGATCGCCGACGAGCCCACCACCGCGCTCGACGTGACGGTGCAGGCGCAGATCTTCAACCTGCTGCGCGACCTGCAGCGCGAGAAGGGGACGGCCATCATGCTCATCACGCACGACATGGGCGCGGTGGCCGAGATGGCCGATCGCGTGATGGTGATGTACGCGGGCCGCGTCATCGAGCAGGGCACCACCGAGCAGGTGCTGTCGGAACCCGGCCACCCCTACACGCGCGGGCTGATCGACTGCCTGCCCGAACTCGGCAGCAGCGCGGCGCAGGAAAGCGACGGGCGCCACGACCTCGCCGAGATCGCCGGCGTGGTGCCTTCGATCTGGGAGCTGGGCACCGGCTGCGCCTTCCGCGAGCGCTGCCCGCGCGCGATGCCGCGCTGCGCGGCCGAGGTGCCGCCGATGTTCGCGGTGCATGGCGAGGTGGCCTCCGGCGTGCCGCATGGCGCAGCCTGCTGGCTGCATGCCGAGCCGGCGGCTGCGGCACAACCCCGAAGGGAGGCCGCATGACGTTCATCGGCAAGACCGACACGCTGCTTTCGGTCGACGACCTGAAGGTGCACTTCCCGCGCGGCAAGTCCGGCTGGGGCCGAACGCCCGAGGTGGTGAAGGCGGTGGACGGCGTGTCCTTCGCGGTGCGCCGCGGCAGCACGCTGGCGGTGGTCGGCGAATCGGGCTCGGGCAAGACCACGACCGCGCTGGCGGTGATGCGGCTCGCGCCGGTCACCTCTGGGCGCATGCAGCTGGGCAACACCGATCTGGGTGCGCTGCAGGGCGAGGCGCTGCGGCAGGCGCGCACGCGCATGCAGATCATCTTCCAGGACCCGTTCTCCTCGTTGAACCCGCGCGAGCGCGCGGGCGCCGCCGTGCGTGCGCCGCTCGACCTGATGCGGGTGGGCACGCCCGAGGAGCGCACGCGCCGCGTGGCCGAGCTCTTCGAGGCGGTGGGCCTGCGGCCGGAGCAGCAGCACCTGTTTCCGCACCAGTTCTCGGGTGGGCAGCGCCAGCGCATCAACATCGCCCGGGCGCTGGCCACCAACCCGGAGCTGGTGGTGTGCGACGAGCCGGTGTCGGCGCTCGACATCGCCATCCGCGCGCAGATCCTGAACCTGCTGGCACGGCTGCAGCGCGAGCTGGGCCTGACCTACCTCTTCATCTCGCATGACATGGCGGTGGTGGAGCACATCTGCGACGACATCGCAGTGATGTACCTGGGCCAGATCGTCGAGCGCGCGCCGCGCCGCAGCTTCTTCGCGCGGCCGCTGCACCCGTACAGCGTGGCGCTGATGTCGGCGGTGCCGACCGTGAGCGGCGGAAGGCGTCGCGCCGCGAACCGCATCAAGCTGAGCGGAGACCCGCCCAGCCCCATCGACCCGCCCAAAGGCTGCCGCTTCGCCGGCCGCTGCCCGGTGGCGGAAGCGGCCTGCGCGGCGGAACTGCCGCCGCTGCGCGAGGTCGCGCCCGATCATTGGGTACGCTGCAGGCGCGTCGACGTCATCGACGGGCTGCCGCGCCCTCCTCTTTCGATTCCCGAGTCGCCATGAGCCAGACGAACAACACCACCACCATCTTCGCCGCCCGCAAGATCATCACCATGAACCCGATGCAGCCGCACGCCACCCACGTGGCGGTGCGCGACGGCCGCGTGCTGGCCGTCGGCGCGCTCGCGGACATGCAGGGCTGGGGGCCCTTCACGCTCGACGAGCGCTTCGCCGGCAAAGTGCTGATGCCCGGCCTCGTCGAAGGCCACTGCCACCTGAAGGAAGGCAGCATGTGGGACTGGACGTATCTCGGCTGGTTCGACCGCCGCGACCCCGAGGGCAAGGTGTGGAGCGGCCTGCGCTCGATGGACGAGGTGGTCTCGCGCCTCTCGGAAGTGGCCGCGAGGATGACGGCCGAGGGCATTCCCGACACCGAGCCGCTCGTCGCCTGGGGATTCGATCCGATCTACTTCGGCGGCGAGCGCATGACGGTGCGCCACGTGGACCGAGCGAGCAGCACGCGGCCCATCGTCATCGGCCATGCCAACGGCCACCTGATGAACGTCAACAGCGCGATGCTGCGCATCGCCGAGATCACGCGCGACAACGAAGTCGAAGGCGTGGTCAAGTTCGCCGATGGCGACAGCGCGGGCGAGCCCACCGGCGAGCTGCAGGAGCCGGCCGCGATGTTCCTGGTGCTGCGCAAGATCGGCAATGCCGGCCTGCTCGCGCCGATGACCGAGGCCGGCGTGCGCTCCTTCGCGCGGCTGGCCTGCCTGCAGGGCGTGACCACCGCGACCGACCTGGTCAACAAGCTCACGCCCGAGGACTGCGGCGTGCTGGAGAAGGCCACGGGCGACGACGGTTTCGGCGTGCGCATCCTGCCCGCGTTCCAGGCCTTCCACGGCACGCACGGTGCCGCGCAGGGTGCGGAGCACGTGAAGTCGCTGATGCCGCGCAACACCGACCGGCTGCGCTACGGCCTGGTGAAGATGATGCTCGACGGCTCGATCCAGGGCTTCTCGGCGCGGCTGCGCTGGCCGGGCCACTTCAACGGCGCGCCCAACGGCATCTGGGTGACCGCACCCGCGCAGTACGAGGCCGACTTCGAGACCTACCACCGCGCGGGCCTCACGATCCACACGCACACCAACGGCGACGAGGCCAGCGAGGTGGCCATCGACGCCATCGAGCGGGTGCTCGCGCGCGCGCCGCGTCCCGACCACCGCCACACGCTGCAGCACGGCCAGATGATCGACGCGCCGCTGTTCCGCCGCATGGCATCGCTGGGGCTGTGCGCCAACCTGTTCGCCAACCACATCTGGTACTGGGGCGACCAGCACTACGAAATGACCATGGGCCCCGACCGCGCCAACCGCCTCGACGCCTGCGGCAGCGCGCTCGCGGCCGGCGTGCCGCTGGCCATTCACTCCGACGCGCCGGTGACGCCGCTCGGCCCGCTCTTCACCGCATGGTGCGCCGTCAACCGCATCACGCCCCAGGGCCGGGTGCTCGGCGAGACAGAGCGCATCACCGTGCCGCAGGCGCTGCGCGCCATCACGCTCGGTGCCGCATGGACGCTGAAGCTCGACGGCGAGATCGGCAGCATCGAATGCGGCAAGCGCGCCGACTTCTGCGTGCTGGAAGACGACCCGCTGGAGATGGACCCGATGGCGCTGAAGGACGCGCGCGTGTGGGGCACGGTGCTGTCGGGCCGCGTGTTCGAGGCCCAGAGGGTTCAAGTGAGCCGGGGCGCGTGATGCCGGCAAGTCGCTTGCCGTTCACCGTCATCGGCGGCTTTCTGGGGGCAGGCAAGACCACGCTGCTCAACCGCTGGCTGCGCGAGGCGAAGGGGCTGCGCATGGCGGTGCTGGTGAACGACTTCGGCGCGCTCAACATCGATGCCGATCTCATCGCCGCCACCCACGGCGACACCACCGCGCTGACCAACGGCTGCGTGTGCTGCCAGATCGGCGATGACCTGGGCCGCGCGCTGGTGGACGTGATCGAGGCGAAGAAGCCCTTCGACGCGGTGGTGATCGAGGCCAGCGGCGTGTCGGACCCGTGGCGCATCGCGCAGATCGGCATGGCGGCGCCGGAGCTGAGCCTCGAAGGCGTCATCGTGCTGGTGGACGCGAGCGTGGCTGCACGGCAGTCGGCGGATCCGCTGCTGGCCGACACGCTCGCGCGGCAACTGAAGTCGGCCGACCTCGTGGTGCTGAACAAGGCCGACATCGCTTCGGCCGAGGCACTGGCCGAAGCGAAGGCCTGGGTGGAAGGCAACGCGCCCGGCACGCCGTGCATCGAGACCGTCGAGGCGGCGGTGCCGCTGGCGCTGGTTTCGGGGCTTTCGCAGCCCGCCCTGGCGCCGCATGCATGCGGTCCGGGTTGCGACCACGACCACGACCATGGGCACGGCACGCCCGACCACGGAGCGATCTTCCAGACCTGGAGCGCGCAGCCCGAAGCGACGATCCCGGCTGCCACGCTGCGCGCCTGGTTGCGCGAGATGCCGCCGGGCGTGCTGCGGCTCAAGGGCCTGCTGCGCACGGGACGAGGCGCGCAAGGCGACGAGTGGTCCGAGGTGCAGTACGCAGGCCGGCACGGCTCGGTGCGCAAGGTTTCGCCGCCTCCGGGGCCGGCCCGCGCGGGCGTCGTCGCCATCGGCCTGCAAGGGCATTTGCCTGAAAAGATGCTGAAGGAATTCTTCGCGGCCTGAGCGGCGTCGAACCTGTCGTGATGCAATCGCGGGTTTCAACGCGATCCGACGCCATGACCTCTTCCCTGTTGATCCGCCCGCCCGTGGCCGCCGACTACCCGGCATGGAAACCGCTCTGGGACGGCTACAACGCCTTCTACGGCCGCGAGGGCCCGACCGCCCTCGCTGACGAGATCACGCAGGCCACCTGGCAGCGCTTCTTCGATGCCTACGAACCCGTGCATGCGCTGGTGGCAGAGCGCGACGGGCAGCTGGTCGGCCTCACCCACTATCTCTTTCACCGCAGCACCACCCGTCTGGAGCCGACCTGCTACCTGCAGGACCTGTTCACGCTGCCCTCGGAACGCGGCAAGGGCGTCGGCCGGCAGTTGATCGAAGGCGTGTACGAACGCGCGAAGCTCGCGGGCGTGCACCGCGTGTACTGGCAGACGCAAGTGACCAACACGGCGGGCCGCAAGCTCTACGACAAAGTCGCCACGCACGACGGCTTCATCGTGTACGGCACGCTGGTCTGAGCCGGGCTCAGTACTTGATCGTCACCCCGGCCTTCACGCCGTTGTTGGTCTTGCCGTCCGTCTGCACCCCGCCCGAGAACGACACGTTGCCGCCGGTGCTGGCGCCGAGCGAGTAGATGGGCCGGGGCGTGGAGGTGTCGGTGCCGATGTAGGTGCCGCTGCCGTCGGGGCGCTGCACGCCGACGGTGGCGCCGTTGACGGTGGCCGACGTCTCCGTGGGATTGACGTTCGGGGCGACATAGACGGTGCCCTTCTCGTCGTTGTCTACAGGCAGCTTGATGGGCTCTGCCCTCGCCGCGAAGCCGAGCATGCCCAGCACTGCGCTGGTGGCAAGTACGTATCGATGCATTCCTTCGATGTTTGACGAGGTGCCGGCCGGCGCGCGTAGGACGACAGGAAATCCGGCATGCAGACCGTGCCGCCCGGTCGATGTCGCGAGTTAACTCGTTGTTAACCTGAGTACTTGCGTACTCAAGCTCGAACCTGTGGCAATGGACACGATCACGCTCTACGATCGATGCACGAAATCGAGCAGGAGAACCTCCCCAATGTCCATCAACGAAGTCGTCATGCCGGAGCAATTGCTTAGCGCGCTCGACGCCCAGAGCCGCACGCCCATCGCACGCATCGGCGAGGCGCTGATCTCGCTGGACATGATCACGCAGGCGCAACTGCGCGCCGGGCTCGAGCGCCAGAAACTCGATCCGATGGTGCCGCTGGGCGAAACGCTCGTGCGCATGGGCGTGGTGAGCCGGGGCCAGCTGCAGGCGGCGCTGGTGCGCAAGATGGGCTACCCGCTGGTCAACCTGCATCTGTTTCCGCCGGCAGCCGAGGCGCTGCGCAAGCTGCCGCATGCGGTGGCGCGCAGGCTGCAGGTCATGCCGCTGATGCTGCACGAGGGGCGGCTGATCGTCGCCATCGACGATCCGACCAGCCGGCATTCGGCGCTCGACGAGGTCGAGTTCATCGCGCAGATGAAGGTCACGCCGGTGGTCGGCCAGTGCCTGGACCTCGACGGCGTGCTGAACGCGGTGTACGAGAAGATCGGCGAGCACACGGGCGGGTCGTCCAACCCCTTCGCGGCCCATTTCGATCCGAGCCAGCCGCTGGACTTCGACGTAGCCGGCACGAGCGAGCTGCTGCAGACGCTGGAGAAGGAAGTCGCCGCCCCGCAGACGGCGAGCGAGACGCCCATCGAGCAGTCCGACAACTCGCTGGTGCGCATGATCAACAGCATGATCATCGAGGCGCACCGCGAGGGCGTCTCCGACATCCACATCGAGAGCTACCCCGGCCAGGAGAAGACACGAATCCGCTTCCGGCGCGACGGCCTGCTGCACACCTACCTGGAGCTGCCGCCGAGCTACCGCAACGCGATCGTCGCGCGCGTCAAGATCATGTGCGACCTCGACATCAGCGAGAAGCGCAACCCGCAGGACGGCAAGATCAACTTCGCCAAGTACTCGCCGCAGCACCGCATCGAGCTGCGCGTGGCGACCATTCCCACCAACAACGGCCTCGAGGACGTGGTGATGCGCATCCTGGCATCGGCCAAGCCCATTCCGATGGACCGGCTGGGCCTGTCGCCCGACAACCTCGCGCAGCTGACGAAGGCGGTCGAGCGCCCCTACGGCATGGTGCTGTGCGTGGGCCCGACGGGCTCTGGCAAGACCACCACGCTGCACTCGGCGCTCATGCACATCAACACGCCCGAGCGCAAGATCTGGACGGCGGAAGACCCGGTGGAGATCACCCAGTCGGGGCTTCGGCAGGTGCAGATCAATCCGCGCATCGACTGGACCTTCGCGAAGGCGCTGCGCGCCTTCGTGCGCGCCGACCCCGACGTGATCATGGTGGGCGAGATCCGCGACGAGGAAACCGCCAGGACCGCCATCGAAGCCTCGCTGACCGGCCACCTGGTGCTCTCGACCCTGCACACCAACAGCGCCCCCGAGACCGTCACGCGCCTGCTGGACATGGGCATGGACCCGTTCAACTTCGCCGACTCGCTGCTGGCCGTGCTTGCGCAGCGGCTGGTGCGGCGGCTGTGCACGCAGTGCATCACCGGCACGCCCGCGAGCCCCGAGGCCATCGGCGAACTGCTCGATGACTACATGCACGCCTTCGGACCCGAGCAGCAGCGCGACGCGGCGCAGCGCCAGGCGGTGCTGGCGGGCTGGGTGCAGCGCCACGGCCGCGACGGCCGGCTGCACACCTACACCAGCAAGGGCTGCAAGCACTGCGGCGACACCGGCTTCAAGGGCCGCGTGGGCATCCACGAGCTGATGACCATGTCGAGGACCCTGCGCCGCCTGGTGCAGACCGGCGCGCGCGCCGAGGAGCTGCAGCAGGCCGCACTGGGTGAGGGCATGCGCACGCTGCGCCAGGACGGCATCGAGAAGGTGCTGGCCGGGCAGACCAGCATCGAGGAAGTGCGCGCGACCAGCAACGTGTGATCGGCCTCGAGCGGGCTACAGCTCGCTCACCGGAATGAACGGCGCGATCAGCCGCAGCTTCAGCCGCTGCCACGCGGTGGTTTCCGGCGGCACGTCGTAGGCCGTCTGCGTGCCGTCCTCGTTGTCCTCCACCCATTCGATGTCGCGGCCGCTCGCGTCCAGCCGCAGGCGGTAGGCGCTGCCGGCATCGGCGAAGCTGTCGAGCTGCCTGGCCATCTGCGGGCTCTCGATGATGAGGCCCAGCTCGGTGTTGAGGCGGGCCGAGCGCGGGTCGAGGTTCATCGAGCCCAGGAACACCTCCTTGTGGTCGACGATGCCGTTCTTCATGTGCAGGGCGCCGGTGCGATGGCCGAAGATGCCGAGCTTGCCCCGCTTCACGCTCAGCGTGGGGCTCAGCTCGTAGATGGCCACGCCCGACTTCAGCAGCTCGTGGATGTGCGGCCAGTAGCCCACGTACACCCAGGGCTCGTCGGTGGAGGCCAGCGAGTTGGTGACCAGTTCGACCTTGATGCCCGCGGCCTGCGCCTCGGCGAGGCTGGCCACGGCCGCGTCGGAGGGCACGAAGTATGGCGACACCATCTTGATGCTCGATCGCGAGGTGCGGAACCACCGGATCACGCCCTCGGTCACCGTGCCCTTGATGGAGTTCTCGCGTTCGTTCAGACCCTCGGTCTTGCTGAGCGGATCGAACAGCACCCGCGCACGGGCCCACAGCAGCGGGCTGAGCCGGGCCTCCGCCAGCTCGAAGGGCAGATTGAGCATCGGCACCATCTCCTGCGGCAGCAGGGAGGGCTCGCCCTCGACGGGGTTGGCGATCCTGCCGTCGAGCGGAATGCGCGGCGCCTGCGGCGGCCTGGCGGCGGCCGTGAGCCTGTCGAAGTTCTGCCGCAACTGCTCGGGCGTGAGCGCGCTGCTGGCGATGCGCCCCACCGGGTAGACGACCGTGCTGTTCCAGTAGTGGTCGAACTCGTCGGACAGCTGCCGCACCACGGGGCCGGCCGCGAACACGTCCATGTCGATGAAATTGCTGCCGGCGGCGTTCATCACGTATTCGTCGGCCATGTTGCGGCCACCCGCCACCGCCGCCACGTTGTCGGCCACGAAGAGCTTGTTGTGCATGCGCCGGTTGACGCGGCCGAACTCCAGCCCCGAGCTGATGAAGCGCGTCACGTCGCTGCCGCGTCCGCCGGGAAAGGGGTTGAACAAGCGCACCTGCACATTCGGGTAGCTGGCGAGTGCGAGGAGCAGGTCGTCCTCGCCGGTGGTGTAGAGGTCGTCGACCAGCAGCCGCACACGCACGCCGCGCTGCGCGGCGTCGCGCAGCTCGCGCATCAGGGCGCGGCCGGTGTTGTCGGCGGCGAGCAGGTAGTACTGCACGTCGAGGCTGCGCGTGGCGAGCTTCGCGAGCTCGATGCGGGTAGCGAAGGACGTGGGGCCGTAGGGCAGGAGCTGGAAGCCCGAGCGATCGTCGGAACGATCCTCAGGCAGGACCCGGCGCGTGATCGCATCCAGCGGCGTGTTCGAGAAATCCGCAATGGCCGTGACGGGCCGGTCGGACACCGGCGGAGGCAGCGTGGAGCATGCGCTCATCAGCATCGAGAACACCAGCGCCAATGCGGCAACGGGTGCGCGCCAGCATGCGGTCATCATTTGTTCAGCTCCCGGCTTGTCGGTTGCGGCTTCGCCTCCCGCTCAAGGGGGAAAGGGCGATCCGGCCGAGAGTATGACGCGCCGACGCCGCCTCAGCCTGCGCAGGCGGCGGCGCGCTGCTGCGCGGGGTATTCCATCTCGAGCATCACCCAGTCGCGGCGCGCGGCGCCGTGCCGGCCGGCGATCTCGCACAGGGTGCGATCCAGTTGCGGCACCGGCTTGAGCGTGGCCGACAGCGGCAGGCGCAGCGCACCTACGTCGCCTGCGCCCGCAGGACGTGCCGTCAGCACGAGCCCGCTGCGCAGCCTGACCGGCCCCGAGGGCGACACCGCCTCGACGCGGACGCGCCCGGTGCGCTCCCAGGCATCGGTGGCGAGTGCGAGCGAGACGTCGTCCATGCCGTCTCGCACCTCGACCGTCCAGCGCTCACCGCGCCAGAAGGCGGCCTTGTCGAGCAGATAGTCGATGCGCTTGCCGTTGTCGAGCGCGAAGGGTGTGCTGTCGTGCGCCGGGCTCCAGGACACCGCGCCCAGATCGGCCGCGACCGCGGACGCCTTCTCGCGTCCGCCGATGGCCTCCACCAGCGCCAGCATGGCGGGCACCGACGCGGTGATGCCGGTGGTGGTGGCCACACCCCGGTCCACCACGTAGCGGCGGTGCGGGACGTGCGTGGAGCCCGGGTGGCGCTTCAACAGCGTGCCGCGGTCGTACCAGTGGCCTGCGAAGCGACGGCCGTCGAGCAGGCCGGCCTGTCCGACCACCCGGGCGCCGGAGCACACACCGATCACGCGGGCGCCCTGCCCGGCCTGACGACTGAGCCAGCCGGTGATCTCGGGCGCATCGTCCGACATCATCGCGGGGACGATCACGTAGTCGGCACCCGCAGGGTGTGCGCGGTCGAAGCTGGCGAAGTCCTGCGCGCCATCCACCTGCAGCGCCGGGAACAGATCGACCTGCCCGGCGCGCGGCGCGACGATGCGCACATCGGCCACGTCCGCGCGCTGCAGCACCGCATACGGCAGCATCAGGTCGGTCATCTCGGTGCCTTCGTTGGAGGCGAGCACGGCGACGACCGGCCGGGCACCGCTAGCGCCACGGGGCTTCATCGCATCGACGAACGCCTGGTGATCGCGCTGCAGCGCCGCTGCATCGTCAAGGGGCGGCGGCAGCGGCGCACCGGCGGAACAGCCCGCCAGAACCAGCATCGCCAGCCAGGCGGCAGCGAGCGCGCGTGAAAATGACCCAGTGAACATCGACCTTTCTCCATGACTGCAGGCAAGGCCCCGAGACTACGAATGCCCACACTGCCCCACAAGGACGAAGAAGCCGCAGTTTCTGCCAGCACGGGCGCCGCCGGTGCCGTGGTGCTGGTCGCGTTCGATGGCGTCGAGGCCATCGACATCGCGGGCCCGGCCAGCGTCTTCAGCAAGGCCGAGCAGATGCGCCCCGGCACCTACCGGCTGCACATCGCCTCGCCGGCCGGCGGCAGCGTGCTCACCAATGGCGGCCTGAGCTTCGCGGGCACGCTGGCGCTGCGCGATCTGCCGCACGAGATCGACACGCTGATCGTGGCCGGCGGCGACGAGCCCTCGGTGCGCTCGGCCATCTTCGAGCACAGGGTGAGCGATTGGATCGCCGAAGCCGCGCCGCGTATGCGCCGCGTGGCAAGCGTTTGCACCGGCGCCTTCGCGCTCGCGGCAGCCGGCCTGCTCGACGGCCGCGAGGCCACCACCCACTGGAGCGCCTGCGACATGCTGCAGGCGCTGCGCCCGCAGGTGCGCGTGCAGCGCGAGCGCATCTACGTGCACGACGGCGCGATGTGGACCTCGGCCGGCGTCACCACCGGCATCGAGCTCGCGCTGGCCCTGGTGGAGGACGACCTGGGCCGCGCCGTGTCGATGGACATCGCCCGCACCCTGGCGCTGCCCATGCTGCGCGGCGGCGAGCAGCCCCAGCTGAGCCAGGCGCTCGAGGCGCAGGCCACGGCCAGCCACCGCCTGCGCGAGCTGGTCGCGTGGATAGGCACGCATCCGCAGGAAGACCTGTCGGTCGAGGCGCTGGCCGACCGCGTGCAGATGAGTCCGCGCAATTTCGCGCGCGCCTTCGCGGCCCAGACCGGCCGCACTCCCGCGCGCTTCGTCGAGCAGACGCGCGTTGCCGCCGCCGCGCAGTTGCTGCGGCAGACGCAATGGACGCAAGAGAAGATCGCCAGCCGCAGCGGCTTTCGCTCGGTGGATGCGTTGCAGCGCGCGTTCGCGCGGCAGCATGGGGTGACGCCGCAGGGGTATCGCGACGAAGGCGGTGCCAGCCGCTGAGCCACCAAATCGCTGCCGCGCCGCGATAGCAGCGAGCAATTGCCTCGGACATCGGTGAGCCTCAGGTCGTGGCCGACCTTGTGGATCAGCATGCCCGGCACGGCTCTCCGAAAAAGGCCTGATCTACCAGTTCTCGGGTATGGCGACTCTGGAAACAAAAACACACACTTGCGCTGTTTTTGTCTTGTCTGCCGTTTCAACGAAGGAGGAACCATGACCGCTCGACTCCGCCCCGTACTCAGATGCCTGCAGGCCGCCGCATTGCTCGCTGTCGGAAGCGCCCACGCAGCGGGCTATGTGGCCGGCGACCCGGGCAACCCGGGGCCCAACCTGCCAGGCTGGTCGAGCTCCGGCGGCGGTGCCGGCCCCACGGTCCAGGGAGACGGCACCACGGCGATCGGCGCGGGCGGCGACGGCAGCAACGGAACCGCCGGGGGAGCCGGCGGCACGGGCGGTGCCGGCGCCAGTGCGAGTGCAAACGGCGCGACGGCCATCGGCGGTGGCGGCACCGCCGGCCAGGGCTTTGCGGGTGGCACAGGCGGCGCCGGCGGCAGCGGTGCGCAGGCTTCGGCCAGCGGTGCCATCGCGGTCGGCGCGGGAGGCCAGGGCGCAGAAGGCTGCTGCGGTTTCCCCGGCCACGCCGGCGGCAGCGGCGCGCAGGCGTCGGGCGCCTCGGCGATCGCCATCGGCAGCGCCTCGGGCACCACCCCGGGCGCGGTGGCCTCGGGCAACGGCAGCACCGCGATCGGCGGCGCGTACGGCGGATCGGCAGGCGCGTCGGCGCTGGCCACCGGCGGCGTAGCCATCGGCTCGGGCAGCCAGGTCGCGGCCGGCGCGACCAACAGCATCGCCATCGGCGCCAACTCGGTCGCCACCACGGCGAACACGGTTTCATTCGGATCGGCCGGCCAGACGCGCACTCTCGTCAACGTGAGCGCGGGCGCTGTGAACGCAACCAGCACCGATGCGGTGAACGGCAGCCAGCTCTACACCGTGCAGCAGGCCTCCAACACGGCCTTGGGTCTCGCGCAGAATTCGGCGCAGTACGGCGCGGGCGGCGCCACGCTGCAGCTCAACGCCAACAATGGT
Source organism: Variovorax atrisoli (assembly GCF_014195185.1). Taxonomy (NCBI): domain Bacteria; kingdom Pseudomonadati; phylum Pseudomonadota; class Betaproteobacteria; order Burkholderiales; family Comamonadaceae; genus Variovorax; species Variovorax atrisoli. Next base: position 130,384 of record NZ_JACIBG010000008.1, on the reverse strand, counting down.
GCTGGGACGGTCATCAACAATGTGGGCACCGGCCAGGCAAGCACCGATGCGGCCAACGTCGGCCAGGTGCAGCAGGCGCAGCAGACGGCCATCACCACTGCCAACAACTTCACCGTGCAGCAGTTCAGCGCGCTGCAGTCGCTGATGAACCAGGCCCTGTCCAGCGGCGTGTGCGCGGTGAGCGCAAGCGGCTCGGTGGCCTGCGGCCCGGGCGCGGGCGCCAGTGGCGCGGGCAGCACCTCGATGGGTACCAACGCGCAGGCCACCGGAGAGAACACCGTGGCCGTCGGCAACGGCGCGCAGGCCAACCACGCGGGCTCCGTGGCCATCGGCGCGGGCGCGAAGGCGCTGGCCGATCCCACCACCGCGGTGGGCAACAACGCCGTGGCCGCCGGCAACAACGCCGTCGCGCTGGGCGCGAACACGCTGGCCAGCGGCAACAACGCGGTGGCGCTGGGCCAGGGCTCGGTGGCCGATCGAGACAACACCGTGTCGGTCGGCAACGCCGCCACCAACCAGTTGCGCGGCATCACGAATGTCGCGCCAGCCCTGCTGGCCACCGACGCCGTCAACCTCGGCCAACTGCAGCAGGCCGTGGCCAACGCGACCAGCCAGGCGAACGCCTTCGCCGCGCAGGGCGTCGCGGCGGCGCTGGCCATGCCATCGATGCCGACGCTGGCTGCAGGAAAGAAATGGATGGGCGCCGCCGTCGGCAACTACGCGGGCGCATCGGGGCTGGGCGTCGCCTTCGGCTACCAGGTCAACGACAACCTGAACCTGGGGGTGGGACTCTCGACCGCGACCAGCAGCGGAAGCGGCAGCCGGGTAGCGGCCCGGGTGCAGGCGGGGTACGCGTGGTGAAGCTTGCGTGCGGCGTCGATTGGTCGTGGGCCTGCGGCTACCAGTGCCGCACTGTGGTTCTGCGGATCTTCGACCAATACTCGTCGCGCACATCATCGTCTATGGTGGGCCGGATGTGCGTCGGATAAAGGGCATCGCGCCCATCCTTTCGAGGTCCTGAAATCCAGTAGTGCTCGCCGGTTTCCACGTCGAAATAGTTCGACTTGAAGCCGCTTCCCTTCAAGCTGCTGAACGTCTTTCCCGCGTAGTAGAGCGTTGCGCCCGTCTTGGAAACCCTGACCCGGCCGATGCGGGCCGGTCCCGTCAGACCGTTCGACTTCGCCTCGATGTACATGATGCGGCTCTTCATGGAACTGCAACTCCACTGAGTGAACGCCGTTTCAGGCCCTGCCCGCCATCTGCATCTTGTTCATGCATCGCAGCCGGGCGAAGTTGGCACAGCCCCAGAACGGGTTGCCGCCATCCTTGGGCTGACGCTCCACCATCTTGATGCCGCACTTGACACAGGTCGGTCGCCAGTAATCGCCTTCGTAGGCCACGCAGAGAAGCGCCGCCTGCTGTTCTGGCGTGCGCTTCGCAATCAGTTGCAGCAACCCCTGCCGATCCTGCGCGTTGATGCCGTTGGCCTTCGCGAAAGCCAGTGCATCGGATGTGAAGGTGGAGCTGGTGGCAAACGTGCCGTACTGCAGATCATGCGACTTGAGCACCCCGAAGAACTCGCGCACCTGTTGCACCGCAACAGGCTTGCTTCGCCAGTGCTTGCACTGGACGATCATCGGCTTGGGACTGTTTTCCGAATGAAGCCAAATATCGATGCCGCCGTCGGCACCATGCGACTGGCTTTCCGTTCGCATGCCCGCCTGGGCGAACAGCGCCTCGCAAAGCGCCTCGAACCTCCGCCATTCGATGTCGTCGAAAACCTGGGCCGACCAACTGGCCTGAGGTCGCGGTCTTGCACCACTGCTCTCGGGTGATTCGGTCTTCGCAGGTCTCGCCTCTTGCGTTTTGGCTTCGCTCCTTCGCCAGAAACCCGCCATGTTCCACCTCCTGGAGACAAATGTAGCTTGATGTCACCAAGGCACAAACATCCGTACTTTTGCCGATGTCGAGCCCCCCGGGACATGGACCAAGCATGCGGCTTATTCAGACCACTTCGGAATTCTCATGAACCACCGCCCACCCAAAGCTGGCTGCCAGTGCGCCAGTCTCCTCGTCCTGCTCAACGCCGAACATACCCGCCACGAATCGCATCTGATGCTTTAGACCAGTCAGTTCATCGATGCAGCGCAGAGGAGCACTGGCCAATGCTTGCGGTATGGCCCCGATGCCAGGGCCTTCGGGCGGAACGTCGTAGCGCAACCAACTGGTGCGCGTATTTGCGGCGTCGAGGTGCGCTTTCCAACGGCCCAGGTATTTGTTGGGCCCGAGCGCATTGGTACTCCAATCGACTATCAAGTACGGAAACAAAGTGACGATCCAGCCGGTCAGCTCGGACGGCCCGGAACCGCTCTGGTAGCGGAAGAATGAGCGCCAGAAGTCGATATCGACTTCACCTGCCGCGGCACGGTGGATCTTGTCCAGAACGGCGCAGAGCGTCTCGCTCCATTCCTCAAGTCCATAGGTAGCGAGCTGCCTGATGCGAGGAATCATCGAAGCCCAATCTTCCGGGGTACCGAGCAGCCTTATCTCGGGAATACCGCAACCGCAACGCACCTCATAGTCGAAGTAGCCTTCGAAGGTTTCCATCAGGCAGACATCAAATGCGGCCGCTTCAACGAGAGTGGTGGTCGAAAAGCGGACGCTGACAACATCCTTCAGTTCACCTACGCATTCTCCGATCTGCACGGAGAAGGCATCGAAAACCTCGGGCCACGGGTTCGGCTGGCCGAGAACGAAATCGGGCCTCGCGACAACAAGTGTTCTCTTGCCCTCGTGCGTCACCAATCGCGATCGGAGCACTTCGGCGTTCTGTCGCACATGTGCGGCGAAACCCTGAGCTATGCAAAACCAGATGTCGTCCGGTCGAATCACCAATGGATGGTGATCGTAGAAGGCGTCATGAGCCGCTTTCACAAATGCGTGCTGCGTATCGCACGAGACCAAGCGGGCCGCAGCGCAGTGCATGTCCTCGGCCGGCTTGACGAGCAAGCTGCGGACGCACTCCCGCGCGTCGAGTGACTCGTAAGGCTTGCCACGGGCCACATCAGAAACTGCAAATGTCTTCATCTCTTGCTCCCTGTTGATCCATCACTGTTCTATACCAGAGCGGACTGCACGCATTTCAAGACAGATGCTTACGCCCACGCACGGTATCGCGCCTCTCAGTGCCTCTGCGTATTACACCCACGCGTGCGGCGCCGCGATGAGGTGCGGCTGATAGAGAGTTCGGCATTTCGCAGCAACTGCAACAGCATCTGCCGATGGTCGAGCTCCCATATGCCGCCACGTGGCAGCGGCGCGGTCCGACCCGCATCGGCAGTGCGACAACCAGCGCACCCGTGCAGCCCAGTTCCCTCGACGGCATAGAGGCGGCTCAGCACCAGCTCAGCATGCTAGGAGCCCGCCAAGCGGACTTAGCGAACGACGAACGCCAGATTGGCCAACACGTAGCCGACGGGCATGAATACGCCGCCCCCCACGTATTGCAGCTCCAGCGAATCCTGCTGGCCTCCGGAAATCGACCCGGCGATGCCGAGGGTGGTCGACGTGCGACGCGTGCCGATCTGGATGGTCGAGCCCGACTTGGCAGCAGTCACCTTCACGCCGTCGGCACTGCTCGCAACCGCAGTCCAGGCACCGCCATCGCTGGTCGCGTGCCAGGTCTGGCCACGGTCGCTGGACTCGTAGAGGCTGCCACCGCTGGTGGCGGCCACGACGTAGCGGCCGTCGGCGGACGTGGCGATGCCTCGCCAGTCCCGGTTGACGCTCTGCGCGCCCCATGTGGTACCCGAATCGGTGGAAACCCAGACAGCGCCCGTGTCCACGGTGGCGTACAGGATGCTGCCGTCGGCAGACGCTGCCACCGACCACCAGAACTGGCCATTCGCGCGTGCGGTCCAGCTCACGCCATAGTCGGTCGAGACATACAGCTGCCCGCCATTGGTGCCCGCCACCAGAACCCGGCCATCGGCCGAAGAAGCCACGGAGCGCCAGGCGCGGCTCGACTCGCGCGCCGTCCAGCTGCTGCCGCCGTCCGCCGAGGTCCAGATCTGCCCGAGGTAGGCGGTCGCGACCAGGCGCGACCCGTCGGCGGAACTGGCCACCGCGGTCCAGGCTCGGGACGAGCCGTCGTTGGTCCACGTATCGCCGCCGTCGGTCGAACGGAAAAGCGCGCCGCCGTTGACTGCAGCGAGCAGCTTAAGGCCATCGCTGGAAGAAGCGATGCCACTCCAGGTCTGTACCGGCAGGCGCAGGACCCAGCTCGCCCCGGAATCGATCGAGGTGTACAGCTCGCCGATGCTGGATACTGCCGCCAGGTGGGTGGCATCAGCGGACGAGGCCAGGCCGACCCAGCTACCGGCGGGCGCCACCGAGCGCCAGTCGAAGTCCGTTCCGCCGGGCAGGCCGCGCGTGTCGATGCGCTGCCCCGCGTTCTGCGCGATGGTCCACCCGCCGCTGCCCACCCCCACCACCTTGATCCAGTCGCCCACCGTGGGCGCGGGCGGAAGGGTGAGCGTGACGCCGGTGCCCGAATTCGCCTGATAGCCGGTGTTCGACTCGGTCTGGACACTCGATGCGGTGACGCTGACCCAGCGCGTATCGGCCGGCGCGGCCGCGCACACGTAGGCCGTGGCCGTGACCTCTGCGGCGTCGAGCACGCCGTTGGCATTCAGGTCCAGCCCGGACTGCACTCGTTGACCGCCATAGGTGCAGGTGCCGCCCGGCGCTTCGGCGGCGAATGCGAGCAGGCTGTCGCGGCCACTCGACCCCGTGGCGCCCGTCGCGCCCGGCGCACCGCCGCAGACGTAGGCCGAACTGGTCACTTCCGAATCCTCGAGCACGTCGTTGCGGTTCAGGTCCTTGCCGGCCAGCACCTGCGAGCCGCCCTGCGCGCAGTTGCTGCCGGCGGGCTCGGCCCGCATGCGCACCAGCGTGCTGAGGCCGTCCACCCCGGCAGTGGCGTTGCAGATGTACTGGGTGGACGTGACTTCGCTGTCCGCGAGCACGTGATTGGCGTCGGCGTCCAGGCCGGCCTCGACACGTGCGCCGCCCAAGGTGCAGTTGACGCCGACCGCCTCCGGCTTGACGCGCATCAGCACCGTGGATTTGCCCGATGTGTCGGCGGGCGCAGGCGTGGCGGGCTGCTGTGCAGGGGGAACGAAGAATGCCGCGTTGCCCGCGCCACCTCCGCCACCGCCACACGCGGCCAACGCCAGAGCGGAAGCCAGAGCGGAAATCAGGCCTGCGGTCAGGCGGACGTTGCGAGCGAAGCTGTAGGCAAGTCTGGAAGAAGGCATGGGCGGACGCGGTGAATGTACGAAGGCGCGATTTGGGTTGCACCGGCGAAACGGAACGCAACGCATTGTAAGAAATTGATGCACAAAGTCACATCCCGACGAGTCGGCAGAAGGCTCGCAGAGATGTCGGCCGGCATGCCGGGAGCCTGGGACGCGGGGGCTTGTTGCCATAGAACCCGCTTTCTTGCCCCGCATGGATAGGTCGCACGCCGCTGCCGGCCGACCCACCTGAGTCCTCGATCAGGGCAGATGCTTTCGCCCTCGGACGCTCTCCCGCGTCGGCCCGAAAGAGCCGAAGCGAACCGGCAGGCCGCTCAGCGCCTCCGCGTGTTCCACCCACGCGTGCGGCGTGGCGATGAGGTGCGGCTCGTAGATGGGCTCGGCGCTTCGCAGCAGCTGCGTCAGCGCCTGCTGATGATCGAGGTCGCGTACGCCCCCGAGCGGCAGCGACGCGATCCGGCCCGCGTCTGCCGTGCGATAGCCCGAGCACCAGCGCAGCCCCGCTCCCTCGATGGCGTCGAGGTGGCTCACCACCAGCCCGTCGAGCGTTCCGGCCACATCGAGCGCGTAGCGCAGCAGCACCGCATCGGGGTGGCCCCTGCGGAACGCGCCCTGCCAGCCTTCGTCGGCGTTGTGCGGCTCGGCCAGTCGCGCGTCGAGCAAGGGGTCGTGCGTGGGCAGCGGGCCGGTGCCGTGGCGGGTGAGGTAGGTGCGCAGCACGCCGAGGTGCTGCACGGGGGCGTCGATGCCGGCGTCGTGCAGCACGGCCTCGACGGCGGCAGTGGAAATGGTGCTCCAGGTGGTGTGCGGATGGAAGCCGCGCCATTCGTCGAGCAGCACACCCTGGGCGCCCTCGAAGATCACGGTGCCGGGCATCGCGAGGCGCTGCGCGATGCGGTCGATGTCCGCGGGCGGCGACTGCGCCACGCAGGGCGCCGCCGCCTCGAGCCAGCGGCGCGCCAGCGTGCCGTCGCGCAGCATGGCGATTTCCTGTGCGGCGTCGGCATGGTGCAGCGCCGGGCTGGCTTCGAACTCGCGCAGCAGCGCGGTGCGCAGCGCCTCGATCTTCTCGAGCGTGCGGGCGGTGCTGCGCAGGTCGCCATAGCGCAGCGCTTCGTCGGGCGAGGCCAGCGCCTGCCGCACGGTCTCGCCCACGCCGACGCCGCAGCTGCCGTGCGCAGCCTCGCCCCGCTCCAATTCACGCAGCCGACCTGCCGCCTGGTGGAAAGGCGTGGTCACGCGGCAGCGCGCGTCGATCGACAGTCGTGCAAAAGCGTCCTGCACGCCGACCCGGCGCAGCGCGGCTTCCTCGACGCGCAGCGCGGTGGGGTGCACGACCACCGGGCTCGCGAGCACCGTGCCCATGCCGGCATGGAAGCTGCCGGCGCCGAACTGCGAGAAGGTGTGGTGGCGGCCGTCGGCCAGCACGACGTTGTGGCCGGCCTGCGCGCCGCCGTTGAAGCGCACCACGGTGTGGGCGCCCGGCGTGGCGCCGAAGTGGTCGGTGAAGAGCCCCTTGCCGCAGTCTCCGAAGCCGAGGCCCAGCAGCGAGACGTAGTGCGGGGAAGCGTGAGCCGTCACACGGCCGTCAGCCGAAGAGCCGCTTCCACCAAGACGAGCGCGCACCGGACGCGGCTGCCGCCACGCTGGGCGTCGCGTGGCGAGGTGCGTTGGGGTCGAGCAGCGCGGCATAGGCGTCGAGCGCGTGCAGCACGCCGCCGACGCGCTCCTTCCCCATGCCGGTGGCGCTCATCACGCCGGCCAGCGCGTCCAGGCTGGGCACGGCCTTCTCGGTGAGGGCGACGATGCCGGCCGCCACGGCGCAGGCGTCGTCGGGCGAGTCCATGCAGATGACGTGATCGCCCAGCAGCTCGCGCCAGCGGCCCTCGCAGCGGCGGCGGCGCTGCGCGTCGGGAATCAGGAAGAACAGGTTCGTGGTCTCGGCCGCGGCGGCGATGACTTCCTCGATGGGAATGTCCTCGTCGAGCTTCTCGCCGATGAGCGCTTCGACCTGGTGGCGCGAGACCGCGGGGTACGGCAGCTCGTCGCCCGTCACGAACAGGTAGCCGCGCTTCCTGCGCTTGACCCAGCAGTCCATGTCGGTGTGCTGGGCCATGACGTAGAAGGCGAGCTCGTAGCTTTCCTCGCCGGTGCCGCCGCCACCGCCTTCCAGGTAGCTCCAGGTGAGCCACTGGTCCATGAGGTTGGCGGTCGATTCGAACTGGCCGACCTGCAGCGGCGCGTGGTCGGAGTTGGCGTCGCCGATGGCCATGAACATGAGCTGCGGGTCCGCCACGCCGCAGTCGGTCAGCAGCTTCATGAAGGTGGGCAGCTCGCGGCGCGCGAGAATCTGCGGGATGTCGCCCATGGAGCCCGTCACGTCGAGTGCGAAGGCGATGCCCAGCGAGTTCGGATGGTCGGCGTTGTCGCGCGACTCGCGCACCTTGAGCCCGTGCGGGTTCATCAGCGGATGGGTGGAGCGCTGCGTGAAGACCTCCGCGCCGGGCCTCGCGGCGCGGTCCGCGATCAGTGCCGTGTGGGCGGCATGCGAGTAGTTTCCGTAGCCCATGGGTTGTGCTCTCCTCTGTGACTGGTTGTAGTTCCTGGCGTTGCGGTGCTCAGGCGGCGGCGCGCGGCGCAGGATCGAAGTGGACAAACCTCGGTGCACCGAAGGCTTCGCGCGAGGCCGCCGACAGCGCCTGCTCGATGCCTTGCGCGCCGAGGCGGCGGCAGGCGGCCGCGTCCTCGCTGCATTCGCGCAGCAGGGCAGCGAGCGGCGCCGGCGTGTGAAGGCCCAGGCCGGGCTCGCCGGCCGCGCCGCCGTGCAGCGCGGCACGCACGGCCCAGGCCGCTTGCATCAGGTCGCGAGCGACCGCCGCTTCGTGCGCGGCGCCGCCGGCCTGCTGCGCGCGAGACCAGCCGATCAGCAGCACGCCATGGTCGCGCGGATGCACCAGCGCATGCGCGGGCGACAGGTCGCGGTGCGTCCAGCCGGCGCCGTGCACGAAGGCCAGCACCTCCAGCATGCGGCGCCAGAGCCACACGGCGTGGCGCGGGTCGATGCCCTGCGCGTTGGCCTGCTGCACGTCGTGCAGGCTGCCCCAGAAGCCGGTCGGATGCCGCAGCACCAGCGCCTGGCGCGAGCCCTCGCCCGTCGCACTGGCCATTCCTTCGGCCACGCCGATGCCCAGCGGCTGCGGCAGGCGGCGGGTGAAGTAGGCGGCGCCCGGCACGGAAAGATCCTGCAGCGCCTGCAGCACGGTGAATTCGCGCTGAAGCACGCCGTCGGCCGAACTCTCGCGCGCGAGCTTGAAGGTGACCCGCTCGGGCATCGCGCCCAGGCGCTGGGCCAGCAGCACCTCGGCGTGCTCGCCCGTGGCCAGCGGCGCGAGCACGCGGTAGCGTGCGCCCCGCCATGCGAGGACACGCCCGCCGGGCACGTCGGCATTGGCCCGGCGCCACGCGGCGCGAAAGCTCTCTCGCTCGACGATCTCCTGGCCGCGCACCACGGTGGCGCCGCAGTAGCTGCAGTTCACCGTGCGCCAGCGGGCGGCGCGCGGCAGTGGCGCAGAGCACTGGGGGCAGCTGAGAGCCTGCAGCGACAGCATGGCCCGCGCCCTACTCTTCCTTGGGCTGCGCGCTCGGATCGGGCGAGGCCAGCACGCGGTCGATGCGGCGGCCTTCCAGCGCGAGGATCTCGAAGCACCAGCCGGCGCAGTCGATCTGCTCGCCCACCTCCGGCAGGTGGCCCGACACGGCCATCAGCAGGCCGGCCACGGTGTTGTAGCGGCCGCGCTCCTCGTCGGGCAGCTCGCGGATGCCGAGGCGCGCGCGCAGTTCCGACACCGGCATGAGCCCGTCGAGCTCCCACAGGCCATCGGCACGCTGATGCGCCCAGGCGTCGGTCTGCATGCCGGGCTGCAGCTCGCCAGTGATGGCTTCGAGCAGGTCGCGCGGCGTCATGAGACCCTGCACCACGCCGTATTCGTCGACCACGAACACGAGCCGGCCGGCACGGGCGCGGAACTGTTCCAGCAGCTCCATGCCGGTGAGCGTCTCGGGCACGAACACGGCGGGCGATGCCTCCTGGCCCAGCACGCCGGTGTGCGCAGGCCCCAGGCGCAGCAGGTGCGCCACGCTGACCACGCCGACCACGTCGTCGAGCGAATTGCGGCACACGGGGTACCAGGAATGCACGAGGTTGAGCGCGGCCGCGTCGGCCACCTTCTGCAAAGCCTGCTGCACGGTGAACGATGCGTCGAGCCACTCGATGTCGGCACGCGGGATCATCAGCGACGACAGGCGCCTGTCGTCGAGGTGGAACACGTTGCGCACCATCTGGTGCTCGTGCTGCTCGATGACGCCGGCGTCCACGCCCTCTTCGAGACTCGCGGAGATCTCTTCCTCGGTCACCGAGCGGGCCGCGTTGGCGTCGATGCGCAGCACCTTCAGCGTGGCGGCGGTGGCGCCGGCCAGCAGCCACACGAAGGGCTTGGCGCCCTTGGCCAGGCCGCGCATCGGGCGGGACACCCAGCGCGCCACCGGCTCGGGGTAGAGCTGGCCGATGCGCTTGGGCACCAGCTCGCCGAAGATGATGGTGAAGAAGGTGATGCAGGTGACGACGACCGCGGTCGACACGATGCTGGCGGTGCCCCGGCCCATGCCCAGGCCTTCCATCCACACGCCGAGCGGCTCGGCGAAGGCCGCCTCGCCCACGATGCCGCTGAGCATGCCGATGGAGGTGATGCCGATCTGCACCGTCGAGAGGAACTGCGTGGGCGACTCCATCAGCTTCAGCGCGGCCACGGCCCCGGCGTCTCCCGTTTCGGCCAATGCCGCGAGACGTGCACGCCGGCTGGTGGAAAGGGCCATTTCGGACATTGCGAACAACGCGTTCAGCGTGGTCAGCAAGGCCAGGAGGAAGACATCCATGAACTGAGGGAGAGAATGGGGGAATGGCACTTTACTTGATTGGCGACCTGCAGGGCTGCGACGCCCCCTTCCAGCGGCTGCTGCAGAAGATCGATTTCTCCCCCAGCCGCGACACCCTCGTGCTGCTGGGCGACCTGGTGAACCGCGGACCCGATTCGCTGGCCGTGCTGCGCCGCATACGGGGCTACGGCGCCTCCGCGCTGAGCCTGCTGGGCAACCACGACCTGCACCTGCTGGGCGTGGCGCACGGCGCGCGCAAGGCCGGCCGCAAGGACACCCTCGCCGAGCTTCTTGCCGCCCCGGATGCCGAGGAACTGCTCGACTGGCTGCGCAACCAGCACATGGCGCTGCACATGCGCATCGGCAGCGGCGACCTGCTGATGGTGCATGCGGGCGTACTGCCGCAATGGACGGTGGGCGACGCGCTGGTGCTGGCCTCCGAGGTCGAATCGGTGCTGCGCGGGCCCGCGCTGGGCGAATTCATGATGTCGATGTACGGCAACGAGCCGGCGCAGTGGCAGGACACCCTCACCGGCAGCGCCCGCCTGCGCGCCATCGTCAACGCGCTGACGCGGCTGCGCTTCTGCACGGCCGACGGCGTGATGGACTTCGACGTCACGGACAGTGCCTCCAACGCCCCCGAGGGCTACATGCCCTGGTTCGACGTGCCCGGTCGCAGGACTTCGAACGCCACCCTCGCCTTCGGCCACTGGTCGACGCTGGGCTGGCTCTCGCGCCCCGACCTGCTCTCCACCGACACCGGCTGCGTGTGGGGCGGCTGCCTGAGCGCGGTGCGCATCGGCGCGACGCTGGATGAGCGCGAGCTGATCCAGGTCGAGTGCGAGCAGTCGCAGAAGCCCGGCAAGTAGCCGGACGCGCCCCGCGCGTCAGGCGGACGGCAGCCGGAACTTGTCCAGCGACATGCGCTGCCGCCCCTGCGCATCGAAGTTGTCCGGCGCCAGCCAGCGCTCGAAGGCCGTGCGCAGCGCCGGCCACTCGCCGTCGATGATCGAGAACCACGCCGTGTCGCGGCCCCGGCCCTTGTAGATCACCGCCTGGCGGAACAGCCCCTCGTACCTGAAGCCCAGCCGCAGCGCCGCGCGCTTGGAAGGCTCGTTGAAGTTGTCGCACTTCCACTCGTAGCGGCGGTAGCCCAGCTCGTCGAAGGCGAGCTTCATCAGCAGGTACTGCGCCTCGGTGGACATCGGCGTGTTCTTCACGAGCGGCGAGAAGTTGACGGTGCCCACCTCGATGGCGCCGTTGGCCGGATCGATGCGCATCAGCGCCAGCGAGCCGACGGCGCGGCCGCTCTGCTTGTCGACGACGGCGAAGTGCAGCGGGTCGGTACTTTTGGAGATGCGCTCGACATAGGCCCTGGTGCCGTCGGCATCGGCGGGACGCTCGATGCCGAGGTAGGTCCAGTCGCGGCCATCGGGCGCCTGCGCATAGGCGGCGTGCAGGTCATCGGCGTGCCGGCCGGCGTCGAGCGGTTCGAGCCTGCAGAAGCGCCCCTTGAGGACGCGGCGCGGCGGCAGGGAGCGCGGCGTCCATTCGGGCAGGTCGGGGCCGATGGACTGGCCGAACTCGTTCTGGCGGGCTGACATGGGTGAAGACTCTTTCGGTGGATGGTGAGCGGCGATGCCGGAGGACGTTAAAGTAGCCGCAACGTGGCGCCACGAAAAGCGCCATGAGAAGCCGATTTGATGGTGCCACGCTCCACCCTTCCCCTGCCGCCTTCCGCCCTGCTCGAATCCCCGCTGTCCAGGGGACCGGGGGCCGCACCGATGCAGCGCCAGCTGCACGACCGGCTCAAGGGCGCCATCCTCGACGGCAGCCTCGCGCCCGGCAGCCGCCTGCCGGGCTCCCGTGCGCTGGCCGAGGCGCTCGGCGTCTCGCGCAACACGGTCACCGCGACCTACGAGCACCTGGCCGCCGAGGGCTATGTGCGGCCCGACCGGCAGGGCACGCGCGTGACCGAGCTTTCATCACCAACGCCGTCGAAGCGCGAGCGGGCGGACGAGCGCACGGGCAGGCCGCCAGCCACGCCTGCCACCGCGCAGCGCCTCGCCAGGATCCTGCCGAGCGCCTCGCGTGCCGACATGGGCGCGGCGCTGCGCCCCGGCGTGCCCGCGCTGTCGCACTTCCCGCTGGCCGCATGGCGGCGCTCGCTGGAGCGCGCGATCCGCGAAGGAGGCTCTGCAGCCCTGGGCTACGGCGATCCGCTGGGCGAGCCTGCGCTGCGCGCGGCGATCGCGCGGCATCTGTCGGTGGCGCGCGGCGTGCGCTGCGAGCCGCGGCAGGTCGTCATCGCCGAAGGCGCACAGGAGGCCATCTCGCTGTGCGTGCGGCTGCTTTCCAACCCGGGGGACACCGGCTGGGTCGAGGACCCGGGCTACCGCGGCGCGAAGGCCGCCATGCACGCGGGCGACATGCGCATCGTGCCCATGCGCGTGGATGCCGAGGGGCTCTGCGTGGACGGGCGCGATTGGCGGGAGCACCCGCCCCGGCTGGTCTACACCACGCCGTCGCACCAATACCCGATGGGCTCCGTGCTGAGCATCGCGCGCCGCCTGGAGCTCATTGCACAGGCCCGCCGGCACGGCGCGTGGATCGTCGAGGACGACTACGACAGCGAGTTCCGCCACACCGGCGAGCCCATCGTCGCGATGCAGGGGCTGGTCGACGACGCGCCCGTGCTCTACGTCGGCTCGTTCAGCAAGACGATGTTCCCCGCGCTTCGGCTCGGCTTCCTCGTGCTGCCCGAGCGGCTCGTGGACGCCGTGCGGACGCCGCTCGAAGAGATGCTGCGCGGCGGCCACCGATACGAACAGCTAGCCATGGCCGACTTCATGGAAAGCGGCCAGTTCAGCCGCCACCTGGGCCGCATGCGCAGGCTGTACCGCGACCGGCAGCAGGCGCTGCGGCTCGCACTGGGCAGGCACTTCGAGGTGCCGCACGAGATCGACGGCGGCCACTGCGGCATGCATCTCACGGTGCGCCTGCCCGAGCGCTTCGACGACCGGAAGATCGCCGCAGAGGCACTGCGCCATCGCATCGCGCCCACGCCGCTGTCGGGCTTCGCGATGCAGCGGGTGCCGCCGACGCCGCCGATAGCGCCATACAGCGGGCTGGTGCTGGGCTACGGCAACACGCCGGCCGAGCTCTTCGGGCCGCTGCTGAGCCGCCTGTCACGCATCGCGAGGGCGGTGGAACGCGGCAGCGCATAGGGCCTGTTCGCGCCATTTCCGGGGCCGCGAAGGGCAGTCAGAGCGGGCGATCAAGGCGCGCGACGACGCGTGTGCATGCGCACACGCTGGAAGCGCAACGCCGATTGGCGTGCACTGGATGCCTTCCCGGAGGGTGGGAGCACCGACGCGACCCCGGAAATCGCGCGAACAGACCCTACACGCCCCTGCCCACCACGTGCTCGCGCCTGAAGTTGCGCGGCGTGCTGCCCACCACCTGCCGGAAGCGCCGGTTGAAGTACGCCTCGTCGGCAAAGCCGCACTGGTGCGCGATCTCCCGCACCAGCAGCGAGGTGGACGACAGCAGTTCCTTCGCGCGCTCGATGCGCCGCTCGGTCACGAGGTCGGTGAAGGTGCGATCGGTCTCCTTGCGCAGCAGGTTGGCCAGATAGTTGGGCGAGAGGAAGGCGGCGGCCGCCGCATCGGTGAGCGACAGCGGCTTGTCGAGGTTGTCGCGCACGTAGCGCACCACGCGCTGGAGCGCGTCGCGCTGCGAGGTCTTGCCGTCGTGCTGCAGCGAAAGCCGCATCAGCGCCTGCTCCTGCCGCATGCAGGCCAGACCGATGACCTGCTGCAGGATGCCGCGCATCGCCGTCTTGGCGCCGAAGCTGCGGCTCGCGTTCAGCGCATGCAGCTCGTCGAGCCAGCCGCGGATGCGCGCGAAGTCGGCCTCGTCGAAGGCGAAGTCGACGTACTCCTGGAACAGGAAGGGCGCGAGGTCGGGGTGCCGCGCGAGCGGTACGTCTTCGAGGTCGAGCGCGTCGACGTCGAGCTCGGGCCACAGGAAGCGCTGGTCGAAGTTGACGATGCAGTACAGCGCGTCGGGCGGATGCGGAATCACGTGCACCCGGTACGGCAGCACGAAGCTCAGGTGCCGCGGCCCGAAGGGCCGCACCTCGCCGCCGATGGACTGCTGCGAGCTGCCCTCGATGCCGACCTGGATCTGGAAATACGCATGCCGGTGCGGCAGCGTGAGCTCGTTGCGCGCACCCTGGAAGCGGATGTCGAAGTCGAGATGGTCGGCACGCTCGTGCATGCCGTAGGTTCGGACGGACGTGGGTGTGGAGGGGCGCATCGGGGCAGGCGTCTTCGTCTTTCGCCTGCGAGGGTACGCCAACTCGGGGGCCGGCGAACCGGCCCCGCCCGCCAGGCGCGGTCGGCGCGGCGGGAGCGCGGTCCTCAGCCTCAGACGACCGCTACGTCGAGCACGCCGACACCCGCCACGCTGCCGCGCATGCGGTCGCCGCGCTGCACCGCCGCCACGCCGGCCGGGGTGCCCGTGAAGATCAGGTCGCCGGGCTGCAGCGTGAACAGTGTCGAAAGGTAGGCGATGGTGTCGGGCACGTTCCAGATCATGTCGGCGAGGTCGCCCACCTGGCGCTGGGCGCCGTTCACATCGAGGCGGATCTCGCCCTTGGACGGATGGCCGGCCCTGGCCACCGGCACCAGCTCGCCGCAGGGCGCCGAGCCGTCGAAGGCCTTGCCGGTGTCCCAGGGGCGGCCCATCTTCTTGGCCTCGGACTGCAGGTCGCGACGGGTCATGTCGAGGCCGACGGCATAGCCGTACACGTGGCCGAGCGCGTCGGCCGCGGCGATGTTCGCGCCGCCGGTCTTGAGCGCGACCACCAGTTCGATCTCGTGGTGCACGTCGCTCGACAAGGTTGGGTAGGCGAACTCGCCGCCGTCGGCCACGATGGCGCTGGCCGGCTTCATGAAGAAGAACGGCGGCTCGCGGTCGGGGTTGTGGCCCATCTCGCGGGCGTGCTCGGAGTAGTTGCGGCCCACGCAGAAGATGCGGTTGACCGGGAAGCGGGCCTGCTCGCCCTGGATGGGCAGCGAATGGACGGGTGCGGGGGAAATGGCATAGGAAGTCATGCGACGACTCTAGCCAGCACAGCCCCGCGCCCCGGGGACGCAACTACGCGAGTCTTGGACTCAGCTACGGTCCCGCGCAGCGCTTCCTGTCTCAGCCGGCCACGCCGAAGCCGGTGTCGAAGGTGCCCTTCACGTCCAGCGGCTGCTTGATGAGCCCCACCTGCCGGTAGAAGTCGGCCGTGCCCTGCTGGTCGGCGATGACCTGCGCGTCGATGGCCACCCACTTCTGCTGGCGGCGCTCGAACTGCAGCTTCGCCGCCTCGGGCGGAATGCCGATGATGCGCGCCAGCGCGGCCGAGTAGGCATCGACGTTGCGGTACGACCAGAGCTGCGCCTTCACCACGCGCTGCAGGAAGTCCTGCAGCACCGGCCGCTTGGCGGCGATGGCGCTGTCGGTGGCCGCGAGGTAGCTCAGCCCCGGCAGCAGGCCGCGGCCGCTGACGAGCACCCGCGCGTGCTTGCTGACCTCGGCCAGCGCGGTGTAGGGCTCCCAGGTGGCCCAGGCGTCGACCGAGCCCTGCGTGAGCGCGAGCTTGGCATCCGCCGGCGCCAGGAAGCGCAGGTTCACGTCCTCCGGCTTGAGGCCGGCCGACGTGATGGCCTTGAGCGTGACGTAGTGGCCGATGGAGCCGCGGTTGGTGGCGACGCTCTTGCCCTTGAGGTCGGCTGCGGTCTTCAGCGTCGAATCGGGCCGCACGAGCACGGCCGTGCCGTAGGAGTCGGAACGGTTCGCACCGATGGCCTTCACGCGCGTGCCGGCCGCCAGGGCGAAGATCAGCGGCGCGTCGCCGATGGGGCCCGAGTCGACCGCCGCGGCGTTGAGCGCCTCGGCCAGCGGCGCGGCGGCCGGGAACTCCGACCACTGGATGTCGTAGCCGAGGCCTTCCAGCCCGCCCGCCGCCTCGAGCAGCGCGCGCAGCCCGCCCTTCTGGTCGCCGGCCTTGAGCACCGGGCGGCCCTGCGCGGAAACCACGCCGGGAAATGCGACGGCGGAAGCGACGGCAGCGGCGGCGGCCGTGCCTCGGGCGAGAAACTGACGACGGGAACTGTGGTTCATGCGGATGGGGCTCCTGTCCGTGTTCATGCCAGGGGATCGAAGGAGACGTGCTCGGCGAAGCGGACCGGGTCGGTGGTCTTCTTGAGCACGCCCACGCCGCGGAAATCGCGCGCATAGAACTCGACCTCGTCGCGCAGGTTGCGGCCCACGGGGTGGTGCTTGTGCGTGAGCGTGCCCAGCAGTGCGCGCAGGTCTTCCACCGCGACCTTGGGCGAGTACCTGGCGAAGAGCTTGGCCGACTCGTTCGGGTTCTCGGCCACGTAGTCCGAGGCCTGCACGATGGCGCGCACCAGCGAGGCGACGGTCGCCTTGTCCTTGCGCACCAGTTCGCCGCGCGCGCCGACGATGCAGCAGACCTTGTCCTTGTATTCGCCCGAGAGGTTGCTCGCCACCTCCACGAAGGCGCCCTGGTTGCGCTTCTCGATCAGGTAGATGTTGGGGTCGCCGTCGGCAATGGCCTGGATCTCGCCCTTCTTCACCGCGATGTCGAGCAGGTCGGCCGGGTACTGGCGCCAGACCACGTCCTTCTCGGCGTCGATGCCGTTCTTCGCGAGCAGGATCGAGAAGAAGTTCTTGCCCGGGCTCGCGATGTCCGACACGCCGATGGTCTTGCCCTTCAGGCTCGCCAGGTCGGTGACGCCCGCGCTCTTCGCGCCCACCAGCCGCACGCAGCCGCCGTGCGAGCTGCCGACGATCTTCACGTCGAAGCCCGATTCGAGCGGCTTGAGCCAGCGGTGGATCATGCCCACGGCCGCATCCGCCTTGGCGGTGGCGAGCGACTCCAGCAGCTGGTCGGTGGAGCCCGTGTAGTTGATGAGGTCGACCTGCAGCCCGTTGCGCTCGAAGTAGCCGCGCTCCTGCGCCACCACGACGGGCGAAAGGCAGAAGGCCGTGGCGTTCCAGGCGAAGGTGAGCTTGCGGGACTGCTGCGAGAAGGCCTGCGATGCGATCAGGCCGCCGGAGGCGACCACCGCGGCGGCGCCGCCGGCGCGCAGCAGGCTGCGGCGGGAGAAGTTGGGGTTCATCGTCGTGGGGTTCGGGTCAGAGAAGCAGTTCGGGCTCGGCCTCGACCAGGCCTTCGTAGAGGCTGTCGAAGGAATGGATCGCGCCTTCGGGCCCGCCGATCTGGCTGTGCGTGTGGCGTGCCGTGGCCTCGTCGATGGGCTGCGGCTTGCCCGCGGCCTCGGCCAGCAGTTGCGTGTGGCAGGCGTTGTCCAGCGCGATGTACCACCAGGCGGCAGCTTCCACCGTGGGGCCCGCCGTCAGGATGCCGTGGTTCTTGAGGATGGCGCCCTTCCTGTCGCCCAGCGCTTGGGCGATGCGCTCGCCCTCGCTGGTGTCGACCACCATGCCGGTGAAGTCGTCGAACAGCGCCACGTCGTCGTGGAACACGCAGCTGTCCTGCGTGATCGTGTCGAGCTTGCGGCCCAGCGTCGACCAGGCCTTGCCATAGGTCGAGTGCGTGTGGGCGGCGGCGATGATCTTCGGGTTGTATTCATGGATGGCCGCGTGGATCGCGAAGGCCGCCTTGTTGAGCGGCCTGTCGCCGATCACGGTCTCGCCCTTCGAGTTGACGAGCAGCAGGTCCGACACCTTGATGCGCGAGAAATGGATGCCCAGCGGGTTGACCCAGAAGTGGTCGGTGAGCTCCGGGTCGCGCGCCGTGATGTGCCCGGCCAGCCCCTGCGCGAAACCGAAGCGCGCGAACAGGCGGAAGGCGCCCGCCAGGCGTTCCTGCCGGTGGCGGCGCTCGGCCTGGATGGTGGTGCGCGGCGGAAGGGGGTCGAACCAGTACTTCTGCTGCGGGTTCGGGTTGAGCTTCAGCGGCTGCGAAGCCGCGTTGCGATCGATGGAGAGAACTGCGCTCATGGGGTTTCCTGGGTATTGGGTTTTCGCTCCTTCCCTCTTTGGGGGAAGGTTGGGATGGGGGCTCGACTGCTTCGACGCCATGACGGTGTTGGAGGCCGCTTGCCCCCACCCCTGCCTTCCCCCAGAGGGGGAGGGAGAAAGATGGGGTCAGGCTGCCTTGCGGACCGATGCCGCGCGCTGCGCCACCAGCTCTCGCGTACGCGGGATCAGCTCGCGGCCGTAGTCGAGGGCGTCTTCCAGCGGATCGAAGCCGCGGATCAGGAAGGTGGTCACGCCCAGGTCGTAGTAGTCGAGCAGCGCGTCGGCCACCTGCTCGGGCGTACCGACCAGCGCGGTGCTGTTGGAGCGCCCGCCGATCTCCTGCGCGACCGCGGTCCACAGGCGCTTGTCGAGCCGCGAGCCCTTCTCTGCAGCGGCCAGCAGCCGCTTGGCGCCTTCGCTCTGCTGCGGACCGCCGCGGTTGTAGCCCTGCACCACGCGCAGACGCTTTGTCTCGGCGAGGATGTTCTCCGCGCGCGCCCATGCGGCCTCTTCGGTCTCCGCCAGGATCGGGCGGAACGACACCGAGAAGCGCACGCTGCGCCCGTGCCTGGCCGCCTCGGCGCGCACGCGGGTGGTGAGTTCGCGCGCCTGGTCGAGCGACTCGCCCCACAGCGCGTAGACGTCTGCGTACTTGCCCGCCACCGGAATGGCAGCCTCGGATGCGCCGCCGAAATACACCGGCACGTGCGGCTTGCCGTTGCGCGTCTGCACCGGCCGCACCTCGGAGAAGGCGTTCTGGAAGCGGTAGTGCGCGCCTTCGTGGTCGAAGGGCTTCTCCGCCGTCCACACCTTGTGCAGCACCTCGAGGTATTCGTCGGTGCGCGCGTAGCGCTGGTCATGGTCGAGCCAGTCGCCGTCGCGGCGCTGTTCCTCGTCGGAGCCGCCGGAGATGTAGTGCACCGCGAGACGGCCGCCGCTGAACTGGTCGAGCGAGGCGAACTGTCGCGCGGCCAGCGTCGGCGCGACGAAGCCGGGGCGGTGCGCGAGCATGAAGTGGATGCGCTCCGTGACCGAGGCCGCGTAGGCCACGGTGAGCGTGGCGTCGGGGCTGGTCGAGTGGTGCGGCACGAGGACGCGGTCGAAGCCCGCCGTCTCATGGGCCTGCGCGAAGGCGCGCACGTAGTCGCGGTCGAGCGCGGGGCCCTTGGCCGGGTGGATCTCCGAGACCTTCTGGCCCTGGATCATGCCGATGAATTCGACGACGCCGTCTTGTTGCTGTGACTGCTGGCTCATGGTGCTGTCCTTGTCTGTATCTGTTGGCGGGAGATGGGTGTCAGGGTCTCAGGCTGTCAGGCGGCCGGCAGGCGCAGCACGCTCTCGAAGCTGCGGTCCCACAGGGGCTTCACGTCGGCCGGGCCGTCGAGCACGCCGATCTTCAGGAAGGTGTCGGCCACGTCCTGGTGGCTGCGTACCACCGCATCGCTGACGGGGCCCAGGCTGTAGTCGCCGCTGCGGCGGTTGAACAGTTCGACGATGTCGCCCACGGGCACGCGCGTCTCGGCCGACTGGGCGCGGGCGTAGGCCAGGAAGTTGCCGTTGATCCACGCGAACGACCGCTGCAGGCGCTGCAGCAGGTCGGCCAGCGCGGCGCGGCGCAGCGGGTCGTCGAGCGCACGCGGGTTGGCATAGATCGGGAAGTTGCCCGAGAGGTACCCCACGCCGGTCTTGATGACGCGCGCCCCGTACTGGGTGCGCGCGAGCTGGCCGTTGTAGCCGTAGATGGCCCAGGCATCGAGGTCGCCGCGCGCAAAGGCCGAGAGGCCGTCCGCAGGCGTGAGGCTCACGGCCTGGATGTCGTTGAACGTGAGGCCCGCCTCGGCCAGCTGCTTGGCGAGGTAGTAGTGCGAGGTGGTGGCGCGCACATAGCCCACGCGCTTGCCCTTGAAGTCGGCGATGCTGCGGATCGGCGCGTCCTTGCGCGCCAGCGTGGCCTGGTTGTTCAGGTCCTCGTGCGTGACGGCCACCAGCTTCACGCTCGACTTCTGCCGCGCCGCGAACACCGGCGGGATCTCGCTGCCCGAGCCCAGGTCGAGCGCGTCGCCATTGATGGCCTCGATGTGCAGCACGCCGTTGTTGAGCTCGCGCCAGTCGATCCTGTAGGGCGCGTCGGCCTGGCCCGAGGCGGTGAGCAGCGGCCGCCACAGGCCCTTGTAGGTGCCCACGCGCAGGGTGACGCCCGAGAGATCGCGCGACGCTTCCCGCGAGGGTGCGGCGGCTTGCGTCCAGCCGGCGGAGCCGGTCGCGGCGAGCGCCGCCGCGGCCTGCAGCAGCCGGCGCCGGTCCAGGGGAAAGTCTGATTTCATGCACCCGGACCGTAACCAGACGCCGCACGGAAGCGAACGCAGAAAAACGAGTTTGCATATGCAGGATGCGTCGTTTCCGCACGGCGGGCGGGCCGCTACCGTGCGGAAACCATGAGTGCACTCCCCTTGCGCCGGCCGACGGCCGCGTCCGAACACCCCTCCCCCACGACCGTCGATGCCTCCGTGCTGGCGCGGCTCACGGCCCAGTTCGCGGCCACCGCCGCCGACTACGACCTGAGCGGCGCCTTCCCCCGCGAGAACTTCGCGGCGCTGCAGGCGCACGGCCTGATCGGGCTGGTCGCGCCCGCCGAGCACGGCGGCGGCAGCGCCACGCTGGCGACGGCCCGGCGCGTGATCTCGGCCGTGGCGCGCGGCGAGCCGGCAACGGCGCTGATCCTCACGATGACCTATCTGCAGCACCACGCGCTGACGCGCCCGGACAGCCGCTGGCCCGCGCACCTGCGCGAGCGCGTGACGCGCGACGCGGTGGAGAACGGCGCGCTCATCAACGCACTGCGCGTGGAGCCTGCCCTGGGCTCTCCCGCACGCGGCGGCCTGCCCGGCACGGTCGCGCGGCGTGATAGCAAGGGCAAGGGCGACGCCTGGAAGATTGACGGCCACAAGCTCTACACCACAGGCATCGAGGGCCTGGGCTGGCTCGCCGTGTGGGCACGCACGGACGAGGCCGAGCCGCGCACAGGCGTGTTCCTGGTGCCGCGCAACGCGCCCGGCGTGCGCGTGATCGCGAGCTGGGACCACCTGGGTCTGCGCGCCTCGGGCAGCCACGAAGTCGTCTTCGAGAACGTCGCCATCGATGCCGACCACGCGGTTGACCTGCGCGCGCCGGCCGACTGGGCGCCCGACGCAGGCAGCCAGACCGACATCGACGCCCACGCCACCCAGCAGGCCTGGATGACAGTGCTGCTCGGCAGCCTCTACGACGCCGTGGCCCACGCTGCGCGCGACTGGCTCGTCGGCTTCCTGAACCGCCGCGCGCCCGGCAGCCTCGGCGCGCCGCTGGCCACCCTGCCGCGCGTGCAGGAGCACGTGGGCGAGATCGAGGCGCTGCTGCGTATCAACCGCGTGCTGCTCGACGACGCCGCCGCCGCGGTCGATGGCGGCCATGCGCAGCCGGCCGCCGACAGCGGCCTGCTCAAGTACACGGTAACGGGCAACGCGATCCGCGCGGTCGAGCTCGCGCTGCAGTTGAGCGGCAACCACGGCCTCACGCGGCAGAACCCGCTGGAGCGGCACTACCGCGACGTGCTGTGCAGCCGCATCCACACGCCGCAGAACGACGCGATCCTGGTTGCGGCGGGCAGGCGCGCACTGCTGGCTTCGGGAGCTGCCGCATGACGTCTGCGCTCTTCTCCAGGACCTCGCGGCGCGGCTGGCTCAGGCAAGGCGCCGCGCTGTCGCTGGCTGCAACCAGTTCGCTGCGCGTCTTCGCACAGCCCCAGACCGCCCTTGTGCTCGGTGACCAGGCCGGCGGCCTT
The DNA here is from genome assembly GCF_014195185.1 of Variovorax atrisoli. Taxonomy (NCBI): domain Bacteria; kingdom Pseudomonadati; phylum Pseudomonadota; class Betaproteobacteria; order Burkholderiales; family Comamonadaceae; genus Variovorax; species Variovorax atrisoli. Next base: position 108,247 of record NZ_JACIBG010000008.1, on the reverse strand, counting down.
CGCTCGCTGTTCGAGGCCTCGCGCGCGCTCGAAGGCGCGCCCTTCGCCTATCGCTGGGCCAACTTCCAGGGCGCCGCGCCGCTCTTCGAGGCGCAGCGCAGCGCGGCGGTCGACACCGCCATGGCCGGCGACCTGCCCGTGCTCGCCGCGGCCGTCGGCAAGACACCGCTGAAGATCGTCGCCACGCGCGTGGGCAAGGCCGATTCGCTGGGCATCGTGGTGCAGCCCGATTCGCCGCTGCGCAGCGTGGCGGACCTGCGCGGCAAGACGGTGATCGTGTCTTCCGCGCGCGGCAGCATCTCGCAGTACCAGCTCTACGGTGCACTCGAGGAGGCCGGCGTGAAGCGCGAGGAGGTGACGGTGAAGTTCGTGCTGCCCACCGACGCGGCCGCCGCCTTCGCCTCGAAGCAGATCGACGCCTGGGCCATCTTCGACCCGTACTACACCATCGCGCTGCAGCAGGGCGGGCGCATCCTGCGCGACGGGCGCGGCATCAACACCGCGCTGGGCTTCATCACCGCCACCGAGTCTTCGCTGGCCGATCCGGCCAAGCGCGCGGCCATCGTGCAGTTCCTCGACCGGCTCGCCCGCGCGGGCGACTGGGCGCTGGCCAATCCCGAGGCCTATGCCCAGGCCTACAGCCAGCTCACGCGGTTGCCCATCGAGTCGTCGCGCATCATCACCGCGCGGGCCTCGGTGGCCGGCCGGCCCGTGAGCGAGGCCGACATCGCGGCGCTGCAGACGGTGGCCGACCGCTCGGCGCGCGACGGCATCCTGCCGGTTCGGGTGGACGTGCGCGCGATCACCGACACTGGCGTCTGGAAACGCCCCGCATGACGACAAATTCCCTGACCCCTCTTCGCGAATTCGTCGGCGCCTTCGGCCGGCTGCTCGATGGCGCACCCGACGAGCCGCGCATTCTTTCGGAAGGCGGCGCGCTGCTGCGCAAGCTGGTGTCGCGCGACGACTGGCTGCCCGACGCCTTCGCCCAGCCCGATCCTTCCCGCTACCAGCAGTTCCTGCTGCACGCCGACAGCACCGAGCGCTTCTCGGTCGTGAGCTTCGTCTGGGGTCCCGGGCAGGCCACGCCGGTACACGACCACACCGTGTGGGGGCTGATCGGCATGCTGCGCGGCGCGGAGTACAGCCAGGGCTACGCACTAGGCGCCGACGGCCATGCGCGTCCGCACGGCGAGGCGGTGCGGCTCGACCCCGGCCAGGTGGAGGCGGTGTCGCCCACCGTCGGCGACCTGCACCGCGTGCACAACGCGCACGCTGACCGGGTGTCGATCAGCATCCACGTCTACGGCGCGAACATTGGCGCGGTGCGGCGGCATACTTACCCCGCGGAGGGCGGCCGCAAGCCCTTCGTCTCCGGTTACTCCAACACGCTGCTGCCCAACCTGTGGGACCGCAGCGCAGAACTCAGAGCCTCGACAGACGCATGACGACGACCATCGCCACCAGCTTTCCCGTTCTTTCCTTCGCCGCCGTGCGCGAGCGGCTCATCGCCCGCGACGAGACCGCACTGCTGGACGTGCGCGAGGAAGACCCGTTCGCGCAAGAGCACCCACTGTGGGCTGCCAACCTGCCGCTGTCGCGCATCGAGATCGAGGCCTGGCGGCGCATTCCGCGGCGCGACACGCTCATCGTGCTGTACGGCGAACACGCCGGCACCGACCTCGCGCCGCAGGCCGCCCGCACCCTCGCCGCGCTGGGCTACACCAACGTGCACCTGCTCGAAGGCGGCCTCGAAGGCTGGCGCAAGGCGGGCGGCGAGCTGTTCCGCGACGTGAACGTGCCGAGCAAGTCCTTCGGCGAGCTGGTCGAGCACGAGCGGCACACGCCGTCGCTCTCGGCGCCCGAAGTGAAAGCGCTGATCGACGCGAAGGCCGACGTGGTGGTGCTCGACGCGCGCCGCTTCGACGAATACCAGACGATGAGCATTCCCTCGGCCACCAGCGTGCCGGGCGCGGAGCTGGTGCTGCGCGTGCGCGAGCTGGCGCCCGATCCGGCGACGCGGGTGATCGTGAACTGTGCGGGCCGCACGCGCAGCATCATCGGCACGCAATCGCTCGTGAACGCGGGCATCCCCAATCCCGTGGCCGCGCTGCGCAACGGCACGATCGGCTGGAAACTGGCCGGACAGGTGCTGGACCATGGCGCCGACAGGCAGGCGCCTGCGGCAGTGTCCGAGGCGCATCGCGCGCAGGCACAGGCCGATGCGCGCCGCGTGGCCGACAAGGCGGGCGTGCACCGCATCGCGCTGGACGCACTGCATACGCTGGAGGCTCCCGGACGCACCGTCTACCGCTTCGACGTGCGCACGCCCGAGGAATATGCGGCAGGCCACCTGCCCGGCTTCGCCAGCGCGCCCGGCGGGCAGCTGGTGCAGGAAACCGATCACCAGGTGCCGGTGCGCGGCGCGCGCATCGTGCTGGCGGACGACGACGGCGTGCGCGCATCGATGAGCGCATCCTGGCTGGCGCAAATGGGGTGGGAGGTCTACGTGCTGGACGCAGTGCCGACGGCGGCCGACTTCACCGAGACCGCTGCTCCCGCGAGCGCATATCCCCCGGTTGCCGTCGCAGTGAACGAGATCGCCCCGGCCGAACTGGCCGCGCTGCTGAAACAGCCCGGCACCGCGGTGATCGACGTGACCACCAGCGCCAACTACGTGAAGCGCCACATTCCGGGCGCCTGGTATGCGATCCGCGCGCAGTTGCCGCAGGCGCTCGACACCGCCATCCCGCCCTCGTCGCGCTACGTGCTGACCTGCGGCAGCAGCCTGCTCGCACGCTACGCGGCCGCCGACCTGCGCGCGCTGCTCGACGCGCGCGGCCAGCGCGATGCCGAAGTGCTGGTGCTGGCCGGCGGCAATGCGGCGTGGTTCGCAGCAGGCCTCGAAGCCGAGACCGGCGAGACCCGCCTCGCGAGCGCGCGCACCGACCGTTATCGCCGCCCCTACGAGGGAACCGATGCGCCGGCGGAGGCGATGCAGGCCTACCTGGATTGGGAATTCGGCCTGGTCGCGCAGCTGGGGCGCGATGGAACGCATCACTTCAAGGTGATCTGAAGACCGGCTTCGGCGAAAGCATCCTGAAAGGAAGGCGACACGCCGGTCACAGTGTGTCGCCCGGGTAAAGGCCGTCATCCGGCGATGAGCGACGACGTTGGAGGGTCACACCGACAACAACTCGTTTCAGGAGCTTCGCCATGAAATTCCCAGTTATCGCCCTGTCCGCCGCCGCGCTGGCGGCCACGCTGACCGGCTGCGTGGTCGCGCCGGCCGCACCGGCCCCCGTGTACGCAGCGCCTCCTGGCGTCGCCTATGTGGCGCCGACGTACGTATCGCCTGGTGTCGGCTTCGTGTGGGCCTACCACCCGCGCTATGGCTGGGGCTGGCACCACCCGCAATACGGCTGGCACCGCGGCTGGAGGTAGAAGTTCTCCCCCAGGCTTCGCGCACTTCGTGTCGCTTCTCCACCCCTTCCGGGGGCAACACCTGAGGCCCGGCGCAGGCGGTTCCTCGGTGTTTCTCGAACGGAGCAGGGGCGGAGTCAGCCCCGGAGCGATCAGCTCGGTTCGGCGCTCTTGAACAGGGCCGCGACCTTGCGCTTCGACTTGATGTTGCTGGAGATGCCGCGTCCGGGCGTCGTGGCCTTGGCTGCTGCTTCCCAGGCGGGCGTCGCGTCGGGCTGGCCGGGCTCGTAGGGCTTGTCGAAGAACGGATCGCGCGGCGCGGCGGGGGCGCGGTGCGGGCGTCCGCCGCTGCCGCGCCGGCCATCGGCGTCGCGGCGTTCGCGCGGCTGGTCGAGCACGTCGCGTGCATCGCCCGCTTCGCCTTCCTCGCGCCAGTGGCGGCGTCCGTCGTTGATGCGGCCGCGCGGACGGTCCTCTTCGAATTCCACGGGTTCGAGCTCGATCTTCTTCTTGATCAGCTTCTCGATGTCCGCCACCAGGCGCGCATCGTTGCCGCCGCTGGCAAAGCTCACCGCCAGGCCCGAAGCGCCGGCACGGCCGGTGCGGCCGATGCGGTGCACGTAGTCTTCGGCGTTGAACGGGATGTCGAAGTTGAAGACGGCAGGCACGTCCTTGATGTCGAGGCCGCGGGCCGCGACGTCGGTGCACACCAGCAGATCGACCTCGCCGGCCTTGAAGGCCGCGAGCGACTTCAGGCGCTCGTCCTGGCTCTTGTCGCCGTGCAGGGCCGAGGTGCGAAGGCCGTCGCGCTCCAGCGAGCGCGCAAGGCGCGCGCAGCCCAGCTTGCTGTTGACGAACACGAAGGCCTGGGTGATGCCGCGCTGGCGCACGATCTGCCTGAGCGCGCGGCGCTTGTCGTCGTCGGCCACGCTGTAGAAATGCTGCTCGACGGTCGAGGCCGTCTCGTTCGGCCGGGCGACCTCGATGGTGACCGGGTTCTGCAGGTAGCTGCCGGCCAGCCGCTTGATCTCGGGCGAGAAGGTGGCGGAGAACAGCAGCGTGGTGCGCTGCTTGGGCAGGTAGCTCAGGATGCGCTGCAGGTCAGGCAGGAAGCCGATGTCCAGCATGCGGTCGGCCTCGTCGAGCACCACGTATTCGACCTGGTTGAGCACCGCGTTCTTGGCTTCGATGTGATCGAGCAGGCGGCCCGGCGTCGCCACCAGCACTTCGACGCCCTTCTTCAATTCCAGCGTCTGCGGCTTCATGTCGATGCCGCCGAACACCACCGTGCTGCGCAGGTTGGTGTACTTGGCATACAGCTTGATCTGCTGCGCAACCTGGTCGGCCAGCTCGCGCGTGGGCAGCAGCACGAGGGCCCGGACCGGATGCCGCGCGGGCGAGGTCGAGGCGTTCTCATGCTTGAGCATGCGCTGCAGCAGCGGGAGCGAGAAAGCCGCCGTCTTGCCGGTACCGGTCTGGGCTGCGCCCATCACGTCCTGGCCCGAGAGCACGACCGGAATGGCCTGTGCCTGGATCGGAGTCATGGTTTCGTAGCCCATTTCGGCCACGGCGCGCGCCAGCGGTTCAGCCAGCATTAGATTGGAGAAGGAGCTTGTCATTGAGCCTTCTATTGTCGCACTGCCGCAAAAAACGGCAGTGACCGCGCGATGACAACGCCCGCGCCGCTTGTATTGCTATTTATTCGATAGCAATCGGTCCAGCCTTTACGGGCGCTCCCGGCCAACGCAGCTCAAAGGCTGCGCGCGTTGAAGGTATCGCAGGCCTTGATGTCGCCGCTCTGGTAGCCCGTGCCGAACCAGCGCTGGCGCTGGGCGCTGGAGCCGTGGGTGAAGCTGTCGGGCACCACCGCGCGGCCTGCGGAACGCTGCAATGCGTCGTCGCCGATCTTCTGCGCGGCGTTCATGGCCGCCTCGATGTCGCCCGGGTCCAGCCACTTCTTCGATTCCTGCGAATGGTGGGCCCACACGCCCGCGAAGCAGTCGGCCTGCAGCTCGACGCGCACGCTCATCGCGTTGTTCTGCGTCTGGCTCAGGCGGTTGCGCATGCCGTCGACCTTGGCGGTGATGCCGAGCTCGTCCTGCACATGGTGGCCGACCTCGTGCGCGATGACGTAGGCCTGCGCGAACTCGCCCGGCGCACCGAGCTGGTTCTTGAGCGTGTCGTAGAAGCCGAGGTCGATGTAGACCTTCTGGTCGCCCGGGCAGTAGAACGGCCCCATGGCCGACTGGCCGGTGCCGCAGGCCGTGGGCGTCGCGTTGCGGAACAGCACGAGCCGCGGCGGATGGTAGGTGCCGCCGTTCTGGCGGAAGATGTCCGTCCAGACCACTTCGGTGTTCTTGAGCACGGTGGAGACGAAGGCCGCTTCGCGGTCGTTCGAAGGCGGCCTGGGAGCCGGCCCCTGCTGCTGTTGAACCTGGGCCGGGCCACCGCCTCCGCTGAGCAGGCTCAGCACGGTGAGCGGGTTGATGCCGAAGACCCAGCCGGCGATCAGCGCGACCGCGATGGTCCCGATGCCGATGCCGCGGCCTCCGATGAAGCCGCCACCGCCTCCGCCGCCTTCACCGCGGCGGTCCTCGACGTTGTCAGATTGTTCGTTGCCTTCCCATCTCATCGCGCTCTCCTTGCCGGCCGTTGGAGGAGGAGTTGCCGGCGGTCACGGGATCGTACTTCGGAAGATGACCGCGTCTGTAAGCGGGTATGCCAAGGATGCCCCGGAACCTGCTTTGCCGGGCCGCAGGCGCCGCCCCCTGGCGGGAGTCGGCGCAGCGACAGGAAGTGCGCGCAGCCTGGGAGCGCTCAGGTCTTCGGCAGCGTGACGCCGCGCTGGCCCTGGTACTTGCCGCCGCGGTCCTTGTAGCTGGTCTCGCAGACCTCGTCGCTCTCGAAGAACAGCACCTGCGCACAGCCCTCGCCCGCGTAGATCTTGGCGGGCAGCGGCGTGGTGTTGCTGAATTCGAGCGTCACGTAGCCTTCCCATTCGGGCTCGAAGGGGGTCACGTTGACGATGATGCCGCAGCGCGCGTAGGTGCTCTTGCCCAGGCAGATGGTCAGCACGTTGCGCGGGATGCGGAAGTACTCGACGGTGCGCGCCAGCGCGAAGCTGTTGGGCGGGATGATGCAGTAGTCGCCGTGCATGTCGACGAAGCTCTTCTCGTCGAAGTTCTTCGGGTCGACCACCGTGCTGTGGATGTTGGTGAAGACCTTGAATTCAGGCGCGCACCGGATGTCGTAGCCGTAGCTCGAGGTGCCGTAGCTGATGATCTTGTGGCCGGAAGCCTCGCGCACCTGGCCGGGCTCGAAAGGCTCGATCATGCCGTGCTGCTCGGCCATGCGCCGGATCCATTTGTCGCTCTTGATAGACATTGAAAAACACCCCAGTCTTCGCGCACTTCGTGTCGCTACGCCAACCCCTCGAGGGGCAACACCAGCGGCCCGGCAAAGCCGGTTGCGCGGTGTTCCTGGAAAGGTGTCGCCGCGCCCGCTGGGTCGGCGATTGTGGCATGGGCGGATTCGCCCTCTGCAGGCTCAGCCAGCCTGGGAGATCACCGTGCGCTCGACCAGCCGGTCGTCGCCCAGCACGATCATCGCGAAGAGCATTTCCTCCAGCGAATTCGCCTGCTTCGTCTTGCGCGCCAGGAGCGGTGTGGCCGCCGGGTTCAGCACCAGGAAGTCGGCCTCGCAGCCGGGCTGCAGGTTGCCGACCACGCCGTCGAGCCCCAGGGCGCGCGCGGCGCCGCCGGTGTGGCGCCACCAGAGTTCCGATGGCGCGATGCTCAGGCCGGCCTTGGTCTGGCCCTCCCGGCCGACGTAGTAGGCGGCCATCATGGTGTGGAAGGGGCTGAAGCTGGTGCCGCCGCCCACGTCGCTGGCCAGGCCGTAGGGGTAGCCGACGCGGTCGGCCGCGCCGAAGTCGAAGAAGCCGCTGCCCAGGAACAGGTTGCTGGTCGGGCTCACGGCTGCGGCCGTCCTGGTCTCGTGCAGCAGGGCGCGGTCGGCCTCGTCGAGGTAGATGCAGTGGGCGTACACGGCACGCTCGCGCATCAGGCCGAAGCCTGCATACACGTCGAGGTAGGAGCGCGCCTTGGGGTACAGCTCGCGAACCCAGTTCACCTCGTCGCGGTTCTCGGCCACGTGCGACTGGATCCAGGTGTCGGCGTACTTCGCGGCCAGCTCGCCCGCGCCGCGCATCTGGGCGTCGGTGCTCGCGGGCGCGAAGCGCGGCGTGATGGCGTAGCCCAGCCGATCGACCTTGTGCCACTTGCGGATCAGCGCCTCGGTGTCGACGAGGCTCTGCTCGGTCTCGTCGCGCACGCCGTCGGGCGAGTGGCGGTCCTGCAGCACCTTGCCGGTGATCAGGCGCATGCCGCGGCGCTGCGCGCCTTCGAAGAGCGCATCGACCGAGGCCACGTGCGAGGTCGCGAAGGTCAGCGAGGTGGTCACGCCGTTGCGCAGCAGCTCGTCGAGGAAGAACTGCGCCACTTCGTTCGAATGCGCAGGATCGGCGAACTTGCTCTCCGCAGGAAAGGTGTAGTTCTCGAGCCAGGGCAGCAGGCCCGGCGCCGGCGAGCCGATGATGTCGGTCTGCGGATAGTGGATGTGCATGTCCACGAAGCCCGGCGCGAGGATGCGCCCCGGCAGGTGGGTCGTGTGTGCACCGGGATGGCGGGCCGCGACGTCGGCATGGCTGCCGGCATCGAGCACGCGCTGGCGGCCGGTGGCATCGGGGGCGACGACCAGCAGGCCGTCCTCGTCGAAAACAGGCTTGCCGGAGGCGTCGAATCGCAGGAGGGAGGCGCGGTAGGCTTTTTTCATCGTGGGTGCGGAGGGTAATCCACCCCCGCCCCACCGCAATTTCCATGCGCATATGAGTGCTATATGCGCAGCGCACTCGCCGCGGTGCAGCACCTACCGCGGCAGCGCGCGCGACTGGATGTCGAAGGGCACGCCGGTCGGCACCGGCCCGTCGCCCTCCTTGCGCTTGGTGAGCAGCGAATACTTCGACTCGATGAAGTAGACGCGGTCGCCCCACACCGCGCCGGAGGACGGGTCGTTGAGCCCCGAAACCACCGTCCGCAGGCCGAGCTTCGCGCCTTCGACGCGCGCCACGGTGATCTGCCCGCCGTAGAGGCCTTCGCCGAAGGCATTGCTCTCGAACAGCACGAGCCGCCCGGGCTTCCACGCGCGGATCGCGTCCACGTTCTTCAACTCGCGCGGCGCCTCGACGCGCGTGACCTCGCCGGCCTTGCCGTCCGCGCCCAGACCGATCCGCAGCACGTAGGGCGCCGCCGCCACGAGGCTCACGTAGACATCGCGCCCGCCGTCGATGGCGATGCCGTTCAGGCCCTTGTAGGGACCCGCGCCGGCCAGCGCGGGATCCTCCTTCCATGTCGCGAGCGAGGCGGCACCGGGGGCGAGCTTCAGCACGCGCGGGTGATAGGAGTCGGTCACGTAGAGATTGCCTCGCGCGTCCTGCGCGAGGTCGTTGCAATAGCCGCCGTCGGGCATCGCGTAGCTCGCGCGCGGCGCGCCGGTGGCCAGGTCATAGCGCTTGAGCGCGCTCGGCGTCGATGGCACGGTGGTGAAGCCGATGTTGCCGGAGCAGATCCACAGCGCCCCGCGCTTCGCGTCGACCAGCACGCCCTGGCCGTTCGCGAGCCCGTTGGTGCCGGGCTTGACCAGCACCTCGGCCTTCGGCGCCGAGCCCGGCTTCAGCCGCGCGACGGCGCCCTGCCGCCAGCTGCCGACGTAGAACGCACCGTCGGGTCCGATGGCCACGCTCTCCGGATACCAGTCCTCGGGCAGCGCCTGCACTATTGGAGGGGCTGCGACGGCCGCCGCCGTCGCGAGCGCCAGCAGCGCGCCCGCAAGCCGTGGATACCCGCTCTTCATTGCCACACGCGAAAGACGCGCCCCGTCAGCGGACCTTCGACGCTGCGCACATAGGCCAGCGCCACGCGCGCGGCCGGCACGGTCTCGACGCCCGGAAAGAGCGCGCCGTACGCCTCCTCCGATTCGGTCAGCAGCGTCGGGCTCACCGCGTTGATGCGCAGCCCGCGCGCCAGCTCGATCGCCGCGCCCTTCACGAAACCCTCGACGCCCGCATTGACGGCAGCCGCATTGCCTCCGCCGCGAACCGGATCGTCGGCCGCGACGCCCGTGGTCAGCGTGATCGAGCCGCCGTCGCGCAGCACATGCTGGCCCAGCAGCGCGAGCCGCACCTGTCCCAGGAGCTTGTCCTGCAGTCCGACATTGAAGTTGGCCGGCGTCATCTCCGCCAGCGGCCCGAAGAAGAGCCCGCCCGCCGTCGAGACGATCGCATCGACACGGCCGAGGGCCGCAAAGAGCGCCTCGACGCTGGCGTTGCTGGTGATGTCGACCTGGTGATCGCCGCGCGTGCGCCCCGCGCGGACCACCTCGTGGCCACGCCCGGCCAGCGCCTGCGCTACCGCGCTGCCAATCGCGCCCGTCGCGCCCACAACAAGAACCTTCATGGAAACCTCGCAAAGTGAATCGAACAAGCGGCAATTGTTTTGCGAACCATCTATTTGATAAATTGCCTTGCAGTTCGCTCATTCGGAATCAGGAGTTCGCAATATGGACAAGCTGCGCGCCATGGAAGTCTTCGTCGCAACGGTGGACGCGGGCAGCTTCGCCGCCGCGGCCGATGCGCTCGATCTTTCGGCCGTGATGGTCGGCAAGCACATCCGCGCGCTCGAGGAGCAGCTGGGCGCCCGCCTGCTCGAGCGCACCACGCGCCGCCATTCGCTCACCGAGATCGGCGCCGCATATCTGGAGCGCTGCCGCGACGTCCTGGCCAGCGTGCACACGGCCGACGGCGTGGCCGAGTCGCTGCGCGCCATGCCGCAGGGCGTGCTGCGCGTCACCGCGCCCGTGGCCTACGGCGCGCACCGCCTCACGCCGGTCATCGGCGAGTACATCGCCGCCTATCCGCAGGTGAAGGTGGAGCTGAGCCTCAACGACCGCGTGGTCGACCTCGCCGAGGAAGGCTTCGACTGCGGCATCCGCTCGGGCGCGGCCATCGACGAGCGGCTCATCGCCAGACCGCTTGCCCTGGCGCACATGTACGCGGTGGCCAGCCCGGCATGGGTCGCGCGCCACGGGCAGCCGAAGCACCCTTCGGAGCTGGAAGCCTTCCCGCTGCTGGGATTCGCTGCCTGGGGGCCGAACCATTCATGGCGTTTCACCCGCAACGGCGAGACGGTGCACGTGCCGGTGCGCGGGCCGCTCACCACCAACAACGGCCAGGCGCTGCTGGCCGCGGCCATGGCCGGCGTGGGCGTGATCGTGCAGGCCGATGCGCTGCTGGGCCCCGCCCTCGCATCGGGTCAGGTGATGCAGCTGCTGCCCGACTGGGAACTGCCCACGCGGCAGGTGCAAATCGTCCGGCTGCCGGAGGCGCGACCGAGCGCCAAGTTGCGGACCTTCGTGGACTTCGTGGTGGAGCGGCTGGGCTGAAGAAACGGAGGAATGGAACACGGTGCCGGCTTAGGTCAAGCTGCCGATGCTTGCGGCACCTGCGTCTCTCATTCTGGACAAATACTTGAAATTGTCTAATATGAGATACGCCATGCCTTCCCCCTCTCCAGCAACAACCCCCGCGACAGGCCAACGCCTCGCAGCCCTCGGCCACCGCATCCACACGCGTCGCAAGGCCTTGAAGGTCAGCGCCACCACCGCCGCAGAGGCGGCGGGCCTGTCCCGCATGACACTGCACAGAATCGAGCGCGGAGAACCGTCGGTCACGATGGGCGCCTACATGAATGCGCTGGGAGCCCTGGGTCTCGACGTTGACGTGGTGACGTCCACGGAGCCACCTGCCCTCGCCCCGCTGCCCGGAGGCATCCGGATTGCCGATTACCCCCAATTGCGCCGGCTTGCCTGGCAATTGGCCCCGGCTACCGAACTCACGCCTGAAGAGGCCTGGGGAACCTACGAGCGCAACTGGCGCCACGTCGACACGTCCTCCCTCGATGCGAGAGAGCGTCAGTTGCTGGAGGACCTGGCACGCACGCTCGGCAGAAAGCCGCTGAATGTTTGAACGACCCCACCACCAGCGCATCGCACACGTGCTTGCCTCGCTCGACGCGAACCTGCTCGCTCAAAGCCATTGCCTGTTCGGGGGAGGCACCGCCATGGCACTTCGCCATGGCGAGTACCGCGAATCCGTGGACATCGACTCCTCGTATCCGACATCGATGGATATCGGCACCTGCGACAGTTGCTGACGGGAACTCAAGGCCTCGGCGCACTTGCGCGACCAGGCCGCGAGATCCGGCAATCGACCGAACTACGTGCCGATCACTACGGCATCCGATCGTCGGTTCTTGTGGGCGACACCGAGATCAAGTTCGAGATCGTGCTGGAAGCACGTATCGAACTTGAATTGCCAGGCCCGGAGGACCGGATCGAGGATGTCGCAACACTCACCCCTCTCGACATGGCGGCAAGCAAGCTGCTCGCCAACTCGGACCGCTGGGCCGACGACAGCGTCTTCAGCCGCGACGTCATCGATCTGGCCATGATGAAACCCGGCGCATCGCTCTTGCGCCAAGCCACGATCAAGGCCAGTCGCGCCTACGGCAACAGCATCGATGCCGATCTCACAAGAGCCGCCGAGACACTGCTTGCGCGGCCGGGCCGCCTGGACCGCTGCATGGCCGTGCTGCAGATGACACCTCCCGCGACACCCACTGTGCTTCGCAAGCGCATCAAGGACTTGCTTCCTCGTGCTCCGCACACCAGCCGCCCGACAGACTAGCGCGCCACGCGCCCCTGCACGCCTTCCACCAGCCAGTTCATCGTCAGGATCTGATCGTCGCCCAGCTGGGTGCCCTTGGCGATCACGGTGTGCCCCTCGTTGTCGCGCACATCGGCCGCCGCGGCGCGGAAGGGCTGCAGCCTGCCTGCGGCGATGTCCTTCTGACGCGCCAGAACCTCGTCCTGCACGGCCTTGGGCACCTTGGTGCCGAAGTCGCCGACGCGGATCATTCCTTCCTTCACACCGCCCCAGAGCTTGCCGCTCTTCCAGCTGCCGTCGAGCACCGCCTTCGCGCGCTGCGTGTAGTAGCCGCCCCACTGGTGCGTGACCGCCACGACCTGCGCATCGGGTGCGATCTTGCGCATGTCGGAGTGGTACGCGATGGCCAGCTTGCCGCGCTCCTGCGCCGCCGCCATGACGGCGGTGGAGCCGGTGTGGAAGGCGATCACGTCGGCGTTCTGGTTGAACAGCGCCATGGCGGCGTCGCGCTCCTTCGGCGGATCGAACCATTCGTTGAGCCATACCACGCGCACCTGCGCCGATGGGTTCACCGAGCGCATGCCCAGCGTGAAGGCGTTGATGCCCTGCAGCACTTCCGGAATCGGAAAGCCCGCGACGTAGCCCGCGATGTTGGTCTTCGTCATGCGTCCGGCCGCGATGCCCGCGAGATAGCGGCCCTCGTAGTAGCGCGCATTGGCGGTCGCCACGTTGGGCGCGGTCTTGTAGCCGGTGATCGACTCGAACTTCACGTCGGGGAAGTCCTTCGCCACCTTCATCGTCGGCTCCATGTAGCCGAAGCTCGGCGTGAAGATGAGCGTGTTGCCCTGCTGCGCGAGGTCGCGGATCACGCGCTCCGCATCGGCACCCTCGGCCACGTTCTCGACGTAGGTGGTCCTGACCTTCGCCCCCAGCGCCGCATCGACGGCCTTGCGGCCTTCCTCGTGCTGGCGCACCCAGCCCGCATCGGTGACGGGCGTGACGTAGACGAAGCCGATCTTCAGCGGCGCCTGGGCCTGTTGCTGCTGTTGCTGCTGTTGCTGCGAAAAAACGGGAGATAAAAAGCCGGCGGCTGCCAACGCCAGAACGGCGCGGCCCGCGAGGTTTTTGTACATGGTGTTCCTCTACATGGCCCCGGAGATGTGAAACCCGCAGCAGGCCGGGGCGCCCGATCGCGAGGGAGCGGGATTCTAAACGGCGCCGTGGCCCGCAATGCGGGCGCGGCATTGGCCTACTTCAATGTCGGTGCTTCGCCTCAGACCCGACGCCCCGGGTTTGCGCGAGCCTTGGATCACTGATCGATTCACCATCGGGAAAGGCAAGAAAGGCCAGCCACCATGAACGCATCCACCGCCAACGATTCGCTGACCCCGCTCGACATTTCTCAAGCCGTGCTTGAAGGCGAAGAAAACCCGAACGCGGCACGGCCGCTCACGCCCAAGGAACGTGCCGCACGCGGCATGCGTGCCGAACCGGGCCGCCGCGCACGCCTTCAAGGCATGCTGCGCAGCCCTGCTGTTGCCTGGTGCGGCGCGGCGGCCACGGGGCTGGCGCTGGCGGTGCTCTACGCGCGCCGAACCCATCGCATCTGATCTGGAAGACCCGGTTCGGCCCGGCAGGTGCAGCCGCTGTGATCAGCAAATGCTGCGAGGTCAGGCGCGTGGAGTGCGAGGCTCATGGCGCAGGCCTTCCGCCCGAACGCAGGCCCTCACGCCGCTGACGTGGCGGAACCGGCGCTGACTCGGTAGCGCGCTGCAGGAGCGGTGCTGGACAGCCGTGCCGACATCGCCCGCCGCGCCGCATCGAAGGTCTCCCACTCGGCCAGATCGGGCAGTGCGGGGATCGTGACCTGCTCGCCCTGGTCGAGCCCCGCCAGGGCGGCGTCGACCATGTCTTGCGCGGTCATGACGATCTCCTTGGGCAGGTGATCCATCGGCACGCCTGCGACGCCCCAGAACTCGGTGGCCGTCGCGCCGGGCAGCACCGCCTGCACGCGCACGCCCTTGTCCTTGAGTTCGTGCTGCAGCGACTGGCTCAACGCAAGCACGAAGGCCTTGCTGCCGCCATACACGCCGTTGAGCGTCTCCGGCGAGATTGCCACGATGGAGGCGATGTTCACCAGCGTGCCCGTGCCGCGTTCGACGAAGCCCGGCACGGCCGCGTAGGTGAGCCGCGTGAGCACGCTCACGTTGAGCGCGATCATCTCTTCCATCTTGTCGACGTCAGACGCCAGCAGCGGCGCGGCGGCGCCGAAGCCGGCGTTGTTCACCAGCATGGTGATGTCGCCGCGGGTGCGCAGCGCGGCCTCGACCTGTGCGATGTCCTGGCGGTTCGTCAGGTCAGCCGGAAGGACCTCGACCTTGCGGCCGGTCTCGCGCACGAGCTTCGCGGCCAGCGCCTCGAGGCGTTCGCGGTTGCGCGCCACCAGGATCAGGTCGAAGCCGCGCCGCGCGAGGCGGTCCGCGTACACGGCACCGATGCCGGACGACGCGCCGGTGACGAGGGCCGTGCCCTTGGGGGAGTTTGTTGAAGCGGTAACGGTGGCAGTCATGGATCTTTCCTTTTCGCCGCGTCGATGTGTGCGGCCATGGGGAAAGTCTCCTCCTGCATGGCTATGGCGTAAATGTCATATAAGCCACTTTTCAGGACATCCTGCCGCTCAGGCCACGGCCGCCTCCCGGCGCGACACGCGGCGCACGCTCTGCGGGGGCTGCCCCAGCGTGCGCAGGAAGGCGCGGCGCATGCGCTCGGGGTCGCCGAAGCCGGTTTCGCGCGCGACCACGCCGAGCGCCAGGTTGCCTTCGTCGATCAGCGCACGCGCCGCCTCCACGCGCAGCGTCTCGACCGCGTGCGCGGGCGACTGGCCGGTCTCGGCCTTGAAGGCGCGACTGAACTGGCGCGGGCTCAGGTGCACGACCTCGGCCAGTTCCTCCACCGACAGCGTGTCGCGCAGGTTGGCCCGCGCATGCACCAGCGCCTTCTGGATGCGGTCCGACTTCGGCTCCAGCTCCAGCAGCGCGGAGTACTGCGACTGCCCGCCCGCGCGGCGGTGGTAGACGACCAGCTTCCGCGCCGCGAAGCGCGCCGCCTCCACGCCGAGGTCTTCCTCCACCAGGGCCAGCACGAGGTCGATGCCCGCCGTCATGCCGGCCGAAGTCCACACCGGCCCGTCGTTGATGAAGATGCGGTCGGGCTGCACCTTCACGGCGGGATGACGCTTCTGCAACTCACCCGCGAAGGACCAGTGCGTGGTCGCCTTGCGGCCGTCGAGCAGGCCGGCGTCGGCCAGCCCGAAGGCGCCGGTGCAGATGCTGGCCACGCGGCGCGCATTGCGCAGCCCGGCGCGCAGGAAGCGGCACATCTTCTCGGAGGTGGGTGCGATGAAGAGCGCGCCGCTCAGCAGCAGCGTGTCGTACTTCGCCGTGCCGAAGCGCTTGCTGTCGGTGCTCACGCCCGACGAACTGACCACGAGGCCGCCCTCCTCCGACAGCAGCTCGACCTGGTAGACCGGCTTGCCGGCGTGAATGCTCGCAAGCTCGAACGCGGCGATGGCGGCGAGGTCGAGGATCTGGAAGCCGGGGAAGACGAGCACGCCGATGCGTTTCATGGCGATGTCCTGAAAGGAGGTTTATGGGCGATGCAGGACGCAAGATTACGCGAGCTGGTCCAACCGCGCGGGCGTCAGGGATTCGCGGCACGCCTTGCCGCGCTGCGATGGCCGCCGCCGCCAATCGGCAAGCGCCAGTCTGCGTTCGGCGTCCCACAATGGGTGTTCCCCATGACGCATCCGACGACAACCGCAACGACGACCGCCCCTTCCGCCGAGCAGGGTGGCAATCTCCACTGGCAGCGCAACCTCGCCGTCTGCATGTTCGGCTCCTTCACGACCATCATCGCGATGACGCTGCTGCTGCCCTTCCTGCCGCTGTACGTCGAGCAGCTTGGGGTGAAGGACCACGCGGCCATCGTGCAGTGGTCGGGCGCGGCATACGGCGCCACCTTCCTGAGCGCCGCGCTGGTGGCGCCGCTGTGGGGCCGGCTGGCAGACCGCTACGGGCGCAAGCCGATGCTGATCCGCGCGAGCCTGGGCATGGCGGTGGCGATGGCGCTGATCGGCGTCGCGGGCAATGTGTGGCAGCTGGTGGGCCTTCGGCTGCTGGCGGGGCTGCTGGGCGGCTACGCGTCGGGCTCGATGGTGCTGGTGGCCACGCAGACGCCCAAGGACCGTACCGGCTGGGCACTGGGCACGATGTCGTCGGCCATCATGGCGGGCAACCTCGTGGGGCCGCTGGTCGGTGGCGCGCTGCCGCCGCTGATCGGCATCCGCGCCACCTTCTTCGCGGCGGGCGCGATCATCTTCGTGGCCTTTCTCGCGACGGCCTTCCTGATTCGCGAGGAGCGCAAGGCGCCTGCCGCGCGCAAGCAGGATGGCGGCAGCGCGGCCGAGCAAACCGGCTGGGCCGCAGTGCCCGACAAGCGCCCGCTGGTCGCGATGCTCTTCACCGGCATGCTGCTGATGCTGGCGAACATGTCGATCGAGCCGATCATCACCGTCTACGTCGCCACCCTCGTGGAAGACCCGGGCCGCGTGACGATGATGGCCGGCCTCGTGATGTCCGCCGCGGCGCTCGGCAGCATCCTGTCGGCCTCGCGGCTGGGCAAGCTGGCCGACCGCGTGGGGCACTGGAACGTGATCGTCGGCTGCCTCGCAGTGTCGGCGCTGCTGCTGGTGCCGCAGGCCTTCGTCACCTCGGGCTGGCAGCTGGTGGTGCTGCGCTTCCTGATGGGGCTGTCGCTCGGCGGGCTGCTGCCGTGCATCGCGAGCGTGATCCGCCACAACGTGCCCGAGCGCGTGGCCGGCAACATGCTGGGCTACTCGACCTCGGCGCAGTACACGGGCCAGGTCGCGGGGCCGCTGCTGGGCGGCTTCGTGGGCGGGCACATCGGCATGCGCGCCGTGTTCCTGGGCACCTGCGTGCTGATGGCGGCAGGTGCCGCGTGGAACTGGCTGGCGAAGCGGCGCTGAGGAAGCCTCGCCGAGAAAGCCTCACTCGCGCTGCTCGCGGATGGTCAGGCTGCTGTAGCCGGCGTCGGCCGCGATCTCCGCCTCCGAGAACGGCATGCGCAGCCAGTTGCCGGCGCTGTAGGCACGCGTGTAGTCGGCATGGTGCGGCGACGCCGGATCGTCCGACAGCGAGTAGGTGAGGAAGGTATGCGCCTCCACGCCGCCCGGCGGGAACCTCACGATCTGCATGTAGCTGTTGCCGTTGGGGTTCTCGTCCATCGTGTAGCCGCCCTTGTCGAGCCGGTTCTCCGAGCACACGACCGTGAAGTAGCCCTGGGTGTCGCAGCCGCCGGACAAAGCGATTCGGCGGCCGTTGCGCGTGACGAACAGGGTTTCTCCTCGCGGCGCGTCCAGCGCGTAGCCGCTGGCCTGCACGCGCAGCACGGCGGCACCGAAGGCCTGCCGCAGTTCATCGGCCGCAGAGGGCTTGAGGCCGCGCGGCGTGCCGATCGGGTCGGCGGCGTCGAAGGGCACCGCATAGAGCCTGTCGGCGGGCAGGCGCGAGGCGCGCGCCCAGAACTCGTCCCACACATGGGCACCGCGCGCCGTGGCGGCGCCGGTGTTGTTCCAGGCCTTCAGTACCGCGCAGGCGGAAGCGGTGTCGACGCTGCGCGGCGGCGAGAAGGCCTCGCCGGTCTGCGCGTCGCCCTTCACCTCGATGCGGGGCACGCCGCACACCATGTCGAGTGCGGAGCCCTTGAACAGTTCGGCGGTGTAGGCGCGGCTTTCGAGTGCGATGCGCTCGACGGCATCGACCGTCGCGCCCCTGCCCGCCCCTTGCGCGATGAGGTGGCCCAGCCGCGTGCGGAAGGTCTGTGCATCGCTGCCCGCCGGACCGAAGATGGCCGGATAACCCTCGAGCGGCGCCTTCGGATTCGCGAGCCAGTAGCTGTCGTTCATGTTGGCGACGTAGTCATCGCGCAGCAGGCTCGGCATGCGCGAGGGGCCGACTGCCCCCTTCTGCACCGAGTCGGCATCGCTTTGCCAGTCGCACGCGCTGCGCGAGCCGTCGAACACCGGCACGCGCAGTAGCACCGCCGCCATCGCCTTGCCGGCGGGCGTGGTGCAGCTCGCGACCTGCTCGGGCGAGACGTTGGGCACGGCCCCGATGTCCGCGTACCAGGCCTTCGCGCTGCCTCGGCCCACGGCCACGGTGTTGACCCACGGGATGGCTGCCTCCTCGCGCTGCGCTGCGATGAGCTCGTCGAGGGACTTCGCCTGCGCCCAGCGCAGCCATGTGCGGAAGGTGCGGTAGTTGCCGGCGTTGATGTCGCGAATGGCGAAGGCGGTGCTGCGGCTCCAGGCCAGTGCCGGATCGATGGCGCCGAGGTTCACCAGCGGGCCGTACTCCGAGGAGTAGAGCGTGCGCGTGAGCTGTCTCGTCGTGCCGTCCGCGCCCTTCACCTTCACGGTGATGGTCGAGGGCCGCATCTTCACGGGCCGGCCGTCGCGCATGTAGCTGGTGGCGTCGCCGGGCGCGAGCTGCAGCTGGTAGATGCCGAAGCGCCGCGCGGCGGACACCGTATGACTCCAGGCCACGTTGTCGTTGAAGCCGATGAGGATCACCGGGATGCCGAGGAACGAGGTGCCGCTGACGTTCAGCTCGCCCGGGATGGTGAGTTGCGCCTGGTAGAAGCGGTCGGGCCCGCGCCAGTACCAGTGCGGGTTGCCGAACAGCAACGGGCTCGAATCGCCGGTGGAGGCCGTGCCGAAGCCGATCACGTTGCTGCCGACGCCTGCCGTGCCTCCGACCTGCAGCGCCAGCTGCTGCGGCTGTGGCTGCGCTCCGTTCGAGGACACCCCGCCAGCAGGAGGCGCCGCGTTCGCGATGTTCGAGAGGAAGTTGCTGTAGCCCGCCGCGAGGTTGGTGGCGTACATGCGTCGGTAGATGTCGGTGGCGCTCACCGGCCGCACCCATGCCTCGTTGCGGCATGCCGCATGGGCGTTGTGGGCGACGCCGGCCTTCAGGTCTCGCAGGTAGCGGTTGTAGCCCGCAGCGAAGCCTTCGACCATGCGCTGGATGGCGGGCGGCTGCGCACGGGCCATGGCATCGACTACGTCGGCGCCGATCACCTGCCTGTGGAAGAAGTCCGAGTCGATGTTCGTCGGCTGGCCGACGGTGCTGGCTGCCGGCAGCCGGGCCTCGGCGCCGAAGAATTCGGAGCGCTCGCCGCGGTAGGTGAGAAAGCCGTCGGCCATGGTGCACAGATCGTCCTGTGCCTGCGAGTAGCCGTAGCCGTAGCCCGCGCCGCCCCAGTCGCCGGCCTTGATGTGCGGCACGCCCATGGCGGTGCGGCGGATCTCGGCCTGGTAGCCGGCGCGAGACTGCGAAGCCTGGGGATCGACTGCGGAAGAAGCCGACCGGTCGGTGATGCCGGCGCAGGCCGCGAGGGCCGTGACGACGGGCACGAGAAGAAGCGGCACCAGGCCGCCTTGAAGTTTCGGGCGCATGAAGAGTTCCTGTTTTGAATGAGGAACGCAGCTGCGTCGGCGACGAATGGCGTGCGTGGCGCGTTCGCCGCCGATCTTAAGAGCGGCGGCGGATGCGCACCACGCGCGCGCCCTTCTTCACTTCTCCTTTACGTCTTCATCGCTCATCCGACGATCGGCTATTCGGCGATCGACTTGCTGGTGTAGCTCGAATCGGCCTTGATCTCCGACTCCGAGAACGGCACCCTGAGCCACTTGCCCTCGCTGTAGGCACGGGTGTAGTCGCCGTTGTGCGCCGAGGCCGGGTCGTCCGAGAGCGAGAAGGTCAGGAAGGTGTGGGCTTCCACGCCGCCATCGGGGAAGCGCACGACCTGCATGTAGCTGTTGCCGTTCGGGTTGCCGTCCATGGTGTAGCCGCCCTTGTCGAGACGGTTCTCCGAGCAGGCGATGGTGAAGTAGCCCGGTCCGCCGCAGCCGCCGTACAGCGGGATCTTCTTGCCGCCGCGCGTGGCGAACAGGTAGTCGCCGCGGGGTGCGTCCACCGCGTAGCCGCTGGCCTGCACGCGCACGACGGCCGCGCCGAAGGCTTCGCGCAGCTGCGTGGCGGCAGCGGCGTTCAGACCGCGAGGCGTGTGGATCGGGTCCGCCGGGTCGAAGGGCACGGTGTAGAGCGAGGCTGCGGGAATCTGCGAAGCGCGGCTCCAGAACTCGTCCCACAGGTGCGCACCTCTCGCGCCGGTGACGCCGGTACCGTCCCATGCCGCGAGCGCGGTGCAGGCGGCGCTCACGTCGACGCTCGGGCCGATCGCGTCGGTGGTCAGCGGGTCCTTGGTGACCGCGATGGGGGTGCCGTCGCACACGATCGGCAGCACGTCGGCCTTGAACAGCTCCGCCGTCAACACGCGGCTGTTGAGAACCATGCGCTTGACGTTGTCGGGCGTCGCGCCCTTCGCGCCATAGCTGTCGGAGCCGTCGATGCGACCCTGCGCCAGCACGTTGCCCATGCGGGTGCGGAAGCTCACGGGGTCGGAACCGGCCGGGCCCATGATGGGCGGGAAGCCAGTCATCGGCGCCTTCGGGTTGGCCAGCCAGTAGCTGTCGTTCATGTTCGCGACGTAGTCGTCGCGCATCAGGTTCGGCATGCGCGATGCGCCGATGGCTCCCTTCTGCGCCGAGTCGGCGTCGGTCTGCCAGTCGCAGGCGCTGCGCGAGCCGTCGAACACCGGCACGCGCGGCAGCGCGGACTGCATCGACGCGCCCGTCGGCGTCGTGCAGTCGGTGACCTGCGCGGGCGACACGTTGGGAACTGCGCCGATGTCGGCGTACCAGGCCTTGGCGCTGCCACGGCCCACGGCGACGGTGTTGACCCAGGGAATCGCGGCTTCCTCGCGCTGGATGGCGATGAACTCGTCGAGCGACTTCGCCTGGTTCCAGCGCAGCCAGTTGCGGAAGGTGCGGTAGTTCTCGCCGTTGATGTCGCGCATCGCGAACGCCGTGGTCTGGCTCCAGGCCAGTGCCGGGCTCATCGACGCCAGGTTGACCATCGGGCCGTATTCGCTCTTGTAGAGCGTGCGCGTGACCTGCGTCATCGCGCCGTCGGTGCCTTTCACCTTCACGGTGATGGTGGAGGGCTGCATCTTCACGGCGGCGCCGTCGCGCATGTAGCTGGTCGTGTCGCCCGCTGCCAGCTTCAGCTCGAAGAAGCCGAAGCGCCGCGCTGTCGACACCGTGTGGCTCCACGCGATGTTGTCGTTGAAGCCGATGAGGATCACCGGAATGCCGAGGAACGAGGTGCCGCTGATGTTCAGTTCGCCCGGGATGGTGAGCTGCGCCTGGTAGAAGCGGTCGGGGCCGCGCCAGTACCAGTGCGGATTGCCGAAGAGCAGCGGGCTCGAGTCACCGGTGGCCGCGGTGCCGAAGCCGATCATGTTGCTGCCGACGCCCTCGTGGCCGCCGACCTGCAGTTCGGGCTCGTCGATCTTAAGCGCCGCCATCTGTATCGCCGCCTTCTTCGGAGCGGAACGATGCGCCGACACCTTGGTGGGCGCCACCACGGCAGGCGCCGTCGCGTTGGCGATGTTCGCAAGGAAGGGGCTGTAGCCGCCCGCAAGGTTCGCTGCATACATGCGGCGGTAGATGTCGTCGGTGGTGATCGGCTGCACCCACGCCTCGTTGCGGCAGGCTGCGTGCGCCGTGCCGCCTGCCTTCACCTCGCGCACGTAGCGGTTGTAGCCGGCGGCGAAGCCGACGACGAGCTTCTTCAGGTTTTCGGGCTGCGCGTCGATCATCTTCTGCCGCACGTCGGCCGAGATCACGTGCCGGTGGAAGAAGTCGGAGTCGATGTTCTTCGGCAGGCCGATGGTGCTGCTGGCCACCAGCTTCGCGTCGGCGCCGAAATACTGCGAACGCTCGCCGCGGTAGGTGAGGAATGAGTCGGCCATGGTGCACAGGTCGTCCTCGGCCTGCGCGTAGCCGTAGCCATAGCCAACGCCCGGCCAGCTGTCGGCCTTGACGTGCGGCACGCCCATGGACGTGCGGCGGATCTCGGCCTTGTAGGTGGCCTCGGCGGGCGGGGTCGTCGGCGTGGACGGCGAGGAAGGGAAGAACACGAAGCCGTTGCCTCCGCCACCACCGCCACCGCAGGCGGTGAGCGCGGCGGTGGCGAGCGCGAGCAACGACGGCGGCACGACGCCGCGACGGATCGAAAGTCTCATGATGTCTCCAGTTGATGCTGATGCTCTCTTGGCGGAGCGTCCCGGAGCTTAGGCAGCCTCGCCGCTGGCGGCTTGTACGCAGCCGCTGCATTGCATGCGGTGGCCGCCGAGGCCGATCGCGTCAGTGCAGCGGCGCGTTCTGGCCCCACGCGTGCGAGGCCTGCTCGTCGGCCGTCACACGCACCTGGCTGGCCAGGAACGAAGGCGGCAGGCCGAAGTAGCGCTGGAAGGTGCGGCTCATGTGCGCCGCGTCGGTGAAGCCGCTGACCAGCGCCACGTCGGTCAGCGAACGCTGCCCGGTGAACTGCTGCACCGTGCGGCGCACCTTGGTCCACAGCGCATAGCGCTTGACCGACACGCCCACCTGCTCGGCGAACAGGTGCGTGAGCCGGTCGGGCGACAGGCACGCCACGGCCGCGAGATCGCGCAGCGCGATCTGCCCCGCATGCGCGCGGATGGCCTGCAGCACGCGGTCGATGCGCGGATCGAGCGGCGCCTGCAGCTCGGGGCTCTCGGTGATGGCCTCGACCATCTTCGCGCTGAGCGACTGCAGCCTCTCGCTGGACAAGGCGCCGCACTGCGCCGGTTCGAAGTCGTCGCGCAGCGCGCCGAAGCGTCGCGCGTCGATGGGCTGGATGCCGTGGCCGCCCATGCGCCGCGCGAGCATGCGGTAGGCGCTGGAAGCGGGGTCGAGGTTGAGCGAGAGCAGCCCGCAGCCATCAACGTCGAGCCGTCGCGACACGTGCGGCGCGACCAGCGCGGCGGTGCAGCGCACGCGGGTGCCGTCGACCGCCTCCAGCGTGAAGGGGTGCCCGCTGACCGATGCCAGCAGCGTGGCCGACGAGCGGGCCGTCAGGCCCGACTGGATGGCCGGTGTGATGTAGAGGAACCTGTCATCCCACAGGTGCAGGAAGTTTTGCGTTGCCATGCCGTACCGCTCTTGTTCTTGTCTCCAGCGGCGGATTCTCCCGCATCGGCAAAACGACCGGCTGCACGTGCTGGCGCACGGCCTCCAGCAGCAGCCCGGCAAGGCGGCTCGCAGGCGCCTCGGGCAGGGCCTGCGCGCGGTAGAGCACGAGCGATATCTGCGGCAGCGCGGGCAGCGCCAGCGTCGAACGGTCGACGACGCGCACATGCGAAGGCAGGCCGAAGGGCGTGCGCACCGTGAGGCCCAGCCCGGCCGATGCCGCCGCCCAGAGCGCCGCGAGGCTCGCGCTGCCGAAGGCGCGACGCCATGGCACGCCGGCCTTGTCGAGCGCGGTGATGACGATCTCGCGCAGCGGGCAGGGCGCGTCGAGCATGATGAGCGGCAGCGGCTCCTTGCTCTTCGGCTGGCGTGCGCCACCGGCGCGCTGCTCGCGCTGCGTCCACCACGGCGCCTCGACCCGCTCCGGCGTGCGCGGCCCGATCCACAGCAGAGGCAGCCGCGCGACGCGCTCGGCGTACGGCGACAGCGGCTGGTCGCCCACGTCCCACGCCAGTGCGAGATCGAGCTGGCCGAGTTCGAGCCGCTCGCGCAGTTCGCCGCTGCGCGCCACGCAGGCCTCGATGCGCACCTTGGGATGCGCGCGCGCGAAGCGGCCCAGCACGGCCGGCAGCAGCGTCTCGCCGAAGTCTTCCTGGAGGCCCAGGCGCACCGAGCCCTGCAGGTCGGCTCCGCGCATGGCGGCGCTGGCTTCGTCGTTGAGTTCGAGCATGCGGTGGGCGTAGGCCAGCAGCGTCTCGCCGGCATCGGTGAGCTCCAGCCCCCGGCCCGCCTTGCGGAACAGCACGGTGCCGGCCTGCGACTCGAGCTTCTTCAGCTGCGCGCTCACGGCGGACGTCGAGCGCCCCAGCTTGTCGGCGGCCCGCGCGAAGCTGCCGAGCGCGATGCCGGTGGAGAAGGTGCGCAGCACGTCGAGATCGAACATCACCTGGCTCATTGCGGCTCTTTCCGGGTTTTGGGGTTGAGGGCGATCATCCCGTTTTTCAGGACGATTCGCCAATTATTTTCTGATTTTCAAAACCTTTGCCGAAGCGGAAACTGCCCGGCAACATGACCCACTCCCTCTCCACACACCCCTCCTCTTCTTCATTCACCCCGCGCCACCGCTGGAAGGTGCTGGCGGCAGGCGTGGCGGCCAACGCCGCCTTCTCGGTGGCCTTCAGCGGCATTCCGATGACGGCGGTGCTGATGCGCACCGGCTACCAGCTCGACAACGCCACCCTCGGGCTGGTGCTGGGCCTCATGGGCCTGGGCATCGCGGTGAGCGAGCTGCCCTGGGGCTTGCTGACCGACCGCTGGGGCGATCGGCCCGTGCTGCTGGCGGGCCTGGGCAGCACGGCCCTCGCGCTGGTCGCGATGGCGCTGTGGGCCGCGCCCGCCGCAGGGCACATTCCGGGCCTGGGCTGGCTCGGCAGCGGGCTGCTGCTGGTGGGGCTGCTGGGCGGCAGCGTCAACGGCGCCAGCGGCCGCGCGGTGATGACCTGGTTCGACGCCAGCGAGCGCGGCCTCGCGATGAGCATCCGCCAGACGGCCGTGCCGATGGGCGGCGGCATCGGCGCGCTGGTGCTGCCCTTCGTCGCGCTGCACTTCGGCTTCGCGGCGCTCTACGGCCTGCTGGCGCTGCTGTGCGCGCTGAGCGCGGCGATGAGCTGGGCGTGGGTGCACGAGCCGCCCATCGCGGCGGGCGGCGACAAGGCCGTGCCGACTGCAGCCGCCGTGCCGAAGAGCGGACCGCTGCGCGACGCGCGCGTGTGGCGCATCGTGGCCGGCATCGGCATTCTTTGCGCGCCGCAGTTCGCGGTGCTGTCCTTCGGCACGGTGTTCCTGCACGACTTCGGCCATGCGGGCCTGGCGACCATCACCGCGACGATGGTGTTCGTGCAGGTCGGCGCGATGGTCATGCGCGTGTGGAGCGGCCGCTGGACCGACCGCAACAGGAACCGGCCGGCTTACTTGCGCGCCTGCAGCGGGCTCACCGTTGTGCTGTTCGCAGGCCTCGCTGCACTGGCACTGGCCGCGGGCACGCACGCTGCCGACTCACCGGCACTTCGCATCGCGCTGGTGGTGCTGCTGGGCGTGAGCGGCGTGTGCGTGTCGGCTTGGCACGGCGTGGCCTATACCGAACTCGCCACGCTGGCAGGCGCATCGCGTGCCGGCACCGCGCTGGGGATGGCGAA
Organism: Variovorax atrisoli; assembly: GCF_014195185.1. Lineage (NCBI taxonomy): Bacteria > Pseudomonadati > Pseudomonadota > Betaproteobacteria > Burkholderiales > Comamonadaceae > Variovorax > Variovorax atrisoli. The sequence continues at coordinate 82,656 of NZ_JACIBG010000008.1, read as the reverse complement.
CACCAGCGTGTTCCTGGTGTGCTTCGTCACGCCCTTCTCCATTCCGCACCTGCTGGCGCTGCAGGGCTGGCCGATGGTGTGGCTGGCGGCCAGCGCCTGCGCGCTGGTGGCGATGCCGCTGCTGGTGGCGCGGCCCGCCGCCGCCGATCAGAAGCTCGCGAAGACGGCGTTGAGCCGGTCGACGTAGGCGCGCTTGGCGGCCTCGTCGATGAAGCTGCCCTCGAAGCTGTTCGCCGCGAGCTGCCAGGCCTGCTGCACGCTCAGGCCGGTGGCCGAGAAGGTCTCGGTGAAGTTCTGGTTCATGTAGCCGCCGAAGTAGGCCGGGTCGTCGGAGTTGACGGTGGCAACCAGCCCCGCGTCGAGCAGGGCGCCGAGGTTGTGCTTCGACAGGTCGGGGAACACGCAGAGCTTGAGGTTCGACAGCGGGCACACGGTCAGCGGAATGCGGTCCTTCGCAAGGCGCTTCATCAGCTCGGGGTCCTTGGTGCTCTGCACGCCATGGTCGACGCGCTCGACCTTCAGCACGTCGAGCGCGCTCCACACGTATTCGGGCGGGCCCTCCTCGCCGGCATGGGCGACCAAGTGGAAGCCCAGCTCGCGGCAGCGCGCGAACACGCGGGCGAACTTCTCGGGCGGATGGCCCACTTCGCTCGAATCGAGCCCCACGCCGATGAACTTGTCGCGGTAGGGCAGCGCCTGCTCCAGCGTCTCGAAGGCCTCTTCCTCGCTGAGGTGGCGCAGGAAGCACAGGATGAGCGCGGCGCTCACCCCCAGCTTCGAGCGTGCGTCGGTGCACGCGCGGTGCAGGCCGTCGATCACCGTCTCCATCGGCACGCCGCGCGCGGTGTGCGTCTGCGGGTCGAAGAACATCTCGGTGTGCACCACGTTGTCGGCGGCGGCGCGCTCCAGGTAGGCCCAGGCCATGTCGTAGAAGTCCTGCTCCTTGAGCAGCACGCTGGCGCCGGCGTAGTAGATGTCGAGGAAGCTCTGCAGGTTGGTGAAGGCGTAGGCCTTGCGCAGCTCCTCGACGCTGGCGTAGGGAATGGACACGCCGTTGCGCTGGGCGAGCGCGAAGATGAGTTCGGGCTCCAGCGAGCCCTCGATGTGCATGTGCAGCTCCGCCTTGGGCATGGCGCGCAGCAGCGCGGGCAGGCGGTCGGCGGCGATGCGGTCGAAGCTCTTGTCGTAGGCGGGGCGGAAATCGGTCATGGTGGGGGCTGCGGATGCTGCGTTGGGACTTCGCAAAGCATAAGGGCAGCAGCGGCCGGCGCCATGCCGGAAAGCTTATGCCGTCAATCCACGCTGCGCGCCGAACTGGTGAGCGAGCGCGCGCAAAGCAGCAGGGTGGGCGCCAGCTTGCGCACCGCCTCCTCCAGCGTCCAGCGGCTGGTGGGCGCCACCACGTGCACCGAGGCCACCGGCCGCCCCTGCGCGCCCAGCACGGGTGCGGCGATGGTCATGTCGCCCAGGAAGAGTTCCTCGGCATTGGTGGCGAAGCCCTGCTGCCGCGCCTGGCGCAGCTCTTCCATGATCTCGTCCACGCCGGTGCGCGTGTGCATGGTGTGGGCCACGCGGTCGGACGACTCGATGAGCGCGCGCGCCTCATCCTCGGGCAGCGCGCTCAGGAAGGCGCGCCCGGAAGCGGTGCAGTACATGGGGATGCGGCTGCCGATGGGCATGTGCACCGGCACGAACTGCGCGCTCACGAAGCGCGCCACGTAGACCATGTCCAGCCCGTCGGGCTCGGTGAGGCAGGAGGTCTCGGTCGTCACCTTGGTGAGCTCCGACAGGAACGGGTTGGCCACGTCGATCAGCGAGTGCGCCGCGAGGTAGTTGAAGCCGATCTCCATGACGCGCGGCGTCAGCTGGTAGCGCCGCGTCTTCGGATGCTTGCGCACGTAGCCCAGCTTCTCGAGCGTGAAGACCATGCGCTGGGCCGAGCTCTTGGTGATGTCGGTGGCCTCGGCCACGTCGGCCAGCGTCATGGTGCGGCGCCGGGCGCTGAAGGCGCGCAGCACCGCCAGGCCCTTTTCCAGCGACTGGTTGAAAAGCAGGCTCTGGCTGTTTTCGGGGGCTGTGTCGGGTGTGGCGTCCATGGCTGGGGAGTATAGCGACAGCCGATATAAATATCGAATATCGATACTTTAGATTCGACTAGTGGTTTTCATTTATTGATGGGAGATTCAAAAGAATCGAATATTGGCATGCATGTTGCATCTCGGCCACCGACCGTATTCGCTCATCTCCACTCACCTTCTTCTTCAACTTCCCTTCCTTCGAGGAGTGCTTCCATGAATCGCATCGTTCGCCGCCTTCATCGCCTGGCCCTGGGTCTTTGCTTCGCCGGCGCCGCCTCGCTGGCGGCCGCACAGGGCGCCGCGCCCACCTTCAACGTGGGCGCCACCGCCACCGGCGTGCCGTTCACCTTCCTCGACGTGAAGACCAACAGCATCCAGGGAATGATGGTCGACACCGTCACCGCCGTGGGCAAGGCGGGAGGTTTCAACGTGAACGTGCAGCAGACGGTGTTCTCGGCGCTCATCCCCTCGCTCACCGCGCGCAAGATCGACATCGTCTCGGCCGCCATGCTGAAGACGCCCGCGCGCCAGGAGGTGGTCGACTTCAGCGACCCGGTGTACTCCTATGGCGAGGGCCTGATCGTCAAGGCGGACGACACCCGCGCCTACGTCTCGCTCGACGAGCTCAAGGGCGAGGTGGTGGGCGCGCAGGTCGGCACCGTTTTCCTCGACATGCTCAACAAGAAGGGCATCTTCAAGGAGGTGCGCAGCTACGACTCGGTGGCCGACATGACGCGCGACCTCTCGCTCGGGCGCATCAAGGCCGGCCTCGGCGACCAGCCCATCATGGCCTACCAGATCCGCCAGAACACCTTCCCCGGCGTGAAGCTGGTCGACAGCTACAAGGCCGTGAACGTGGGCGACGTCTGCCTGGTGGTGCGCAAGGGCGACACCGAGACGCTGGCACGCATCAACAAGGCGATCGCGGCGATCAAGGCCGATGGCACGCTCGCCAAGATCGTCCAGAAGTGGGGCATCTGATGCACACCCCCAGGCTTCGCGTGCTTCGTATCGCTGTGCCAACCCCCTTGCACGGGGCAACACCTGCGGCCCGGCAAAGCCGGTTCCGGAGTGTTCCGAGAACGGGCCCGATTGCGTCGGCCGGCCAGTTTGACGTGCCGCGCGTCGAGCGAAAGGAATGACGTAGATGGCTGCTCCCACCTTCCTGCAGCACGCGCAGGACTTCCTGCCGATCCTCCTGCAGGGCGCGATCGTCACCGTGCAGGTGACCGTGCTTTCCTTCCTGCTGAGCAGCGTGCTCGGCCTGGGTCTGGCGCTGATGAAGCTCTCGCCGGTGCGCCCGTTGTCGATGGCGGCCACCGCGGTCATCAACGTGATCCGCGGGCTGCCGATCATCGTGCAGCTCTTCTACATCTACTTCGTGCTGCCGGACTTCGGGGTGCAGCTCACGGCCTTCCAGGCCGGCGTGATCGGGCTGGGCATCGCCTACTCGGCCTACCAGGCGGAGAACTTCCGCGCGGGCATCGAGGCGGTCGACCCGGGCCAGCGCGAAGCGGCGCAGGCCATGGGCATGCGCTCGGCGCTGATCATGCGGCGGGTGATATTGCCGCAGGCCTTCCGCATCGCGCTGCCGCCCTACGGCAACACGCTGGTGATGATGCTGAAGGACTCCTCGCTGGTCTCGACCATCACCGTGGCCGAGATGACGCGCGCGGGCCAGCTCATCGCCTCGTCCACCTTCCAGAACATGACCGTCTACACGCTGGTCGCCCTGCTCTACCTGCTGATGAGCCTGCCGCTGGTGTGGGGACTGCGCCGTCTCGAGAAGCGCTTCGCCGCCGGGAGGAAACAGCCATGATCCACGTCGAGGGACTGGAGAAGCGCTTCGGCGCGCACCGCGTGCTGCAGGGCGTGAGCCTGCACGTGGACAAGGGCGAGGTGGTGTGCCTGATCGGCCCTTCGGGCTCGGGCAAGTCGACCGTGCTTCGCTGCATCAACGCGCTGGAGTCTTACGAGGGCGGCGAGATCCGCGCCTTCGGCGAGCGCGTGGACCGCAACGCGCCCAACATCCACCGGCTGCGCAGCCGCATGGGCATGGTGTTCCAGCGCTTCAACCTGTTCCCGCACCGCACGGTGCTGGAGAACGTGATGGAAGGCCCCGTGCACGTGCTGCGCCAGGGCGCGGCGCAGGCACGCGAGGAAGCCCTGGCGCTGCTGGCCAAGGTCGGCCTGGCCGAGAAGGCGCAGGCCTGGCCCGCACAGCTCTCGGGCGGGCAGCAGCAGCGCGTGGCCATCGCCCGCGCGCTCGCGATGAAGCCCGAGGCCATGCTGTTCGACGAGCCCACGTCGGCGCTCGACCCAGAGCTGGTCGGCGACGTGCTCGGCGTGATGCGCGCGCTGGCCGACGAGGGCATGACCATGATCGTGGTCACGCACGAGATGGGCTTCGCCCGCGAGGTGGCCGACCGCGTGTGCTTCCTGCACAGCGGCAGCATCGTGGAGGAAGGCCCGGCCGCACAGGTGCTGGGCGCCCCCCGCCATGCGCGCACGCAGGACTTCCTGCGGCGCGTGCTGCATCCTTCCGGTGCCGCGGCGTCCGCGGAGGTGCGCGCATGAACGCTGGCGCACTGCCACCGTCCCTCTGGGCCGCCACTGCCCCCCCTGCCCCGCCGACACCGCCGCTGGCCGAATCGCGCAGGGCCGACGTGCTGATCGTCGGCGGCGGCTTCACGGGCCTCTCGGCCGCGCTGCACCTGGCCGAGGCCGGCGCGCAGGTCTGCGTGCTGGAGGCGCACGAGCCCGGCTGGGGCGCCTCGGGGCGCAACGGCGGGCAGGTGAACCCGACGCTGAAACACGACCCCGACGAACTCGTGCGGATCTTCGGCGCCGAGCGCGCCGAGCCGCTGATCGACGCAGTGTCGGGTTCGGCCGACCTGGTGTTCGACCTGATCGCGCGCCACGGCATCGACTGCCAGCCGGTGCGCAACGGCTGGCTGCAGCTTTCCTATTCGGAGAAGGACGTGGCCGGCCTGCACGCGCGCGCCGCGCAATGGGCCAGGCGCGGCGCCAGGACGGAAGCACTGGACCGCGCGGCCGTCGCGGCCCGGCTGGGCACCGATACCTTCGCCGGCGGATGGCTGGACGGCCGCGCCGGCGGCATCCAGCCGCTGGCCTACACGCGCGGGCTGGTGCGCGCCGCCCAGGGCCTGGGCGCTGCGGTGCACGGCAGCACCGAGGTCACGGCGCTGGAACGGCGCGGCACGCACTGGCATGCGCGCACGTCGACCGGCGCGAGCGTCACCGCCGAGCAGGTGCTCATCGCCACCAATGGCTACACGGGCGCGCTGTGGCCGGGCCTGAAGCGCACGGTGCTGGCGGCCAACAGCTTCATCGTGGCGACCGAACCGCTGAAGGGCGCGGCGGCCCACGCCATCCTGCCGCGCGGGGAGACGGCCTCGACCTCGCAGCGCCTGCTGCTGTACTTCCGCAAGGACGCACAGGGCCGCCTGCTGATGGGCGGGCGCGGCCATTTCGCCGACCCGGGCGGACCGGCCGATTTCGCGCACCTGGAGCGCTCGCTGGAGCTGCTGTTCCCGCAGCTCGGTCCGCTGCGCTACGAGTACCGCTGGGCCGGCCGGATCGCCGTCACGCGCGACTTCATGCCGCACGTGCACACGCCGGCGCCGGGCATGACGATCGCGCTGGGCTACAACGGCCGGGGCATCGCACTGGCCACGAGCATGGGCAGACACGTGGCGGCGCGGATGCTGGATGCGGGGGCGGATTTTCCGTACCCGGTGTCGCCGATCCGGCCGATTCCGCTGCACGGGCTGCAGCGCTTCTACATTGCGGGCGGCGTGGCCTGGTACAGCCTGCTGGACCGGCTGTCCTGAGGCGCGGGTCGCTGCAAAGTCGCCTAGGTGCGCGCGGCGCCTTGCCATGCAGGCCGCGCCTGCGTCAAATGGCGGGCATCGACCACAAAAGCCCCAGGAGACTCATGCCGATCGACACCCTCGCCACCTGGCACCGGCTCGTCAAGGAACGCGACGTGGCCGGGCTCGACGCCCTGCTCGACGACTCCGCCGTCTTCCATTCGCCGGTGGTGCACACGCCCCAGGTGGGCAAGCGCATCACCCACAAGTACCTGGCCGCGGCGTTCCAGGTCTTCTTCAACGAGAGCTTCCGCTACGTGCGAGAGCTGAAGTCGGAGCGCGACGCGGTGCTCGAATTCGCACTGGAGCTCGACGGCATCCAGATCAACGGCGTCGACATGATGAAGTGGAACGACGAAGGAAAGATCACCGAGTTCAAGGTGATGCTGCGCCCGCTGAAGGCCGTGAACCTGATCCACCAGAAGATGGGCGCCCAGCTGCAGGCGCCCGCCTCCTGACCGCCCCGGCTGCACGCCTCACCCTGCTCCAGTCGCGGGACACCGCGGAACCGGCTCCGCCGGGCCGCAGGTGTCGCCCCCGGAAGGGGGTTGGCGAAGCGACACGAAGTGTGCGGAGCCTGGGGGAGAGCCTTATTCAGCCACGACCTGCAGCGTGCCCTGCTGGCTGTAGGCCCGCACGCACATGCGGGTCAGCTGCACGAGGAACTGGAACACGGCCGGCTCGCCAAGGCAGTCGGGCGTGATCGCCATGATGTCCTTGCGCAGTTCCATCAGCCGGTTGCCCGACATCGCCATCTCGGCGGAAGCGCCGTAGTAGTTCTTCCAGAAGTCCTGCAGCACCCCGCGCTTGACCTCGTCGATCACCAGCGTGTAGCCGCGCTCCCAGACCGACTCCTCCATCGGCAGGCAGTCGACCTGCGGATCCTCCAGGCGTGCCCCCCTGGGCACCAGGCACACGCGCCGCATGGCCACTCTCTCAACTGTTGCTTGCCGCATGTACATGGCCGTACTCCTGGAGTTCGATGGCCACCGCCGGCGTCGTGCCGGACGTGGCTGGGTGGTCAGGGTGGCGGGTGCTTGGTTTCTTCATGGTCGTCGTCCTCAACGAAGCCACAAGGTGTGTGACAGGCTTGGCGCTCATGCAGCCGCGAGCATTCGCAGGCGGCTGGCGTTCGAAAGGGCCAGGCTCTCCGGCTGGTCCCAGCTTCCGTCCGCGTTGAGCGTTGTGGTCAGTGCGTAGACGCCGGGCGGAAACGCCAGCTCCAGCGGGTTGCCGATCGCTCCGGCATCGATCACGTCGCCTTCCTCGAAGTCGCCGTAGGCGATGAAGTACTTCGGATGCGGCGAGAAGGCCAGGTTCTGGCCGGTGCGCGCCTGCACCGCGTACACGGTGCTGCCGCCCATGGTCACGCCCACGGCGGCGGCCGACCTGGCCGGAACGGCCGCCGACTGAGCGAGATAGAGCCGGGACTGTTCCGGCCCCTGGGTGGGGTTCACGAACCGGTAGGTGCGATTGCAGTCGAGGGTGATCTTGTTGTTGGGTCCGCTCGGCTCGTAGGTTTCGGTGGGGATGAACTGGGCGCCCGGCTGCAGCTCGCCGGTCTCGGCCCAGGCGAAGCCCACGTCGACGCTCCACTGGAACTTGACGCGGGAGGTCGGCCCCGGGTTGGAGAACTTCGTGAACCAGGCCAGCGACAGCGCATTCGGCGCGAGCTGCGTCGGGTCGTTCTGGAACACCATGAAGCAGCCTGGATGACTGGCATGGTTGTTGACCGTGACGGAATGGATCATTCCCATGGCGACTTCCCGAATGAAACAGAGTGATGGCTGCAGCACGGGCCACGCCGGCACCGCACTGGTCGTCACTCTAGGGAGCGCAGGGAGCGATTTGAATTACATACGATTACAGCGGTTGCGCCCCGCCACGAATTTCGAAGGGGTAGTTGCCCAGGCGCACGGTGCCGCGCCGGCGCTCGACCAGCGGCGGCTCGACCAGGTGCGGCGGCAGCGCGTTCAGGATCTGGTGCTTGGCGCGGAAGATCTGGATGTTCACGTACGAGGGCTCCACCCCCAGCATGCGCGACAGCTCGTCCAGCCCGATCCAGCCCTGGCTCTGCGGCGCGATGCCGCGCTGGGCGTCCTTCTGGCGCAGCCGCGCGAGCGTGACCAGGGTGTAGTGGTGGATGCGCTCGCCCAGCGGCACCGACCTGCCCTGCGTCACCAGGTTCAGGCTCGTGTGCTCCTCGTCCTGGCTGACCTCGAAGTGCAGGGCCACATCGGCCGACATCGGCACCGGCATGGGCGTCGATATGGGCGTCTCGGAGGTGAGGTCGAGGTCGTCGCACAGCACGAACTCCCAGGTGCTGGACGATGTGCGCACCATGGCGCCGTCGCCCAGCAGCTCGATGCCGTCGATGTGCTCGAGCATCCACTTGCCGTCCTGGAAGTAGACGTTCGCCTCGGGTTCATGGTCGTCCGGCAGCAGGTTCTCGCGCGGGTTCAGCTCCACGATGTCGCCCGCGCCGCCGTCGCCTGCACCCGAGGGAAAGAGGCAGGTGGCCGGCGCGGCGAGGTCTTCCGCGGTCCAGACCGACTCGTCGCCGATGCCCATGCGGACCTCGGCGCCGGCGGGCAGCGCCGTCCAGCGGCCGCTGGGCAGGCGCTGCCCGTTCAGCGTGGTGCCGTTGCGGCTCTGGTCGACGATTTCCCATGCCTGCCGGTTCCACCGCACCATCGCGTGGACCTGGGACACGTCGGGCGCCTGCAGCACCGTCTGGCAGACAGAGGCGCGCCGGCCGAAGGCATGCACCGGCCGCAGCACGATGGCGCGCCGGTCGAGCTTGTTCCTGAAGATGGCCATCGCCGCATTCTCCTACGCGATCTCAGACGTACAGCGCCTGCGGATTCAATTCGCTCTCCTGCAGGGGAGTGTCGCGCCATCCGAGGGCGACGGGCACGCGGTAAAGCCGCGGATTGCCCAGTTCCGGCCAGATGTGGCACAGGCCGGGCACCACCACCTTCACGGTGCACAACGGGAGGTCGGGCCGCGTGTGGTCGAGGACGATGGTTTCCAGTCCGAGCGAGGCGGCAATGCCCACGCAGCGGCGGATCTCCTCCGAGATGTCGCTGCGGGCGGCGGGCGCGGCCGGAACCGGCGCGGTGCCGGCCGGCAAAAGGAAAGCCGGTGCTCCCTCGTCGGCTGCTTCGGCCGCCGGCACCTCGAAGCTCTTGCCCGCCGCGATCAGCTGGCTCATCTCGGTGAGTGCCCGCTCGCAGGCCAGCGCGCGGTCGGGGCTGCAGCCGAAGCCGACGGCCCAGGCGCCCGTGTCCAGATGGCGGCCGACCGCCACCACCACCGGAATGCCGAAGTCGTGCGTGATGTCGAGCACCCAGCGCTCCCAGCGCGGGCCGCAGGTGCGCTCGATGCGCTGGAGGATTTCGCCGGACAGGCTGTCGAGCCCGACTTCCGGCCGGCGGTGCCGCCCGTACCACCAGACGGCGGCGGCGTCGCGCTCCACCAGTTCGAGAAAGCCCTGGAGGATGGCCTCTTCGCGCGTGTTGCCCGCCGCGCAGCCGTTCGAGGTCCAGCCCACGTGGAACTGGCTCTGCACCGGCGCATTGGCGAAGCAGAAGCCCAGCGGCAGGTAGCGGCGCGCGTCGGCGGTCAGCGACCAGGCGGGCGCCCACCACGTCGGCGCTTCATGCGGCGAAGCGGACGGGGCCACGGCATGCGGCGGCTTGTGCGTGCCGAAGCGCTCGCGCTGCCGCTGGCTGAAGAGCGCCAGCGCCTGCGGTTCGATGCGGGGCGCGTCCAGGTCGGCGGCGGCTGCGACCACCCAGGCCTCGTCGCCCCGGAAGAAGGCCGAGTGCCGCTCGGCCGCCTCGCACAGCGCGCTGGCGCGGGACTGCTCCATCGACATGCCCTTGCCCAGGCACACCTGGGTCAGCACGCCGGGCATCTCGTCGTCGCCGGGCGGCGGCGTCCTGAAGATCTCGCTGCGGTAGACGGTCAGCGCGCCCTCGGCCTCGGCGTTCAGCGGCACGATCCGCGCCACGGCGCCGGTGAGCGGGCTCACGTGGCGCATCAGCCGCTGGACCGTGACCGACGCCGGTACGGTGCGCCAGCCGCCGTCATGGCTCGCGGTGGGCAGGCCCGGCGCCAGCACGACGCGCTCGCGCTGCCGGCGGGCCACGAGGTCAGGCGTTCCGCAGTGCGGGCATTGAGGGCGGAGGGCGACGACATGCGGCTGTGGCGAATCCAGCGTCCGCACCTCGGCACCATCAGCCTGATTCGCAAGCTGCAGCGCCACCGGGAGCAACTGGTCGAGCCGCCCGGCGACGAGCCCCTCGCCCGCACGCACCGGCGCGCCGCTGCCGGCGCTGCCATGCCGCGATTGCCACCAGGCACGGGCCGGACGATTCCCGAGCCAGCGATGCGCGAGGCAGCGCCAGCATGGCCCGTCAGGCCTGAAGACCGGCCCGGCCATGGCCTGCTCGCCGGTCGGCTTGACCAGCAGCCACGAACGGCCCGAGGCGCGCTGCTGCGCGTCGATGGCGGCGAACCGGGGGTCGAGGTAGTCGTCGCAGAAGACGACAGTGAGTCCGGCGCCCGCAGGCAGCGACCGTGCCCAGCGGGCGGCCGCGTCGTCGCCGACGGCCTTCGACAGCGCGACGACGTCCATGTCGGCCGAAAGCGCGGTGCGCGCGGGCGCCGCCGAGAAGTCGGGAACCAGCCACGAATCCGCATCGCCCTTTGCTGCGGGCCGCACGAGCCCCTGGCGCGACAGCGCCTCCAGCGCATGGAGCATCTGCGCGAGCTGCGCGGCACCTTCCCCGGTACTGCAATACGCGGCGAGGCTGACGCCCTGGCGCAGCACGCGCTCCATCGCCATGACGCCGGGCGAACCCAGCACCAGCAGGTCGTTCTCGCTGGCCAGCAGCAGGCGGTCCTGCAGCACCACCGGCGGCAGGAAGCGGTCGTGCCAGCGGAAGACGTCGGCGAAGAAGTCGGAAGCCATGGCGCTACCCATCGCCGCGCGGCCCCAGTGCGAGCTGCACCACGCCGTAGGGCGATGAGCCCGTCGTGGCCCGGAACGCCGCCTCGAAGAGCCGGTGCCTGTCCGAGAACTGTCCGTAGATGTGGTCCTCCGAGAGCACCCGCATCGACGGATGCAGCCGCGCGATCTGCGCCGCGTTCTCGAAGCCCGACACCACCGGCAGCCGCATGCCCCCCACGGCCATCGACTGCGCGGCGAGCACCGGATGCACGTGGTCGAGCACCACGACGCACGGGTTCGCGGCCTGCTCGAAGCGCTCGGCGAGGCTGCGCAGCACGGCCTCCAGCGGCGCCTGCGGCAGGTAGGGGCACACGCCCTCCAGCATCACCAGCACCGGGCGCTCGCCGGGCAGGCCGGCGGCGTCGAGCCAGTGCTCGTCGAGCACGGAGCAGGCGAGATCGCTTCCGGACTCATCGTCTCGATTGCGCGGCAGGTGCTGCGCACGCAGCTCGATGGCCTCAGGCAGGTCGATGTTGAGCCAGCGCGAGCCTGCCGCAGCGGCACCCAGCCGGCTGCGGCGCGTGCACAGCCCCGCGCCCAGCGTGATGCACAGGGCGCCGGGATGACTTGAAAGGAAATCGGCCGCGAAGCGATCGAAGAGCGCCGCGCGCAGCACGATGCTGCGCACGAAGCCCGGATCGGCCGCATAGGCCGAGATGTCGAAGGGCAGCGACGCGGCGATGCGACGCGCCTCGGGATCGGAGAACACCGACGCGTCGGCCACGGCGCCGGAATTGGCGCGCGCGGCCAGCGTCAGCAGGAGCGTGGCCGTGGCGCCCTGCAGCGCGCCTGCGGCCGGCCCCTGGGCTGCCTCGGACTCAGCAGGTGAACGGATAGGGGTCGCCCGTGTTGTTGTACGACGTGAGCGCGATGGCGCGCATGCTCTCTTCCACCGGTGCCGTCGGGTAGTTCAGGCGGATGGCGTTCTTGATCGCGGTGCCGTCGGCGTTCTTCTGGTTCCATTCGCCCTTCGCGGCGTCCCAGGTGAAGGCCGAGTTGGTGGTGAACAGGATCTTGAAGTTGAACGGGTTGTTGTAGCCCAGCCATTGGCTCAGCACGTTCGCCTTGTCGGTCTCGGGGTCGCGCGTCAGCTCGTAGAGCAGCTCGGGCGACTGCCACGCGATGGCGATCGCGCGCAGCACCACGCCGCCGAAGGCCAGCAGCGAGCCGTCGCCGCCGCCGGGAATGCCCAGGCCCGTGGGCAGCGCGCCGCCGACGATGCCGGGCGGCGGCACGGCCGCTTCGAAGGAGGCGGCGGAACCCATGAAGTTCGGGAACAGCTGGTAGTAGGCGGCCAGCGCCTCGGTGGCGTTGGAGCCCGGGGCCTGCGGCAGCACGATCACGAAGGAATCGTCGGGGCCGACCCAGCCGGAGGTGAGCATCGGCTTCCATTCGGCGCGCTGGGCCGGGTCGGGGCTCAGGAACAGCGACACGTCGAGCTGGGGCCAAGCGGTCGGCAGGCCGAAGTCGCGGTGCAGCATCGGCTGGATGTCCTGCTGGTCGAGCAGTTCGCGGCGGTAGGCGTCGTCCTGCCACGAGCGGGCGATGGCGCGCAGGTAGGCCAGGCGGAACTCGAGCAGCGGATCACCGCTTTGGACTTGGAAAGTCATGATTACTTCATCCTTGGTTCAAGAGGAAATCGTCGCGTGCGTCGGCACGCGCGCGGGCAACTCCGGCCGCAGCCCGGCCAGATTCTTCAGGCGCTTGGCGATGTCGGGCGAGGCGGAATCCGCCAGTGCCTGCATCGCCGACAGCGCCTCGTATTCGGTTCTGTACTTGGCGCCCTCGCGCGCCACCTCGGCGGCTTTGGCGAAGCACGCGGCCACCGTCTCGCGCTCGCCGCCGGCGGCCTGCAGGTAGCGGGCCTTCTGCAGGTGCAGCTCCGAGCGGTAGAGCCCTTCCTTGAGTTCGTCCGTCATGCGCAGGCATTCGTCGATGCGCTCCAGCGCCTCGTCCCAGCGTCCGTTGGCGGCCAGCGTGTCGGCGGCGAAGGCGCGGTAGTAGGTCTGGCAGTAGCGGCAGCCCATGGCCCACAGCGCCTGGATCCAGCCATCGGCCTGCGCGATGTTGCCGACGTCGCCGGTGGCCCAGCAGCGGATGATCTCGGCGTAGCCCTGGAACGCCGGCAGGCCGTAGCGCTGCGTGATGCCCAGCAGCTCGCCGGTGCTCACCAGCGCGCGCGCCTTGTCGTTGCGGCCCTGGTGGCCCAGGCTCTGGTAGAGCAGCGCCATGCTCAGCGACGGGATGTGCGACATCTCGCGGGCCCAGCGCACGGCATTGGTCGCATCGGCGCGCGCGGCCGCGTCGTGGCCCGCGAACCAGCGCACCAGCGCACGGCCGGTGGTCGCCCACACGCGGGTGTCGAAGCCGAAGTCGGCCGCATGGTGCGCATGGGCCTCGGGGTCGTAGCGATCGACGGCGTCCGTCAGCGACTGCTCGGCGCGCTCGAAGTCGCCGTCGGAATAGTGCGCGAGGCCGAGGTAGGTCTGCGCCGCGACGAACACGCCCTGGTCCTGCGCCTGCACGGCCTGGTCGAGCAGGCGGTTGCTCAGCTGCTGCACCTCGGCGCGGTTGCTGGCCACGTGGTGGAAGGTGATGAGCGTCCACAGGTGCTGCACCTGCTTCTCGCGCGGCACCTCGTCGGACAGCAGCTCCTGCGACAGCGCGATGCGGTCGACCACCTGCGCATGCGCCCAGCCGTACTTGTTCATCATGGCCTGCGTGACGTAGCTGTTCACGTCCAGCCGCGCCTCGCGCTGCGCCTCGCCTTCGAGGTGCGCCATCCAGCCGTCGATGTGCTGGGCGTAGGAAATCGTTTCGTCGTTGAGCGAGCGGTGCTGCGTGATGCGCAGCTGGCGCACCGCCAGCGCCACCGCCTGCGCGTATTCGCCCGCGTCGGCCCAGTGCTGGGCCACGTTGCCGGGTTCGTTCGCCACGTACTGCGGCTGGCTGTCCATCAGCGTCTGCGCGACGTTGCGGTGCAGCTGCCGGCGCTGCGCGACCAGCATGCTCTCGTAGGCGGTGTCGCGGATCAGCGCGTGGCGGAAGATGAAGCTGCCCGGCTGACCGGCCGGGGCGACGAGGCCCGCGTCGAGCAGCACGGCCATGTCCTTGTCCATCGCCTCGGCGCTCTTGCCCGAGCAGGCGCACAGCAGCTCGGCATCGAACTGGCGCCCGATGGTGGCGGCGAGCTGCAGCAGGCCCTTGACGGGGCCGAGCCGGTCGAAGCGGCTCACCAGCGAGTCCCGCAGCGTGACCGGAATCGCGGCAGGCTGGGCCGTGTCCTTGAAGACCCAGACGTGGTCCTTCTCGACCAGGTAGGCGTCGAGCATCATGCGCGCCATCTCCTGGATGAACAGCGGCACGCCGTCGGTGCGCTGCACCACGTTGTCGATCACCTGCGGCGCGACGACGCGCGGCGCCAGCTCCTGGCGCGCCAGCTCGGCGGCCTGCGCGTCCTCGAGCCGGCGCACCTCGATGCGCTCGGCCTGCATGGCGTCGGGCTTGACCCATTCGGGGCGCGCGGTGAGCACCAGCAGCACGCGGCGCTGCGGCAGCTGGGCGATGAGTTGCTCGACGAATTCGATGGTCGTGGGGTCGGCCCAGTGCACGTCCTCCAGCAGCAGCAGCACCGCCGCCGACTCGGCCATGTGCAACAGCCACTGCGCGATCGATTGCAGCAGCAGCGCCTTCTGCATCGGCGGCGACATCTGGCTCGGCGCGCGGTCGCCCAGCGGCAGCGACAGCCACGCGCAGAAGATCGGCAGCACGGCCTCGCCGTCGCAGCCTGCGGCCTGCAGGGCCTCGCGCAGGCGCTCGCGGCGGGCCTCGGGCGACGCGGCGTCGGGCATGGCGTCGAGCCGCTGGCGCAGCAGCGCAAGGAACGGCGTCAGCGCGTTGTTCTGGTTCTCGGGCTGGCACTGCGCGACGACGGTCTGCAGCCCTTCCTTGGCGACCTGCTCGCGCAGCACGTCGGCCAGGCACGACTTGCCGATGCCCGGCTCGCCGCGGATCCATACCGCGCCGCCCTGCCCTTCGCGGGCCCGTGCCCAGGCCGTACTCAGCTGCTGCAGTTCGGCCTCGCGGCCGATGCAGGCCTTGTGCAGCGCCTGCTCGGCGAAGCCGTCGGAGGCGAGCGCCTGCTGGTCGCCGCCGAGGCGGTAGGTCTGGATGCCGCCGGACTGGCCCGGCAGCGTCACCGTGCCAGCCTTGTCGAAGCTGGCGTGGCGGCTCAGCAGGCGGTAGCTGCTCTCGCTCGCCAGCAGCGTGCCGGTGTCGGCCACGCCCTCGAGCCGCACCGCGACGTTGACGGCATGGCCCGACGGGATCTCTCCGGCCGCGACGATCGCCATGCCGGTGTGCATGCCCATGCGGATACCGAGGTGCACGCCGTGCTCCTGCTCGATGGCGGCGGAGCGCTGGCGGCTCAGCGCGATCAGCTCCATGGCCGTTCGGCCGGCCTGGCGCGCGTCGGTGTCGCTGGCGTGCGGATAGCCGAAGAGCACGATCATCCGGTCGCCCAGCGTGCCCGCGAGCAGGCCGCCGCGGCGGGTGGCGGTCTCGGAGAACAGGGCCAGCTCGTTGCGCTGGAGCAGTTCGAGGTTCTCGATGTTGGAGGGCAGCGCCTCGTCGGCGCTGTCGTCGTCGGCCGCGTCGGGCCACACCGAGACGCTGCAGCACAGCACGGTGAGCTGGCGCTTCTCGGAGAAGCCGCGCGCGGTGATCACGGTCTGCGCGAGTGCTTCGTCCTGCGCCTGCTTGGCCGAACGCAGCACGCCCACGAGGTCGTCCAGCCGCAGGCGGCCGAGCTCGGCCAGCAGCGTGGCGGCGGAATCGCTGCGGTCGGCAGCCTTCTTGCGCAGGGCCTGCCGCAGCACGGAGGCCACCGGGTGGCTGGCGATCTCCGCCGGCAGCGGCACCTCCAGCGGGCTCAGCTGCTGGTGAAGGATCTCGGCCGCCGAAGCGCCGCGGATGGCCGGCGCGCCGGTGAGGCACTCGATGAACATCAGCCCCCACGCGTACAGGTCCGACTTCACGCCGGGCGGCTCGCCGCGCAGCTGCTCGGGCGCGCTGTAGGCCGGCGTGCCCAGCGCCTCGTCGGTCATCGTGAGCGTGGGGAACTCGTCGCTGCGATTCGACGGAATGACGGTGCCGATGCCGAAGTCCAGCACCTTCGCGTGCGGGACGGCGCCGGTGAAGGTCACCATCACGTTGTCGGGCTTCAGGTCGCGGTGCACGATGCCGGCGCTGTGCGCGCAGTCCAGCGCGTCGAGCACCTCGGCCATCAGGTGGCCCGTCTCGGTGGCCGTGAGCGCGCCCTTGCGGCGGATCAGGCTGGTGAGCGTCTCGCCCGGCACGTACTCGAAGACGCCGTAGACGCAAGGGCCCTGCTCGCCCTTGTCGAGCAGCTGCACGATGTGCGGGTGGTGCAGCGAGGCGCACAGCTTCGTCTCGCGATGGAAGCGCGCCACGCGCTGGCTTCCCACCTGCAGCTTCACGACCTTGATCGCGACGACGGTGCCCGTGCTCTTCTGCAGTGCGCGATATACCGTGCCGTAACCGCCGGCGCCCAGCTCCTCCAGCAATTCGTAACCGGGAATCTCCAGCGGATCGGGCAGATTCGGCTGCAACGCCGGGTGCGTGGGATTGGTGACTGCGTCCTGCATTTCAGTCTCGTCGTGATGGAGCGTTGATGGCCTCCGGGACTCGCCTCGGCCGCGTTCCGCCCTGCGGCGGCACGCAATAGTGACACTAATTGTTACTTTAGCGGAGGCAGAGAGGTTTCAGGTAGGTAACCCCTCAAAAAAAGAAAACCCGCAACAAGTGCGGGTTGTTAGAACTTTTCGGTGTATATGTGTGAACTACATCACACGCCAAGTCCTATTCGAGAGCACCGCGGAACCGGCTTCGCCGGGCCGCAGGTGCTGCCCCCGGGGTAGGGGGTTGGCGCAGCGACACGCAGTGCGCGCAGCCTGGGGGCGAGCCTACTTCTTGTCGCCGCCGGGCACCTTGCCTTCGACGCCCTTGACGTAGAAGTTGACGCCCGACAGGAACTTGTCGTCGGCCACCGCATCCTTGGCGACCACTTCCTTGCCGTCCTGGCCGAGGATCGGGCCCTTCCAGATCACGAAGCTGCCGTCCTTCAGGCCCTTCTTCACTTCCTCGACCTTGGCCTTGGTCTCGGCCGGCACGTCCTCGGCGATGGACACGAGGTCGATCGCGCCTTCCTTCACGCCCCACCAGGCCTGGCCGGTGGTCCACTTGCCGTCCAGGGCTTCCTGGGTGGCCTTGATGTAGTACGGGGCCCAGTTGATGGTGGCCGAGGCCAGGTGGGCCTTGGGACCGTAGGCGGTCATGTCGGAGTCCCAGCCGAAGGCGCGCTTGCCCTTTTCCTGCGCGGTCTTGAGCACGGCCGGCGAATCGGTGTTCTGGAACAGCACGTCGGCGCCGCCGTTGATGAGGGCGGTGGCGGCCTCGGTTTCCTTCGGCGGGCTGAACCATTCGTTCACCCACACGACCTTGGTCGTGATCTTCGGGTTCACCGATTGCGCGCCCAGCGTGAAGCTGTTGATGTTGCGCAGCACCTCGGGGATCGGCACCGAGCCGACCACGCCCAGCGTGTTGCTCTTGGTCATGGCGCCGGCGATGATGCCGGCCATGTACGCGCCCTCGTACGTGCGGCTGTCGTAGGTGCGCATGTTGTCCGAGGTCTTGTAGCCGGTGGCGTGCTCGAACTTCACTTCCTTGTTGTCGGCCGCGACCTTCAGCATGGGCTCCATGTAGCCGAAGGTGGTGCCGAAGATCAGCTTGTTGCCCTGGCCGACCATGTCGCGGAACACGCGCTCGGCGTCCGCGCCCTCGGGCACGCTCTCGACGAAGGTGGTCTTGATCTTGTCGCCGAATTCCTTCTCGAGCGCCTTGCGGGCGTTGTCGTGCGCGAAGGTCCAGCCGCCATCGCCAACCGGGCCGACGTATGCGAACGCGATGTTCAGCGGCGCTGCCGGGGCCGGGGCCGCTGCGGCGGGTGCCGGGGCCGGCGCGGGTGCAGCCGCAGGAGCCGCCGCTTCTTCTTTCTTGCCGCAGCCGATCAGGGCCGCCGAAGCGACAGCCGTGAGGGCGGCCAGCTTGAGCAGGGAGCGCTTGTTCAGATCATTCATTGTCGGAAATCCTCAAAAGGACAGGTTGGCGGGAAAAAGAGAAACGCGATTATGAGCCGGGGTAGAACGGTTTCCCGATGGAAGCCGGCATGTTGGCGCGGATGAAGGCCGGGTTGCGCGAGATCAGCGCCAGCACCACGATCGGCGCGATGTACTGCAGCATGCTGAGGAACTGCGCCGGCACGTCCACGCCGCTGCTTTGCAGGTGGAAGCCCAGCATCGACACGCCGCCGAACAGGTAGGCGCCCAGCAGCACGCGCACCGGCCGCCAGGTGGCGAAGGTGGTGAGCGCGAGCGCGATCCAGCCGCGGCCGGCCACCATGCCCTCGACCCACAGCGGCGTGTAAACCGTCGAGAGATACGCGCCCGCCAGCCCGCACAGCGCACCGCCCGCGATCACCGCCATGAAGCGGATGCGCCGCACCGGATAGCCCAGCGCATGCGCCGACTCCGGCGACTCGCCCACCGAGCGCAGCACCAGGCCGGCGCGCGTGCGGTAGAGGAACCAGATCAGCGCGAAGGTCAGCACCACCGCGAAATACACCATTGGGTGATGGCGGAACAGTGCCGGCCCGACCAACGGGATGTCGCCCAGCACCGGAATGGCGTACGAGGCGCTTTCGGGCAGCTTGGCCTGCACGAAGCTGATGCCCGCGAAGGCCGAGAAGCCCACGCCGAAGAGGCTCAGCGCAAGGCCGGTCGCGTACTGGTTCGTGTTGAGCCAGATCACCAATACGCCGAAGAAGGCCGCGAGCAAGGCGCCCGCCGCCATGCCGGCGAGGAAGCCCAGCCACGGGTTGTGCGTGATGACGACCGTCGCGAAGCCCGCGATGGCGGCGCACAGCATCATCCCCTCGGCGCCGAGGTTGACGATGCCGGCCTTCTCGTTGATGAGCAGGCCCAGCGCCGCGATGGCGAGCACGGTGCCCGCGCTCAGGGTCGAGCCCAAAAGGAGTGCGTAGCTTTCCATGGTCAGTTGCTCCCTTCGGTGGCACGCGCGACCGGTGCGGTAATGGGCGTGCTCGCCTGCAAGGAGGCGGTGGTCATGGAGGCAGCCTTCGCAGCCGCCTTGCGCTTGATGCGGTAGGCAATGAGCGTGTCGCACGCCAGCAGCGTGAAGAGCAGCAGCCCCTGGAACACGCCGGTGAGCGACTTGGGCAGCCCCAGGCGCGATTGCGCGAGCTCGCCGCCGATGTAGAACATGCTCATCAGGATGGCCGAGAAGATCATGCCCACCGGATGCAGCCGTCCGACGAAGGCCACGATGATGGCCGCGAAGCCGTAGCCCGCCGGCACGTAGGGCGTGAGCTGGCCCAGCGGCCCTGCCACCTCCAGCGCACCGGCCAGGCCGGCGGCGGCGCCCGAGGTCAGCAGTGCGATCCACACCGCGCGCCGCGCGGAGAAGCCGGCGTAGCGCGAAGCCGCGGGCGCCAGCCCGCCGACCTGCTGCGCGAAGCCCGCGCGCGTGCGGAACAGGAACACCCACAGCGCCCCCGCTCCCACCAATGCGATCACCAGGCCGATGCTCACGCGCGAGCCCTTGAACAGGCGCGGGATCTGCGTGACCGCCTCGAAGGTCTTGGTCTGCGGGAAGTTGTAGCCGTGCGGGTCCTTCCACGGCCCGTAGACCATGTAGCCCAGCAGCAGCGTGGCCACGTAGACCAGCATCAGGCTCACCAGGATCTCGTTGGCGTTGCACTTGTCGCGCAGGAAGGCGACGATGCCCGCCCACACCATGCCGCCCAGGATGCCCGCCAACAGGATGGCCACGACGATCCACTGCCCCGTGTTCTTGTCGGCCAGCAGCGCCACGCCGCCCGCCGCGATGGCGCCGAACACGAACTGCCCCTCGGCGCCGATGTTCCATACGTTGGAGCGGAAGCACACCGCCAGCCCCAGCGCGATGATGAGCAGCGGTGTCGCCTTCACCATCAGCTCGCCGATGGCGTAGCCGTTCTTGATGGGCTCGTAGAAGAACACCAGCAGGCCCTTGACCGGGTCCTTGCCGAGCGCGGCGAACAGCGCCACGCCGATCAGCACGGTGATCAGCAGCGCCAGGATCGGCGATGCATAGCTCCAGAAGCGCGAGAGCTCCGGACGCGGTTCGAGCTTAAACATGAGCGGCCTCCGCCTTCTTGCCGGCGCCTTGCGAGCCCTGCCACAGGCCGCTCATCCACTCGCCGATCTGCGGCAGCGTGGCTGCGGCACGGTCGATGGAAGGCGACAGCCGCCCCTTGGCGATCACGTGCAGCCGGTCGCTGATGTTGAAGAGCTCGTCGAGCTCCTCGCTGATCACCAGCACCGCGCAGCCCGCGTCGCGCAGCGCCAGGATCTCGGCGTGGATCAGCGCGGCCGCGCCCACGTCCACGCCCCAGGTCGGCTGCGAGACGACGAAGAGCTTCGGCTTGGCGTCGATCTCGCGCCCGACGATGAATTTCTGCAGGTTGCCGCCCGACAGCGAGCGCGCCGCCGCCTTCGGACCGCCGGCCTTGACCTTGAAGCGCTCGATGATGGACCTGGCCTGCCGCTCCAGCGTGCCGGTGCTGATCCACCCGCCCCGGCCCACCGCCTCGCTGCGCGTGAGCAGCAGGTTGTGCGCGAGCCCCAGCGTGGGCACGGCGCCGCGGCCCAGCCGCTCCTCGGGCACGAAGTGCAGGCCCAGCGCGCGGCGCGCGCGCGGGCGCAGACGGCCGGCCGGCTTGTCGAACACGCGCACCATCGGCGCCTCGGCCCGCACGTCCTCGCCGGAGAGCGCGTACAGCAGCTCCTTCTGGCCGTTGCCCGACACGCCCGCGATGCCGACGACCTCCCCCGCGCGCACCTCGAAGGAGATGCCGTCGAGATCGACGCCGAACTGGTCCTCTCGCGCCAGCGACAGTCCGTCGACGCGCAGCGCGACCGCGCCGGCGTGCACCGGCCGGTGCTGCAGCGGCGGCGGCTCGCTGCCGATCATCAGCCGCGACAGCGACTGGGTGCTCTCGTTCTGCGGGTTGCACAACCCCGTCACCTTGCCGCCGCGCAGCACCGTGCAGGCGCTGCACAGCTCCTGGATCTCGTGCAGCTTGTGGCTGATGTAGAGGATGCTGCAGCCCTCGGACGACAGCTTCTTCAGCACCGTGAAGAGCTTGATCACCGCCTGCGGCGTGAGCACCGAGGTCGGCTCGTCGAGGATCAGCAGCTTGGGGTTGGTGAGCAGCGCGCGGATGATCTCCACCCGCTGCATCTCGCCCACCGAGAGCGTGTGCACCGGCCGCGCCGGGTCGATGTCGAGGCCGTACTCGCTCGCCTTGGCCGTGATGCTGCGCGTGACCTCGGCCAGCTGCAGCGACTTGTCCAGGCCCAGCCAGACGTTCTCGGCCACGGTGAGCGTGTCGAACAGGCTGAAGTGCTGGAACACCATGCTGATGCCCAGCGCTCTCGCCTGCTGGGGGTTGCGCAGGCTGACGGCCTGGCCGTCGAACATCACCGTGCCTTCGTCGGGTTTCACCGAGCCGTAGATGATCTTCATCAGGGTCGACTTGCCGGCGCCGTTCTCGCCGAGCACGGCGTGGATTTCGCCGGGCGCGACGCTCAGGGAGATGTCGCTGTTGGCCACCACCGCGGGATACCGCTTGGTGATGTGAGCGAGCTGGAGTCTGGGGGTTGTCATGCCGGGTTTCGTGGATTTGTCTCGTTCAACAGCAACAAAGCGGGAACGGCCATGAGTCTAATGGCGTCCCCGCGACCATCGGCGCCCGACGGCGCTTGCCTCAGTCCGTCATTTCAATGCCCGCCGATGTAGGCGAATTTGAAAAGGAACACGGCTGCGATGACCCAGACCATCGCATGCACTTCCCGTGCCCGCCCGGTGCACAGCTTCAGCACCGCGTAGGTGATGAAGCCGAAGGCCAGGCCGTTGGCGATCGAGTAGGTGAAGGGCATGGCCAGCGCGGTCACCGCGGCCGGGATCACCTCGGTGGTGTCTTCCCAGTCGAGCTCGACCAGATCGCGCAGCATCAGGCAGCCCACGAACAGCAGCGCCGGTGCGGTGGCGTAGGCCGGCACCGAGCCCGCCAGCGGCGAGATCATCAGGCAGGCCAGGAAGAGCAGCGCAACCACCACCGCCGTGAGGCCGGTGCGGCCGCCCGCCTGCACGCCGGCCGCGCTCTCCACGTAGGCCGTGGTGCTCGAGGTGCCGAGCAGCGAGCCCGCGAAGATCGCGCCGCTGTCGGCCAGCAGCGCCTTGTTCATGCGCTCCATCTTGCCCGGCACCAGCAGGCCGGCGCGCTTGGCCACGCCCATCAGCGTGCCGGTGGCGTCGAACATCTCGACCAGGAAGAACACCAGCACCACGTTCAGGATGCCGCCCTTGAGCGCGCCCAGGATGTCCAGCTGCATGAAGGTCGGCGCGATGGACGGCGGCGCGTCGAACACGCCGTGGAACTTGTTGCCGCCGAAGAAGAACGAGAGCACCGTCACCGTGATGATGCCGATCAGGATCGCGCCGCGCACCTTCAGCTTGTCCAGCGCCACGATGATGAGGAAGCCCAGCGTCGCCAGGATCACCGGCGCCGAGTGCAGGTCGCCCAGGGTCACGAAGGTGGCCGGCGATGCGGCCACCACGCCCGCGCTCTTCAGTGCGATAAGCGCCAGGAACATGCCGATGCCCACCGTGATCGCCGTTCGCAGCGACTGCGGTATGCCCTGTATGAAGAGCTCCCGCAGCCCGGTGACCGTGACGATCAGGAACAGGCAGCCCGAGATGAAGACGGCGCCCAGCGCCACCTGCCACGTGTAGCCCATGCCCAGCACCACCACGTAGGAGAAGTAGGCGTTCAGGCCCATGCCAGGCGCCATGGCGATCGGGTAGTTGGCGTACAGGCCCATGATCAGCGTGCCCAGCGCCGCGATCAGGCAGGTGGCCACGAAGACCGCGCCCTTGGGCATGCCCGCATCGCCCAGGATCGACGGGTTCACGAAGATGATGTAGGCCATCGTCAGGAAGGTGGTCAGCCCCGCGATGACTTCGGTGCGCACCGTGGTGTTGTGCGCATCGAGCTTGAACAGGCGTTCAAGCAGACCCGAGCCGCTTGCGCTGCCCACAGCCGCGCGCGGGCGCGCGGACTCGACATGCCCCGGCGTGCGGGGCTCGGCGCCTTTCGGCGCCTGTTCAAACGTACTCATTCGCTTGTCTCCAGCTGTTGTAGTGGCGGTTTCATCGTTGCCCCGCTCACGACGCCGGCGCGAACGGGGTTCTCTCAGGGATCCGAGGTTTCAGGTGCGGCGGGCGGACGCGCTGTCGTGCCGGGTGCGCCGGGTATGGCCGAAACCGGAGGCCGCAGCGACGCCGCCACCTCCTTGATGCATTCGCGCAGCCAGCGCGCCGAGCTCGACGAATGGGTGCGTTCGTGCCAGAGCTGGTAGTACATGAGGCGCGGCAGCGCCACCGGGCATTCGAGGATCTTCAGCGGCAGCCGCGAGGCGAAGCGCTCGCAGTACTGGCGTCCCGTCGTCAGCACCAGCAGGCTGGAGGCCACCATGTCGGGGATCAGCCCGAAGTGCGCGCAGCGCGCCGTGATGTTGCGCTGCCGCCCCAGCTCGTCGAGCATCTGGTCGATGATCCCGCGTCCGCCCGGATGCATGGGCGTTGGCGCGATGTGCTCGGCCGCCAGCCAGGTCTCCAGGTCCCAGCCGCGGCGCACCGCCGGATGGTCCTTGTTGACCAGCGAGACCACGTCGTCCCCGAAGAGCCGCGCCATGTGCAGGTCTTCCGGGGGCTTGAGCCAGTTGCCGATCACCAGGTCGACCTGGCCGAGCGCCAGGTGCCCGTGGTAGTCCGAGTCGGGCGTGAGCGCATGGATCTCGATGTGGCACAGCGGCGCGTCGCGCTTGACCTGCGCCACCAGCATCGGCAGGAACAGCGGGTCCATGTAGTCGCTGGCCGCGATGCGGAAGGTGGTGGCCGCCGACTGCGGATCGAAGCCGCGCGCATCCGAGAACAGCATCTCCGCCGCGCGCAGAATGCTGGCGGCCGGCTCGATCATGCGCAGCCCCGCGTCGGTGGGCACCATGCCCGATCCCGAGCGCACCAGCAGCGGATCGCCCGAGAGTTCGCGCAGCCGCTTCAGCGCCGCCGAGACCGCCGGCTGGTACATGCCCAGCCGGATGGCCGCCCGCGAGACGCTGCGGTCGGTCAGCACGGTGTGAAGCACCCTGATGAGGTGCAGATCGATCTTGTCGAAAAGAGCCTGGTCACGCATGGGGCTCCCCCCCAGTCTTCGCGCACTTCGTGTCGCTTCGCCAACCCCCTACCGGGGGCAACACCAGCGGCCCGGCAAAGCCGGTTCCGCGGTGTTTCGCGAATGGAATCGGGGCGTGTGGCATTGGGAGGACCTTGGACATGCGCCAAAGTCTACGAGTGACTATGCGGACTGGACAGCGGTGATGGCACGAAGGATCGACTCGCTCGTGGCCGGCGCCTTCAGCGGCGGATCGACCCTGTGGCCGCCCGCGGCCGACACCGCGTCGCGGATCGCGAAGAACACCGAGAACGGCAGCAGCAGCGGCGGCTCGCCCACGGCCTTGCTGCGGTGGATCGAGTCCTCGAAGTTCTGGCCCTCGAACAGGCGCACGTTGAACACCGGCGGGCAGTCGTTGGCCGTCGGGATCTTGTAGGTGCTGGGCGCGTGCGTGGTGAGCTTGCCGCTTTGCGGATGCCACACCAGCTCCTCGGTGGTGAGCCAGCCCATGCCCTGGATGAAGGCGCCTTCGACCTGGCCGATGTCCACCGCCGGGTTCAGCGACTTGCCCGCGTCGTGCAGGATGTCGGCGCGCAGCAGCTTCCATTCGCCGGTGAGCGTGTCCACGATCACCTCGCTCACCGCCGCGCCGTAGGCGTAGTAGTAGAACGGGCGGCCCTGCATCCTGTCCTTGTCCCAGCTCAGGCCGGGCGTGGCGTAGAAGCCGTCGGACCACAGCTGCCTGCGGTCGAGGTAGGCCTCGCCCACCACGGTGCTGAAGGCCAGCGAGCGGCCGTTGACCTCGACCATGTCGTTGGCGAAGCGCACTTCGCTCGCCTTGCCGCCGTGGCGCTCGGCCGCGCATTCGGCCAGGCGCTCGCGGATCTGGCGCGCCGCGTCCTGCGCCGCCTTGCCGTTGAGGTCGGCGCCGGTCGACGCGGCCGTGGCCGAGGTGTTCGCCACCTTGGTCGTGTCGGTGGCCGTGACGCGCACGCGCTCGAAGCTCACGCCGAGCTCGTGCGCCACCACCTGGGCCACCTTGGTGTTCAGGCCCTGCCCCATCTCGGTGCCGCCATGGTTCACCAGGATCGAGCCGTCGGTGTACACGTGCACCAGCGCGCCGGCCTGGTTGAAGTGCTTCACGTTGAAGGAGATGCCGAACTTTAGCGGCGCCAGCGCCAGCCCGCGCTTGAGCACCGGGCTCTTCGCGTTGAAGGCGGCGATGTCCTCGCGACGCGCGCGGTAGTCGCTGCCGGCCTCCAGGTCGGCCACGAGTTCGTGGACGATGTTGTCGGTCACGGTCTGGCGGTACGGCGTGACGTTGTTTTCGGTCTTGCCGTAGAAGTTGACGCGCCGCACGTCCAGCGGATCGCGCTTCAGTGCGCGCGCCACCGAATCAAGGATGTTCTCGATGGCGATGGCGCCCTGCGGGCCGCCGAAGCCGCGGAAGGCCGTGTTGCTCTGCGTGTTGGTCTTGCCCGAGAAGCCGTGCATGGCCACGTTGGGCAGCCAGTAGGCGTTGTCGAAGTGGCACAGCGCGCGGGTCATCACCGGGCCCGAGAGGTCGGCCGAGTGGCCGGCGCGCGAGACCATGGTGATCTCCGCGCCCAGGATGCGGCCTTCGGCGTCGTAGCCCACTTCGTATTCGTACCAGAAGCAGTGGCGCCGGCCGGTGACCATGAAGTCGTCGTCGCGGTCCAGCCGCAGCTTCACCGGGCGCTGCAGCTGCCGCGCCGCGATGGCGGCCACGCAGGCGAAGAGCGCCGATTGCGATTCCTTGCCACCGAAGCCGCCGCCCATGCGCCGGCATTCGACGTGCACCTCGTTCGACTGCAGGTGCAGCGCATGCGCCACCAGGTGCTGCATCTCGCTCGGATGCTGCGTGGAGCAGTGGATGTGCAGCGCGCCGCCTTCCTTCGGGATGGCGTAGCTGATCTGGCCTTCCAGGTAGAACTGCTCCTGGCCGCCCACGTCGAAAGTGGCCTTGTGGCGGTGCGGCGCCGCGGCGATGGCCGCGCGCACGGCCGCCTCGTCGCCCTCGTTGGCGGCACCGCCGCTGCGCACGATGTGCATCGGCGGCACCACGTACTGGCCGCGCTCGTGCGCGGCCTGCGGCGTGAGCACGGGCGGCTGCGCCTCGATGGTCAGCGCGTCCTTGGCCTTCGCGGCGGCGCGGCGAGCGGCGTCGCGGGTCTCGGCGATCACCGCGAACACCGGCTGGCCCAGGTAGCGGATCTCCCCGCCGTCGTTCACAGGCAGCAGGATCGGGTCGTCATGGATGATCGAGCCGCAGTCGTTGGTGCCCGGAATGTCGTCGGCCGTGATGACCGCGACCACGCCCGGCATCGCGCGGATGACGTCCAGCGAGATCGCCGTGACGCGCCCGTTCGCCGCCGGCGAAAGCCCCAGCGCGCAGTGCAGCGTGCCGGCGAGCTCGGGGATGTCGTCGATGTAGGTGGCCTCGCCGGCCACGTGCAGGTGGGCCGACTCGTGCGGACGGCTGATGCCCACGCGCATGCCGCGCTCGTGCGCCAGCGCTTCGGCGCCCACGTCGATGCGGGCGGCGGTGTTGGCCAGGTAGTCGGCAAAGGCCTCGGCGGGCTGCAGCAGGCGGGCGTCGATGGGTTTGTTCATGGTCAGACTCCTTGCGCAGCCGCATTGACGGCATGGGGCATCACGCTCCACACGCTGGTTTCCTCGATCGGCAACGCCTCCTCCGCCCGCGTTTCGAGCCAGAGGCGCTGGATGAGGTTCTGCGCCACCAGCAGCCGGTAGTCGGCCGATGCGCGCATGTCCGACAACGGCTTGAAGTCTTGAGCCAGCGCGAGCCTGGCGGTGGCGACGCTGGCCTGCGTCCACGGCTTGCCGACCAGCGCGGCCTCGGCGTTCGCGGCACGCTTGACCACGGCGGCCATGCCGCCGAAGGCCAGGCGCACGGCCTTCACCGTGTCGCTGCCCGCCTCGAGCTCGATGGCGAAGCCCGCGCACAGCGCCGAAATGTCGCAGTCGAAGCGCTTGCTGATCTTGTAGGCGCGCACCTGCCGCTTCATCGCGTCATGCGGAATGGCCAGCCCCTGGACGAACTCGCCCGGCTGCAGCTGGTTCTTCATGTAGTCCAGGTAGAAATCGGGCAGCGGCATGCGGCGCACGGCGTCGCCGCGGCGCAGCTCGATCTGCGCGTCCAGCGACATCAGCACCGGCGGCGAATCGCCGATGGGCGAGCCGTTGGCCACGTTGCCGCCCATGGTGCCGGCATGGCGGATCGGCGGCGAGGCGAAGCGCAGCCACACCTCGGCCAGGCTGGGCACGCGTTCCACCAGCGCCGCGAAGGCGGATTCGAGCGAGGCGCCTGCGCCGATGTAGAGCTCGCCACCGTTGTCCGGGCGATCCTCGATGGTCTTCAGCTCGGCCACGTCGCCCACGTAGATGATGTCGCCCAGGTCGCGGAACTGCTTGTTGACCCACAGGCCCACGTCGGTGGAGCCGGCCAGCAGCTGCGCGCGCGGCTTCTGCTCGCGCAGGGCGGCGAGCTGGGCCAGCGTCTTCGGGGCGTGGAAGTGGTCGATGCGCGCGCCCAGCGGCGCGGCGTAGTCGAAGCCCTCGTTCTTCAGTGCGGTGAGCGCGGCGACCACGGGCTTCGTGTCGAGGCGCACGGCAGGCAGGTCGAACATGCGCTGGCCGGCGTCGAGGATGGGACGGTAGCCGGTGCAGCGGCACAGGTTGCCCGAGAGCTCGTCGGCCAGCTGCTGGCGGGTGGGCTGGGTGCCTTCGGCCTGGTGGTGCTCGTAGCTGGCCCACAGCGACATCACGAAGCCGGGCGTGCAGAAGCCGCACTGGGAGCCGTGGCAGTCGACCATGGCCTGCTGGACGGGGTGCAGCGTGTGCACCGCGTGCTTGCCGTTGCTGCCGGTCTGCGTCTTCGGCAGGCACTGCGCCTGCGCCTTGAGGTCTTCGACCGTGAACAGGGCC
Organism: Variovorax atrisoli; assembly: GCF_014195185.1. Classification (NCBI taxonomy): domain Bacteria; kingdom Pseudomonadati; phylum Pseudomonadota; class Betaproteobacteria; order Burkholderiales; family Comamonadaceae; genus Variovorax; species Variovorax atrisoli. The sequence goes on along the minus strand of NZ_JACIBG010000008.1, from coordinate 54,324 downwards.
TTGCCGTGCAGCGTGGGCAGGAACTGGATGCAGGCGTTGACGGTCTGCAGGCTCAGGCCGTCGATGGTGCCGGGGGCCTGGGGGTCGGTGGCCAGTTCGCCGATGACGACGGTGCAGGCGCCGCAGTCGCCTTCGTTGCAGCCTTCCTTGGTGCCGGTGCAGCGGGCGTCCTCGCGCAGCCAGTCGAGCACGGAACGGGTCGGATGGACGCCGGTGACGTCGACGATCTTTCCGCGATGGAAGAAGCGGATCGGTTGAATCTTGCTGCTGTCGGTGCTCATGCTTTTAGGGCTCGTGGGCGACCCTTCGTGGGTCAGTCATGGACGTTAGCGGCTTGTCCGGCCTCTTGCATACGCGGGTGCCCATAACGCGTATGTGGGGGCCGGTATGCCACGTACGGGGAAACCCTTGCGTGGGGGTTGCAATTCCCGGGCCACTCGGCGATCTCGGCGCGGCACCGGGGCGGGGTTCAGCGCTGCGCGATGGCCACCCAGGCGGTGGCCACCAGTGTCGAGCCAGCCACCGCGAGCAGCCCGCCGACCAGCCACTTGAGCGTGCGCGGCTGCAGCCTGTTGGGCAGGCGGTGGTGCAGCCGCGTCACCCCGTAGACCACGGGCATCGCGCAGCCGGCCAGCAGTGCCGAGCGCAGCGAGAAATGCCCCGTGGGCACCACGATCACCAGCCGCACCAGCGAGTTGAAGGCGAACATCAGCAGCAGCGCGCGCCGCACCAGCTCGCGGTCCAGCGGCTGGCGGTACATGTGGAAGACGATGGGCGGCCCCGAGCTCGAGAACAGCCCGCCCAGCACGCCCGACAGCCCCCCGATCAGCGCGAAGCTCGCGCGCCCCGACACCGCCGGCAGAGGCCTGGCCTGCAGCACCAGCAGCACCGCGCAGCCCAGGATCGACACGCCCAGCAGCCCGCGCAGCCAGTCGACCGCGCCGCCGCTGAGCCAGGTCAGCAGCATCAGGCCGACGATCACGCCCACCGTGCTGCCGTTGAGCGCCGGCTTCATCAGCTGCCAGGGCACCACGCCCGGCCGGGCGCGGAAATACGTCCAGGCGTTGATGAGGCTCAGGACGGTGGCCGCGTTGGCCGTATCGCTCACGCTGGCGACGTGCAGCACCGACACCAGCCCGAGCAGGATCAGGCTGAACGCGAAGCCGGTGAGGTTCTGCGCGTAGGTGGCCAGCGCCACGCAGGCCATGAAGACCAGCACGGGGCCGGCCTGGGAAAGGATCGCTTGCACCGCAGGAGGCCTCAGGGTGCGGCGGAAGGAAGCACAGGGTGGGAGAGGCGCGCGCGGAAAACGTGCAGCGCTAAGGACGGAACGGGCATTCGGGAGCGGGGAAGACGGCGGGAGCGGGGAACGGGAAGCGAAAAACGCGAGAAAGCGGGCTCCGAGAATACCGCGCCCCGTCCGGGGCCCTCTTCAGCGCACCAGGTCCCACCCCATCATCAGCGCGGCGAAGCCCATCAGCGCGGTGCCGCCCCAGCCCAGCCAGCGGGTGCGGCGGCCCGAGGTGAAGACGCCCATGACCTTCTCGCGGGTCACGAGGATCATCATGGCCGCCATGATCGGCACGGCCACCACGCCGTTGATGACGGCGCTCCAGTAGAGCGCCTTCATCGGGTCGATCGGCGTGAAGTCGAGCGCCGTGCCCACCAGCGTGGCCACGGCGATGATCGCGTAGAACTCCTTGGCCTCGCGCCAGTGCCGCTCCAGCCCCTCTTCCCAGCCGAAGGCCTCGGCCACCGCATAGGCGGCCGAGGACGCGAGCACCGGAACGGCCAGCAGCCCGGTGGCGATGATGCCGCCGGCGAACAGCAGGAACGCGAAGTCGCCGGCCAGCGGGCGCAGCGCCTCGGCGGCCTGGGCGGCGGAGGTCACGTCGTGCACCCCGCCCGCATACAGCACCGCCGCACCCACCACCATCACGAAGAAGGCGATCAGGTTGGAGAAGGTCATGCCCATCCAGGTATCGAGCCGCACCCGCTTCAGGTCGTGCCGCACCTCCTGCTCGGAGCCCTTGCGCCCGCCCTTGAGCCGCAGCTCCTCCACCTCCTGCGAGGCCTGCCAGAAGAAGAGGTACGGGGAGATGGTGGTGCCCAGCAGCGCCACGATCATCATCCAGTAGTCGCCGCGCCACTGCAGCCTGGGCACCACCAGGTCGTGCAGCACCTGCGCCCAGGGCACCTGCACCGAGAACACCGCCGCCACATAGGCGAACAGCGTGAGCGTGAGCCACTTGAGGATGTGCGCCAGCTTGCGGTAGGGAACGAACACCTGCAGCAGCACCGTCACCACGCCGAACACCAGCGCGTGGAAGTGCGCCCCGCCGCCGACCACCAGCTGCAGCGCCTCGCCCATCGCGGCGATGTCGGCCGCGATGTTGATGGTGTTGGCCACCACCAGCAGCGACACCAGCACGATCAGGAAGCCGCGCGGCATGTGCTCGCGCAGGTTGGCCGCCACGCCCTTGCCCGTGACCCGCCCGATGCGCGCCGACACCAGCTGGATCGCCACCATGAAGGGCAGCGACAGGAACACCGTCCACAGCAGCCCGGTGCCGAACTGGGCGCCGGCCTGGGTATAGGTGGCAATGCCCGACGGGTCGTCGTCGGCCGCTCCGGTGACGACGCCGGGGCCTACGTGTCGCAGGAACGAGGGGATGAGTTTCTTCATGTGGGGCGGATGGTGGCACGGCGAGCCTGACCAGGGAATGAACGTTCAACGTCCGTCCCCGGAAAAACGTTGGCCGTCGCCCGCTTCTTTTCTGCCGGCCCGCGACAGGCGGGGGCCGGCTACGCCCGCTCGGAGAACAGCTCGGTGATGACCTGCCTGAGCCAGCGGTTGCCCGGGTCGGCCTCGAAGCGCTTGCTCCAGTGCAGCGACACGGTGAAGTCGCGCAGCGGAAAGGGTGGCTCGACGATGGCGTAGCCGCCCTCCTGCGCGAAGCCGCGCGCGATGTTGCGCGGCATCACCACGGCGAGGTCGGTCGCGCGCACGATGGCCGGCAGCACCATGAAGTGCTCCGTCGTCAGCCGCAGCCGGTCTTCCAGGTTGAGCAGCTGCAGGATGCGCAGCGTCTCGGCATGCGTGCGCACCGCCACGTAGTCGAGCTCCTGCAGGGCCTCCAGCAGCGCCTGCCCGCTGCGCCTGCGCCTGACGAAGGGGTGGTCCTTGCGCAGCAGCACGATGTAGCGGTCCTTCAGCAACTGGGCACGCTGGGTGTCCTTCACCCCGGGCAGGAAGCCGAAGGCGAAGTCGACCTTGCCGCTGTCGAGGCCGGCGGCGATGTCGCCCGGCGCCAGCGGCATCGTCTCGACCCGCACGCCGGGCGACAGCTCGCGCAGCCGCGCCATCAGCGCGGGCAGGAAGCGCCCTTCGCCGATGTCGCTCATGTGGATGCGGAAGGTCTTGCGCGACACCTGCGGCTCGAAGCGGTCGGGCTCGTGCAGCGCCCTTTCCAGCGTGGCCAGCGCCGCCTGCACGGCCACCGCCAGGCGGTCGGCGCGCGGCGTGGGCGCCACGCCGCCGGGGGTGCGGGTGAACAGCGCATCGCCCAGCAGCAGGCGCAGCCGGGTCAGGCCGTGGCTGGCCGCCGGCTGCGTCAGGCCGAGCGCCTCGGCCGCGCGGCTCACGTTGCGCGCGCGGTAGACCGCGTCGAAGAGCCGCAGCAGGTTGAGGTCGACCGTGTCGATATGCACCGTGTTCATATTGGATAGCTGCCTCATTTTATTGAGGTATGGCGCACCGCCGACCACACTCCCGTTTCCCCACCGGCCCCCCAGAACCCCATCGGGCCCCAGAACAAAGAAGAGACAGAGACAAGATGGAAGTTTCATTCAGCAAGGAAGTGGAGATGCTGCGCCTCGGTGCGGGCGACACCTTCCACGGCGAGGGCATCCTCGCGATCACCAAGGGCCTGCTGCAGTCGGGCGTGGCCTACGTCGGCGGCTACCAGGGCGCGCCCGTCTCGCACCTGCTCGACGTGATGGTCCAGGGCAAGGCCTACATGGACGAGCTGGGCGTGCACGTCGAGGCCTGCTCCAACGAGGCCTCGGCCGCGGCGATGCTCGGCGCCTCCATCCACTACCCGCTGCGCGGCGCCGTGACGTGGAAGTCCATCGTCGGCACCAACGTGGCGGCCGACGCGCTGTCGAACCTGTCGTCGCCGGGCGTGACAGGCGGCGTGCTCATCGTGGTGGGCGAGGACTACGGCGAAGGCGCCAGCGTGATCCAGGAGCGCACACACGCCTACGCACTCAAGTCGAGCATGTGCCTGCTCGACCCCAGGCCCGACCTCGGCGTGATGGTGCGCATGGTGGAGGAGGGCTTCCGCCTCTCGGAAAGCTCGAACATGCCCTGCCTGATGGAGCTGCGCATCCGCACCTGCCACGTGCGCGGCAGCTTCGAGTGCAAGGACAACGTGCGGCCCGCCGTCTCCACCCGCGCGCTGATGGAGGAGCCCGCCGGCTTCGACTACATGCGCCTCGCACACCCGCCCGTCACCTTCAGGCACGAGAAACTCAAGGGCAAGGCACGCATTCCGGCCGCGCGCCGCTACATCGCCGAGCACGGCCTCAACGAACTGATGCCCGGGCTGCGCCATGCCGACCTCGGCATCGTGGTGCAAGGCGGGCTCTACAACGCGCTGATCCGCAGCCTGCAGCAGCACGGGCTGGCCGATGCCTTCGGCGAGACGGACATCCCGATCCTCGTGCTCAACGTGACCTACCCGCTGGTGCCCGAGCAGGTCGCCGACTTCTGCGTGGGCAAGCGCGCGGTGCTGGTGGTGGAGGAAGGCCAGCCCGAGTACATCGAGCAGGACATCGCCACGCTGCTGCGCCGGCGCGACATCCAGACCCCGCTGCACGGCAAGGACATGCTGCCCTCCGCGGGCGAGTACGGCGTGGAGGTGCTCTCCGGCGGCATCGGCGCCTTCGCAGCGAAGTACATCGAGGCGGACGAGGCATCCTCCTCGGCCCAGGCCTGGCTGGCGGGCAACCGCGAGCGCCGCGAGGCCGTGGCCCGCCGGCTGAGCTCGCCGCTGCCCAACCGGCCGCCGAGCTTCTGCGTCGGCTGCCCGGAGCGGCCGGTGTTCTCCGCCCTCAAGCTCGCGCAGCAGGAGACCGGGCCGGTGCACGTGGCCGCCGACATCGGCTGCCATGCCTTCGGCACCTTCGAGCCCTTCTCGATGGGCCACTCCATCCTGGGCTACGGCATGAGCCTCGCGAGCCGCGCGGGCGTGGCGCCGATGATGAACCGGCGCACGCTCTCGATCATGGGAGACGGGGGCTTCTGGCACAACGGGCTGCTCACCGGCGTGCAGAGCGCGCTCTTCAACGGCGACGACGCGGTGCTGCTGATCTTCAAGAACGGCTACACCTCGGCCACCGGCACGCAGGACATCATCTCCACGCCCGACGACGAGATCAAGGAACGCGCCGAGGACAAGCAGCAGAGCCTGGTCGACAAGAACCAGACCATCGAGGCCACGCTCAAGGGCCTGGGCGTGCAGTGGATGCGCACCGTCACCACCTACGACGTGGAGCTCATGCGCAAGACGCTGACCGAGGCGCTCACCAGCGACTTCGACGGGCTGAAGGTGGTGATCGCCGAGGGTGAATGCCAGCTGGAGCGCCAGCGCCGCATCAAGCCCTGGATCGCCAGCCTGCTGAAGAAAGGCGAGCGCGTGGTGCGCGTGAAGTACGGCGTCGACGAGGACGTGTGCAACGGCGACCACGCCTGCATCCGCCTGTCGGGCTGCCCCACGCTCACGCTGCGCGACAACCCCGATCCGCTGAAGGTGGACCCCGTGGCCACCGTGATCGACGGCTGCGTGGGCTGCGGCCTGTGCGGCGCGAATGCGCATGCGGCCACGCTGTGCCCGAGCTTCTACCGGGCGGAGGTGGTGCAGAACCCGAAGTGGCATGAGCGGCTGCTGCATGGCCTGCGCGGCGCGTTCGTTCGCGCGCTGCAGCCCGCATGACCACGCTTTCCTTCTCCCTCGCCCTTGGGGAGAGGGAGCAACCGCCATCCGGAAATAACAAGAACAGAAGCGACCCGATGAACCGAACCATGGACCACACCCGCCCCATCACCCTGCTCGTCTGCGCCCTTGGCGGCGAAGGCGGCGGCGTGCTCACCGAATGGCTGGTCGACACCGCGCGCCATGCCGGCTATGCGGCGCAGAGCACCTCGATCCCCGGCGTGGCGCAGCGCACCGGCGCCACCACCTACTACATCGAAGTCTTTCCCGTGCCGCTCGCGCAGCTCGGCGGCAGGCGCCCCGTGTTCAGCCTGAGCCCGGTGCCGGGCGCGCTGGACGCCATCGTCTCCTCGGAGCTGCTGGAGACCGCGCGCCAGATCGGCAACGGCATGAGCGCGCCGCAGCGCACGATGGTCATCAGCTCCTCGGCGCGCATCTTCACGACGGCCGAGCGCATGCAGCTCGGCGACGGCCGCGCCGACGCGCAGCAGCTGCTCGACGTGGTCAAGGCCTTCAGCCGCGAGCACCATGTGTTCGACATGAACGCCGTCGCGCGCGAGAGCGGCACGGTGGTCAGCGCGGTGATGCTGGGCGCCATCGCGGGCAGCGGGCTGTTCCCGTTCCCGCGCGAGGCCTACGAGCACGTGGTGCGCGGCGGCGACATCAGCGCGCCCGAGAAGCTCAACCGGATGGCCGCCGCCAGCCTGCGCGGCTTCGCCTCGGCCTTCGAGGCGGTCGACGCGCCACGCACGCAGGCCGCCTTCGTCAGCAGCGTGATGGCCGGCGAGGGCAACGACGCGCCGCCACCGGTCGCCGCCCTGCTCGCCGATCTGGCGCTGCGCTTTCCGCCGGCCGTGCACGACATGCTCGCGCTGGGCCATGCCCGCGTGCTCGACTACCAGGACGCCGCCTATGCCTCGCTCTACGCCGAGCGGCTGGGCCGCGTCCTCGATGCGGAGCGTGCCGCCGATCCGGCCGGCGCGCGGGGCTTCGCCGTCACACGCGAGGCTGCGCGCTGGCTCGCGCTGTGGATGGCCTTCGACGACATCGTGCGCGTGGCCGCGCTCAAGGGCCGCGCCAGCCGTGCGCAGCGCGTTCGGCGCGAGGTGCGCGCCGGCGAGGAAGACATCGTGAAGGTCTACGACCACTTCAAGCCCGGCGCCGCCGAGTTCGCGGCGCTGCTGCCCGCGTCGCTCGCCAGCCGCGTCACGGCTTGGGACCGCCGCCGCCAGTCGCGAGGCCTCGCGCCGTGGGCGCTGCCGCTGAAGGTGGGCAGCCATTCGGTGTTCGGCATGGCCTCGCTGCGGCTGCTGGCTTCGCTGCGCTGGCTGCGCCGGCGCGGCAGCCGCTTTGCGCAAGAGCAGGCCCTCATCGAGCGCTGGCTGGCCGCCGTGGAAGCCGGCACGCGCCAGGCCTGGGCGCTGGGCCACGAACTCGCGCTGTGCGGACGGCTCATCAAGGGCTACGGCAGCACCAACGAGCGCGGCAAGCACAACCTGCTGCACGTGATCGACGAACTGGCCGGCCGCAGCACGCTGACGGCCTCCGAGCGGGCCAGCGCCATTGCCGCGGCGCGCGAGGCTGCACTGGCCGATGAGGGCGGCAAGGCCCTCGACGCCGCGCTGGCCGCCCACGGCGCAGCGCCGCGGCCGGTGCAGGCGCAGCCGATCCGCTGGATGAAGCGGCCGCCGCCGGCCAAGGCCTGAGCGGACGCAGCCGGATACAAGAAAAGGAGACAAGACCGATGACCCGCCCCGCCCTTCCCTGGCGACGATGCCTCCTGTTGCTGGCAGCAGCCGCCATGCTGGCCCCGGCGCACGCCAACACCGTGTGGCCTGCCAAGCCGATCAAGGTGATCGTCAATTTCCCCGCAGGCGGTGCCGCGGACCAGATCGCCCGCGCGATCTCGCAGCCGCTGCAGGAGTCGCTGAAGCAGCCGGTGGTGATCGAGAACCGCGCCGGCGCCAACGGCAACCTCGGCGGCGAGGCGGTGGCGCGCGCGCCGGCCGACGGCCACACGCTGCTGATGAGCTCGGGCGGCATGGTGTCGGTGAACCCGCACCTCTATTCGCGCATGAGCTTCGACCCCGCGAAGGACCTCGTGCCCGTGGCGGCCGTCGCGCGCGTGCTGGTGTTCCTCGTCACGCGGCCCTCGCTGCCTCCTGCGAACGTGAAGGAGTTCATCTCGTACGTGAAGGCCAACCCCGGCAAGCTGTCGTACGGCTCGCCGGGCAACGGCAGTTCCCCGCACCTCGCGGGCGAGATGTTCAAGACCCAGGCCGAGCTGTTCGCGCTGCACGTGCCCTATCGAGGCGCCGCGCCCGCGCTGCAGGACCTGCTGGCCGGCCAGATCGACTACGCCTTCGACCCCGGCATCGCGCTCACGCAGGTGCGCGCGGGCAAGCTGAGGCTGCTGGCCGTGGGCAGCCCGAAGCGCTCGCCGCTCTTTCCCGACGTGCCCACGCTCGACGAGGCCGGCCTGCGCGGCTTCGACGCCGACACGGTTTTCGGCTTCTACGCACCCGCCGGTACGCCGCCGGAGGTGGTGACGCAGCTCAACGCGCAGATCAACCGCGCGCTCGCGCTGCCGGCGGTGCAGGAGCGCATCGCGTCGATCGGCGGCGAGGCGCAGCCCGGCTCGCCGGCAGCGTTCCAGCAGCGCGCAACGGCCGACTCCCAGCGCTTCGGCGCGCTGATCCGCGAACGCCGGATCGTCGCGGACTGAGCGCAGATGGCCCAGCTGCTCAACGTCGAGGACTACCGGCGCCGCGCCCGCCGCGCGCTGCCGCGGCTGGTGTTCGACTACATCGACGGCGGCGCGGAAGACGAGCGCTGCCTCCGGCGCAACCGCGAGGCGCTCGAGGCGCTGCCGCTGATCCCCGAATGCCTGCGCGACACCAGCAAGGTGGACATCGGCACCGAACTCTTCGGCCGCCGCTGGCGCGCCCCTTTCGCCATCGCGCCCATCGGGCTGGCCGGCCTCGTGCGGCCGCGCGCCGACGCCCTGCTGGCCGGCGCCGCGCAGGCGGCGGGCGTGCCCTTCATTCTTTCGACGGCCTCGAACACACGCATCGAGGAGGTGCGCAGCGCCGCGCCCGATGCCACGCTGTGGATGCAGCTCTACGTGATGGGCGAACGCGCCATCGCCGAACGCATCGTGCGCCGCGCGCGCCATGCGGGCTTCGAGGCGCTCGTGCTCACGGTGGACGTGCCCGTCAGCGGCCTGCGCGAACGCGACCTGCGTCACGGCTTCCGCGTGCCGATGCGCCTCACGCCCGGCACCGTGCTCGACATGGCGCGGCACCCCGCATGGCTGCTGCGGCTGGCCGGCGGCGGCATGCCGCAGTTCGCGAACCTGCTGCCGGATGAAGACGACGGGGCGCCGGTCTCGGCGCAGACCCAGGCCGCGCTGCTCTCGCGCGCCATGGACCGCACGCTCACCTGGGAGAGCCTGGCCTGGCTGCGCAAGCTCTGGGACGGGCCGCTGCTCGTGAAGGGCCTGCTGGGCGCCGAGGACGCGCGCCGTGCGCTGCGCCACGGCGCGGATGGCATCGTGGTCTCCAACCACGGCGGGCGGCAACTCGATGCCGCGCCGGCCACCATCGCCGCACTGCCGGCCATGCTCGATGCGGTCGGCGGGCGCATGCCGGTGCTGGTGGACAGCGGCATGCGGCGCGGCAGCGACATCGTCAAGGCGCTCGCGCTCGGGGCGAACGCGGCGCTGGTGGGTCGCGCACCGGTCTACGGCCTGGCCTGCGGCGGCGAAGAGGGCGCGCTCTCGGTGCTGCAGCTGCTCGCGCAGGAAACCGAACGCACGATGACTCTTCTGGGCGCCTCGCGCGTCGCCGAACTCGGGCGCAGGCACGTCGAGATGCATGCATCGCGTTCGCAGATCGAACAAGTCGGGCACGCGACGCACGCATCCGTGCCGACGCACGGGAAAGCCTCCATTTACCCCGCGCACGCGGCTGCCTAGATTGCGGATTCGCTCGTAGAGACACACAACACAACGAAGGAGACCATGAAAGCCACTCGCCAACCCCGTCCGTCCCGCTGCATGCCCCTGGGCCTTGCAGCGGCCGCCGCAGCCCTCGCGCTGGCCGTTCCGCCCACCCAGGCGCAGGACAAGCCGGTGCAGCTCAAGCTGTCGAGCTGGGTGCCCGCGCAGCACCCGCTCAACCCCGCGCTGCAGGCGTGGGCCGACGACATCAAGAAGGAGTCGGGCGGCACCATCACCGCGATCCTCTTCCCCTCGGAGCAGCTGGGCAAGGCCTTCGACCACTACGACATGGCGCGCGACGGCATCGCCGACTTCTCGTACGTGAACCCGGGCTACCAGCCGGGCCGCTTCCCGGTGATGGCGGGTGCGTCACTGCCCTTCCTGTTCGCCAACGGCAAGGAAGGTTCGGCCGCCATCGACGCCTGGTACCGCAACTACGCGGCCAAGGAGATGAAGGACGTCAAGTACTGCTTCGCCTTCGTGCACGACCCGGGCACCTTCCACTCGCGCAAGAAGATCACCGTGCCCGGCGACATCAAGGGCATGAAGGTGCGCCCGGCCACCAGCACCGTGGGCCAGCTCATCACCTCGCTGGGCGGCACCAACGTGCAGGCCTCGGCGCCCGAGTCGCGCGACATGCTCGAGCGCGGCGTGGCCGACGCCATCACCTTCCCGTGGGGCTCGATCGGCCTTTTCGGCATCGACAAGGTGGTGAAGTACCACATGGACGTGCCGCTGTACGTCACGCCCTTCGTGTGGGTGATGAACAAGGGCAAGTACGACGCGATGTCCGCCGCGCAGAAGAAGGTGATCGACGACCACTGCACCAGCGAGTGGGCGCAGAAGGTGGCGGGCCCGTGGGCCGACTTCGAGTTCGGCGGCCGCGCCAAGATGGCTGCGCTGTCGGGGCACGAGATCTACAAGCTCACGCCCGAGCAGCTGGACGCATGGCGCAAGGCGGCGGCGCCTTCCGAAGCGCAGTGGGCCGACAGCGTGAAGAAGGTCGGCGAAGACCCGAAGGCCGTGATGGATGCGCTGAAGGCCAGCCTTACCAAATACAAGTCAGCCCTGTGATGTCGGGCGTCTTCTTTCAAGGGGCCGCCGCGCACGGCCGCCCGAAGCGGCCGGCCCGCCCCCCGGTAGGGGGGTTGGCGAAGCGACACGAAGTGCGCGAAGCCTGGGGGGCGAGCCAATGAAGCGAAGCGCTATGGACCGTGCGATCAACACGATCGAATGGCTTGCCGCCATCTTCGTGGGGATCGTCGCGCTCAACATCTTCGTGGCCGTGGTGCTGCGCAAGTTCTTCGACACCTCGATCCCCGACGCCTACGACTTCGGCCGCATGCTGCTGGGCATCCTGATCTTCTGGGGCATCGCGGCCACCAGCTACCGCGGCGGCCACATCACGGTCGACCTGGTGTGGACGGCGGCGGGCCCGCGCATGAAGCGCGCCATCGACGTGTTCGCCACGCTGGTGCTGCTCTTCGTGGTGGCGGTGCAGACCATCATGCTGTTCGACAAGGTGCGCGGCACCTACGTCGACAACGTGCAGACCTACGACCTCAACATCCCGACCTGGCCCTTCTACGCCGTGGCCTGGGCCGGCGACGTCTGCGCCGTGCTGCTGATCGCCATCCGCACCTACCGGCTCATCTTCCATCCCGAACAACTCGAAGAAGTTCACGCAGAACAGAAGGCCGACGAATGAGCCCCGATGCAGTCGCAGTGTTGGGCTTCGTCGCCCTTTTCGTATTGATGCTGTTGCGCGTGCCGGTCGGCATGGCGATGGGCCTGGTGGGCGTGGTGGGCTACAGCTACCTCGTCGGCCCCGGGCCTGCGCTGAAGCTGGTGGGCCAGACCTCCATGCGCACGGTGACCGACTACACCTTCGGCGTGATTCCGATGTTCATGCTGATGGGCGCGCTGGTGTCGGTCTCGGGCGTGAGCCGCGAGCTCTTCAAGGCCGCCAACTCGATGATCGGCCACCTGCGCGGCGGCCTGGGCGTGGCCACCGTGGTGGCCTGCGGCGGTTTCGCGGCGATCTGCGGATCGTCGGTGGCCACGGCCGCCACCTTCTCGGCGGTGGCCTATCCGGAGATGCGGCGCTTCAACTATCCGCAGTCGTTCTCCACCGGCGTGATCGCCGCGGGCGGCACGCTGGGCGCGATCCTGCCGCCGTCGACCGTGCTAGCGGTGTACGCCATCCTCACGCAGCAGGACATCGGCAAGCTCTTCATGGCGGGCATCGTGCCGGGCATCCTCGCGATGGCCATGTACGTGCTGACCATCGCGGTCATCGTGAAGACGCGGCCCGGCTGGCTGCCCGGCGGCGAGGTCAAGCCGTGGTCGGAACGCCTGAAGGACCTGAAGAACGTGTGGGCGCCGCTGGTGCTGTTCGTGTTCGTCATCGGCGGCCTGTACGGCGGCTTCTTCACGCCGACCGAGGCGGGCGGCGTGGGCGCGAGCGGCGCCTTCATCCTCGGGCTGGTGCGGCGCAAGCTCGACGGCCCGAAGATCCGCGAGGCGCTGCTGTCGGCCACGCGCACGGCGGCGGCGGTGTTCACGGTGCTGATCGGTGCGCTGCTGTTCGGCTACTTCCTCACCATCACGCAGAGCCCGCAGAAGCTCACCGAATTCCTTACCGGCCTGGGCATCGGCCGCTACGGCGTGCTCGCGCTCATCATGCTCATGTACCTGGTGCTGGGCTGCCTGATGGATGCAATGGCGATGATCATCCTGACCGTGCCCATCATCTATCCGGTGATCGTGCACCTGGGCTTCGACCCGATCTGGTTCGGCGTGATCATCGTGATGACCGTCGAGCTCGGCCTGATCCACCCGCCGGTAGGCATGAACGTGTTCGTCATCAAGAGCGTGGTGAAGGACGTGAGCTTCACCACCATCTTCAAGGGCGTGCTGCCGTTCATCGTGACCGACATCGTGCGGCTGGTGATCCTGATCGCGTTCCCCATCATCGCCTTGTGGCTGCCGACGAGAATGGGCTGATGAGCAATACAAGCACCACTTCAACCAAGGAAGTCGTCTACACCGTGCGCGTGGAGTTCGGCGACTGCGACCCCGCCGGCATCGTCTGGTTTCCCAACTTCTTCCGCTGGATCGACGCGGCCTCGCGCCACTTCTTCGCCGAATGCGGCGTGCCGCGCTGGGAAGAAACCACGCAGACGCTGGGCGTGATCGGCACGCCGCTGGTCGACACGCACACCCGCTTCGTGAAGTCCGCAAGCTATGGCGACACGCTGAGCGTCGCGGTGCGCATCATCGAGTGGCGTGAGAAGAGCTTCGTGCAGACCTACCGCGTGACGCGCGGGGACGACCTGATCCTCGAGTGCGAGGAGGTGCGCATCTTCGCGGCGAAGCGCGAGGGCGGTGGGATACGGGCCGTGGCGATTCCGCCATCGATACGAGCGCTCTGCGAATAGGCTTCAGCGCGCCTCGGCCCGAAGCTTCGCGAGCAGGCCGGCGACGCCATGGTCGATCAGGTCGAAGACTTCGATGAAGTCCTTCTGCCCGCCATACCACGGGTCGGGCACGTCGCCTTCGATGCCCTCGGCGTACTCGGTGAACAGGTGGATCTTGTCTTCTGTTCCAGCAGGAGCCAGCCTGCGCAGCGCGGCGCAATGCTGGGCGGTCATGCCGATGATCAGGTCGAAGCGATCGAAGTCGGACTTGCGGACTTGCCGCGCGACATGAGCGTGCATCGTGATGCCGCGGCGCTTCGCCTCGGCCACGGAGCGCCGGTCCGGTGGATTGCCCCGCTCCTCGTCCGAGATGGCGGCGCTGTCGACTTCGACATCGAAGCCAGTCGCGCGGGCCTTGTGCATGAGCAGCACGTGGGCCGTGGGGGACCTGCAGATGTTGCCAGTGCAGATGAACAGAATCGACGGAGTTTTCAATTGCGGCAAGAAGGAAGGTGGAACGGTATTTTCATCCCACGGAGACGGAGCACTTCCCGCGCCCGACCGGACCCGCGACCGCGCCGGCGATCTGGGTTGGCGCAGTAGGATGGGACGATGCCCTTGCATCACCCCCTGCACATCGCCGCCCTGCTCTGCACCGCCGCCCTTCTGGCGGCCTGTGCGACCCCTGCCGATCGCGAGGCAGCAACGGCACGGCATTCCGCGGCCACCGCGGGTCTCGAAGGCGGTCGAGCTGCGCTGGCGTCCAAGGACCCGGTCGTCGATCTCTCGCCGGCCCAGGCGCTGGCACCTGGGGCGCGGGGTGCCCGGGTACGCTGGAGCGGCGGCATCAACGCCATCGAGTCGCGTGACGGCGCTCGCCAGTGCTTCACCCTGCTGCATGCCACTTTCGACGCACGAGGCGTGCTGCAGTGGCCGCGCGATGCGCAGAATTTCGTTGCCTGCGGCCCGGGGCACTACGACCGGGATCTGGTGGCCCAGTTCACGCTGGTGAGTCTCGAAGGCCATGTGACCGGGCAACAGATGCTTCTGGACAAGCCGGTTCCCGTGATGGAGATCGAAGCGCTGTATCGACACTCCGACTGCGTACAGGGCAGCGAGAAGAGTCCCGAGTGCTACGCGGGCTACCTGCGACCTCAAAGTCCTTAGCACCTTGCCGCGAGGCATCCGCAGGCTGCGCGGAGATCGATCGCGTCCAGGTGCCTGCACCGGACGCCGGAAGACTACAAGCGCACGGGTTTCCGGCCTTCATTCCGGGCCGCCTCGAACGGCGCGCGCTGGATATGCTGAGGTCGCGCGCTGCAGCCAACGATGTACAGAGCGCAAAAAAACTCGATGGAGGTCAGGTGAGGAAAAACCCTTTGGTACTGCTTGTGGTCGGCGTGACCCTTTTGATTGCAGGCGCGCTGCTCACTTTCGGGGGCACGGCGCCAGCGGCCGATGCCACGACGGTGGCGAAATGCCAGGAGCGCATGAAAGATCAGGGCGCAGAGATGCTCAGGCGGTGCAAGGAGTCGGCCTTCGCCACCGCCATGACGGCGACCGATGCCAATGCCGCGGCCCGTGCCATCAGTGCGAGCAACAACAGCGAGATCGGAGGCAATGCCCTCGGCATGTTCCTGCTGGGCCTGGGCCTCGTTCTGGCAGTGGCGGGCGGTCTGGCATGGAGAAAGCGAGCGGCGACGGCATAGACGTGCCCGGAGGGTCTTGTGCGGATCGCGACTCGATCGAGAGAAGACCCTTCCGCATCGCGAGAAGCCATTCCCAATGGTTGACGCATCCATGACGCGGTGCAACAATCTGGAAATCTTCATTTCGGAGCCCCGTGCGTGGACAGTGCCAGTTGGATCAGTGACAAGACGCGTGCCTCGGCAGGCGTGACACATCCGGCCCTCTAGCGCAGGCTTCTCCCGCGCTGCGTGCCGGTCGTTGCACACAGCGTGACCCGCTTGCCGGCCTGGCGAGCGGCTCCCTCCTCCCGATTCCCTTCGTTCTTCGTCACTGACTATTTCAGTCAGCTTGCGTGCGTCCGTGCGCGAGGCCCTTCTGTGCGAAGGAGCCTTGTCATGCGTCACTTTCATCTTCGTCGTCAACCGCACGAACAGGCGCGTGTTCGTCCGTCGGCGCACGTGCCTGCGCACGCTGCCCCTACAGCGGCGGAAGCCGCGCCTGCCGTGGATGCCAAGCTCGACCAGGCTGCGGCGCTCTGGACCACGCGCCGCATCCGCAGCTATCTGCTGCTGCAGCCGATCTGCGTTCCCCGGCGCTGATCCGCGCTTCACACCTCTGACTTTCAAGCAACTCGCAAGCAACCCAGGAGCACACCATGGACCCCGCCTCTTGTTGGCGCCATAGCGCGCCCCCTTCGTCCAGACCTATTCCAACAATGACGCGGCCCGCTGCCGCGCCTTGCAGAGGGGTGCGCCCGGCCGGCTGATCGACGCCGGGGTTCTCCTTCCGCGGGCGGCAGTGGCGGCCGCCCCGAAGGAGAACATCATGAAGAACGTCCTCAAGTCCTTTTTCGAAAGCTTCCTGCGCAGCCGCCACATGCTGCACCACTTCGAGCGCTGGCAGACGCTGCTGGGCTCGAAGCCCGTCGGAACCGGCTCCGTCAGCATGCCGCCCGACATCGCGAAGGCGCTGAACGCCGCCTCGCGCACCGACGCCGGCGAGATGCTGGTCAAGCTCGGCAGTTCGCCGCGAGGCCTCAGCGAAGGCCATGCGCAGGTGCTGCGCAAGCGCCTCGGCAGCAACGAGGTGCGCCACGAGCAGCCGCTTCGCTGGTGGCAGCACCTTTGGCAGTGCTACCGCAATCCGTTCAACCTGCTGCTGACGGTGCTGGCGCTGGTCTCCTACGTCACCGAGGACATGAAGGCCACGCTGGTGATCGGCAGCATGGTGGTGCTGTCGACGGTGCTGCGCTTCCTGCAGGAGTCGCGCTCCAACAAGGCGGCCGACCGGCTCAAGGCGATGGTGAGCAACACCTCCACCGTGCTGCGCCCCGCCCCGGGCCACAAGGCGGGCGCGGCGGGCGACGAAGGCTTCGACACCACGCACGCCGGCACGGTACGCGTGGAGGTGCCGATGCGCGATCTGGTGCCGGGCGAGGTGATCGCGCTTTCGGCCGGCGACATGATCCCGGCCGACTGCCGTCTGATCACGGCCAAGGACCTCTTCATCAGCCAGTCGGCGCTGACGGGCGAGGCGATGCCGGTCGAGAAGTTCGTGGTCGACCGCGGCGACCACGCAGCAGGCGTGCTCGAACGCGAGAACCTGCTCTTCATGGGCACCAACGTGATCAGCGGCACCGCCACCGCGGTGATCGTGCACACGGGCGACCGCACCTTCTTCGGCGCGCTGGCCCAGCGCGTGACGGCCACCGACCGCGGCACGAGCGCCTTCCAGGCCGGCATCAACCGCGTGAGCTGGGTGCTGATCCGCTTCATGCTGGTGATGGCGCCGCTGGTGCTGGTGATCAACGGCGTGGCCAAGGGCGACTGGTGGGAGGCCGCGCTGTTCGCGCTGTCGATCGCGGTCGGCCTCACGCCCGAGATGCTGCCGATGATCGTGACCGCCACGCTGGCCAAGGGCGCGGTGGTGATGTCGCGCCAGAAGGTGATCGTGAAGCGGCTGGAGGCCATCCACAACTTCGGCGCCATGGACGTGCTGTGCACCGACAAGACCGGCACGCTGACGCAGGACCGCATCGTGCTCGAGCGCCACACCAACGCATGGGGCGAGCAGTCCGACCACGTGCTGCAGCTGGCCTACCTCAACAGCTTCCACCAGACGGGGCTGAAGAACCTGCTGGACAAGGCCGTGCTGAGCCACGCCGAGATGCAGCTCGAAATCCGACTGCAGACCGCCTATCGCAAGATCGACGAAGTGCCCTTCGACTTCTCGCGCCGCCGCATGTCGGTGGTGGTGGCCAACGGCGGCAGCGAGCACCTGCTGATCTGCAAGGGTGCGCTGGAAGAGATCCTCTCGGTGTGCACCTCGGTCGAACGCGGCGCGGAAGTGCTGTCGCTCGACGCCGGCGTGCTCGCGCGCATCCACAGCGTGGCCTCGCAGCTCAATGCCCAGGGACTGCGCGTGGTGGCCGTGGCCAGCCGCTCGCTGAAGGTCGAGGAGCAGAAGCCGGCCTACGGCGTGGCCGACGAGTCGGGGCTCACGCTGCTCGGATACGTGGCTTTTCTCGATCCGCCGAAGGAATCGACCGCACCCGCGCTGCGCGCGCTGGCCGAGCACGGCGTGGCGGTGAAGGTGCTGACGGGGGACAACGAGCTGGTCACGCGCAAGGTCTGCGCCGACGTGGGCCTCGAAGTGGGCCGCATCGTTCTCGGCGCGGAGATCGAGGAAATGGTCGATGCCGACCTGAAGCTGGTCGTCGAGGCGCACCAGGTTTTCGCCAAGCTCACGCCCGCGCACAAGGAACGCATCGTGCACGCGCTGCATGCCAACGGGCACGTGGTGGGCTTCATGGGCGACGGCATCAACGACGCGCCCGCGCTGCGTGCTGCGGACATCGGCATCTCGGTGGACAGCGCGGTGGACGTGGCCAAGGAGTCGGCCGACATCATCCTGCTGGAGAAGAGCCTGATGGTGCTGGAGCAAGGCGTGGTCCAGGGCCGCCGCACCTTCGCGAACATGCTCAAGTACATCAAGCTCACGGCGAGTTCGAACTTCGGCAACGTGTTCTCGGTGCTGGTGGCGAGCGCCTTCCTGCCCTTCCTGCCGATGCTGCCGCTGCATCTGCTGGTGCAGAACCTGCTGTACGACGTGTCGCAGATCGCCATTCCGTTCGACAACGTCGACGACGAGTTCCTCAAGAGCCCGCAGCGCTGGAACCCGGCAGACCTGGGCCGCTTCATGGTGTTCTTCGGACCGCTGAGCTCGGTGTTCGACATCCTCACCTTCACGGTGATGTGGTTCGTCTTCGCCGCCAACTCGGTGGAGCACCAGACGCTCTTCCAGTCGGGCTGGTTCGTCGAAGGCCTGCTGTCGCAGACGCTGATCGTGCACCTGATCCGCACCCGCAAGATCCCGTTCCTGCAAAGCCGCGCCGCATGGCCGCTGCTCATCATGGGCGCCGCGATCGCCGCCGCGGGCATCTGGCTGCCGATGGGGCCGCTGTCGCACTACTTCAAGCTGCAGGCGCTGCCGCTGGCGTATTTCCCGTGGCTCGTGGCGATGCTGCTGGGCTATGCGCTGCTGACGCAGGCGGTGAAGGGGTGGTATGCGCGGCGATACGGGTGGCAGTGAGCTGCCGACGCCCGCACACCTGACATCAGGAGTGCGGGCCGGCAGCCCAGTGCGCTCGAACGCGCAACGGTCGAATATGCTTTGCTCGCTGTGAGCTTCTTCGACACGCACATGACATCCAAGACTCGCAAACTTCTGGTGCTCGACCTCGACGAGACGTTGATTCACGCGACGGAAAACACGCTCGACCATGAAGAGGACTTTCGTGTCGGACCCTACCGCGTGCACCTGCGCCCGCATCTTCCCGAGTTCCTGGCCAGCGTGCTCGCGCAGTTCAGGGTCGGCGTGTGGACCGCATCCGGCGAGAGCTACGCGGCGCAGGTCGTCGAACGCATCTTTCCGGGAGGCACCCTGGAATTCGTCTGGTCGAGCAAGCGCTGCACGACCACGCGAAACTGGACCACAGGCGAGTACCAGACCATCAAGAACCTGCAGAAACTGAAATCCAGGGGCTACTCGCTCGAATCGATCATCGCCGTCGACGACACGCCGGCCAAGTACGCCAGGAGCTACGGCAACCTGGTGACGGTGCGCGAGTTCGTCGGCGACAGGAGCGACGCGGAGCTGCCGCTGCTGGCCGCCTACCTGGCTCATCTCGTCGACGTTCCGAATGTCAGGAGCGTGGAAAAGCGCAACTGGCGCGAACACGTGCAAAGACTCGCGAATACGCCCGCACCGAAAGACTGAACATCGGCATCACAACAACAGGGAAACCCATCGATGCAAGCCATCCACAACATCAACCTGGCCTCGCTGCTCGACACCCTGGTCAGCGTGGCCGCTGCGTTCATTCTCGGCTCGGTGATCGGCCTGGAGCGCCAGATACGGCAGCGCACGGCGGGTCTTCGCACCAACACGCTGGTGGCCGTGGGCGCGGCGGTGTTCGTCGACATGGCCTACCGGCTCGATGGCAGCGGCGGTGCGGTGCGCGTGGTGGCCTACGTGGTGTCGGGCATCGGCTTCCTGGGCGCCGGTGCGATCATGAAAGAGGGCGCGAACGTCACGGGGCTGAACACGGCGGCGACGCTGTGGGGGTCGGCGGCGGTGGGCGCCTGCGCGGGCGCCGACCTGCTGGGCGAGGCGCTGATCGCGGCGCTCTTCGTGCTGGCGAGCAACACGCTTCTGCGTCCGGTAGTGAACCGCATCAACCGCCAGCCGATCAGCGAGGAAAGCAGCGAAGCGACCTATGTGGTGCGCGTGATCTGCTCGCGCGCCGCGCGGCCCGAGGTGCTCGACCAGTTGCTGGTATTGCTGGAGGCCGCGAACTATCCGGTGCGCGATGTCGACCAGCACCCCTTCGGGCCGGCCGACACCGAGATCGGCGCGACGCTCTATGCGACGGCGGTCGAGCCCGCGGAACTCGACCGCGTCATCGCGGATCTGGAAGCGCTCGACGGCGTGCAGCAGGCCTTCTGGAATGCCACCGCCGAGGAGTGAAGCGCGTCAGACGCCGAGGATGGAAACCGCCTTGGTGTTCAGGTAGGCCTCGAGCGCCTCGGGGCCGCCTTCGGAGCCGTAGCCCGAATCCTTCACGCCGCCGAAAGGCATTTCCGGCGAGGGGGTTGCGGGCTGGTTGATCCAGAGCATGCCCAGCTCGAGCTTCTGGCTCAGCAGGTGCGCGTTCTTGATCGACTTGGTGAAGGCGTAGCCGGCCAGGCCGAAAGGCAGGCGGTTGGCTTCGGTGATCGCTTCTTCCAGCGTATCGAAGCCGCGGATGGCAGCGATGGGGCCGAAGGGTTCGTTGTTGAACACGTCGGCGTCCAGCGGCACGTCGGTCAGCACGGTGGGCGCGAAGAAGTTGCCGGCATCGCCGACGCGCTCGCCGCCGGTGGCGACGGTGGCGCCCTTCTTGCGGGCGTCTTCCAGCACGTGGGCCATGGCGGTGAGGCGGCGCGCATTGGCCAGCGGGCCGATGTTGGTGCCTTCGGCGAGGCCATCGCCGAGCTTGAGGCCTTCGGCGTGCTTGACCAGCAGGCTCGCGAACTCGTTGCGCAGGCTGTTGTGCACCAGGAAGCGGGTCGGCGAGATGCAGACCTGGCCCGCATTTCGGAACTTGGCGGCGCCGGCGGCCTTCACGGCCAGCGCCACGTCGGCGTCTTCGGCGACGATCACCGGGGCATGGCCGCCGAGCTCCATCGTCACGCGCTTCATGTGCTGGCCGGCCAGCGCGGCCAGCTGCTTGCCGACCGGGGTCGAGCCCGTGAAGGTGACCTTGCGGATGATCGGGTGGGCGATCAGGTAGTTCGAGATCTCGGCGGGGTTGCCGAACACCAGGCCGACCACGCCGGGCGGGATGCCCGCGTCGACGAAGGCGCGCAGCAGCGCGGCGGGCGAGGCCGGGGTCTCCTCGGGGGCCTTCACCAGGAAGGAGCAGCCGGTGGCCAGTGCGGCACCGAGCTTGCGCACGATCTGGTTGATTGGGAAGTTCCAGGGCGTGAACGCGGCGACGGGGCCCAGGGGCTCCTTCAGCACCAGCTGCTGCGCGGCCAGGTTGCGCGAGGGCACGATGCGGCCGTAGACGCGGCGGCCTTCGTCGGCGAACCATTCGATGATGTCGGCGGCGGCCATGGTCTCGACCTTGGCCTCGCCCAGCGGCTTGCCCTGCTCCTGCGTGAGCAGCTTGGCGATTTCGGCGGCGCGTTCGCGGATCAGGCCCGCGGCGCGGCGCATGACGGCGGCGCGCTCGTTGGCGGGGGTGTTGCGCCAGGCTTCGAAGCCGCGCTGCGCGGCAGCCAGGGCGCGGTCGAGGTCGGCGATGCTGGCATGCGCCACCTTGCCGATGGCCTTGCCGGTGGCAGGGTTCACGACGTCCAGCGTCTTGCCGCCGGTGGCGTCGACCCATTCGTTGTCGATCAGCAGGCGGGTGTCGGTGTAGGTCATGGCGAGCTTTTCCTTCGAAGACTGGAGATTGAAAGGGGAATCTGGATGTCCGGCGCGGCACCGAAGCGGTGCGCAGGCGACAAGCGGCGGCCCGAAGGCCGCCAGGGGCATAGATTAACCCGAGTTCGGCAAGGCCGCCGGAGGCCGGCGAACACCCCCGCTAAAGGATCAGCAACGCGCGGAAGTCGTTGACGTTGGTGTTCGTCGGGCCGGTCACGAACAGGTCGCCGATCGCGTCGAAGTAGCCATAGGCGTCGTTGCGGTCGAGGTGATCGGACAGCTTCTTTCCCGCAGCACCGGCGCGTACCAGCGTGTCGGGCGTGACGAAGGCGCCGGCGTTGTCCTCCACGCCGTCGATGCCGTCGGTGTCGGCGGCCAGCGCCCACACCTGCGGCTGGCCCATGAGCGCGCCGGCCAGCCCCATGCAGAACTCGCCCGCGCGTCCGCCCCGGCCCTTGGCCTGGCCCGGCTGGCGGGGGCGGATCGTGACGGTGGTCTCGCCGCCCGAAAGAATCACGCAGGGCCGTGCGAAAGGCTCGCCGCGATGCGCGACCGCGCGCGCCAGCGCGGCGTGCACCTTGCCGACCTCGCGCGATTCGCCCTCGATCTCGTCGCTGAGGATGTGCGCCTCGACACCGGCCTCGCGCGCCGCACTGGCCGCCGCTTCGAGCGACTGCTGCGGGGTGGCGATCATGTGCGTCTCGTGGCCCTTGAAGACTGCGTCGTCCGGCTTTGGCGTCTCGAGTTCGCCGCTTTCGAGGCGTGCACGCACGGGGGCAGGCACCTCGATCCCGTAGCGGTCGAGGATGGCGAGCGCATCGGCGCAGGTGGTGGCGTCGGGCACGGTCGGGCCGCTGGCGATGACGGCCGGATCGTCGCCGGGCACGTCGCTGATGGTCAGCGTCACCACCCGCGCCGGCGCGCATGCCGCGGCCAGCCGGCCGCCCTTGATGCGCGAGAGGTGCTTGCGCACGCAGTTCATCTCGCCGATGTTCGCGCCGCTTTCGAGCAGCTGCTTGTTGATGCGCTGCTTGTCGGCCAGCGTCAGCCCCTCGGCCGGCAGCACCAGCAGCGACGAGCCGCCGCCGGAAATGAGGCACAGCACGAGGTCGTCGGCCGTGAGCCCCTTCGTCATCGCGAGGATGCGCTCCGCCGCCTGCTGGCCCGCCTCGTCGGGCACGGGGTGTGCGGCCTCGACGATCTCGATGCGCTGCGGAACGCCCTCGGGGCGCGGCGGAATGTGGTCATAGCGCGTGACGACCAGCCCGGAGAGCGGCGCATCGGCCGGCCACAGGGCCTCCAGCGCATGCACCATAGAGCCGCCGGCCTTGCCGGCGCCCAGCACCAGGGTCCGGCCCTTCTTCGGCGGCGGCGGCAGATGGGCGCCCAGGGTGGACAGCGGCAGCGCGCGGTCCACCGCCACGCGGTAGAGATGTTCGAGGAAGGCCCGCGGGGCTTCGCGCGGATCGGGGGCCGGGGTCGATGCGGTCGTCATTGCTGCTTTGTCTCCAATCCGGCGATTGTGCTGCGGACCGCGACCGGCCCCGCTTGCCGCCGGTCAACTTCCGTCTGACTAGTTGGTCTTTGCGCCGCCCTGGAACCAGCGGCCGATGAGGGCCCGCTCTTCGTCGGTGATGCCCGTGGCGTTGTTCATCGGCATGATCTTGGTGACCACCACCTGCTGGTAGATGGCCTGGGCGTGGGCAGCAACCTGCTCGGGCGAATCGACCCGCACGTTCTTCATCTGCACGGCGGGGCCGTGGCACATGAAGCAGCGCTGCTCGAGCACCTTCTGCACGTCCTTGAACTGCACCGCGGGTGCGGCGGCGGCCACTGCGGGCGCGGCGACCGGCTCGGGCTTCATCCAGACGATGGTCAGGCCCAGCACCACGATGCCCACCAGCGCGTAAGGCAGCGGATTGCCCGCATTGCCCAGCTTGAAGCGGTGCCGCACCACGAAGAACTGGCGGATGGCCGCGCCGCCGAGCATGATCAGCAGCAGCACGATCCAGTTGTACTTGTGCGTGTAGGCGAAGCTGTAGTGGTTGCTCAGCATCGCGAACAGCACCGGCAGCGTGAAGTAGGTGTTGTGCACGCTGCGCTGCTTGCCGCGCTGGCCGTGCACCGGGTCGACCGGCTTGCCTTCGCGCAGCGCCGCCACGTTCTTGCGCTGGCCGGGGATGATCCAGAAGAACACGTTGCCGCTCATGGTCGTGGCCATCATGGCGCCCACCAGCAGGAAGGCCGCGCGGCCCGCGAACCACTGGCAGGCCAGCCAGGTCGCGAAGGCGATGAAGACGGCGATCAGCACGCCGACGATGGTGTCGCCGTGCTTGCGGCGCCCGAAGATCTGGCAGATGCCGTCGTAGACCATCCAGAACACGACGAAGAAGGCCAGCGCCACCGCGATGGCGGCGCCGGGCTGCCAGTCCATCTTCGACTTGTCGATGAGGTAGGTGCTCGCGTTCCACAGGTACGACATCGTGAAGAGCGAGAAACCCGTGATCCAGGTGGAGTAGCTCTCCCAGTACGACCAGTGCAGGTGGTCCGGCAGCTTCTTGGGCGCCAGCGCGTACTTCTGCATGTTGTAGAAGCCGCCGCCGTGCACGGCCCATTGCTCGCCGCCCACGCCCTTGTCGAGCGATTCCTGGTCCTGCGGCTTCTCGAGGCTGTTGTCCAGCATCACGAAGTAGAAGGAGGCGCCGATCCAGGCGATGGCGGTGATGACGTGGACCCAGCGCAGCAGCAGGTTGGCCCAGTCGAGGTAGTAGCTTTCCATATGCTTCTCTCTCAACCCGCTTGGCGCGTGGGGACGCCAGGAACGGGTTTCAGCCTGCTCACCACCGCGGGCGCTGTAAGCAGAGAAAGTGCCGCGAACGCAGGCTCCATGGAAAGATGGGCCTCGCTCCGCTGCGGCTTGTTGTGGACCGAAAGTGTATACAGTTTTGGCAAGAGACGGGGTGCTTTTTTAGGGCGCGACCGCCGGGAAAACCCTGTTCAGCCCAGCGATTGCAACAACTGTGCCGCCACCGCCACGGCGATGACCTCCGGCTCCTTGCCCGTGATGCCGGGCACGCCGATCGGGCAGGTGATGCGGGCCAGTTCGTCCGCCGTGAAGCCGCGCGCCTCCAGCCGGTGGCTGAAGGTGGCCCACTTGGTCTTGCTGCCGATCAGTCCGACGTAGGGCAGGTCGTTTCGCTCGCGCAGGCGCTTCAGGCAGGCGATGACGATGTCGAGGTCTTCGGCGTGGCTGAAGCTCATGATGAGCACGCGGCTGCCCGGCGCGAGCGCGGTAACGGCGTCCTGCACCGGCTCGGAGTGCTCGGTGTCGATCTGCACGGGCAGTTCGTCGGGGAAGACGCCGTCGCGGCTGTCGATCCAGCGCACCGAGAACGGCAGCGTCGAAAGCAGCCGGGCGAGCGCCGCGCCCACGTGCCCGCCGCCGAAGAGGGCCACGGGCTCGAGCTGCGCGACCAGAGCCTGCTGCAGCCTCGGCGCATCGGCGGCAGTTATGCGCTCGTAGGAGAGGAACATCACCCCGCCACAGCACTGCCCCAGGCTGGGCCCGAGCGGATAGCGCTGGATGCCGTCGAAAGGCCTGCGCGTGCCGGCCAGCAGCTCGCGCGCTTCCCTGGTCGCCTGGAACTCCAGCTGCCCGCCGCCGATGGTGGCGGTGAGGCCCTCGGCCCACACGGCCATCCAGGTCCCGGCCTCGCGCGGCGCCGAGCCCTGCGTGGACTCGACGCGCACCAGCACCGCGTCTTCGTGGCGCAGGCGCGCCAGCAATTGATCGACCGCACCGCTCATCGTCATCGATACCTTCGGTTGCCGGGCGCGCGACGACTCACGGTATAAACCCGGCCATGAATCGCCAGCTTACGCCTCGCCGCCTCGCACTTGCAGCTTCTGTTGTTTCGGCCCTGTGGCTCGCAGGCTGCGGTTCCACCGGGTCGGTTCCCGGCCAGTTGAGCGGGGCCAGCGCCGATGTCGGGGCCGGGCCGGTGCCGTCCGCATCCAGCGCTTCTTCCGCGCGCGCCTATCGCCGCGATGCCGCGCGCCATGTCTACGACGCCAACCGCTCGCGCATCTACAAGGGACAGCTGCCGCCGGTGCTGTACGCGGTCGGCACGCTCGAGGTGAACATCGACGCGGGCGGCAAGGTGCGTTCGATGCACTGGCTGCGCGCGCCCAAGCATGCGCCCGAAGTGATCGCCGAGATCGAGCGCACGGTGCTGAAGGCGTCGCCCTTCCCTCCGGCAACGCGCCTGGGCTCCGTCACCTGGACGGACACCTGGCTGTGGGACGAGAGCGGACGCTTCCAACTCGACACCCTGACCGAAGGCCAGCAACAAGGCGACTGACGCCCGGCTCAGGAGCCGCGGTAGGTGGAGTAGCTCCACGGGCTCACGAGCAGCGGCACGTGATAGTGCTGGTCGGTGTGGGCCACGCCGAAGTCCAGCGAAACCTTGTTCAGGAAGTTCGGCTCCGGCAGCTTGACGCCCAGGGCCTTGAAGTAGCCGGCCACGTCGAACACCAGGCGGTAGGTGCCGACCTTCAGCGAGTTGTTGTCGTAGAGCGGCCCGTCGCTGCGGCCGTCCGAATTCAGCGTGAAGCGCTTCACCAGCGTGGCGGCTTCGCCGTCGGTGGTGTAGAGCGCGACCTCCATGCCGGCCGCGGGGCCGCCATGCATCGTGTCCAGTACGTGAGTGCTCAGGCCCATGGGGCGCTCCTTGAAAGTCCGAAGAACTCGGATCGGTGGGTGCGGGAAATTCCGGTGGACAAAAGTGTATACAGTTACCGGCTTTGGGTCTATCATGAAAAACATGGAGTCCTCCACCACCCGTTCGATCGTCGATGCCCTCACGAAGGCCATCGTCGAGCACCGGCTTCAGCCCGGCACCAAGCTGGCCGAGCAGAAGCTGGCCGATCACTTCGGCGTCTCGCGCACGCTGGTGCGCCAGGCGCTGTTCCAGCTCTCGCAGAACAAGCTCATCCGGCTGGAGCCCGCGCGCGGCGCCTTCGTGGCGGCGCCCGCGGTCGACGAGGCCAAGCAGGTGTTCGCCGTGCGCCGCATGCTCGAGGCCGAGATGACGCGAGAGTTCGTGCGCACCGTCACGCCCGCCAAGATCAAGGCGCTGAAGGAGCACGTGGCGCTCGAGAAGTCCGCCGTGTCGGGCGAAGACGTTTCCGGGCGCACCGAGCTGCTCGGCGACTTCCACGTGCGCATGGCCGAGCTCATGGGCAACCAGGTGCTGGCGCAGATCCTGGGCGAGCTCATCTCGCGCTGCGCCCTCATCACGCTGATGTACCAGAGCGCCAGCGCGGCCGAGCACTCCAACGACGAGCACGCCGACATCGTGAAGGCGCTGGCGGCACGCGACGAGGAGCGCGCCGTGCGCCTCATGACCGAACACCTCGAGCACGTCGAGGCCAACCTCACTTTCGACCGCAAGGTCCCGACC
This sequence comes from Variovorax atrisoli, assembly GCF_014195185.1. Lineage (NCBI taxonomy): Bacteria > Pseudomonadati > Pseudomonadota > Betaproteobacteria > Burkholderiales > Comamonadaceae > Variovorax > Variovorax atrisoli. Next base: position 27,287 of record NZ_JACIBG010000008.1, on the reverse strand, counting down.
AACGACATCTCGCTGGCGCTGTCCTGATCCACACAATGACCGTCTACGACTCCACCCTGCCCTACCCGCGCGACCTGATCGGCTACGGCCGCAACCCGCCCCATGCCCGCTGGCCCGGCGGCGCGCGCGTCGCCGTGCAGTTCGTGCTGAACTACGAGGAAGGCGGCGAGAACGCCACGCTGCACGGCGATGCGGGCTCCGAGCAGTTCCTCTCCGAGATGTTCAACCCGGCGAGCTTTCCCGACCGGCACATCAGCATGGAAGGCATCTACGAGTACGGCTCGCGTGCCGGCGTGTGGCGCATCCTGCGCGAGTTCGAGAAGCGCGGCCTGCCGCTGACCGTGTTCGGCGTGGGCATGGCGCTTCAGCGCCACCCCGAGCTGACCGCCGCCTTCAAGGAACTGGGCCACGAGATCGCCTGCCACGGCTGGCGCTGGATCCACTACCAGAACATCGACGAGGCCACCGAGCGCGAGCACATGCGCCTGGGCATGGAAGCCATCGAGAAGCTCACCGGCGAACGCGCCGTGGGCTGGTACACCGGCCGTGACAGCCCCCGCACCCGCCGCCTCGTGGCCGACTACGGCGGCTTCGAGTACGACAGCGACTACTACGGCGACGACCTGCCCTTCTGGATGAAGGTGCAGAAGACCGACGGCACCGTGGTGCCGCAGCTCATCGTGCCCTACACGCTCGACTGCAACGACATGCGCTTCGCGCTGCCGCAGGGCTACTCGCACGCCGACCCGTTCTTCCAGTACATGAAGGACAGCTTCGACGCACTCTACGCCGAAGGCGACCCGGACGGCGACGACAGCCCCAAGATGATGAGCATCGGCATGCACTGCCGCCTGCTCGGACGGCCGGGACGCATCACCGCGCTGCAGCGTTTCCTCGACCACATCGCCAGCCACGACAAGGTGTGGGTCTGCCGCCGCGTCGACATCGCGCGCCACTGGAAGCAGGCGCATCCCTTTGAAGCCGGAGCCGCATCATGAGCCTCACCATCGCCCAACTCAACGCCGCGGCGCCGGCCGAGGCCGTCGCACTGCTCGACGGCATCTACGAGCACTCGCCCTGGATCGCGGAACGCGCGCTCGCTGCGCGCCCCTTCCGCTCGCTGCCGCACCTCAAGCACGCGCTGGTGCAGGCGCTGGCCGCCTCGTCGGCCGAAGAGCAGGTCGGCCTGATCCGCGCCCACCCCGAGCTCGCCGGCAAGGCCATGGTCAGCAAGACGCTCACGGCCGAATCGACCAACGAGCAGAGCAAGGCCGGCCTGACCGACTGCACGCCCGAGGAGTTCGCGAAGATCCAGCAGCTCAACGCGGACTACAACGCGAAGTTCGGCTTCCCCTTCATCCTCGCCGTGCGCGGCCCGCGCGGCACCGGGCTGGCCAAGCGCGAGATCATCGAGACCTTCGCGCGCCGGCTGCACAACCACCCGGACTTCGAGCTCGGCGAGGCGCTGCGCAACATCCACCGCATCGCCGAGATCCGCCTGGACGACAAGTTCGCCGCCGACATCACGCTCGGCAACGACGTGTGGGACTGGCACGAGCAGCTCTCGGTGCACACCGACCCCGGCTATGCCGAGAAGGGCCAGCTCACCGTCACCTACCTGACCGACGCGCACCGCGCCTGTGCCGCGCAGATCGCGGGCTGGATGCGCGACGTGGGCTTCGACTCGGTGCACATCGACGCGGTCGGCAACGTGGTCGGCCGCTATGAAGGCGCCACGCCCGACGCCAGGACCCTGCTGACCGGCTCCCACTACGACACCGTGCGCAACGGCGGCAAGTACGACGGCCGCCTCGGCATCTTCGTGCCGATGGCCTGCGTGCGCGAACTCAAGCGCCAGAACAGGCGCCTGCCCTTCGCCTTCGAGGTGGTGGGCTTCGCCGAGGAGGAAGGCCAGCGCTACAAGGCGACCTTCCTGGGCTCGGGCGCGCTCATCGGCCACTTCGACCCGCGCTGGCTCGACCAGAAGGACGCCGACGGCATCACCATGCGCGAGGCCATGCAGCATGCGGGCCTGAAGCTGGAAGACATCCCGAAGATTCAGCGCGATCCGGCACGCTACCTCGGCTTCGTCGAGGTGCACATCGAGCAGGGGCCGGTGCTCACCGAGCTCGACCTGCCGCTGGGCATCGTCACCTCCATCAACGGCAGCGTGCGCTACGTGGGCGAGGTGATCGGCATGGCCAGCCACGCCGGCACCACGCCGATGGACCGCCGCCGCGACGCGGCGGCGGCCGTGGCCGAGCTGATCCTCTACACCGAGCAGCGCGCGGCCAAGGACGGCGACTCGGTCGGCACGGTCGGCATGCTCGAAGTGCCGAGCGGCTCGATCAACGTGGTGCCGGGACGCTGCAAGTTCAGCCTCGACCTGCGCGCGCCCAACGACGCGCAGCGCGACGCGCTGGCCAGCGACGTGGTCGCGGCGCTGAAGGACATCTGCAAGCGCCGCGGCGTGCGCTACGAGCTCGAGGAAACGATGCGCGCATCCGCCGCCCCGAGCGATCCTGCCTGGCAGCAGCGCTGGGAGAAGGCCGTCGACGCGCTGGGCATCCCGCTCTTCCGCATGCCCAGCGGCGCAGGCCACGACGCCATGAAGCTGCACGAGGTGATGCCGCAGGCGATGCTGTTCGTGCGCGGCATCAACTCGGGCATCAGCCACAACCCGCTCGAGTCGAGCACCAACGACGACATCCAGCTCGCCGTGCAGGCCTTCCAGCTCCTGCTGGAAAACCTCGCCGCTGAATGAGCTCACCCCTCGAGGTAGTAACACCAGTGGCCCGGCAAGGCCGGTTCCACGGTGTTTCGCGAAAAGAATTCTCGGCAAGCGACCAGCGATCCGAAACTGAATCAGCTATTTGAAGAGGCTCTCTATGACCGATTACGCCAAGCTCGATGCCTGGATCGACGCCCACTTCGACGAGGAAGTGAAGTTCCTTCAGCAACTGGTGCAGGTGCCCACAGACACGCCGCCGGGCAACAACGCGCCCCATGCCGAGCGCACCGCCGAGCTGCTGAACGACTTCGGCCTCACGGCCGAGAAGCACGCGGTGCCCGCGCAGGAAGTGAAGGACTACGGGCTCGAGTCGATCACCAACCTGATCGTGCGCCGCAAGTACGGCGACGGCGGAAGAACCGTCGCCCTCAATGCCCACGGCGACGTGGTGCCCCCCGGCGAGGGCTGGACGCACGACCCGTATGGCGGCGAGATCGTCGACGGCAGCCTCTACGGCCGTGCCGCGGCGGTGAGCAAGAGCGACTTCGCCAGCTTCACCTTCGCGCTGCGCGCGCTCGAAGCGGTGGCCAAGCCGGCCAAGGGCAGCATCGAGCTGCACTTCACCTACGACGAGGAGTTCGGCGGCATCCTGGGCCCGGGCTGGCTGCTCCAGAAGGGCCTGACCAAGCCCGACCTGATGATCGCGGCCGGCTTCAGCTACGAAGTGGTCACCGCCCACAACGGCTGCCTGCAGATGGAAGTGACGGTGCACGGCAAGATGGCGCACGCCGCCGTGCCGGCTACGGGCATCGACGCGCTGCAGGGCGCGGTGAAGATCCTGAATGCGCTGTATGCGCAGAACACGCTCTACAAGCAGGTCACCTCGAAGGTCGAGGGCATCACGCACCCGTACCTCAACGTCGGCCGCATCGAGGGCGGCACCAATACCAACGTGGTTCCGGGCAAGGTGGTGTTCAAGCTCGACCGCCGCATGATCCCCGAGGAGAACCCGGTGGAAGTGGAAGCCGCCATCCGCAAGGTGATCGCGGACGCGGCCGCCGAGAGCGAGGGCATCACGGTCGAGATCAAGCGCCTGCTGCTGGCCAACTCGATGAAGCCGCTGGCGGGCAACAAGCCGCTGGTCGACGCGATCCAGAAGCACGGCGGAGAGCTTTTCGGCGAGCCGATCAAGGCCATGGGCACGCCGCTGTACACCGACGTGCGCCTGTACGTGGAAGCCGGCATTCCCGGCGTGATCTACGGTGCCGGCCCGCGCACGGTGCTCGAATCGCACGCCAAGCGCAGCGACGAGCGCGTGGTGCTCGAAGACCTGCGCCGCGCCACCAAGGTGATCGCGCGCACGCTCAGCGACCTGCTGGCCTGACCCACTGAAGAGGCGGGCCGTTCAGCCCGCCGGAACGGGCGCGGGTGCCGCTGCGGACGGCGGCGCCGAGCGGGCGGCGGCCCACGCCATCACCTCGGCAAGCGGCGCAGGCCGCGCGAGGTGATAGCCCTGCACCAGCCCGCAGCCCAGGCTGCGCAGGACGTCGAGTTCGGCCTGGGTTTCCACGCCCTCGGCGACCACCTGCACGCCCAGCGAGTGGCCGAGCTGCACGATGGCATCCACCAGCACCTCGTTGCTCGGCGAGGACGACAGGTCGAGGATGAAGCTGCGGTCGATCTTCACCTGCCGCACATATTCGCTGCGCAGCGACGCCAGCGAAGAGAAACCCACGCCGAAGTCGTCGACCACGATCGCGATGCCTGCGGCCGAGAGCGCACTCAGCCGGCCGCGCGTGGCGTGGGTGTCGAGCGCGACCTCTTCCGTGATCTCGAGCTGCAGCCGCCGCGGCGCGATGCTGCGCAGCTTCAGCATGCCCAGCACGATGTCGTCGACCGCAAGCTGCGCCATCTCGCGCGGCGAAACGTTGATCGCCACCGGCACGCCCGCCAGGCTCGAGCCCTCGGCTTCCAGCTGCCGCATGCCGCGGCAGACTTCATCGACCAGGTGCCGCAGCAGGGGCTCGGCCACACCGGTGCTCGCGGCCGCGGAGATCACCTCCTCCGGCGAGATGTAGCCATGGCGCGGATGCTTCCAGCGCATCAGGGCCTCGAGGCTGTGCACCTCGCTGCCGTCGCTGCTCATGATCGGCTGGTACCACACGCCGATGTCGCGCGAGCCGATGGCCTGCAGCAGGTCGCGCTCCACGTCGCGGCGCGTGGCCAGGCGCTGGTTGAGCGCGCCGTCGAAGACCTGGTAGCGGTTGCGCCCGGTGCGCTTGGCCTCGTGGAGGGCTTCGTCGGCGAAGCTGATCATGTCGGCCACCTCGGCCTCGCTCGAAACCGAGATGCCGATGCTCACGCCCAGGTGGCCGCCGTAGTGCGCCGTGGCGAACGAGATGGAACGGATCAGCGCCTGCGCGATCTCGGGCGGTGCCTGCCGCTCCTCGCGCAGGCAGTAGAGCAGCGCGAACTCGTCGCCGCCCCAGCGGCCGAGCACGGCCTGCATCTCGGCGGTCTCCCGCTGCAGCCAGTGGGCCACGTCCTGCAGCACGCGGTCGCCGACCTTGTGGCCGAAGGCGTCGTTCACAGCCTTGAAGCCGTCGAGGTCCAGCAGCAGCAGCGCGTGCCGGCGGCCGTCGGGGGCCGCGAGGTGCAGCGTTGCCGCGTCGGTGAAGCCCTCGCGGTTGAGCAGGCCGGTCAGCGAGTCGTGCGAGGCGCGGAAGGCCAGCTGCTGGGTCGCGTCCAGCGACTGCGTGTGCGCCTTGCGCAATTGCACCGCCATGGCCGTGGCTTCGTTGCGGATGCGGCTGCTTTCGCGAAAGTTCCTGTCGCTGTGCAGCGCGCCGCGCACGAGCGCCGCCAGGTACAGCAGCACCATTGCCGCCAGGCTCAGGTTGTCGAAGCCGCCCGCATAGGCCAGGCAGCCGGCCACCGAGAGCAGCGCCGGCACGATGAAGGCGACGGGCACGAATGCATAAGCGATGCCGTAGGTGACGGCCCCTGCGCAGATGCCGCACACCACCGTCAGGTAGAACACGGTCTGCGGCGACGAATAGCCGTCGCACAGCAGCGGAATGAGCGCCCACACGCAGCCCGACAAGGCGGCCATGGCCGTCGTGACCCGCAGGTGCCACTCGACCGGCCGGGCCTGCGGCGACGTCGCGACGCCGCTTTCGGGCGCCACGCCCGGCCACGGCGCGAAGGGCCAGCGGCAGATATAGCTGCGCACCCCGTTCACCATGAGCGACAGCAGCAGCCAGCACAGGCCTTCGAAGGCACGGCCGGCATTGAGGGCGACCAGCGCCACGACGCAGCTGAGCACGATGTTGATGGGGATGGCCGCAAGCACGCTGCGGCGCACCGCCACCAACTGGTCGGTGCGCACCATGCGGGAGAGCACCTGATCGTCGACGGACGCGGTGATCGGTGAAGAAGGTGCGCTGGGAATCATGAAAGGGCACAGTTTATAGAGCGAAGGCCCTCTTCGCGCCTGGATGGTGCGTGGTGACAACGAACTTTCGTTCGAGTTTCATCAGAGCGTCATCGCCTCTGCCCAGACTCGCGGCTTTTTGCGAGGCGCGCACCCAGGTGCGCGTCGCCCTTTTCAGCCCGCCATGTCCAAGCTTCCGACCACCCCGCCTCCCTTCACGCCCGCGCTTCCGTTGCGCCGCACCCTGTTCTCCACGCTCGCCGTCGGCACCCTGATGCTCACCGGCTGCGGCGGCAGCGGCGGTGGGGGCTCCGGCATCCCCGCATTCTTCCCCACGACGACCGGCACCCCCGCGGCGGTCGCTCCGGCTCCGGCGCCGGCACCTGCCCCCGCTGCGGCTCCGCCGGCAGCGCCCGCCCCGGCCGGCCGCTGGACCGTCGGCGACCTGCACGTCCACACGATGCAGTCGGACGACACCCAGCAGGTCACCACGCTCGACCAGGTGCTGTCCAAGGCCTTCGACAAGTTCGGCCTCGACTGGGCCGCGATCTCGGACCACCTGCGCCTGTCCTCCTACGACAACGACGGCAACAAGCTGGCCGCCTCGATCCCCTTCTCGGAAGGCATGGCCAAGTACCAGGTGCCGCGCATCAAGGCGCTGCAGGCCAGCGGCAAGTACGCCGACAAGACCATCTTCGCGGCCTTCGAATGGGACATGCCCTCGCACGACCACGGCAACGTCGGCATCCTGACCGACAACCCGATGTCCGACGCCGCCCTCAAGGCGGCGAGCCAGTTCGAATACCTCTTCACCAACCGCGACGCGGCGCTCTTCCCGGCCGCCGACGTGGCGGCCTGGGGCCCGAAAGCGGGCACCGGCTACAACACGCACGCCGAGACCCTGGCCGCGATCGCCTGGCTCAAGAAGAACTACCCCGACACCAGCTACCTGCAGATCAACCACCCCTCGCGCAACCCCGGCAAGTACACGATCGCCCAGCTGCGCGAGATGAACGACCTGGCGCCGAACATCGTGTTCTCGCTCGAAGGCATGGTCGGCAACCAGATGGAGCCCGACCGCGGCGGCTACAACAGCGCCTACACCGACGCCAACCTCCCATCGCGCACCTACGGGGGCGTGGACTACCTGGTCGCCAGGCTCGGCGGCACCTGGGACGCGCTGCTCTCCGAAGGCCGCCACATCTGGAACGTGGCCGACTCCGACTACCACTTCACCATCTCGAAGGGCCAGTACAGCAGCGGCTACGCCCCGGGCGAATATGCGAAGAACCACCTGTTCGGCGACATCAAGGACCCGAAGTCGCTGCTCGCGGCCATGCGCTCGGGCAAGCTCTTCGCGGTGAACGGCGGCCTGATCGATGCGCTCGACTTCAAGGTCCGGAGTGCCAAGGCCGCCGGCGAGATGGGCTCGGAAGTGGCGGCAAAGGCCGGCGAAGACCTGACGATCACCATCCGCTTCAAGAGCCCGGAGCGCAACAACTTCGAATACCAGCTCGGCAGCGGCATCTTCGCCAACGTGAAGCCGGTGGTCGACCACATCGACCTGATCGCGGGCGACGTGACCGGCCCCGAGCAGCCCGGCACGGCGGGCTATTCGCGCGACACCAACCCGTCGACGCGCGTGCTCAAGCGCTTCACGCGCAGCGACTGGAAGCTCGACGCCGACGGCTACTTCGCGGTGAGCTACACGGTGAAGGCCGGCAACAACCAGTACTTCCGCCTGCGCGGCACCAACCTGGGCACCGACGTGCCCAACGAGACCGCCAGCGGCGAGCCGCTGCCCGACGCGCAGACCACGGGCACCGACAACGTGGCCCGCTTCAACGCGATCAATGCGCGCAACTACAGCGATCTGTGGTTCTACTCGAACCCGGTGTTCGTGAAGGTCGCTGCACAGTAGAGCGGCGGACGAACGGCGTGCGGCCCGCGGTTCAATCGCCGGGCATGCGCGGCGGGTTGAGCTCGACGCGCCGGGCGGCCTTGGTGCGCATGCGGATGTTGAGCATCTCCACGATCAGCGAGAACGCCATCGCGAAGTACACATAGCCCTTGGGCACGTGATGGTCGAAGCCCTCGGCCACGAGCACCACGCCCACGACCACCAGGAAGGACAGCGCCAGCATCTTGATGGTCGGATGGGCCGACACGAAGCGGCCGATGGGGCCGGCGAACAGCATCATCAGCAGCACCGAGGCGATCACCGCCGCGATCATCACGCGCACGTCGTCCACCATGCCGACGGCGGTGATGATGGAGTCGAGCGAGAACACCAGGTCGATGATCATGATCTGCAGGATTACCGAGGCGAAGGTCGCCTTGACGGCGCTCTGCTTGTGCTCCTGCTCGCCTTCGAGCGACTGGTGGACCTCGCTCGTGCTCTTCCAGATCAGGAACAGCCCGCCCAGGATGAGGATCAGGTCGCGCCCCGAGATCTCCTGGTTGAAGACAGTGAAGAGCGGCGCCACCAGCCCCACGATCCAGGCGAGCACCAGCAGCAGCCCGATGCGCATGAACATGGCCATGAAAAGGCCGATGCGCCGCGCGAACTCCCGCTGGGCGAGAGGCAATTTGTCGACCAGGATCGAGATGAAGATGATGTTGTCGATCCCCAGGACCAGCTCCAGCGCGGTCAGGGTGGCGAAGGCGATCCAGACCTGAGGGTCGGTAAGAAGTTCGAGCATGGAACGGCGCGGTTGCAGCACGTGCGGCCGGCGGCCGCTGCGGGCGAGCGCATCTTACGGGTCCCCGCGCGCCGGGCGCCAGCGTCCCCTCGCCTCATGGGCCATTACGCGCCAGAGGGCCGCAACGCCGGCCGATACCGCGAGCGTCCCGTCGCTGCCGCATTCCGTAAAGAAGTCCTTGAAGGCATCGCCGGCCATCCTGGGCCAGGCCAGGCGCCCAACGATTGCATACAAAAATGAGGTTCTCCATCTCATTCGAATGGCTAGTGGCCGCAGGGCGAATCAGCGAGCATGCATGCCCGGAGGCACCTGACGGCACATCCCTCTTCCGGCATAGCCTTTAGCAGCAACGATGTGGATCGGTGCGGAAACTCAAACCATCGTTGTCGGCCCCTGATGCCGTTTTTCCCTGCGATTCGAACCTGCACGATGAACCGTTCGGCCGTCAGCCCCGAAGGCGGCCGTTCGTTCCGGCCCGCGCCATGCCCGGGCGAAGTAGCCTTGCCCCTGCCAGGTACCCCTGCCACCGCAGGTCGTGCGGGCACTGACGCATGAGCGCACGGTTCGATGGCGCGCGAAGCGTTCGCGCCGCATGCCTCGGCCTGCTGCTCTGCGGCATATTGGGGCTGGCCCATGCGCAGAACACCATCAAGGCCGTGTCGGGCTACGTTCAGCATGGAGCCACGGTCGTTCAGATCGATCTGGCGCAGCCGCTCGACGAGCTGCCCGGCGGATTCGCCATACAGAACCCTGCGCGCATCGCGCTCGACTTTCCCGGCGTCGCCAGCGAGGTGGGCCGCGCGGCCGTCGAAGTGAACCAGGCCAACCTGCGTTCGATCAACGTCGTGCAGGCGGGAGAGCGAAGCCGGGTCGTGCTGAATCTTTGGCAACCCGCTTCGTACAAGACCGAGATCCAAGGCAGTACGCTCAGGGTCACGCTGCAGTCCGCCGGCGCTGCTGCCTCACCGACGCAGGCTCGCCCGCCTGCCAGCGCCAGGGCAGTGCCTGCCGGCAGCGAACCCGTCACGCTGAATTTCTTCAACGCAGACATCGAGGCGGTGGCGCGCACCATGGCGGTGGTCACCGGCCGCGACGTGGTGGTCGACCCGCGGGTGAAGGGCACGATGAACCTCGTCACCGAGCGAGCGATCCCTCCGGCCGCGGCCTTCGACCAGTTCGCCCTCGCGCTGCGACTGCGCGGCTTCGCCCTGGTGGAAGCCGAGGGGCTCTACAAGGTGGTGCCCGAGGCGAGCGCAAAGCTGCAGAGCGGCACCGTCAATACCTCGATCGGCGCCATCCCGGCGAACGCCGGCAACCAGGTCGTCACGCAGATCTTCAGGCTCAACTACGAGTCGCCGAACAACCTGCTGCCGGTGCTGCGACCGCTGATCGCGCCGAACAACAGCATCAACGTGAACCCGGGCACCAACTCGATCGTGATCACCGACTACGCGGACAACATGCGCCGCCTCGCGCGCGTCATCGCGTCGCTGGATGTTCCGAACGCGTCCGACGTCGAGATCATCCAGCTGCGATACGCGCTCGCCACCGACATCGTGCCGATGCTGCAGCGGCTGATCGACGGCGGCAGTTCGGGTGCATCGGCCTTGTCGGCCGCATCAGGCATGTCGAGCATGTCGGAGTCGCCGAATGCGGCACCCATCTCGAACGCGCCGGACACGTCGTTCCGCACCACCTTGATGGCCGACCCGCGCAGCAACTCCGTGCTCATGCGGGCGGCCAACCCGGCGCGCATGCAGCTCGTGCGCGCGCTGGTCGACAAGCTCGACCGCCCGCCGGCGGACACCGGAAACGGCGCCGCCGGCAACATCTACGTGGTCTACCTGAAGAACGCGGACGCGGTGCGGCTCGCGGTCACGCTGCGTGCCGCGATGGCGGCGGGCCAGCAGAACGCGGCCCAGGCTGCAGGTGGCGGCGCGGCCTTGCAGGGACCACAGCAAGCCTCGCAGGCGGGCCCGAACGCGGGAGGCCAGGGCGGCGCTTCGAGCGCGGCCGACGCGCCCCTGAACAACACGAACCAGCCCTCCACCGGGGGCCAGATCCAGGCCGATCCGTCGACCAACTCGCTGATCATCACCGCGCCGGAGCCGCAATACCGGCAGATGCGCGCGGTGATCGACAGGCTCGACGGCCGGCGGGCCCAGGTGATGATCGAGGCGCTGATCGTCGAGGTGAACGCCAGCAAGGCCGCGAGCTTCGGCGTGCAGTGGCAGAGCGCGCTGGGCGGCAACGCCGTCATCGGCACCAATTCGAGCCTCAACAGAAACAACATCCTCGCGCTCACCCAGGCGCTGGCCACGCGCAATGCCGCCGGCGTGGCGAGCCAGATCGCGCCGGGCCTGAACATCGGCGTGGGCAGCAGGATCGGCGGACAGTACGTGCTGGGCGCCATCGCCAACTTCTTCAGCAGCGACGGCGACGCCAACATCCTGTCCACACCCAACCTGCTGACGCTGGACAACGAGGAGGCCCGCATCGTGATCGGCCAGAACGTGCCCTTCGTCACGGGCCAGTACGCGAGCGCCGCCGGTTCGGTCGGCGTCAATCCCTTCACCACCGTGGAACGCAAGGACGTGGGCCTCACGCTGCGCGTGCGCCCGACCATCAACGAGAACGGCACGGTGAAGCTCACCATCTTCCAGGAGGCCTCGACAGTCGACCAGAACACGGCCAACAACCAGAACGGACCGACCACCAACAAGCGCTCGATCGAGTCGAACGTGCTGGTGGAAGACGGCGGCCTGGTCATGCTCGGCGGCCTGCTCTCCGACACCTACAACAACACCATCGAGAAGGTGCCGCTGGCAGGAGACGTGCCGGTGGTGGGCAACCTCTTCAAGAACGAGAACCGCACGCGCGCCAAGAGCAACCTGATGATGTTCCTGCGCCCCGCCGTGATGCGCGATGCGGAGTCCATCGAGTCCTTCTCCTACGGCCGCTACGACGAGATCCGCAGCATGCAGAAGCGCACGCAGCCGGACACCGGCAACATCATGCTGCGTGCGGTGGATGCCGCGCCGCTGCTGCCCGATGCGCCGCTGGCGCGCGCACCAAGCCGAAGCGGCAGCACGCGCATGGAGGGCACCGAACTCATCCCGCCACCGCGACCCGCCATCGATGATCGCGACCTGACACCGCCGAGCACGTTGCGCGGCGCGCTGCCGCCGACGGCGGACCCGGTCAGTGCGCGCGAACTACCCTAGCACGAACCAGGTTCGCTGGCCGCCAGCGCTTCGATCCGTCAGGTGGCGATCAGGCCCTTCAAGACCGCGTCCGCTGTTCGAGCACGTAGCCCTTGCCTCGCACCGTATGCAGCAGCTTCACTTCGAACGGTGAATCGAGCTTGTTGCGCAGGCGCAGTATGGCGACGTTGATCGCGTTGGTGGCGGGATCGAACTCCGTGCCCCAGACTTCGCGGGCGAGCGTATCGCGCGACAGCACTTGACCCTGATTGCGAAGCAGCACCAGCAGCAGCACGAACTCCATCCTGGTCAGGCCGAGGTCCTTGCCGTCGCGGCAGCAGGTCGCATCGCATTCGTTGATCTCCAGATCGCCCAGCCACAGTATCGGCTGTGGGCGCGCAGCGCAGTTGCGTGCCAGCGCCCTGATGCGCGACAGCAGCTGGGGCATCGTGAAGGGCTTGACCAGGTAGTCGCTCGCTCCGAGCTCCAGGCCCGCGAGGCGCACGGCAACGCTGTCGCGCTCGGTCAGAACGAGCAGGGGCGCGTTCGTCTTGCGCCGGATCGATCGCACGGCGCTCAGGCCTGCGATGCCGGGCTGCATGGAATTCAACAGAACCAGCGAATAGTCCCGCGCGAGCGCAGGCGTCGCTGCCGCGTTGGCACCGCGCGATACGTCGATGAGCAAACCCTTCTGCTGCAACGCCTGATTCATCGAATCGCAAAAGCTGGAACGGTGATCGACGAGCAGTATTCGGGTGGCATCGATATCTTCAACGCCCTCCTTAACTCGTCCTTTTTCGGTGTCGACGAGTTCACCGCTCGATGCGTGGTCGAGAGAAAGTTTTGAATCCAGAAGCCGCACGGTTTCTCCTTCCAACGCGCCAGAGTGGAGCTACCGTGTTCTTATATGTTTGCTGTAGATCATTGATCTAATTCATTACTTAGGAAGACGATCGGTCTTTTCGTCTTCCTGCACGTGAGTCGTTCATCCCTTCATTCACGGACGATATTCGGCCTGAGTGCAGCCTGACATGGGTCGACTCGACGAGCGAAATATCGTTACCGCATGAAATTCATCCCGGCGCTGTCATCGACTGTTTTCGAGGGCCCGTTAGGTCGTTCCCTGTGCCATTCGTGCACGTCCTCGGGAATATCGAATGAGAAAAGCACCTTCTTCTCTCCCCGCACTTCAGATTGCAGGAGTTCTGGTGGTGAGCCTGACTGCAGGCTGTGTCGTTCAACCGCCGGCTCCGGTGGTCCGCACCGTCGTGCAGCCCGCGCACGTCGCTGTCGCCGCACCGCCTGTCGTGAGCGTGTACGTCGATCCGCCGCTGTATCAGCCTCCTCCGATCGCGGTGGCATGGGCTCCGCCGCCGATGCTCGTGGAAGTGCCGCCGCCCCCGCCTTTCGCGGGCGCGGTGTGGACCGGCGGCTACTGGACGTGGCAGGGCAACTGGGTGTGGGCCGCAGGCCGCTGGTCCGCGCCCCCGCAACCCGGCTATGGATGGGTGCAGCCTTACTACGAGCACCGCGACAACGTGGTGGTCTTCGTCGCAGGCCATTGGTCGCCGCCGGGCGTCGCGTTCGTGCCGCCGCCGCTGGGGCTGAGCCTTGCAGTGTCGGTGGCGGCAGCCGGCGTGGTGGCAGGGATCGCTCCGATCGGGCCACCTGGCGTGTTCGTTCCCGCGCCTCCCGGTTCGCGGCTCGGCCTGATCGTGCCTGCCCCGATCGGTACGCCGCCGGCGGTGGTCGTCAGCGCGCCGCCGGTCAACAACGTCGGCATGCGCGTGCAGAACACCACGATCAACAGCGTGACGAACCACACGACGATCAACAACATCACCAACGTCACGAACATCAACAACAACAGCCAGACAGTGAAGGTGGTGGCGCCCGCCAGCGCGACCGCGAGCGGCAGGCCGTTCGAAGCCGCGATTCCGGCAAGTGCCCACCTTGCCGCTGCGCTCCCGCCCGTCGTGCGCGCGATGGCGCCGGTTCCGGCGAGCGCGAAGCCGGTCGCCGCGCTGCCGGCCGACCGTCAACCGCCGCCCGCGGCACGGTCGGCGGAGGCGCTCCGCCCTGCGGTTCCCGGCACTCCTGCCGCACAACAGGCTGCTGCGGCTCGCCCACCTTCGCAACCGCAGCCGACCTCTGCGCCTCAGTCGCGCCCTGAACCACCGGGCCGCCCCGAGGCGCAGGCGCATGGCGAGCCTCTTTCGCACCCTGCACCGCAGTCGCGTCCAGAGCCGCTCATGTCCAAGGCCCCTGCCAGGAGGCCCGAGCCTGCAGTGGCCTCACCGACGCCGGCGCAGGCCCGCGCCGAGCTGCCTCAACGACCGAAGCCGCCCGCCGACGATGCGCGAATGGCGCATGAAGGGCGCCCGCCAGTTGCAGTGCACGACGGAGGCGAGCAGAGGCTCCAGCGGCCACCGAGGCCGGTGTCGGCACCGGCTCCCGCACCGAGACCGCACCCGCCCGCGCCTTCGCATGGGCATCCCGAGCATCCTCCGGCTCCCCACGAACACGCCGCCGCCCCGCACAAGAAGGAGCACGGCCAGTAAGGCCGGTCAAGCCTTCCCACTGCACGCCGCCGCATCGGGCGGCACTGACCGCGTAGCGGTGCACCTCCCGGGTGCGCCGCTACGCGGTCTCGCCCCATCCCGAGGCATCCGCCTCCCTGCCCCCTTATTCCCTCGGTCCGCGCCTGCCCACGGCGAGCAGCGCAGGGACGGACACGCCCGTGAGCCCGCGCCGCACCCGAGGCCAACGCGAAGACCTCAGGGATTACACCGATATATGAGTTCTCGAATGACCTTGATTGCGTTCGTTTTTTGTATACAAATAACGAACCCGATAATCCGGCGCGAAATTTGCGTCAAAACAGGTTCTGATCCACCCACCCGCAAGAGGTAAGACCATGAGCACAGTCGTCAGCCAGGCCCCCACGGGGGCGAGCGAAGCCGGCATTGCGCCGCACGCAGAATCGAATGCCGTCATCAAGCCCGGCTACCACCCGCGCCTGACCAACGAAGACCTCGCCCCGCTGAAGAAGCAGACCTGGGGTCAGTACAACATCTTCGCCTTCTGGATGTCCGACGTGCACAGCGTGGGCGGCTACATCACCGCGGGCAGCCTCTTCGCGCTGGGTCTTTCGAGCTGGCAGGTGCTGGTGTCGCTGCTGGTGGGCATCGTGATCGTGCAGATCTTCTGCAACCTCGTGGCCAAGCCCAGCCAGGTGACGGGCGTGCCCTACCCCGTGGTGTGCCGTGCGCCCTTCGGCGTGCTGGGCGCGAACATTCCGGCCATCATCCGCGGACTGATCGCGGTGGCCTGGTACGGCGTGCAGACCTACCTCGCCTCTGCCGCCTTCATGGTGCTGGCGCTGCACATGGCGCCCGGCCTGGCCCCTTACGCCGAGGTCACCAAGTACGGCTTCGCCGGCCTGTCCGCCCTGGGCTGGGTCGCGTTCATGGTCATGTGGGTGCTGCAGGCCTTCGTGTTCTGGCACGGCATGGATGCGATCCGCAAGTTCATCGACTGGGCCGGCCCTGCCGTGTACGTCGTCATGGCCATCCTGTGCGGCTGGCTGGTGTGGAAGGCCGGCTGGAGCAACATCGACCTGAACCTGGGCGGCATCAAGTTCCAGGGCTGGGACGCGCTGCCCGTGATGCTCTCGGCCATCGCGCTGGTGGTGAGCTACTTCAGCGGCCCGATGCTCAACTTCGGCGACTTCTCGCGCTACGGCAAGAGCTTCGAGGCGGTGAAGAAGGGCAACTTCTGGGGCCTGCCGGTGAACTTCGTGTTCTTCTCGCTGCTGACGGTCATCACCACCGCCGCCACGTTGCCGGTGTTCGGCGAGCTCATCACCGACCCGGTGCACACCGTGGGCAAGATCGACAGCACCACCGCCGTCGTGCTGGGCGCGCTGACCTTCATGATCGCCACCATCGGCATCAACATCGTCGCGAATTTCGTCTCGCCCGCGTTCGACTTCTCCAACGTGGCACCGCAGCACATCAGCTGGCGCACGGGCGGCATGATCGCCGCGGTGGGTTCGGTGTTCCTCACGCCATGGAACCTCTACAACAGCCCCGAAGTCATCCACTACACGCTCGACGTGCTCGGCTCGTTCATCGGCCCGCTGTTCGGCATCCTCATTGCCGACTACTACATCGTGCGCAAGCAGCGCATCGACGTTGACGCGCTCTACAGCATGAGCCCCAAGGGCGAGTACTGGTACAGCGGCGGCTACAACCCGAAGGCGATCCAGGCGCTGGTGCCGGCGGCCATCGTGCCGATTCTTTGCGTGATGGTGCCGACGCTGCGCGGCGCCGCCAACTATGCATGGTTCATCGGCATGGCGCTGGGCTTCATCATCTATGCCGTGCTGAACCGCAGCAACAAGACCTGAACCACCGGTTAGTCAGATAGACAGAAAGAAAGGGACCGCGCCGTGCGCATCAAGATCATCAATCCGAACACCACCTGGAGCATGACCGAGAAGATCGGTGCCTGCGCCCGCGCGGTGGCGCAGGGCGGCACCGAGATCGTCGCGGTGAGCCCGGCCATGGGGCCGGTGTCCATCGAGAGCCACTACGACGAGGCGCTCGCCGTTCCGGGCCTGCTGCAGGAGATCGCGTCGGGCGAGCGCGACGGCATCGACGGCTACGTGATCGCCTGCTTCGGCGATCCGGGCCTGAAGGCCGCACGCGAACTGGCGCGCGGCCCGGTGGTGGGCATCGCCGAGGCCGCGATGCACCTGGCCAGCATGATCGGCAGCCGCTTCAGCGTGGTGACCACGCTGGGCCGCACCATCGGGCAGGCCTGGCACCTGGCCGAGATCTACGGCATGGAGCGCTTCTGCGCCAACGTGCGCGCCTGCGAGCTGCCGGTGCTGGAGCTGGAGGAGCCCGGCTCGCGCGCCCGGGAGCGCATCGTCGAGGAGTGCCGCCGCGCGCTCGAAGAAGACGGCACCGACTGCATCGTGCTCGGCTGCGCCGGCATGACCGACCTGTGCGAGCACATCGAGGGCGTACTGGGCGTACCGGTGATCGACGGCGTGGCCGCGGGCACCAAGCTCATCGAGTCGCTGGTGACGCTGAAGCTGCGCACCAGCAAGCGCGGCGAGCTCGCAAAGCCCCTGCCAAAGCCCATCATTGGCGCACTCGAAGGCTTCACCCTCGCGCGGTAGGCCACAATCCGCGCATGCCCCGCGCCAGTTCCACCAGATCTCCTGCCCCTGCTGCCACCGCCGCCGTTCCGGAAGAGAACGGCGCGGCACCGGCCGACAAGAACAGCTCCATCGAGAGCATCGCCAACGACATCGCCACCGCGATCGTCGAGAAGCGCCTGCCGCCGGGCACCTGGCTGCGCGAGGAGGCGCTGGGACGCGTGTATTCGGTGAGCCGCACCAAGGTGCGAGCGGCGCTGCTGATGCTGTCGAAGGACAAGCTCATCGAGATGATTCCCGACAAGGGCGCGTTCGTGAGCCAGCCTTCCGTCGAGGAAGCCCGCGAGGTGTTCGCGGTGCGCCGCATCCTCGAGAGCGAGGTGGTGCGCCTCTTCATCGCCAGTGCACGGGCGCGCGACTACCAGGCGCTCGAGCAGCACATCAAGTTCGAACGCACCGCGCTGCGCCAGAGCACCACCATGGGCACGGTGCGCGAGAAGCTGCTGGGCGATTTCCACGTGACCCTGGCCGAGGCCACGGGCAACCGCACGCTGGCCGAACTGGTACGCGAACTGGTGGCACGCAGCTCGCTGATCGCGATGCTCTACCACTCCTCGAACGACCCGCACTGCTCTTCGGACGAGCACGCGGAGTTCCTGCGCCTGTGCCGCAAGGGCGACGTCGAAGCCGCGGTGAAGAGCATGACCGAGCACCTGGAGCGCATCGAGGCCAGCCTCGAACTCGGCACCGAAAAACCCGACCGGCAGCTCGACCTGGTCAAGGCGCTGCTGGCCTGACATGCGCAGGAACCTCGGCCTCGCGCTGCGTCAGATGCGGCTGCTGCGCGGCATCAAGCAGGCTCACTTCGCTCAGCTGATGGGCGTGAGCCAGGCGACCGTGTCGCGCTGGGAGCGCGGACAGCTTGCGCTATCGCCGGCGCAGCAGGCCGTGGCACACCGGCTGCTTGCGGCAGCGTGCGATTCGGCGCAGGACGCCGCGCTGAAGCGGCTGGTCGAGTCGTCCACGCGCAAGGTGCACCTGATCTGCGACCGAACACACCGGCTGCTGGCCGCATCGCCCTCGCGCCAGTCCGAATGGCGCGCCGACGCCAGCGAATTCATGGGCCGCTCGCTGATCGGCTACGCCTCGCAGGAGATTCTCGAAGCCGAGGCCACGCTCGACGCTCTGGGCTGGCACGCGGGCGAGCTGTCGTCGCTGGAGATCGCCACCGGGCCGAACACCGACCGCGTCGTGCCGATCCTTCCCGGACGTGTGCTGTGGGAGCGCATCGCGCTGTCCGACGGGCGCGCGGGGCGTATCGTCACCACCGTCGCCTGACCCTGGCGGTGGCAGGGCGGCCCGTGCACCTGTCATATAAATACGGCATTCTGTAGCCCAAAAAGGCTACTTGCTTGTTTTCTTCCGCGCGAGAGCCGCCGACGAACAACCTCCACAGCATGCCCCGGCCCTCCCCGCCCAGCGCCCCGTCGCATCCTGCGATCGCTCCGTTCTTCCAGCCGATCGTGGACCTGCGCCAGGGAACGATCTTCGGTCACGAGGCCCTGATCCGCAGCGGCGCCGGCATCGCCCTTCCAGGCCCCGAGGCGCTGCTCGCACAGGCGGCCGCCGAATCCCGGCTGACGGGCTTCGAGCTGCACTGCGTGGAGGCGGTGTTCGCCCACTGGGGTCGGCTCGACAAGCCGGGCCGGCTCTTCGTGAACATGAGCGCCGACACCCTGATCGAAGCCATGGACGCCTCCGGCGGCGCTTGCCGGTTCGAACGCATGACGGCAGACCACGGCATCGCGGCGCGCGACGTGACAGTGGAACTCACCGAGCAATCCGCCGCTGCCGATGCAGCAGCGCTGCAGGATGCGGTCAAGGCGCTGCATGCGCTGGGTGCGCGCGTCGCGCTCGACGACTTCGGCCAGGGCCACTCCAACCTGCAGCGCTGGAAGGACCTGCAGCCCGACTTCGTGAAGCTCGACAAGCTGCTGACCCAGGGCATATGCGACTCGCCGCAGAGCGTGGCGATGGTGCGTGCCATCGTCGCCCTGGGCACCGCGATGGGCAGCGAACTCATCGCCGAAGGCGTGGAAAACACCAAGGACCTGCGCGTGCTGCGAGACCTCGGCATCGCCCACGGCCAGGGCTTCCTGTTCGGCCCGCCGGCGCCGCGGCTGCTGCCGGCGCTGCCCGAGCCCGTATCGGCCGCCATCACCGACAGCCGCATCGCGGTGATGCCGCACGCATCGCAACCCTCGCAGCCCAATGTGCTGCGCAGCCTGTCGATCATCCAGGCGCCCGCACTCCACCCGCTGACGCCGGTCGACGAGGTCGCGGCCGTCTTCCAGAAGCACCCACAGCTGCATGCGCTGGCCGTGGTCGAGGGCGCGACGCCGGTCGCGCTGATCAACCGGCAGTCGTTCATGAACGACTATGCGCGGCTGTATTTTCGCGAGGTGCATGGCCGGCGTCCCTGCCTGGCCTATGGCAGCAGCACGCCCTTGATCGTGGAGCGCGAGGAGAACGTCGAGAGCCTGCTCGGCATCCTGATGTCGGAGGATCAGCGCTACCTGAACGAAGGCTTCATCGTGACGGAGAAGAAGCGCTATGCGGGCCTGGGCACCGGCGACCAGCTCGTGCGCGCGGTCACCGAGGCGCGCATCGAGGCGGCGCGGCACGCCAATCCGCTGACATCGCTGCCGGGCAACATCCCCATCAACATCCACATCGAACGGCTGCTCGACAGGGGTGCCGAGTTCGCGGCCTGCTACGCCGACCTGAACAGCTTCAAGGTATTCAACGACCACTACGGCTACTGGCGCGGCGACGAGATGATCCTGCTGCTCGCGCGGCTCGCGGCGCAGCATGCGGACGCCCATCGCGACTTCGTCGGCCACATCGGCGGCGACGACTTCCTGATGCTGTTCCAGAGCCCCGACTGGCACCAGCGCTGCGTGCGGCTGATCGAGGCCTTCAACCAGCAGGCACCCGGCCTCTACGACGAGGCCGACCGGCAGGCCGGCGGCATCGAGGGCGAAGACCGGCACGGCGTGGTCCGCTTCACGCCTTTCGCCACGCTGGCCATCGGCGCAGTACGCATCCCGCCGGGCATGTTCAGGCATGCCGAGGACGTGGCGGGCGAGGCCTCCATCGCGAAGCACGACGCCAAGCAGGCGGCCTCCGGGCTCACGGTGCGCGAGGCCAGGCCGCGAGGCTGAGAATCGCGCATAACTTATGCGTGGACGGTCCAGGCGCCCGGCGATAGTCTCGCGGCCATGACCATCCTGATCACCGGCAGCGCCGGACATCTCGGCGAGGCGCTGATGCGTACCCTGCGCTCGACCTCGCAGGACGCGCGCGGCATCGACATCGCACCCTCCGCCTTCACCGACCGTACCGGCTCCATCACCGACCGCGCCTTCGTGCGCGACTGCATGAGGGGCGTGCGCAGCGTCATCCACGCCGCCACGCTGCACAAGCCGCACGTGGCGACGCACAGCCTGCAGGCGTTCGTCGACACCAACATCACGGGCACGCTGGTGCTGCTGGAGGAGGCTGTCGCCGCGGGTGTCGAGTCGTTCGTGTTCACGAGCACGACCAGCACCTTCGGTTCCGCGCTCACGCCCGCGCAGGGCATGCCCGCCGTATGGATCACCGAAGACGTGGTGCCGGTGCCCAAGAACATCTACGGCGTGACGAAGACATCGGCCGAAAGCCTGTGCGAGCTGTTCCACCGCAGGCAGCGCCTGCCCGTCGTGGTGCTGAAGACATCGCGCTTCTTCCCCGAGGAGGACGACGACGCCGCAGCGCGCAGCCTGCATTCGCTGGACAACGCGCAGGCCAACGAGCTGCTGCACCGCCGCGCCGACATCGAGGACGTGGTGGAAGCCCATCTTCTGGCCGTCCGCCACGCCCGGCGCATCGGCTTCGGCCGCTACATCATCTCGGCCACCACGCCCTTCACGCGCGGCGACCTGCCGATGCTGCGCGAGGACGCGGCCGCCGTGCTGAGCCGCCTCTTCCCCGAGGCGGAGGGACTCTATGCGAAGCGGGGGTGGACGCTGCCGCGGCAGCTCGACCGCGTCTACGTGAACGAGCTCGCGCGGCGCGAGCTCGGATGGAAGCCGCAGCATGACTTCGCGCACGTGCTGCGCTGCCTGCGCGAAGGCGGCGATTTCCGCAGCCAGCTCGCACTCGACGTGGGCAACAAGGGCTACCACGCCGAAGTCTTCGACGACGGCCCCTACCCCGTCGCAACGCACTGAAACAAATGGGGGCAAGGCCCCGCGCCGGATGCGGGTTTTCCTGAATCCGGATTGTTGCATAAGTTGTATACAGTTTGGCGTACACAATGAGGTGTGCGCATGCCCAGCCGTGTCGCGCGCCTCTCCTCGATCAATCCCTCTCTCGCCGCAGCAGGAGACACACGATGACGGCCGACACCACTCCCTCCACAGTCCATCCCGTGGACCAGCGGCTTCCCACCGGCAAGCTCGCGGCCCTGGGCCTTCAGCACGTGCTGGTGATGTATGCGGGCGCCGTCGCGGTGCCGCTGATCGTGGGCCGCGCGCTCAAGCTCAGCCCCGATGAGGTCGCGCTGCTGATTTCGGCCGACCTGTTCTGCTGCGGCATCGCCACGCTGATCCAGGCGCTGGGCGCCACGCAGTTCTTCGGCATCAAGCTGCCGGTGATGATGGGCGTGACCTTCGCCTCCGTCGCGCCGATGGTGGCCATCGCCAACGCCAACCCCGGACAGAACGGCGCGCAGCTGCTCTTCGGCGCCATCATCGGCGCGGGCGTGGTGTCGATACTGATCGCGCCGCTGGTCAGCCGCATGCTGCGCTTCTTTCCGCCGGTGGTCACCGGCACCATCATCGCGGTCATCGGCATCAGCCTGATGCGCGTGGGCATCAACTGGATCTTCGGCAACCCCGTGGGCCCGACCGCGCCGGCGCTTGTCGACCCGGTCTATGCGAAGTGGCTTGCGGAAGTGACCTCGCCCGGCAGCTCCATTCCCGCCGTGCCCAAGGGCTTCGCGATCCTGCCCACGGTGCCCAACCCCAAGTACGCCGACCTCTCGGGCTTCGGCGTGGCTGCACTGGTGCTCGTGTCGATCCTGCTGATCGTGAAGTACGCCAAGGGCTTCGTCGCCAACATCTCGGTGCTGCTGGGTATCGTGATCGGCGCTGTCGTGGCCTCGCTCACCGGCCTCATGACGTATGAGAAGGTCGGCAAGGCCGCCTGGGTCGACATCGTGCTGCCCTTCCACTTCGGCATGCCGCAGTTCGACCCGATCCTGATCCTCACGATGACGCTGATCATGATCGTGGTGATGATCGAATCGACCGGCATGTTCCTCGCGCTGGGCGAAATGACCGACCGCAGGATCAGCCAGAAGGACCTGGCGCGCGGCCTGCGCACCGACGGCCTGGGCACGCTGATCGGCGGCATCTTCAACACCTTCCCCTACACCAGCTTCTCGCAGAACGTGGGTCTCGTCGCCGTCACCGGCATCAAGAGCCGCTACGTGTGCGTGGCCGGAGGCATCATCCTGATCGTGCTGGGCCTGCTGCCGAAGATGGCGGCGCTGGTGGAATCGCTGCCCACCGTGGTGCTCGGCGGTGCGGGCCTGGTGATGTTCGGCATGGTGGCCGCCACCGGCATCCGCATCCTGTCGGGCGTGGACTTCAAGAACAACCGCCATAACGCGATGATCGTCGCGGTGTCGCTGGGCATCGGCATGATTCCGCTGATCGCCCCCAACTTCAAGCAGTGGATGCCGCATGCCATCCACTCGCTGATCGAATCGGGCATCCTGCTGGCGTCGGTCGCCGCGGTGCTGCTGAACCTGTTCCTCAACGGCGCGAAGCACGACGAGCAGGCCATGATCGCTGCGGCCAAGCACGCGGACGCTCACTGAATACGTGATCGGTTGGCCGGACGCAGAGGACGCGAAGAATCCGCAAAGGGCGCAAAAAACACAAAGAAAGACCTACCTGGTATTTCTTTCGCGCCCTTGGCGAAACCTTGGCGCCCTCTGCCTCCGACCGTTCTGCCTTTCTCTGAGCCCTCAGATCATCGCCAGCGGCGTCTTGCGTCGCGGCGGCGGATGCAGGCGATCCAGTTCCGCCAGCGTCGCCGCGTCGAGCTTCAACTCGGCAGCGGCCAGATTCTCCTTCAGGTGCGCGCTGCGAACCGCCTTCGGAATGGCAACCACGCCGGGCCGCGCGATCACGGCGGCCAATGCGAGCTGCGCGGCGGTCACGCCAAGCCTGGCGGCAAGTTCGGCCAGTCCGTCGTCCTCCGCCAGCGCCCCCTGGTCGATGGGGCTGTAGGCCATCAGCGGAATGCCGCGCTCGCGCTGCCAGGGCAGCAGGCTGAACTCGGGTCCGCGTTCGCCCAGCGACAGGTAGACCTGGTTGGCCGCGCAGCCGGGGCCTTCGGCGCCGATGGCTTCCTCGAGTTCTTCCATGTCGTCGACGTCGAAGTTGCTCACGCCCCAGTGGGCGATGCGCCCATCCGCGACCAGGGAGTGCATCGCCGCCACCGTCTCGCGCAGCGGATGGCTGCCGCGCCAGTGCAGCAGGTAGAGGTCGAGGGCGTCGAGCCCCAGCCGCTTCAGGCTGCGTTCGCAGGCGTCGCGCGTGCCGCGCCGGCTGGCGTTGTGCGGATAGACCTTGCTGACGATGAAGAGCTCGTCGCGCCGCACGTCGTTTGCGCGCAGTGCTTCGCCGATCGCCTGGCCGATCACGGTCTCGGCCCCGCCCTCGCCGTACATCTCGGCGGTGTCGATGAGGCGATAGCCCAGCGCGATGGCTTCGCGCACGGCCTTGACCTCGTCGGCGCGGCGCTTCGCGTCTTCGCCCATGCGCCATGTGCCGAGGCCGAGTACCGGCATCTCGCCGCCGGTGGGGAGTTGAAGTGTTCGCATCGGCCCATCCTAAGAGGGATGCGCCCGCTTGTCAGCCGGACGAAGGCAGCCACACCGTCGCGCACAGGCCGCGTCCGCCCTCGCCATCGGACAACGCGATGCGGCCGCCATGCTTCTCCAGCACCGACCTGACGATGGCCAGCCCCAGGCCGCTGCCCGACTGCGTCTGGTCCGGGTTGCGGAAGAAGCGGTCGAAGACGCGCTCGCGCAGCGCGGGCGGGATGCCCGGCCCCTCGTCGGTCACCTGCAGGACGGCTTCCGACGCCTCGCGCCAGACGCGTACCTTGACCATGCCGCCATCGGGGCTGTACTTGATGGCGTTCTCCACGAGGTTGCCCGCCATCGATATGAGGCTCTCCCGCTCGCCATGCACCGCCACAGGCGTTGCCTCGTCGTGCGTGAACTCCAGCGCGATGCCGCGTGCCCGCGCGAGCGCCTCGACGAGGCGGATGCGCTCCTGCACCAGTTCGTCGAAGGCCAGGGTCGCGGGCGATGCGTCCCGCGGCATCTCGTCGCTTCTCATCAGCTGCTGCAGCTGGCCCACCAGCCGCGCAGCGCGGTCGTTGCTTCGCAGCAGGTTGGCCATGAGTTCGCGCTGGCCGGGGTCGGCGGTCTGCGCCTTCAGCGCCTCGACGTTCATCCGCATCGCATCGAGCGGCGTGCGCAGCTCGTTCGCCGCGTCGGCGATCAGCCCGCGCTCGCGCGATGCCCGGTCGCGCACGCTGCGCAGCAGGCCGTTGATGCCGTTCACCAGCGGCTGCAGCTCCTTGTGCGGCGGCTCGAAGGTCAGCGGGGAAAGATCGGCCGGGCCGCGCTCCGCGGTCTCCTTCGTCACCTGCCGCCACGGCCGCAGCGCGAGCATCACCGAAAGCCAGGCGGGGAATACGATGAACGGCAGGCTGATGGCCAGCGGCAGGAGGTAGTAGCTGCGGTGCTCGATGGTGAAGTTCAGGCGCAGCACGTCGGGTTCGGCCAACAGCACGCGCGTGTCCAGCAGCGGCGATGTCATCGCGCGGGCGCGCCACGCGCGCTCGCCGGCACGCACCCGCTCCACCCGCCCGGGCATCTGCGTGTGCATGAGCGGCACGCTCGGCGTGGAGTTGTAGATGAGCCGGCCCTGCTGCCACACCTGCAGCACGGGCGCCCGGTCCTGATCGGATTTGAAGTCGCTCGACGTCTCCTGCAGCGCCATGTCGAAGGCCTTGAGCGTCTGCTGCTGCCGCGCGGGGTCGAAGGCGAGGTTCTGCGCGCAGGCCATGATGCTCAGGAATATCCTGTCGTAGCGCACCAGCTCCGGCAGGCGATTGGAGTCGTAGAGGAAGAACGCCAGCGTGGCGCTCCACAGCAGCCCCGCCACCGCGATCTGCGCGAACAGCAGGCGCCGCACCAGCGAGGGCTGGAGCCACCGTCGGATGCGGCGTGCGATCGCCTTCGCGGCAACGGACAAGAAGTTCATGGTTCTCCTGGCGAGCGTTCTCTGCGGAGCGCCTCGCGAGCGCGCGGAGTATCCGGCAGGGCCGCGCGGCCCGCTTCAGAAAGCCTTCATGAAGGAGGCTCAAGGGCCTTTGCGCGGCAGCCATCGGGAGCTTCAGCCTTCTAATTATTCGAATTCGAAGTCGGTTTCGTGACACGAGATTCCTCCATCCACAGAGGAAAACGCAGCTGCACGACCTTCTTATTTTGTCAAGGCCAACTGGGTGCGAACCCCCTGCGCAGGCCCGTTTCTCGCTTCTAGAATTTTTTCGAAAGCCCGCGTCACGAGCGCCGGTGTCCCCCGAAACGAACGAACTTTGAACAGGTTGAGTCAATGCAGAAAAAGCACAGGATTGCCGTGATTCCAGGAGACGGCATCGGCGTCGAGGTCATGCCCGAAGGATTGCGCGTGCTCGACGCGGTCGGCCGCCGCTTCGGCATCGACTTCTCCTACGACCACTTCGACTGGGGCTCCGACCACTACGTGCGCACCGGCCTGATGATGCCGGCCGACTGGGCCGACAAGATCCATGGCCACGACGCCATCTACTTCGGTGCCGTGGGCGCACCCGACAAGGTGCCCGACCACATCGCCGTGTGGGGCCTGCTGATCAAGATCCGCCGCGACTTCGACCAGTACGTGAACCTGCGCCCCGTGCGCCTGATGCCCGGCGTGCCCGGCCCGCTGGCGCACCGCAAGCCCGGCGACATCGACTTCCTGGTGGTGCGCGAGAACACCGAGGGCGAATACACCTCCGTGGGCGGCCGCCTGTTCGAGGGCACGCCGCGCGAGATGGCGATCCAGGAAGCGGTCTTCACCCGCACCGGCGTGGACCGCATCATCGACTACGCGTTCCAGCTGGCCAACCGCCGCAAGCGCAAGAGCCTGACGGCCGCGACCAAGTCGAACGGCATCTCGATCACCATGCCCTACTGGGACGAGCGCCTGGCCGAGATCTCCAAGCGCTATCCCGAGGTGGCGACGAACAAGTTCCACATCGACATCCTGTGCGCGCACTTCGTGCAGCACCCCGACTGGTTCGACGTGGTCGTGGCCTCCAACCTCTTCGGCGACATCCTGTCCGACCTGGGCCCGGCCTGCACGGGCACCATCGGCATCGCGCCGTCGGCCAACCTCAACCCCGAACGCAAGTTCCCCTCGCTGTTCGAGCCGGTGCACGGCTCGGCACCCGACATCGCGGGCAAGGGCATCGCCAATCCGATCGGCCAGATCTGGTCGGCCGCGCTGATGCTGGACCATCTCGGCGGCGACGATCCCGTGTACGCGCAGGCTTCCGCCGCCGTGCT
Source organism: Variovorax atrisoli (assembly GCF_014195185.1). NCBI lineage: Bacteria > Pseudomonadati > Pseudomonadota > Betaproteobacteria > Burkholderiales > Comamonadaceae > Variovorax > Variovorax atrisoli. Next base: position 330 of record NZ_JACIBG010000008.1, on the reverse strand, counting down.
CTCGGCCATCGAGACCGTACTGAGCGAAGGCCCGCGCACCCGCGACATGGGCGGCACGGCCAACACGGTGGACGTGGGCCGCGCGATCGCCGAATGCATCTCGGCAGCATGACGCCCTGCCTTTCCCCTAGCGACCTGAGAGGCTGAGATGGGCCTGTTCCTGCTCAAGCGCACGCTGACGCTGATCGGCACCCTGATCGGCGCCTCGGTCATCGTCTTCCTCGTGCTCGAGATTCTGCCCGGCAACGCCGCGCAGATGCTCATGGGCCCCGACGCCTCGCCCGAGGCCGTCGCCGCGCTGGCCACCAAGCTCGGCCTCGACCAGCCCGC
>NZ_JACIBG010000007.1:0-455950 GCF_014195185.1 Variovorax atrisoli | reverse complement strand
ATGCTGCTGGCGGCCATGGTGGTCATCGTGAACTTCGTGGTCGACGTGCTCTACGCCGTCATCGACCCGCGCATCAAGGCCAGCGACATATGAGCGCCATCACCCCGACCTCCGGCGCGCTGCCCGCAGCTCCCGCCGGCACCGCCCTGAAGGCCCCCGGCTTCTGGCACCGCGCGCTGCGTCATCGCAGCTTCGTCATCGGCGGCGTGCTCGCCGCCTTGCTGGTGCTGGCCGCGCTGCTGTCCTATGTATGGACGCCCTATTCGCCCTACGGCATGGACATGGCGAACAAGCTCCAGGCGCCGTCCGGTTCGCACTGGCTCGGCACAGACGCGTTCGGCCGCGACGTCGCTTCGCTGCTGCTCGTGGGTGCACGCGCGTCGATCCTCGTGGGCGTGATCGCCGTCGGCATCGGGCTCGTGGTGGGTACGGCCCTCGGCCTGCTCGCCGCTGCGAAGCGCGGCTGGGTCGAGGAAGCCATCATGCGGCTGGCCGATTTCTCGCTGGCCTTCCCCGCGATCCTGTCGGCCATCATGATGACGGCCGTGTTCGGCGCGGGCATCGTCAACGCGATCATCGCGATCGGCATCTACAACATTCCGACCTTCGCACGCATCACGCGCGCATCGGCCAACGCGGTGTGGTCGCGAGAATATGTTGCGGCCGCGCGTGCCTGCGGCAAGGGGTCGTTCTCCATCACGATGCAGCATGTGCTGCCGAACATCTCGGCCGTGCTGATCGTGCAGATCACCATCCGCTTCGCCATCGCGATCCTGGCCGAGGCCGCTCTTTCCTACCTGGGCCTGGGCACACAGCCGCCGCAGCCTTCGTGGGGTCGCATGCTCAGCGAAGCGCAGACCCTCATGTTCCAGCAGCCGCTGCTGGCCGTCTTCCCGGGCCTGGCGATCGCATTCGCGGTGCTGGGGCTGAACCTGCTGGGCGACGGCCTGCGTGACCTGCTCGATCCGCGCCTGGCGCGTGCTCGTTGAGGATTGCCGATGAACGAGCATTTCGAATGCCGGCGCAACGACGCAGAGGGCGCGAAGGTTTCGCGAAGAGCACGAAAGAAAACCCAGGAGGTTTTCCGTGTTCTCCTTTCGCGACCTTTGCGTAGTTTTTGTCTTCCTTCTGCACTCGGCTGTCCGATCCCGACCCCGCTGTCCTGACCATGCCTCTCCTCGAAGTCAACAACCTCCAGATCGGCCTGCAGACACAGCGTGGGCCGGCGCAGGCCGTGCGCGGCATTTCGTTCTCGCTGGAGCGCGGCGAGACGCTGGGCATCGTCGGCGAATCGGGCTGCGGCAAGTCGATCACGGTGATGTCGCTCATGGGCCTGCTGCCCTCCACGGCCAAGGTTTCGGGCAGCATCAAGCTCGACGGGCAGGAACTCGTCGGCCTGCCCGAGAAGAAGATGTGCGAGATCCGCGGCAACCGCATCGGCATGATCTTCCAGGAGCCGATGACGGCACTGAACCCGGTGCACACCATTGCGCGCCAGGTCGGCGAGCCGCTGCGGCTGCATCGCGGGCTCACCAAGGAGCAGGCCCGCAAGGAGGCGCTGAACCTGCTGGAACGCGTGGGCATTCCCGATGCCGCCTCGCGCCTCGATGCGTACCCGCACCAGTTCTCCGGCGGCCAGCGCCAGCGCATCGGCATCGCGATGGCGCTCGCATGCGGGCCCGACCTGCTGATCGCTGACGAGCCGACCACCGCGCTCGACGTGACCATCCAAAAGCAGGTGCTCGACCTGATCCAGGGCCTGGTCAAGGAAATGGGCATGGCGCTGATCCTGATCTCGCACGACCTGGGCGTGATCGCCAACAGCGTGAAGCGCATGCTGGTGATGTATGGCGGCAGCGCAGTGGAGAGCGGTCCGACCGACACGGTCTTCGCCGGCCGCGCGCATCCCTACACGCGCGGCCTGTTCGCCGCGCGCCCTGCCATCGGCGCGGTGCGCGCGGGCCGGCTGCCGACCATCCGCGGCAGCGTGCCCGAGCTGGTCGACATGCCGCGCGGCTGTGCATTCGCCGGCCGCTGCGCCCACACCATCGACCTGTGCCAGAGCACGCGTCCGCGCGAGACGCTGCTGCCCGGCGAGCACGTGGTGCGCTGCCTGCGGCTCGGAGAAATCGCCGCATCCACCGCAAGGACCGCCACCGCCTCATGAGCCAGTCCGCCAACACCCGCCAGCCCCTGCTGGCCGTGAACAACCTCTATCGCCACTACGCGCTGCCGCGCGAGAAGCTCTTCGGTCCGCCGCCCACCGTGAAGGCGCTCAACGGCGTGAGCTTCGAGGTGCAGGCCGGCCAGAGCATGGGCATCGTCGGCGAATCGGGCTCGGGCAAGTCGACCATCGCGCGGCTCGTGATGGCGCTCGACACGCCGACCTCCGGCACCGTCTCGCTCGAAGGCCGCAACCTGCACGCGCTCTCCAAGGAAGAACTGCGCGTGGCGCGCCGCGACTTCCAGATGGTGTTCCAGGACCCGTACGGCTCGCTCGATCCACGCCAGACGGTCGCACGCATCGTCGCCGAGCCGCTCGAGGCGCTCGCGGCCACCACGCGGGCCGAGCAGCGCGAGCGCGCCGCCGAGACGCTGGCCGCCGTGGGCCTTCGCACCACCGACATGGACAAGTACCCGCACGAGTTCTCGGGCGGGCAGCGCCAGCGCATCGCCATCGCGCGCGCACTCATCACGCGCCCCAAGCTCATCGTGGCCGACGAGCCCGTGAGCGCGCTCGACGTGTCGGTGCAGGCCCAGGTGCTCAACCTCATGCAGGACCTGCAGCAGCAGTTCGGCATCAGCTACCTGCTCATCAGCCACGACCTCGCGGTGGTCAACCACCTCTGCGACGAGATCTGCGTCGTCTTCAAGGGACGCATCGTCGAACGCGGCCGGCCGGCCGACCTGTTCGAGCACGCGCAGCACGAGTACACGCGCACCCTGCTTTCCGCCGTGCTGCACACGCCCTCCCGCTAGCCGGGGCGGGCTTTTCCTTCTTCCCTTTCCACACTCACCTCCAGGAACTATCGAATGTTGAAGCGACGCACACTCATGACTTCCGCCATGGCCGCGGCGATCCCGGGTGTCTTCCTGCCGCAGGCCCGTGCGCAGGCCGGCAAGAACACGCTCACGATCGGCATGCCGCTCGAACCGCCGGGCCTGGACCCGACCAGCGGCGCCGCATCGGCCATCGCGGAGATCACGCAGTACAACATCTTCGAAACGCTTACCAAGGTGAACGCGGACGGCTCGGTCACGCCGATGCTGGCGGAGAGCTGGTCGTCCTCGCCCGACATGAAGACCTTCGTCTTCAAGCTGCGCAAGGGCGTGCGCTTCGAGAACGGGCAGCCCTTCAACGCGAACACGGTGAAGTTCTCGTTCGACCGCGCGGGCGGCGCCAAGAGCACGAACAAGGACAAGCGCTTCTTCAGCGAGATCGGTACGGTCGTGCTCGACGAGTACACGGTGGGCGTCAACAGCACGCTGTCCAACCCCGACCTGCCCTTCATGCTCGGCCAGTCGACCGCCTGCATCGTGGAGCCCAAGACCGCCGAGACCAACGCCACCGCACCCGTGGGCACCGGCCCCTACAAGCTGAGCGCATGGCAGCGCGGCGCCTCGTGCACGCTGGTGAAGTCGCCGACCTATCGCGACCCGAACCTCGCGAAGACCGAGAAGTTCGTCTTCCGCTTCATGTCGGACACGGCCGCTCAGACCGCCGCGCTGCTGTCGAACGACATCGACATCTTCCCGCGCGCGGGCACGCGCTCGGTGAGCCAGTTCAAGGGGAACGCGCGCTTCCAGGTGCTGGAAGTGGGCACGCGCGGCAAGGTGATCCTGACCATCAACAACCGCAAGAAGCCGCTGGACGACGTGCGCGTGCGCCGCGCGATCCTGGCAGCCATCGACCGCAACGCGATCATCCAGGGCGCGGCAGACGGCTTCGGCAAGCCCATCGGCAGCCACTATGCGCTGGGCGCGCCGGGCTTCATCGACACCACCGCGATGAACCCCTTCGACGTGGAGAAGGCGAAGAAGCTGCTGGCCGAGGCCGGCGTGAAGACGCCGCTGGAGCTGCGCCTGCAGCTGCCGCCGCCCTCCTACGCCCGCCAGGGCGGCGAGGTGATCGCCGCGCAGCTCGCGCAGATCGGCATCAACGTGAAGATCCAGAACGTGGAATGGGCCCAGTGGCTCAGCGGCACCTTCGGCGGCGCGCACGACTTCGACCTGACCATGGTCGCCCACGTGGAGCCCTTCGACCTGGTGAAGTACACCGAGCCCGACTACTACTGGGGCTACGACTCGAAGAAGTTCCGCGACCTGTTCGTGGCCATCCAGAACGAGGATAACAAGAAGCGCCGCGCCGACCTGCTGGCCGACGCGCAGCGCATGCTGGCGACCGACGCCGTCAACGGCTTCCTCTACCAGGCGGTGTTCCCGACCATCGCGCGCAAGGAAGTGAAGGGCCTCTGGCCGAGCATGCCGATCGTGGTGAACGACCTGGCAGCGATCTCGTGGGGTTGATGCGATGAGCACGTCGACATCGAAGCCCCTGTATGCCCTGGGTGTGCAGGAACTGCACGCCGCCTACGCGGCCAGGGAACTCTCGCCGGTGGAAGTGGCGCGCTCGGTGAACGAGCGCATCGCGGCCTACGAGCCCGAGCTGCACGCGACCTGGCTGTTCCGCCCCGAGCTGGCGCTGGAGCAGGCCCGCGCGTCCGAAGCGCGCTGGCTGGCCGGCAAGCCGCTGGGCACGCTCGACGGCGTGCCCGTGACCATCAAGGACAACCTCGCGACCGAGGGCGACCCGATGCCGCTGGGCACCGCCGCCTACGACCTCGTGCCGATGACCTACGACTCGCCGCCGGCCGCGCGCCTGAAGGAAGACGGCACGGTGCTGGTCGCCAAGACCACCATGCCCGACCTGGGCATGCTGTCCTCGGGGCTGTCGAGCTTCCACGAGCTCTCGCGCAATCCGTGGGATCTGTCGCGCACCCCCGGCGGCTCGAGCGCAGGCGCCGGCGCCGCGGCCGCTGCCGGCTACGGCCCGCTGCACGTCGGCACCGACATCGGCGGCTCGCTGCGCCTGCCTGCGAGCTGGTGCGGCATCTACACGCTCAAGCCCAGCTTCGGCCGCATTCCTCTGAGTTCGCCCTACATGGGCCGCTGCGCCGGTCCGATGACCCGCACCGTGGCCGATTCGGCGCTGATGATGGCCTCGGTCGCGCAGCCCGACGACCGCGACTATTCGGAACTGCCGCCGCCCGTCATCGACTGGACGGCCTTCGAGGTCGATGCTTCGTTCATCAAGGGCAAGCGCGTCGCGCTGCACATGGACGCGGGCTGCGGCCTGCCGCTCGACCCGCGGATCGCCGAAGCCGTGCGCCGCGCAGCGAAGCTCATCGAGGCGGCCGGCGCGGTGATCGAAGAGATCCCGGCCTTCATGACGCCGAAGATGCTGCAGGGCATGGACCACTTCTGGCGCATGCGCTCGTGCATCGACATCCAGGCAATGGCGCCGGAGAAGCGCGCGAAGATCCTGCCGTACATCCGCGAATGGGCCGAGAGCGCGGCCGGCTTCTCGGGCGCGCACATCTTCGACGCCTACAGCCAGTTCATCGCCGCGCGCGCGGCGACGATCGCGGCGACCAAGGCCTACGACTTCGTGATCTCGCCGGTGTCGCCCAACATGCCCGCACCGGCCGACCACGCATCGCCGACCAACGACCCGATGCTGCCGCTGGAGCACATCGGCTTCACGGTGCCCTACAACATGTCGGAGCAGCCCGCTGCCTCGATCAACTGCGGCTATTCGGCCGAGGGCATGCCTATCGGGCTGCAGATCGCTGGGCGTCGCTTCGACGACCTGGGCGTGCTGCAGTTCAGCCGCGCCTTCGAGCAGATCCGCGAACCGCAGAAACCCTGGCCGGAACCCAGCACGCCCCGCTGACCGGCCCCCAGGAGACAAGACATCATGAACGCAGCAGCCCACTACATCGACGGACGCCACGTGCAGTCCGAAGGCAACGCCACCATCGACGTGATCGACCCGAGCGACGGCAGCAAGTTCGACGAGATCGCGCGCGGCACCGCCGCCGACGTGGACACCGCCGTGCGCGCCGCACGCCAGGCCATGGGCGAGAACTTCGACGGCCCCTGGGGCGGCCTGACCGCGCTGCAGCGTGGCCGCCTGCTCGCCAAGCTCGGCGCCGCGGTGCTGGAGCACCACGAGGAGCTGGCCCAGCTCGAGGCGCGCGACACCGGCAAGGCGCTGCGCGTGGCGCGCAACGACGCCACCGCGTTGGCCCGCTACATGGAGTACTACGCCGGCGCCTGCGACAAGCTGCACGGCGACACCCTGCCCTACGAGCGCGGCTACACCGTGCTGACGGTGCGCGTGCCGCACGGCGTGACGGGCCACATCATTCCCTGGAACTACCCGATGCAGATCGCGGGCCGCAGCGTGGGCGCCTCGCTCGCCGCGGGCAACGCCTGCGTGGTGAAGCCGGCGGAAGACGCGAGCCTGTCGCTGCTGCGCCTGGCCGAGATCGCGACCGAAGTGGGCTTTCCGGCCGGCGCGCTCAACGTGGTGACCGGCTACGGCAAGGAAGCCGGCGCCGCGCTGTGCGCACACCCGGGCATCGACCACATCTCGTTCACCGGCTCGACCATGACCGGCCGCAGCGTGGGCCTGGCCGCGGCCGAGCGCCACTGCCCGGTGACGCTGGAGCTGGGCGGCAAGTCGCCGCAGATCGTGTTCGCGGATGCCGACCTCGACGCGGCCGAGCCGGTGCTGCTCAACGCCATCATCCAGAACGCCGGCCAGACCTGCTCGGCAGGCAGCCGCGTGCTGGTGGAACAGTCGGTCTATGAAGAAGTGGTGCAGCGCCTCGCCAGGCGCTTCACCGCCGTGCGCGCGGGCACGCCGGCCGAAGACCTGGACATGGGTCCGCTCATCAACGAAAAGCAGTTCCGCCAGGTGCGCGACATGGTCGCGACCGCCGAGGCCGCCGGCCTGAAGGTGGCGGCGCGCGGCACGGTGTCGCCCAACGCGTCGTCCACCGGCTACTACCAGGAGGCCGTGCTGTTCCGCGACGTGCCGCACGACAGCGACATCGCGCAGCGCGAGATCTTCGGTCCGGTGCTGGCCCTGACGCCCTTCGCCGACGAGGCCGAGGCGGTTCGCCTGGCCAACGGCACGGACTTCGGCCTGGTGGCCGGCGTGTGGACCCGCGACGGCGCGCGCCAGCTGCGCATGGCGCACAAGCTGCATTGCGGCCAGGTCTTCGTCAACAATTACGGTGCGGCGGGTGGTGTAGAACTGCCATTCGGCGGCGTGAAATCCAGCGGCTTCGGCCGCGAGAAGGGCTTCGAGGCCCTGCTCGGCTTCACGACCCTCAAGACCATCGCCATCAAGCACGGATGAAGACAACACATGACAACCACTGAACAGCAGCAAGCGCCGCGCAAGGTCGGCCTCGTCGGCGTGGGCCTGATGGGCCACGGCATCGCCAGCAACATCGTCAAGCACGGCCACCAGCTCACCGTGCTGGAGCACGCGGGCAACCAGCCCATCGACGGCCTGCTGAAGGCCGGCGCCACCTCGGTGAAGGACGTGGCCTCGCTGGCCGCGCAGGTCGACGTGCTGATCCTGTGCGTCACGGGCACGCCTCAGGTCGAGGCCGTGATGCTGGGCGACAGCGGCGCGCTCACCACGCTGCGCCCCGGCACCGTGGTCATCGACTGCTCGACGGCGGTACCCGCCTCCACCGCGAAGGTGGCCGAGGCGGTGAGCGCCAAGGGCGGCAAGTTTATCGACGCCCCCATGACCCGCACCGCCAAGGAAGCCGCCGAAGGCCGCCTGAACCTGCTGGTGGGTGGCGACGAGCAGGTGCTGGCCTCGTGCCTGCCGCTGCTGCGATGCTTCGCCGAGAACATCACCCATGTGGGCGGCATCGGCGCCGGCCACGCGATGAAGCTGCTGCACAACTTCGTGTCGCTGGGCACCGTGGCGCTGCTGTGCGAGGCCGCTGCCTGTGCCGAACGCGCCGGCGTGAAGCCCGACGTGTTCGTCGACGTGCTGGCCAAGGGCGGCGGCAACGGCGTGGCGCTGGAACGCGTCAAGCCCAAGCTGCTGACCGGCAGCACCGATTCGCTGAAGTTCTCGATGGCGAATGCGAAGAAGGACCTGGGCTACTACAACGACATGGCGCAGCAGTCTTCGTCGAGCCATGGCATCGCGCAGGCCGTGGATGCGCTGCTGACGCATGGGGTCGAGAAGTTCGGTGGAGACCGGATGGTTCTTGATCTCGTTGAAGCGTTGCGCTGATTCTTTGCTTCTGCCTGGCCCCGCCGCCGCCGTTGTTCGGGGCGGTCGAGGGCCGCTTTCGCTTGAGCGCGATGACGACAAGGTCTTGGTAGTTCATTGCGCGCCCTCCAACGCGGTGAGTGCGGCGTCAAGCCCGGCAAGGCCCTCGTCGAGTTCGGCTTTGGAGATCACCAGCGGCGGCGCGATGATCACCACGTTGTAGCGGCCATAGGCATGCACGCCCCGGGCGAGCAGTTCTGTGTAGAAGGCCTTCATCGGCAGCGAACCGCCGGGGTGATGCCATTCCACCAGGGGTTCGCGGCTTTCACGGTCCTGGACCAGTTCGATGCCGAACTGCGCCCCCATGCCGCGGATGTCGCCGATGCACGCGTGCCGCCGGGCCAGTTCGCCGAGGCCATCGAGCAGCCACCCCTCGATCTCACGGGCGCGCTCGAACAGGCCTTCCTCGATGTAGACCTTCAGCGCGGCAAGCCCGCCCGCCACCGAGAGAACATGGCCCGCGTGGGTGTGGCCGACATCGAACAGCTCCGAATCGAAGTGGCGCGCCACGCTTTCACGAACCATCACGCCACCGAGCGGGGTGTACGAGGAACTGGCCCCCTTCGCAAAGGAGATGAGATCCGGCTGCACGCCGACGCGCTGTGAGCAGAACGGCGCGCCCGTGCGTCCGAAGCCCGTCATGACCTCGTCGAAGATGAGCAGGATCGCGTGCCTGTCGCACAAGGCCCTGACCCCTTCGAGATAGCTGGGTGGATAGACCACCACGCCGCTGGAGCCCGTCATCGGCTCCATGAGGACAGCGGCAACGTTCTGCGCACCTTCGTGGGAGAGCACCCGCATGAGATGGTCCAGCGCGCGCCGCGTCTCTTCGGCAGGGTCTGTGGTGAAGAAGGGGCTGCGATACGGGTAGGGCGTAAAGAACTTGACCATGCCCGGCATCGCCGGAAACGGATCTCGCCAGCGATCGATGCCGGTCATGGAGGCCGCGGCGATGGTTCCTCCGTGGTAGGAGCGGTAGGCGGTCAGGATCTTCGAGCGCCGGGTGACGAGCCTGGCGATCCTCACCGCGTCGTCGTTCGCCTCGGCGCCGCCGCACGCGAAGTGCACGCGCATCCCCTCGGCCCACGGCGAAACCGTGTCGAGGAGTTCCGCGTACTCCGCCCGCACGTCGTTGAAGTAGCTCGAAGCCACCCAGCACATGCGTTCGGCCTGGTCCTGAATCGCCCTGATCACCTTCGGATGGCCATGACCGAGGGAAACGGCCACATACCCGCTCGTGAGGTCGAGATAGCGTTTGCCGGTCGCGTCGTAGAAATGGCAGCCCTTGGCGTGCGTGACCACCGGCGGATTCAGGCCGCCCTGCACGGCCCAGGGCACCAGCACCTTGCGGAAGGATGGGGCCAGCGTCTCGTTCGCCTGTCCGTGGATGCGCAGATCCATGATGAGATTCCTGTGGGTTTGGCTCAGCATGCCTGAGCCTGGTGGGTTGAGGAATCCAGAGACTAAGGATTGCGCTCCAAGCGTACAAATCAAACATTTAGCGGCTAAGGCTCAGTAGGATTGAGGCATGCCGTACGAACTTCCTCCCCTTTCGACGTTGCGTGCATTCGAGGCGGCCGCACGCCACGCCAGCTTCGTGCGTGCCGGTGAAGAGCTCTTCGTCACCGCCGGCGCGGTGGGCCATCAGGTGCGGCTTCTTGAGGATTGGCTGGGGACGGCGTTGTTCGTCCGAGGTCCAAGGTCGGTGCAGATCACCGAGACGGGCCGGCGCTACCAGCGGGAGATCTCGCGCATGCTCGAGGAACTGGAGCGCGTCTCCCTTGCGGTGCGCGGCGCCGGCGATGCGAAGGAGGTCACCGTGACGGCCATGCCGTCATTCGTGACCCGCTGGCTCATGCCACGGCTGGGAGACTTCCGGCAGAAGCATCCGGAGGTCGAAGTCAGGCTGCTCGCTTCGGTCCCGCCGGTGGACTTTGCACGGGACCGCGTGGACGTCGCGATACGCCTCGGCAGCGGCTCCTACCCCGAGTTGCACAGCGAGCTCATGCTGCGCGAATCCTTCTGCGCCGTTGCACAACCGGATGTGTGTCGCGGCTGGAAGAAGATCGGAGACATCCTGCAAGCCACCTTGCTTCATGACGAGTACGAGCCGCGGATTCCACTTCAGGTGGACTGGTCCCGCTGGTGGACCGCGCAGGACGCACGCCCCTTGTCCGAGCGCCGCATCAGGCAGGGGCTGCGCTTCTCGCACACCTATCTCACGATCGACGCCGCGATCGGGGGCGAAGGCGTGGCGGTGGCTTCCGACGTTCTGGCGGCCGACGCAGTGCGCACTGGGCGGCTTGCCATCGCGCCCGGCGAGCCGGTGCCCGGCCCCTATGCCTATCACCTGCTGACGCCGCGGACGTCTGCCGTGCGACCGCAGGTCAAGTCTTTTTGCGACTGGCTGCGCGTGCAGGCGAAGGAATTTTCGGAAGCAGGCTGGCCTCGACATCCGCCTTGAGCCCGATCATGCGCACCGGTCGCCGTGACCCGGTCCGCCCGCGTGCGCATCTAGCCAAGCAACATGGACACCTCGACGGCGATCAACAGCCCGACATACACCCTGGCGTGCACCTGATCGGGAATCCGCCCGATATACGGGGTCGCCAAACGAATCCCGACGTACGAGCCGGAGACCAGGGCGAGGAAGGCGCGCAGATCCACATAGCCGACATACCCGCGGCCCAGGTTCGTCATCCCGCCCCAGGAAAGGACCACGTAGGTCGCAGTCCCCGCCAAGGCAACGGGAAGCGACAGCGGGCTGGCCATGGCCGTCGCGCCGGTCATGCTTGCCCCTCTGCGGCGGAGCAAGGGAACCGTCATGACGCTACCCCCTACGCCGAGCAAGGCCGCGACCCAGCCGATGGCGACGCCCACCCATGCCGTCCGTGCCCGCGCTGGTCGGGCCGCCTGCGCCGGTTGTGAAAGAAAGCCGGGCCGAAGCCAGCAGTCCACGATGGTCAACCCCACGTAGACGACGAAAGCCCAGCGCAGCCAGCTGCCCTGCACTGCCGCCGCGGTCGCTGCGCCGAGCGCGCTGCCGATGGCGATGGAGACGAGCAGCGGCTTGATGGCCGTCCAGTCCAGCGATCCTGCGCGCTGGTGCTTCGCCGTTGCCATCGCCGACCCGAAGATCATCACGCACGTCGAGGTCGCGACCGCGATCTGCATTGCATGGGACGCCGTCTGCGCTTCGGGCCCGCGCAGGTGCGTCAGCGCCTGATAGAGCAGCGGAACCACCACGAAGCCGCCGCCGAAACCGAAGAGCACCGTGGTCACACCGGCGAGCGTGCCGCAGGCGGCAAGCCAGAAATAGAGTTCCATCGCAATCCGTCCTTCAAGATCAGTGAGGCTACGGAACCACGTTCTGTCTGGCTTTCGAAGCTTGGACAACGATGTTTGCGTTTCAGCCAATAATGACCGTCGATGAGAAACGTACCGTTGGACAGCGTCGATGCGATCGAGCGCGATGTGCTTGCGATCGGCACCGACTACGCGCATGGGACGCTGCTGGAGATGCATCACCATCGGCGAGCGCAATTCCTCTATGGCGCGACAGGCCTCATGGAAGTCGGCACGGATGACGGCGCATGGGTCGTCCCCCCGCACTGCGGAGTCTGGATCCCCGCGAACAAGCCGCACCGCGTGCGCATGGTTGGGGTCAGCACTCGAAGCCTCTACATCGAACCGAGTGCGGCGCCACGCGAGGGTTCTCGCTGCGAAGTGCTGCTCGTCTCGCCCCTCTTGCGGCAGTTGCTGCTGGAGGCGACGCAGGCGCAGGCCCTCTATGGAGAGCATGACAGGGACGGCCTGGTCATGCGCCTCGCACTCGCGGAGATCGCGCGCGCGGCCACGCTACCGATCTTCGCGCCCTTGCCCAAGGACGGCATGCTCCATCGGTTGTGCGTGGAGTTTCTCTACGCACCCAGCATCCGCGCGACTGCCGGCGAGTGGGCGGTGCAGCTGCACCGGAGCGAGCGCACCTTCACGCGGTTCTTCCGCGCCGAGACGGGCATGCCCTTTGGAGAGTGGCGCCAGCATGCCTGCCTGATATCGGCGCTTTCCAGATTGGCCGAGGGGCAACCGGTCACAGCCGTCGCGCTCGAACTCGGCTACGACAGTCCTGGCGCGTTCTCGACGATGTTCCGGCGCCGCCTGGGCTTCAGTCCGTCGAGCATTTCGCATTCGATGATGGGAGATTCGACATCCGAGCCAGCTGGATGAAGCAGTTTCTTCGCCATCCGCATCCTTCGACCTTGCTTGCAGCCGGCCGTATGGCCACCACACTGTATGCCAGCAAGAGGCTGCCGCAATGCCTCTCGCGCCTACGAGGTTCTCGACGGCGTTGCGCGTCCGGAGTCCTTCGGAGCCAGCTCGCTCAGCCGGGACAAGAACAGCTTGAGGATCGGTGAAGCGTTGGATCGGCTTCCGTGCGCTGCATCGCTGGTACGACGGCGTCTCGATGCGCGCCAGCACAGCGGCTCGCACACAGCTCGCTCCGCATCTCGAGAAGCGCTCACCGTGTCCGATGCCCTGAGCACAGGCGTCCCTCCGAGGCTGTTGCCGACGATGCGGCTTCGCCACTGGCTGGCCGCCCTGCCGGGTGGCGAGACAGCGGCATGGTCCAAGTCACCTGCTCATCGCTTTCCATCTCCCCACTTCTCCGCCCAATCCGCCAGCGGCTTCAAAGCCTTCGAAAGCCGTCTCCCCTCGTCCGTCAGCCGATAGCCCCCCTCGGCATGCTCGACAAGGCCGGCCTCCCTCAGCTCGGTGAGCCGCGTGTTGAGCAACCGGGTGTTTGTCTCGCAAGCATCCTGCAACGCCCTGAAGGTCAGCGGGTCTCCGCGAAGCTCCCAGAGCACGCGCAGCGCGGTGCGCCGCCCCAGCAGGTCCAGGGCGACCATGAGGGGGCGGCCGGTGGTGGAACCGCGAACAGGTTGACCGATGCGAGGTGTCGTCATGCTTTACTTTATACAGCAAGAAGCCTACGATGACGCCGTCTTGGAGTCAGGAACCTGCATGCCCGCACGCATCGATCCAGCAACGCCACCATTTGCCGAGCACATTTCCCGGCCGCTCGACAGGCTGATGAAGGGACAGCCCCCTTTGCGGCTGTTCACGACGTTGGCGCGCGACCCTCGTCTGTTTCAGAAGTTCTTTGCCGGCGGGCTGCTGGACAAGGGTAACTTGAGCGTCCGGCAGCGCGAGATCGTGATCCACCGAACAACGGCGCTGTGCAGATCCGAATATGAGTGGGGCATCCACGTCACGGTCTTCTCGAAGCTTGCGGGCCTGACGCCGGAGCAGGTTCAGGCGACCGTCACGGGTTCGGCGAACGAAGCCTGCTGGTCGGTCGAGGAACGGGTTCTTCTGCGCCTGTGCGACTCCCTGCACGAGCACTCCGACATCGACGACGGACTCTGGAGCGAGTTGCGAAAGTACTTCGCCGAAGAAGCCGTCATCGAGCTGCTGATGCTGGCCGGCTTCTATCGCACCGTCAGCTATCTCACGAACGGACTGCGCCTGCCCCTGGAAGAGACGGGCGCACGATTCCCGGCTTGAGGCTGCTTCTGGCCGAGCCGCGGCCGCAAGCACCAACGTGCAACAACAGGAGAAATCTCGATGATCAAGGTCAGTGTCATGTACCCGTACGCCGTCGGCGCACGGTTCGATCACGCCTACTACCGCGAGAGCCATATGCCGATGATGAGGCGGCTGCTCGGCGATGCATGCCTCTACTACACGGTGGACAAGGGCATCTCGGGGCGTGCTCCCGGCAGCGACCCTGTGTACGCAGCAAAGTGCGATTTCATCTGCACTTCCGCTGAAGCTTACCGAGCGGCCTCCGGCGAGCACCAGCAGGAGATCATCGATGACATCCCCAAGTACACGGACATTCGGCCGGTCGTGCAGATCAGCGAAGTGGTGGTCGAGCGTTCGGAAGTCTGATCGAGGAGCGAATGTCGCCAGGCACCGCATCCACGCGAGCGATTCGTGGAATGGAGCGTTCGAGGGGCTTGCCTTGGCGGCAGCGTCTTGCCGGGACATCGGATGCAGCGACGTATGGCCGTCGGCATGCTGGCCCCAGACATCCGATTCGGACTCAGGGAGCGAAGACCTCGGGATGGGTATAGCGCCAGGCACCGACGCAACCGATCAGGCAAACGGTGTGGCTGATCATCGTGCTCTCGCGCCCCTGGCCGGCGAACGTGACCGCGATGTTCTGGTGCTGCTTGCGCCAGGCCAGAACCCTGCCTGAGAAACCGGGCCGATCATGCTCCTCGTCCAGGTCCGGCTGGCCATGCGCATCGATGCAATCCTGGGGTGTAGAGCCGATGGCGAGGCCCATCGGGAGCGGGCCCGGAAATGGCGTCTTGATCCTGTCGTCCGATCCGGGCGCGAGGAGCTGCACGGACCCGATGAACCATCCCTCTTCATCCGGGTAGTTCGATCCCGTCAGTCCGTTCAGTTTCTGCGCCTGGTAAATATCGATGCGCACGCACGCCTTGGGTATCCAGATGACCTCCTCGCTCGAGGACAAGGCACCGGGGCCGGAAACCCTCTTGACGCCCAGGGCGCCCAGCACATCTCGGACCTTCCTGCTGTCGAAAGGCTGGCCGATCATGGCGACCAGCTGCTCTGATATTTCTTTCACGCGAGACCTCTGCTTCGTACGCTGCGATTGGCCGGCGGCCAGGAGATGGCGCGGGATCATAGTGGATGGAGACGCATGGAATCCCTTGCTCTCCATCGGCGCGGGTCATGCCCTCAAGGCCTTCACCTGCGCACGAAGCGTCAGCACCTCAGTAGCCGAGTTCGCGGGACACCAGCCCGGACACGGCGCGACCCGCAAGGTAGGCTTCGATCTTGGATGCGATCTGAGCCACGGTCTCGCGACGACCGGTCTGCGCCGCGATGTGCGGGGTCACGCTGATGCGCGGATGGCTCCAGAAGGGGTGATCCTTGGGCAGCGGCTCCGTCCGGAACACGTCCAGCACGGCGCTTTCCACGTGGCCGGATGCCATCACATCCAGCAGGTCCTCCTCGACCAGGTGCTCGCCGCGCCCCACATTGATCAGGTGGGCGGGTGCCTTCAGTCGGCCCAACGTCCGCGCATTGAGGATGCCCGAGGTTTCCGATGTCAGCGGAAGGATGTTCACCACGATGCGGCTGCGCGCAAGGAAGGCATCCATCTGCGACTGACCGCCGAACACCTCGACCCCCTCCAGCGGCTGCCCGCTGCGCGACCATCCCGCCACCGCATAGTCCAGCTGCGCAAGCGTGGTCGCAATCTTTCGGCCGATGACGCCCATGCCCAGCACGCCGACCGGAAACTCGCGCCGATCGATCGCCGTCAGTTGATGCCAGTGGCGGTCCGCCTCCTGCTCGGCATACCGGTCGAGCTGGCGCACGATCCTGGAGACGGCATGCACCACATATTCGGCGATCTGGGCCGACATGCCGCCGTCTTCCAGGCGGTACAGCGCCAATGAACTGGGGAAGACCGGGTTGCGCAGCAGCGCATCGACGCCGGCGCCCAGGTTGAAGACAGCGCGCAGGCCCGGCTCGCGGGCGTACAGGGCGTCCGGGGGCTGGAAGATCACCGCCAGTTCCGCGCCCTGCGTGGGCATGTCCTCCCGCCAGTGGATGAACTCCACGGCCGGAAGCGCGGCCTGGAAATCAGCGAGGAAATCCGCCGTGTGAAGCGGATGCGTGCTGCAGAAAAGAACTTTCATGGTGCTGCGAATGGTGGATCTTGTCGAAAGGCGGATCACGGCTGCCGCGGTGGCTGCTCACCGATCGGTGGCGTCGAGCGGCATGCACCCGCGCGGAGGCCGGGCTCAGAAAATCTTTCCGGGGTTCATCAGGTGGTTGGGGTCGAGCGCCTGCTTGATCCGCATCATCAGTTCGTACTCGACGGCGGGCTTGTAGCGCCGCAACTCGTCGCGCCGAAGCTGTCCCACGCCGTGCTCGGCACTGATGCTTCCCTCGTACTGGTCGACCAGGTCGTGCACCACGCGATTGAATTCGACCAGGCGGGCATCGCGGGCCGCACTGGGGGTGTCGGGCGGCAGCAGCACGTTGTAGTGCAGGTTCCCGTCGCCCAGGTGGCCGAAGTTGACGATGCGCACATCGGGCGCGAGCCGGCGCAGGGCTTCGTCGGCACGAGGCACGAAGTCGGCCACCGCGGAAATCGGCAGGGAGATGTCGTGCTTGATCGCCCAGCCCGCCCGCACCTGCGCCTGCGAGATGCCATCGCGCAGATTCCAGAAGTCCCGAGTCTGCGCGTGCGCGGCGCTGAGCGCGACACCGCTGACCAGCCCGGCCTGCAGCGCGTCGCCCAGCACTTCTTCCAGTTGCGCGTCCAGACCCGAGGCGCAGGTATCGGACAGCTCGACAAGCGCATGGAACCCATGACGGCCAGCCAGCGGTGCGCGTGTGCCGGGCACATGCGCGAGCACCAGCGACAGGGATGCTTCGGACATCATCTCGAAGGCCGCCAGCCGTTCCCCGCACCGCTCGCGCAGCGCGGCCAGGAGCTTGACCAACGAGCCCAGGCGGTCCGCGCCCACCCACGCCGTCGCCGTCGATATCGGCCGTGGCAGCAGCTTCAGAACGGCGGCCGTGATCACGCCCAGCGTTCCTTCGGAGCCGATCATGATCTGCCGCAGATCGAAGCCGCTGTTGTCCTTTCGCAGGCCGCGCAAGCCGTTCCAGATCCGGCCATCGGGCAGCACCACTTCCAAGCCCAGCGCAAGCTCGCGCATGTTCCCGTAGCGCAGCGCGGCAATGCCGCCCGCATTGGTGGCCAGGTTGCCGCCGATGGTGCAGCTGCCTTCGGAACCCAGGCTCAGCGGGAAGAAGCGGTTGGCGTCCTGCGCGGCTTGCCGGACCTGGGCCAGCAGCACGCCCGCTTCGGCCACCAGCGTGTTGTTGAGCGGATCGACTACACGGATGCGATTCATGCGACCCGTGCTCAGGATGACCTGTGCCCCGCTGGCGTCAGGCGTCGCGCCGCCGCTCATGCCGGTGTTGCCGCCCTGCGTGACGACCGGCGTGTGCGTCTCGTGGCAAACCCGCATCACGGCCGCCGTCTGCGCCGTGTCGGCCGGGCGAGCGACGAGCGAGGCACGCCCGTGCCATTTGCCGAGCCAATCGCTCAGGTAGGGCGACTGCGCCTGGGCGTCCTGCACCAGGCCTTCGTCGCCCAGGATGGCGTGCAGCCGCCGGTGCAGGTCCGGATGCGGCGCGACAGTCCTTGCCCGCGGCTCGAAGAGAACCGAATTCATCGCCGGCGCTGTCCCGGATGGCTGCGCGCGCTCACCAGCCAAGCAGGACACGGCCCAATGCCATCGCGGTGGCCGCCTGCGTGGGCTCGACCACGGGCAGGCCGCAGGCCTCGGCCAGGGGCGCCCGGAATCCGGCCATGCCGGCGCAGCCCATCACCAGCACGTGCGCGCCGCGTTCGTCGCGCAGCCGCCGGCCTGCGTCGATCATGGCCGCCAGCGTGGCTTCGCGGTCGGCAAGCGCGGACACGCCCCGCCCGATCGCGATCTCCCCCACGCAGCGCTGCGAGATGCCCATGGCCCCCCACGCACGCAAGTGACGCGGGATGGAGCCCGGCAGGATGGCGATCACGCCGAAGTGGTGGCCCAGGGTGAGCGCCGTGAGCACGGCCGACTCGCTGATGCCGAGCACCGGCACGGCGACGCGCTCGCGCAGTTGTGCCACACCCGGATCGCTGAAGCAGGCCACCACGAAGCCGGCCGCGTCGGCTTCATGCCGCACGGCAAAGTCGTTGACGGCCAGGGCCGCGCCGTCCACGTGCGCCTGGGTTTCCACGCCGGGCGGGCCGGCTTCCAGGGTCACGCACCGGATCTCGGGCCCGCCCGCGCGCCGCAACGGCTCGACGGCTGCGCTGAGCTGCGCGGTGACGTCTGCGTTGCTGTTGGGGTTGATGACGTAGAGGGTGCGTGACATGGCGTGCAGTGGTGGCGGACAGCGGGTTGCGGCGTGAGGAAAGTCTAGGCCGCGGGCTGGGGCATGGCACTTGCTAAGTTGTCGGTCACCCTTAACCTTCTGTTATCCGCTCACCCGGCTTTGCAGCTTGCATGCCATGTCCCTGAATCTCCGCCAGATCGAGGTTTTCCGCGCCGTGATGACCACCGGCTCCATCACCGGCGCCTCCGAACTTCTCTGCGTTTCCCAGCCGGCGGTGAGCCGGCTGCTGTCGCACACCGAAAGCCGCGTCGGGTTTCCGCTCTTCGAGCGCATCAAGGGGCGGCTGTACCCGACGCCGGAGGCGAAGAAGCTGATCCGCGAGGTCGAGCAGGTGTATGCCGGCGTCAACCGCGTGAACGAACTGGCGCAGGAACTGCGCGACAACAGCGACGGGATCCTGAACATCGTCTCGAGCCCCAGCGTGGGCCAGATGATCATTCCGCAGGCCGTGACGCGCTTCCGCCAGCGGCATGCCAATGTCAAGGTCACGTTCCAGTACCTGGGCCCCGCGCCGCTCATGGAGCGCGTGCTCAACCAGCAGGCCGACCTGGCGGTGACGCTTCGGCCGGTCGACCATCCCAACCTGATCGCCGCGCCGCTCGGCTCGGCCCGGCTGGTGTGCGTCTGCCCGTACGACCACCCGCTGGCGCGCCTCGCCACCTTGTCTGTGGAGGACCTGCTGCCTTGGCCGCTGGTGTCTTACGAACGGAGCACGTACTTCGGCCGCATGGTGGCCCAGCTGTTCGAGTCGGCGGGACAGACGGTGCGCGCGGCCGTGGAGGTCGGGTCGCCGCAGAACGCCTATGCGATGGTGCAGGCGGGGGCCGGCATCGCGCTGGTCGACGAGTTCTCGGTGCGCAGCTGGACGAACCATCGCCTCGTCGTGCGGCCGGTCCACGGGACGCCTCTGGTGCATGCAACGCTGATGCATCTGCGCTTCGAACCGCTGTCTCAGATCGCCCAGTCGTTCATCACCGACCTGCGCGCCCTGATGGATGGCCAGGAGACATCGACGCCCCAGGAAGGTGCATAGGCGCACCAGGTGCAATCACTTAACAGCAGGTTATGGCTGCTGCATAAAAAGGCACGCGACAAGGCCTGACGCGATCGAAATAATTTCTTTCATCGCTTCACCCGTGCAGGCCTTCGTCATGAATCACCACCGCCCGACTCGCCGCAATACGCCTGCTGCCGCAGGTCGCCAGTGACGTCCGCCGGGTCGGCAACAACAACCCGTCTCCACGCTCCGGCGCAAGAGCACTCCCCGCTTTCGCCGACGCCAGCACACAAGAAACATGACCTCTTCATTTGACCTGACCATCCGGGGCGGCCGGATCTGCAATGCCACCGGCTGCATCGAGGGCGACATCGGCGTGACCGACGGCCGCATCGCCGCCATCGGCACCGGCCTGGCTCCCGGACGGGAAGACATCGACGCACGCGGGCGATGGGTGCTGCCCGGCGGGATCGACAGCCACTGCCACATCGAGCAGCTCTCGGGCATGGGGCTGATGTGCGCCGACGACTTCTATTCGGGCACGGTGTCCGCCGCCTTCGGCGGCACGACCACCGTCCTCTCGTTCGCCGCCCAGCACCGCAAGGACAGCATTCCGCAGGTCCTCGCCGACTACGCCCGGCGGGCGAGCGAGAAGGCCGTCATCGACTACGGATTCCACCTGATCCTGACGCGTCCCGACGAGGAGGCCCTGGCGGTGCACTTGCCGCAGGCGATCCGCGACGGCATCACGTCGCTGAAGGTCTACATGACCTACGACCTGCTCAAGCTCGACGACCACGCGCTGCTGGACGTCATGTCCACGGCCGGCCAGGAGGGCGCGATGGTCATGGTCCACGCCGAGAACCACGACATGATCCGCTGGATCGCGCGGCGCCTGCTCGAGCGGGGCCACACGGCGCCGAAGTTTCACGGCGTGTCGCACGACCCGCTCGCCGAGGCGGAGGCCACCAACCGCGCGATCCAATTGTCGCGTCTGGTGGACGTGCCGATCCTGATCGTGCACGTCGCAGGCGCCGAGACGGTCGAGGTGCTTCGCCAGGCGCGCCGCCTGGGTGCACAGGTGCATGCCGAGAGCTGCCCCCAGTACCTCTTCCTCGAGGCCTCCAACATCGACCTTCCGGGCATGGAAGGTGCCAAGTTCTGCTGCAGCCCGCCGCCGCGTGACAAGGCCTCGCAGGAAGCCGTATGGGCCGGTCTGCTGGACGGCACGCTCGGCGTCTACTCGTCGGACCACTCCCCCTTCCGCTTCGACGAATCCGGCAAGTTGCCCAAGGGCGATGCGACGACCTTCAAGGAGATGGCCAACGGCGTGCCGGGCATCGAGCTGCGCATGCCGCTGCTGTTCTCCGAAGGCGTCATGAAGGGCCGCATGAGCATCGAGCAGTTCGTGGCGCTCACGGCCACCAACCACGCACACATGTACGGCCTGGCGCCCCGCAAGGGCGCGATCGCCATCGGTGCCGATGCCGACATCGCCATCTGGAATCCGCAACGCGTCGTGGACGTGTCCGCCGCGATGCTGCACGACAACGTCGGCTACACGCCCTACGAAGGCATGCGCCTGACCGGCTGGCCGGAAGACGTGTTCAGCCGCGGGCGCAGCGTCGTGCGCGCAGGCGAGCTGCGCGCGGAGCGCGGCTCCGGCCAATACCTGCGCCGCGGCCCGTCCCGGCCGCTCGGTGCTGCGCCCGCCCGCTCGGCGAGCCGGGGCGCATTCAGCGCGCTGGTCGGACTGGATCAGCCCGAAGGTCTGCGCGGCCGCTGAAGCTCTTCCATCTTCTTTCCTCTTCCTCCCTCTTCTTCCAACTTCATCCCACACACGCGATCATGTCCAAGCTCCATATCTCCCGCCGATTCGCCGCCCTCCTGGCCGTCGGCGCCGCTGCATTCGGCCCCCTGGCCCAGGCCGACGAAGGCGCGCCGCTGCGCACCGCACTCGACCCGACCTTCGCTCCCCAGGCCATGGTCAAGCTCGGCGGCGGCATCCAGGGCTTCAACGTCGATCTGGCCGAAGAGCTGGGCAAGCGGCTGCGCCGCAAGGTCGAGATCGAGGCGACCGAGTTCTCCGGGCTGATCCCGGGCCTCAACAGCGGCAAGTACGACTTCCTGCTGGCGCCGGTGACGGTCAACCCCGAGCGTGCGCGCGCCCTGCTCTTCACCGAGGGCTACACCGAGACGAACTACACCTTCCTGGCGCGCAAGAACGGCACGAAGCTGGAGTCCCTGGAAGGTCTGAAGGGCAAGACCGTGGCCGTGAACAAGGGCTCGAACTACGAGGGCTGGGCCAAGGAGAACGCCGAGAAGTACGGCTTCAAGTACGACGTGTACGGCACCAACGCGGATGCGATCCAGGCCGTCATGTCGAGCCGGGCCGACTTCAACCTGGCGGGCAACACGGTGGCCGGCTGGGCCGCCAAGCAGAACCCCGCCCTGCAGACCACCTACACGGTGAAGACCGGGCTGGTCTGGGCGATTCCCTTCCGCCTGAACGACAAGGCCGGCCGCGACCTGGTCTCCAACGCCCTCAAGTGCATGAAGCTCGACGGCACCATCGCGCGCCTGGCCACCAAGTGGTACGGCATCGAGCCCGCAGCGGGAAGCGTCGAGCGCACCGTGGCGCCCGGCCACGGCGTGCCCGGCACCGAGAACTACGACCCCACCCCGGTCAAGCCCAACTGCGCCTGATCGCCGGGTTCAACGGAAGAAACGCAGCCCATGAGCGCCCCCATCCTAGAACTAGTCGGACTGAAGAAGTCCTACGGCTCGCAGGAGGTCTTGCGCGGAGTCGAACTCCGCGTCCGGCCTGCCGAGCTGGTATGCGTGATCGGGCCCTCCGGTTCAGGCAAGAGCACCATGCTGCGCTGCTGCAATCGGCTCGAGGAGCCCAGCTCCGGCCAGGTGGTCGTCGATGGCCAGGACATCACGCGGCCCGACACGGACATCAACCGCGTGCGCCAGAGCGTGGGCATGGTGTTCCAGCATTTCAACCTCTACCCGCACCTCAGTGCGCTGGAGAACGTCACGCTGGCGCTGCGCCGCGTGCAGAAGAAGGACCGCGCGCAGGCCGAGGCGATCGCACGCGACGCGTTGACCCAAGTGGGGCTGGGCCACAAGGCCGATGCCTTTCCGGCCCAGCTCTCCGGCGGGCAGCAGCAGCGCGTCGGCATCGCCCGGGCGATTGCCTTGAAGCCCAAGGTGATGCTGTTCGACGAGCCGACCAGCGCGCTCGACCCCGAACTCGTCGACGAAGTGCTGCGCGTGATGCGCGCCCTGCGCGAAGGCGGCATGACGATGCTGGTCGTGACCCACGAAATGGCGTTCGCGCATGCGGTGGCCGACCGGGTGGTGTTCATGGACGGCGGCGTCGTGGCGGAACAGGGCACGCCGGCCGAGGTGTTCGAGAACCCCAGGGAAGCGCGCACGCGCAGCTTCATCGGCCGCTACATGGACGCGAAGAGCGCGAGCCCGGCATGAACGAAGCCAATTCCGGGTTCCTCTTCACCTTCTTCAATCCCGCGGTCGCGGCCCAGTATTGGCACGAGATCGCACGGGGAATGGTGGTCACGATCGGCGTCGGCGCGGCCACGGTGGTGACGGGCGTGGCGGCCGGCCTGGTGCTGGCGCTGGCCCGGGCCACCGGCCGCGCCTGGCTGCGCCTGCCCGTCGTGCTGTTCTCGGACATCACGCGTTCGCTGCCGCCGCTGGTCATCATCATCCTGCTGTACTTCGGCCTGCCCGCGCTGGGGATGCCGCTGTCGTCCTTCACCTCGACATGGCTGTCCCTGTCGCTGGTGCTCGCGGCCTATGCCCAGGAGAGCATCTGGGCCGGCCTGTCCTCCCTGCCGAAGGGGCAGATGGAGGCCGCCCGCTCCACCGGCCTCGGCTGGTGGCAGGCGATGCGCTGGGTGCTGCTTCCCCAGGCCCTGCGGCGCGCTGTGCCGCCGCTGACGAACCGGGTGATCGCCACGACCAAGAACACCGCGCTGGGCTCGGTGGTGGCGTTGAGCGAGATCCTCAGCACGGCGCAGGCATCTGCAGCCGTGGCGGGCAATCCGACGCCGCTCACGGTGGGCGCCTTCCTCTACCTGCTGGTGTTCCTGCCCCTCGTCTTCGTGGCAAGAACGCTCGAACACCGCTCATCCAACAGGAACTAAGCCAGGCCAGCCATGGACTCGATCATCGAGAACTTCTTCAACCTGGAGATCTATCGCCAGGTCCTTCCCTATCTGCTGAACGGTCTGTGGACGACGATCTGGTTGTCGGTGATCGTCATCCCGCTCGGGGCCATCGCCGGGCTGCTGCTGGCGCTGGGCCAGACGCAATCGGGCTCGCGCTGGGTGCGCTGGACCGTGATCGCATACGTCGACTTCTTCCGTGCGTTTCCGCCCCTGGTCCTGCTGATCTTCCTGTATTTCGGCCTGCCCTTCCTCGGCGGCGACGTGCCCAAGCTCGCGGCCGTGGTCATCGCCTTCGTGCTCAACAACGCGAGCTACTTCTGCGAAGTGTTCCGGGCCGGCATCCAGGCGGTGCACAAGGGCCAGATGGAGGCGGCACGTTCGACGGGACTGACCCGCATGCAGGCCCTGCGCTACGTGGTCCTGCCGCAGGCGGTGCGAAACGTCATGCCCGACCTGCTGGGCAACTGCATCGAGGTCGTGAAGCTGACGACGATCGCCAGCGTCGTGGGCATGCCGGAGCTGCTAAGGGCCGCGCGCGATACCCAGTCGCTGGTCTACAACCCGTCGCCCATCGTGCTGGCCGCACTGCTCTACCTGGTCATGCTCTGGCCGCTGACGCGCGTGCTCGCCAGCCTCGAGAAACGCCGCACCGGCATGGCCGGCCACTGATCCTCCGCCCGGCGCCTGCGGCATCGGCAGGCACCGGCCATTCAATCGACTCGAATCTTTCACCTGGGAGGGGCTGCCTCCGACCGCAGGTCGCAGTCCCGTGTCTGCCGTACATCGGCGCTCGCATTGCTTGTGCATTTATTCCTTAGCCATCAGCCATGAAACGTCTCATCACCGTCGCCGCCGCCCAGCTGGGCCCCATCCAACGTGCCGAAGGGCGCGACGTCGTCGTCGCGCGCATGGTCCGCCTGCTCGAACGCGCCCACCAGCGCGGCGCCAACGTGGTCGTCTTTCCCGAACTCGCCCTGACCACCTTCTTTCCGCGCTGGTACGTCGAGAACCTGGACGAAGCCGACGGCTGGTACGAAGAGACCCTGCCCTCGCCCGCGACCCAGCCGCTGTTCGACGCCATCCGGCGCTATGGCCTGACCTGCTACCTCGGCTATGCCGAGATCGCCCACGAGCCGGACGAGCAAGGCGTGCTGCGCAAGCGCCGGTTCAACACCTCGGTGGTGATCGCTCCCTCTGGCGAGATCGTGCTCAAGTACCGCAAGGTCCATCTGCCGGGCCACAAGGAGTTCTCCACGATCCGCAAGGTGCAGCACCTGGAGAAGCGCTACTTCGAAGTGGGCAACCTGGGGTTCCCGGTGGTGCGCGCACCGGTGGCCGGCGTGGACGTGAACATGGGCATGCTGATCTGCAACGACCGCCGCTGGCCCGAGTCGTGGCGCGAGCTGGGCCTGCAGCAGGTCGAGCTGGTCATGCTCGGCTACAACACGCCGGCCGTGAACCAGGAGAACCGGGGCTTCGAGGCGCCCTACCAGCGCCAGTTCCATTCGCAGCTCTCCATCCAGGCCGGCTGCTACCAGAACGCCACCTTCGGCGTGGGCGTGGCCAAGGCCGGCAACGAGGACGGCTGCGAATTGCTGGGCCACTCCGTGATCGTCAACCCGCAAGGCGAAGTCATGGCCCTGGCCTCCACCTGGGACGACGAGCTGATCGTCGCCGACTGCAACCTGGAGATGTGCGAGCTGGGCCGCAACACCATCTTCAACTTCGCGCAGCATCGCCGGCTGGAGGCCTACACCCGCATCACGAGCCAGACCGGCAGCGTCGCGCCTTCCGTCTGGAACCCCGCCTGATGGAAGCCGCCGTCGTGAACGCCGAACCCGAAGCCCGCAGCGCCGCGCTGCTGCCCGACACCATCGCGCACGAGATGCTCGGAACCCTCAGGGTGCCGCGCTTCGCGGACGTGCAGCGGGCCGCGCAAGCCATCGCCCCGCATGTTCGCCGCACGCCGCTGCTGCGCTGGCCCGCGCTGGATACACGCGCGGGCGGTCCGGTGTGGCTCAAGCTGGAGAACCTCCAGCTCACCGGCTCCTTCAAGCTGCGCGGCGCCTTCAATGCGCTTCTGAACCTGGATCCGGCGCAGCGCCGCCGCGGCGTCGTGGCCTATTCGACCGGCAACCACGGCCAGGCGATCGCCTGGGCTGCCGCTCAGCTCGACATTCCCGCGACCATCGTGATGCCCGTGGATGCACCCCGCAACAAGGTCGCGAAGGCGGTGGCGCAGGGCGCGCGCGTCGTCCACTACGACCGCCGCCACGAAAGCCGCGAAGCCATCGGCATGCAGCTGCTCGCCGAGACGGGCGCAACGCTGGTGCCTCCGGGCGACCATCCTGACGTGCTGGCCGCGCAGGGCACGGTGGCCCTCGAGGCGCTCGAGGACCTGCCGGCGGGCGAGCGCGAGAACCTCGGAGTCTTCGCCGCGCCCTGCGGCGGCGGCGGCCTGATGGCGGGCTGCAATCTGGTGCTGGATGCGCTCAGCCCCGGTGCGCAGCGGGTGGCGGTGGAGCCGGCCGGCTACGACGACACGGTGCGCTCGCTGCGCAGCGGACGGCGTGAAAGCAACGACCCCGCTGCGCGCACGCTGTGCGATGCGCTGCAGGCCGCGACCCCGGCCGAGCTTCCCTTCGCGATCAACCAGCCGCTGCTCAGCAGCGCGCTCGCGGTCACCGACGCGCAGGTCGGCCAAGCCATGCGCTTCGCGCTCGAAGAGCTGCGCATCGTGGCGGAGCCCGGCGGCAGCGTGGCCCTGGCCGCGTTGCTGGCCGGCTGCCTGCAGCTGGACGGGCGCAGCGCCGTGATCGTGGTGTCGGGCGGCAACGTGGATCTGCCGCTGCTCCAGTCCGTGCTCGCCGGGCATTGAGCGGGCTGCCGCACGGCACGTCGATGCCGGCGGCCCCCCAGCCGCTTCCATCAACCCTTTTCCTTCTTCGCATGAACTCCACGCTTTCACTGCCCTCCGCCTTCCATCTGGCGTTCAACGTCACGGACCTCGACCAGGCGCGCGCCTTCTACGGCGGCGTGCTCGGCTGCTCCGAAGGGCGCAGCACCGACACCTGGGTCGATTTCGATTTCTTCGGCCACCAGATCTCGCTGCACCTTGGAACGCCGTTCGCCACGGCCGATACGGGCCATGTCGGCGCGCACATGGTGCCGATGCCGCACTTCGGTGCCATCCTGCTGCTGCCCGCCTGGAAGGCGCTGGCCGAGCGGCTGAGCGCCGCGGGCACGGCCTTCGTGCTGCCCCCGCAGGTTCGATTCGAAGGCGAGCCTGGCGAACAATGGACGATGTTCTTCCGCGATCCTTTCGGCAATCCGATCGAGATCAAGGGTTTCCGATCGGTGGAGGCGATCTATGCGGCGTGACTCCCGTCACGTCTGCACCTGACTCGGCCGCGAAAGCGCAGCGGCGGCTGCCTGTCGCAACTGCGCAGTGCATCCGGTACAAGAAGGTGAGGCATCGATCACGGCCGAGGAACGACGGCAGGCTGAGGCCACCTCAGTGCCTGTGGCGCTCGGTCCCGGCATGGCGCATCGCGGCGTTGAACGACAGCCGCAGCCGCCCTCGGACGACCGTGGCGGAGATGCGGAAGCCCCCGCCATCCGGCACGCCGGGGTCCTGCACGCCTTCGGTGATGCCGATGCTGCCGTCATGCACCAGGTGTGCGATGTAGTCCTGAAGTTCTCTGCGCCGCCTGGGAGTCGCGGGAACCAGCGACGAATGCAGGAAGTTGCCGTTGCTGTCGAAGACCAGCGTCCCGCCGCAGTGCATGTTCACCCGGGTTCCATTTAAGGGGCCGAAGCCCGGGCCCCTGAGTTCGACGTCCTCTGTCCAGGTGAACTCGATGATGCGTTCGCGCGGCGGCCGGAAACCTCCGGCCGTGCTCTTGCGCGTCGCGTACACGGCGACGATGCGCAGGTTCGCCTCGTGCGGCACGCCGAACATGCCGCGGTACCGGTCCACGAAGCGGTAGGCGTCGCCCGGGGTCGCGGTGATCGCTTCGATATCGCCCGCAGCGCGCAGCGCGTAGGTCACCTGCGAGTTGAAGCCCTCCACTTCGGGGGCCGGCACCAGGCCGCGAACGGCAAACGACCGCTGCAGCGCGGCCCGGATGCCGTAGCTGTCGACGGGGTACGCGACCTCGTGCGCGCGAAGCAGCGCACGGGCGTACTCGTCATAGCGCAGGTCCACGGGTGGGCAGTAGTCCAGGGCACGCAGCATGACGTTCGCGGTCTGCCCGGCCGCCCGGATCACGGCGCGCATGCAGTGCTGCTGGTTGCGCACGACCGCACGTCGCGGCACTTTCGACTCCCGGGCGATGCTCCCCAGGATCTCGTCCAGGTTCTTGACGTAGAGGAACTGCAGCAGCTCGTAGTAGACGCCGGTCAGCACCTCCGACCAGTCGTGCGGCTCGTAGCGGCCGGCCATCTGGCTCATCGTCCGCCTGCGCCAGGCGCCGCGCAGGTAGTCGTGGTCGGCAAGGCCGTGGACGGCCGCTCCGAACTCGGAGGCGATCGCCGAGACGATGTTCCTCGCTGCCAGCCGCGCGGGCGCATCGGCCGTCAGTCGCAGCGCGATCTCCCGCGTCCTCAGGCTGGCCATCATCGCGATGGCGTCGCCGAAGTACTCGTGGAAGCCGGCGGTCTGGGGGGAGGTCACCTCGTTGTAGCCGGGCTTCAGGCCGTCCAGCACCGCATGTCCCAGCTCGTGCGCGACGATGTCGCGCGACAGGCAGGTGTAGACCGGCTCGCCCGAGGGCCCTTGGAAATAGAAGAAGTGCAACGCCCCGCTCGACCGATCGTAGAAGGCGTTCTCGTCGTAGCCGGCATGCGGGATCACCAGCAGCCGCCCCAGGCCCGAGGCCCAGGGGATGGGGCGCGCCAGCGCCTGTGCATCCTCCAGCCAGCTCAGCGTCTGCTCGACGATGGCCCAGACATTGACCTGGTGGAAGGTGAAATCGTCGAGGCTCCTCTCGTTCGGTCGAATCCTCGCGATGCCGGCATAGCCCGTGCGGTCCTTGAGCAGCTTCGCGGGCTCGAAGAGCACATCGAGCTCGGCGTTGTAGTCGACCACGCAGACCCGTGCGCTGGAGGGCCCGTCGCCCGCCGTCGCGGCTTCGATGTCCACATCGACCGGCCACAGGTTGTCCCGGCGCGCGACCAGCGGATCCTTGGGCAGCATCTTGACCCGCACCGACCCCTTGGCCGGCGGGCGCGTCTTCGCGGTGGAGGTTCTGGCAGTCGCCATGGCCTGTCCCTTCACGGCAGTGTGGCAAGCAAGCGGCCGTTGCGCCATTGCACCGGGGCAACGGCGCGCCGAACGCACCTGCGGCCATGCTACTGCAGCGAGGAACGACCCCGAGAAACAGTACCTCACCATGAGCGTCGCGCTGCGCGACGCCTTGCAGGTGGTCTGGCTGTGGGCATTGAACATGCCGTCGTACTTCCTGTTCGTCGACGAGCTCCGCATTCGACGTGACTTCGCTGCAGCCTTCAGGCATTGGGAATTGCCGCTCCCGCATCGCCGCTCTTCTTCGGTTGGCGGCGCGTGCTGCGCAGAGCCAGGAGAGAAGCCCCCAGGGCATACTCGGGCTGCGCCGCGGCGGCCTCGGGGCCATCCTGTCGAGCGCTTTCACCAGAAAACGTGTCCACGCGTTCCAGGGCGAATGAAGTCATTACGCAGTCAACTTGTCTTTTTCTGGGTCCTGCTGTTCAGCGTGTGTGCGGCGCTGGCGGTTGTGATGCTCACGCTCTACCGCGCAAGCGCCGGGGCGCAGATCGATGCGGGGCGCACGGCCACGGAGCAGTCATGCCGCGCGATCGCCGCGCGCTATGCCAAGGCCGCGACCGACGCATCCGAGCCGAAGATCGACCTCCTGCAGGTCGTGCTCCAGCTGGTGCTGACCGAGGTGCCGCACGTCGAGGGCGGCGTGTGGCAGGCCGGCGCGAGAGCGAACTCGGGGCTGCTCGCCTATGCGTACCCCACATATGAAGGCAGCGGCGTCAAGCGCGACGTGCCCGCGGCCGAACAGCCCCTCATCGTCGAGCTCTCGCAGCTCGCCGCCCGCGCCCAGGCGCCGCAGACCGACGTGGTGCGCGGCAGCCGCGAGGCATTGATCGTCTCGGCCTGCCCGCTGGCCTCGGCGTCCAAGGACCTTGCGGCCTGGACCATGACACGCACCAACGGCGGCGCCCTGGCCGCCCTGGGCAGCCTGCGCGTAGGGCTGGGCGTCCTGCTCGCGGCGGTGCTCGCCTCGGGGCTGTGGCTGGGCTTCATCCTGTTTCGCGGGCTGCGCCACGTGCAGCGGCTCGAGACGCGGCTCACGCAGGCGGATGCCAGCGACGGCGCGATGCCCGAGCTGCCGCGCACCGGCGTGCGCGAGCTCGACCGCATCGTCGACGGTTTCAACCACTACCGCACGCGCTTCGACGAAGCCCGCGTGCGCCTGCGGGAGGCCGCACAGCAGCGCAGCCGCGACCAGCGCCTGGCCGCCCTCGGGCGCATGACCGGCGGCATCGCGCATGAGATCCGCAACCCGATCGCCACGATGCGGCTGAAGGCCGAGAACGCCCTGGCAGCCGCACCCGAGAAGCAGGCCGATGCGCTGCGCATGATCGTCGGGCAGATCGATCGGCTGGAGGGACTGGTCCAGAGCCTGCTCGCACTGGTGCAGCCCGTGACCCTGGCACCGGTGCAGGTGGACCTGCATCGCTGGCTGGAAGAGCGCACGGCAGCCATCGGCGACAAGGCCGCCGCGGCAGGCGTACAGCTCGTGCTGCAGCATGAAGGCCCCGCCAAGGCCGTGTTCGATCCCGTCCACCTGGCGCGCGCGGTCGACAACCTGCTCGACAACGCCGTGCGCCATGCGCCGCGCGGCGGGCACGTCACGCTGTCGGCCTCGACGAACGAGACGCAGATGCTCTGCATCCGCGTCGACGACGACGGCGCCGGCGTGCCGGAATCACTGCAGGCCAACCTCTTCGAGCCCTTCGCCACGGGACGCGCCGACGGCACCGGCCTGGGCCTGGCCCTCGCGCGCGAAGTGGCTCTCGCGCACGGCGGCGACCTGCGCCATCGGGCGCTCGAACCCGGCACGCGATTCGAACTGGAGCTTCCATGGCGCGCCTCCTGATCATCGACGACGACGACGCATTCCGCGACACGCTGGCCGAGACGCTGCAGGGCCTGGGCCATGAGGCCACCGAAATCGCGAGCGGCGCCGAGGCGCTCGAGGCGATGGCGCACACGCGCTTCGACGCGGTCTTCCTCGACCACCGCATGCCCGGCATGGACGGCCTGCAGACGCTCGAAGCCATGCGCGCCCGCCTCGCGCGCGTGCCGCCGGTGATCGTGCTCACGGCCTTCGCGAGCGCGGGCAACACCATCGAGGCGATGCGCCTCGGCGCCTTCGACCACCTGGCCAAGCCGATCAGCCGCGAGGCGGTGCGCGAGGTGCTCGACCGCGCGCTGCAGCAGCAGCCCGGCGCGGCCGGCACCGCGGCGGTGGCGGACGCGGACGACGACTTCATCGGTGCCAGCCAGGCGATGCGCGAGGTGCAGAAGCGCATCGGCCTCGCATCGGCAAACGCGATGCCCGTGCTGGTGCTCGGCGAGACGGGGACCGGCAAGGAGATGGTGGCGCGCGCGCTGCACCGGCATTCGGACCGCGCGGACAAGCCGTTCGTGGCGATCAACTGCGCGGCCATTCCGAAGGAGCTCCTGGAGAGCGAACTCTTCGGCCACGTGCGCGGTGCGTTCACCGGCGCCACCGGCGAGCGCGCGGGGTGCTTCCGCGCGGCCGATGGCGGCGTGCTGCTGCTCGACGAGATCGGCGACATGGCGCTG
Organism: Variovorax atrisoli; assembly: GCF_014195185.1. Lineage (NCBI taxonomy): Bacteria > Pseudomonadati > Pseudomonadota > Betaproteobacteria > Burkholderiales > Comamonadaceae > Variovorax > Variovorax atrisoli. The sequence goes on along the minus strand of NZ_JACIBG010000007.1, from coordinate 424,517 downwards.
GCCGTGCAGGCCAAGATCCTGCGCGTGCTGCAGGAGGGCGAGGTCACGCCGCTGGGCAGCCACAAGACCGTGAAGGTCGATGTGCGCGTGGTCGCGGCCACGCACCGCGACCTGGCCCTCGCGGTGCGCGAGAGCAGCTTTCGCGAAGATTTGATGTACCGGCTCGACGTGCTGTCGATCCGGCTACCCCCACTGCGCGAGCGGCTCGCCGACGTCATTCCGCTGGCCGAGCATTTCCTGCGCCGCGCGGCCGCGCCCGATGCGCCCAAGGCCCTGTCCGCCGAGGCCGCGCAGTCGCTGCTGCGCCAGCCCTGGCCGGGCAACGTGCGCGAGTTGCGCAATGTGATGGAGCGCTGCCAGGCGCTGGTGCGGCACCGTGTGATCGGCAGCGCCGACCTGGACCTGGTGCTCGGCCAGGCACGTCCGACGCAGGGCGCGCAGACCCTGCCGGCCGACTGGCTGGAAGGCGACCTGCCGAGCACAGTCGAACGGCTCGAGCGGCTGCTGATCGAGAACGCGCTCGCCCAGGCGCAGGGCAATCGCGCCGAAGCGGCGCGGCGCCTCGGCATCCACCGCCAGCTGCTATACCGGAAGCTGACGCAGTACGGCATCGAGTAGGTATCGGCGGGAGACCGCGGCGAACACCGTCAAATGGGCCGAACGATCGTGTGTCTGCAATAGAAGCTGCTGGCTCGTCGGCAAGGGGTTGCCGTGCCTCCATTCGGCTGCTTTACCGCGCCACCTCAAGAAATCGCTCTTCAAGCCTTCGCCGTCGAGCCCCTCGCCTATTTGTTCCGCGTTTTGTTCCCAGTCCTTGTTCGGCTAGAGCCGCTAGCGAGGTCAGCGAGGTCGACCCGCGCTACGGAGGCTTTCTCAACACCGACCTTGCCGAGTACGTGCTGCCCGTGGCTGCAGACATCGGCCGCATTCAGGTCGACTTCGTCGGCAAGCCCGACACACGCTTCAACGCGCCGGGCGCCAAAGGACTGGGTAAGGTGGCGATGGCGGGCGTGGCACCGGCCATCGCAAACGCTGTTCAGACCTTCTTCAATCGAGTTCTCGGCTCTTAAGAAATGCGCGCCACTGCCGATAAGGAAGATTGCCTGCAGCCACGGGCTGCTTCTCTTTTGAATGGAATCCAGAGTGAACGTCACCCCGAGCGCATCCGGCCTTTATGCAGCGCCCGCCGCTGTAAGCGTTTCGCGAGCCACGCCGCTGTCGACGCTCGCGAAGACTTCGTCAGCGCAGATGACACCGGAGTCCGCTGTGTTGGTCAGCCTGAGTCGAGCACCCACCCCGGCTGACATTCAGACCTACACAATCTTCGGATCCACGACAACCGCTTGGTCGCGGCCCACCGACGACGCCGTTTCGTCCTTGATGGCCGGCAACTTCGGCCTGCCCTCTCTCACGGCGCGTTTCAGCGGCCTGGGCGCGGCAATGCTGAAGCGCTTCGAGACCGATGTCGACGACTTCTCGCAATCGGTGACGTTTGCGACACCAGGTGCGTCCGCCGTAGCGCCGGCTGACCTGCTGGCCGCAGCCGACAATCAGATCAATTTGTCGATCAAGACTGCCGGCGGTGCCACGGTCGAGCTGAGCCTGGCCAGCCAGGCCGACGGCATGGCGGTACAGGTAGCGGTTTCCGGCGGCGAGCTCAATGAGTCCGAGCGCAAGGCTCTCGCAAACCTCTCGGGCGCGTTCCAGGATGCCATCGACGGCTTGAATGCCCTGCCCCCAAAGCTCGCCCTCGAAGGCTTGACCAATTTCAATACCAAAGAGCTGCTGTCCATTGATTTCAAGGCGAGCTTGAAGACTGATGGCAAGGGCGCGATACAGGCAGTGGATTTTCATGCCGACTCGAGAACGCGCGGCCTGAGCGCCTCCGGACCTTCCGGCACGGTGAAGGTCGACGTCGACTTATCGCAGCCGGCCATCCTCGGCAGTGCCCCGCAGCAAGCGCGAGCGATCGCACGGTATTTGCAGCAAGTGGACATGGCAGGCAGCCGCGGCCGGGGTGACGCTGCCCTGGTCTCGATGTTCAAGGATGCGTTCTCGCAACTGAACAGCAACTACGGCGAGAAGACTGCGCTGCCGGGCCACGAGGCGCCGACAGCGATTTCGCTCAATGCTGGCGACCATGGCTTGCTCAGTGGCCTGGCCGACTTCAATGCATCGATGACGCAGGTGCCGGATGCATCGAACCCGATGCGCCCGGACGAGGTCGATACCTTCAGGTACACGCTGTCGCAGAAGACAAGCGTGTCGGGCAAGGACCCGCGCAACCGGACCATCCATCAAGACCAGCAAGCCGAACTGGATGCAAGCTTTCACCGGGCGCTGTCGCCGGGCGCTCAACTCCTGCTCACGGCAGCGAAGGAATCCCAGTTCTACGAGTTCGTGCAGATCAACGACCAAGCCAATGCTTCGACCGACATCTCCTACAAAGACGGTACGCGCACCCGTGCATCAGTCGGTCAGAGCGCTCGCCAGTCGACGCACGTGCAGCGCTACCTCATGGCCAAACTGGAGTCCGACACAGTGCAGCCGGAAGAAGGCATGCGTGTGAATGACCTGCGCCTTCTGCTGTCGATCATCGACAGGGCAGAGATGTCAGACGACCCCGACGACGCACGCCAACGCGATCAGGCACTTGAGGCTGCTGCCGCGATGGCGGGGTTGCCCGATGGACCGGCCATGCTGCGGTAGGACACCATTCACCTCGAACCTTGCCCCGAAACAGAAAAGGCGTCTTGAAGTGCATGGCGCACGATGCTAGCGCCTAGAGCCGGCCCTTGCGGCGATCTTCGCTCAGCTTGAGGATCGGCGGCCGCTTGGCCTGATTTTCAGGCTGCACCCTGTCCCACAGGGTTCCATGGCCAAGTGCTTGGCCCAGTTGGTCTTCACGTCGGAGCCACTCCTCGACCGTCCTGATGCGGTTCGGATGGATCTCGTCGAGAAGTGCGTAGTCGCGTTGAACGATCTCGTGCTTCCAGATGTTCCAGAAGCCGGTGAAGTTATCGCGGAAACTCATCGTGCTCTTGTCTTGCGGGTCTGCGTTGTACCCAGCCGGAAGTCCAGCGGCCATCCTGAGCGGACCGCTCCAATAGTCCTCGAGGGAGGTATCGATATAGCGCGCGCGATGCCCTGTGACCCGCTCGAAGGCGGCTGCCAGTTCGTGGTAGTCGACCTGCTCGATGGCGACCTCGAGATTCATGCCGTTGGCGCGCCCCGGATTGTCGAAGAGCCATCGGGCGTAGTAGCCGCAGTCGCCGAGCGCGACATGAGGGACGCGCCCTCCCCCAAGCGGGACGCGCCAGGTAACGACCCCATCCTCGACCGACGGGGTCATCGGCGTCATGGCCGAAAGAGCCATCTCCATGTAGGGCCCGGTCGTAAACACCGCCGCGCCCATGCGGTCGGAGTTGGCCTCGTTCTGGAACAGAATCCATTCGCCGATGCGGCCCTTGCCGTCATAGTGCCCGGTACGGAACTTGGAGTCATAGCCCGCCTTCTTCAGAGCGTAGTCGAGATTGCCGTAGACGAAGAACCTGACACCTTCCTCGATCGCGATCTCATAGGCGCGGATCGCCCAGTACATCTCGGTCTTCTCGCCGGTATTGAAGCCGTCGATGTTGATGTAGGCGCCGTCGCACCCTCGGAAGCCGGCTCGCAGCGTGTCCTCATCCGCAAAGGTGCCTTCGACAATCTCCACGTTGCCAAGCTCGGCGAGAGCTTGCGCCCGGCGCGAGCCGCGATCGCGCGTGAGGGCTCGGACAAAGTATTTCCCGTCCGCGACCAGCGTCTTGATCACCGGCAACCCTTGAGCGCCAGTGCCGCCGACGACGAAGATCCTGGAGGTGGAGTAAGAGGTCATGAATATCTCCTTGTCTGGTGCCGTGGCCCGCGGTTGGTGCTGAGCGTTTGTCGGGCGGCAGGCGAAAGTGTTGGATGGCCCCGTTCAGCTGCCCTGGAAGAGGCGCACTCGCCCTTCAGCCTGGGCGGTCGTTCGTCGCGAGCGCCTGCGCAACTGGCGAAGCGAAAGGGCATGCAGGACGAGCGAGGTCGGAACGGTGAAGGCCGGAATGATTGCGGTCGGATAGCTGCCGGTCAGCAGATTCGGATGGTCGAACGCAAGGTGCTGCAGCGGCCCGGGCGACGTGAGCGCCCCCAGCATGACCGCAAGAACCAGATCCGAGATGCCGATGAAATTCCACACCAGCGCGGACCTCCCGCTGCCAGGACGCCCGTTCGCCAGCATGATGGCCGTCGGCAGCGGCAACAGGCCTGTGATCACGTCCCCTGTGCCGGCGGGGACGGCGAATATGCCCGGCGTGTTCCCGACCCACCAGTTGATGAGGAACACGCCACCGATTACCCGGTAGACCTGAAACCCTACGAGCCAATTCACCGGCATGGCGTCGAGCAGGACGCCGATGCGCTTCGATCGCGTGACCAGAAAGATGACGACGACCGTCGGCACGACGATCATCAACGCGAGCAAGGGAATGGGGATGGCGCCCGGCAGGAGCAGGCCGTTGGCGACGATCGCCCAGGCCGCGCCGTGCCAAAGGGTCAACGGGATGGAGATCGCAAGCCAGGTCGTCCGCCGCTGCGAAACCGTCAACGACGTTCGGGACAGGCCGAGCCAGGCGCCAGCGAGTGTGGCGATGTGAACAGCCAGGAGCGCGACGATGACCGACACCTCGGACTGCTGGCCGCCCGGGACTGTGACAGGGGCAGCCAGCCAGATGGCCGTCATAACAGCCGTGCCGCCAAGCGCGAGCACGGGGCCGATCATGGAGTTGTTCGACGCCAACATGAAACTCTCTTCATTGGACCCAATTCGATGATCTGCTGCAGCGGTCAGCGCCGGATGCTCGCCATCAGGCCCTGAGGCCCTGAACATGCGAGCCTTTCTCGTCCGGTGCGACAGTCACTCTTATAATAAGAGTTAATTGGATTTTTTGCAAAGGAGTATTGGCAGTGCTCTCGCTCGATCACCCAGGCAGGCTGATCGGCCAAGCGCTGCGGCGGCAATGCTTCAGCGCTGCCGACACCAGCGCCTCTTCTTATGAGAGCATCGCCAGCAAGGCAGTAGACGTCGGAAGGAGCGAGATGCGCTCGAAGGGTTTTGATGGGATGGTGTGCTCGATCGCTGGCGTGATGGCCGCGATCGGAGACCGCTGGGGTCTAGTCATCCTGCGGGATATGGTCTGTGGCCTCCGCCGCTACGAGGACTTTCGCAAGTCCTCCGGCGTCACGAATGCAACGCTGAGCGATCGTCTGAAGCACCTCGAAGCCAATGGCCTCATTGAGCGAAGGCGCTACCAGGCAAACCCAGAGCGCTGTGAATATCTGCTGACCCAGAAAGGCTGGCAGATGGCGCCCATGATGCCCGTGCTCGCCCAGATCGGCGACCGCTTGGGAGTGTCCGGCGCGGGCGCGCCTCCGATGACTTTCGTGAATCGAAAGACCGGTGCGGAGGTTCGGTTGAGTTTCATCGATCAAGAAACCGGGGATGTGGTCAGCACAGCCGACCTTGAGATCAACCCCGGCCCCGGCGCCGATGATCTCGTTCGTTGGCGTCTATCTCATGCCCGCCGCCGCGACAGGCCCTCGGACGAAACGCCCTCGAAAGAGTCTTGAGTTCGATCCTTTAGCGCAGACGCAGTGGCAGGCGACAGTCGGCCACGAGTGGCCGCTCGCGTCGCCGCCAAGCATACTCGCCACCCTGCCTTTGGCAACTACAGCGTGAAGCCGCCGTCGATGGTGAGGCTGGCTCCGGTCATATATCCTGCCTCGTCGCCGGCCAAGTAGGAGATAAGTGCTCCGACCTCATGGGGTTGGCCAACACGCCTGAGCGGGCTCAACGGCTTCAACGCCTCGATCATGCTGGCCGTCAGGTCGGTTTCAATCGGGCCAGGCTGGATGTTATTGACCGTGATTCCACGCGGAGCTAGGTCCAGCGCCGCTCCCTTCACAAGCCCGGCCACGGCGGTCTTGGTCAACTGGTAGACACTCGCCCCTGGAATGCCGGTGCGGACAGCCACGTTGCTGCCAATGGTGATGACACGAGCGCCATCCACGAGGTGCGGAAGAGCCGCCTGGATGGACAGGAAGACAGCGCGCACGTTGATGCTGAGCATCTCGTCCAGGTCGCGCAAGGAAACGTCACCGATGGTGCCCGCCCTATAGATGCCAGCGTTGACGACGACCACCTTGATGAGGCCGAACTTTTCGACTGCCTGCCGTACGGCCTCGATGATGGCGTCGGCGCTGGCGCTGTCCGCCTGGATGGCATGCGCTCGTCCTCCGGCTGCAGCGACTTCCTGCACCAGTGCCTGCGCGCTGTCCGGGCGCGATACGAACGTGAAAGCGACCGGGTAACCATCGGCCGCGAGGCGCCTCACCGCTGCAGCACCGATGCCCCTCGCACCACCAAACACCAGAGCTGCACCCCTTGTCGAATCTGACATCATTTCTCCTTTTTGGACAGTTCAGTCCATAACTAAGCAAAAAAAACTGCCTCATGGCAGAGCCCAACTCAGCCGACCCCAAGTAGGTCAACTGCGAAATCAGCCATCGCGTGCATGCTCTGCACATTGGCGCCTGCGCGGGCTGCCACTTGCAGCCCGGTCATGGTAAGGATGACAAAGGCGGCCGCACGCTCCGCATCAAGGTGTGGCGCTATGTCGCCAGCGCTCTGACCTTCGCGGACCTTGGCCACGAGGCGCTCTCCCAAGAGAGCTCTCGAATTTGCGGACATGCCGGAAAGCTCCGGGTCGGTAATACCGAACTCGCCCGTCGCACCAACGCCGAAGCATCCCATCGCGCGCACCCGGTCATCCTCGACGGCCAAGCCTTTCAACATCGCCCGAATACCTTCGCGAGCCGACGATTGCTCATTGAGCCTTCGCAGATGCGTTTCCACGCTCTTGGCCTGGTACTTCGCCAACACTTCCAGATACAGCTGCCGCTTGTCCCCAAAGGCGTTGTACATGCTTTGACGACCTATTCCCATCGCGTTGCGCAAGTCGTCAGTCGACGTGCCAGCATAGCCACGGTCCCAGAAAACCTGGGTGGCCTTCTCCAATGCTTCGTCCCGGTCGAATTCCCGTGGTCTTACCATGCCGTCATGCTATGCGTTATGGATAGATCTGTCAATAACTAGGCTTGCTGACCAGAACGACAAGCTGCACGTCATGAACATGCGGGCAACCTTTGTCACTGCCGAAGATGTCGGCGACCGGCGCAACGCTGATCGCTTTGTATTGGGCGGCTCCTCCGACTCAACAGCATCCGCCGTTGCGGCTGTTGGGATCAGCCTTGGGTCAGAGGCCAATTGGCGAGTTGACTTGCTCCCAGTCGTTGGGCATTCCTGTTTTCAGGATGTACGCCGCGTTGGCGAACTGATCTACATTGGCTATGGCGAGCAAGTCGCCGTGTTCTCGCCCAGGACAGGCGACTTGGCATCGCACTCGCTCGATGGCTACTTTGGCCGCCTATTCACTTCGAGCGATACTGAGTCATTGGAACTTGGTTCATCAGTCTTGGTTGCCTCAGCCACAGAGTTGTTGCGCTTCGACGGAACCGGCCAGCTCCTGTGGAGGAAGTCCGGGCTTGGAGTCGATGGCGTCATCGTGCAGAGAATTCAAGATGGTCAGATTTTTGGCAATGCCGAATGGGACCCACCAGGTGGATGGGAGCCGTTTCGACTGCTTCTGGATTCCGGTGAGGCATGCCGGAGCTGAGGCTCCGCCGCTTTGCCGGCCTTGGTCCTGTTCGCGTCATCTACAGCTCTCGGCCAGATGCAGTCGCTCTTCAGCAGAGTTCAGTTCTTTGATTCAACAAAGGGGCGTGAAAAATGCAGACTCCGAAGAGTCAGTCGATGTGGGGAAGACTTATCAAACGCCTCAAACTGGCGCTTCTTCGGAGTGGGGCGAAGACTGACTGAGCCCGGCCAGAGTCAGACCTTCGCCATGACGCCAGAAAATTACCCAGTAGTTGGCAGCTTCAAGAACGAAACCGCTTTCGCTATGACGCTGTATCTTGAGATGGTCCCTGAAGAGGTAATCCTTGAGGCTGGCGATGAGGTGGAACTGCTTGCGCAACCTACTGACAACCTGCTGCCTCTCGACGTAGTACCCGTGGAGAGCGGGCTTCACATACACGCACACAAAGAGTGCGACCCGGATTGGCATGTCAGATTCAGGGGCAGAGTTATCAAGGTCGGCAATCCAACCCGTCTTTCTGATTACCGCTGAAGCCAACATCTGAGATGCTTGCATCTAGACTGCCAGGCGACCGGCCAATGTCGGCCACGACCTGTCATTCAATACCGCCCCTCAAGATGGACATCAAACGGATCCAGCGCTCGGTCTTCTACCGCTATCAGCATGTGACCGGGCCAACGTGCGTCTTGGTCTCCGTTAGGTTTGGCAAGGCGCCGCCGAGTGGCCCCGCGTTGATTCGGTTACTCGCGATGGACAGGACGGAGGCGAAGGTCCAGTTTGACCTGTCGAATCATGTGTCCGAGATACTTGCTGGGGTGGCTCGGGCAAACGCTGAGCTTGGAAGTCGCCTTGAAGTTGAGGCGATTGAGGTCGTCCCAGACGACTATCCCGGAAAGGGACAGGCTGAGCGCGCCGCCTGTCAAATTGCCATGGCCGTGGGTCGAGGCGACGTATAGCCGCAGCCGGGCACAAGCTGCCGCTTGGCTTGGTCTGCTTCGCATAGGCTAGCCTACATAAATGAGCAAATCTGATCCCGATGCAGTTTCCTATTCGTTCGTCGTGCGGGGCATTCACGATGATGTCTTTGACATATTTTCTAAGCGCTTCCCTCGATTCACCGGCGGTGTCGCAGTGAGGGAGCCGCGAATGGTCTATCACCGCGTCGAGTGTGCAGTCGGCGACATCAGCGGTGCTCTGACCTGGATCCGAGAGACGCTGTCGGGGAAATACACAGCACTGGAACTGCACATCAATATCTATACGCCGCGCAGCTGGGCAAACCTAGATGTGCCGTCCGAGGTCGTTGATGCGGCTAACGAGCACGGGATACCTCTTCGAGTCATGTTCGCTTCACCGGCCGCCTAAGGTAGACCCCGCAAACAACGCGCATCGACTGTCCGCCTTGCGTCGATAAGGCCAACCTTACGCAGGACTGCAACGGGTCCGCTCGCAACGGAAGCCCCACCAGCTACAGTCGGCCAAGAGCCGACACTCGTAGCTCTTTTAGACTTCGCGCGATAGCGGACATCGAGCGGCCCGCCTGCCCCCATGCTTTGCCCAAGATGTGAACAAGGCGAGATTGCCGCAATGGCAATTAGACGCAGCGGCGCTGGGCTGTTCGTTTGCGAGGAGTGCGAGGCTACTTGGTTCGTCGAGTCCGAGATTGGTACGAAGCCCTTAGTGGACCTCGGTACCCATCTGCGAAGCTTGGGACTCGCACCAACCTGGGATGAGCTTGACGCGCGAGCTCCATAGGCTCGACTCGGCTACAACCGGACCTTCGACAATCACCTCCGACACGAGAAAATGACGCCCCATGAAAGCTATTGCCGTTGAGATATCCCAAGTTGTTGATGACAGCGGATATCCACCCTTCGTGGAATGCCTCTTGATCGATGCGATGGGGCAGAGACACCGTTTTGTGGAGAAGGAGCCCGTCGTGAGCGCGACTGAAGTTGACGTCGAGTCGCTTCCAGCACCTGGCGTTATTGCTTGTGAAGTTGAGTCGCAGTGGCTGGATTCGAGCGGTCGCTCAGTCGTCCGTGTTGCGACGACGCGGCCCTGGGGAGTCGAGTCCACCGAAGGTAGCAGTAGTTTTGTTGTGCTTGCTGAGCAGCTACGAGAGATTTGAGCGTCGGACAGGATTCGGCCAACACCGGATATTCCCTATGGGCTTCCAATCATTCATGATTGAGGCTGGAAATGCCGCAAGGAGCACTACATGAACGCGAAGGCATTGTTCAAGATCGTCCTGGCTTGCGTTTGCACGCTATGCAAATAGAAGCATCAAACAAGACCGCCGCAGCTGCCGGCGCATGGACGTCCTTCGGCCTGTTGCCGTTCGAGGACTGGCTCGCGCAAAACCATATCGAATCGGTTCTTGCCTACAACCTCTTGTGGGCATCCGCAGCGATGGTGTTCTTCATACTACCCGCCTATTTCTTCGTATTGGGCCGCAGTAGTGAGCCCTTCAGTCGAACATGGCTTATCAACCCTGCAGATCGCGCGCGATACCTGGTCATCGCGAAACGCTTATTCGTGTGGTTCATTTCCGCCGGCGTAGTTGGTTCGCTCTGGTCCTTGGTGCTATTACTGATGACCAATTAACCCTGCCTCGAGAAGTTTGCGGCGAGACCTGCCACTAGGGCACACACGGCGCACGACGTAGGGCCAGAGGCGGTCCATTGGGAAAACCATTGAGTCGAGCCTTGGAGCTTCAAAAACATGACTGAAATAGCTGTTTTCTCGGTGTGGGCCAAGATTCGCGCAGACGCTATGGGAGAGTTTCGGAGGTGGATGGCCACCCGGACCGGATGGAGGGAAGTCGACGTTCATCGACTGTTTGGCACAGCAGTAGATGCTGGTCAGCTGGTCGAACTATTCCAATCCCTGGGATGGGAGGACGCGCACGTTGAGCTTGGCAGACTGCCGGCATTCGTCGAAGCCGGCACCGAGAAACTGACAGTGGCTTCGTTTGCTCCAGGAGAGCAAGCACCATACTGCGCCACTCATTCCCTATACACATGGAACCGAGGATGTCCTGTCTGTGAAAACAACTACATTCATAGAGGTCGAGGCACTGAGTCAGAGCCGTACAACGTGCTTTCATGAGTGACCGCTTCGAAGCATGCAAAGCCATTTAGGGCCCCTTCGCGATGGCTCTGCGACCGGCTACAGTCAGCCAAAACCGGACTTTGAGGAGGAGCCTTGCGTTCTCTAGACGAATTGCTGGACACCCAGGAACCAGCCCTGCCGCTGGTTGAGCATTGGGCGAGAGCAGCCGCCCTCTCGGTTGAAATATTGCCTCCATCTTCCAACCGGGGCGACGTCCTGATCGAACTGCAAGTGACGACTCGATCGGTCCTTGGAGCGCTGGCCTATGGAACCGGTGGCGTTCTGGTGGACGGTGGCTGGCTCAGAATGCTCGGGTCCGGGCATCCCAAGTTGACCCGCAACATCGGGGCATGGAATGCCGGGCGGTCGAACGGCTTCTGCCTTGTAGCCGACGATGCGGTTGGCGGCTTCTTCGCTATCAATGGGGGTGCGCTCGGCGACGATAGAGGCGCTGTGCACTATCTCGCTCCAGACACGCTGACATGGGAAAGTCTTGGGTTCAGTCACTCTGCTTTCACACAATGGGCATTCACGGATCGGTTGCGCACTTTCTACGATGGAATGCGCTGGACCGGCTGGGAGGAAGACGTACGGCGACTGCCAGGAGACCAATGCTTCAACTTCTACCCGTTCTTGAGCACCAAGGAAGGTTCGACACAGACCAGTTCGAGGCGGCCCGTTTCAGTCGCTGAGCAGTACGCGTTCAACACTGTGTGAACAAAGTTTCGGCACTCAAAAACGGCGGTGTTCGGCCAGAACCGGCCGTTCGCTGGGCCAGCACAATGCGGCCAAAAGCTGCCGCTCGGTGACGAGGCAGAATGGGACCAAAGCGGCCCCTTGCCATCGCGGTTTGCACATCACCGGCGTCTACGTCTCAGAATCGAATGCGCTTCTTCCAAGTACTCCTCGTAGTTGCGACAGTGGCGCTCGCAAGCTCTGAAGTTGCGCCGCATTCGTTGCTCTTTCTTTCAATCGGTGCCGGGCTGCTGGCTGGCGTAGCAGGGAGCCGAGTGCTCTTGGCTTCCAAATTCACCAAAACCTAGTGCGGAGGCTGCTGGCCAAAGGCAGGCTCTGAATGAATGCTCAGCACAATCTAGTTGCCTTGAAGGCTATCCATGGAGCCGAACGGACCGCAAAGTTCCTTCTGGTGCTTCACCGCAATTCCGTAGCTATCGGCCGGCTCTACTATTGGCAGAAGAAAATGCTGTCGGCTTTCAGCTTTGCGACCGGCATCAAAATCGAGTCTTTGGAAGACGCACTGCAGGCATTTGGCATCTGTCCGGTTCACGAGGAAGAACTGCAGTCGGAAAGAGTTCCCATCTTCTACGGAACCAGACGTCCTCTTTCTCCTGAAGCTGTGTCGCACGCCGACCAAATCCATCCATTCGTCAATCTTGCCGCGTACGGCCCATGCTGGGCCGAGCAAGCTACGCACAAGACCGTGAGCTTCTGCTCTGCTTGCCGAGAGAGCTACTTGAGTGGCAGCAACGCGACTGAATGATGACAATCGGCCAGAAGCGGCCGGTCGCGGTCAACTCTGATTCGTGCCAGTGGTCGCCTGTACAGCCCCTGCTCGCATACTTTCACTCAAGAAAATGCATTGGATTCTTCACCGTGACGTCTCCGGCAATGTCCCATATCCAGAATGCAGGCTATTGAACTCGCGCGCAGTCCTGAACTTTCCCTTCTGGGGAGGTGTCAGCCTCGCAAATCAGTACCCGAACCTCGAATTCGACGTATCCGACTCATCTGACTCACCTCAGGGTCTCGTTGACTTCATGGGGTCAATTCACATCGATATCGTTTCTCGCAAGCTTGCCGCTGCTCTTCAACTGGTCGGTGCGGAAGTCGAGTTTTTTCCGGTTGCAGTGTCCTACAACGGGAACAAGTTAGACGGGCAGCAATTTTTCGCGCTGAATTCTCTAATGCGCCCGCGAGCGCTCGACCTTAGAAAATCCGACGTTGACCTTGATGAGGCGCTTGGAGACGTTCTTGTTGCTCGAAAGATTGTGCTCGACGAGACAGCAATTGCTAACTTGAACTGGCTCATCGTAGATGAACTCAACAGGATAGCCGTGAGCTCCAAGGTCATCGATGCAATCGGCCTGTCGGGATGTACCGGCTGCGCATTTTCAGAGCCGAGTTCAATCAGCCTTTGAAAAGAGTTAGAGGCACAGCTCATGTACTGACAGACAACGATCGCACGCGACAGTTGGACTTCGTAGCGGCGGCTAACTACAGCTCCCGGCCACAAGCTGCCGCTCGGCGACGAGGCAGAATGCGGCCAATGGCGACCTCCTGAAGGTGGCCGCAATTTGAGCGTGAAACCCCAACCGGATTTCGAGTCTGGTATCCGCGCTGAGCCTTCCGAACTACGTCAAGCGCCACCCTGCCCATGAACAAGAGTCTGAGCGGCATCTCTCATCCGAAGAGCCATAGAGTTATCCGAGAGGAGAACGTCGTCGCAGTTTCACCGGGCGGCGTGCTTGAGGTGCGGGGAGATAGTTTTGAGGCGGTGTTGCAGATTTCACAAGAGGTCATTGCAGCCTACTGGGCTGATTGCGAAGGAAGCGTGGGCCAGCACCTCGTGCGTTCCGTCTCGCGTCAACCAAATCACGCACTTGCGCGATTCAGGCGCTCAGTAGAGACTTCAGTTCCAGACGATCTGCCGTTGATGGAACATTTTCAAGAGGTTGCTGCAACCTTGGTGTCAGGGCAGTACGCCTTCGTACTCGAAGACGTGCCTGTTGATTCATACGTGGTGGAGCAAGAAGTGCGGCCGGAGGTGACATTGGACATCACGCGGTTTTACCCCGGCTTCGGCGCCATGGTTGCCACTCACCCCCGGGCGGCCCTATCTCGGCTCACGATAGATCGCCATGCACAGGCGATTCGACGTGGAGAACGACCAGCCGTCATTACCGTATCGCACGACAAGGCATGGGCTGAGTTCATTATTGATGGTCATCACAAGCTTCACGCCTACCAGCGTGAAAACGTTGCCATCCGGCGCTTGAACATCATCCGCCGGCAGAGTTCCAGGGCGACGCTGCAGGACTTACTGTCGTTCCTGGCTGACCGGGACTTGCAAAAACACCTGCGTGAGAATCGCCGGGCCGACTAGTCAGCAGGCCGACGGCGGCCACAACCTGTCGTTCGCCGCATCGGGGAAAAATTCGTCCATACACCGAAATTCCAGAAAAGCCTTGTGTATGACGCGGAGAGATCCAATCCGGTTCAAGCTGGTCGTTTCAAACCTTAGGCCGAGAATGTATCGTTTCCTTGTAAGAGTACTCCTCGCTTCGGCGGCGCTGGCCAGCATTTGCGTACTTGCTCAATCGCGCTATGAAAATCCGGTTGATCGGAAGACCTACGAAACACTTGGGGAATTCAGGACGTATGTACCCGCAGTACCGAGAGAGACCGGCGAACGTCGTACCTCCACAGCTGGCGTCACGCTCCTCATTGGAGAATTGGAGCTGAGGTCTCGCGTGAAGGTGGAGGATTTGGCAACCTTCATAAAAGCAATCGAAGCGCGGGCTTATCCCGAACTCGAGAAAAATAAGGAGCCAATGACAGCGATCGTGCAATTTAACTGCCAACCTGGAAACTGCAAGGTTAACCTTGCAACTCGAGGAAGAGCGGAAAAGTCTACCCTTCGGGCTGTATACGATTCGCTTTCGAAATTGGCGCCTCTAAAGGCAACGGGTGAGGTCATCTTTCAAATCGAATTCCGCGTTCGCGCTTAGCAGCCAACAGTGGTCGTCCAAGACAAGCCGTCAATTAGGCCAAGAATCGCAACTTCGATGAGTCACCTCACCATTTCGAGCATCAACTGGCTTTCAGATGGCGGGGACGCCGACGTTACGCTTTCCAGCGATGTGGCCACTGTGGTGGCCTTCTGCTTTCAGTGCTCTTACAAGGTTGGCCAAACAGTTCCCAACCTGCTGCATCCGGTCATGGTTGACGAACTGGAGTCTCCGTACCTGCAAGACTGGCCGGCAGATAAGAAAGCACTTGCTGGTGCAGAGCGGCTGAAGTGTCACGGGAGCTACGGGTATCGCGGTTGCGGCGAAGTAATCGATCAGGCCGAGGGACTGGTCCAAGCGCGTGGCTTCGTCTTCAACTTCGGGGATGTCCCGGCTGGAGCAGAAACTGTTCGATTTCAGTTTGACCGACTGGACATTTGGTGAGCACAAGTGTGAGCAGATAAACGACTGCTTTCGAGAGCAGCGAACTACGGCTCAGGGCCCTAGGCGGAAATTGCTGTCTCACGAAAACGGAAGTTCATCGAACCATCCGCTACCACGCTCGGGCGACTGCAGTCCTGTCTCCCGAATCTTCGCTCACGCGAGTTCTTGCGATCCTGGAGGCGCCCATATGTGACCTTCCCTAAGGCAGCTTGTCTATCGGTTTCCAGTTGCCTTTTTCGGTGCGGACCTCCCAATCTTTGCCGTTTCTACTTCGGTGAGGACTAATTCCACCCGCGCACCCTCCACCTGCAGCAATTGGCGTTTTGCAGAACTCTATCTTTACGTATTCACCGTCGTATTCCACATTCTCGCGGCTGCACGCCGACGGGAGAGGGTAGAACTCAGCGACTTCCGGTACATGAACCCACTCGGTAACTACGCCTTGCTCAGTCTCGGCACGGTAGACCTTGCAATCTTTCAGACCTATCAAAATAGGCTCGCCTTTCCCAGCCGCATTTATTCGGACGAGATTGCCTCCAAAGGGATTTTGCAAGAGGAGAATTCGCTCCCTATCTTCTTTGCTCAGTTTCAATTTCTCAATGTTGTCGGTGCACCCGGCTATCAGGAGAAAAGACAGAAGCGCTTGAAGTGTTTTCTGAGACTGCTTCATAGGCTATTGACAACATCGCACGCTAAACAAAAAAGTTTATTGGCGGGCCAAGCCGGTCCAGTGCAACGCCAAGGGCTGCTGCTGGCCGAATTTTCGGTTACGGTGCGACTGACTGGTTGTGCCCGAAGTCCGTTGTCCTGCCGCCGACTGTCCTGCGCTCATGGTCTATTGACCAGCTGCATATATCGCCAAATACCCCAAACCACGCCCACAGCGATACCGACTGCGATGCTCCAGCCTACCGGAACACCAGCGATGAAGCTCAGAGAAAGCATCAATGCGACCGATGCGAGACCAATGTAGGTCAATGTGATGAGGTCAAGGCGTGCGATCTCGTTTGCGTCCTCGGAGAATGCGCGGTCACTGTAACCGCGCTTGCGGCGCTGCCTTCTGAAGAGCACCACGTCAAGGACGATCTCGAAGATTCCAACCACGAAGTCCGTCAGTAAGCTGAACATGAAGCTCCTTTGAATATCCGCAATTGGCCCCGACTGTAGCCTGTCGCAGTCTTCTGAACTCTTGGGTCAAGGCGGACATTGCTAGAAGCTTGCGGCAACCGTCAGCTTCCGCCGCTCGATTGGCTTTCCATCTCTGTCGTAAACGGTTGCGCCCAATGGCCGAGTTCACGCGCACCCGGGCTTGACGTACCTCCACCGAAGACAGCTTTGTTCTCGATGTATCGGGTTTCGAGCACAACGTCGCGACCGCCTTCCTTGTGGGCAGTGCCGAAATCGTCCTGCCCATTCTGCTGATACCGGGCCTGGGGACCCGATTCGCAGCCGCAGGGTTGCTGCCGATGGTGGGCGTCGTCCAACTCACTGTTCTCGATGGCTGGCCGGTCTATCTCACCTGGGCCGCGATGGCGCTCGCCGTCAGCACGGCACGATGCCGCGGCCGCCGGGAGCTCACCGGGAAATCTCAGGTCTTGCTGTCAGCCCGGCTTCGCTTCAGCCGGCGAATCTCGGCCAGCTGGAATTTGAAGGCTTCCACCGCCTCCTTGGCGTCGGAATTCCAGGTGTCCGTCTTCATGTGCGCAAGAACAGCTTCCAGCGCATCGCCGAGCTGGCCAATCTGGCGTCCGTAACTTCCCACGTCGTCCAGGATCTGCTGCTCGAGAGCGGGGTCTGACGACTTGCCCATGTTGATGTTGATGAACCCAAGCTGCCCATTGGAAATCCGGGTCCACCAGGTCCAGGGGTTGATGTCCTGGCGCACATTGCCGGAGAGCGGCAAGTAAAAGTTCGGCATGGAGATCCTCCTGCGCAACGCGACCGGCTGCTGCAATCAGGTCAAGCAAGAAGCTCGCCGGCCCACGTCTGAACTCGCTTGAGAAATCCTGAGACGACCACGCGTTTGCCGTCAGATTGATGCGGGTTGGCTGTGGGGCGGCCGGCTGCCAATTCGGCGGAGACGAACCGCTCAAGCGCCGGCTGTTCGTCGAATTGCATCAATTCGCAGTTGGGCACTGCATAGGCCTCTATCACCACGGGTGAGCCTTGGTAGACCGCTCCCAATACCTGGGTCAATGCCTCTCGTGGAATGCTGTCTTTGCGTTGTATGTGTTTGAGTGGTGGCCGAGTAGTCGCTGGCCTGCGCGCAAGCCAAAGTTGGTGACTGGCTGGCAGTGGCCGTCAGGTATCGGTCGTGACGTCATCCCATGACTGTCCGCAATATCCGACCAGCTAATTGATTGCATGGTGACGCTCGCGAGCGACGCCCTCGTCAACCGCTGAAACGCTCGGTTGATAGTTTGGACGCGACATGCGACGCTGGAGCGCTACCACGTGAAACTCTTGAATTTCGTAGGCAGCATCGAAGAGCTCATCCTCAGACCTGAGCCTTGCAGAAGCGCAGAATTCCGTCGCGGACTCATCATTAATCACCGCGAATGACCGAAGCCAAGCAGGTTCTGCACATCTGGCGAACGTCGGCTGATGGCCGCATGCAGGCCTCCTCAGACGCTAGCTTATGCCTCGCCAAAGAGGAAGCGAAGAAACTCTAGAAATGAGGGGTAGCGAGGCTCGAGCTGGCCGTTCTTGAGCAGAGCGTCGCCGCCTTCGAAGTCGACGTCGTAGACCTGTTCGGTCGAAATATCGTAGACCATCACGCCTCCACCCAGGAAGCTAGTCAAAACCACATATCGCTTTGGCCAGCCAAATTTGCTACGGACCAATGCTGTAGAAGCCTCGATGGATTCTTGAGGCAGTGCACCAACAACATCTAGCAGTACGAAGCCCGTGTTCTCACTTGCCAATGGTCCATCGTATCGAAGGTAGAACGATCCAATTTGGGAGTTGGCGGTAATGCCGAGACGCGTCAATCCAGCTGTCACGGCGGCAACATCTGGTCTGAAAAATCCAGCATCTTCAAGCGAGGAGACGATGATTTGCATCACGCTATTTTCTGGAAGTCCACTTATGGCCGAGTTTTGCCAGCTGCAATAAGCGGCCGGTTCTGGCCGAATTTTGCCGAACAAGGCTACGTTAGTGTTTCATGGAATGGTTCAGCCGCGACTTGAAATTCATCCTCGTAAACAACATAGCCAGGCCGCTCGCTACGCAGGATTTCAACCATCACATCGTGCGCTTCCAGTACCCGAGCCATCCCGTGCATCATGCTGATGTGCTGATGTGCTGATGTGCTGATGTGCTGATGTGCTGATGTGCTGAGTTGCGGTGTCCTTGAACCAACTGAGTGCCACCTTCTTCGCGTGCGGTTTGGACGAACGAGTGAAGCTCACGGGCTTGCGAAGATTTTTTCGGAACCAGTCTCGAAGTTCGTAGTAGTTCTCAACTTCGTGCTCCGAGAGCAACCCTTGTGTCTCGAGCTCTCCGAGTGCCTGAAACAAGCCCTGCCTTCTGCCGGAGTCGATGTCGTTGCTGTGAATTACAAAGCGAATGAATATGTCGGTACGGTTGATTGCTCGCGCCGAATGACCGGTGTTGGCGGCGGATTGTGCCCAGCTATCAGAGGACCGCTCTTGGCCGACTGAAGCAGGACGCGGCGCTCTTCAATAGGCGCCGCCCCTGGGCACACAGCCATCCGTGTCGTGCAGCTTGCCTTCAGTGAGGACGTTTTCCATCTTGCAGACCTCGTTGAAGCTCCAGATATCAAAGGCGTCACCCGGAATCGCATGCTGCTCCAAGTGGGCCTCGAATTCCTCGATGTCCTCGAAGGAGATGACACGTGGCGAACTGGCTCCTCGATAGAACCAATGCTGAACAATGACGGGACCTCTGGCCAACGCATTCTTTATCTTCGCGAGGCTTGTCTCAGACAGAATCTTGGCTCCTTCTTCAGTCCAGTCGTCTGGCGCGTGGCGATCGGGAATTCGTTTCATAGGATATTTGTGCGAAGTGATTTTTCTCGACTACGCTAAGAGTAGCCCGCGTTGAGAAGGCGCATGCGGCCGACATTGGCCGGTCGCCTAGCGGTCTCGATGCAAGCATCTCAGATGTTGGCTTCAGCGGTAGTCAGAAAGACGGGTTGGATTGCCGGCCTTGATAACTCTGCCTCTGAATCTTACGTGCCAATCCGGGTCCCACTCTTTGTGTGCGTGTATGTGGAGACCGCCCTCCACGGGGGCCACGTCGAGAGGCAGCAGGTTGTCAGTGGGTAGCGCAAGCAGTTCCACCTCATCGCCAGGCTCAAGGATTACCTCTTCAGGGAGCATCTCAAGATACAGCGTCATAGCGAAAACGGTTTCGTTCTTGAATCTGCCAACCACTGGGTAACTTTCTGGCGTCATGGCGAATGTCTGGTTCTGGCCAAATTGAGTCATCTCGAAAAAGAAATGCTACTTTGGGGAGGGACGACTACAAACCGCGTACTCGATTTCGGTTCGCCGATTCCGAGCATCGCCGGTCTGCGCTACGGGTCGGCTTGCACCAAACCATTCGACCTTGATTCGTTCACCATCGATGCCTGCGCGAACTAGGAGCGCCTTTGTGTTTTCGGCCCGCGCTCGCGACAACAAAGCAAGGGATTGCGCGCCTTCCTCATCGCGACCCGCGTATCCAATAACGAGCCAAGTTTTCTCGACACAGTCCCCAGAAAACTGTTCTGGCATCTTCGCAAGGAAACTGAACAGGCGCTCTCGCTGCGCGGCAAGACCAGAGACCGCTCTCGGTTCATATAGCAAGTCCATGTCCGCCGGTGGGTCATAGGTTGCGATGGTGTGGGGAAGGCTCTGCGCCTCAGCCGCGGCTCCTAAAACGCAAAGACCAGCAAACAAGCACCGCCGACGCCGCAGGGGCATCCGCTCGGGCTGAAGGTCTGCATTTCTAGGCATTACTCGTATGACTGGTTGTGGCCGAGAAGCGTCAAACCCATCGGCTTTCAAACTCGATCTCAACGGCGCCATTGTTGACCCGAACCAGAAAGTAGCTTCCCGTACAAAACAGTCCGTTGTATAGCTTTCCGGTGCGAACTTGGTAGTCCGCTTCCAGCGGCACAGGATTGCCGTTAATGTCCTCGTACGGATAGCTTGCTTGATCCCAAAAATTGAGCACGACTTCCCCGCACTCGGCTGTCACCAAGTTGCAGACGGTCTTCTCTAGCTCCGTGCGAGGATGGAATGGCAAGGGGTTGATATTTGGATTGATCATCAAAGGACTGCTTCTGGCAAAGGCACAGCTATCGACAGCGACATTCAACGGGAGAATCGCGAGAGCCGGTCATGGTTTTGGGATAGGTCTGCACCATCTGGCCTTCTTTGCCTTGACCCCTGCAGTAGGTCAGGCACTGCTGCTCCAGACCTGAGTTGGAACGGCCAGAGCGATGGCCGATCAGAACACCCGTCGCACCGAGGACGGTGATCGCTCCAAACGCAATCCATGCTGGCGAAATGCGGCGCTTCATGTGTGGTCAAGACTCATTTTGGTCGAGGGGCCGAATTTCTGGATGTTGCCGACCGTAGTCCATCGCAGCCTGGCTGGGGAACGCGCGAGCCTCACCGGCGTCTCCCAGATGCCCCGCCGCTAGGTGCCCCCCTTCCATGCTGTCGGCAAGCCATCTGTCCACCACTTTTGGGACAAGCTCGGTCGCCTTACCCCGAAGGAACGTGTATCCGTATGGTGGCTTGATGACGTCGAATCCGACCAAGACCTTGTCGGCCCGGCCACGTGCGGCCTTCACGAGAGCGGCGACCGGAAAGACCGAAAGTGAAGTTCCGACCACGAGTACCCGTCCTGCGCTCGCAACGTGGTGTTTCGCCTCACTCAGAAATTCGACCTCTTCTCCGAACCAGACCACATCTGGCCGAAGTTGCGTTCCATCTTCGCAAAGCTGCCCCTTTGAAATGGGTGCGCCGCCAATCTTGTAGCGTCTCCGCGCTGCAGAGGTTCCACGCGCATACGCTATTTGCCCGTGGACATGTATGACGTTGCTGGAACCTGCTCGCTCATGCAATTCATCGACATTCTGGGTGATGACGATGACTTCGTAGCTCGCCTCCAGGCCTGCAATAGCGTGATGCGCGGCGTTGGGTGTCGCCTCCCAAGCCTGCCGACGTCGCTGGTTGTAGAAATCGAGCACCACTTCTGGTCGATGCTCCCAACCCTGTGGGCTGGATACTTCCTCCCACGAATATGAATTCCAGAGACCTGCCGAGTCACGAAAAGTTGGTAGGCCACTTTCGGCGCTGATTCCCGAGCCCGAAAGCACCACACCTTGTTTGGCTGAACCTCTGGCTTCATTCAACGCCTATGAATTTCGGTCGACTATCTTAGTCGCGCTCACCACCGGCTCCTTCTCCAAGAAACAGTGCCTCTGACCCATCGCATCAATCAATAGGCATTCCACGAAGGGCGGGTATCCGCTGTCATCAACGACTTTGGAAAACTCAACGACGATGGCTTTCATGGGACGTCATCTTTCCGTGCCAGAGGTGATAGTTGAACGACCGGTTTTGGCCGACTGTAGCCAGTTGCTTACCCGGCACTTCGGGGCACGGGGAGGTCCTAGAAGGCACCGCATAGAAATCGCCGGATTCAGACCGTCTGGCGTCCAAGCCCAGATTCGAGCGCGCCGTCGAGAGCTGCCCATAGCTTCGGCAGCGTGTCTTCGCGTGGCTTTCCTCGCTCAATATAAGCCGCCATCGCACGACGCGCATCTTCTTCGCGCCCTGAAAGCGCATGGCAAAACGCGGCTGCCGCGGGCAACTGTGTGTACATGCCTGCCTCGGGGCGGTTGCTCAGCGTGACAACCTGGTCGTATATCGCTTGCCTACCCAACTGCCAGAAGTCATGTGCTTGGCGTACGGCGCTTGAAAGCCGGGATGTCAGGCCTTCAAGCAGGCCCTGTTCACCCCACATGTATGAGAGGTTGAGTTCTGCGGATTGTCCGTCGATGAACGCATCAAAAATCGCCGATTTCTCAGTGCGATGCCATTGCATTTTTCCCGCCACAAGGTGCGGCACAAAATCGAACGAATACCCCCATCGCGGGGCAACAACACCGCCTTTGAGTTGTACGTAGGCGAAGACACGGCGAATGGGCGCATCTTTGCTGTCGACCCAGTGAAGTGGCTTTGCCTCGACGAAGCGATCTGCACCGAGATATCTCGCAATCGCGGGCCCAATATGGGACTGAACAGCGGAAATGGTCAGAAGGTTGAAATCGCTCATGGAGGCGGGGTCTACGACGTCTTGGGGTCAACAAGCACTCTGTTCGAGTGTCCGGTCGTGGCCGCATTGTGCCGCCTCGGTGAACGGCCGGTTCTGGCCGTGCTCTGCCTAATCGTCAGCGAGGCTGTTCTGCACCGATACTTCTTCAACCTCGAAGCTCACCTTGTCGTCGAAATGAACATAAGCGATGACAGTGTCCCAGAACTCGTCCAGCAGCGCCTGTCCATTGCTGTCGAAGTCATTCAGCGCAGATAGGCGCAGCACACCATCCTTTGCTTCGCACCTTACATCTTTCTGCCAAGGGCGCTCGGCGAACTCCGAAAGCATGTCAGGCACCACATCAACGAGCTGAGCTTCCGTTAAACCCATGCAGATTACGGTGACACGATATAAGGGCATCTTCAAAGTCCGCTTCTGGCCGCATTCTGCCGTAGGCGCGCCGCCGTCAGTGGGCCTGCAACAGACAGTCCACCCCTCTTAAGCGGGCTTACTGCTGACGGTCTTCTCACCTATATCGGCAAGGATGTCCTTCGCCAACTCCGCTATTTCCTGATTGGGGTCGGTGGCGTACCCGAACAGTCGCGGGCGCTGCGCGATGACCATGCGCCGCAGTTCTTGAAAAGTTGCCGTCTCATCTGGTCGGTCGAAGTGAACGCAGCGCCAGATAAGCTCAAGGAGTTCAATCGTCAGTTGTTCACCGGCTTGAGGCAAGACGTCGAGAACAAACGGGAGCGCATGAATCGCTACTGACGGAGGGCCGATACCACCCGAAACCAAATCGCACCAGAGGTCGCGGCTTGCAGCGAGTGCAGCAGTCAAGTCGGTACTTGCGAGGCGTTCCAGTACTTCCCCCATCTTGTCCGCTGGGCCGAGGCAGGTCCTGAAATTGCTCCAAGGAATCGCATCCAGTCGCGCCCGAAACGGGGTTTGTGTGAGTTGGGACATGGTGGTTCAATCTCCACGCCTCTCTGACAGGTAAGCCAGAGATAGGGATAGCTTCAAAGTAACTGGCAAGAGGCAAATGACTGGTTGTGGCCGATTGTGCCGCTTCCCGTAGGCCAAACATTGGCCGCGAAAGCTGATGACTGCCCCTGAAAAAGCAGGCGTTGGTTGGGCGTTGCATCAAGGACGGCTGAAGTCCGGCCAGCGCATGCTGAGGCTCCCTCAACTCGATGGGAGACCATCATGGGATCAGTAAACACTGCAACCTGCCAAGTGCCTTGGAACAAGGGCAAGATCGTCGGCCGGAAGGCGCCTTTCAAGCTCAAGGACATCTGGGCACTGCGGGTGCGACTGCAACTGGAGGGCCGAGTGCGCGAGCTCGCTCTCTTCAATTTGGGCCTGGACAGCAAGCTGCGAGGCTGCGATCTTGTTAGCCTGAAGGTCAGGGACGTCTGCCACGGAGAGCAAGTTGCCCCGCGGGCAACAGTGTTGCAACACAAGACGCAGCGTCCGGTGCAGTTTGAGCTCACGCCCGGAACCCGCGAGGCTGTGCAGGCCTGGATCCTCCGCGCCGGACTGCGATCGGACGACTTCCTGTTCCCGAGCCGAATGCACGACTCGCCGCACCTCGGCACCCGGCAGTACGCCCGCATTCTTGGTGGCTGGGTCAGGGAACTCGGGCTGGATCCTGCCGACTACGGAACGCACTCGATGCGACGGACGAAGGCAACGTTGATCTACCGACGGACGAGAAACCTCCGTGCGGTGCAGTTGCTGCTCGGCCACTCCAAGCTTGAGTCGACAGTCAGATATCTGGGCATCGAGGTAGATGACGCCCTAGAGATCTCGGAGCAGACAGAAATCTGAGCGAGCTCGATTTAGTGGCGCAGATCCGTCCGCTTTGCTGTCACAGCGAGGCGGACCGACGCACTGCCAGATGGCTCGATTGCGACGCTTAGCAGACATTCAGCGGGCCATACCGACTGACTGCAACCAGTCTGAAGCAGCCATCGCTAGCGTGTGCAACGCGGTGACACTAGACATCCCGAGATGCGGTGCAAGAGAAATCGCAAGCGCACGCATGGCCCATGCAGGTCGTCAGTTGCTAGACCTTCTGAAGGACGGCAAGGTTCTTCTAATACCCCGTCGCGTCGACATCCGAAGCCTTCCATATCAGCTCAGCAAGCACCGACTCGCGCCTGAATACCCATGCGTACTGCCCTCTAGAGGCAGATCGACTGTTCACCTCGGGACAATCGCACGTGAAAAATAAGGCTGCCCGTGCTGCTCTAACCAAGGGGTACCTGAGCCGGCTTTCGCATACCCCAGAACCGCCATTTCGATCCCCCTCCAGATACCCAACATGGGTCGGATTGAGGCATACTTCTTTGGACACTGTCGGACTGAAGAATACCCCTCCCCAGAGGAGAATATAAAAAAGCCGGCCTCCTTTGGAGGCATCCCACTTGGGTAGCAGGTCCCGTCTCATGACCGCGTTACCTCAAGAAATCATTCCTCAAGTCTCCTCCGTCCAGGCCGTCCTGAAGTCGCACCTGGGCCGCAACCTTCGGGCGATCCATCTCTTCGGCTCGGCCGTGGACGGCGGCTTGAAGCCCGGCAGCGACATCGACCTGATGGTGTCGATCAATGATCCGCTGCCGGAACCGGTCCGGCGCGCTTTGATGACCGATCTGCTGGCGCATTCGGCGTGGCCGGGCAGTTCAGAGACGCTCAGGGCGCTCGAAGTGACGGTCGTCGCGCTGGGCGAGATCGTCCCCTGGCGGTATCCGCCGCGGCGCGAGATGCAGTTCGGCGAATGGCTGCGTGAGGACATCGAGGCCGGGCGCTTCAAGCCCGCCTTGGTCGATCACGACCTTGCCATCCTGATCACCAAACTGCGCCGTCACAGCTCGGCCCTGCTCGGGCCGGCGGCCGCTGAACTGTTCGAGGAGGTGCCGCGTTCCGACTTCAGGAGATCGCTGCTCGACACCATTGCGCAGTGGAACGAGGAGCCTGATTGGCTGGGTGAGGAAAGAAACATCCTCCTGGCACTCGCGCGCATCTGGTTCAGCGCCTGTACCGGCAACATCGTGTCCAAGGACGTCGCTGCGGCGTGGGCAGCGCAACGCCTGCCACCGACCTGTCGCTCGCTGATGGAACGTGCGGCGGCGGCCTATCTCGGGGGCGGGGAGGACGAGCCGGCCTGGGCCCGGATGCCCGTCGCCGAGACCATTCATTTCTGCAAAGGCGAGATCGAGCGAGCGCTGAAGCGGGCGCAGTGATACGCCGTCGCGAAGGCTGCTGAGGGGCGGCTGCCGCACCTCCGATCCTGACACCTGCAGCCGCCGACGTGTCCGCAAACCGGACACATGCTGTCCCCAGACCGTACGTCCGGCCGCAGACCGGATCACGCAAGCTGTTGATTTAAAAGGAAATACACACTGGCACGATGTGTGGTTCATCTCAGGCACCTGACACTTCAAAGGAGCCTTTCATGACACCCCGCTTCACCCTGATCGCCATCGCCGGCCTGCTGTCCGGCAGCGCCGCCTTCGCGCAGATGCCGCCCCCGCCGCCCGCGGGTGTCGTGCCACCGCCGCCCCTGGCCGCCGCGCCGGAGTCCGGCATGACGACGCAAGGCCGCGTCTCGCAATGGCTGGTCAATCCCAACGGCGAGGCCGACGGCCTGCTGCTGGCCGACGGCACGCAGGTCGCCTTCCCGCCGCACCTGTCGGCCTCGGTGATGCAGATGCTGCGGCCCGGCGACACGGTGCGCGTCGCCGGCTGGCGCGCGCCCAACGTGCCGGTGGTGCGCGCACAGACGCTCGAAGCCAACGGCCGCAGCGTGATCGACCAGCCGCCCGCCCCGGGCATGTTCCCGCCCGGCCCGCGCGATCTGGCCGCGCTGTCGGCCATGTCGGCCGGCGGACGCATCGAGCGACTGCTCTACACCGACCGCGGCGACGTGCACGGCGTGATCCTGGCCGACAAGTCCATCGTGCGCTTCCCGCCGCACATCGGCGCGGCCTATGGCGCGATCCTCCAGCCCGGCGCGCAGCTCTTCGCACGCGGCTGGGGAACGCGCGGCGCCAACGGCAGCGCGATCGAGGCGACCAGCCTCGGCCAGAGCGCCGACAGCGTGCGCGAACTCGTGAGCGGGCCTGTCGGCCCCATGGGACCCGCCGGTCAGGTGGGTCCGCGCGGCCCCCGCCACCAGCGCCCGATGGCTCCGGTGCCGCCGGTGCCGCCTGCACCGCAGTTCGCACCGCAGCCTCCCGCCAACTCCTGAGGCCCTGAGCGATGACCTCCCCCGCTCCCTCCTCGCGCAGCGTGCGCGCGCTCGACGCCCTCGCCTTCTTCGCGCCCGACATCCAGGGCGGCGTGGGGCCGTTCCTGGTGATCTTCATGGCCGGCACGCTGGCCTGGGATCCCCAGCGCATCGGCAGCGTGATGTTCGTGTCGGCCCTGGTGGGCCTGGCGGCACAGGCGCCCGCCGGGGCGCTGATCGACAGCGTGCGCCACAAGCCGCGCTGGATCGCGGGGGCGGTGGCACTCATCGCGCTGACGCTGGTGGCGATGGCGAACTGGCCGGGCTATGGGGTGATCCTCGCGGGCCAGTCGCTGATCGGCGCGGCAGGCACGCTGGTCGCGCCCGCGCTCGCGGCCACGAGCCTGGGCATGGTGGGCCGCGCGGGGCTGGACAGCCGCATCGGCCGCAACGCCGCCATCACGGCCGCGGGCACGGTGCTGTGGGCACTGGGCACGGGGGCGGTGAGCCACCTGTACGGCGCGCACGCGATGTTCTTCTATGCGACGGCGATGGCCGTGCCGACCATTGCGGCGGCCCTGCTCATCCGCGACCGCGACATCGATCCGCAACTCGCGCGCGGCGCCGACGCGCAGGACGTGACGCCCGCCGCTGCGGGCGTGCGCACCGCGCGCTGGTACGACCGGCGTCTGGTCGTGCTGCTGGCCTGCGCCTTCCTGTTCCACCTGGCCAACGCCGCGATGCTCACGCTGGTGGCGCAGAAGGTCAGCGCACGGGCCGGCGCATCGGCGGCGCTGTGGATGTCCGCGGGCGTGATCGTCACGCAACTGGTCACCATCCCGATCGGGCTGGCCGTGGGCCGCTGGGCGCCGCGGCTCGCACGCAAGCCTATCTTCCTCGCGGGCTTCGCGGTGCTGCCGCTGCGCGGCCTGCTCTACCTGCTGGCCGACAGCCCTGCGGCACTGCTGGCGCTGCAGGTGCTCGACGGCGTCGGCGCGGGCATCTTCGGCGTGATGCTCACACTCATGATCAGCGACCTGACGCGCGGCAGCGGGCACTTCAACTTCGCGCTGGGCATCGGCGCAGCCTGCGTGGGTCTGGGCGCCGCGCTCAGCAACCTCGTGGCGGGCACGGTCGCCAATGCTGCAGGCTATGGCACGGCCTTCGTCCTGCTCGCGGGCATCGCGGCGGCCGCGCTCGCACTGTTCGCGATCGCGATGCCGGAGACGCGTCGTCCCGGCCAGGCCACCGCAGCCGGTGCCGCCGCACTCGAGGGAGCCACCGCATGAACAGGGATTCCGTATCCGCCACGCTCCACGCGCCGCTGCCCGGCGATGCGCGCGCCACCGAGGAGAACGGCGGCGGCGGCAACGGCCTGCTGTGGGTGCTGGTCGCCGTGGCGGTGCTGTTCGCGTTCCTGCGCCCGCGCGCGCCCATGGACTGGCTGCGCCTGGTCGACTGGCAGACCGTCGGCGCGCTCGCCGGCCTGCTGGCCATCACCCAGGGCGTCGAGAAAAGCGGCATGCTGCAGGCCACCGCCCAGCGCCTGCTCGCCCGCACCCACAACCAGCGCAGCCTCGCGATGCTGCTGACGGCCAGTGCGGCCTTTCTATCCGCGCTGGTCACCAACGACGTGAGCCTGTTCCTGCTGGTGCCGCTCACGCGCGTGCTCGCCACCCAGGCGCACCTGCCGCTGGCGCGGCTGGTGGTGCTGCAGGCGCTCGCGGTGAACGCGGGCTCGGCCCTCACGCCCATCGGCAATCCGCAGAACCTGTACCTCTGGCACCGCTCCGGCGAGGGCTTCGTCGCCTTCATGGGGATGATGGCCCCGACGGTCGCGGTGATGCTGTTCTGGGTCTTCGTGGCGGTGTGGCTGCTGGTGCCGCGCACGCCGATCGAGCTCAAGCCGCAGGCCGAGGCCGCGCCGGTGCGGCCGCGCATGCTGGCGCTGTCGGGGCTGCTGTTCATCGGTTTCGTGATCGCACTCGACCGGCACTGGCTGCTCGCGGGCCTGGGCGTGGTGTTCGGCGTGTTCCTGGTGAGCTATCCGCGCGTGCTGCGCGGCATCGACTGGGCGCTGCTGGCGATCATCGCGCTGATGTTCGTGGACCTGCGCCAGCTCGCGCAGCTGCCCGCGGTGGTGTCGCTGCTGGGCCACTGGCCGATCACCGAGGGCTGGCGCGCGTACCTCGCTGCCATCATCACCTCGCAGTTCATCAGCAACGTGCCGGCCGCGATCCTGCTGGACGGCCACGTGCGCGACCTGCCCGCGCTGGCGGCCGGGGTGAGCGTGGGTGGCTTCGGCTGTGTGCTGGGCTCGCTGGCCAACCTGATCGCGCTGCGGCTGGCGAAGCTGCCCCATGGGCTGAGCGAGTTCCATCGCATCAGCATTCCGTTCCTGGTCGTCTGCGCAGCATCGGCGCTGCTGCTGCGGCTGGGGTGATCTTTCGTCCTGACTCTCACATCAACAAAGGAAGAAACCATGCCTCATCACAACCCCCACGAAACCGTCGACGTCTGGTCTGTCGAAGGCCGCTTCGCGCACTACCTCTACAGCCCCAAGGGCGGCATCGAGGGAATGCTCATCGAGACCGACGGCATCCCCACGCAGTTCGTCTTCGAGCGCCACGGCGAAGGCCTGCCTGCGCAGCTCGCGGACATCCGCGCCGGCCAGGCACTGGTCGTCGAAGGCATCGAATCGCCGCCGTCTCCCAAGGGCGAGGCCGCGCACACGGTGTACCGGTTCGAGCGGCTCGCCGCGATCGACGGCAAGCCGCTGCCCGAAGCACAGCCCGACGACAGCGTCGACGGGCGCGTGGCGCGCATCCACTATGCGCGCCACGGCGAAGCCAACGGCGTCGTGCTCGACAACGGAGACTTCGTCCACACGCGGCCCCAGGGCTTCGCGCAGCTGAACCTGAAAGTCGGCGACCGGGTGCAGGCCGAGGGCCGGGTCCGGCCGCTCGCCACAGGCGAAGGGCGCGTGGTGGAGGCCGCGCGGGTCAACGACATCGACCTGGAATGAGCATGCTCTCCGCTGCCGGGCAGTCCGGCATTCGGCTGCTCCAGCTGAATGCCGGACCTTCGGCGGGGAATGCGTGACGGAAAAAAATCGAACCGGGTCCGCTACCGCAAGGCGGCGCGATATCGCTCAGGCAGACGCGACCGCTCAGCGAGTGTCCCGGCGCAGGAACACATGCGTGGCGCGCTCGCCTGCGACCTGCCTGTCGCAGCGGTAGCCCAGCGCCGGCAGGTCGAGCCCCTCGAACAGCGCCTCGCCCTTGCCCAGCAGCACCGGCCGCACGGCAAGGTGCAGCTCGTCGATCAGGCCGGCCTTAAGATATTCACGCACCGTCGCCACGCCGCCGCCCACGCGCACGTCGCGCTCGCCCGCCGCGGCGCGCGCCTGCGCCAGCGCCTCGTGGATGCCACCGGTGATGAAGTGGAAGGTGGTGCCGCCCTTCATGGTCAGCGGCGCGCGGGCATGGTGCGTGAGCACGAAGACCGGCACGTGGTAGGGCGGCTCGTCGCCCCACCAGCCCTTCCAGCTTTTGTCGGGCCAGGGGCCGCGCACCGGCCCGAACATGTTGCGCCCGAGAATCCAGGCGCCCATCTCGGCGAAGCCCTGTTCGGCGATCTGGTTGTCGATGCCGGTCTCGCCGGCCCCGCCCGTCTTCTGCATCTGCTGCCAGACGCGCGTGGGAAAGAACCAGTCCATGAGCTCCGGCCCGCGGATGCCCAGTGGGTTCTCCAGGCTCTGCTGCGGACCGGCGGCATAGCCGTCGAGCGAAACGCCGAAACTGCGTACGAGCAATCGGGTCATGCGTGCGTCTCCTGTGGAGGGAAAGCGGCAGTCTACGCGGACGCTGAGCTGACCGGCCTGCACCTGCGGGCTGCGCCGCAGCGCATCACGCGCGCCCGGCCTGCGGGCCTGGAGGACCAAACCAGGTAGACATCGCCTCGTGGAGGCCATCCGATGTTCCCTCGCCCACCCATGCCACGTGCCCGTCGGGCCTGATCAGCACCGCCGCGGGCGCGCCGACAGTGCCGATCGCGGGCAGCTCCCAGGGGCCGTCGTACCTGCCGTGAACCAGCCTGACGCGGCCCGACCACGGCGCGACATCGAGACGCCCCGGCGTCGCCAAGTCCAGCAGCACGGGCCGCGCGTCGTGCAGCAGCGCGAACACGCGCACGGGGCCTTCGGGGGTGACCAGGTCGAGGTCGGGCATGCGGCGGCCGACCAGGGGGTGCGTCCCTGGCAGGTCGTAGCGGATGCCCAGTCCGGACATCTCGGCGGCGATGCGCTTGCGCGGCTCCTCCATGCCGAGCAGCTCCAGCACGACTTCGCGCAGCGCCTCGGTGCGATCGTCGGTGCGCTGAAGGGCGACCTGCGCCATCGTCGTGCGCAGCACGCGTGCCGCGACCGGGTGCCGCTCGCGGTGATAGGTGTCGAGCAGGCTGTCGGGCGAAACGCCCTTGACCACCTGGGCGAGCTTCCACCCGAGGTTCACCGCGTCCTGCACGCCCGTGTTGAGGCCCTGACCGCCCACGGGCGAGTGCACGTGCGCGGCATCGCCGGCCAGCAGGACGCGGCCCCTGCGGTAGCTCTCGGCCTGGCGCGACATGTCGGTGAACCGGGAGATCCACTTCATGTCGTGGATTCCGTAGTCGGTACCGCACAGCTCGACGAGCGCCGAGCGGAGGTCGTCGAGCGTGGGCTCGGCCGTGGCATTGGCTGTTTCTTCAGTCACCATCACGCCGATCGGCCCCTCCTGCGCATAGACGATCTTGCCGTCGCGGATCTCGTACTGCTCCCTGCTGAAGGCATGGATGCCGCGGGCCGTGCGATGCACGCCCAGCGGCGGCTCCTCGGTCATCTCCGCCTCGGCGAGGATGCTGCTGGTCGTCGCCTCCCATCCCGGAAACGCGATGCCGGCCGTCTTGCGCACGAGGCTGCGGCCGCCGTCGCAGCCGACGAGATACGCGGCACGCAACGCTTCGCCCCCGGAAAGCTCGATGGTGACGCCCGCCTCGTCCTGCACGAAGCCCGCGAGGTCGTGCCCCCGGTAGATCGGCACCGCGAGCTCGTCGATCCACGCGGCGAGGATGCGCTCGATGTGCTTCTGCCTGAGCGCCAGCCCGTAGTTGTGCCGGGTCGGGAAGTCGCTGATGTCCAGTCGGGTGACGGAGAAGCCCGTGACCTGGGCCTTCTGCCCCTGCGCGAGGAACCGCTCGACGATGCCGCGCTGGTCCAGGACCTCGAGCGAGCGCGAGCTCAGGCCGCCGGCGCGCGAGCCTGCAAGCGCCTGGTCCGGGCGGCGCTCGACGATGGCGACGTCGACGCCTGCCAGGGCCAGCTCGCCGGCGAGCATCAAGCCCGTCGGCCCCGCGCCGGCGATCACGACTGCATGTTCTTTCATCCGTGAATCCTTTTTCATTTGCTCACAAGTGAATGGGAGGTGAACGGCAATGGTTGCCCGGACATGCGCGAAGGATCGCGGGCGCCGCAGCAGGCCGTGGCGCAGTGACATTTGGGAACGTTCTTCACCGTCGCGATGTGCGCGGTATCGGGTCGCCGTCCGTTGGAAGCGCATCAGGGCGATTCCCGCCCTCTGGAGTTGAAAAATGATTCTCTCGCGAACCGTCTTCAAGCTCGCCGCTGCAGGCCTCGTTGCCGCCGGCGCCCTGACCGTCGCCGCATCGGCCAACGCCGGCACCAGCTGGTCCGTCGGCATCAACGTCCCCGGCGTGGTCGTGAGCGAGCCGGCGCCGGTCTACTACGAGCCGGCTCCCGTCTACACCCATCCGGCGCCGACCTACTACCAGGCTCCGCGGCCGGTCTACTCCGTTCCGCCGCCCGTCTACTACGACCCGGCCGCGCGCTGGGAGGAACGTCGCGCCGAACGCTGGGAAGAGCGCCGTGCCGAGCGTCGCGAATGGCGCCGCCGCCAGTGGGAGCGCGAGCAGTACCGCCGCTACTACGAGGATCGCGACTGAGGCCGGCCGTCTCGCGCGCAGGGCCGCCTCCTCGGCACCTGCGCTTCAGCCCTGCGCGGGCAACGGCTTCGTGAGCGCCGCGGGCGCGACCTGTCGACCGACCAGCCCGCCCACCGCCAGCAGCGCGAGCACGTAGGGCAAGGCGATCAGCAGGGCGCTGGGCACCTCGATGCCCATCGCTGGAAGCTGGAACTGCAGCGCAGTGGCGGCTCCGAAGAGGCAGCAGGCCATCACGGTCCGACCGAGGCGCCAGTTGCCGAAGATCACCGCCGCGATCGCCAGGTAGCCGGCGCCGCCGGTCATGCCTTCCGTGAAGGTGTGGATGTCACCGATCGACAGGAAGCAGCCCGCCAGCGCGGACATGAAGCCGGTGAACAGCACGGCGCCGTAGCGGATGCGGCTCACCTTCAACCCCGAATGGCTCCCCGCCTGCGGCGACGTGCCCGCGGCATGGATCGCCAAGCCGAGCGCGGTGGCGCGCATCACCCAGCCCACGAGCACGATCAGCACGATGGCGGCATAGAGCAGCCATGCCTGCCGGAAGACCTGCTCGCCCAGGTGCGGGATCTCCGACAGCCCGGGCGGTGCCCACTTGTCCAGGCCCGGGATCTCGGCGCGCGAGCGGCTGCCGAAGATCGCCCGGTAACCCAGGGTTGTCGCGCCGAGTACCAGGATGTTGATGCCGATGCCGGTGACGATCTGGTTGGCGCGCAGCGTGATGCTCAGGAAGGCCTGCAGCCACGCGATGGGCAGCACGCACAGCACGCCGCAGAGCAGGCCGAGCAACGGCGAGCCGGTGGCCCACGAGGCCGTGGCGCCTGCGAAGGCGCCGGCCAGCATGAGGCCCTCCACGCTCATGTTGAGCACGCCGGCCCGTTCGCTCACGAGCTCGCCACTGGCGGCGAGCAGCAGCGGCGCGGCGAGCCGGATGCTCGAGCCGACGAAGACGGCGGCCAGTTCGGGATCGATCATTTGCGTCGCGCCTCCATGCGCTGGATGCCGATGGCTGCCCCGGCGAGCGTCACGATGATGAGACCCTGGATCACCACGACCAGGGCGGTGGGCACCTGCGCCACCATTTCCATGTTGATCCCGCCCGAACGCAGGAAGCCGAAGAGCAGCGAGCCCGCGACCACGCCGGTCGCGCTGCCGCGTGCGAGCAGGCCCACCACAAGGCCGTCGAAGCCGTAGCCCGACGAGAAGCCGGCCTTGAGCGTGTACTGCTCGCCCTGCAGCATGAAGGCGCCGGCCAGTCCGCCGAAGGCGCCGGCTGCGCAGAGCGCGCCGATGGCGAGGCGGTCGATGGGCATGCCGGCGCGGCGGGCCGCACGCGGGTTGAGGCCGGTCGCGCGCAGCTGCAGTCCCGTCACCGTGCGGTTGAGCAGCAGCGCCACCGCCACCGCCAGCACCACCCCGATCAGCAGGCCGACGTGCAGCGGCGTACCCGCATCACCGGTGAGCAGCGGCAGCTGGGTCGCCACCGGGATCTCCAGCGACTCGGGCAGCGTCGCGCTGCTCGTCATCGGCCGGCGCAGCAGGTGCTCGGACTGCACGCTGCCGTACACCATCCAGATGGCGATGAATGACAGCAGCAAGGTCGCGATGACCTCGTTGGTGCCCATCTTGACGCGCAGGACGCCGGCGATGCCGCCCCAGAGCGCGCCCGCCGCGCAGGCGCCGAGCATCGGAACGACGAAGGCAAGCCCCCACGGCAGCTGCGCCACGGGTGGCCACAGCGCGAGCGCCGTGGCCGTGATGCCGCCGACGGCAATCTGCCCTTCTCCGCCCACGTTCGTGAGGTTCGCGCGCTCGGCCAGGATGAAACCCAGGCCGACCAGCATGAGCACCAGCGCACGGTTGATCGAGGCAGCCAGCGCATAGGACGAGCCCCAGGCGCCGTCCGCGAATGCGGCGACCGCATCGCCCACGGGCACGCCGAGCGCGGCGATCAGCAAGGCACCGACGCCGAAGGCCAGCAGCACGGCGGCTGCCGAGACCTGCAGGGCGGGGGTCGGCCTGAGCCGCGACCAGGCAAGTACAGGACCGCTCATGGGGCGACCTCCTCTGCAACATCTTCCTTGTCACGGTGCCCGGCCATCCAGGCACCGATGCGCGCGCGGTCGGCGCCCGCCGTGGGGCATGCGCCCATCACCCGGCCCCGGTAGAGCACCAGCACGCGGTCGGCGACGCTCAGCAGTTCGTCGAGCTCCGACGAGATGAGCAGCACGCCGACCCCGCGGTCAGCGGCGGCCCGGATGTGGCCGTAGACGGCCTCGACCGCGCCGACATCCAGGCCGCGCGTGGGCTGCGCCGCCAGCAGGAAGCGCAGGCCCTCGAGCGTGAGCTCGCGCGCGAGCACCGCCTTCTGCTGGTTGCCGCCCGAAAGGCCTCCGAATAGCACGTCGGGGCTGGCGGCGCGCACGTCGTAGCGCTGCATGAGGTCGAGCGCCTCGCGGCGCATGGCCGCGCGGTCGAGGAGGCCGAAGCGCCGGAACCGGTCCAGGCGGTCGAGCATGATGTTCTCTGCGACGTTCATGCCTGTCACGCAGGCCAGCGCGTGCCGGTCTTCGGGCACCACGCCGCAGCCTGCGGCGCTGAGCTGGCGCGGCGTGGCGCGCGTCATCTCGTCGCCGCAGACGAAATAGCGCCCCTCGGTGGGACGCAGCATTCCCGAAAGCACCGCGCCCAGCTCGCTCTGACCATTGCCCTCGACGCCGGCGATGGCCACGATCTCGCCCGGCTCCACCAGCAGGGTGAAGTTGTCTAGGCGCACCACGCCATCGGCGTCGCGCACGGTGAGGCCGTCGGCCAGCAGCGCCGCCTCGCGCGTCGGGCTGCCCGGTGCCGGCCGGGACGCACGAGACGCCCGAACCGGCGCGGCGGCAGGCGCCTGCAGGTCGCGCTGGATCATCGCGCGCACCAGCGCGTCAATGTCCTGTGCGGGCGCGTCCGAGCGCGCCACCACGCGGCCGCCGCGCAGCACGGTCGCACGCCGCGCAACGCGCTGGATCTCCGCCAGCTTGTGGGTGACCAGCACCACGCCGCAGCCCTGCTGCGCCACGCGCGTGCACACCGAGAGCAATGCCTCGATCTCCTGCGGCAGCAGCACGGCGGTGGGCTCGTCGAGCACCAGCAGGCGCGGCTCGCGCACCAGGCACTTCACGATTTCCACGCGCTGGCGCTCGCCCACCGACAGGTCCTGCACCTTCGCATGCGGATCGAGCGCGAGCCCGTAGCGCTCCCGCATCGCGGCGATGCGCGCCGCGCCGGCCTTGCGGTCAAGCACGCCGCGCACCTGGCCGAGCAGCAGGTTGTCGAGCACCGTCATGTCGGGCACGAGGCTGAAGTGCTGGTGGACCATCGCGATGCCGTGCGAAAGGGCATCCGCCGGCGAGCGCGGGCGAAACGTCTCGCCGGCCAGCGTCATCTCGCCCGCGTCCGCGGCGTGCACGCCGAAGACGAGATTGCACAGCGTGGACTTGCCGGCGCCGTTCTCGCCCAGCAGGCAGTGGACCTCGCCGGGATGGAGCGCCAGCGAGACGTCCTGCAGCGCCTGCAGCGCGCCGAAGCGCTTGGACAGCCCCTCCAGCTTCAGCAGCGGCGCGGCGACCGGGGCTGCGGCAAGCCCCGGGCCGCCGTCGCTGATGCCGTCATGGAGGCCGATGGCTTGGCGCTCGTGCATCAGCCCTCCAGCACCTTGATCTTGCCGGACAGGATGTCCTTCTTGATCTGCTCGAGCTTGGCCTTCTGTTCGTCGGTCGCCCCGCAGATGACCATGTCCGACGCGTTCGGCCCCATGGCCAGTCCGAAGGGCTTGTAGCCGGCCTTCCAGGTACCGCCGACGGCCTCCTTGATGGCGTACTGCACCTGGTAGCCGACGCCGGTGATGCTGTAGGCGGGATAGAGCGGATCGGTGCCGCAGCGGTTGGTGTAGCTGCCGATGATCTTCGTGCCCTTCTCCTTGGCCGCCTGCTCCATGCCGCGCAGGCCGAGGTTCAGGATGTGATAGTGCACGTCGGCGCCCTGCGCGATGGCCGCCAGCGTGGCTTCCTTGGCCTTGGCCACGTTGTCGAAGTCGCCGGTGTAGTTCTCGAAGTACTTGATGCCGGGCTTGATGTACCTGGCGCCGTTGCCGAACTCCTTGCCGGCGTTGACGATGGACGGGATCTCCATGCCGCCCACGTAGCTCACCGCGCCGTTCTTCGAGAGCATCGCAGCGGCGGCGCCCGCGACGAAGGCGATCTCGGCCTGCTTGACGTCGTAGCCGGCCACGTTGGCCGTCTCCTCGGCCTTGTTGCCGCCGACGATCGAGAAGTGCGTCTTGGGGAAGCGCTTGGCCACCTTGAGCACGGCCGCCTGGGTCTGGCCGCCGACGCCGATCACGAGCGCGTTCTTGCTGGCCAGGTTGGTCAGCGCCTGCTCCATGTCGGCGTAGTTGATGTTCTCGATCATCTGCACCTTGATCCTGGCACCGTACTCCTTCTGTGCGGCCACGAGGCCGTCGTAGCCGGACTCCATCCATCCCTTGTCCGACTT
This sequence comes from Variovorax atrisoli, assembly GCF_014195185.1. Classification (NCBI taxonomy): domain Bacteria; kingdom Pseudomonadati; phylum Pseudomonadota; class Betaproteobacteria; order Burkholderiales; family Comamonadaceae; genus Variovorax; species Variovorax atrisoli. The sequence goes on along the minus strand of NZ_JACIBG010000007.1, from coordinate 387,435 downwards.
GGAACCGGGAATGAGGATGCCGACCGCGATCGGATCGGCGGCCGAGGCCGGCAGGCTCAGCACGAGGGTGGTGAAGGCGCTGACGCCTGCGAGGACGGCGGCGCGGCGGGAGAGGGACGGAATCTGCATGGCATGCCTTTCGCTAGTTGGAGGGTTAAGTAACTAATCAATTACTTACCGACAACGCATCGCAATAACAGTGCCAGTGAATTCGCCGATTTTTTGCCGCATATCGGTGCGGCGACCGCAACGAATGCACCAGCCTGCGGCGATGCGCCCTTCGCCCGCACACCACCGGAGCCTTTGATGAAACGCCACCCCTATCTTCCCGATGCCCGGCCCGACGGCGCCCTGGGCCTGGGCCAGCAGTACTACTGGGTCGCCAGCGAGCGCGAGGTCGACATGTCCGTGGAGCCGCCCGCGCCGCTGCGCGCCCGGGTGCAGGCGCAGCCGCAGAACGTGGTGCTCGACCTGCGCCGCACGGCCATCGTCATCATCGACCTGCAGAACGACTTCTGCACCGAGGGCGGATGGGTCGACCACATCGGCGGCAACTACGCGGCGGACCGCACGCCGATCGCGCCGCTGCAGAAGCTGCTGCCCGGGCTGCGCCGTGCCGGCGTGCCGGTCGTCTGGGTCAACTGGGGCAACCGCCCGGACCTGGCCAACATGCCGCCCAACCAGATCCATCTGTACAAGAACAGCGGCACGGGCGTCGGCCTGGGCGACCCGCTGCCCGGCGGCAAGGGCCACGTGCTGCAGAAGGACTCGTGGGCCGCGGCCATCGTGGACGAGCTCGCACCGCACGAGGGCGACTTCCTGGTCGACAAGCACCGCATCAGCGGCTTCTGGGACACGCCGCTGGACAGCATCCTGCGCAACCTCGGGGTGCGCAGCATCCTCTTCGCGGGCTGCAACACCGACCAGTGCGTGCTGCACACGCTCACCGACGCCAACTTCCTGGGCTACGGCTGCGTGATGCTGAGCGACTGCTGCGCCACGAGCTCGCCGGACTTCTGCACCGAGGCGACGATCTGGAACGTCAAGAAGTGCTTCGGCTTCGTGACCGACTCGGCCGCCGTGCTCGCGGCGCTGCCCGCCTGATGCACACGGCGACAGCGCACGGATCGGGCGGCTGGATGCCCGGCCCCCGCTGCGAGCGGCCCGCCACCGGCAATGGCGCGCTGAATGGGGTGCGCCTGGGCGTGAAGGACCTGATCGACATCGCAGGCGCAGTCACCGGCGGCGGTAACCCGGACTGGGCCGCCAGCCACGCGCCGGCCGTGCACGACGCGCCCTGCGTGGCCGCGCTGCGTGGCGCAGGCGCGCGGGTCGTCGGCAAGACGATCAGCGACGAACTCGCCTTCAGCCTGGAGGGCGAGAACGCCCACTACGGCACGCCGCGCCATCCGCGCGACCCCGATCGGCTGCCCGGTGGGTCGTCCAGCGGCAGCGCCGCCGCGGTCGCATGGGCGGAGGTCGACCTGGCGCTGGGCACCGACACGGGCGGCTCGGTGCGCGTGCCGGCGGCGTTCTGCGGGGTCGCCGCGATGCGGCCCACGCACGGCCGGATCCCGCTCGACGGGGTTTTACCCTTCGCACCGAGCTACGACACGGTGGGGTGGTTCGCGCGCGATGCCGACCTGCTGCGCCGCGCCGGGCAGGCGCTGCTCGGCACCGAAGCCCGCATCGGCGGCGACCGGTCCGCGCCGCCCCTGCGCCTGTGCGTGGCCACGGACGCACTGGCGCTGGCGGAGCCCGCGGTGCGCGAGCCGCTGGCCGCGTGGGCCCGCCTGATGCGCATCGACAGCGAGCGCAGCGCCTATGGCGGCGGCGACTGGCGCGACTGGTTCGAAGCCTATGCCGTGCTCCAGGGCCTGGAGATCCAGGCCCACGTCGGCCCGTGGATCCACCGACGGCGGCCGCGTTTCGGCGCCGCCATCGCGCCACGCTTCGAGGCGGCACTGGCGCTCGATGCCGCGCAGGGAACGCGCTGGAGCGACTGGCGCGCGCAGGCCGCCGCGCGGCTGGCGCAGAGGATGGACCCCGACGAGGCATGGCTGATTCCCGCCGCACCCTGCCTTGCGCTGTCGCGCCGGGCCGATGCGGCTCAGCGCGACGCCTTCTACGAGCGCGCACTGGCGCTCGGCGCGGTGGCCGGCCATGCGGGCCTGCCGCAGGTGGTGTTTCCGCTGCCGGCTGCCGAGGGCCTGCCGCCTTGCGCATCCTTCATCTCGGCCAGGGGCAATGACGAACGGCTGCTCGAACTTGCCGCGACACTAGCGCCTGCATTCCCATCCACACCATGAGCAAACTTTCCCCACGGCAGGCGCCGGCCCAGGAGACGATCGCGCGGCGCGACGCCGCACTCACGCGCGCGAAGCTCCTGGAAGCCGCGATCGACGAGTTCTCGAACGAGGGCTACAGCGGCGCGCGCACCGAACGCATCGCACGGCTCGCCGGCACGAACATCCGCATGCTGTACCACTACTTCGGGAGCAAGGACGACCTGTACGTCGCCGTGCTCGAAGCGGTGATGGCCGACCTGCGGCACGAAGAACTCCGGCTGGACCCTGAGGCCGAGGAGCCGCTGACCGGCCTGCTGCACATCGCCGATTTCGTGGACCACCACTTCGCGACGCACCCGCGGCTGCGCAAGCTGCTGGCCTTCGAGAACCTCAACGAGGCGCGGCATCTCGCGCGCTCGAACCGGATCCCGGAGATGTCGTCGCCGGTGATCGCGCTGATCCGCCGCCTGCTCGTGCGCGGGGTGGCGGCCGGCGTCGTGCGCAGCGGCATCGATGCGCTGCACCTGTACGTGGCGATGGTGAGCCTGTCGTACTACGGCCGCGCCCATGCGTTCACGCTGTCGCGCATCTTCAACAAGGACCTGCAGGCCGCGGCCTGGCAGAAGGCGCACCAGAAGATGACCCGCCAGATGGTGGCGGCCTTCCTGACGCAGGCGCCATGAACGAACTTCCGCATGACTGCTTCCATGTCCGCTGAGCCCGCACACCAGCCCGCCGCCCCTGCTTCGGCCACCTCCCGGCGAGGCATGGTGACGAGCCCCCATCCGCTGGCCAGTGCGGCGGGCCTGGAGGTGCTGGCCGACGGCGGCAACGCCATCGAGGCCGCCATCGCCATGGCGGCGGTGCTGTGCGTCGTGTGCCCGCACTTCACCGGGCTCGGAGGCGACGGCTTCTGGCTCATCGCGCAGCCCGGTGCGCCGGTGCGCGGCATCTCCGGCATCGGGCAGGCCGCCGCAGCACTTCCGCCGCTGGCGGGGCCGGTCCCGCTGCGCGGCGGCGCGTCGGCATTGACCACGGCCGCGGCGGTGGACAGCTGGGCCCGGGCCTTCGACATCTCGGCGCGCGACTGGCAGGGCCGCCAGCGCTGGGCCTCGCTGCTGTCTCGCGCGATCGAGCATGCGCAGGAGGGCTTCGCCGTGTCGGCCTCGCAGCGCTTCTGGCACGAGATGCGGGCCGCGGAGGCGCAGCACTGGCACGGCTTCGACGCGGCGTTTCCCACCGGCTCTTTGCAACAGCAGCAGCAGCAACAGCCCGGGCTTGCACGCACGCTGTCGCGGCTCGCATCCCAGGGCCCGCGCGAGTTCTACGAAGGCGAAGTCGCGCACCGTCTCGCGGCCGGCCTGCAGGCCGCGGGTTCGCCGCTCACGCTGGACGACATGCGAAACACCCGCGCCCGGGAAGTGACGCCGCTGGCCGTGCCCTACCGCGGCGGCACGCTGCTGAGCCTGCCGCCGCCGACGCAGGGCTTCGCCACGCTGGAAGCCATGGGCATCCTCGGCGAGCAGGATTTCTCCGGCATCGCCGAAGGCAGTGCCGAGCACTTCCACCGGATGGTCGAGGCGATCAAGCTCGCCTTCGTCGACCGCGACCGCTTCCTCGCCGACCCCGATTTCGCCGAGGTGCCCGTGCAGCGGCTGCTCGACGCCGCCTACATTCGCCAGCAGGCGGCGCGGGCGCAGGCCGACGCACGGGCGATGCCCTGGCCCCAGCGGTTCCGCCAGGGCGACACCGTGTTCTTCGCGGCCGCGGATGCCTCCGGCCGCGGAGCGGGCGTGCTGCAGAGCATCTACTACGACTGGGGCAGCGGCGTCGTGGCCGGCGACACCGGCGTGCTGTGGCACAACCGCGGCGCGGCCTTCCACCACGATGCGAGCCATCCCAATGGGCTGCGCGGCGGCAAGCGGCCCTTCCACACGCTGAACCCCATCGCCTTCATGCGCGACGGGCGGCCCGAGCTGTTGCTGGGCACGCAGGGGGCGGACGGACAGCCGCAGACGCTGGTGGCGCTGCTCACGCGGCTGATCGACTTCGGCCTGGACCCCGCGCAGGCGCTGGCACGGCCCCGGTTCCTGCTCGGGCGGACCTTCTCCGACAGCCGCGACAGCCTGAAGCTGGAGGAGGACGTGGGAGCGCAGGTCATGGCAGCGCTGGCCGCGCGCGGCCACGAGATCGCGCCCATCGCCGCGCACAGCCCGCTGGCAGGGCTGCCCGGCGTGATCCGCTTCGAAGCCGACGGCAGCCTGGCGGGCGCGCACGACCCTCGCGGTGATGGGGTCGCACTGGGTCTCTGAATGCCGGGCTGCCGGCAGCCCGGCCCTCAGGCCTTCTTCGCCCAGGCGCTGCACCACCCCTTGGCGTTGACCTGCTTGCCGGGGAAGAGCGCGCAGTTGCCCTGCGGGTCGGTCGGCTTCGATTGCCACAGCGCGCAGCCGTTGCACAGCTGGGCGTTGTCGTGCTTCGGGAATTTCTTCGCGTCGGCCCTGGCCGAATCCGCGACATAGCCGAGCGCCACGGCCTGCGGGTCCTTCTCGTCGAGCTGGGCCTGCGCGAACGCACCGGAGGCGCAGGCGGCGGCGCCCGTCGCGGCGAGGGTCAGGATGAAGATGCGGCGGCTGGATGTCATCGTGGAACTTTCGTCGTGTGTGGAACGGGTGCAAGGCCGTCCGGCGCGGCGCTGCGCTCATTCAGCCCCGCCAGCACGAGAACGCCCGTGGCCAGCAGCGTGGCGATGCAGAACCCGACGACCTGCAGGATTGGGTTCGATGTGATGTTGTTCATGGGACGACCTCGCGTTGGATGTCTGGACTGGCCTGCGCTCATTCTTGAGCGGCCTGCTGCATGCGGCCTTGCGCAGGATCAACCGCGTGAATCGCGCGCGGGCCGACGGGCGCGGGCGATGCGTCGACCGGCCCCACCTCGTACAGCAGCTGCCCGTGGATGCCGGCCAGCGAGATCGCGCCGGTCAGCACCGCGACGAGGCTGGGCGCGCAAAGCAGCGGCAGCTGCTCGATGGCGGCCCAGCGGAATGCGTCCATCTCGGGGCGCCGCCGTCCTGAACGGTCGGTGTAGAAGCTGGAGCACACGCAGGTCTTCGCCTCGAAGTGATTCACCAACACCGCGAAGAGCCAGAGGTCCTTGTTGCTGCGGTAGCGAAAGCGTCCGAGCTCCCTCAGCTGCCGCGGCACGAGCCGCAGGCCGCATTCCTCGGCGGCCTCCCGCGCGGCCGCCTGCGCGCCGGGCTCCTCCCCTTCCCTCATGCCCTTGGGAATGTCCCAGTAGCGGCTGCCGCTCGCGTGGCAGAGCAGCAACCGGGCCGCCGCATCGAAGACGAGGACGCCGCAGCTGATCGATCGTTCCATCGCGAGAGCCTCAGGGGGTCGGCACGGCGGCTTCGCCTGCGCGCCTGGCCATCGGCGCACGCGCAGCGCTTCGCGGCAGGATCGCCACATAGCTTCGGGCCGAGCCGCGCACGACGAGCAGCGCGACCGTGTCGCTCTCGGCGACGGAGCGGATCGCCGCATCGAAGTCCGCGAGGCTGGCCACTTCCACGTCGTTGACCGCGATCAGCATGTCGCCGTATCGCAGCCCCGCGAGCTGCGCCGAGCCCGAGACCGACTGCACATAGAGCCCGGGCGATGGCAGGCTGATGCCCAGCACGCCCTTGCGCTCGGCGAGTTCCAGCCCGAAGCGCGTTTCCTGCGCGAAGGTGCGCCCGGCCGGCCGCGGCGGGTCGTCGGGCGGGTTCTCGAGCACGCCCACTTGCACCGTCAACGGCGCGCTGTGGCGCCAGATCTTCAGCGCGACGCGGCTGCCCTTGCGGGCGGCGGCCACGCGGTTCTGGATGTCGGCATAGCCCATCGGGGCATCGGCGTCGACGGCCAGCACCACGTCGCCGCTGCGCAGCCCTGCCTCCGCGGCCGGGCTGTCCGCGTCCACGCGCACCACCAGCGCACCCTGCGCGGCGGCGAGGCCGAAGGCCGGCGCCAGGTCGGCCGTCAGGGGTTGGGTGCGCACGCCGATGTGGCCCCGCCTCACGTGCCCCGTCGCGCGGAGTTCGTCGGCGACGCGCATCGCCGTATCGATCGGCAGGCTGAACGACACGCCGAAATATCCGCCGCCGGGCGAGTAGATCATCGAGTTCATGCCCACCACCTCGCCCCGCTCGTCGAACAGCGGCCCGCCCGAGTTGCCGGGGTTGAGCGCCACGTCGGTCTGGATCAGCGGCACGCCGCTTCCTCCGGGCATGTAGCGCGGATTGGCGCTCACCACGCCCGCCGTCACGCTGCGCTCGAACCCGAAGGGCGCTCCCATCGCCGCGACCCACTCGCCGGGGCACAGCACGCTGCCGCGCCCCAGCGCGACGACCGGCAGGCTGCGCGCCGACACCTTGAGCAGCGCGACATCGCTGAGGCGGTCGGCTCCGGCCACCTCGGCATCGAAGCGGCGCTGGTCGGCGGTGACGACGGAAATCGACCGGGCGCCGGCCACCGCGTGCGCGCTGGTCAGGATGTATCCGTCGCTGCCGATGATGAAGCCAGAGGCGAAGCCGCGGCTCCAGCCCCGGTCCCACGACATGGGCGAGCGGCCTTCGCCGGCGACCGGCCGCTCGCCGCCGGCTTCCGTGACCAGGATGCTCACCACCGCGGGCGATTGCCGCGCGGCCGCGGCCGCGAAGTCGGCGGCCTGCGACACCGACGGCCCCCGTTCCAGGCAGGAGGGCGACTGCGCCCCTGCCTCCACGGCAAACGCGAGCGTGAATGCGAATGCGCCGACGGCCAGCGCGAACGAGCCCCGCGCCAGGGCGACGGCTTTCATCAACGCACCAGCAGCACCGGCACCGTGCACGCAGCCAGCACCTTGGTGGCCACCGAACCCAGCACCAGGTTCGTCAGAGCGCCATGGCCGCGCGAGCCCATCATCACGAGATCGAACCGCCCCTTCTGCGCGAACGCGGCGATCTCCTCGGCGGGATGGCCGATGCGGTGTTCGAAGCGCGCCTCGATGCCGTTCCTGGTCAGCATGCCGCGCACCGGTTCGAGCACCATCCGCGCATCGTCCTCATAGTAGCCGTGCACGATCTCCGGCCCCGCGAACGCGGCGGCGCGATGCGGCACCGGCAGCACCACGTGGAAGACGGTGAATTCGTGGCCAGCGCCCGCCCACTCCTTGTGCGACGCCAGGTAGCTCAGCATGCGGGCGGTGTAGTCGCTGCCATCGACGGCAAGCAGGATCTTCATGATGGTTCCTTCAGCAGGGGGCATCCCCGATGCACGAATGCTCGCCGTGAAGGGTTCGCCTGCCCTTGATGCAGCGCAAGGCGATGCGGGCCTGCACTGCCTACATTGGCTCGACATCCATGCAGCAGAGGCCAACATGAGCAATGTCCTGGTGATCGTCTACTCCTACACCGGCACCTCCCGGCGCGTCGCGGAACTCCTTTGCAGCCAGCAGAACTGGCCGCTCGCGAGCATCACCGAGGTGCAGCCGCGCGCGGGCGGCCTCGGCAGCCTGCGCTGCGTGATCGATTCCCTCCTGCGGCGGCGCCCCGCCATCCGCTACGACGGCCCGCCGCCCACCGACTTCGATGCCGTGGTGCTGGTGTCGCCGATCTGGTTGCTGCAGCTCGCCAGCCCGATGCGCGCGTTCGTCGCGCGCCAGCGCGGCCGGCTTCCGGACGTTGCCGTGCTCTCGGTCATGGGCGGGCAGGGAGCACCGAACGCGGCGGCCGAAATCGCCCGGATCCTCGACCGCGCGCCGATCCTGAGTTCCTCGGTCACGATGCGCGAAGTGGACGACGGCAGCTGCGCCGCCAGGCTGCAGGCCTTCGGCACTGCCGTGCGCGATGCTGAAGCCTCGCACGATGTGGTTCGTCCCGTCACGCTGTCGCCGCAGTCGAGCTGAAGCAGGATCCGGATCGACCTGACCATGTTCGCCAATCGCCTCGCCTGGGCACTCGCTGCCGGCGCGTGCCTGCTGTGCGCATGCGCCGCGCCCGTCCCGACGCCCGGCCCTGCACCCGCGGACCTGCCCGCGTCGATGCCGCCCCCCAAGGCGCGCGTGGAGGCCACCTCTGGCGCGAGCGATTTCTCGTCGCTGCTCGCCAGCCGCAGCCGGTCGGTGGTCGACATCAGCACCCTGCGCATCGGACGCGACCTGAATCCGGAAGACATCGAGCTCGAGATCGCCCCCGAGCACGATTTCGCCGACCGCCTCGCATGGCCCCTGCCCGCGAGCGCACGCATCAGCCAGGTCCGTGACCTCGCTTCGGGCCTGATCATCCGCAGCGACGGCCTGATCCTCACCAGCGCGCACGTCGTCACGAACATCGACGAAGTGCAGGTCCAGCTGGACGATGGCCGCCGTTTCACGGCGAGCGTGGCCGGCGTGGACCGGCGCACCGACGTCGCACTGGTGAAGATCGATGCGACCGACCTGCCCGTGGCCGTGATCGGCGATTCCTCGTCGCTTGCGCCCGGCGACTGGGTGGCCGCGGTCAGTTCGCCCTTCGGCTTCCACGGCAGCGTGACCGCCGGCGTGGTGAGTGCCGTCGGGCGCGTCATGGCAGGTGCCGGCGAGATCCCGTTCATCCAGACCGATGTCGCGATCAATCCGGGCAGCTCGGGCAGTCCGCTGTTCAACAGCCGTGCGGAGGTGGTGGGCATCAACTCGATGATCTACAGCGGCAGCGGCGGCTACATGGGGCTGTCCTTCGCCGTGCCGATCAACCTGTCGATGCGCATCGCCGGCGAGCTGCAGGCGCATGGCAGCGTGCGCCGGGCCTACCTGGGTGCCGAGTTCCAGGAAATGACGCCCGCGCTGGCCCAGTCCTTCGGCCTGCCGGCCCCGACCGGCGCCCTGGTGGTCCGCGTCGAACCCGGCAGCCCGGCGCAGGCCGCCGGCCTCGTGCAGGGAGACGCCGTGCTCGCACTCGACGGTCGACCCGTCGAGCGGTTCGCCGACCTCCCGCAGCAGATCACGCAACGCCCACCCGGCAGCCGGATGCAGCTGCAGGTATGGCGCCAGGGCGCCCCCCGGATGCTGCGCGCGACGCTGGCGGTGCAGCCCGCCACGGCCGGCACCTCCTTCACCGCTGCACCCTCCGAATGGAACGACGGCCTGGGCCTGAGCCTCGGCGAGCTTTCTCCCGCCCAGCGGCTGCAGCTCCACGTTGACAGCGGCCTGATGGTGCGCGAGGCCGGCGGCCTCGCCCGCAGCGAAGGCATCCGGGCGGGCGACGTGGTCGTGGCCGTGAACACGACGAAGCTCTATCGCGTCGAGGACCTCGGGCAGGCGCTCGCCCACGTGCCGGGCGGGAACACGGTCGCGCTGCTGGTCATGCGCGACCGCCGGCTCGCCTACGTGGCGGTGCGCCTCCCCGCTTCGCGCCGGGGTCGCTCATGACCGCATGCCGCAGCCGGGAAACGTCGCGCGCATCCCATCCGCAATTCATTCACCGCAAGGACCCCGACCATGAAACACCTCGATGCCACCGACCGCCGCACCCTCCATCGGCAACTCGAGTCGATGAAGCGGCAGGTTCTCGATGAACTCCGCGCCTCGGCCCCCACGGCCGAACTGCTGTCCGCCGACGGCGGCCGCGAAGTGACGACCCATGCCGACGACGCCGAAGCGGAGCGCGCGGCCGACGTGCACCTGGCCGAGATCGAGATCGACCGCACCCGGCTGGAAGAGATCGAGCTCGCGCTCTCGCGCCTGTCGGACGGCCGCTACGGCGTCTGCGAGGACTGCCGCGCCGAGATTCCGCGCGCCCGGCTGTTCGCGCAGCCCACGGCGATCCGTTGCGCGGCCTGCCAGGCGGCCATCGAATCGCATCAGCGCCGCTGAAGCGGCGACCGGGCAGGCTGCCTCACCGCTCCTCGCCCGCCTTCTTCCCCTTTCCCTTCCTCGCCTTCCTGCCCTTGGCCTTGGCCTTGGGCTCGGACGAGGCCTTCGACTCCTTGACCTGCTGGCGATCCGTCGGGTGCAGCAGGGTCTTCTCGACATTTCCGGTCGATGCCTTGTCGCGCGCAAAGCTCACGACCCGGTACACCGAGCGCGTGGCCGCGCCGCTGCCCAGGTTGCAGATCACCGTGTCGTTGCCGCCCTCGCTCACGAACTCTGGCGCCTCGTGTTCGAGCCAGTCGTGGTTCTCGATGGTCGTTTCGATCCGGCACTCGCCGGGCACCACGATGCCGAGCCGGTGCAGGAACTCGCGTGGCCGGCCGAGGTAGGTCCGGAACTCGGCGGGCGAGCATTGCCAGAAGTGCATGTGGAAGGGTTCGTCCCGGATCACCTTGGACCGGGCGGAGAGATCGACGATCTTGATCGGCATGTTGCGCTCCGATGGGGTTGGGATGGCTTGAAACGGCAAGACGTCGGAAGCGTAGAAGCACCCCGTCGGCGCGACCTTGACGCTGCGCAAGGCGATCTGCGCGCGGCACAGCAGACTTCAGCGCGGCGCCCGCAATCCCCGGGGCGCGTTTCCCCAAAGGAGCTGGAGTGACCCGCCCACACAATGAATTCGACCGCCTGCTTCACGCTGCCTGGGGCCGGCTCGGCGGCGGCATGTCGCCGGCGGCGCTGATGCTGGCGTGGTCCGACTGGGCCATCCATTTCGCGACCCAGCCCGGGCGTGGCGCCAGCCTGGCGCTGCACCAGGCCCTGCCCTGCGCGCAGGCGCAGGCGCACGACCCAAGGCTGACCGGGGACGACTGGGCGCCGTGGCCCTTCTGCGCCTACCGCGAGGCCTTCGAAGCTGTCGGACGGCGGCTGCTCGAATTGGTTGGCGATGTGCCCGGCGTGGACCGGCACCACGGCCAGCTGGTGGCCTTCACCGTGCGGCAATGGCTCGAGATGGTGTCGCCGGCCAACTTCCCCGCGACCCATCCGCAGGTGCTGAAGAAGACCGCAGCCACCGCGGGCATGAACCTGTTCACCGGCGCACTGCAAGGCACGCAGGACCTGTTGCGAGGCGCTCTCGGGATGCCGCCGGACGGCGCGGAAAAGTTCAGGCCGGGGCACGAGGTGGCGCTCACGCCGGGCAAGGTCATCATGCGCAACGAGCTCGTCGAACTCATCCAGTACGCGCCTGCGACGCCGACAGTGCATGCAGAGCCGGTGCTGGTCATCAGCGCCTGGATCATGAAGTACTACGTGCTGGATCTCTCGCCACACAACTCGCTGATCCGCTACCTCGTCGGGCAGGGCCACACGGTATTCGCCGTCTCCTGGAAGAACCCCGATGCCTCGGACGCAGGCTTCGGGATGGACGACTACCTGCGGCTGGGCATCCGCGCCAGTCTCGACGCCATCGAGACCGTGATGCCCGGCCACCGCGTGCATGCGCTCGGCTACTGCCTCGGCGGCACGCTGATGGCCATCGCGACGGCGGCAATGGCGCGCGACCGGGACGACCGCCTCGCCTCGCTCTCGCTGCTGGCCGCGCAGACCGACTTCACCGAGCCCGGCGAGATCGGCCTGTTCATCGACGAGAGCCAGCTCGCCTTCCTGGAGAACATCATGGCGCACCAGGGTTTCCTCGGCGCTGCACAGATGGCAGCGGCCTTCCAGTCGTTGCGCCCCGGCGAACTGATCTGGGCGCCATGGGTGCGCACCTGGCTGCTCGGCGAACGCCCGGCGCTGAACGACCTGATGGCATGGAACGCGGACGGCACGCGCATGCCCTACCGCATGCACGCCGACTACCTGCGCAGCCTCTTCCTCGACAACGCGCTGGCCGAGGGCCACTACCTCGTCGACGGCCGGCCGGTATCGCTTGGCGACATCGACCTGCCTGTCTTCCTGCTCGGCACCCGCACGGACCACGTCGCGCCCTGGCGCTCCGTCTACAAGTTCAGCCTGCTGTGCGACGCCGAGCTGAGCTTCGTGCTCACCGAAGGCGGGCACAACGCGGGCATCGTGAGCGAACCCGGGCATGCGCACCGCAGCTTTCGCATGCTGCACCGGCCCAGGCATGGCGCGTACGTCGCGCCCGACGAGTTCCTCGACCGCTCGCGCGAAGTCGATGGGTCGTGGTGGCCCGCATTCCAGCAATGGCTCGCGGCGCGCTCGGGCCCCAGGCGCCGCCCGCCCACGATGGGCGCGCCGCGCCGCGGGCTCGCTGCGCTGTGCGATGCGCCCGGCACCTACGTGCTGGTGCGATGAGCAGCAGAGAAGAAGGCCGGAGAAATGGATGGAAAGGGCGGCCGGCCCTACAGCGCCGGCCCCAGCCCGATGGGCGCGGGCACGATGTTGACGATGCGGGTGAACAGCGCGTTGTATTCCAGGTCGGGCACGTGGCCGGTCATCGGGTCGCGGTTCTGCGCGAAAGCTTCGTCCAGGTCGCGCCAGTCGTCTTCGGTCAGCACCCGCTCGGCCAAGGGCAGAATCTCGCGCTCCTCCAGCGCCATGTGATCGAGGTAGAAGTCGACGTATTCGCCGACGGTCTTCTCGAACTCCTCGCGCCGCGGCTCGCCCAGCATCTCGAAGGCGAGCAGCGCGTGCTCCACGTTGCGGATCCGGCGTTCGCCCCTGGCATGGTCGCTGTCGAGCCTGTCGAGCAGTTCCCGCGAGATCGGCGTCCTGGCGCGCAGCTTGGGAAACAACAGCTCGGTCTCCTTGCGGTGGTGGCGCTTCTCCGGAAACTCGTCCACGTAGAACAGCATGGCCCTGAGCGTCGCGAAATCGGGCAGCGTGCCCTTCCTGCGGTGCTGCTCGAGCAGCATGACGATGGATCGGAGCATGGCGGCGAGCGCGGCGTGCTCCTGCCGGATGATGCGGACGGTGGCGTGGGGCATGAGAGTGTTCCTGTGCATGCTCCGAGGGTCGCGCTTTCGCCGCGCAAGGGCTTGTTCCATATCAAGTCCGGCCTGCCGCGGGTCCGTCCCTTGATCGACGTCAAGCCGCGTCGAACGTACGTCCGGATACTGGAGCAACCTCAACCAACAAGCCGGAGTCGTGCCATGTACCAGCGGATTCTTGTTCCCATCGACGGCAGTTCCACCTCCAGCCGCGGGCTGGCGGAAGCCATTCAGCTGGCCAAGCTCACGGGCGGGCGCCTGCGCCTGGTGCATGTGATCGACGAACTCTCGTTCGCGCTGACCATGGATGCCTACGCAGGCTATGCGGGCAACTGGTCGGAAGAGCTTCATGCCAACGCAAGGAAGCTGCTCGAGGAGGGCCAGAACCAGGCTTCCCAGGAAGGTGTCGAAGTCGATGCGATGGTGCTCGACAGCTTCAAGCGCAGCGTGCACGACCAGGTCATCTCCCAGGCGCAATCCTGGAAGGCCGACCTGATCGTGATCGGCACCCACGGCCGCCGGGGGCTCGGTCGCTGGGTCATGGGCAGCAGCGCGGAACACATCCTGCGCCTGTCGCCCGTGCCGGTGCTGCTGGTGCGCGCGCCCGAGAGTGCGAAGGCCGAGCACGAAAGGTTCAAGCTGCCCAGCGGAGAGCTGGCCAGCCAGTGAAGGGTCACCAGCCGAAGCCCGCCGAGCGCCATTGCGCCAGCAGCTGCGCGATGTCGACAGCCTCTTCGGTGGACACCTCTATCGCGGCCCGGCGTTCGTCCGCATCCAGCGGCTCGTGCGTGGCCAGCTGGCGCTCCAGCACGGCCAGCCCGGCTTCCGATGCGTCGGCGCCCGCGGCCTCCCGCTCGGTCACGCGGTGGCGCAGCGTGGCCGGCGTGGCGCTGCAGTCCAGGATCGAGAAGGGCACGCGCAGTTCCGTGGCCAGGGCCTCGAAGCTGCGCCGCTCCGCGCTGCGCAGGAACGCCGCGTCGACGATCGCCGGGTAGCCCGCGAGCAGGGCATCGCGGGCGCAGGCACGCAGCCTCTCGAAGGTCCGGCGGGTCGCCTCCGCGCCATAGATGTCCAGCCCTGCGGCGGCGGAGCGCTCCATCGGTGCGAGGCTGAAGAGGCGCTTTCGCTCCACGTCGGAGCGCACCCTCACGGCGCCGGCGGCGCACAGGAGCTGCCGGGCCACGCTGGACTTTCCTGAACCCGAGAAGCCGTGCGTGATCAGCAGCCGCGGGCCCGCTTCCGATGGCGCGGCCAGCTGCCGCGCGCATGCAAGGTAGTCGGGCCCCTTCCTCCTTGCGTCCGGATCGCCCGGCTCACCAGGTTCGCCTGGCATGAGGCCGGACGCCATAGCCCGAACCAGCGCCCTGTAGACCTCGTAGAACCGAAGCACCTGCAATCCCGCGTAGTCGCCGCTGTGCTGCAGCCATGCATCGAGGAAGCGGAACGCGAGCTCGCCATGGCCGTGGGCCTTCAGGTCCATAGCGAGGAAAGCGACGTCGCTCATGACGTCGATCCACCGCAGGGCCGGGTCGAACTCGATGCAGTCGAAGGGCGTGAGCGCGCCGTCGACCAGCACCACGTTGGCCAGGTGCAGGTCGCCATGGCATTCGCGCACGGCACCGGCCTGCTGCCGGGCGATCCAGGCCATGCGCAGCGCGTGGCCCTGGTCCTCGATCCAGCGGCCGATCTCGGCCAGCGATGCGGCACGAGCGCCCTCGTCCTTGCGGCCTTCGCCTTCGTGCACCTGGGCGCGCAGGGAGGCCAGCACCTCGGCCGCCGCCCGGACGATCGCATCGGGCGCGCCGAAGCCCGAGACAGGCGCCGCGCGCGGCGCCTGTCCATGCAGGCCGGCCAGCCGCTGTGCGAAGCCATCGAGCAACCGGGGCTCCAGCGCGTCCGCCGCCACCAGGTTGCGCAGCAGCGCGGACTCGCCGAAGCGCCGCATGCGCACCACATGGTCGATCGGCATGCCGCCGCCGCCGATGTGCGGCGACTCCGGGGTGCCGCAAACGGGCGCCACGTCGATGTAGAGCGACGGCGCGAAGCGCTGGTTCAGGCGCAGTTCCTCCTCGCAGAAGTGCCTGCGCGACTCCGGCGTGCCGAAATCGAGGAACGGCAGCCGCACCGGCTTCTTGAGCTTCAAGGCCTGCGTGGGCGTCAGCAGCACCCATGAAATGTGCGTCTCGACCAGCGCCACGGGCTGTCCGGTCTCGCGCTGCAGCTGCGCGCGCAGGGCGTCGATCAATGTGGTGTCCATGGGGCGGCTTCAGCCGGGTGGAGCCCGAAAGGGGATGACGGGGTGCAGGCGCAGTGCCGGAAGACCCCGCAGACCCCCGACTCAGTGCGCCATCAGCACGGGCACGGTCATCTGCGACAGGATCTGGCGCGTCACACCGCCCAGTATCCGCTCGCGAAGGCGCGAATGGCTGTAGGCGCCCATCACGAGGAGGTCGGCGCCGAAGTCGGACACCCGAGAAAGCAAGGCGTCCGCAATGCCGATCTCCGTGACTTCGGATTCGGCCCGCGCCTGCACGCCGTGGCGCTGCAGGAACTGGATCATGTCGTGGATCAGCAGGCGCTGCGCGCCGTCCTCGTCGCGCGGATGGCGCAGGGACAGCAGCGTGACGCGCGCACTGCGCAGGGCGGGCAAGGCCGCGTGCAGGGCCACGGCCGCCTCGCGCGAACCGTCCCAGGCGACCACGATGTTCCTCGGCACCCCATCGAACTCGCCGGCCGAAGGAACCACGAGCACCGGCCGGCCGACTTCCATCAGCACGTGCTCGGCGAGGGCGTGCACCGTGGTGTCCCGCCGGGACGAATCGTCGCCCTGCCCCACCACGACGAGATCGCTGGCATGCCCGTAGCGCACCACGGCGTCCTCCGTGACGCCATCGACCAGCTGCACCTCGTACGACAGCGGCCCCGTGGCTGCGATGTCCTGCCTGAACTCCCGCGCGATGGCCTCGGCGCGGCGGCGCAGGTAGTCGGCCGATTCGGCGATGTAGTCGGTCATGCCGGTGGCGATGGCATCGGCCGGAATAACGCCGTCGTAGAGGCCGGTGGGTATCAGGCCCGTCAGGTGGCTCTCGTGCGAACGCGCCCACCGGGCGGCCAGTGCCGCGCGCACCGGGCTGCGATCGGAACGGTCCAGGTGGACGAGGATGGTTCTGAAATTCATGTCTGCCCCGCAAGGTGGTGCGCCGGGTCGCGACGCGGAAATCGGAAGGAAATGCCGGAAGCAACTAGCGAAAGGAGATGCCGGCCCCGCGTCCATGTTCGCGCCCCGTGTGGGCACGGAGGTTGACGACGATCAAGTCCGCGTCGGCTCAGCGCCTGAGCACGCACTTCTCGTACAGGCGCGGCGCCCTCTCCTCGGGGTCGTAGCGCTGCTTGAGCGCCTCGTAGGCGGCCATGCCGTAGGCGCGGTCGAACTCCTCGCGCGTGAAGAAGCTGTCCGAATAGAGCGATTTGATGCCGCCCAGGCGGAGCACCTCCTGCTCCACCAGCCGGTTGAAATGCCCCTCTTCGTGCGCCTCCCGGCACTCGACCACGTCCCAGAAGCCGAAGTTGACGTACAGCGTGCCCGCGTCGAGCGGATAGAGCACGAAGGCCGCGCCCGGCTCGGGCACCCGCACCGGACAGATCCAGACCGGAAGGATGCCGATCTCGCGCAGCAGGAACGCCAGGAAGTCGCGCGCGCGGCCGATCGGAATGTCGACGTCCTGGATCACCGATTCCGTGTGCATCCCCCGCAGCGCGGACAAGCGCCTGGTCAGGCCCCAGCGTGCGTTCATGCGCATCAGCCGCGTGTAGGTGCGGGAGTTGAGATGGCTGCGGCCGAACAGTCGCCGTACCAGCGGGTTCTGCGCCGCGAAGTTGCGCGAGCACCAGAACCAGTCGGTGTCCCAGCGCCACAGGTAGTCGCGAACGGCGAGGTGATCGACGGGCATCTCAAGCAGCGAGCGGTAGTAGATGCGCTCGAATTCGTAGTTGCTCGCCCAGGGCGCGGCCTGCTCGAAGCGCGCGACATTCAGCACCATCGAACGGGAGCCGAACACCACGGCATCGACGAAGTCCGCATCGCCTTGTGCCGCCTCCGCCAGGGCCTCGAAGAATTCACTCGGATGCTCCCAGGCGATGTGCTCCACCCGCACGAACGGCAGCACGGGCTGCGTGCGCAACACCAGCCGCAGCGCGTAACCCAGCGAGCCATAGGAGTTGGGGAAGCCGAAGAACAGGTCGCGATGCTCGTTGTCGGGCGTGCATCGGACGATGCGGCCGTCCGGCAGCAGCACGTCGAGCTCCAGCATCGTGTGGTGGACCAGCCCGTGACGCATCGAGCTTGCCTCGATGCCCACGCCCGCCACCGCCCCGCCCGCCGTGATGGTCTTGAGCTGCGGCACCACCGCCGGCATCACGCCGCACGCCAGCATGGCGTCCACCAGGGTCTCGTAGGTCGCCATGCCTTCGACCTCGACGGTGCCGCGCGCCGCGTCGACATCGATGACATGGTCGAACTCGCCGAGGTCGATCCTTCGCCGGGCGCCGGCCTCGCGGTCGCGAAACAGGTTCGACGTGCGCTTGGTCAATGCGATCGGTGCCGCCGGGCCCGTGCCGCTCTCGCGCAGCGCATCGAGCAGGCGGCTCCTGCGTGCCTCGTGGGCCCGCGCTTCGCTGCCGGGGATCATGGCCCGGGCACGTACAGGTGTGCACGGTCCATCGGGTAGCTCCGCGGCGTCACGTTGCCCTTGCTGAAGACGATCTGGAAAAGGTGCGTATAGCCCGCGGGCGAGCGGAACATCTCGGCGCAGCCGACAAGGTAGGTGCGCCAGATTCGCCGGAATCGCTCGTCGAAGCGTTGCGGGTCGAGGCGCTGTATCGCGGGCCAATGCTTCTCGAAGCGCTCGGCCCAAGCATCGAGGGTGGGCGCGTAGTGCCTGCGCAGGTTCTCGATGTCCAGCACCTCCAGGCCGTTGCCTTCCATCTCCATGATCACGTCGGCGAGGCTGGGTATCCAGCCGCCCGGGAACACGTGCTTGCGGATGAAGAGTTCCGTCTCGAAGCGGCCCACGTGACCGATGAAATGCAGGATGCCGAGCCCGCCGGGCTTCAGGAACTGCGCATGGGCCCGGACCACCTCGGGCAGCTGGTCGCGGCCCGCATGCTCCAGCGTGCCGATGGAGACGACCTTGTCGTACTGCTCGTCGACGTCGCGAAAGTCGGCTTCGCGCACCTGCAGCGAGGCTTCGAGGCCGCGCCGCTCGATCTCGTCGCGCAGCCACTCGACCTGCTCGGTGACTGTGTTGAGCCCCATGCCCGTGGCGCCGACCTTCTCCTGGGCGCGGAACATGAAGCCGCCGAAGCCGCAGCCGATGTCGATGAAACGGTCCTCGGGCCGCAGGAGGATCTTGCGGCAGACGTGGTCGATCTTGCGGCGCTGCGCCTCCTCGAGGCTGCGCGTGCCTTCGGGCCAGTAGCCGCAGGTGTACATCATCAGCGGATCGTCGAGCCACAGGCGGTAGAAGCCGGTGCCCAGGCCGTAGTGCGCCCGGGCATTGGCCTTGGCATGGACGGGGTCCCGGTTCGAGTGCCGCAGCTCGTGCAGGCTGTTCTCGATGCCGTTGAGCGCGCCCGCCCGATGATCGAAGCCGGCCGCCATGCCCGCGGCCAGGGCGGCGCCGAAATCGCCTTCGACATCCACCTCCCGCTCGAAATAGGCTTCCATCAGGCCGATGTGGCCGCGCGTCGCGGTGGCGAACAGGGCCGCCTCGGTGTGGAAGACGACCGTGAAGGCCGGCGTGCCCTCGCCCACACGGTGGCGGCTGCCATCGGGCATCGCGATGGCGAAGCAGGCCGCGGACCGCCGGCCAAGGTCGTCGAGCATGTGGCGCAGCGGCGGCGACAGCGTCATGGGGCGCGTCCGGTCCCGCTTTCGCCTAGCCGTCCAGCGGCACGCCGCCGCCGAACCTGCAGATCCACTGGTCCGTGAGCTCGCGCTGCACGGCGCCGAAGGAGCGCTGCCAGTCGGTCATCAATTCCAGTTGCCGCAACTGCACCTGCAACGCGCTGCCCGCAACCGCGATCTGCCAGTTCACGAGGGCCTGGAGGTAGTTGCCGTCCAGGGGGACCGGCTGCGCCTGGATCAAAGGAAAGGGTTCCGCGGGCATGAGAGTTTTCTCCTTGGGTCTTCGAGAGCCGAGTCCATCCTAGGCACATGCCGCGGGTGCGGTTTGACACACATCAAGCCCGCGCAGCATGCCTTGCGCCTATTTCAGGCCGGCACGTCGCGCATCGCGCTGCGCAGCCGCGCCGCCGCCTGGCCGATCTGGGCCTCCACGGCCTGCCAATGATCGGCATCGGCGGCATCCATCTCGGCCACCTTCTGCTCCACCGCCTGCGAGGCCTGCCGCAGCACGAGGATCTGTCTTTCGAGGTTCGCGCGGGCCTTGCCGCCCTCGCCGAGCGCAAGCTGGCGCTCCAGCCGCGCGAGGGTCCGCCCCGCCCGGTCGACGTCCTGCAGCGCCTGCTCGACGATCGCACTCTGCGTGCGGGTGATCGGCGCATGGACGAACGCGGGTTGCAGTGCCAGTGCCTGGCGATCGGCATCGGGCAGCAGCAGGCGGGCGCCGCGCACCACCAGCTGCGAGGCCGGTACGGCGACCAGGTGCCGCGAACCCGAAGGGAAGTTCCCGATCTCGACGATCAGGAAGGTCACGCGCCTGTCCGGCGCGACGATCAGGTCGAGTGCCCTGCCGATGCGCTCGCCAGAGGCGTCGTACACGGCCTGCCCGAGGATGCTCTGCTTCGCGCTCCATCCCGAGATCAGCTGGCCGGTCTCCGTCAGGGTCGCACCCGCATGCGTGACGCCGGCCACCTGCGCGACCGCGATGCCTGTGCCCGCGGCGACGAGCGCCGGCACCAGTCCCAGCGTGGCGAAGTGGCGGATCTTCACGCCGCGCCTCCCGATCAACCCGCCTTCATGGGCGCGGCCATGCCCTCGTGCACCGCGAAATACCGGCGCGCCAGTGCGACGAGCTCGTTCGTGCTCATGCGCTGCACCGTCTCCCAGCCGACGATCTGCCGTGCCACTTCGGGCCTGTGCTTGTCGACATAGTGGCGAAAGTCGGCCTGCGCCGTGTGGGAACCGGTAACGAGCACCTGCGCGACCCCCTTCATGGCGTCGCAGACCTCGCCGAAGAATTCGTGTTCGCTGCGCACGCTGCTGCCGTGCTGGCGCGTGTAGCGGGCGTGCTCCCTGACCTGCTGCGCGAGGACCTGGGACGCATCGAACTGGAAGACTTGCGCGGCGTGGTGATCGACCCAGGCGACGGCGTGGAAAAGGGACATGGCTCGGATCCGTTCAGAGAAGTGAAGAGGCGAGAAAGGAAGGGCAAGGCCCCGGGCGCTATGCCTCGATGAGGACCTTCAGCGCATGCGTCTCGGCCGCGCGAGAGAAGGTGTCGTAGGCATCGATGACCTGGTCCAGCCTGAAGCGGTGCGTGATCAGCCTCGACGGATCGACCTTGTTCGACTGCACCGTCTTCAGCAGCATCGGCGTCGAGACGGTGTCCACCAGCCGCGTGGTGATCGCGATGTTCTGCGACCACAGGCGCTCCAGGTGAAGATCGGCCGCATGGCCGTGGACGCCGATGTTCGCGATGGTCCCGCCGGGCGCCACGATGTCCTGGCACAGCACGAAGGTGGCCGGGATGCCCACGGCCTCGATGGACACGTCGACACCGCGTCCGCCGGTCAGCGCGAGCACCGACTCCGCCGTGTTGCCGCCGGTGCTGTTGACCGTGTGCGTCGCGCCGAAGCGGCGTGCAACCTCCAGCCTTCCCTCGTCGAGGTCCACGAGGATGATCTGCGAGGGCGAGTAGAACTGGGCCGTGAGCAGCGTGGCCAGGCCGATCGGGCCCGCGCCGACGATGGCCACTGTGCTACCCGGCGCCACCTTGCCGTTGAGCACGCCGCACTCGAAGCCGGTGGGCAGGATGTCGCTGAGCATCACCAGCGCTTCCTCGTCCACGCCCGGCGGCACGGGGTAGAGGCTGGTGTCGGCGTGCGGTATGCGCACGTACTCCGCCTGCGTGCCGTCGATGGTGTTGCCCAGTATCCAGCCGCCGGTGGCGCAATGCGAATACATCCCGCGGCGGCAGTTCTCGCACTTGCCGCACGAGGAGATGCACGAGATCAGCACGTGGTCGCCGGGGTGGAACGCGGTCACGCCGGCGCCCACGGTCTCGATCACGCCCACGCCCTCGTGGCCGAGGATGCGTCCCGGCGTGCAGCTGGGCACGTCGCCCTTGAGGATGTGCAGGTCGGTGCCGCAGATGGTGGTCTTGAGAATCCGGACGATGGCGTCGCCCGGCGCCTGGATCTCCGGCTTCGGGCGGTCTTCGAGCGACTTCAGGCCGGGGCCCTGGTAGACGAGTGCTTTCATGCCCCGCACGTTAGGCCCCCGAAGAGGCAGCTGCCTTGATCCAGCGCAAGGGGCTGCGGCTCGCGCGCCTTGACGCGGCCAGGCGGGCGGAGAGACTGCGTGCATGAACTCGTCGGCCGCGATCGTCGGACTCGCCGTGGCCCTGGGCGTCGGCCTCGTGATCGGCATCGAGCGCGAGCGCCGCAAGGGCGACGGCGACCGCCGCGCGGCGGCGGGGCTGCGCACCTTCGCCATCGTGGCGCTGACCGGCGCCGTCGCGCAGATCCTCCCCGTCCCGTCATTGGTGCCCATCGGAGGCGTGCTGGTCGCCGCGCTGGCGGCGGTGTCGCACTGGAAGAGCCGCTCGCTGGACCCGGGCATGACCACCGAGATCGCCCTCTTCGCGACCTACCTGGT
The DNA here is from genome assembly GCF_014195185.1 of Variovorax atrisoli. Lineage (NCBI taxonomy): Bacteria > Pseudomonadati > Pseudomonadota > Betaproteobacteria > Burkholderiales > Comamonadaceae > Variovorax > Variovorax atrisoli. The sequence continues at coordinate 365,488 of NZ_JACIBG010000007.1, read as the reverse complement.
CGGCGTGCTGAGCGTTCTCGAACCGGCGCTGGGTGCCGCCTGCGGAACGGGCCTGGCGCTGCTGCTGGCGGCGCGCCGAAGGTTGCACCGGTTCGCCACGCAGCTGCTGAGCGAGCAGGAGCTGCACGACGGCGTGCTGCTGGCGGCGCTCGCCCTGATCGCGCTGCCGCTCATCCCCTCGCGGCCCATCGAGGTGCTTGGTGGCATCAACCCCCGGCCGCTGGCCTCGATGGTGCTGCTGATCATGGCGATGCAGGCCGCCGGGCAGGCGGCCGTGCGTTGGCTCGGCGTGCGCGGCGGCCTGCTGGGTGCCGGCTTCGCGTCCGGCTTCGTCTCCAGCACCGCCACCGTGGCCTCGTTCGGCAACCGCGCGCGGGCGCAGCCGCTGCATACCGGGCTGCTGGCCGGCGCCGCGGCGCTGTCGGCGGTGGCGACCTGGGTGCTGGCGATCGCGATGACGAGCGCACTGTCACCGCAGGCGGGGGCCGCCCTGGTGCCCGTGGCGCTGGCCGGTGCGGCGGGCGCCGTGGCCGCCGGCCTGTTGCCGCTGCTGACGTCGCGCGACGCCGCGGCCGTCGAGCCGCCCGCCACGCAGCGCAGCGCGCTGCGTCCGCGCGAGGCTCTGGCCGTCGCGCTCGCGCTGGCGCTCGTCGCGCTGCTGGTGGGCTCGGCGCAGCGGCACTTCGGCGATGCAGGGCTGCAGGCCGGCATTGCGCTCGCGGCCCTGGTGGATGCGCACGCTCCCGTGGCTTCGCTCGCATCGCTGCACGCCGCCGGCACATTGACGACGGACCTCTTCATCCAGGGTGTGCTGGTGGCGGTGGGAACCAACACGCTCACGCGGTGCGCGGTGGCGCTCGGCGCGGGCGGCCGCGCCTACGCGCTGCGCGTGGGCGCGGCACTGGTGACCAGCCTGGGCTGCGCATGCATCGCGGCCGCCTGGCTGCGGGCCTGAACCCCATCGAGCCGCATCGAGACCCACCAAGCCGTCTCAAGCCGCAGCCACCGGCGCCGCACAGCCGCTGCACGCCGGCCGCGTGCGCACTTCCAGCACCGAGCCCTGCGCCGCCGAGCCCGATCGGTAGGCGGCTAGGCCCTTGAGCCCCAGCTGCCAGGCCTGCATGTAGAGCTCCTCGAAGTCCTCGTAGGCGCAGTCGACCGGCACATTGACCGTCTTCGAGATGGCGGCATCGATGTAGGGCGCCACCGCCGCCACCATGTCCACATGCGCCTTCGCGCTCATCTGCAGTGCGGTGACGAAGGCCGGCCCGAGCGCTGCGCGCTCGCCCCTGCGCTGGCGATACAGCCTCAGCGCGTGATCCTCGACCTCATACTCCCGCGTCCCGCCTTCGGGCAGGCGCTTGCGCCGCGTGCAGCTCCACGCGAAGGCCGGTTCGATGCCGTTGCTCGCGTTGTCCGCGAAGGCCAGGCTGATGGTGCCCGTGGGCGCGATCGACAGCAGGTGCGAGTTGCGCATACCCCAGGCGCGGATGCGCATCTTCATCGGCTCGGACAGGCGCGACGCGAAGGTGCCCCACCCGAGGTACGTGCCGGCATCGAAGAGCGGGAACGCCCCGCGCTCGCGGGCCAGCGCGCACGAAGCGGCGTAGGCCGCATCGCGCAGCGTGCGCGCGATGCGCTGTGCGGTGGCGCGGCCCTGCGGCTCGTCGTAGCGCAGGTTGAGCATGACCAGCGCATCCCCCAGCCCGGTGAAGCCCAGGCCGATGCGCCGCTTCAGCAGCGCCTCGCGACCCTGGCGCTCCAGCGGCCAGGCGGTGATGTCCAGCACGTTGTCGAGCATGCGCACGGCCAGCGCGGCGAGCCGGGAGAAGGCGTCGTCGTCGAAGCGCGCCCCCGGTTCGAAGGGGTCCCTCACGAAACGGGTCAGGTCGATCGACCCCAGGCAGCAACTGCCGTAAGGCGGCAGGGGCTGTTCGCCGCAGGGGTTCGCAGCGGCAAGCGTCTCGCAGCTGTAGAGGTTGTTGTCGGCATTGATGCGGTCCAGGAAGAGCACGCCCGGCTCGCCGTGTGCATGGGCCGAGCGCATGATGCGGTCCCACAATGCCTTCGCGGGGCGGCGGCCGTACACCCACAGCCCGTCCTCGCGCCGGTGCTGCTGCGCGCTGCGGATGCGCGGACCGGGCTCGGCCCGGTGCACCAGCTCGACCTCCCTGTCGTCCAGCACGGCCAGCATGAAGGCGTCGGTCAGCGCCACCGACAGGTTGAAGTTGCTCAGCTCGCCGTCGTCCTTCGCGCCGATGAAGGCCTCGATGTCGGGATGGTCGCAACGCAGCACGGCCATCTGCGCACCCCGTCGCGCTCCGGCCGATTCCACGGTCCGGCACGAACAATCGAAGACGCGCATGAACGGCACGGGTCCCGAGGCGCTGGAACGCGTGCCGGCCACCCAGGCCCCGTGCGGGCGGATGCGCGAGAAGTCGTAGCCCACGCCGCCACCCATGCGCATGGTCTCTGCGGCTTCCGCCAGCGCGATGTAGATGCCCGGATAGCCCTCGTCGTTGCCGATGATCGAATCGCCCACGGGCTGCACGAAGCAATTGATCAGGGTGGCAGCCAGCGTGGTGCCCGCCGCGGCCTGGATGCGCCCCGCGGGCAGGAAGCCGTCACGCAGTGCCTGCAGGAAGCGCGCCGCCCAGGTCTCCCGCTCACCGGGCTTCTCGGCCTGGGCCAGCGCCCGCGCCACCCGACGATGAATGTCGTCGATGCCGTGTTCGCCCTCCTGCGCGTACTTCTCCATCAGCACGTCGCGGCAGATCGGCTGCAGCGGCAGTTCGGGCGGGCTTGGGCTGTCGGCGGGGTAACTGGTCATGGCCATCGACGCACGGGTGGAGCACCCATGATGGACACGCATCCGGGAACCGCCTTGATCCATCGCAAGACCCCGGCCGCCTCGAACTCCTAGATTCAACCGGACAGCCACAACCAGGAGAAGAAGCACCATGCCAAGCCACTATCGCCTTGCCGACATCACGGTCCGGATTCCCTCAGGCACCACCGAGCCGGGACGCATCGCCCTGCTCCAGGAAGCGGGCATTCCCGTCAACCTGTCCGGCGAGGTCGCACGGGGCTTCCTGTACGAGCGGCAGCCGCGGAGGCTGGGTGCCGATTCGATCTGCCGCTGGTTCGACACCGGCGAAGTCGCGCCCGCGCACGGCATTCCGGGCATGCCCGCCATGTCCACCATGTCCTCATCCATGGGACCGGCCGCCGACCGTACGTCCGCCGCTCGCACAGCCTGAGCACCCGAGATGAGCACGCTGCGTTCGATCCTCGTCCATCTCGATGGCACCGACCGTGCCGAGGTGCGACTGCGCCTTGCGCACCGCCTCGCGGCACTGCACGGGTCCGCCTTGACCGCGCTTTTCGCGGTGTCGCCCTCGGTGCTGGCGGTACTGCCGATGATCGGCGGCCTGCCTCCGATGCCGATGGCCGGCGACATCGACCCCGACCACCGCGCCCATGCGGCCGCGATGTTCGAGCGCCTGCTGCAGGATCACGCCAGCCGCAGCGACTGGCTCGAACTGCGTGGCGAGCCGGTCGTCGAGAGCTTCGTCCAGCATGCGCTGACCAGCGACCTCATGGTGCTGGGACAGCGCGATCCGCGCGACAAGGCCGGCTTCGACGTCCCGGCCGATTTCGTCGAGGCGGTGGTGCTCGCCAGCGGCAAGCCGGCGCTGGTCGTCCCGTTCGCGGGCAGGGTGTCACCGAACCCGGGCAGGGTGCTGGTCGCATGGCGCTGCGCGCGCGAGGCGGCCCGTGCGCTGGAGACCGCGCTGCCCCTGCTGCGCTCGGCGCAGGAGGTCCACCTGGTGGCCCCGGTGAGCGCCTCGGATCCCGAACACGGCACGACGATGTCGAGGCTGCGCGACTACCTGCGGCTGCACGGCGTCGGGCAGCTGCGGGAACACAAGGCGCCGGCGGAGGACAGGCATGCCGGCGAGGCGCTGCTCTCGCTCGCGCAGGAGACCGGCGCGGGCCTGATCGTCATGGGCGCCTACGGCCACAGTACGGCACGCGAGCTCATGCTGGGCGGCGCCACGCGCACGGTGCTGGAGCGGGCCTCGGTTCCGGTCTGGATGGCGCACTGAGCGCTGCCTTGGGGCCTGTTCCGCCGGAACTCATCCAGCCTCCTTCCACATCCGGACCAGCGATTCGGGCACCTGCTCCTCGGGCACCTCGAAGACCACAGCCGGGACCGGGCCGTCGCCGCGCTCCCCTGCTCCAACGTCGTCGCCGTCGTTGTCGTCCTCGTCGAGGAATATCTCGACGCGGTAGCGGCGCCGGTCGGCACCCTGCACGCCGGGGCCGCTTTCGCAGCCGCGCTCCGCGGCCTCCCGCAGCATCTGCATCAGGCGCTGACTCGTGGCCCCGCCGTCGCCATCGAGCCCCACGCTGCGCGGCCGCGAGAGACCTGGCGTCCAGGCAAAACCGCCTTCGCGCGCAATGCACACGGCCCGGATGCGGCGCGCTGGCGGCAGATCGATCATGGCGCTGCGGCACTGCGGCCCCAAGACGCTGCGGCGAACGCCGCGACGAAGCGCGGCAGCTCCCCGAGCGGCAGACTGTCGATGCCGGCTGCGCGCGCACGACCCGCGCCACCGAACCGGCTGCACAGCGCGTGGGCGCCGTGCGGGCGCGCCTGCGGCGCGCGGACGCTGACGACGTAACCCTCGTCCCGCGCCACGAGCACCGCATGCGCGAGCCAGGGTTCGCTGCTCGCCAGCTCGTTGGCCAGGCAGCCCTGCACGCGACGGCTCCAGGGCGCATCGGGCAGCACGCGAACGCTGCCCTCCTCCCCCTGCCAGATCGGCGCGGTGCCCACGGCCCGGCGCAGGTCGGCCTGGCGCACCGCATCGATCTCGTCGACGATGCTCTCGTGCGCCAGCATGTCGCGCGGGTCGCGGTAGCGCAGCATCAGCGCGTAGAGCAGGCGCGGCGGGATGCGGACGTCGCGCTCATGCTCGCCGTAGGCGTTGTAGTTGATCAGCATGCCCAGCCGGTGCAGCCCCGCACAATCGCCGGGCTCGAAGCCGCCGTCGAGCGCCAGCTGGTCGGCCACGGCCGCCATGTTGTCGCCATAGATCCCCACCAGCGCCCAGGCGCGGCATGCGCCGCCCAGGTGCCGATCCACGAGCAGGCTGGTGCAGACCGCGCTCGTCTCGTCGATGTGCGCCTCGAGCTGCGGATGCCGCGGCACCTCGCCCGCGGCGTGGTGGTCGAAGTAGCGCACGCGTGCGCCCTCGCCGAGCAGCCGCAGCAGGTCGGCGCGGTTGCGCAGCATCGAGAGGTCGAACACGTTGACCTCGTCACCGGGCCCCGCCGAGACGCCGCCGAGCAGTGCAATGTCGCGCTTGAGGCCCGTCACCAGCCGGACGGTGCCTGGCCGGTGCAGCCGCCATTGCACGGCCGCGCAGAGGCCGTCGGCATCGCCGTTGCAGACATCGAACCTCGTGGCCATCGTCCGGCCCTGCCTCTGCCTGTCTCAGGCCCCAGTGCGCCAGGAGCCGTCGGGCTGGCGGCACGCGCTGCCGGCGATGCCGTCGGGACGGCCGCCGACCACGACTTCGAGGCGGAATTCGCGGCAGCGGGCGCCGCTGCGCTCGAAGCTGCGCGTGGGCGTGAACACGAAGCTGTCGCCGGTGTCGCGGTTGTGCCAGGCCGACGACTCGCCGTTGCCCAGGCTCTCCAGCGCGCTCGCCGCGCGGCGGCGGTCGCTGTCGTCCATCGCGCGGGCCGCCACGCTGCCGGGCACGAAAGAAGCGATCGAGCCGGTGAGCATGGCGCCGCCCGGCGCTGCGGCCGGAAAGCCGCCGCATGCGGCTACCAGGGCAGCAGCCGAGACAGCGACGGCGAGGGACATCGGAGGCGCCGGGCAACGCTTCATTCGCAGCTCCTCGGCGCCGGCGCTTTCAAGTGCGTTCAGGCGTAGGAACGCAGCCGGCGCGAAAAATCCGCCAATGGCGCGATGCCGCTGGCCTCGGCACGCTGGCACCAGTCCTGCAGCTGCCTGGCCAGCTGCTCGCCGGTGGCGGTGGAACGGCTCCACAGTGCAGCCAGCTCGTCGCGCATCGAATACATCGTAGTCAGCGCCTGCGAGGCCTTCAACGCCTGCAGCATCTGCCGGTGCCGCGAGGTTCCGAGCAGGCCCTGGTCCTTGCCCAGCCAGGGCTTGACGGCCTTCAGGGCGCGCGCGGCCTCGGGCGAGACGCCGCGCAGGCGGTCGCGCTCGGCCACGCAGGCCTTCTTCAGCGAGCGCGTGTAGTTCGACAGCACGTCGTAGTGGCAGCGGATGATCGCCTGCACCGTGGCCAGATCGACGTTCGCCTTGGGCGCGACCAGCCGCGGCGTGGGCGCCACATGCTTCACGCGGGCCAGGCCCAGCGCCTGCAGCGTGCGGATGTAGAGCCAGCCGATGTCGAACTCGAACCACCTGCTCGACAGCTTCGCCGAGGCTGGAAAGGCGTGGTGGTTGTTGTGGAGTTCCTCCCCGCCGATCAGGATGCCGATGGGAAAGATGTTCGTGCTGGCGTCGCGCGCCGGCCAGTTGCGGTAGCCCCAGTAGTGGCCGATGCCGTTGACCACGCCGGCCGCCCAGAACGGGATCCACGCAATCTGGGTGAGCAGCACCAGCGCGCCGGGCACGACGCCGAAGAGCGCCATGTCGACCACGCCCATCAGCACGATGCCCAGCGTCTTGTGCTTCGCGTAGACGTGCCGCTCCAGCCAGTCGTCAGGCGTGCCGTGGCCGTAGCGCTCCAGGGTCTCGGCGCGCCTGGCTTCGCGCACGTAATAGAAAACGCCGCCCCAGAGCACGCGGTTGAGCCCGTGCACCTGCGGGCTGTGCGGGTCTTCCGGGGTCTCGCACTTGGCGTGGTGCTTGCGGTGCACCGCAGCCCACTCCTTGGTCGCCATGCCGGTGGTCAACCAGAGCCAGAAGCGGAAGAAGTGGCTCGCCACGGGGTGCAGATCGAGCGCGCGGTGGGCCTGGTGGCGGTGCAGGAATATGGTGACGGAAGCGATGGTGACGTGCGTGAGCGCGAGCGCGGCCAGCAGCACGCCCCACCACGGAAGATCCAGCACGCCGGAATGGAGCAGGGATTGCATTCGTACCTCTTGAACAGTGCCGGCGATTCTGCGTACTGCGGGGGCGCGCACCTTGATGCACGTCAACACGCATCGTCCGGTTTCGCGTTCAGCGAGATCACCCGCCGGAACTTGCCGCTGCGGCCGCATTGCGTGCTCTCCCCCGCGCGGCACTCGATGCGCACGCCCTTCGCGCCCTGCGTCTCGAGGAAAGCCGCGAGCGCCGCGCGCGCCTTGCGCAGGGTCCGCTGCATCTTCTGTCCCTGCCCGCGGGTTTTCAGCAGCAGCTCGCGCGGCCCCTGCTGCACCAGCTGGAAGTCGAAAAGTCCCGCCTCCTCCTCGAGGACGGTGCTCACCGCCAGCGGAACCACCCTCACCGGCGGCATGCCGACACCGGCCGCGAGGCACAGGGTGTCGTCGTCGCGCCCATGGACCTCGATGACCGGAAGATGCGATCCGCACCCGCAGGGCGCATCGAGCAGCCTGACCCTGTCGCCCAGGTCGTAGCGGATCACCGGTTGCAGGTGGTTGGCCAGGTTGGTCAGCAGGGTCGTGGTTCCGGCATGGCCGGCCGGCACCGCCCGGCCCTGGGCATCGACCGGCTCCAGGATCGCCCAGTCGCTGTTCAGGTGCAGCACGCCCAGCGAACATTCGAACGCCAGCGACAGAAACTCCGAGGCGCCATAACTGTTGGCGACCGGGCAGGCGAACGCCTCCTTCAGGAAGACGCGTCCGGCTGCAGAGAGCGTTTCCCCGCCGGTCCATATCTCGCGCGGCGCTGCCTTGAGCCGGCCAGCCTCCCGCTCCTGCGCGAGCACGATGGCGGCGCTCGGATAGGTGGCCAGCACCGTGGGATCGAAGGCATCGAGCTCGTCGCAGAGCCTGTCCAGCGGCTGCAGGAATGAAATGCCGCGCAGGCGGGACGCGAGGCCGGGCTGCAGGCGGCGCAGCCGCTCGACCGATACCGTGCTCGCGAAATGCCCGCCGGTCGCTCCCACGAAGGCGATGCGCTCCCCAAGGCTCCACGGATCGAGCAGCCGCTCGAAGGGCCGAAGCAGCGGTCGGCGCAACGCCTCCAGCGCGTCGTACACGGCCATCGCACGCGCGTCCTGCACGAAGATCGCGGGCTCGCCGGTGCTGCCGGAGCTTTCCCATGCCGTGTAGGGGCCCAGGCAGTCGGCCGCGATGTTCGCCGGTTCGGCGAGGAAGCGTCGCAGCGCCGGCAGCGACAACGCCGGGTCGCAGACCCAGCCTGCGAAGTCGCCCATCAGTTCCGCCTTGCGGGCCACCGGCAGCTCCTCCAGGCGCGCAGTGGCCGGATCGCAGCCGGCCAGCAGGCGCCGGTAGCGTGGCGAATGGGCCGCCGCCGCGGCGAGCAGCTCCGCCAGCCGCTGCGACCGCATCGCGGCGAGCGAGCTCGCAGCCGCATTCGTGGCCATCGATACCTCGGCCGCAACCACACAGGCCCGCCACGGATCAAAGATCGGCGGCATCGGGCGCGGCTCCGGGCGAACGGGTATCCATGGCGGGTTCCTCGGCCATGGAGCTTGCGCCCATGCCGGCGCGACGGGTTGACGTGCATCAAGCCGGCAGGTCGCGGCGGCCCGCACGATGGCATGTCCCGTCACTGCCGCGCCGTCTTCAATGCCATGACCATCCGTCATCTGGACCGCCTGCTGTCGCCGACCTCCGTCGCCGTGTTCGGTGCCTCGAACCGGCCCGCCAGCGTTGGCGCCACGGTATGGCGCAACCTGCGCGCCGGCGGCTTCAAGGGCGCGGTGCACGGGGTGAATCCGAAACATGCCTCGCTCGACGGGGTGCCCGTCTTCCCCGACGCGGCGCACCTGCCTGCCGCGCCCGACCTGGCGGTGATCTGCACGCCACCGGCCATGGTCGCGCCGCTGGTCGCCGAACTCGGCGCACTGGGCACCCACGCGGCGGTGATCATCACGGCCGGCCTGGAGCCGCGGCAAAAGCAGGCCGCGCTGGAGGCGGCGCGCCCCTTCACCCTGCGCCTGCTGGGGCCCAACTGCCTCGGCCTGCTCAGTCCGCACATCGGCCTGAACGCCAGCTTCGCGCACACCGACGCGCTGGCGGGCGACGTGGCCTTCGTCTCGCAGTCAGGTGCACTGGTCACGGCCGTGCTCGACTGGACCCGCAGCCGCGGCGTGGGCCTGTCGCACATGGTCTCGCTGGGCGAACACTGCGACGTCGACTTCGGCGACCTGCTCGACCACCTGGCCAGCGATGCGCACACCCGCTCGATCCTGCTGTACGTGGAATCCATCGAGTCGCCGCGCAAGTTCATGTCCGCCGCGCGCGCGGCCGCGCGCAACAAGCCGGTGATCGTGCTCAAGGCCGGGCGCGCCGGCCACGGCATTGCCGCCGCCACCTCGCACACGGGCGCACTGGCGGGATCGGACGCGGTCTACGACGCAGCGCTGCGGCGCGCCGGAATGCTGCGCGTCGACACGCTGCAGGAGCTCTTTTTAGCCGCAGAGACTCTGTCGCGCTTCCGGGGCAATGGCCACGGCAGGCTCACGGTCATGACCAACGGCGGGGGCGCCGGCGTGATGGCCGCCGACGCGGCGGCGCGCGAGGGCGTGGTGCTGGCCGACCCGGGCTCCGCGCTGCTCGCCCGCCTCGACGCAGCGTTGCCGGCGAACTGGTCCCGCGCCAACCCCATCGACATCATCGGCGACGCACCCGCCGAGCGCTATGCCGAGACGCTCGGCGCACTGCTGGCCGACACGTCGGCCGGGGCGGTGCTGTTCATGCATGCACCCACGGCCATCGTGCGCAGCGAGGACATCGCGCGCGCCTGCCTGCCGCTGGTGCGCGGCCAGGCCTCGCGCGTGATGAGCGCCTGGCTCGGCGACGCTGCGGTGACCCAGGCGCGCAGGCTCTTCGAGGAGGCCGGCGTGGCCGACTACGCCTCGCCCGAAGAAGCGGTGCATGCCTTTGCGATGCTGCAGACCTATCGGCGCAACCAGGAGATCCTGATGGAGACGCCGGGCGCCGCCCATGGCGCCGCGCCCGATGCCGATGCGGTGCGCACCACGCTGGACGCGGCGCTGGCCGAGCAGCGCGAATGGCTCGGCGAACAGGAGGCCAAGTCGCTGCTGCAGGCCTACGGCATCGAGACGGTGCCCACCGTCGCCGTTGCGCCGACGGCCGAGGCGGCGGTCGAGGCCGGCAAGGGGCTGGGATACCCGTTGGCGTTGAAGATCCTCTCGCGCGACATCACGCACAAGACGGACGTCGGTGGCGTGCGGCTGGGCCTGCGCGACGAAGCCGCGCTGCGCAGCGCAGCCGGTGAAATGCTCGAAGCGGTGAGGAACGCCCGGCCGCTGGCGCAGATCGACGGCTTCACCGTGCAGCACTCGCTGCACCGCCCGCACGCCCAGGAAATCATCGTCGGCGCCAGCATCGACCCTGTCTTCGGTCCCGTGATCCTGTTCGGCCAAGGCGGCACCGCGGTGGAGGCCGCCGCCGACACGGCCATCGCGCTGCCCCCGCTGAACCGCGCCCTTGCCGCGGAACTGGTGTCGCGTACCCGCGTGGCGCGCCTGCTGGCCGGCTTTCGCGACCATCCGCCGGCTCGCCTCGATGCGCTCCACGACGTGCTCGTCGCCGTCTCGCGCATGCTGGCCGATCTGCCGCGGCTGGCGGAGCTGGACATCAATCCGCTGTGGGTCGACGAGCATGGTGCGGTGGCGCTCGACGCGCGCATGCGGCTGTCGCGTACGCCGCAGCACGGCACCGCGCGCTTCGCGATCCTGCCCTACCCCGACCAGTGGGTGCGGACGCAGACCTGGAACGGGCGCGAAATCGTGGTGCGGCCGATCAGGCCGGAGGACGAGCCGCAGCACCGGCGCTTTCTGGAGTCGCTGGACGCGGAGGACATGCGGATGCGCTTCTTCTCGGTGCGCAAGGAAATGCCGCGCAGCGAGCTCGCGCGATTGACGCAGATCGACTACGACCGGGAGATGGCCTTCATCGCCGAGGACGTCGATGCGCAAGGCCATGCCCGCACGCTCGGCGTGGCGCGCACGGTGTGCGATCCCGACAACGTCGAGGCCGAGTTCGCGCTCGTCGTGCGCTCCGAGCTCAAGGGCCAGGGGCTGGGCAAGGTGCTGTTCGAGCGGCTGATCGAGCACGCGCGCAGCCGCGGCACCCTGCGGCTGGTGGGCATCGTGCTGCGCGAGAACACCCGGATGCTGAAGCTCACGGCCGCGCTGGGCTTCAAGGCCGATCCGGCCGAGCCGCCTTCGTCGGGCCTGCGTCGGATGGTGCTGCAACTGAGGGCTTGAGCAGGGTGGTCGCGCTCGGGGGCGCGAAGCCGTAGAAGCGGTCGTTCAGATAGCGGGCGACCTCCATGATGTCCTGGTCGCGCCAGCCCAGCGAGGAGGCCTGCTGCCAGCGCCGCACCTGCTCCTCGAGGCTGTCCCAGTCGTTGACCAGCTTCCTGCCGCGCCAATGCATCTTCTCGTTGTGGCAGGCGACGCAGTTGGCGTTGTAGAGCAGCTCGCCCCGGGATTGGGCTGGGGCGGGGCTGACATGCAGGCCCAGGCAGAGCGACAGGGCGAGCGCGGCCGCGGCACCGCACCCCGACATGCGGCCAGTCTTGCAGGCGATGGGAATCGGGCGCATGGAACTCTCCTTCGAGCGGTGTTGAACGTCGGCCTCGCATCCTCTCGCGTCGACAGCCGGCGCGCTTGATCCAGCGCAACGGAAATCCCGCCGCGCGCGCCTAGATTGAAGTTCCCTCAACCCACTCATGGAGTAAGCGCATGAACACCGCACTGTCCCGCCTGGACCGTATCGAGAACCTCTTTCCCGACATGCTGCGCCGCTGGGCGCGTCCGCTGCAGCTGATCGACGAGGCCGAACTACCGGCCGACATCCGGCTCGACATCAGCGAGAACGACAAGGAATACCTCGTCACCGCCGAGATCCCCGGCGCGAAGAAGGAAGACGTGCGCGTCTCCATCGACGGCAGCTACGTCTCGATCTCGGCCGAGGTCAGGAAGGACGAGGAAAAGAAGCAAGGCCGCTCCATCGTCCGGGAGACCTATCGCGGCAGCATGTCGCGCGGCTTCTCGCTGGCCAGCGAAGTCGACGACAAGACCGCCGTGGCCAAGCTCGAGGACGGCGTGCTGCACTTGACGCTGCCCAAGCGCGAAGGCACGGCCCGCACCACGCTGAAGATCCAGTAGCGACCGCGCCCTGGTGCCGCCGGCAGCGGGCTCCCCGCGCGGGCCGCCCCGCCTTCGAAGGAGAAAGGGAGCGAAGGAGCCCGCATGCTGAGCGCCTACATCACCCACGCGGACTGCACGCGCCACGACATGGGCGCGGGCCATCCGGAATGCCCCGAGCGGCTTGCCGCGATCCACGACCGATTGCTGATCTCGGGGCTGCTGGACTACATGGTCCCTCACGACGCCCCGCTTGCCACGGCCGCCCAGCTGGCGCGCGCGCACACGATGTCGTACGTGCGCGAACTAACGGCGATGGCGCCCACCGAGGGTCACCGCTTCGTCGACCCCGACACCATGATGAGCCCGCACACCCTGCAGGCCGCGCTGCGCGCCGCCGGGGCGGCAGTGCTCGCCACCGATCTGGTCCTGGCGGGCGAAGCGCCCACGGCCTTCTGCAACGTGCGTCCGCCCGGCCATCACGCCACGCGCGGCGCCGCCATGGGTTTCTGCTTCTTCAACAACGTGGCGGTGGGCATGCGCCACGCGCTCGATGCGCACGGCTTGAAGCGCGTGGCCCTGATCGACTTCGACGTGCACCACGGCAACGGCAGCGCCGACATCTTCCGCGACGACGAGCGCGTGCTCATGTGCTCCATCTTCGAGCAGGGCCTCTATCCGTTCTCGGGCGAGGACGACAACAGCCTGCGGATGGTGAACATCGGCCTGCCCCCGCGCTCGGGCGGCGATGCGTTCAGGGCGGCCGTCACGCAGCACTGGCTGCCCGCCCTCGACGCCTTCGCCCCCGAGCTCATCTACGTTTCTGCAGGCTTCGACGGGCACCGGGAGGACGACATGGGCAATCTCGGCCTGGTGGAAAACGACTACGCCTGGGTCACCCGCAGGATCATGGAGACGGCGCGGCACCACTGCGGCGGGCGGGTCGTGTCGTGCCTGGAGGGCGGCTACGCGCTGAGCGCCCTGGCGCGCAGCGCGGCCGCGCACGTCAAGGTGCTGATCGGCGCCGACTGATCGGACGGATCGGACGGAGCGGGCGACCTGGACACCGGCACCGAGGGCCGCGAGGCCCGGCGACGGGGCCCGGACTCAATGCCCGCTGGGCCCGTGCGCCCCGATGCCGGTTTCCGAGCGCACCTGCTGCGCGAGGAAGCCGCCGCGGTCGACCTGCGCGCGCGCGCTGCGGTCGAGCACCGAGAAAAGCCAGATGCCCGCAAAGGCGATGCTCATCGAGAACAGGCACGGCGAGGTGTACGGAAACAGCGAGGAGCCGGCCGGATGACCGAACGTGGCCTCCCACACCGAGGGCGACACCACGGTGAGGGCCACCGACGACACCAGCCCGAGGAACCCGCCGATCACCGCCCCGCGCGTGGTGCAGCCCTTCCAGAGCACCGACATGAAGAGGACGGGGAAATTGGCCGAGGCCGCGATGGCGAAGGCCAGCGACACCATGAAGGCGATGTTCTGCTTCTCGAACACGATCCCCAGCAGCACCGCCAGCGCGCCCAGCGCCAGCGTGGTGATCTTGGAGACTCGCAGCTCCGCCGCGCTGCCCGCGTCGCCTTTCCTGATGACGATGGCGTACAGGTCGTGAGAGACGGCCGATGCGCCCGAAAGCGTGAGGCCCGCCACCACGGCCAGGATCGTGGCGAAGGCCACCGCCGAGATGAAGCCGAGGAACACGTTGCCGCCCACTGCGCTCGCCAGGTGGATCGCAGCCATGTTGCCGCCGCCCTTGAGCGCGCCCTTCGCATCGAGGAAGTCGGGGTTCGTCAGGACGAAGGTGATGGCGCCGAAGCCGATGATGAAGGTCAGCAGGTAGAAGTAGCCGATCCATCCGGTCGCCCACATGACCGACTTGCGCGCCTCCTTCGCGCTGGGCACGGTGAAGAAGCGCATCAGGATGTGGGGCAGCCCGGCCGTGCCGAACATGAGCGCCATGCCGAAGGAGATGGCCGAGACCGGGTCCTTCACGAAATTGCCCGGCCCCATGATCGACTGGCCGATGCTCGCAGCCACCTCGGCGGCCTTGCCGTCCTTCAGCGCCAGGTCGGTCTTGACCTTGACCGCGCCCGCGAACATCGCCTCGGGGCTGAAGCCGAAGTGCCAGAGCACCGAGATCGCCATGAAGCTCGCGCCGCCCAGCAGCAGGCCGGCCTTGATGATCTGCACCCAGGTCGTGGCGGTCATGCCCCCGAAGAGCACGTAGACCATCATGAGCGAGCCCACGATGACGACCGCCACCCAGTACTCGAGGCCGAACAGCAGCTTGATCAGCTGCCCGGCGCCCACCATCTGCGCGATCAGGTAGAACGCGACCACCACCAGCGTGCCGGAGGCCGCGAAGATGCGGATCGGCGTCTGCTCGAAGCGGAACGCCGCGACGTCGGCGAAGGTGAACTTGCCGAGGTTGCGCAGGCGCTCCGCCATCAGGAAGGTGATGACCGGCCAGCCCACGAGGAAGCCGATGGAGTAGATCAGCCCGTCGTAGCCGGAGGCCATCACCGCGGCCGAGATGCCGAGGAACGACGCCGCGGACATGTAGTCGCCCGCGATGGCAAGGCCGTTCTGGAAGCCCGTGATGCCGCCGCCGGCCGTGTAGAAGTCGGCCGCGGAACGGGTGCGCGCAGCGGCCCACTTGGTGATGAAGAGGGTTGCCACCACGAAAAGGCCGAACATGCCGATGGCGGTCCAGTTGGTGGCCTGCTTCTGCAGCTGGCCGAGGTCGGCGCCGGCCGCGTGGGCTGCTGCGCCAACCGTCGACAGCACGCACAGGAGCGCGGCAAAGCGCGCGCGCAGGATGCTTGCGGAACGTGCGTTCATGGCTTGTTCCCCTTCACGGCCTCGACGACGGCATCGGAGAGCGCGTCGAACTCGGCGTTGGCGCGGCGGACGTAGTAGCCGGTGATCGCCACGGTGAAGACGATCACGCCGAACCCGATGGGCATGCCCAGGGTCATGACGCCGTCGCCGATGCGCCGCGCCAGGAAGTCCTTGTCGAAGGCTACCAGCAGCACGAAGCCGTAGTAGGCGACGAGCATCAGCGCCGCGAGGGTCCAGCCGAAGCGGTCGCGCCGGCGCTTGAGCTGCTGGTACTTGGGATCGGCCGCGATGCGCGCAGCCAGTTCGTCTTTCATGGCGTCTCCTTGTTGGCGATGGGCGCATTAGGAACGTCCGCATCGGCGCGAGGCTTGCGCTGGCGCAAGCTTTTCCCGCTGGGTGCCGGCAAAGATCTCGCACCCATCCAAGGACACGAGACATGAACGCTCCCGATCTCCAGCCCCGCCTGCCCACCTATGCGCCGCCGCCGGCCCTTGCGCGCAATGCCCATGTCGCGGGCCGCGCCGCCTACGATGCACTGGTGGCCGAAGCGCAAGCCGATTACGAGGGCTACTGGGCCCGCCTGGCACGCGAATTCGTCGCGTGGAAGACGCCTTTCACCAAGGTGCTGGACAGCAGCGACGCACCGCACTACCGGTGGTTCGAGGACGGCACGCTCAACGTCTCGTGGAACTGCCTGGACCGCCAGGTCACCAGTGGCCGGGGCGACAAGGTGGCGATCGTCTTCGAGTCGGACGACGGCCAGGTCACCCGCACGACCTACGCTCAGCTGCTGGCGCAGACCTGCCGCATGGCCAACGCGTTGAAGTCGCTCGGGGTGGGCAAGGGCGACCGAGTCGTCATCTACATGCCGATGTCGGTCGAAGGCGTCGTGGCGATGCAGGCCTGCGCACGGCTGGGCGCGGTGCATTCGGTGGTGTTCGGCGGCTTCTCCGCGCATGCGCTGCGCGACCGGGTCGCGGACACCGGCGCCACGGTGATCGTCACCGCCGACCAGCAGGTCCGCGGGGGCAAGCGGCTGCCGCTGAAGGCGCTGGTCGACGAGGCCCTCGCGCTCGGCGGCTGCGAGGCGGTGCGCTCGGTCATCGTCCATCGGCGCACCGGCGAACCCATCGACTGGACGCCGCGCGACGTCTGGATGCACGAACTCACCCAGACCCGCAGCGACATCTGCGAGCCCGCGTGGGTCGGTGCCGAGCACCCGCTTTTCCTGCTGTACACCTCGGGCTCGACCGGCAAGCCCAAGGGCGTGCAGCACTGCAGCGGCGGCTACCTGCTGCATGCGGCGCTCACCACGACGTGGACCTTCGACATGCACGACGACGACGTGTTCTGGTGCACGGCCGACATCGGCTGGGTCACGGGCCACACCTACATCGCCTACGGCCCGCTGGCCGTCGGTGCGACGCAGGTGGTGTTCGAGGGCGTGCCCACCTATCCCGACGCGGGGCGCTTCTGGCAGATGATCGAACGGCACCGCGTCACGGTGTTCTACACGGCCCCCACCGCCATCCGCTCGCTCATCAAGGCGGCCGAGGGCGACCCGGCCGTGCACCCCGATCGTCATGACCTCGGCAGCCTGCGCGTGCTGGGCTCGGTCGGCGAGCCGATCAACCCGGCTGCCTGGGAGTGGTACCGCCAGCACGTGGGCGGCGGGCGCTGCCCGGTGCTCGACACCTGGTGGCAGACCGAGACCGGCGGCCACATGATCACGCCGTTGCCCGGCGCCACCGATCTCGTGCCGGGCTCGTGCACCCTGCCCTTCCCGGGCATCGAGGCCGCCATCGTCGACGAGACCGGCAACGATGTGCCCGATGGCGAGAGCGGCCTGCTGGTCATCAAGAAACCCTGGCCGAGCATGATCCGCGCGGTGTGGGGCGACGACGCGCGCTACCGGTCGAGCTACTTTCCACCGGAGCTGCGCGGCTGCTACCTGGCTGGCGACGGCGCCGCGCGCGACAGGCTCACGCGCTACTTCACCATCGGCGGGCGCATCGACGACGTGCTCAACGTCAGTGGCCACCGCATGGGCACGATGGAGATCGAATCGGCGCTCGTGGCCTGTACGGCGCTGGTGGCCGAAGCCGCGGTGGTCGGCCGGCCCGACGAGACCACGGGCGAGGCGATCTGCGCGTTCGTGGTGCTCAAGCAGCCGCGCCCCGCCGGCAAGGAGGCGGACCGGCTGGCCGCAGAACTGCGCGCGTGGATCGGCAAGGAGATCGGCCCCATCGCCAAGCCCCGGGAGATCCGATTCGCCGAGAACCTGCCCAAGACGCGCAGCGGCAAGATCATGCGGCGCCTGCTGCGCTCGGTCGCCAGGGGCGAGGCGATCGCACAGGACGTGTCGACGCTGGAGAACCCGGCGATCCTCGATCAGCTGACCGAGACGCACTGACCCGCGCGGATGGCGGCGGACCGCTATCCGCCCGCCGGGTGCCGGTGCGCGGGAAGCGCGTTCACCGGGATGCGCAGGTACGCGACGCCGTTGTCGTCGGCAGGCGGCAAGCGACCGCCGCGCACGTTCACCTGGATCGAAGGCAGGATCAGCGTGGGCACGTCCAGCGTCGCGTCGCGCGCGGTGCGCATCGCCACGAACTCGTCGGCGCCGATGCCGTCGCGCACGTGGATGTTGTGCGCGCGCTGCTGCGCCACGGTGGTCTGCCAGCCGGGTTGCCTCGATGCCGGCGGGTAGTCGTGGCAGACGTACATGACCGTCTCGGGCGGCAGCTCCAGCAGCCTGCGCATCGACGCGTAGAGCTGGCGGGCGTCGCCGCCGGGGAAGTCGGCGCGTGCGCTGCCGAGGTCGGGCATGAAGAGCGTGTCGCCGACGAACACGGCGCCATCGACCAGGTAGGCCATGTCCGCGGGCGTGTGGCCCGGCACCAGCCAGGCGGTGACCTCGACCTCGCCGATGCGGAAGACCTCGCCGTCCTTGAAGAGGTGGTCGAACTGGCTGCCGTCGGGCAGGAAGGCGCGCTCGAAGTTGAAGAGCTTGCCGAAGGTCGCCTGGACGAGGCGGATGTTCTCGCCGATGGCGATCTTTCCGCCTGCATGCTGCTGGACATGGCGCGCGCCGGAAAGGTGGTCGGCGTGCGCGTGTGTTTCCAGGATCCACTCGAGCTGCAGCGCGTGCTCGCGCAGGTAGGCCAGCAGCCTGTCGGCCGAGGCGGTGCCGGTGTGGCCCGACCTGAAGTCGTAGTCGAGCACCGGATCGATGACCGCGGCATGCCTTCCCGCGTGTTCCCACACGGCGTAGGACACGGTGCCTGTGGCGGGATCGAAAAAACCCTGGATGGTTGTGCGTGCGGTCATGGCGGTTCCCGAGACAAACAATATATATTTAAATATAATATTCAAATCGAAAACGTCAACCCGTCCCGTGAAGAAATCCATCCTCGCCATCGATCCCGAAGTGCTGCGCGGCGCCGCCGGCAAGGCAGTCGCGGCGCTCAAGCTGCTGGCCAACGAAGACCGACTGCTGCTGCTGTGCCAGCTCTCGCAGGGCGAGATGTGCGTGAGCGACCTCGAGGAAACGCTCGGCATCCACCAGCCCACGCTGTCGCAGCAGCTGGGCGTGCTGCGCAACGAAGGCGTGGTCGACACCCGCCGCGAAGGCAAGAACATCTTCTACAGCGTGGCCGATCCTGCGCTCATGGAGATCCTGCGCGTGCTCTATCGCCTCTACTGCCCCCCGGAGAAATGATGTCCATCGACTGGAACCACTTCACGCCCCTCGCCTCGCTGGCAGGCGGCGCACTCATCGGCATCGCGGCGGCGATGTTCGTACTGCTCAACGGGCGCATCGCAGGCATCAGCGGCGTGCTGGGAGGCCTGCTCAGGCCCTCGAAGGGCGACATCGGCTGGCGTGCCGCCTTCGTACTCGGGCTCGTGGGCGCGCCATCGGTCTATTTGCTCTTCACGTCGCTGCCCCACCCGCAGATCGACGCCGGCTACGGCACGCTGGTGCTGGCCGGCCTGCTCGTCGGACTGGGCACGCGCTACGGCTCCGGCTGCACCAGCGGCCACGGGGTCTGCGGCCTCTCCCGTCTGTCGCCGCGCTCGCTGGTGGCCACGGGCGCGTTCATGGGCGCGGGCTTCGCCACGGTGTTCGTGGTGCGCCACTTGCTCGGCATCTGAGGAGAACGCCATGACCCTTTTCGTCTCGTTGCTTGCAGGCCTGGTCTTTGGGCTCGGCCTCATCGTTTCGGGCATGGCCGATCCGGCCAAGGTGCTCGGCTTCCTGGACCTGGCCGGACGGTGGGATCCATCCCTTGCCTTCGTGATGGCGGGCGCGATCGGCATCGCATCGATCGCATTCCTCGCCGCCAGGCGGCGCAGCGTGTCGCTGCTGGGCGCGGCGATGCGCCTGCCGTCCGCGCGCGAGATCGACCGTCGCCTGGTCCTGGGCAGCCTGGTCTTCGGGGTGGGCTGGGGCATCGCCGGCTTCTGCCCCGGTCCGGGCCTCGTCGCCCTGGGCATGGGCGAATCCAAGGCCTTCGTCTTCGTGCTCGCGATGCTCGCGGGCATGGGCCTCTTCGAACTCATCGAGCACCGCCCGCCACGGGCCTGACACTATCCTGGAGCTGTCTGCTCGCCTGCGGCCGCATGCACCAGCAGCACGGGAACGCCGGTGTCGCGCACGATCCGCTCGGTGCTGCTTCCCAGCAGCAGCTGCCCGAGGCCTCGCCGGCCTCGCGTGCCGGCAATGATCAGGTCGGCGTGCCATCCCCGTGCCTCGTCCGCGACGAGGCTGGCCACGGTGCCGTCCGCTTCGTTGTAGAGCACGGTGTCGACCTCGACGCCGGCGGAACGCACGCGCTCGGCGCTGCGCGCAAGCATGCGCGCGGCTTCGGCGCGCAGCTCGGGCGATCGGTCATGGGCGAAGCCGGCCCGTGAAACCGAGAGGTCGTCGATGGCGTGGAGCAGCCGCACCCGGCTTCTCATCGGCCGGGCAAGGCGGATCGCCTCCTCGATGCCCTGGGCCGATGCCGGGCTGCCGTCTATGGGAACGAGTATTCGTCGGTACACGGTGGCTCCTTGCCGGACAGGGCTGCGTCAGCAGCCCCAGTGCCTGCACGCTCTTCAACCATCCATTCTGGGCATCGCCGCGGCCTTCGGATTGACATGCATCAACCGCGGATCTTGCCGTCCACCACCTGGATGATGCGGTCGCAGCGCCCAGCCAGCTCGGGGTTGTGCGTAACGAAGAGAACCGCCATGCCGCGCTCGCGGTTGGCCTTGCGCAGCAATTCGAAGACGGCATCCGCCGACTTCGTGTCGAGGTTGCCCGTGGGCTCGTCCGCGAGCAGCAGCGGCGGATCCATCGCCAGGGAGCGCGCCACGGCCACTCGCTGCTGTTGGCCGCCGCTGAGCTGGGTGACCATGCTGTCGCGCCATTTCGCCAGGCCCACGCTCTCAAGCAGCGCGGACGCGCGCTGCGCCATGTCGTCCCTGAAGAAGCCGGCATCGCCGAGCATCGGCATCGCCACGTTCTCCAACGCGGTGAAGCCGGCGAGCAGGTTGTGGTACTGGAAGATGAAGCCGATGCTGTGTCCGCGCAGCCGCGTCAGCGCGCGCTCGTCGAGCAGACGGGTCTCCCGGCCGCCGATGCACAGCGACCCGCTGGTCGGCCGGTCGAGCAGCCCGACGATGTTCAGCAGCGTGCTCTTGCCCGAACCCGAGGGGCCCATGACCGCGCAGAACTCGCCGCGTGCCAGCGTGAGATCGATGCCGTGGAGCACCTGCGTCTCGTTCGGCAGCCCCAGGTTGAAGGCCTTGCGCACGTCGCGCAGGCTGACGACCGGTTCAGCCACGGATCGCCACCACGGGGTCGAGCCGCGCCGCGCGCAGCGCCGGCGCGAACGCCGCCGCCAGCCCTGTCAGCGTGGCCAGCAGCAGCGACGCCACGAACAGGCCCGGCTCGATGGCCAGCGGAAAGAGCGGCGTGCCGTCGGGGTTGAGTGCGTAGCGCTGCCACAGCAACAGCGCCATCAGCCCCATGCCGGCGCCACCCAGCGAACCGAGCAGCCCCAGCAGCCCGCCTTGCAGCAGGAACACCCGCAGCACCTGGCCGCGGGAGATGCCCATCGCGCGCAGGATGCCGATCTCCCGCGACTTCTGCACGACCGACACCACCAGCACGCTGGCGATGCCGAAGGCCACCGACAGCCCCACGAAGAAGCGGATGGTGGTGTTGGAGGTCTTCTGCGCCTGCACCGCAGTGAAGAACTGGGCGTTGGTGGCGATCCAGCTGTCGGCCTCGACGCCGGTGGCCGCGGTGATGCGCTGTGCGATGACATCGGCGGCGTAGATGTCCTTGACCTTCACCTCGAGGCTGGAGACGCCGCCCACGAGGCCCAGCAGGCTCTGCGCCGTGCGCAGCGCAACGAAGGTGGTGCGCTGGTTGGCGGGCTTGCTGCCCAGGTCGAACAGGCCAGTCACCATGAGCGTCTGGTCGCCGCCGCTGGCCGACGACACCCGCAGCTTGTCGCCGACGCCCACGCCCAGGTCGCTCGCGAGGTCGGTGCCGATCAGGATATCGCCCGGCGTGAGGCGCGTGCTGCCGCGCACGATCTTCTCGGGCAACGCCACGATCAGGAAGTAGAGCGCCGGATCGATGCCGTTGACCGAGACCGCGCGGCTCGCCTCGCCGCGGATCGCGAGCGCGGAACCGCTCGCGGTGGGCGCGACCACCTCCACGTCCGGCATCGCCCGAACCTGCGCCGCGACCGACTGCCACTGGTCGATCGACTTGAGTCTTTGCAGCGGTGCCTGCACCACCGCGTCTTCGAGCGCGCTGCCCGCGCCGAGCCGACGCGCCACCTCCTTCGGCGGCAGCAGCTGGATCTGCGACTGCGCCGTGAGCACGCGGCGCACGAAGTTGGACTGCAGCCCGGTGAGCAGCGCCGACATGAACACGATCACGGCCACGCCGATCGCGATGCCGGCCACGATGAACAGCGTCTGCATCCGCCCTTCGCGCAGGAAGCGGAGCGCCACGATCCATTCGAAGGGCAGCCAGCGGCTCTTCATGGCTTCAGCGCTTCACGGCGAGGGCGCGCGCGCGTCCGGCGGCTGCACGGCGACCGCGCGCAGGCGTGAGCCGCTCGCGATGCCCTGCGCCTTCGCCGACAGCACCAGGTCGCCAGGGCTCAGCCCGTCGAGCACCTCGGCGAAGCCGCCGCCACGAAGCCCCAGCCGCACCGGCTGGCGCCGAGCATGGCGGCCATCGACCTTCAGCACCCACGCCGAGGCGAGGTCCGCGTCGCGCAGCGCATCGGACGGAACCAGCACCGCCTGCTGCCGCTGCGCGACCTGGATGTCGACCGACACGGTCATGTCCTGGCGCAGGTAGGCCGGCGGCTGCGGGACGTCGAGCTTCACCTCGACCGAGCCGCGCTGCACGTCCACGCCTGGATTGATGTAGACCAGTTCGGCGAGCATTCGCTGGCCCGGGTAGGCGTCGGCCGAGGCAATGGCCTTCTGGCCCGGCGCGAGCATCTGGAGGTTCTTCTCGTCGATCTGCACCACCAGCTGCGTCTTGCCGGCCGGCGACAGCACCATCAGCGCCTTGCCCGGCTGCACCACGTCGCCGGGTTCCACCGCGCGGTCGATCAGCGTTCCCTCCACCGGTGCGGCGACCGTGGCGTAGACCAGGCGGGAGCGGGCCACGGCCGCGCCCGCCACCGCCTGCGCCAGCGCGGTCTCGGCCATCGCGTGGTCGCTGCCGCCCTCGCGCGCGCTTTGGAGCTGGCTGCGGCTCGCACGCAGCTGCGATTCGGCGAGATCCGCCGCCTTGCGCAGCTCGTCCAGCGCGGCCTGTCCCACGAAGCCCTGGCGGAACAGGTCCGTGTTGCGGCGCAGCTGAGCGCGCGCGTTTTCCAGGTTGACCTCGGCCTGCCGCACGGTCTGCGCCGCCACAGGCGCCTGCACCTCGCGCAACTGCCGCAGCCGCGCCCTCGCCTGGGACACGGCTGCCTCGGCCTGCGCGAGCGCGGCCGACCACTCCACGCTGTCGAGCTCGATCAGCACCTGCCCCGCGCGCACATGCTGGCCCTCCGCCACAGGCACAGCCCTCACGACACCCGTGACCTGGACGCCGATGTTCACGCGATGCGGCGCCTCCACATGCCCGCTCGCGACCACCGACTGCACGAAGTCTCGCCGCACCACCAACGTCGCCTCCACGCGCGGCCCGAGCAGGAACCGAGGCGCCAGCCACGCAACGGCCGCGATCGCGCCCAGCGCGACGAGGGCGATCGCGATGCGGGGCCTGACGGCCGTCCACAGCCGAGCAGTCCATGCGCGGCGTGGCGATTCAGGCGACGGCTGCGGCATCGTCTTGCGCCGGCACGCTGCCGGACTCCTTCATCGGCCGTGCCGCATGCACCACGAGCCGCACCGGGATCGTCGTGGCGGCCCGCACGGCGTTTCCGAGGCCACGGCGCCGCCCGTTCGTGCCGATCACGATGATTCCCGCCTTCCAGGCCCCGGCCTGCTCGACGACGAGGTCCGCGATACGGTCCGCCCCCGCCGTGAAGAGCAGGGTCTGCGCGGCGATACCGGCGGCCTCGGCACGTGCGCGGCCCAGTTGCAGAACCTGCATGCCGGCCTGCTCCATCCACGGGATCAGGTCTGCGCCCGCGGGCTTGCGGCGGCCGACGCATCTCGCGGTGTCCACGACGTGCACGAGCCGCAGTGCGCAGCCATCGCGCACCGCGAGACGGATGGCTTCGTCCAGTCCGCGCAGCGAAGCGGTGCTGCTGTCCAGCGGGACGAGGATACGGGCGGGCATGGCGGCTTCCGGTCGTGCGGCGGTGTGGCTCGGGTGGGGTCGGCTCGGCTGCAGTCTCCGTGCGCCGACGCCGGGCGGCTTGACGCACATCAAGCCGCCGGCAGCGCCATGGCGATGTTGATGTGGCGCAAGCCCGGGCCCGGCGCGCGACGGAAGAATCTGGCTGCCCGTCGCGCCGGGGCCGGCGGCAGGTGCCTGTTGCAGGCGGCCCCGAGGACCCGAGGAGAAACCCATGTCCGTCTACAAGCACGTGCTGGTTCCGGTGGATGGCAGCCCCACGGCCGACTGCGGCCTGCAGGAAGCCATCCGCCTGGCAGCCGAACTCGGGAGCAGGCTGCGCCTGCTCCACGTGATCGACGACTTTCCCATGCTGATCGAGATGTCGAGCGTCTCCAGTTTCGAGGCGGGCCTGCAGAAGGCGCGCGAATACGGCGAATCCGTCCTCGGGCGTGCCCAGGCCAGGGCGACCGCTGCCGGCGTGGAGGCCGAGACCGTGCTGCGCGAGATCACGCAGGGCCGCATCGCCGAGGTCGTGACCGAAGAGGCCGCCAAGGCGGCCTGCGACCTGATCGTCATGGGAACCCACGGCCGCCGCGGCTTCAGCCGGCTGGCACTCGGCAGCGACGCCGACCGCGTGGCGCGAAGCAGCCCGGTGCCGGTGCTGCTGGTGCGCGCCGCGGCGACGCCGAGCTGAATGCACAGGCCGCCCCACACCACCCTTGAACCAACGGAAGACGCATGAACTCCCACACACTTCGCAACCTGATGGCGTGCGCGACCCTCGCCGCCGGCGCCTGCGCATTCGCTGCCGACTACGCCGCACCCGGCCAGCTCAGCCCGCCCGAGAGCGCAACGCAACGAGCGGCGCAAGAGGCGGGCAAGGCGACGCGCGCAGCGGCCAGCCGGGCCGCACGCGATGCGGAAAAGGCGGCCCGCAAGGCAGCGGATGCCGCCAAGGCCGCCGCCGACATGGGCAAGGCCACCACCGGCAAGGTGTCGAGGGCTTTGGCCGAGGGCATCCGCCAGGCTGCACGCAAGGCGGCCCAGGCAGCGACACGCCTGGAGGAAAAGACCGCCCTGTCGGCCGCCAAGGCCATCGACGAAGGCAGGGACGCCGCGCAGGCCGCGCAGGAAGAAAGCCGGAAGGCAGCGCTGGCGTCGAAGGAGGCCCTTGCCCGGGCGGAGGAATCGGTGAGCCGGTCCGCGCAGGCCGGCAAGGAAGAGGCCGAGAAGGCGGCGCAAGCCACACGCGAAGCGCTCGAGAAGGCGGAGGAAGCGATGCGCTCGGCCGCCAGGGCCGCCGCCGACGCCTCTGCGCGCACCGTCGAGGCCCTGAAGCGCAAGCCCCCTGCCGCGGGCACCGAAGGAAAGTGACGCCGGCGCCCGTCGCCACAGAGGAAGACCCATGAATCCCGACATCCAACTCAGGCACGACGTCTTCGCCCAGCTCAACTGGGATCCGGCCGTCAACGGCTGCGACGTCGACGTGTGCGTCAAGGACGGCGTCGTGACCCTTCGCGGCCAGGTGGCCGACGAGGCGCACCGCGCCGCCGTCGAGCGGGCGGCACGCCGCACCGAGGGACTGACGACGCTGCTGAACAGGCTCGTCGTGCTGCCGCCGCGGTAGGCAGCGCAACCCTCCGGCTGTGAGCGCGAGCCCGCCCGACCGCGACGCGGCAGCGGCGCGCGCCCTGGTTAGGTTTTCAATGCGCCATCAGCAGGGGGATGCCGGTTCGCGTCAGCACGTCGCGCGTCACGCCGCCCAGCCACTGCTCCTGCATGCGGGCGTGGCCATAGCCTCCCATCACGAGCAGGTCGGTGCCGAGCACCTCGGCGCGGTCCAGAAGTGCGTCGCCGATGCGCAGCGGTGTCGCGAGGCGTTCGACGCTGGCCTGCACACCGTGGCGCAGCAGCCAGCCGCTCAGTGCCGCCGGGTGCGGCGCATCCGGCGCATGCGCCGGGGCCTCGGCCGAGTCCCCGCGTCGCAGGGTCAGCACCGTGACGTGCGCGGCGCGGCGCAGCAGCGGCATGGCCCCGCGCATCGCCATCGATGCCTCGCGGCCTCCGTCCCAGGCCACCAGGATCCTGTCGAAACCCGAAGAACGGCGGCACCCTGCGCACGGAACGATGAGCACGGGCCGCCCTGCATCCAGCATGACCTGCTCGGGCAGTCGGCGCGCGGCGTCGCTCACCGCCGCTGACACGTCGGCCTGGCCGACGACGATCAGGTCGCTGGCCCGTCCATGGTGGACCACGGCGCTCACCGGATCGCCGTCCACCAGCCTTGCGTCGCAGGAGAACGTCGCCGGCCTCGTCCGGCTGCGGAACACATGGGCGACGGTTTCGGCACGCCGGCGCAAGTACAGGGAGGCCTCGACGATCGCTTCGTCCAGCCGCCCTCCGCCACGGACGGCCGTGCCGGCGGCGGCTGTTGTCCATGTGGGCACGATGCCCATGAGATGGCTCCCGTGCAGCCTCGCAAGCTGAACCGCCAGGCGCGTGCGTGCCTCGCAGCACTCGGTGTGGTCCAGGTGCACGGAGATGGTCGACAGCGTCATGCGTGCCGCCTTGCCGCAGGTGCGCTGCGGCCTGCCGCGGCGCGGCGCGCGGCAGGCGCCGTGGCCAGAGCGTCGTGCAGGGTGTGCAGCGCCTGGTTCACCACGGCCTTTCGCGAGGGCGGTGCCTGTACCGGCGCGGGTTCGGCGGGCCGCGGCACGTGCGCGGCTTCGCCCGATTCCGAATGGCCGAATACCTGCATCGGCGCCATGGCCAGCGCGTACCAGTCCTCGGCGCGGATGACCGCATCGGTCTCGGCGCGGGTCAGCGCGATGCAGTCCTGCAGCAGCCGCGAGCCGATCGTCTCGAACATCGATACCGCGTGCAGACAGATGCCGTACTGGGCCTTGCACAGCGCCAGCGGGAAGGTGAAGTCGGTGCTCATCGCGTGTCCTCCAGCCCGAAGGGCTTCGCCCGGATGCTGACGCGGCGACGCCCTGCCCGGTTTGCGCGGGATCAAGACAACACAAATCCGCGGCTGCTGTATCGGTTGTTACCGGTTTGACGGACATCAACCCGATGCGCACCCATGTGCCCATACTGGAGCGTCGATCCATTCCGCAGGAAATCGACATGCCTTCTCCCCGCGAAACGGCGGTCCCGGACGACTTCACGCTGCTCGACGCCTGGTGGCGCGCCGCCAACTACCTGTCGGTGGGCCAGATCTACCTGATGGACAACCCGCTGCTGCGCGAGCCGCTCGCGCTGCGCCACATCAAGCCGCGCCTGCTGGGCCATTGGGGCACGACGCCGGGCCTCAACTTCGTCTATGCCCACATGAACCGCGCCATCAACGCCCGGGACCTCGACGCGATCTTCATCGCGGGCCCCGGCCACGGCGGCCCGGGCGTGGTCGCCAACACATGGCTCGAAGGCACCTACAGCGAGGTCTATCCGGAGGTCGGACGGGACGCTGCAGGCCTGCAGCGGCTGTTCACGCAGTTCTCGTTTCCCGGCGGCATTCCGAGCCACGCGGCGCCCGAGACGCCGGGCTCCATCCACGAGGGCGGCGAGCTTGGCTATTCGCTGCTGCACGCGTACGGCGCCGTGTTCGACAACCCGTCTCTGCTCGCCTGCTGCGTGGTGGGCGACGGCGAAGCCGAGACCGGCGCGCTGGCGGCGAGCTGGCACTCCAACAAGTTCCTGAACCCCGAGCGCGACGGTGCGGTGCTGCCGGTGCTGCACCTCAACGGCTACAAGATCGCCGGCCCGACCGTGCTGGCGCGCATCGGCGAGGAGGAGCTCACGCAGCTGCTGCGCGGCTACGGCCACGAACCGTACTTCGTGGTGGGCGACGAGCCCGCCGACATGCACAGGCAGATGGCGGCGGCGCTGGACACTGCGCTGGACGGCATCCGCGCCATCCAGGCCAATGCCCGCACGAACGGCTTCCACGTGCGCCCACGGTGGCCGATGATCGTGCTGCGCTCCCCCAAGGGCTGGACCGGCCCGCGCCACGTCGACGGCGTGCAGATCGAGGGCACGTTCCGTGCGCACCAGGTTCCGCTCGCCGACTTCTCGGCCAAGCCGCAGCACATCGAACTGCTGGAGCGGTGGCTGCTGAGCTATCGCCCGCAGGAGCTGTTCGACGCCGACGGCGCCCTGCGCCCCGAGATCGCCTCGATCGCACCCCGGGGCGATCGCCGCATGAGTGCCAATCCGCACGCCAATGGCGGGCTGCTGCTGAAGGACCTGGCGCTGCCGCCCTTTCGCGCGCACGCGGTTCCCGTGGCGGCGCCGGGAGGCTGCGACGCCGAAGCCACGCGCGTCGCGGGCACCTTCCTGCGCGAGGTCATGCGCGCCAACGAGCAGGCGTGCAACTTCCGCGTGATGGGACCGGACGAGACCGCCTCGAACCGGCTCTCGGCCCTGTTCGAGGTGACCGGGCGGACCACGACCGCGCAGGTGTGGCCGGGCGACGAGAACCTCTCGCCCGACGGCCGCGTGATGGAGGTACTGAGCGAACACCTTTGCCAGGGCTGGCTGGAGGGCTACCTGCTGACCGGGCGGCACGGCTTCTTTTCGTGCTACGAGGCCTTCATCCACATCGTCGACTCGATGTTCAACCAGCACGCCAAGTGGCTCAAGGTGACGCGCGGCATCGGCTGGCGCCGGCCGATCGCCTCGCTGAACTACCTGCTCACGAGCCACGTCTGGCGCCAGGACCACAACGGCTTCAGCCACCAGGACCCGGGCTTCCTCGACCATGTCGCAAGCAAGAAGGCGGAAGTCGTGCGCGTGTACCTGCCGCCCGACGCCAACACGCTGCTGTCGGTGGTCGACCATTGCCTGCGCAGCCGCGACTACGTCAACGTCATCGTGGCCGGCAAGCAGCCCGCGCCCCAGTGGCTGGACATCGAGTCGGCGGCCCGCCACTGCGCCGCGGGCCTGGGCATCTGGGAATGGGCGAGCAACGACGAAGGCGGCGCGCCCGACGTGGTGATGGCCTGCGCCGGCGACGTGCCCACGCTGGAGACGCTCGCGGCCGTCGACCTGCTGCGCGGGAAGCTGCCGTCGCTGAAGGTGCGCGTGGTCAACGTGGTCGACCTGATGGCGCTGCAGTCGCCGGACGCGCACCCGCACGGGCTGCCCGATGCGGATTTCGATGCGATCTTCACCACCGGCCGGCCGGTGATCTTCGCGTTCCACGGGTACCCGGCGCTGATCCACCGGCTGATCTACAAGCGGCGCAACCATCCCGGCTTCCACGTGCACGGCTACTGCGAGGAAGGCACCACCACCACGCCCTTCGACATGACGGTGCTCAACCGGCTGGACCGCTTCCATCTCGCCGCCGACGCGATCGCCCGCGTACCGGGCCTGTGCGACAGCGCCGGCCACGTGCAGCAGCACCTGCGCGACCGGCTGCTGGCGCACAGGGCCTACATCACACGCCACGGCAAGGACATGCCGGAGGTCGAGGACTGGCGCTGGCGCGGCCAGCCCCCGCGCGGCGAGGGTTGACGGCGCTGGCGGCGCGGCACCGGGCTACCGCGGGGGGTACCCTGGTGCAGGTGCTTTGGCGCTGCCTGCGTGCTACGCTCAGCGCAGGCCGGACCACCCATGCAGTCCGCGCCCCATCTTGTTGCCAGCGCATGAAAACCACGCCCCACATCGTTGTTCTGGACGACGAAATCGACATCACGCAGTTGCTGGCCAACTATCTCCAGGGCCACGGCTTCCGCGTCACCCAGGTGCATGAGGGCCGCGCCCTCATGGCGCTGATGGAGTCCGACCCCGCAGATCTCGTGCTGCTCGACCTGGGCCTGCCCGGCGAGGACGGCTTCTCCATCGCGCGGCGCATGCGCGAGAGCTGGCATTGCGGCCTCGTGATCGTGACGGGCCGTGGCGATGCGGTGGACAAGGTCGTGGGCCTCGAGGTGGGCGCGGACGACTACGTGACCAAGCCCTTCGACCTGCGCGAGCTGGCGGCCCGCGTGAAGGCGGTGCTGCGGCGGCTCGCGCCGGCCATGCCCGCTGCACCGGCTGCAGCGTCCGCCTCCCCCGACAAACTGTGCTTCGCCGGCTGGCAGCTCGACACCGCCGCGCGCAGCCTGATGAATCCGCGCGGCGAGCCGGTGACCTTGACCGGCGGCGAGTTCGACCTGCTGCAGGCCTTTGCGCGCCATCCGGGCCGCGTGCTGTCGCGCGACTTCCTGCTCGAACAGACGCGCGGGCGCGAGGCCGCGCCCTTCGACCGCACGATCGACGTGCAGGTGGGCCGGCTGCGCAAGAAGATCGAGGCCGACGCCGAGGATCCGCAGCTCATCAAGTCGGTGCGGGGGGCGGGCTACATCCTCGTCCCGCCGGTCTCCCATGGCTGACACGGCCGGCGAGGCGCGCCAACCCTCCGCCGGCAGCGGCCAGATCCTGCCGTCCGGCATCGACGAAGGCAGCGTCTTCCGCTCGCTCTTCTCCGCCTATCCCGACTCGCTGCTCGTGGTGGACCAGTCCGGCGGCATCGTGCTCGCCAACCCCTCGGCGGCCGCGCTGCTGGGCTATGTACCGGACGAGCTCCTCGGCCTCAACGTCGACGCGCTGGTGCCCGACAGCATCCGCCCGCGCCACGCCTCCTACCGCGAGGCCTACGGCCGGGCCCCGCGCCCGCGTCCCATGGGCACGCACATGGAGCTCGTGGCCAAGCGCAAGGACGGCAGCGAGGTGATGGTGGAGATCGCGCTGAGCCCGCTGCAGAACCATGGCCTGCCATTCGTCGTCGCGGCCATCCGCGACATCGGCGCCTACCCGCGCGTGAAGCAGGCGCTGCAACGCGCGCGCTACAGCGAGCACCTGGCCCAGCTGGGCCGCCTCGCTGTCGACACGCGCGACCTGCAGGCGGTGCTCGAGCACGTACCGGAGATCATCGCCAAGGCCCTGGAGGTGGAGGTCGCGATGGTGTGGCTGCTCGACGCGGGCCGCTCCGAGTTCCGCGTGGCCAGCGGGGTCGGGCTGGTCGCCGGCGAGGAGATCGGCGCGCGCCTGGCGAACCGTCCGGACACGCCGCCGGGCTTCGTTCTCTCGCAGAACCGGCCGGTGGTGGTGCAGGACTACCGCAAGGAGACGCGGTTCCGCGTGCCGGGGGCCTACCTCGATGCCGGGCTGGTGAGCGCACTTGCGGTGCCGCTGTCCGACCGGGGCCGCGTCACCGGGATGCTCTCGGTGCGCTCCAGGGAGTCCAAGCGCTTCGGCGACGAGGAGGTGCGCTTCCTTGAATCGCTGTCGAGCCTGCTCGCGACCAGCCTGCAGCGCATGCAGACGGAGGAGGCGCTCAACCATGCCCAGCGGCTGGAGAGCGTCGGCCAGCTCACCGGCGGCATCGCGCACGACTTCAACAACCTGCTCACCGTGATCCAGGGCAACCTCCAGGTCCTCGAGGAGCTGCCCGCCCTCGCGCACGACGGCTACGCCCAGCAACTGCTGGGCGCCGCCACCCGCGCTTCGCGGCGCGGTGCGGAGCTCACGGGCAAGCTGCTGGCGTTCTCGCGCCGGCAGGTGCTGCAGCCGGTGGCGGTGGACACGCACGCGCTGCTGCATTCGCTGGCCGACATGCTGCGCCGTACGCTGGACCAGCGCATCCGCATCGAGATCGCCACGGCGCCCGGCCGACCGCTGGTAGTGGCCGACCCGGGCCAGCTGGAATCCGCACTGCTCAACATCGCGATCAATGCGCGCGACGCCATGCCCGAGGGCGGCACGCTCCATTTCCGCACTGCCATCTGCGGCGCGCTGCCGACGGTCCTTCGCAACGAGCGCAACGAACCGCAGGCGGGCACCGCCGCGCACTTCGTCGCGATCTCCATCGCGGACAGCGGCAGCGGCATGTCCGACGAAGTCAAGGAACGGGCCTTCGAGCCATTCTTCACCACCAAGGAGGCGGGTCGCGGCACGGGGCTGGGGCTGAGCACGGTGTACGGCTTCGTCAACCAGTCGCGCGGCGCCGTCGCGATCGACAGCGAGATCGGTCGGGGCACCACGGTGACGCTCTACCTCCCGCAGCAGCAGGAGGCCTGCGCGCCCGCCGCGATGGAAGAGCATGGTGGCGACGCGCTCGCGCCCGGCCTGCGGGTGATGCTGATCGAGGACGACGCGGAAGTCCGCAAGGTGGTGGAGAACTTCCTGCACACGCTGGGCTGCGAGATCGTCATTGCGGCCCCCACCGCCGAACAGGCGCTGGCTGCACTGGATGCGGGCGCCGGCGACTTCGACCTGCTGCTCAGCGACATCGCGCTGGGCGCCGGCATGCGCGGCACGCGGCTGGCCGCCGAGGTGCAGCAGCGCCTCCCGGGGGTCGCGGTGCTGCTGATGTCGGGTTTCTCGTCGGAACTGCTCGATGCCGACCGCGAGGTGCCGCAGAGCTGGGAACTGCTTCGCAAGCCCTACACGCGATCGGAACTGGCGCAGGCCATGGCGAGGGTCCTGGCCGGCCGGGACTGAGCGCCGCCGCAGCCTACGCTACGGCGGCTACTGCAGCATCGCGGGCGCAGGCGCCAGGCAGCGCTGCACGAATGCGGAGAGGGCGCCCACATCGGGAATCTGTACATCGCGGCGCCCCTTGGTCGCGAACCCGATGACGTTGTCGCGCGCCAGGCGCGACAGCGCGCGGCTCACGCTCTCGAGGGTCATGCCCAGGTAGTTGCCGATCTCGGCGCGCGTCATGCGCAGCGTGATCTCGTCGGCGCGCATGCCGCGCTCCGCGAGCGACTCGGCCCAGTAGCGCAGGAAATCGGCGACCCGGGCATCGGCCGGAAGGGTGCACACGGACATCAGCGAATCCCGGTCGTGCGAGATTTCTCGGCTCATCGCGGCGTGCAGCACCTGCAGCAGCTCGGGACGGGTGATGCAGGCTGCCAGCAGCGCCTCGTACGAAACCACCCAGACCTCTCCGGTATCCATGGACACCGCGTCGCACGAATAGCGCCCGCCGGCGATGCCGTCGAAGCCGAGCCAGTCGCCGCGGAACTTCAGGCCCACCACCTGCTCGCGCCCGTCGGCCGACAGGTTCACGATCTTGAAGAAGCCCGAGTTCAGGATGTAGAGATTGCCGAAGCGCTCGCCGGCCTGGTAGATCGTGTCGCCCATGTGGACCACGCGGCGCTGCGGCCTGAGCTGCTCGCCGAGCAGCCGGAGCGTCTCGGCGGTGCTGCGGTTCCCGCAATCGCGGCCGGCGGCAGCGGGCATCCCCGGACATGGGGAAGAAGGAGCAATCTTCGAGGCGGCGGCGGTGTCGAGCATCTTCGTTCCTTGGTGGTTCTTGCGTGTCGATGGAGGAATGCTAGGAAGCCCTCGGCAATGCAATGACAACGGTCGGAATCGCTGCGTAACGCTCGGTGAACGCAATGTGTCCGGCGTGTATCAAGGGCCCGCGGCGTGCTGCAGTTCACACGCTGGCGTGCCATGGCTTGCGCTGCATCAAACAGGGGACCACCCGCCCCCCTACCCTCGGCAGGTCGCACATTGACACGCCCTATGCCGCCTACCCATACCGTCCGCAGTCCCGAGGCCGACCTCAAGCTCTCCCCGCTCAACGCGGCGAGCCTGCTGGCCCGCGCGCGCATCCTTCAGCAGGCCTGCGTCGACGGCACCACGCGCCCGCTGCTGCGCGGCAAGAACCTGGGGCTGGTCTACGAGGCGCAGCCCGCCGAATCGCTGGCCTTCTTCCGCCGCGCCGCCGAGGAGCTCGGCGCCCACGTGGCGGTGATGCGCTCGAGCCTGTCGGCGGCGAGCACGCCGCAGGAGGTGCAGCACACGGCCCGCATGCTCGGGCGCCTCTACGACGCCGTCGAATGCCAGGGGCTCGACCTCGCGCTCGTGCGGTGCATCGGGCAGCACGCCGGCATTCCGGTCTTCGAGGGTGCCGCGATGAAGACCCACCCGGCCAGCCAGCTCGCGGAACTGCTCTCGGACGCGACCCTGCCGGCCGACAACCGCCGCTTCATCCTCCAGGCGATGCTGCTCGAAGCGATCGGATGAGGTGCAAGGCCGGGTGCGCCCGCGCTTGATCCAGCGCAAGACGCCTTTCCCGCGCCCTTCCTACAGTGGATTCCACGGCCGCCAGGGCTGCGCCAGGACGACCGGCTCCATCCATCCAACGCAAGGAATCCCACCATGAAGACCGATACCCAATTGCGCAACGACATCCAGGCCGAGCTGAACTGGGCTCCCGAGGTCAAATCCTCCGACATCGGCGTGATCGTCAAGGACGGCGTGGTCACGCTCACCGGCCATCTCTCCAGCTATGCCGAGAAATACGCGGTCGAGCGCGCCGTGCAGCGCGTCTACGGCGTGAAGGCGCTGGCGGTCGAACTGACGGTGAAGCTGCCCTTCGACAACCAGCGCACGGACGCGGACATCGCGCTGGCGGCCGAACGCGCGCTCGAATGGAACGCGCTCGTGCCCGACGGAAAGATCCACCCGATGGTCGAGAAGGGCTGGCTCAGCCTGACCGGCGAGGTCGAGTGGGACTACCAGCGCAGCGCCGCCGAAGTGGCCGTGCGCGACCTGATGGGCGTGACCGGCGTGTCGAACCTCGTGAAGGTCAAGCCCAGGGTGAGCCCCGCCGACGTCGAGAAGAAGATCCACGACGCGCTCTCGCGCCAGGCCGACCGCGAGGCCCGCAAGCTTTCCATTGCGGTGGACGGCTCCCACGTCACGCTGCGCGGCACCGTCCATTCGTGGTCGGAACGCGACGCCGTGCAAGGCGCTGCCTGGTCCACGCCGGGCGTCACGGTCGTGGTGAACGACCTGCTCGTGGACGCCTGAGATGCGCGTCGCGCTCGTCACCGGCGGGACCTCGGGCATCGGGGCGGCCACGGCCGAGGCCCTGCAGGCGGCGGGCTATCGCGTGGCGGTGAACTTCGCCAACCGCACGCAGGCCGCGCAGGCCTTCGCCGCGCGCACCGGCATCCCGGCCTTCGCATGGAACGTGGCGGACCATGCGGCCTGCCAGGCCGGCGTCGCGCGCGTCGAGGCCGAGCTCGGTCCCATCGACGTGCTGGTCAACAACGCCGGCATCACGCGCGACACGATGCTGCACAGGATGAACCTCGAGCAGTGGCGCGAGGTGCTGGAGGTCAATCTCGGCGGTTGCTTCAACATGTGCCACGCCGTCATCGGCGGCATGCGCGAACGCCGCTTCGGCCGGATCGTGAACATGGGCTCGGTCAACGGACTGTCCGGGCAGGCGGGCCAGGTGAACTACGCGGCCACGAAGGCCGGGCTCGTCGGCCTCACCAAGTCGCTCGCGCTGGAAGGCGCCTCGCGCAACATCACCGCGAACGTGGTCGCGCCGGGCTACACCGACACCCCCATGGTGGGGGCGGTCGCACCCGAGGTGATGGCGAGGATCCTGTCGGACATTCCGGCCGGCCGCCTCGCCACGCCCGCCGAGATCGCGCGCGGCGTCGTGTTTCTCGTCGCCGACGAGTCCGCGTTCATCAACGGCATCACCCTGTCGATCAACGGCGGCAAGTACATGGCCTAGGCGGCGGCCCGGAACTTCGCCCATCACGAGCGCGAGCCCTCCATGCGCAACACCTCCGAGACGCGCGACATCGAGCCGGCCTGTGCAGTCGCGCCGACCATGCGGGCCATGGTGCTGAACGCGGCGCTGCTGCCGCTGCAGCTCGAGCGGCGCAACATCCCGCAGCCCGGCCCGGGCGAGCTGCGCCTGCGCGTGCTGGCATGCGCAGTCTGCCGCACCGACCTGCACGTGGTCGATGGCGAGCTGCCGCTGCCGGTGCTGCCCATCGTGCCGGGGCACGAGATCGTCGGCATCGTGGAGGCCATGGGTGCGGGCGTGCAGGGCCATCGCATCGGCGACCGCGTGGGCGTGCCATGGCTGGGCCACAGCTGCGGCTGCTGCGCCTTCTGCGCGGACGGCCGCGAGAACCTTTGCGACACGCCGCGCTTCACGGGCTATCACCGCGACGGCGGCTTCGCGAGCCATGTGATCGCCGAGGCGGCGTTCTGCCTGCCGCTTGCCATGCCCGAAACCGACGCCGCGCGCATCGCCCCGCTGCTGTGCGCGGGCCTGATCGGCTGGCGCAGCCTCAAGGCCGCGGGCGACGGCGCACACCGGCTGGGCATCTTCGGATTCGGCGCCGCAGCGCACCTGGTGACGCAGGCGGCGGTTGCGCAGGGGCGCGAGGTCTGCGCGTTCACCCGAGCCGGGGACACGGCGACACAGGCCTTCGCGCGCAGCCTGGGGGCCGCCTGGGCCGGCGGCTCGAACGAGCGCCCGCCCGAGCTCCTGGATGCCGCCATCATCTTCGCGCCCGCCGGCGAGCTGGTGCCCGCGGCGCTGCGCGTCGTGCACAAGGGTGGCCGGGTGGTGTGCGGGGGCATCCACATGAGCGACATTCCCGCCTTCCCGTACCGACTGCTGTGGGAGGAACGCAGCGTGGTCTCGGTGGCCAACCTCACGCGCGCGGATGCGCGGGAATTCCTCGACTTCGCGCAGACGCATCCACTGCAGGTCCACGTCAGAACCTATCCGCTCGCGCAGGCCAACGAAGCGCTGGCCGATCTGCGCGCCGGCCGCATCGAGGGCGCCGCGGTGCTGGTGCCCTGATGCACCGCCGCCGTGATCCTCGGCTCAGAGTTCCAGCGATTCGCGGTATTCGGGCACGGTGCACGGCCAGCCGTGGCGCTCCTCGATGGCCAGCCGCAACGCGTCCGCGGCCACCGGTTCTCCATGGGTGACGAACACGCGCCGCGGCGCCTGCTGGGCGTCGAGCCACGCGAGCAGCTCCTCCCGGTCGGCGTGGGCCGACAGCGTCTCCAGGTTCGCGACCTCCGCGCGCACCGGCACGTAGGCGCCATGGATCTTGACGGCCTCGGCACCGGCCACCATGGCGGCGCCGCGCGTGCCGGCCGCCTGGAAGCCCGCGAACAGGATCGTGTTGCGGGCATCGGGCGCGTAGGCCTTCAGGTGGTGGAGCACCCGCCCGCCGGTGGCCATGCCGCTGGCGGAGACGATGATCGACGGAAAGGCCAGGGTGTTCAGCCGTATCGATTCCTCGACCGTGTTGACGACGATGGTCTTCCCCAGCATCGTCGCGCACTGTTGCGCGCTCAGCCGATGCTCGTCGCAGTGCTTCCTGTAGATGCGCGTGGCGTCGGTCGCCATCGGGCTGTTCAGGTACACCGGCATGTCCGGGATGCGGTGCGCGTCCTTGAGCAGGTGGATGCAGTGCAGCAGCGTCTGTGCCCGTCCGACGGCGAAGGCCGGGATCAGCACGATGCCGCCGCGCGCGGCGGTGCGGTTGATCACGCCTGCGAGCTCGGTGAGCGTGTCGGCCACAGGATGCCTGCGGTCGCCGTAGGTGGATTCCACCACCACGTACTCCGCGGGGCGGGCTACTTCGGGCGGGCGCATCAGCAGGTCCTGGCTGCGCCCCAGATCGCCTGAGAAGAGGATGCTCGCGCCGCCCCAGCCGACGCGCAGGCTGCCCGCGCCGAGGATGTGGCCGCCCCTGGCCAGCTGCCAGGACCAGCCGGGCCACGGGGAACACTCCTGGCCGAAGTCCACGGCCTCGAAGCGCCCGAGCGCCGCGCGCGCCTCCTGCTCGGTGTACAGCGGCAGCGCGGGCTTGTGCTTCGAATGGCCGTGCCGGTTGGCATAGTCGGCATCCTCCTCCTGCAGGCGGCCCGAATCAGGCAGCAGCAGTTCGCACAGTTCCAGTGTGGCCTTCGTGCAGTACACGGTCCCCTTGAAGCCGAGCCGGACCAGCCGCGGCACGAAGCCGCTGTGGTCGATGTGGGCGTGCGTGAGCAGTACGGCATCGATGCTCGCGGGATCGACCGGCAGCACGTCCCAGTTGCGCAGGCGCAGTTGCTTGAGCCCCTGGAAGAGCCCGCAATCGACCAGCAGCCGCCGGCCGCCATGGCTCAGCAGGTACTTCGAGCCGGTGACGGTGCCCGTGCCACCGAGGAAGTCGATGCGCATGAAAGCCTCAATGGGACATCAGCACCGGCAGCGTCATCCACTGCAGCATGGACAGCGTGGCACCGCCCAGCACCCACTCGCGCGCCCTGCTGTGGCCATAGCAGCCCATCACCAGCAGGTCGGCGCTCAGGTCGGCAGCCAGCGAGAGCAGCCGGTTGCCGACGTCATCCTCCTTGTCGCCACCGGGATGCAGGCGGACCTCGCCCACGCCCTGCATCCGAAGGTAGGTCCGCAGGCTCTGCAGCGATTCGTTCGCGCCCTCGCCGTAGGCCACGGCATCCACCCGGCCCGCCTTGCGCAGCCATGGCAGTGCGGCGCTCACGGCGCGCGCGGCCTCGCGCGTCTCCTTCCAGGCCACCAGCACCTTGCTGCCGATCGGGCCGACCGGCCCCGCGTAGGGCAGCACCAGCGCCGGCCGGCCGCTTTGCACCAGCAGGCTGGGCAGGAAGTCGCCGGGGAGCTCGCCGTCCATCGGGTCGTTGCGGTCGCGCTGCCCCAGGACCAGCAGGTCGGCATACAGGGCGCGCCGGGCGAAGCCCCACGGACCGTCGCTCTCGGGCTCGGTCCAGTGCAGGCGCGGCGAGCCCGCGCCGTGCTGCATGAAGGTGGCGTGCATCTTGTCGCGCGCGTCCTTGTCGATCTCCTGCATGATCGCGACCGCCTCGGCGGCCGCTTCGATGGCGTACGGATAGCGCATGAGCGCGGACAGGGTGCACGGCTGCGCCGTGACCTCGGCCTCGAAGGTCTCGGCGAGCTCACGGGCCAGCTTGATGCGCTCCACCGTGCGGGCCGAGCCGTCGAGATGGAGCAGGATG
Source organism: Variovorax atrisoli (assembly GCF_014195185.1). NCBI lineage: Bacteria > Pseudomonadati > Pseudomonadota > Betaproteobacteria > Burkholderiales > Comamonadaceae > Variovorax > Variovorax atrisoli. The sequence goes on along the minus strand of NZ_JACIBG010000007.1, from coordinate 326,713 downwards.
GATTTGGGGGTCTGCATGGAGGCTCTCCTGGACAGGCGGTTTGCGATGGAAGCGACCTTAGGCCTGCGGGCCGCGCACGGGCTTGCGCTGCGTCAATCGGCCGCAGGACCGCAGCAGCCCGCACCGCGGCTTGATCCACCTCAACCCCCGCCACGGTCGCTGCGCGCAAGATTTGCTCCCATCGTGCAAAGGAGATGTCGCATGCCTTTCCTGACGAAGAATGTCGGAGTCCTCGACCGCGCGCTGCGCATTGGCGCAGGCCTTCTGATGATCGCCCTGGCGGTGCGGGGAACCATCGGGTTCTGGGGCTACATCGGCGTGGTGCCGCTGCTGACGGGCGTGGTGGGCAACTGCCCTGCCTACACGCTGTTCGGCGTCAGCACCTGCCCGCGCGACGGCCGCTGAGACTGGCGGATGCGAATCCGTCGAACGACGCAGGGCCGCATGTCCGTCCATCTGCTGCTGCTCATCGTGCTGTGTGCCGCGCTGGGTGGCGCAGTGCTGTGGTTCGCGTTCCAGCTCCTCATCAAGTGGCTCACGCTGGACTGAGCTTCGTACGGAGGCTGCGATGTGCATGAACCTGCTGCGCAGGCTGGCCGCCTCGCAACTACCTTGCAGCGAAGCGGATCCCGCGATGATCGACAGGCTGCGCGTGCTCCAGGCCGCCGGCCAGGTCGAGGCCCGCATTCCTCCCGCCGTCTCGCAGCCGGGCCATGGCACGGGCGGCTGTACGCACCAGGATGCGGCCACGGTGACCCGCATCACCCCTCGCGGGTGGGAGACCCTCGCCGCCGATGCGCCACCGGGCGAGGCCACGCGTTTCATCGGCACCAGGCATCGATCTGGCGGATGAGGTCCGAGCCCACGGCGTGCGCGGCGGCGCCGGCCAGCAGCACGCCCGCCAGCCGTGCGCCCCAGGCCTGGCGCGCCGCACCGCCGGCCAGGCGCAGGCGCTGCCACAGCCACGGACCTACCGCGAGCGAAAGCCCGCTTCCCACCGCGAACAACGCCATCAGCATGGCGCCTTCCCACGGCCCGCTGCCCAGGCCCGCCAGCATCAGCGCCGAATAGAGCAGCCCGCAGGGCAGCGCCACCCACAGCAGCCCGGCCGCGAACACGCCCATCCCCGTGCCTGCGGCATGCGGACGAAGACGCGCTTCGAGCGAGCGGCCGATGCGCCGTGCCCACAGCGGCTGCCGCCCCGTGACGGCCAGCATCGCGCCCCAGGCGAACACGAAGACATGCAGCAGCACCCACAGCGGCCGCAATGCGGCGACCTGGGCGCCGGCCAGCGCGAGGCCGTCGACGCTGGCGGCCGCGATGGCGCCCGCCGCCGCGTAGCTTGCGACGCGGCCCAGATGAAAGGCACCGGGCACGGCGAGTGACGGCACCGCGTCCCGACCCGTGGAGGCGAGCGGCACGATCCTTATCACCGCCGACGAGGCGGCACCGCACATCGCCACGCAGTGCGGCCCGCCGGCAAGGCCCATGAGCAGCGCGGCACCGGCGAGTGCGGCCTGCATGCTCAGACCACGCGCGAGAAGCGCGTGCGGTTGGCGCGGCAGTGTCGGTCGAACACCATCGCAACCGCGCGCACGAGGAACCAGCCCTCCTCGGTGACCACAAGGCCGTGGTCGCTCAGGCGCACCAGGCCGTCGGCGACCAGCGGGCCGAGCGCCGCGAACTCGGTGGCGAAGTAGCGCCGGAAGTCGACCGCGAAGGCTTCGCCGATGGCATCGAAGTCGAGCCGCCCCCGGCACATCAGCGCCATGATCACCTCGCGCCGCAGCAGGTCGTCGCGCGACAGCGCAAGGCCCCGCACCACCGGCAGGCACCCCTGGTCGAGCAAGGCGCGGTAGTCGTCCAGGCTCTTGGCGTTCTGGCTGTAGGTGGCGCCCACGCGGCCGATGCCGGACACGCCGAGCGCGATCAGGTCGCCTTCGGGCCGCGTGCCGTAGCCCTGGAAGTCGCGGTGCAGCCGCCCTTGCTTCTTCGCGACGGCGAGCGGATCGTCGGGCAGCGCGAAATGGTCCATGCCGATGTAGACATAGCCGGCGCCCGTGAGCCTCGCGATGGCGTTCGCGAGCATGCGCACGCGCGCGGCGGCGTCCGGCAGTTCCTCGGCATGGATGCGCCGCTGCGGCTTGAAGCGCTCGGGCAGGTGCGCGTAGGCATAGAGCGCGATGCGGTCGGGCCGCAGCTCGCAGACCTGCGCGAGCGTGCGCTCGAAGGAGGCGTCGTTCTGCCGCGGCAGGCCGTAGATCAGGTCCACGTTGATCGACTCGAAGCCCAGCGAGCGGGCCTCGTCCATCAGCGCGAAGACCTGCGATGCGGGCTGGATGCGGTGCACCGCCTCCTGCACGGCCGGGTCGAAGTCCTGCACGCCGAAGCTCAGGCGGTTGAAGCCGAGCGCCGCGAGGTTGGAAAGCCGTTGCGCGTCCACCGTGCGCGGATCGATCTCGATGGAGCGCTCGCCGCCGGGCACGAAGGCGAAGGCCCGGTGCAGCAGCGCCATGAGCTCGCCGAGCTCCGCATCGTCGAGGAAGGTCGGCGATCCGCCGCCCAGGTGCAGATGGGACACGGTGGCGCTGCGGCCGAGCTGCGCGACCTGCAGCTCGACTTCGCGCGCGAGGTACGCGAGGTACTGGCGGCCCCATTCGCGGTGGCGCGTCACGATCTTGTTGCAGGCGCAGTAGTAGCACAGCGACTCGCAGAACGGGATGTGGACGTACAGCGACAGCGGCGGCGCCTCGGGGCCGGCCGCGCGGCGCTGTGCCAGCGCACGCACGTAGTCGTTCTCGCCGAAGGACTCGACGAAGCAGTCCGCGGTGGGATAGGAGGTGTAGCGCGGGCCGGGCACGTCGAACTGCCTCAGCAGGTCGGTCGGCAGCGGGGCTTGCACGGTTCCGGTTTCGATTCCGGTGTCGGGAGCGAGGGCAATGGAAGTCATGGGGAGGGTGTGCGCATGGGAGCGTCGGGCTGGACGGGCTGCACGGGTGCAGGCGGCGCGGTCAGCAGCACCGTGCAGGCGCTCGAGGCCGCGGCCATCAGCCAGAAGACGAAGAAGGCACCGGTGTAGATGCCCTGCCGCGTCATGTGCAGCGCATCGGCGCCGCAGAAGGTGTTGATTGGATCGACCAGTGCGAAGACCAGCACCTCCATGCCGCAGGCCACCAGGAAGGAAGGCCAGAGGATGGCGGCGACCAGCCGCATCGCGGTCATGGCGCCGCCCTCGGACCCGCGGAGGGCACGTCTTCCGCGGGCGTCATCGCGTGGTTGCGGCCGGTCAGCGCGGGGAGGTGGCGCTTGCCGGCCAGCGTCTTGTTGATCTCGATGCCCTCGCGGTAGTAGTCCTCGGACACCAGCGCATCGGGGCTTCGCCAGGCCAGCCAGAAGGTCACGAAGCTCGCGATCATCACGGCCACCGGGCCGCCGATCACCATCCACAGCAGCGGATGGCGCCACCAGGGCTTGTGCGCCTCGAGCGCTTCGGCGGCCTGCGCGTTCATCGTCGAACCGGTTGCTGCATGCATTCCAGACCTTTCAGCGCGGCACCAGGAAGGCCGCTTTCTCGGAAACCTGCGCGCCGCTGCCTTCCTCGCGGATGCCGAAGTGCACCGTGTGCGATCCGGCGGGCACGCTGCCGTAGGGCACCTGAAGCCGCACCGCGACCCAGCGCGACTGGGCTGCATCGACGGCCACCGGCTCGTCCGGCGACACGCTGAGCCCTTCGAGCCCGCTGGCGGCGATGCGGTAGCGCTGCGGCTGCTCGGTGGCGTTCATGATCTGCAGCCGGTAGACGTTCTCGAGCCTTCCGCCCTCGGCGATGCGCGCCAGCGCGGCCCGGTCGCGCACCACGTCGACCTTCAGCGGCGAGCGCACCACCAGGCTGGCCAACAGGCCGGTCACCAGCAGCAGCAGGATCGCGGCGTAGACCAGCACCCGTGGGCGCAGCACGCGCCGCAGCAGCTGTCGGCGCGACCACCCGGCCTCCATGCCGTTCTGCGTGTCGTAGCGGATCAGCCCCGGCGCATAGGCCATCTTCTGCATGACCGTGTCGCAGGCGTCCGCGCACAGGCCGCAGCCGATGCATTCGTACTGCAGGCCCTTGCGGATGTCGATGCCGGTGGGGCACACCTGCACGCACAGGCCGCAGTCGATGCAGTCGCCGAGCGCCATCGACCGCGGATCGGGGCCCTTGCGGCGCGGCGCGCGCGGCTCGCCGCGCCGGGGGTCGTAGGTCACGATGAGCGTGTCGCGATCGAACATCGCGCTCTGGAAGCGCGCATAGGGGCACATGTACTTGCAGACCTGCTCGCGCATGAACCCGGCGTTGCCGTAGGTCGCGAAGCCGTAGAAGAACACCCAGAAGACCTCCCACGAGCCCATCTGCGTTCGCAGGAAGGCCATGCCGAGCTCGCGGATCGGCGTGAAGTAGCCCACGAAGGTGAAGCCGGTCCACATCGCGATGCCGATCCACAGCAGGTGCTTGGCCCACTTCTTCACCAGCTTCTCGAGCGACATCGGCTCGGCGTCCAGCCGCATGCGCGCGGCGCGGTTGCCTTCGATGCGTTGCTCCACCCACATGAAGATCTCGGTGTAGACCGTCTGCGGGCAGGCGTAGCCGCACCACAGCCGCCCCGCCACGGCGGTGAAGAGAAAGAGCGAGAGCGCGCTGATGACCAGCAGGCCCGAGAGGTAGATCAGGTCTTGCGGGTAGAGCACCAGCCCGAAGATGTAGAAGCGCCGCGCCACGAGGTCGAACAGCACCATCTGCCGCCCGCCCCATTCCACCCACGGCATGCCGTAGAACACGAGCTGCGTGAGAAAGACCAGCGCCCAGCGCCAGCGCGCGAACACGCCGCGCACGGTGCGGGGATAGATCTTCTTCGAGGCCTCGTACAGGCCGACCTCCTCGCCGCCTCCCGGGTTGGCGTTCGCGATGGGAATGATCCTGCGGGTCATGGCGGTCTGCCGGCTTCAGGGCGTGGCCGCAGGCGCATTGTTGGAGAGCCCCCAGACGTAGGACGCGACCATCCGGATCTGTGCCTCGGTGAGGCGGCCTTCCTGCGCGGGCATCTCGTTGTGCTTGCCCGAGTTGATCATCTGGATGATGGCGGCCTCGCCGTAGCCGTGCAGCCAGATCCTGTCGCTGAGATTGGGCGCGCCCAGGGCCTGGTTGCCCACGCCGCCGATGCCGTGGCATGCGGCGCATGCCGTGAACTTCGCCTTGCCGAGGCCGGCGCGCACCGAGTCGTGCGGCTCGCCCGACAGGCTCAGCACGTAGTTGGCGACGTTCTTCACATCGTCGGGCGTACCGACGGCGGCGGCCATGGGCGGCATCACGCCCACCCGCCCCCTGGTGATGGTCTCGATGATCTTCTCGGGCGTGCCGCCGTAGAGCCAGTCCTTGTCCGTCAGGTTGGGAAAGCCCTTGCTGCCGCGCGCATCGGAGCCGTGGCACTGGGCGCAATTGCCCATGAAGAGCCGCTCGCCGATGGCATGGGCCTGCGGGTCGCGCGAGATTTCCTCGACCGGCATCGCCGCGTACTTCGCATAGACGGGTGCGAGCTCCTGCGTGGCCCTGGCGACTTCCGCCTCGTACGCGCCGCGCGAAGTCCAGTCGGACTTACCGCGGAAGCTCCCCAGCCCAGGAAAGAGCGCGAGGTAGCCGAGCCCGAAGACGATGGTCAGCACGAACAGGCCGACCCACCACATCGGCAGCGGGTTGTTGGCCTCGCGCAGGTCTTCGTCCCAGACGTGGCCGGTCGTGTTGTCGGCGCTGGCGGCGACGCGCTTGCGGGCCGTGAGCCACAGCAGGATCACGCAGCCGAGGATGCCCAGCAGCGAGACCGCGGCCACGTAGTCGGACCAGAAACGGTGGATGAAATCGCTCATCGTGCTTATCCCTTCAGTCCTGCTCGAATGGCAGGCGTGCCGCTTCCTGGAAGCCGGGCGCGTTGCGGCGCGAATACGCCCAGATCACGATGCCGATGAACAGCGCGAAGCACACGACGGTGGCGGCGATGCGCAAGGTGGTGAGGTCGATCATGGTTTTGCGTCCTTTGCCGCTTGCCTACTTGAGCGCCAGGCCCAGCGACTGCAGGTAGGCCACCGTGGCCTCCATCTCGGTCCTGCCCCGGACGTCTTCCGCGGCCCCGGCGATCTCGGCATCGGTATAGGGCACGCCGACGCGGCGCAGCGCGCGCATGTGGGCAGGCAGCGATTCGGCATCGACCGGCGTCTTCTCCAGCCAGCTGTAGGCCGGCATGTTCGACTCGGGCACGACGTCGCGCGGGTTGTTCAGGTGGATGCGGTGCCACTCGTCGCTGTACTTGCCGCCCACGCGCTGCAGGTCGGGGCCGGTGCGCTTGCTGCCCCACTGGAACGGATGGTCGTAGACGAACTCGCCGGCCACCGAGTAGTGGCCGTAGCGCAGCGTCTCCGAGCGGAAGGGCCGGATCATCTGCGAGTGGCAGTTGTAGCAACCCTCGCGCAAATAGATGTCGCGGCCGGCCAGCTGCAGCGGCGTGAGCGGCTTGACGCCCTGCACCGCCTCGGTGGTCGACTTCTGGAAGAACAGCGGCACGATCTCGACGAGGCCGCCGACGGCCACCACCACGAGGATCAGCACGATCATCAGCAGGTTGTTGGTCTCGATCTTCTCGTGCGTGAAGCCGCCCGAGCTGGAAGTCTTGGAATTCATCGTGCGTCCTCAGGCATGGGCCATGGCAGGCGGCGGGATCTCGGCGCGAACCGCGCGCCCGGAGATGACGGTCATCCAGACGTTCCACGCCATCAGCAGCATCCCGCCGAGGTACAGGAGGCCGCCGATCACGCGCACCAGGTAGAACGGGAAGGTGGCCTTCACGCTCTCCACGAAGGTGTAGGTGAGCGTGCCGTCGGGGTTGATCGAGCGCCACATGAGACCCTGCATCACGCCGGCGATCCACATCGCGGCGATGTACAGCACGATGCCGATGGTGGCGATCCAGAAGTGCACCTCGATGGCCCGCACGCTGTACATGGCGGTGCGGCCGTACATGCGCGGAATCAGGTAGTAGAGCGAGCCCATGGTGATGAAGCCCACCCAGCCGAGCGCGCCGGAGTGCACGTGGCCGATGGTCCAGTCGGTGTAGTGGCTCAGGGCGTTGACGGTCTTGATGGACATCATCGGCCCCTCGAAGGTCGACATGCCGTAGAACGACAGCGCCACGATCAGGAAGCGCAGGATCGGGTCGGTGCGCAGCTTGTGCCAGGCGCCCGAGAGCGTCATCACGCCGTTGATCATCCCGCCCCAGCTCGGCGCGAGCAGGATCAGCGAGAACACCATGCCCAGCGACTGCGTCCAGTCGGGCAGCGCGGTGTAGTGCAGGTGGTGCGGGCCCGCCCACATGTAGGTGAAGATCAGCGCCCAGAAGTGCACGATCGACAGCCGGTACGAATACACCGGCCGTCCCGCCTGCTTGGGGATGTAGTAGTACATCATCCCGAGGAAGCCGGCCGTGAGGAAGAAGCCCACTGCGTTGTGGCCGTACCACCACTGCACCATCGCGTCCTGCACGCCGGCATAGGCCGAGTAGCTCTTCATCCATCCCGCGGGAACCGCCGCGCCATTGACGATGTGCAGCAGCGCGACCGCGATGATGAAGGCGCCGAAGAACCAGTTGGCCACGTAGATGTGGCGCACCTTGCGCGTGCCGATGGTGCCGAAGAACACGATGGCATAGGCCACCCAGACCACCGCGATCAGCAGGGCGATCGGCCATTCGAGCTCTGCGTATTCCTTGCCGCGCGTGTAGCCCATCGGCAGGCTGACGGCGGCCGCCACGATCACCGCCTGCCAGCCCCAGAACACGAAGGACGCGAGCCGGGGCGCGAAGAGCCGGACCTGGCAGGTGCGCTGGACCACGTGGAAGCTGGTCGCCATCAGCGCGCAGCCGCCGAACGCGAAGATGACCGCGTTGGTGTGCAGCGGCCGCAGGCGTCCGTAGCTGAGCCATGGAACGCCGAGGTTGAGCTCGGGCCACGTCAGCTGGGAGGCGATGACCACGCCCACCAGCATGCCGACCACGCCCCACACCACGGACATGAGCGCGAACTGCCGCACGACCGTGTCGTCGTATTCCGCGGCGGGGGGTCTGGGTTCCTGCATCGTCGTGCCCTTGATTGAGTTGCGGGCAGTTTCCGTGGGTAACCGGCCCGAGGGCTTGATGCATATCAATCGCCGTGCAGGATGCGTTCGCCTTCCATGTCGACGTCTTCGAACTGGCCGCGCTCGATGGCCCACCACAGTCCGCCGAGGATCGCGAGGACCAGCATCACGGACAGCGGCACGAGGAGAAAGAGGATGTCCATCAGCGCACGCCTTCTCCAGCGCCAGCGCGCGACAGCCGCGCGGCGTTGAGAACGACGACGAGCGAGCTCGCGGCCATGACGAGGCCCGCGAGCCAGGCCGGCAGCCAGCCGGCGACGGCCAGCGGCACGCACAGCGCGTTGTAGCCCGCGGCCCACACGAGGTTCTGCCGCACCACGCGCAAGTTCCTGCGAGCCTGCGCGATCGCCTGCGGGATGCTGGCGAGCCTGTCGCCGAGCACCACGAAGTCGGCGTGCGCGCGCGACAGCGGCACCGAGCGGCCGAAGGCGAACGAGGCATTCGCACGCGCCAGCGACGGGCCGTCGTTGAGGCCGTCGCCCACCATCGCGATCCGCCGCCCTTCGGCCTGCAGGCGCCACAGCGCGTCGAGCTTGTCTTCCGGCGTGCAGTCGCCCTGCGCGAAGTCGATGCCGCAGCGCGCGGCGATCTCCCTCGCGGCCGCGTCCCTGTCGCCGGAGAGCAGCCGCACCGTGACCCCTTGCGCGCGCAGCGTCGCCACGGCCTCGGCGGCATCGCCGCGAAGCTCCTCGGCCAGCACGAAGCTCGCGAGCCAGCCCTGCTCGTCGGCCAGGTGGACCTGCGCGGCCTCGACCTCCAGCGCGGCCACCTCGCAGAAGACCGCCGAGCCCAGGCGCACGCGCCGGTCCGTGCCGGCTGCTGCGCGCGTGCGGCGCAGGCGGCCCTCGATACCCTGGCCCGCCACCTCGACGATTTGCTGCGCGATCCAATCGGGTGGCGAGCGGAACTGCGCGTTCCAGGCATTCACCAGCGCCTGCGACACGGGGTGCAGCGACTGGCCGGCGAGTGCTGCCGCCATTTCGAGCGCGTCGCCGGGCCGCAGGCCCTGTCGGCAGTAGATGCGCTTCAGCCGAGGGACATCGCCTGTCAGCGTGCCGGTCTTGTCGAACACCACGGTGTCGACCGATGCCAGCGCCTCCAGCGCCTGCAGGTTCGAGGTCATCACGCCGCCGCGCGCCAGCGCGCCCGCACTGGCAAGCATGGCGGCCGGTGTCGCGAGCGAGAGCGCGCACGGGCAGGTCACGATGAGCACCGCGACCGCCACCATCAGCGCCCTGCCCGGGTCCGTCGGCCACCAGAACGCGGCTGCGATGGCCGCCGATGCCAGCACCGCGACGAGGAAAGGACGCGCCACGCGGTCCGCCAGCAGCGCGAGGCGCGGCTTGCGCGAGGCGGCGCTCTCCATCAGCCGGACGATCTGCGCGAAACGCGTGCCCTGGCCCACCGATTCGATGCGCACCCGCACCGGCGCCGACAGGTTGTGGCTGCCCGCGAGCACGCGGTCGCCGCATGCGCGGGGCACCGGCCGCGATTCGCCGGTCAGCAGGGCCTCGTCGGCGCTGGTGTCGCCTTCGACCAGCACGCCGTCGGCCGGAAAGGCTTCGCCGGGGCGCACCCGCACCACGTCCCCCACGGCGAGCCGGCGCACGGCCACGCGCTTCCAGCTGCCGTCGGCGGCGAGTCGGTCGATGGCATCGGGCAGCCGGTTCATCAGCGCATCGAGGGCGCCGGCCGTGCGCTCGCGCAGCCGCGCCTCCAGCCATCGGCCGGTGAGCAGGAAGAAGACGAACATCGTCAGCGAGTCGAAATAGACCTCATGACCGAATGGGCCGCCGGCGTCGAAGGTGGCGGCGCTGCTGACCGCGAAGGTGGCGAGCACGCCGAAGGCCACGGGCAGGTCCATTCCGATGCGGCCCATGCGCAGGTCGCGCCAGGCGCTGCGGAAGAAGGGCCCGCAGGAGAAGAGCACCACCGGCAGCGTCAGCACCCAGGAGGCCCAGCGCAGCAGTTGCGCCGAATCGGCGCCCATGTCGCCGGGCCGCGCGACGTACGCGGGGTAGGCGTACATCATCACCTGCATCATGCAGAGGCCGGAGACCAGCCACCGCCACAGGGCCAGCCGCGATTCGCGCCGACGCAGCTCCCTCGCGGAGCGGTCGCAGCCCGGCAGCAGCCGGTAGCCGGCCTTCGCGCTCGCCTCGAACCAGCGCGAGGGCCGCGTCTGCGCAGGCGACCAGACGACGCGCGCACGCCGGCTGGCCGCGTTGACCTGCGCCTCGCGCACGCCGGGAACCCTGCGCAGCGCGTCCTCGACGGTGAAGGCACAGGCCGCGCAGGTCATGCCCTCGACCATGACCTGCGACTCCCAGCAGCCGCCATCGGTGTCATTCAACTCGCGCCCGAACGCGGCCCACTCGGCGGGATCGTCCAGCATCTGCCAGGCGTCTTCACCGACGGGAGCTGGCAGAGCTGGAGCAACTGGAATGGCAGGGATCACGGCGCGATCCGGGGCGAGCGTGGCATTCATCGGGCGAGCCTAAGAGGCAGGCGCCGCGAGGCGCTTGATATGCATCAAGCCGCAAGGACCGTCGCCTGCCTAAGCTCGGGCGCACACTGTGTGGAGATCCTCAATGTTCAAGCGCATCCTCGTCGCCACTGACGGCACCGCCCTTTCGAAGAAAGCCGTCGACAGCGCCATCTCGCTGGCGGTGCAGAACGACGCCGACCTGGTCGCGATGACCGTCGTTCCCCGTTATCCGAAGAGCTATTTCGAAGGCTCGATGACCTTCTCCGCCGAAGACGTCGGCCGCATCGAGAAGCAGTGGGCCGAGAAGGCGCAGGTCATGCTCGACAAGGTGCGCGACCGCGCGCGGGAACGCGGCGTGCGGATCAAGACGGCACAGGTCAGCTCGGACCTGGTCGCCGAGTCGATCATCGCGGCGGCGAAGAAGCACCGCAGCGACCTGATCGTGATGGCCTCGCATGGGCGCAAGGGCCTCAAGCGCCTGCTGCTGGGCAGCGAGACGCAGCAGGTGCTGGTGCGCTCGACGCTGCCTGTGCTGGTGCTGCGCTGAAGCGGCGCCGCCCGTCTTCTTCAGGCACGGCGGCACGCTTGCCCTGCATCGGCGAAATGGCCAGCTTCATCCCGGCGCACATCGGCCCGGAAAACCGGGCGCGGGCGCCTGCCCTAGCGGAAGAACAGGGCGATGAGGATGATGATCGGGATCGGTACACCCAGGAAGTACAGCAGAAGTGAGCGCATGGGAATTTCCTTCGGGGTTGATGCGAGAACGCTGTCGGTCAGAGGTCGCGGCGGCGGCCACCGTAGGTTGCGGCGAAGCTTGCGACGAAGGCGCCGATCAGCAGCGAGACCACCAGCCACAACGAGGCATAGGCCGAGCTCTTGCGCGCGGTCTCGACGGCCTCCTTGGCCTTCGCCTGCGCATCCTTCAGCGCGGCCTGCGCCTTCGCATAGGTGTCGGTCACGCGCTTCTCCGCGTCCTGCTGGCTGAGGCCTGTGCGTTGCGCGGCCAGCTGTCCCAGATATCGCGTGTCCTCGGACGGCAGAGCGCCGGTGCGAATGCCGTTGAGCAGGATGCGGCTGGCTTCCGCATGGGCGGCCATTGAATTGCCGGCTGGCGATGTCGCCTGGTTCTCAGGGACCACGGTGGCGTCGCCTGACGGGGCACCGGGGGTGGCGGTCGCTGGCAGAGGCTCGCGGCGGAACAGCGAATCGACGAAGTAGTTCATCGAACTCATCGCACCCGCGTTGGCATCCGATGAACCTTGGGGGCCGGGAACGCTGGCGGCCGAAGACGCGGTGGCCGCGGCACCACCGAGCACCGTGGCACCGGCCTGGGTGCCCGCGCCGACGACCGAGCCGACGGCAGACGCCAGCAGCGAGGCCGTCAGCAGAGTGGCCACGGCCCACGCGAGGAATCCGTGCGCCGTGTCCCGGAAGTAGACCTCGTCGGTGTGCACGCCCGCCCACTTGGTTCGAAGCCGCCCTGCCAGATAGCCCCCTAGGCCGGAGGCTGCAATCTGCGTGAAGGCGAGCCACAGGATGGTGGCCATGCCGATCGCCGCGGGGCTGGGGCCCTGGCTGGCCCAGGGGCTGATCGACGACAGGCCCAGGCCCGCTCCGAGCAGAACGAGCACGAGCGACAGCGCTGCAGCGCCTGCCGCACCGGCAAAGATCGCTCCCCATGAAACGCCGCTGAGACTGGAGGATTCTTCGATGACGCCGACCGGTGGATGCACGTCGTACTGGGCCATGGCTGTTCCTTGTCGTTGTAGTGAAGCCTGGACTTTTCTGCGGCCGTTTCACCCCATCGGTCAGCGTCTTGCGTGTCGTCGGGTAGGTAACGATGCCGTGCGAGGTCGGTTCGTGCGGGTCTTGCTGCAGCCGCCGACCCGCTCCCGCCAGCGTGCTGGCGTGTTCGTTGGCGGAGTGAAGAAAGAAATAGAGCGCTGCGCCCGGCTGATGCAGGCGAGACTGTCGGCAGCGCGCTCGACTGCCGGACCTGCGCGGTCTCAGAGGATTCAGCGGATGTCTTGGGGCAGACGCAGCGTGGCTTCAGGGCCCTGCGCCGGTGTCGCCGGCGTTGCGGACAGCAACTGAAGATCGAACTGGAAAGCTCCTCCCGCGCGCTCTCGCTCCACGGCCAGATGCAGCAGGGCGATGGTGGCGATCATCACCGTGATCGTGAGCAGGAGCCAGAACTCTCCCCGCGGTGGCTGCGGCTGTGGCTGCTGGGTGTCTCGACGATTGCGACTTCTCACTTCTTTCCTCCGGTTGCTGGGCAGTGGAGTCTGCGTTCTGCGGGCTGGTCGGGGCTGTCGGACAAAGCTGGTGTGCGTTGTCTTCCGCTGCCGATAGCTCGGCGCGCAGCCCCTCGACACCCGGCAGTCTGGAGGCGGGATGAGGCCCGACGATCCTGGAGACCTGCCCTGCTCAGGACCGTGGCAGGTACATCGAGGTGGTGGACCTCGACGCGTGGCCCATGTTGTTCTGCACCGCCGCCAGGGGCATCGGCGCACGCCCTTCCCTTCCGCGCAAGGCGTGTGCCCCGTGCGAGTGCCGCAGCCAGTGCGTGCTGGCCTTTCTCAGTTGCGCGGCGTCGGCGGCGTCGAGTTCCTGCGCGGCGCGGGCAAGGAAAGCCTTGATGGCCTGGTACAGGCCCGACGCCGACCACCCAGTCGGGCGCTCGGCCCCCGTGCCGAAGCGCGCCAGCAGCGGGACGCTCCGATTGGCGGGCGCATCGACCTGGCGGTCGAAGCCGTGGCGCGCCAGCTCCTCGCCGAGCTCGTCGATCAGTTCCGGTGGCACCGGAACCTCGCGGCGCTCGCCGCGCTTGCCGGTCACGGACAGCAGCCAGGGGCAGCCGTCCGGGGCCGGCTGCCCGGGACGCAGGTCTCCGCAGCGCGCTTCGCTGATCTCGGACAGGCGCAACCCGGTGGCGTAGAGCCAGCGCATGCCCCTGCGCAGGCGGCGGCCGGGCTCGGTGTCCACGTGGCTGCGCAGCTGTCCGTCGACGTGGTCCCACTGCGCGAAGCTCAGCATGCGGTTCGCCCCGAGGCGGCCTTGCGCATCAGGCGGCAGCACCGACTGCGAGAAAGGATTGCCTGTCACGTAGCCCTGCGCCACCAGGAAGGCGAACAGGCTTCGCAGAATGATCAGCGACTGCCGCATCGCCGCCGGCGTCAGCGCGCCTTCGAGCGGTCGCCACATCGGCGACCAGCGCTGGTGATGACGCGCGCCGCACCATCGGGCGGGCGGCTGCGCGAGAAAGGCCTGGTAGGCCTGCGCGTCCTCGCCGGTGAGGGAGGACAGGGCCTTGCCGTGCTCCAGGACCGACCACAGCAGCAGCCGCTCCGCTTCCTTGCGGTAGGAGCGCTGGGTGGAGGTCATGGGCGCCCGGGGCCCGCCATTCCCCTTCGAGGCGAGCCATGCGCCGATGGCTTCGTGATCGTCTGCTGCCACCAGATTGCAGAGCTCACGTGGGGCCCGGCAGGCGCCCTCCCGGCCATTCAGGTTCGCGGGCAGCACGAATTTCTCGTAGGGCACCAGCGCGGTCGCGGACGGAACCACCGACGCCAGGGTGGATGGGTTCAATTGGGCTCGGGGTGCAGCAGCGTGAGCGTTCACTCGCAGACCCAGCACCTGCTCGTTGGCATGCAGCCAGTCGAGGATGCGTGCCGCCTTGCCCTGCCCCACGCCCTGCACCTCGACCCACCAGCGGGCGCCGCTGTCGTTGATGTGCACGACCAACTGGGCCAGCGTCGCCAGCCCCGAGCGTTCCAGCCGCTCGGCCAGCGCGGGGTGCAGCCAGGCGGCCACGCTGTCGCCGGGGCGCGGGTCCTGCGCGACCAGGCGCTCCAGCCAGTGCAGCGCCTCCAGTTGGCGCTCGATGACGCGCGCCCGGCGCGAGGGCGCCCCGTGCCGGCCTCCGGCCGAGCCGCCGCCTTGCCCGAGCGCCGCCTCATAAGCCTCGATCTGCTCGGCCTCGGAGAAATCTTCCAGGCCTTCGGCTTGTGCGAATTCGGCCAGGCTCGGCAACGCCGGCGTCGCGGTGAAACGTTCGGGATCTAGCAGGATCAGGCGCGCCGTGCCCGGCTTGTGCTCGCGGCGCGCGGCCGCGGCGAAGGCGTCGCGGATCCAGGCGATGGTGCGGCGCACCGTCCGCAGGTCGACATGCTCGCCTTCCAGCCGCAGATAACGGTCCCAACTGGCACGCTCGTCGACGCCCTGCGCGAGCGCGCGCATGAAGGCGAAATGGCCGCGGTGAAGCTTGCGCGGGGAGGTCGGCTTCACAGGGAAGAGGACGCCTCGGATGCTGGCCGGGTCTGCCAGAACTTCCACCAGCGGCGTGGCTCGACCACGGGCGGCGGCAATTCCTGGGCGCGGCTCACGCGGATGCGCTGGCGCCACTCGACCTCCAGCGCATGGGCCACGCCGTAGGCTTGCCGGGCACCGCGCGAAGCGCGGGCGCGCCACTCGATGGCCAGGCGCTCGAGTTCGTCGTCTTCCAGGCTGGCGAGTTCCTCACGGGTCGGAACGGGATGAGAGCTCATCGTGCCAGCTCCTCTGCACAGCTTCCGGCGGCAACCGCGCAGCATGCATGCCCAACGGGGGCCCCTCTCCAGATCCTCGTGCTCACTGCGACCTCCTTTGCATGACCTTTTCCTGAATGCTACCTGCCGCGCTGAACCGCGGACGCTCCGGATCATCGCTCGCTCCCCTTCTTGGCTTTGTAGGCGGATAGGCGAAGCGATGGCGACTCACATAATCATCAATGATAATTTGTGTTGTTCTCCCTGGCAATCTCGACAGGTCACTGCCGGACATGGGGCTAACTTGTTGATTCGCTTGGATATTTTTACGGGGCTTGCCGGTGATGGGCGCGCCGATGTGCGGACGAATGTGCCACCTACTGAGCATCAAGGTTCACTTTGTGCTGCAAGTGGTTGCCGTAGCAGCGTATTTGGGTTCAGGGCTACACGCTGCTTGGCGGCGGTTTGCTGTACGAAGTTGGGGGGATAAGACAGACGCTGGGTTGCTTACTGAGCGAGCCCGACGACAGCAAATGCTGCTCTGGTGAGCGAGCCGGTCTTAGGACCCCTCTTCGCCCCCAAGAACAATCCCACCTTCCACGTGCTTTAGCTCTCAATCTTTTCACGGCACGTGTTGCAGGCGCAGTGCTCAGGCCCAGCGACGGCGCAGCATTCACTCCCAACCTCGCCGATTTGAAATGTGTGGTTATTTGGGATTTAGGAATGCGCTGAGAAGTGGGCGCAAACATACTAAACAAAGCCACCGGACGAGCCAGCTTCGGAGGTTTTGCGCTATTGGTCCGGGAGCTGGTCGGCCGTGACTTATGTTCCGAACCGGGAAGCCGTGCTCTATCCACGGTGCGTGCAGATCTTCACGTCACGCGGCCCCACCTGAAGCGGCATGTTGAGCTCGCAGCTTGAGTTCGTGCGCTTTTCCAGAACCAGTGCTTTCATGTCTCGGAGTCCGTCGATCGATGTTGTCGGCGCAGCGCGGATGGGATGAACTCGGAGATATTGCGGTCGCCTTGATCGAGGTTCATTGGCACCTGGCTGCTGAGGCATTCGTGGCAGCGGAAGCGCGTTGACGGCTCGACTGGCCAGCGCATCTTTGGCATTGGCGGCACAGCCGGCAGGCATCGCCTCAAGATTAGATGGAGGGGTGCCACGAGTCGTCTGCTCGCATCCCTTCTGCACACAGGAACCAAAGCCCCCATGTTCCGCCCGATATGCCGTGGATGAGGACGGAGCGCCCCTGGTTGCGCGAATAGGCGCATTCGATTTGCTGGGAGCGTTATCGATGCGGCCAATGGCTGTGCCGGCCTTGCCCGCCCTCGCAGCCGAGCGATTCAGATGAAGAGAGGGCGGCGCCCTTCCCTCTCCTTCTGACATTCAGGCCCCGCTTCGTTTCCCAACGGGGCTCACATAGGGCGCAATGGCGCCCCGGTCAGCCCAGCAGGCGGACCCGCTGCAGGGTCTCCGCCACGGATCGGACCAGTGCATCCGATGCCACTTCAGACATGGCACCAGGCAGCAATGTCAGCGTCACGGTCCCGTCGACGGCGCGCTGGCATGAACCCACCGTCTTGCCATCGCTCTGGATCGCGAGCTTTTCCGGTTTCGCCGCCGCCTCCATGCCGAGCAGGCGTGCCACCACCGCAGCGGGTGCGAGCTTCAGGCCCCGGACCTTCTCGGCGCGCTTCAGGACGCTGCGGCGATCCTTGTCGAGGGCAGCATTGAGTTGCTCCGCATGGCGGTGCTGCACCTCCAACGGGCTGCGGAAGCACTCGAGCACGGCTGACGGCAGCTGAGCCACCATCAACGCCTTGCGCACCCAGGTGTGGCTGCGCCCCACTTTTTCAGCAAGCTGGCGCTGGGTCGGGAACAGCTGCTCGTCGAGCGCGCGCTGGTACATCACGCCCTGCTCGTACGCCGACAGGTCCGTGCGCTCGCGGTTCTCACGGTCCATGGCCGTGAACAGCTCGATGTCACCAAGCTCGTCGACCCAGATCGCCGCCAGTACAGGAATGCCGAGATCCAGGCATGCGCGATGGCGCCGATGACCGAACACCAGCTCGTACTGGCCAGGCTCGTCCGGCAGGGCGCGCACCAGGATCGGCTGCACGTTGCCTCCCGCCTGTTCGATGTCGGCCTTCAGCGCGGCGAATGCCGCTGTCTCGAACGAGGCCGGATGGCGGTTCGCCCATCGCGATGCACGGATGGTCTTGGGGTCGAGCTTGCGCGTCGGAGTCGATCCGTCATGCTGCTGGAGGCGCTCGCGCAAGGCCGCAAGTTCCCCTTCCACTGCCTGCATCTGGCCGCGGAATGCCAGCATCTGGCCCGGCCCCGTGCGTGGTGCCATCGCTCCGGTCTGGGCCGGTGGAAACCTGGTTTCCATGGGTGCAGCTGTTGCCGCACCTGGAAAGACCGGCGCCACCCCAACTGGGGCCGCGGGCGCCACCGATGCAGGCGCCGGTTCGGGAATCGACAATCCCGCGGTCAGGGCTTCGAGGCGTTTGCGGGTACTAGCCATTGGAATCTCCTTGGCGGTGGAAACCTGGTTTCCAGGTACCGCGCACCGCGCGCCCCTGGCTGGGTGCGGGCGGGCGAGCCGCCGGCACTGAATGGACTGAAAGGCTGGGTTCCAGATGGCAGGTCAGGATTGATGCCTGCCCGTGGAAACCCGGTTTCCACACCTGCATTGCGGTCGACAGACATTGGTGGACATCTGTCGCGCCGCCGAGATGTCGCCGCCAGACCATCCAACGGGTTCCGGTATGGATCGCCATACGACGGACAAGACATGCGAAGCTGGAAACCTGGTTTCCACGCCGCGCCCGCAACTTCGTGAATTGATGGATGGCCTGCCTCATTGCACCTGTGCCTTGTCTGCCCAGCTGCTCACCACGGACTGCTCGACCAGATCGACGAACGCGTCATAGGCGTCCGACGCGCGCTTGTAAGTCTTGGCAGCGCCTTCGTATTTCTGGACGTCATAGACGGTCGCAAACTCTGCCGCCTTGTTGCTCGTCACGCTGGTCTTCGGGATTTCGACGGGCAGCGTGTACTCGCCGTACGTCGCCTGGATCCACTGCCGCACCGCCGGCGTGGCGGGATCGCTCGGATCGACGCGGCTGAGCAGCACGTGCAGGAAATCGAAGGCCTTGCCGGCCATGTCGCCGCCTTGCGCATCGAGGTTCGCGCCCAGGTCCGCCAGCAGTGACCAGAACTGCGCCGAGGAAGCGAAGTCCAGCCCGGACGGCGGCACCGGCACCACGATCCCGTTGGCAGCCCACAGCGCATTGATGGTCACATAAGACAGGGAAGGAGGCGTGTCGATGATGATCACGTCGTAGAGATCGCGCACGCTCTCCAGGCCCGCGTTGAGCACGTCCCAGAACCGCGCACCCGGTTCCTGCATCTGCCGCGCGGGCAGTGCGAATTCGGCCGAGAAAAGGAAGGGGGCCGCAGCCACCAGGTCCAGCCCGTCCCAATAGGTCGAGCGGATCGCATAACGGATGTCGGACTGGCTGCCGTCGCAAAGCGGGGCAATGGTCATGTCCTCGCTGATCTCAGCCTCGGGCAGCAGACCGTGCAGGGTCGTGAGCGAGCCCTGCGGATCGGTGTCGATCGCCAGCACCCGGTGACCGCGCAGGCTCAGGCCCTGTGCCAGCACCATGGCGGTCGTCGTCTTGGCGACGCCGCCCTTGAAGTTACCCACCGCGATCGTGAATGCCTTCTTGCCCGCGGGTCGCATCTTGTCCGCGCGGTACGTGCGGGTCCAGGCGCGGAGTTCGCTGAGCTCGAAGTTGCGCTTGCCGCCAGCGGGCGTCAGCCGGCCACTGGGCAGATCCTCCTTGGTGATGCGGTAGGCCACATGTGCCTTGTCGACGCCGCACAGGGCCGCCAACTGAGCAGTGGAATACACCGGCGCAACCTTGCGCGCCTCGGGTGCCAGCAGGCGCCCACGGATCTGCTCGACCATGGAGCCTGCGCGGACAGCCAGCGCCGCGATGCGCGGCATATCGATGCGCGCGCGCTCGGGAGATGCAGCGACGGTGGAAGAGGGGGAGGGTGTGGAAACCTGGTTTCCAACCCCGGCGGGGACGGGCAATGCCATGAAGAACAGCCTTATTCGACAGAATTTAGCCATTCTATGGGATTCTGTCGAATGAACAAGAACTGCCGATACAGGCACCCCGAGCCGTACACCGATTGTGAGAACGTTTGGGGACCGAGGTGAGATCGATTGGGATTGTCCTCCCGCCGCCGCCTCTCGGGTGAACGGAATCGAGCTCGAGACAGCCATTCGGCGGCGATGAGAAGCACCGACCCCGTCAATTCACGGGCTTCAGGCCCCGGCAACCCCCAGCGTGGGTGCAACCACCCCCCAGTCCACTCACGCCAAATCCCAACCATCCACACGCCAAACATCCCAAAACCCCAATCGAGCTCACATTCAATCCCAAAACCTCTCACGTCAAATCCCAACGGTACTTACAGAAACGCTTCCAAACCCTTGTCAGGACTGAAAAAACAGCTCCCTCAATTCTTCAACCTCCTCAAGTGTTCTCTTTCAAAGTCTCAAGAGAGCTTTCGTAGCTTTGTAAATTGACCGATTCACAAAACAGCGGCATGATGTGAATCCGCATATCCCCGAACGAGGCCCCAATGGAAGACGGCGAAGTTACGCGACAGCCGCCCAAACCAGCGCAGGCCCCTGACGAACAGAGCGTGGCGAAGGCCAATGAGGCCATCGCCATCCGCCCCAAGCGCGGCCGGCTGACCTTGCTGTCCCGCCGCATCTACAACGCGCTGCTGTACCACTCGCAGCGCCAGGGGGTCGACGAACCCGTTTACAAGCTCGCGCTCAGCGAACTTATCGGCGACGCCCGCTTCAACTCGAACAACACCGAACTGCTGAAGTCCCACCTGCGCGACATGCAGGCGACCACCATCGAATGGTCGACCAGCGGCGCAGGCCTGAAACGCTGGGTGTCGTCACAACTGCTCGGCACCGTGACGATCGAGGAGCAGGGCAGGGGGCGGCCGTGCACGATCACCTGGCGCTACCCGGAAGAGATCCGCGAACGCCTGGTGAAACCGCACCAGTACACGCGCGTGCTGCTGGAGATCAGCGGCCAGATGCGCAGCTATCCGGCGGCCGTGCTCTACGAGATCGGCGCGCGCTATCTCACCTCGCCGAGCCGCCTGTCGATGCGCGAGGACGTCCTGTGGTGGGCCGCGGTTCTCACGGGGCGCAGCGACATCACCGAGGTCGACTACCGTTTTCTCAAGCGCGACGTGATCAGCAAGGCCCTCGCGGAGATCGACGCCCTGTGCGAGGACTTCAGTCTCGAACTGATCGAGCACAAGAGGGGGCGCCGCATCGAGGAGATCCAGTTCCGCGTTCTGCCCAAGGTGCAGCAGCGGCTCGGCGCCGCCGACGATCCCAGCCGCAACGTCTTCGACCTCGAACTGGTCGGCAAGCTCATCGCGCTCGGCATCAAGCAGGACGAAGCCCAGGACCTGTACGCCACCACCGACGAAGCGCAGTTGCGCGGCACGCTTGAGCATGTGGAGCAGCGTCTTCGCAGCCAGTCGCTGCCGGCGCTCAAGTCGCCGGCAGCGTACTTCAAGGACGCGCTCAAGAAGGGGTACGCAGGCGTGAAGGGCGCGATCGAAGTCTCCGAACCCGCGTCCGCGTCCGCGCCCGCCCTCGCGCAAGGACGCGCCGCGCCCGCTGCGAGCGGCGAGGACCGCATGCATCGCATCCGTGAACTGTGGGAGAACGACCGGATGCAAAAGGCCAAGGCGCTCTACAAGGAGATGCCCGAAGCGATGCAGGCCGAGATGCGCTCGCGCTTCGAGACCGAACGGCTCGCGCAGATCGCCACGCCCATTGCGCGGGCCTGGCGGCGCGACGGACCGGCCAGCCGCATCGCGGGAACGACCTTCCATCGTTGGCTCGCCCAGGTCACCTGGCCCGAGGAGCCTTCCGACCGCGTGCTGCTCGACTTCGCTCTGGCGCAGGGCGTCGCCGGCATGTGAGCGGTGCCGGCGGGCGCGAGCGGGCGCTCACTGAGCTGCTCGACGCCTGAATGCGATCACCCGGCTATGAGGTTCCGGATGTCGAACACGCAGATCAGAACCAGCCCCAGCACGATCGCTTGCATGACCCAGGCCCAGTGGACGCGCAAGGTCGAATCGAGCACCGCGCCTGTGAGCCAAAGCCCTGTGATGCTCGCGCCGAGCATCAGCGCATTGACTGCATAGGACGAGGGCTGAGCCTGCCACAGGAAAGCGAGGATGACTGCGAGCCAGAGCACGAGCTGGGAGATGGCCGTCCATTGCTGGGCCGGCGCGAGCACGGGGTCGTAGGGCGCGGCTGCGCCGCCGCTGCAATGGTCCGCGGGCACTTCGCCTGAAACATCGCCCGTGACCCCGCCCGGTTGCCAGCCGGGTGCCTTGAACCACAGCAGAAACTTGTCGCTCCACCGCGGCGTGCGCCATGCGGCGCTGGCGAGGGTCATGTACAGACCGAACAGGGCCCGCAACGGATTCCAGGTGTTGAGCGGCTTGAGCGTGCCGTAGACGCATGTCGCCCGCTCCTCGGCAAAGGTCCCGAACAGTTTGTCCCAGATCATCAGCAGGGCGCCGTAGTTGCGGTCGAGGTACTCGGCGTTGATGGCATGGTGCACGCGATGGTTCGAGGGCGACGAGAACACATGGTCGAACCAGCCGAGCTTTCCAATGTGCTGCGTGTGCACCCAGTATCCGTAGACGAGCAGCACGAGCGCCGCGATGCCGAAGTTCCTGGGCGGAACGCCGATCAGCGCCATCGGCAGGAAGAAGATCCAGCCGAGCAGGCTCACTGCGCTGCCCTGCCGCAGCGCGACCGAGAGGTTGAAGTCCTGGCTCTGGTGGTGGACGGCGTGCGCGGCCCAGAACACCGCGCACTCATGCCCTGCGCGATGGACCCAGTAGTTGCAGAAGTCGAACAGGATCACCGCGAGCCCGATGCCGGTCCAGCTCGACCAGAACTCCGGATTCGACCAGCGCGCGGCGAACGGGAACACCATCGTGTAGAAGCCGATCTGCAGGAACGGCGTGCACACGGCAACGACCTGGCTCAGCAGGCCGTGACTCAGATTGCTGACGAAGTCGTTGAGCCGATAGGTGTTTCGCCCGCGCAGGCACCCCCATGCGAATTCGCAGGCGATCAGCAAGGCGAACAGCGGTATGGCGTAGATGATCGTGCGGTACATGGCTGCTCCTGCGCGGATCAGGCGGGGTCGGAGGAGGGCGACAGCGGCCGCGATGCCGGCCGGTAGGTGGCGGCGAGTGTCCGCCGGATCAGCGGCGCCAGAAGTCGCGTGACCCAGCCGTGCCGGTGGCGCACGCCGATCCAGACCTCTTCCCGCTCGGCGCCGAACTTGCGCTTCATGCCGTGGTTGGTCGACCCGAGGTCGACGCTGCTGCATCCCTGGTCCAGCGCATGCTGGATGGAGTGAAGGACGATCAGGTACCACAGCTGCAGGTCCCGGGAGACCGCGTAGTCGAGCCCGATCACCATGCACTTGAGCTTGGCGTCGCGCTGCATCAGCAAGCCGAAGCCGACGGGCCTGCGGTCCTGCGAGATCGTCATCATTCGCGCGGCGCCGCCGGCCTTTCCGAGCGCCGAGAAGAGACTGCGCGGCAGCGCGGGCGTGCGCGCCTCGCTCGCCCTCGCGTTGACCGCCTGGTAGAGGCCGTAGGTCGCATCGACGAGGTGGTCGAAGTGCTCGTGCACCTCGACCTCCAGGTGCGCGGCCTCGCCGAGCGCCATCGCCTGGCGCAGTTGCCGCCGCTTCTTGGACGGCAGCTGCGCCAGGAAGCTCTGCATCCGTCCGTCCGGCGGCAGCGTCAGGCGGCTGCGGTCGTAGCACATCTGCGCGATGAAGCCGGCCTGGGTCATGGCGTGGATCGATTCGTCGTCGCTGCCTGCGGAGAACTCCTTGAACACCAGCAGGTCGCACTCCTTCCTGCGCCGCACGAAAGTCTGGAAGCCGGAAAGAAACTCCGCGAAATCGACCGCGGCGGCGTCGAACCAGAAGGCCTTGCCCGCGGCGATCATGCCGCCGAGCACCAGCACGCGCAGCGGAACGAAGCGAAGCAGGCGCATGCGGCTGATCGCATAGCAGGCGATGGCGCGAACTTGCCCGTCATCGTCCCTGGCCTGCACGAAGCGGTACGACGCCTCGGGCTGCGCCCCGGCGAGCAGGCGCAGGAAGTCGAGGTCCAGCGACAGCTCGCTGTGCGCCACACGTTCGCTCCACAGCGAGCGGAAGGTCCCCTCGAAGGGATCTTCGACCGGAAGAAAACTCAGGGGCATGACTTTGCGCTCGGCTGCGGCTTGCGGACCATGAGGTTGATCGTGTAGGGCCCCACGCTGTTGAAGCGCGAGGCGCCGAAGCGGTGCTCGCCGATCTTCTCGAAGCGGAAGTTGGAAAAGACACGCTGGTCGTTGGTCTCGGGGCTGCTGCTTTCCAGCCGGTACACGAGATCGAAGCGGTCGGCCAGCATCCGGAAGGGTTCGAACATGCGGCGGGAAACGCGCTGTCCCTGGTGCGCGGGGCGCACGCAGCCCATCTCGGCATGGATGCCGCGAACCGGGAAGCCCAGTCGGTCCATCGACTCCCGCGCGGCCCGTACCAGTGCATCGGCGGCGCCTGCGGCGGCGATCGCCCGACGCAGGCCATAGCTGCGCAGAGCCGCAGGAACGCCGAACGCAAAGAGGTGCCACCAGGGCTCGCGGCGGTGCACCGCGGCAGGCAGACGCCACAGCGATGCGCCGCGGACCGTGCGCCCGTCCGGCGTCTGCGCGGACTCCAGCAGCACGAGGCCGCCCTCGAACATCGACGCTGCGCACAGGTAGCCGATCACGCGCGCGATCTTCTCCTGTGCCCGCACCGTATCGCCTGCGCGGATGCGCGCGACCTCCGATGGCGGCAGCCATGCGAGCCAGCCCTTGTCATGGTTGTGCACGAAAGCCTGGGCCATGAGCTGCGCGGCCAGCGCCACCTGGGCCCTGGTCGTTGCGATCTCCACGAGGGGGCGGCCGGGCAGCAAGGCGTCGGCGGCATTCCGCCTTGCGATGAACTCGTGCAAGCCTTGCAAGAGCGCGGGCTCCACGTTGGGCGCCCGCAGGAGCGCGCGGTCTGGGCGCGGCGCCGGCATGGACGAGGTGCGCGTCATCCAGCCACCTGCATCGGCACCGCCACCGGCCGAAAGAGTCGCCCGTGCTCGGCGACGAGCACCATCGCGAGCGCCATCAGGCCGCAGGCCATCGACCCCAGCGTCATCGGCACCGCCGTGCCGTCGAAGCGCTGGCCGATCAGGATGCCGATCAGCGCGCCGCCGACATTGATCACCAGGCTCTGGACCGCGGACGCGGTGCCCGCGACGTGCGCGAGCCTGGCCATGGCGAGCGAGCCGAAGTTGGCGAGCATCAGGCCGAAGCAGAACATCAGCGCCGACTGTAGGACCGTGAACACCCACGGCCGCTCCAGCCCCGAGCAGGCCACGCCGGCGTGCACGGATGCGACCAGCAGATAGCCCATCAGCGCGGCATGCGACGTACGACGCGCGCCGAAGCGGCCGACCGCGCGTCCGTTGAGCAGCGCCGCGAGCGCGACGCAGCTAGCGACCGTCCCGAAGACCAGCGGAAAGACCTCGGGCGCGCGGAACACGTTCGCGAACAGCTGCTGCCCCGATGTGACGATGCCGAAGAGCGCCCCCACGAGCGCGGTGGACGCCAGCGTGTAGCCCAGCGATTCGCGCCGGCTCAGCACGTCGGCGAACGCCCGCGACACCGCCCGCGGCGACAGCGGCATGCGCCGTTCCGGCGGGAGCGTTTCGGGCAGGCGCAGCGCCACCCAGGCAAGCAGTAGCGCACCGAAGAGCGCGATCGCCGCGAACACCCACTGCCACGACGACAGCACAAGGATCGCATGCCCCAGCGAGGGAACGAAGATCGGCACGCCCAGGAACAGCAGGAAGGCCAGGGACATCACGCGCACCATCGAGTCGCCCGAATGGCGGTCGCGGATGATCGACACCGCGAGCACGCTGATGCCGCCGCCGCAGCCCTGCAGCACGCGCAAGACGATCGCGGTCTCGAAGCGGCCGGCGAATGCGCTCGCCGCAGCGAAGCACGCATAGATGGCCAGTCCCGCGAGCATGAGGGGCTTGCGGCCGTAGTGGTCCGACAGCGTGCCGTAGACCAGCTGCGAGATGCCGAAGCCGATCAGGTAGGCGGTGATCAGCCATTGCCTGCGGTTGTCCTCTCCCGCGTTCACCGCGGTCCCGATGGCGGCCAGCGCTGGCAGCAGGGCATCGACTGCCACGGCGTTCACCGACATCACGGCAGCGGCCAGCACGATGAACTCCCGGGGCGTGGGCCTGGCGATGGCAGTCGGGGTCAGCATGCGGCGGCCGTGTGCGCAACGGGGTGCGTGACAGGAGCCGCGGCCGGGTGCGCGACCGGGTTCTGCGCTTGCGCGAAATCGACCGCGCCCGAGCGCAGGTCCAGCTGCGCGTACCGGGCTTCGACGAAGTCTGCGCGGTGCGCGAGGAAGCGGCGCTGGTTGATCGTGCCCTTGTCCGTGAGCTCTCCGAGGGCTGCACTCGGCGGCTCCGCCAACACGCAGGCCTGGGCGATCGATTCGCTCGACCCCGTGTGGGTCGTGTTGTAGGCCGCCAGGGCGCCTTCGAGGAAGGCCCGCAGGGCCTCGCCGTGCGCGTTGTTCGAGCCTGCGCCGTCATCGTCGAAGTCGCGCCGCACCAGCTCCGCGTTCAGCCAGAGGAAGACGATCAGCCGCGTTCGACCGGGGCCCGCCACCACCACGTCCTGCACGAGCGGGCCGGTGTGCGACAGCAGGTTGGCCTTGATGCGCCCGGGCACCACCCAGATGCCGCTCGCCAGCTTGAACTCGTCGCTTGATCGCCCTTCGTAGCGCAGCCCCGCGTCGGGATTTGCCGGGTCCGCCAGCGAGACCAGGTCGCCGGTGCGGAAGAAGCCCTCGTCGTCGAAGGCTTCACGCGTGCGTTCCTCGTCGTCGAGGTAGCCCGGCGTGACGTTGGGTCCCTTCACCGCCACGGCATAGAGGCCGCGCCGCGGTGTGAGCCTGAAGCACATGCCCGGCAGCGGCACGCCGATCTCGCCCGTGCCGCCGGTCTCGAAATGCGTGATGGCCGAGGTGGAAGTGGTCTCCGTGAGCCCCCAGCCGCTGGCCCAGCGCGCACCACGGCCGGTGCTGCGGCGGCACAGCGCATCCATGCGGCGCCACAGGTCCGCAGGCAGCGGGGCGCCGCCATACACCAGCAGGTCGAGGCGACGGAAGAAGGCCTCGGTGAAGGAGGCGTCCGCCTCCAGATGCGGCAGCAGCGCCGCGTAGCCCAGCGGCACGTTCGTGTACCACGTGGGGGACACCTCGCGCAGGTTGCGCACGCTGCGCGCGATGTCCTTGAGCGTCGGGCGTCCGTCGTCGATGAACAGGGTGCCGCCGTTGCGCAGCGTCATGTTAAAGCTGTTGTTGCCGCCCGAGGTGTGGTTCCATGGCAGCCAGTCGCACAGCACGGGCGGCCGGTCTTCGAGGAACTGCCAGAGCTGCGCCATCTGCTGCTGCTGCGCGCAGAGCATGCGCTGCGTGTGGATCACGATCTTGGGCAGCCCCGTGGAGCCCGAGGTGAGAAGCAGCTTGGCGCGCGTGTCGCCGTCGATGCGCATCCTGCGTTCGCGAAAGAGCGCATGCAGGGTGTCGGCATGGTTGCGCGAGCCGGCATCGTCCAGCATCTGCGCAGACAGCCAACGGCAGGCGCCCGCGTCGCCGAGCGCGGGCCGGATCACCGCCGCATCGGCCATGTACGCGAGGCTTGGTCGCACGCGCCGCGCGATGCTCTCGATGCGTGCCAGGCCCTGTGCGCTGTGCAGGTGCACCGGCGATAGCGGAACGACCACCACGCCGATGGCCATCGCCGCGAGCGACAGCAGCGCGTGCGGTATCGAGTTGGCATCGATCAGCAGCAAGGTGCTGCCGGCCTGTGCGCCATCGTCCAGCAGCATGCGCGCGATGGCGTGCACGCGTTCGCGTGCAGCGGCATAGCGCACCGTGCACCACGCCGCACCATCGCGCTGCGCGAGGAAGACGCGTTCGGGTGTCTCGCTCGCCCATGCGTCGAGGTGCTCCAGCAGCGTCGGCGGATACGGCTTCAACGGCTGCCGGGTCGCGTAGCGCATGTCGTGCGCAGGGTGCGACGTCATGGACGTCGCCGCAGGCGCGAGACGTGGCGAACTCATGATTCCATTCCTCCTCGATCGGAACGGCCCGATGTCAGCGCGCGTTTTTACGTCAAGCGAAATGCGTTGTGTGTGCCCTGAATACTTTGTTCTGCTACGCCATCGGGCGTATGGCTTGCACCCTGCGCATGACAACACCATGACAGCCTGTTCATCGAGGAGTCACATGCTCATTGCGCAGTTGTCCGATCCGCACATCCGCCCGGAAGGCGTGCTCTACCAGGGCGTCGCGGCGTCGAACCGCATGTTCTCGGAAGCGCTTGCGCATGTGCACGCGCTCGATCGGCTGCCCGACCTGCTGCTGATCACCGGCGACCTCGTGGACGAGGGACGGCCCGAGGAATACGCGATGGTCCGCGAGCTGCTCTCGGCATCGCGCATTCCCTTCCTCGTGATCCCCGGCAACCACGATCACCGCGAGAACTTCCGCATCGCCTTCCGGGACCAGCCCTATCTGCCGGCCGAAGGCGCTCTGCACTGGTGCGTGGACGACCATCCGGTGCGCTTCATCGGGCTCGACTCGTGCCCCGTCGGAAAGCACCACGGACACGTCGACGCGCAGGCCGTCGAGTGGCTGGCGCACACGCTCGCGCAGGACACCGCCAAGCCCACCGTGCTCATGCTTCATCACCCGCCCTTCATCAGCGGAATCCCCTACATGGACATCTACCGCTGCATGGAGACACAGCAGCTGGAGGCGGTGGTTCGCCGCGCACCCAACGTCGAACTCGTGCTGTGCGGCCACGTGCATCGCACGATGCTGCGGCGCTGGGCCGGCACCGTTGTCTGTTCCTGCCCGAGCACCACCACCGAGATCGATCTGCAGCTTGCCGCCGACGCGCCGCCGCAGTCGCACATCGGACCGCGCGGCTGCATGCTGCACCTGTGGGACGAGGCCCATGGCATGGTCAGCCACGTGAGCCACATCGGCGCTTTCGCGGGTCCCTACGGATTCGCCTGAGCACGGCCATCGAAGACGTCGATCACCCTCGAACCAGCGGAGCCAGAAGACAGTGAACTACACGGATTTCGTCACCGCCAATGCCGCCGAGTTCCTGCGCAGCCGGAACATCGGCTTCGATCTGCTGCAGGCACTGGCCGAGGAGCAGGGCTTCGACGACGCGCTGGTGCTGCTCACGAGTTCGCCGGTGCACGGGATCGCCACGGCCACCAGCGACATCGACCTGGTCTGCGTGACGCCGCAGGCGGTGAGCAAGGGGCAGATGGCGACCCAGATCCATCGTGGCGGGCAGCACTGCGAGATCCTGCCGATGGGCGCCGACGATCTGGCGCGCGCCTTTGCCGATCTTGCATCGCTGTCGACGCGTGACTTGCCGCAGCGACTGGCCGGCTACCAGCGCTGGGACGCGGGCCACGCGGTGCGCAGGAAGTACCTGGAACGCGTCGTCTATGCGGTCGCCACAGACGGCCGCGCACATCACCTGTCCCACCTGGGCGCGTTGGTGCCCGTGGCTGCTGCGCAGGAGTACGACGCCTTCCACCAGAGCCGCGTCTGCGCCCTGTTGGCGCTGCGCGCCGGCGAGCTCGAGGCCGCGCGCGGCCATCTGGTCAATGCATGCCTGGCCGCGATGGCGGCCGCGCTCTCGCTCGGCGGCTGGGTGCTGTCGAACAAGAAGTGGACCCTGCGGCGCTGGCGCGAGGCCGCGAGCCCGCGCATGCGCGTGGTCGATCCGCAATTGCGGGAGCTGCTGGACGCCACGTGGTCTCGGACCAGCGATTTCCTGCACGCGATCACCGCGCGAGAGATCGACGCGCTGGGGGAGATCGATGCACGCCTCGGTGTGCTGGCTGGCGCGCCTACCGGCGAGATTTCGCCGCGTGCGGCACTGCCTTCCGCCCAGACCCCCTGCACGCAGGCGGCGCTCGACAGGCGTTCGGCCTTCCTCA
Source organism: Variovorax atrisoli (assembly GCF_014195185.1). Lineage (NCBI taxonomy): Bacteria > Pseudomonadati > Pseudomonadota > Betaproteobacteria > Burkholderiales > Comamonadaceae > Variovorax > Variovorax atrisoli. Next base: position 297,239 of record NZ_JACIBG010000007.1, on the reverse strand, counting down.
TCGGCGAGGACGATCGCGCGCGCCTCGCGCCGCTGACCGACATGCTCGTGCCGCCGGCGCACCTCGCGGACCTGGCCATGCTCGATATGGCGCAGGCCGCAGCGTTGCTGCGTGCCGCACACAGCGGCACGCTGAGCTTCTCGCTCGTGGCGGTCGCTTGCACCGATGATGAAACCAAGGAGGACGTCCATGCGCTCGCTGCCTGAGCCCTCGCCCTGCTCGCCGGCGACGCGCGGCATCCGCTGGCTCCCGCGCATCGATGCGGGCTACCGGTTCGCCGCGGGCGAGCATGTCACTTCCACGATCACCGCCGCGTGGCTGCTCATGACCGAACTGCGCGCCTACATCGAGGACCTGGCCGGCGCGCGCGACATCCCGGATGCGGCGGCGCTCGTGAAGATCAAGATCGCAGAACTGCTGCTGCAGGTGGATGCGGTGCTGGGCCGGGTGGCCGCACCGCCCGAGATGCACCGCCTGCCGATGCTCATGGCCTACGGGCTGGGCGACGTGGCGGCGATGGATGGCGCCACGGCCACGCGGGTGCTCGGACTGGACGTGGCCACCGACGCCGCAGAGGTCGATCGGCTCACCGCCGTGCTCGAGGAACTGCTCGCGGCGTTTCCGAGCGACCTCGTCGACGCCCTGCAGCCCGAGAACCAGGGCCACGTGCTGCGCTTCCTGCGCAGCGCCAACAAGGCTTGCGAGCGCGTGGGCTGCGACGCCGGCTTCCTTGCGCCCCTGATGACCTCGCTATGACCGACAACCCGCTCGCCATGGGGCGCAAGAACGCCTTCGCGGACCGCTACGGCACGGTCTTCGGCCGCCAGCAGGGCCTGATGCTCAAGATGGCCGGGCTCGCGAGTTCGGAGAGCAGCGCCAGCGGCGCCTGGATCGAGGACAGCGCGGGCAACCGCTGGCTCGATTTCGGCTCCTTCGGCGTGCACCTGCTGGGTCACGCCCATCCGCAGGTGGTTCACGCGCTCACGGCCCAGGCCGCGCGCATGGGGCTCTCCTCGAAGATCCTCGCCAACGAGCCGATCGTGAGCGCGGCCGAACGCCTGCTCGCATTGGGCGGTGCGCCGCTGGACAACCTCATCTTCGCCAACACCGGCTCCGAGGCGGTGGAGGCGGCGCTCAAGCTCGCGCGCATCGCCACGGGCCGGCGGCGCATCCTCGCGTTTCGCCACGCCTACCACGGGCGCACGCCCGGCGCGTTGAGCGTGAGCCACGGCTACGAGCGTCACGGCGCCTTGCTGACCGATGGACAGTCGAGCTTCGTCGAGGTGGGCGACCTCGCGGCCGTGGAGGCCGCACTCGCCAGCGGCACGTATGCCGCCGCGATCATCGAACCGGTGCAGGGCGAGGGCGGCATCCGCCCCGTGGACCCGGCCTTCCTCCAGGCCCTGCGGGCGCTCACGCGCGCCCACGGCACGCGGCTCGCGCTCGACGAGATCCAGACCGGCCTGGGCCGCACAGGAGAGCTCGTGTGCCCGGTCTCGCCCGACGTCCGCCTGCTGGGCAAGGTGCTCGGCGGCGGCATGTTCCCGGTGGCCGCGGCGCTGTTCGATACCGCGCAGTTCGGCGCCGCTGCGCGAGACCCGGTCGTGCATGCCTCCTCGTTCGCGGGCAGCCCGCTGGCGGGCGCCGTGGTCAACGCGGTGATCGACGTGGTCAACGAGGCGTCATTCGCGCCGCGCATCGCGCGGCTGGGTGCGCGCTGCCGCGAGGCGCTGGCCGCGCGCATCGGCGCGCACCCTGGCGTGGCGGCCATCCGTGGCCAGGGTTTCATGATCGGCGTCGAGTTCAAGGACACGGGCGATGCCGGGCAGATGATCATCGAGGCCGCCAAGCGCAAGCTGCTGGTCGCCTTCTGTCTCACGGCGCCGAACGTCGTGCGCGTGTACCCGCCCGCGGTCATCGACGAAGCAACGCTCGTGGACGGCATCGAGCGCTTCTGCGACAGCGTCGCCGCGCTTCCCGTCCGTCATTCCCCGCCCCAGAAGGAGCCTCTCGCCAATGCCTGACGTCAACTCATCGCTCGCCATGGGTCCGATGGACCGTGAACGCCTCTGGCTCACGCTGTGCGACTTCGAGCGCTATCCGGATTTCATGCAGGACGTGCTCGAGGTGCGCGTGGAGCGACGAACGGCCGGCGAGATCCTGAGCCACTGGCGGGTGCTGCTCAACGGCAGCGAGCTGTCGTGGACCGAGCGCGACCTCCTCACCGACGACCACCGCATCGTCTTCGAGCAGACCGACGGCGACCTGGAAGTGTGGCGCGGACAGTGGCGCGTGCTGGAGGCCGAGGACGGCAACCTCAGCGTGGAACTCGACGTGAGCTTCGATCTCGGCATCCCGTCGCTCGCCGAGGTGCTGCATCCCATCGGCGAACGCGCGATCCGCGCCAACAGCCGCCAGATGCTGGAGGGCATCCGCACGCGCATGGCCGTCGCCGACGGCCTGCTGGTCGGCTCATGAGAATCCTGCTCAGCGGCGCCAGCGGTACTGTCGGCATGCCGCTCGCGGCCGCCCTGCTCGTGCACGACGCCGGCCTGCGCTTGGTCTGCGTGCTGCGTTCGCACAAGGCACGCACGGCGCTGGAGGAGGGGCTGCCGGCCGCGCTGCGCCCGCGCCTGGAGGTCGTCGAGGCCGACCTGTCGGACGACGCGTCCGTCGATGCGGCGCTCGGCGCGATGGCCGCCGACGACATGCCGACCATCGGCGTGCACCTGGCCGCGGACGTGTCCTGGGACAAGAGCTGCGAGGAGATGCTGCAGCTCAACGTGCGGGGCACGCACAACTTCGCGCGCCTGCTGCTGGGCTGCTCGAAGCGGCCGCAGATGGTCTACGTCTCGACGGCCTACACGCGCACCCACGACTGGGAATACCGCAACGGCTACGAGGAGAGCAAGGCCATGGCCGAGCGCAGCCTGCGCGAGGCGTTCGGTGCCCGCCTGCCGATATCGACCTTCAGCTGCAGCCTGGTGGTCGGCGACAGCCGCACCGGGGAGATCGCGCGCTTCAACGGCCTCTATCCCCTCATCAAGTTCCTCGCCGCCTTCCACCCGCCCTTCCTCGTGGGCAACAAGGACGGGCTGCTCGACATCGTTCCGGTGGACTGGGTGGTCGCCGAACTGCATGCGATGGTGCTGCGCTGCGCGGCCGACGGCGAGCCGCGCGAATGCGTCGCCTCCGCCGGCGAGCAGCGCGTGCGCTACGAGGCCGTGGTGCGGCTCATCGAGGAGCGCATCGCGCTCGCGCGGCGCCGCCACGGGCTGCCGGAGGTTGCGCCGGTGCCCATCCTGCGCGATCGGCAGTGGGGCTTCCTGAAGCGCGCGCTGGCCGCGTGGCAGCCGCCGGGCATCTCGCGTTCGGACTTCCGCTACTTCGAGCGGCTGCTGCGTGTCTACGGCACCTATGCGAGCAGCGACCGCGTGCGCGCCCCCCTGCACGTGCGCGAGCCCGCGCCGGATCCGCTGGGCTTCCTGCCGCGCGTGGTCGACCATTGGATCGCATGCCATCCGCGCACGATGCGCGCGCAGTCCGCCGCCGATGCGGCCGTCCAGGAGCAGGTCGCATGACTGCGGCGCCGGGCATGAACACCACGATCGGCGGGAAGCCGTTGCGCCTGCCGTTCGGGCCGGGCACGCTGCAGGAGCTCGCCACCCTGCGGCCCTGGCGGTGCGCGCTGCAGATTCTTACGCAGTGGCTGGTATGCGCGCTGGCGATCGTGGCGGCCCAGCGCATCGGCCAGTGGCCGGCGACGATCGCCGCGATGCTGGTCATCGCCACGCGGCAGCATGCGATGCTGGTGCTCATGCACGAGGCGGCGCATCGCCTGCTCGCGCGCGACCGCCTCGTCAACGACATCGTCGGCAACCTGCTGCTGGCCTTTCCGCTGACCCTGAGCGTGGCGCGCTACCGCGCGCATCACTTCAGGCATCACCGCCATCTCAACGACGAGGGGGACCCGGATCTCGCCGACTCGGAGATTCCCGCCACGCGGGGGCGCTTTCTTGCGCTGCTGCTGCGCGACGCCTCGGGCCTCACCACGCTGGCGACGCTGCGCTCGGCCAACAGCTTCGGCATGCTGGGCCTGTTCTCCAGGCAGTCGCCCGGCACCGGGCTCGATCGCTGCCTGGCCGTGGCCTTCATCGCCGTGGTGGCCGCGCTGGTGGCGTGGTTCGGCGTGTGGCGCGAGTTCGTGCTGTACTGGCTGGCGCCCGTCCTCCTGTTCATGCCCGCGATCCTGCGCGTGCGCGGCATCGCGGAGCATGGGGGGCGGCTGAATCACCCGGCGCACACCGCGGCGCGCAGCCTGCGCGTCGGCTGGATCGAGCGCTTCCTCTGGGCGCCCTGCCACATCAACCGGCACTGGGAGCACCACAGTTGTCCGGCGGTGCCCAGCTACAACCTGCCGCGGCTCTCGCGCCTTCTCGCCGCCGGCGACGCGCGCTGCGCCGCGGCCAACCCGACGCGCGGCTACTTCATCGGCCCGCATTCGCTGATCCACGAACTCTATCCGGCCGCAGGCGAAGTGCCGGCGCGCGCTGCCGCGGAGAAAGGCGCACATGGTCCTCACGGGAAGTGAAATCCGCCGCATGCGCGAGGCGGGCTCGATCGTCATCGAGCCGTTCGACGACAGGCAGGTCGAGCAGAACTCGTACGGCTGCAGCCTGGGCGCGGAGATCCTCGAATACAGCTCGGACCAGATCGATCCCCACCTCGGGCTGCAGGTGATCCGCCACACCATCCCCGAGGAAGGGCTGGTGCTGCACCCCAACCGCTTCTATCTCGGCCAGACGGCCGAACGCATCGGCGGCGTGCACTTCGCCAGCGAGCTCTACGCGAATCTCTCGACCGCCCTGTGTGGCATGTTCATCCAGACCAGCGCGCCGCTCGGCCACACGGGCGCGGTGATCTGCTGGACCCTGGAGATCGTCGTCACGCAGCCGCTGCGCGTCTATGCGGGCGCGCGCATCGGCAAGGTTTGCTTCTGGACCAACCTCGGCGGAGAACTGAAGTATCAGGGCCGCTACGTGGGTTCGGAAGGTGTTGTTCCCTCGCGAATCATCATGGACTCCAAATGATCCTTACAGGCACCGAGATCTCCCGACGCGTTCATGACGGCGACATCACCATCTCGCCGTTCCTCCAGAAGAACGTCAATCCCAACAGCTACAACTTCAGGCTGGCGCCGCACATGAAGGTGTACCAGGAGGGCGTGATCGACATCAAGGAGGAAAAGCCCACCGAAGACATCCACATCGGCCCCGAGGGCTTCGTGCTCGAGCCGATGCGGCTGTATCTCGCCACCACCATGGAGACCATGGGCAGCACGAAGTTCGTGCCGACCTACGCGGCGCGCTCCTCGATCGCGCGGCTGGGCATGTTCATCAACCTGTCGGCCTCGCTCGGCGACATCGGCTTCGTGGGCAAGTGGACCATCCAGCTGCTGGCCATCAACCGCATCCGCGTCTATGCCGGCATGGACATCGGGCAGATGATGTTCTGGGAGGTGCAGGGCGACATCGACCTCTACGACGGCAAGTACCAGGGCGCGACGGAGGCCTTTGCCTCGCGCATCTTCATGGACTACCAGAAGAAGGCCATGCCGCTGCACGCGCCGATGCCCATGGCGGCGCAGCCTGCGCTGGAGATCGTCGACGCGCGCGCGGCCGAGCTCGACGGTGTCTGAGGGGAGCGCGCCCGATGTCTTCCAAGTACCGCACGCTCGTCGCGCTCTCGCACGCGGTGCCCGTGCCCGCGCTCTTCTCCCTCGACGACGCGCAGCTGGCTGCGCTGTGGGTCGACCACGGCGCCGTGCGCGCGCAGGCGCAGGAGGTGCTCGCGGGCATCCGCCTCACGGCGGGTGCCTTCCTGGACCGCGACCTCGATCGCCTCGAGGCGATCCCCTCGCCACGATGGGCGGACGATGCCGACGAGCGGCTCGCCGCCTGCATGCAGGCCGCGGAACTCTCGCCCGCGACGCCGCTGGCGGTGCGTTCCTCGGGCGGCATCGAGGACGGCGCCGCGCACAGCTTCGCCGGCATCTTCGAATCCGTGCTGCAGGTCGAAGGCATGGCCGCGCTGAAGGGCGCGATCTCCCGGGTGTGGCGCTCCGCCTTCTCGCGCCGCGCGGCCGTCGAGCGGCTGCGTTGCGGCCTGCTCGACGCACCGGTGGAAATGACGGTGATCGTGCAGCGGATGGTCGACGCCCGATGGGCGGGTGTCGCCTTCAGCCACGACCCGATCGACGGGCGCCCCGAGTTGCTGGTCGAGGCGGTGCAGGGGATCGGCGACGTCCTCGTGTCGGGTGCGGCCGTCTCGCAGTCGGTGCGATGGGGCACCGGGGGTCTGAGCGGTGATGCGCCGCTGCGCGACGCGCAGGAGATGCTGGTCGAGCTGGCCGCCATCGTGCGCACGGTCGAAGCGCAGCTGGGCACCGCGGTCGACGTCGAGTGGGCCAGCGACGGCGAGCGGGTGTGGGTCCTGCAGGGCCGGCCGATCACCTCGCTGGGCACGGCGACGGACGATGCGCCCGAGGCCGCGTGGACCGATCTCTATCTGGCTGCCGACGAGGACATCGCCGCCTTCCGCCCGCTGCCGGGTTTCGCGAACTACTTTCGCACCAAGCGCCGGCCGCTGGCGGTGCTGGCCCATGCGCACGGCGTGGCACCGGGCACCGCCTTGCTGGTGCGCGGCAATGCGGATGGCTTCGGCGCAGCCTCGCGAATGGAGGCACTGTGCAGCCGCTTCGGCGAGGACAGCGTCGTGCTCGATTTCTCCGATGGCCTGCGCCAGCAGGTGCTGCCCACGCGCGAACTCGCTTCGCGGCTTCGCGAGGTGCTGGGGGCGAAGGCGTCGACCTTCGTGATCCGCGACTACGTGCGCGGCGACTGGGGGCTCATCACGCAGCCTACCGCGGACGGCGGCGTGCTCTGCGAGTGCTCCGCCGACGGGCTGCTGGCGATCAACCGCGGTTCGGCGCAGACCCATACCTTCTTTCTGGGACGCGGCGGGCAGGTTGTCGGCGCGCAATCCGCCGCGGCGGCACCGTTCGGCACCAGGCAGCGCGAGCAGCTCTACGAGGCCACCCATGCGGCGGTGGCGCGCTTCGGTCCGGTCCAGCTCGAATGGGTGGCCGGGGCGGGGGGGTTGAGGCTGATCGACTTCTCGCCGATCCGCAGCCTGCATGCCGCGCAGCTGGATGACAGCCATGAGGAGGAGGGCCGCCGCACCATCTCGCCCGGCTTCGCGCAAGGCGCGGCGCTCGTGGTGTCGGCTGACGGGCACCTGGAGGACATCAGCATCGCCGCGACCGTGTCGATCAGCCACATGCCGAGCGCCGAGAGCCTCGGGCCGGCCATGGTGCGCCTGGCCGAGCGCGCGCGCGCAGGCGGTGGGGAGATGATCGTGGTGGCGCCGCGCCCCTATGCGGCACTGGCCGCGCTCATTCCCTACGTGCGCGGCTTCGTGTTCGAGCAGGCCTCCATGCTGTGCCACCTCGCGATCCTGCTCCGAGAGGGCCAGGTGCCCGCCATTGCCTCGCGCGCTCTCTATGCGCGCGGGCTCGACGGGGGCAGCCTCACGATCGAGGCGCGCACCGCGCCGCGTGCCGCGCGCACCAGCCCGGAGGCCGCATGAGCGAGGAGACGGTCTACTTCCTGGTTCAGGCGAACGCCGAGCCGCGCGCGCTCGCGGCCGTGCTCGTCTGCCGCGGCGCCGGGCTGCGAAAGGGGGCGAACAGCTTCTACGTGCGCGGCGGCGACCTGCGCCTGCATTCCGTGTGGCTTGCGGATGGTCGTCGCGAGGCGGCGCCGTCCGACTGTCCCGCCTTCGAGACCCGCAGCTTCAGTGCGCCGCAGCGCGCGCTCAGCCGAGGCTTCTGCGCCTGGCTCTGCGCAAGCCATCCGGCACTGGCCGCAGCGCTCGATGCCGGTGCCGGGCTGCCCGCGCGCATCGCGCCGGCTGTCGTGGCCACCGAAGAGGGAGGGACGCTCGCCTTCCATCACTTCGTCCAGCAGGGCGAACTCGCCAGCCTGTTCCTGCGCTATCGCGAGGAGGCGCCGCCCGCTGGCGGCACGCCGACATGGGCCGACTTCGAACGCCTGCTCGCGAGCCATGCCCCGGTGCTGGCCGCGCTGCGCCCGGCGCTGGGCGACGAGTGCTGGTACACCAAGTGGCGGCCCGACCTCGAGATGGAGCGCAAGTTCACGTTCCGCGGCATCCCCGACACCTGGCGGCTCCTGATCGCCTTCCACGACGTCATCGCCAAGGGTGATCTGCCCGACTTCGTGCCCGAGATCGATCGCGAGATCCAGGTGTGGGACTACGAGCAGCACATCTTCGAGGTGCTCGGCGGCAACGCCGAAAGCGGCTACATCGCCTATATCCCGCAGGCCGACGGGCGCATGACCGTCAAGCGCAAGTGGTTCATCGAGAACAGCGAGGTGCGCCGCGAGTCGCTGTGGGGCGACCTGTCGCTGGGCATGACCGACATTGAGGCGCACGTACGCACGCTGACACCCGAGGCCACGCGCCGGCTGCCGTCCTATCGGCGCAAGCGCTTCGACGCGCAGTTCGAGTCGCTCGCCACCGGCAACATCTTCGGCATCTACATGGACGTGTGCCGCACGCTCGACGATGCGCATGCCTTCTCGCAGTGCGAGGTCGAGTACTGCCGCACCCGCAGCTTCGGCGAGCTGCGAGGACTGGAGCAGGATTTCGACGCGATCTCGGGCTTCGTGGGCGCCTCGCTGGCGCGGTGGCGGCAGTCTCACCAGCAGGACCTCTACTCCAAGCTCGACTTCGTGCGCGAGATCGCGGACGGCGCGCCGGCGCGGCCCCAGCCCGTGCCCGCGCCCTTGCCTGTGGGGAGCACCGCATGAGCGCGGCACTGGACGAGGCGCTGATCGTGTTCGGCAACTGGCGCCTGCGCCATGCGGAGCCGTCGCCCGAGGGGGCCCGCCGCTTGCGCGTGCAGCGCGTGCGCGCACGCCAGGGTGCGCGCGCAGCCCAGGCGGACTGCCGCGGCGCGCACGCGGTCGTAGCGCATTGCGTGGAGGCTGCCTGGCAGCCCGTGGCGCCCGGCAGGCAGGAGCCCTGCCAGAGCCACAACGTCGACCCGGACTGGATGCCGTTGGCCCACGTGGACATCCGTGGCGGGCTGGTGCAACTGCGCCACCTCGTCGATCGGGCCGACCGCCACGTGACGCATTTCATCGCGCCGCCGCTGCCGGTGGCGCCTTTCGCGCCCGGGCTGCTGTACGAGCGCCTGTGGCAGGCCTTCCAGGCCAACCACCTGCAGACCAGCAACTACGAATGCCACTACGCGGTCCACGCCACCGTGGGCGACATGCACGTCGCGATCGATACGGCGGCGCCGCTCGATGTGCTCGCACTTGGCGATGCGTGGCTCGACGAACTGGCAGCCGGCACCGAGGCGGAGTCCGCCGTGGACTTCGTCGCGCAGATCGGCGACGAGCTGCAGCACTGCTGCCACGACAACGTCCTGTGCCGCGTGCTGCCCAACCTCGGCCATCGGCATGGCTGGGCGAACGCAGCGCTCTTCAGCCGCAAGCGCCGCGCGCAGGCGCTGGAACCGCTGGGCGAGTTCAGCACCTTGCTGCGCCAGGATGGCGACGCAGCCTGGACCGAGCGGCGCGAGTCCGACCGGCCATACGGCACGGCCGTCGAGGTCGATCTCGCACAGCACGTCGACCTGCCGCTGCAGCCCGTGGCGCGATGGCGCCGCACGGGGGCGAGCTCGGGCTGCGAATCGCTGGAGACGGGCAACCTGTTCAGCGTCGGCTTCCACCGCGCCCAGCCCGTATCGCCTGCCGGTTCTCCCGCCGTCGCCCCCGTCTTCCACTGCGTGATCGCCTACCTGCGCACGCGCGGCGAAGGCAGCGCCGCGCTCGTGGCGCGCGAGCAGGCGGCGCTGCGCGAGAAGGTCGTGCGCTTCCTGCAGCGCCGGGGCCTGCACGCCGCCGCCGACGACCAAGGCCTCGCCCGCGTCTACGAACGCATTTCCGAAGGAGTCGCCCACCGATGATGGACAGCCTGTTGACCAACTCCGTGTTCAGCCTGCGCCTGCGCGCCGGCGAAGCCTCGCAGTCGCTGGCGACGCGCCTGCGGACCTTCCTGTCGCCCTACTTGTGGATCGGCACGGGCGACGGCGAGCCCGACCTGACGGTGACGTTGCGGCCTGCCGATGGATTCCTGCCCGCTTGGCGCGAGCGCTGCGCCGTGGCGATGACCATCCGCGAAACCTACGCCATCGGCTTCACGCTGAAGGTCCGGCGTGGCACGCTGGACGATGGCTCCCAACTGGCCTGGGACGCCGACATGCGGGTGGGCTACCGCTACGACACCGCGCGCCGCGAGGTCGAGTTCCACGGCGACGAAACCACGTCGTTCATCCACCTGATCGAGCTGGTGCGGTACTTCGGCCTGCTGGTCGAACAGTCCAAGGGCACGGCCATCCTGCACAGCTCCGCCGTGCTCGACGCCGCGACCGGGGGCGTGGTCGCCATCGCCGGCATCAAGGGCGCGGGCAAGACCACCACCATGCTCGATCTCGTCCTCGGCCAGGGCCACGGCTATTTCTCGGGGGACAAGCTCTTGCTCGACGTGGTGGACGGCCGCTTGCGCGCGCGCGGCTGGCCCGACTATCCGCACATCGGCCTGGGCTCGCTGCGGCAGCATCCGGGGCTGGTGGAGCGGCTCGGCGACGAGGCCGCGGCGGCGCTGGATCCGTCGCGCGCCGATGCAGACAAGATCCTGATCACGCCCGAGGCCTTCGCCGCCGCCCTCGGCCGCAGCCCGGTCGGCAGCGGCTGGCTCGAACGCATCGTGCTGCCCGAGGTGGCGGTGGACGAGGCGCTGCGCAGCCGTGCGCTGCGCGGCGAGGAGATCGACGACGTGCTGCGCGACCCGCGCATCTTCGAGTGGCCGCACACCTTCGTCACCTCCACTTGGCACGGCATGCCGCCGGCCGACCGCGCGATGGAGCGCCGCGTGGCCGCGCCCGTGGCCGCCGCGCTGGGCACCTTGCCCTGGATCAGTACGCCGGGCCGCGCGGCGCTGGTTCCCGCCTGAGCGCGCGCAGGAGCACGACACCCATGCACACCCCATCCTCCCTCGCTGCAACTGCCGCCGCACGCCCGGCGCTGTGCCTGTGCCTGGTGGCGCCCAGCGGCTCGGGCAAGAGCACGACCGCGCAGCTGATCCGCAACTGGCTGCTCGCGCGCGGCCGCTCGGTCGAGGTCGTGAAGCTGGCCGAGCCGCTGTACCGCCTGCAGGCCATGTTCTATGCCGAGGCCGGCGTACGGCTCTCGCCCGAGACCCAGGACCAGAAGCTGCTGGAGAGCGTGGCCACGCATCTGCGCGCCATCCACGCGCGCGCGCTGGCCGACGGATTCCTGCGCCGGCTGGAGGCCTCGCGCGCCGACGTGGTGATCAACGACGACCTGCGCGACGACCGCGTCGACTGGCCCGCGCTGCGCGAAGCGGGCTTTCTCGTGGTGAAGGTGGCGGCACGCGCCGAGGTGCGTGCGCAGCGGCTGGCCGAGCGCCAGGACCTCAGCATCGTGAAGGACAGTCCGCTCGATCTGCAGATGGCACGCATCGAGGCCGACTACGTGCTCACGAACAACGGAAGCCTCGCCGCGCTCGAGGCGCAGGTCGACGGACTGTGCCGGTTGCTGGCGGGCGGACGCGTGGACGGGCGCGCGGGCAAGCACACCGACGAGCGCGCAGGGTTGGCGGCATGAGCGCCTGCAAGGGCCTCTTCTGGCTGCTGGTCGACGGGTTGTCGCACACGCTGTGGCAGCAGCTCGCGCCGAGGCTGCCCGTACGCATCGACTGCGTGGTGCCGCTGGAGCCGCTGTCGCCGAACTGCCAGACGCCGCCGTCGCTGTTCAGCATCTGGAGCGGGCTCGATGCGAGCGCGCATGAACTCACCGGCTACGAGATTCCGGATCCGCAGGCCGGCGATCCGCTGGCGGTCGCCGATGCCTTCGGCCGCTGGCCGCGCACGACCGCGATGGTGTGGGACCGCTGGGCGGCCGCAGGCGGGCGCATCCGCGCCAGCGCCGTGCCCTTCGTGCAGCCGGCGCGGCTGGCGGGCGCGCTGCTGTCGCACACCGAGGTCTATGCTCCTCTGGTGAGCGCGCCCGCCGTGCTGGCGCCGGGCGAGGTGCTGTCGGTTCCGGCGCTGCGGCTAGCCTGCCGGCTTTCGGTCTCGGCCGACGGCAGGGCGATGGTGCTGCACGAGGTGCCCATGGGCGGCGACCTGCGCATACCGTTCGGAAGCACGGCCCACGTGGCGCTGTCGGCAGCGCTGCCGGCCGCGGTGGCCGGCGACACCAACCGTGCGGTGGCCGTCCGTGCGGCGCTGGTCGAGGGCGAGCCGCGGCTGTGCTTCCTGGGCTTCCAGCCGGTGTTCGTGCACGGCCGCGATGCGGCGCTGCGCCGGCTCGCGCTGCGCCATCGCGCCTGCAGCGTGGGCAATTCGGCCCGGCTGCATGCCGCCGGCGCGCTGGGGCGCCATGTCGACCAGGGCGGTGACGGCGCGGCCGAGTTGCTGCTGCTCGACCTGCTCGACGTGATGCACCGCAGCTTCCTCGACGACATCCTCTGGAGCCTGCGGGCGGGCGAGGCAGAGCTGATCGTGGGCTACTACCCGGTGATCGATCTGGTGTCGCACCAACTGCTGCGCCACCTGCAACCGAGCGCGACCGCGACCCCGGCGCAGCTGGCCGTTGCCGACGCGATCCGCGCACGGCTCGCGCGCTGGCTGTTCGAATTGTTCGATGGTTGCGCAGCGCTGCTCGCGCCGGGCTGCCGCTTCGTGGCGCACTCCGACCACGGCATGCAGCCGCTGACGCACGACCTCGCGCCGAACCGCTGCTTCGCGCAGCGCGGATGGCTCGCGCTGGACGATGCGGGGCAGATCGATCCCGCGCGCTCGATGGTCTTCTACCACCCCGCCGAAAACGGTTGGCTGGCCCTGCACCCTGCGCGCATGGCCTCAGCCGGCGTGACGGCGCAGGCCCTGGTCGAGGCGCTGGACGCCGCGCTGCCCCCCGAGCTCGCCAAGGGCTTCCGGCTCATCGAAGGCCCGGTGGTGGAACTGGACGGCGGATGGCGCAGTCCCTGGTACCTGCAGCCGCCGACCGCATCGCGCCTGCTCAAGTCGCCCCGGCTGCCGTTCGCGGCGCCGAGCCGCAAGGGGGGCGACCACACCTGCTGGTCCGATGCGCCCTGGCTCAAGGGGGTGTTGCTGGAGCCCGCATGGCAGTCCGGGGCGGCGCCGTGGCGCACGCCCCTGACGCTGATGGACCTGGCGCCCGCGCTGATGGCGCACCTCGCACGGCCCGCGCAGGCGGCCACGGCACCGACGCCTGTATCCGCAAGTGCAAGTGCAAGTGCACAGGTGAAGGCGCAGGCATGGCATTGAAGGCGCTGTTGATCGACATCGACGGGACGCTGGTCTTTCGCAACGAAGCCATTGCCGGCGCGAACCTGGCGCTGCGCGAAGCGAAGGCGGCCGGCCTCGCGGTGCGGCTGCTGACCAACATCAGCGCGCGATTGCCGCATCAGATCGCCGCGGAACTGCGCGCTTGCGGCATCGATGTGGACGAGCGCGACATCCAGACGGCAGGCACTGCCTGCCGTGCCTACCTCCGGCGGCAGCCGGCCGCCTCGTGCCACCTGCTGGTGCCCGAGGCCATGGCCACGCTCTTCGAGGATGTGCCGCGCGACGACAGCAAGCCCGACTTCGTGGTGATCGGCGACGTGGCGCAACGTTTCGACTACGGGCTCCTGAACGGCGTCTTTTGCATGCTGCGCGAGGGCGCGCAGCTGCTGGTGCCGCACCGCAACCTCTACTGGTTCGACGGCAGCGGACCGCCCCGGCTGGACGCAGGCGCCTTCATCCTGGGGCTGGAGGCCGCAGCGGGCTGCAGCGCCATCGTCACCGGCAAGCCTTCCGCGGTGTTCTTCCAGGCCGCACTCGATGCCTTGGGGGTGCGAGCCGACGAAGCCATGGTGGTCGGCGACGACGTGCTCACCGACATCGCGGGCGCCAGGGCGGCAGGCCTGGCGAGCGCCCTGGTGCGCACCGGCAAGGGCGAAGCAGCCCCGCAGCCCGGCGCGGCGCAGCCCGACATGGCACTGCGCAGCATCGCCGAGCTGATGACCCGGCTGCGCGACGCCGGTCTTCTTTCCGCAGGCTGAAGCCGCCAAGACAACACGACAACGAGGGACCCCACGCCATGCAGTTCGCCGATGCCATCCGCACGACAGAGTTCGACGCGTTCTACACCTTCGACCCCGAGCGCCTCGCGCGCGCGACCACGGCCTTCGTGGAAGCCTTTCCGGGCAAGGTGCTGTACGCGGTGAAGGCCAACCCGCTGCCGCAGGTCCTGTCTACCGCGCGCGCGGCGGGCGTCGCGGGCTTCGACGTCGCCTCCATCGCCGAGGCCCTCCTGGTGCAGGCGCAGGTGCCGGGCGCGCGCTGCTGGTTCATGAACCCTGCCAAGTCGCGACGCGACATCGAGCGCAGTTGGCGCGACCTCGGGCTGCGGGACTTCGTCGTGGATTGCGCCGCGGAGCTCGACAAGCTGCTGGCGGTGTTGCCGACGCACGATGCTTCGGTGCGCGTGTACGTTCGCTTCCATTCGGGCGCGTCCGACGCGCTCTACGACCTCAACAGCAAGTTCGGCGCCTCGCACGAGGAAACGCTGAGGCTGCTGCAGCGCATCGCGGCGCAGACGGCCTGGTCCACGGGTCTCGCCTTCCATCCCGGTTCGCAGACGGTCAGCGTCGAGCCCTACCTGGGTGCGATGCAGACTGCCGCCAGGCTGATCGAGCAGGCGGACGCCTCGGTGTCCGCGCTGGACATCGGAGGCGGCTTTCCCGCTCCCTATGACAACATGCCGGTGCCGCCGGCCACCTCCATGCTCGCGCGGCTGGGCGAGTTCGTCGCCTCATCGGCGTCGCTGCGGCGCCTCGAGCTGATGTGCGAGCCGGGGCGCGCGCTCGTGTACGACTGCATGTCGCTCTTCGCGCGCGTGATCCTGCGCAAGGACGATGCCGTCTACTGCGGGGCCGGCATTTTCGGCGGCCTGCTGCCCGCGCAGCAGTTCTTCCGTTTGCCGGTGCGGGCATGGCGCGACGGCAGGCCGATCGCCAACACGGCGGCCGACGCGCAGCGCGAATTCATCGTCTTCGGCCCGACCTGCGACAGCAACGACCGGCTCGCGTTTCCGTACGCGCTGCCTTCGCAGCTGCAGGAGGGCGACTGGATCGAATTCCAACACGTGGGCGCCTATTCGGAGAGCGTGCGCTGCGCGTTCAACGGATTCTCGGTCGATCACATCGTGACGCTCGGCGCGCATGAGCTGGACTGAGCGCTCATGCGAGCCATCCGCTTCAATGTCGAGGCCGGCATCCTTCGAGACCTCGAGGACCTGATCGCGCAGCAGAACGCCGAGAGCGCCGCGGAACCCGGCAGGCCCCGCGTCCGTCTCGCGGCGACGCCGCAGGAAATCGCGCAGGCCGCAGGCGTGATGACCGAGGCCTTCGTCAGGAACCAGGACAAGGCCTGGCTGGCCTGGATGCAGCCCGAGGACGTGCGGCGCATCCGCGCCGGCGATGTCGTCCAAGCCGAGCAGAAGCTGTGTCGCGTGATCCACTACCTGCTGCAGGCCGCCCTTCGCACCGGCGGGGTGGTGGTGATCGAGACTGCGCAAGAGGACGAAGCTTCGACCGACGGCCCCAGGGCGATGCGCGGTGCCGCGCTGCGGACGCTGCCGGTCGCCGTGGCCGCCCGTAGCGGCCTGATGCACGAGCTCTTCGTAGGCGGCCATGCGGCCCTGCGGGCCTACGGGCTGCGCAGGACGCTCGCTGCGCAGAAGGCCTCCACTGCGCTGAAGCGCGCGACCGAGGCCATGCGTGTCCGGGAAGGCGTTCCCGAGCGCTGCATCCTGGGCGGCATGGTGTGCGTGCGGCCCGATCATGAACAGAAGCGAGTCGCCTCCCGCATGTCGAGGCCGTTCCAGCGCCTGGCCGACCTGCACGGGCTGCACTACCTGCTTCAAAGCAGCAATCCCGATCGCAACGACAGCCGCGTCTTCAAGCGCTTCGGCTTCAGGCACTCCGGGGAGCTCTACTACGGCGCCTCGAAGTTCAACAGCGTGGGCCCGTACCTCGTCAAGCTGATGATCAGGGACCCGGTACCGATCCCTTCGCGATGAGCGCCACTGCCGGCGCGGCGCGATTCGGCACGTACATATCCAGAGCCGGAGTCGCCGCGTTCTCGGGAGCCTTTGGCGCAAAAGTCAAGAGGCGATTGCCTCGAATACAGGCACTCTGGCGGCGACCCGCATGATTGCTGGCAACGCCGATGTTGTCCCTGTGTTATCCACAAAGTTTCCCACAGAGCCATGGGACAACTTTTTGCGGGGAAGACCCGTCTCGCCGGCCAAGCCGACACTCTGCTAGTGAGTGCTTTCCTGGTCGCGCACGTGAAGGATGGTGCCGTCCTGCGAAAACTCGAGCAGCAGGGGCGCATCGAGCATCTGGTACTTCTGCGCGAGCTGGAACAGCGCCTCCTTGAAGGACCCGCTGAAGCTGGCGGAACGGACCTCCGGCGTGATCGTGTAGTCGCGAGTGCTGTCCCACTGCACGCTGACGCCCACCGCGTTGCCCCAACGCAGGATCACGAGCCGCAACGATTCGTCCTCGATCGGCCAGTGGGCACGCACTGCGCGGACCCGCCGGTCGATCAACGCGGCGGCATCCGCTGCCGAGGTGTCGGTCGCGGCCTGCGCAGGAAGCACAGCTTCCGGCGCAGGCAGGGCAACGGCCGCGGGCATGTCCCGCCCGATCTTCTCCACCTGCACTCCCGCGGTGGCACCGGCGAGGGTGGTGAAGAGGCTCGCGCCGAGGGCTGCCCAGGTCGATGGATGGAGCAGGGCTCTTCCGAGCGTTGAATTCACAGATTGACGGTGTTCTGACAGTTCGATTCCGGGGCCACCGCGCGCAGCCACCATGTCGCAGCCGGCCACCATTTCTGATGGTATCCGGCTCGCGAGGTCGCGATCTGCTTCGGACCAGTTGAACCGCGCTGCCGATGGGCATCCGTGGGCGCCTCGTGACCCTGCTGAAACAGCCATCCCCGACAGCAAAGCGCTTGGGGCCTGACCCACCATGCGCTGACCTGCTTCCCACAAAAAGAAAACCCGCCGAAGCGGGCCAAATGGACAGCCGGTGGAGGGAGGAGGGAGAGAATGGCTGTCCGGGGTGGAGTTTAATCCTTTTGTACTCAATATAAAACCCCGGTCGGGGACGCGGTGTCCGTGGCAGCTGACCTGTCCGGAGGCCGCATGCCGTGGGGCCCTTGCGTTTCTTGAACTGGCGGGGCCGATCCCTATGTTCCGCCTCGGAGTGAACTGTTGAGGAGTTGCAATGCCGATGGACTTTCTGCGGCGCATCGAGGAGGCTTCCTTTCCACTGGCCATCCACGAAGAGGCCGACATACAGCGGGCCGCCGTGCTGGTGGCCGCCCAGTTGATCGAGGCCAACCTTCCCGAGCCCGGCAAGGGCGAGGGGCGCGGCGCGGTGATCCTGCGCATCACGCCGTTGGGGCGGGCGGAGCTCTCTCGGCTTCGGCCGCAGTGAGGGCGAGGCATCAGGTTCGTTTCGCGCTGGCTCGGCGCTCACACCCCCGCCGGTAGCAACGCGGCAAGCGCGTCTCGCATCAGCCGCGCGATCAGCTGCTGGCGCTCGCGCGGCATGCGCTCCAGGGTCGATGCCACGCTGATGGCGGCCGAGGGTTCGCCGTCGGCGTTGTGCACCGCCATGCCCACTGCGAGAACGCCATCGGTGGCATGGTTGCCGATGACCGACCAGCCCCGTTCGCGCGTGGCCTGCACCAGCAGCGCCATCCGCTCGGGCGTCATCCCGCCGTAGCGCGGCAGGCTTGTCGCGTTGGCTGCGATGGCGGCCTTCACCTGATCGTCGGGCAGTGCCGACAGCAGGGCCAGCCCCGCCGCGCCCACGCCGAGTGGCTGGCGGGTTCCGACCTGGATCACGAGGATCTGTATCGGGTGCGTTCCGACGTGCCTCGCGATGCATCGCGAGGCGGCGCCCTCGCGCACGATGGCGAAGGCCGCGTCTCCGCATGCCGTGCTCACCCGTTCCAGCACGGGGCGCAGGCGCGCCGCCAGGTTCGGCGCCGCATCGTTCAGCGCCAGGGCGGCCAGCCGCTGCCCCGCCACGTAGCGGAAGCGCCCGCGCTGCGCCACGTAGCCGCTCTCCACCAGCGTGGCGATCAATCGGTGGACCGTCGCGCGCTCCAGCTGCGCGATGCGGCACAGGTCCACCACGCGGAGTCCCTCGCGGTCGGCCGCGAGCACGGCGTCCAGCAATTGCAGGCCGCGACGAAGCGTCCGGCCGCCGCCGTCCTCCGCTTGCTCGCTGCCGGATCGGCCGCGCGCCGGGGTCGTCGAAGCGGGCTTGGGATCGAGGTTGGTGGAGGGGCGGCGGGTCGGCATGCGGTGGATCTCGGGGCGGGAGCGGGACCTCCGAGTGTGCCCAAAACGTCCGCCTGCCGGACGTTTCGATTGGTGCGTTGGTCGGGCCTGCCGAAGAATTCCCCGCTGACGCATCGGCCGCCTGCGAAATGCAGGGCTGTTGGCAGGGGCCATCGCCGACGTCGAGACCTCGAAGGAGACAACACGACATGATTCCCCCCACCGCATCCCGCCGGCGGCTGCTGGCACTTGCCACCGCGCTGCTTTGCAGCGCGGCCCTTCCCGCACGGGCCGAGCCCGCCGCCTGGCCGTCCAAGCCGATCAAGCTCGTGGTCGGCTATGCCGCGGGAGGCGCCACGGACGTGGTCGCGCGCCTGGTCGCGGTGCGGCTCGGCGAGCAGCTCGGACAGCCCGTGCTCGTGGACAACCGCACGGGCGCCAACAGCAACGTGGGCGCAGAGGCCGTGGCGCGCGCCCCGGCGGACGGCTACACGCTCTACGTCTACACCATCGCCAACACGATCAACGCTTCGCTCTATGCGCGACTCGGCTACGACCCGGTGAAGGACTTCGAGCCGGTCGGCCTGATCGCGAAGATTCCCAACATCCTGGTGGTCAACCCCAAGCTGCCCATCAGGAGCGTGGCCGACTACCTGCGCTTCGCGAAGGAGCAGCCCGACGGCATCACCTTCGCCTCCTCGGGCAGCGGTTCGTCCATCCACCTGTCCGGCGAGATGTTCAAGATGAAGGCGGGCCTGAAGATGCTGCACGTGCCCTACAGGGGGAGCGCGCCCGCGATCACCGACCTGCTGGGCGGGCAGGTGCAGTCGATGTTCGACAACATGCCCTCGGCACTGCCCCACGTGCAGGGCGGACGCCTGCGCGCGATCGCCATCACGAGCGCGCAGCGTTCGCCGCTCTTGCCCGACGTCCCCACGGTGGCGGAGTCGGGCTACCCGGGCTTCGACGTGCAGTCGTGGTTCGGGCTGGCCGCACCGGCGGGTACGCCGCATCCGGTGATCGAGCGCCTGAACGCCGCGCTGGACAAGGTGATGGCCGCACCCGAGGTGCGCCAGCGCCTGAGGGACCTGGGCGCCACGCCCGAAGCCGGCACGCCCGAGCAGATGCGCGCCCTCGCCGCGGCGGAGATCAAGCGCTGGCGCGAGGTGGTCAAGGCCTCGGGCGCCAAGGCCGAATAGATCGCAGCCAAGGCAACGCCCAAGCTCAACCCCGACAACGCCGACAAGGAGCTTCCACCGCATGTTTCCGATCGACTTCTTCTGGCGTGCTGCCCAGCGCTGGCCCGAGCGCATCGCCATCGATGCCCCCGAGGGCCCGATCCGCTACGACGCGCTCGCCGCGCAGGTGGCCGCGCTCGCCGCCGCACTGAATGCCCTCGACCCCGAACCGCAAAGCCGCGTGGGCATCTGCGCGAACAACAGCGCCGGGCACATCGCTGCACTGCTGGCCGTGCTGGCCTGCGGCAAGGTGTGGGTGCCGCTCAATCCGAAGAGCACCCGCCCCGAGTTGCGCCGCATCGTCGACGCAACGGAGCCTTCGATCCTCGTCGTCGAGCCAGGCTGCGCCGGCCTGCTCGAAGGCGCGCCGGGCGCGCGCATCCATTGCGGCGAAGCAGCGGCCGGCGAACCCACCGTCGCGTCGCTGACGGCGCGCCATGCCGGTGCCGCACGGCCATCGTTCCATCTGCCGCCCGAGGCTGCGCAGGCGATCAAGTTCACCGGGGGCACCACCGGCGCGCCCAAGGGGGTGATCCAGCCGTACCGCGCCTGGATGGCCACGATCGTCAACCAGATCCATGCCTGGGGCTTCGACGCGAACGACCGCTACATCGTGGCCGCGCCCATCACGCACGGCACTTCGACCTATCTCCTGCCCATCCTGGCGCAGGGCGGCTGTCACGTGCTGCTGGCGGAAGGCGGCGCGCAGGCGGTGCGCACGGCCTTCCGCGAGCGCGGGGGCACGGTGTGCTTCATGCCGCCCACCCTGGTCTACATGCTGATGGCGCTGCCGGGCGCATCGCGCGCCGACTTCCCTCAGCTGCGCCGGCTGATCTACGGCGGAGCGCCGATGCCGCCCGAGAAGATTCGCCAGGTGCGCGACTTCTTCGGTCCGGTGCTCGGCACCACCTACGGCCAGACCGAGGCGCCGCAGATCCTGACCGTGATGCGGCCCGAGGACTTCGAGGACGAGCGCAACTGGGCGGCCGTGGGCCGCGCCACGTGGTACAGCGACGTGGCCATCATGGCGCCCGATGGCCGGCTGCTGCCTGCAGGCGAGGTCGGCGAGGTGGTGGCGCGCGGCGACCTGGTGATGAGCGGCTACTGGCGCCTGCCCGACAAGACCGCCGAGACGCTCGTGGGCGACTGGCTGCACACCGGCGACCGCGGCCTGATCGACGATCGCGGCTATCTGTACCTCAAGGACCGGCTCAAGGACCTCGTCATCACCGGCGGCTTCAACGTCTATCCCGTGGACGTCGAGAACGCGCTTGGCCAGCACCCCGCCGTGCACGAGTGCGCCGTGTTCGGCATCCCCGACGACAAGTGGGGCGAGGCGGTGCAGGCCGCCGTGCAACTGCGCCCCGGCGCGCAGGTCTCGGCCGCCGAGCTGATCGCCTTCGTGCGCGAACGCCTGGGGCCCG
Source organism: Variovorax atrisoli (assembly GCF_014195185.1). Taxonomy (NCBI): domain Bacteria; kingdom Pseudomonadati; phylum Pseudomonadota; class Betaproteobacteria; order Burkholderiales; family Comamonadaceae; genus Variovorax; species Variovorax atrisoli. Next base: position 276,032 of record NZ_JACIBG010000007.1, on the reverse strand, counting down.
TGCAGACGCCTAAGCAGGTCCACTTCTACGAGAGCCTGCCTCGCTCGCCCGTGGGCAAGGTGCTCAAGGCGGCCGTGCGCGAACGCGCGGTGGCCGGCGGGGCCGCTACCTCGGCCACCTCTTCTTCCTCTTCAACCGCCACCGTCCAATGAAAGACCACGCCATGCCCGACGCTCCAGCCACGCCCGTGACAGGCCTTTGCACCCATACGCTCACCAGCCTCCACTACCGGGACGACGACCTCGTCGAGGACCTGCTCGGCAAGAAGACCTTCACCGAGGCGCTGCTCAAGCAGATCCTGAACCGCACGCCGCGCGGCGTGGACCTGCGCATCACCGACGCCGTGTTGATCGTGCTGATGGAGCACGGCCTCACGCCCAGCGCCATCGCCACGCGCCTGGTCTACATGAGCGCGCCCGAGAACCTGCAGGGCGCCGTCTCTGCGGGGCTGCTCGCGGTGGGCAGTTCCTTCGTCGGCACGATGGAGAACTGCTCGGGCCTGCTCGATCGCATCGGCGCAGCCGCCGATGCGGACGCCGAAGCGCTGGAGATCGCGCGCGAGCACAAGGCGCTCAAGGCGGCGGTGCCCGGCTTCGGCCATCACCTGCACAAGCCGGTCGATCCGCGCGCCTACAAGCTGCTCGACATGGCACGTGCCGAGCCCGAACTGCCCGGAGACAAGGTGCGCGCGCTCGAGCGCCTGTCGGCGGCCGTGGACGCGGTGGCGGGGCGCCCGATCACGATCAATGCCACGGGCGCCGTGGCGGCCCTGCTCGGCGAGATCGGCGTGCCCACCGCCGTGATGCGCGGCTTCGCGGTCATCTCGCGCGCGGCGGGCCTGGTGGCGCACATCGTCGAGGAGCAGCAAAGCCCGTCCGGCCGCTTCATCTGGGACACGGTCGAGCACGCGATCCCGTTCGTGGCTGCAGCCGAGGCGCCGCGATGAAGGCGCCGACATCGGCGTGCGGCCGAGCCTGCGGGGCGGTGGTCACCGTGGAGCGACGACCTCGAATTCGAACTGCACGGGGGCGGAGCCTTCGACGTAGACGCTGATCAGGTAGCGGCCGGGAGGGTCGCCCTTGACCACGTCCCAGGCCTTCGAGATGGTGCCGTCGTAGACGGTCAGGGTCGCGTCCAGCGAAAGCGTCTTTCGGTCCGCCGACATGCCGTGAGCCTGGCCGCCGGTGCCCCATGTCTTCGGGGCTTCCGGCAACGTCATGCGTTCGAGCACGCGCACCTTGCCGTTCTTGCGGTTGAGCTTCAGGGCCCATCCGTAGCCCTGGCCGACCGCCAGGGGGACGGTGTTCGAGACCCTGAAGTCCAGCACTTCGTTGTTCGGCGCGAGCCGGACGAGGCCGAAGGTCGCGTCGAGCGGACACGCGGCGTTCGATGCCGCAGCCTCGGCGCAAGCCTTGAACACGGCGGCGTTGGATTCGGCGACGGCGCTGCGCGATGCGGCGCCCGTCGTCTGAGCGCCCGCGTGGGTGCAAGCGGCTGCGGCGAGTAGAACGAGAAGGTGGCGAATGCGTTTCATGGGATATGAACTCGGTCGGCGACGGGCGAGAGATTAAGCCATCGGACGCGCGTGCCGGCATGCTTCGAAGGCCGATCGATCGAGGGCTTCAGGCGAAGGGATCGATCTAGAAAAGATGTTCTAGAATATTTGTTCTAGATAAACATCGACCCGCCCCGTTGGCGGATTCCATGCCCAAGTCAAATCGCCCGATCAAGCCCACGCCGGCCGAACTCAACCTGCTTCGCGTCCTCTGGGAACTCGGCCCCGCGACGGTGAAGCAGGTTCATCTGGCCGTGCAGGCCGACCGGCCCGAAGCAACCTACGCCACCGTGTTGAGGCAACTTCAGCTCATGCATGCCAAGGGGCTGCTGCGGCGCGACGAGAGCGAGCGGTCCCATGTCTATGCGGCGGCCCAGAAGAAGAACGCGCTTCAGACCAATCTGCTCAAGGAGCTGATCAACAAGGCCTTCGCCGGCTCAGGGAAGGCGCTGGTTCTGGCCGCATTGCGAGGACACGTGACGCAGGAGGAGCGTGCCGAGATACGGCAGATCCTGCACGGAGAGGACCAGTGAGCGATCTGCCCCTCGGCGTCGTCGACGCCCTGGGTCACGCGCTGCTGCATTTCGTGTGGAAGGGCGCTCTGCTCGGCATGGCAACCGCCGTCCTGCTGAGATCGCTGCGCCACGGCAGACCGCAAACCCGCTATGCGCTGCTTCTTGGAGCGTTGATGCTTTGCGTCGCCATACCCGCCCTCGACGCGTACCGGTACCTCGGCACCGGCGCGGCAGCCCCTGACGCATGGGGCGTCAGGAACTGGGATGGATGGCCGGCCGCTTTCCCGAGCGGCTTCATGCCCTGGCTGGTGGCGGCCTGGCTGCTTGGCGTTGTCGCCATGTCGATACGCCTCGCCTCCGGGCTGCTCTGGGTCGCTCGCGCAGCCGCCTGCCATCGTGGCCGGGAAGATGCGAAATGGCAGACGCACGTGTTGCGCATGGCCGCGCACTGGGGCATTCGCCGCCACATCTCGCTGCGCATCGTGCCCCGGCTCGAACGGCCGCTCACCGTGGGCTGGTGGCGCCCGGTCATCCTGCTGCCCGCCGCATTGCTGACGCAGATGCCGGCCCCTTTGCTCGAGGCCTTGCTGGCGCATGAGGTTGCCCACATCAGGCGCTTCGATTACCTGTTCAACCTGCTGCAGGTTGCCGTGGAAGCCCTGCTGTTCTACCACCCGGTCGTGTGGTGGTTGTCCCGCGAGATCCGCATTGAGAGGGAAAAGATCGCGGATGAACTCGCAGCCAGCTATCTCGGTGAACCTCGCCGGCTCGCGTTGGCGCTGGAGCAATTGAGCCATCTCGATCCCGGCTCTGCGCCGACGCCGTTCCTCGGGCAATTTGCCGGCAGAGGCGAGCTTTCGGACCGCATTCGGCAACTGGTGCGTCCAGGTCATCGCTCGCCGCATTGGAGGGCCGTTGTTCCTGCCGCCACCTTCGCGGTGCTGGCGGCAGGCGTTGCGCTCGGCACGCTCCGGGCGGAACCCGTCCACGATGCGGTTGCGCACGCCCCCGATGACGCGATCAAGGCACTTGGTGGCTCGATCCGATCGAATCACGCCTTGTTGATCGACGACAGCTCGGGAAGCGTGCTGTTGCAGAAGAACGCTTCAGAAGTCGCGCCCGTCGCCTCGCTGACCAAGCTGGTCACCGCCATGGTGGTACTCGACGCGAGGCCCAACATGGAAGCCATGGTCAGCATCGACGCGATCGATGCCGGCGGGGCGGATCGCGAGCGCGTGGGGATTCCCGTGGGAACGAACCTGCCCTTCAGGGAGGTCGTGCGGCTTGCGCTCATGTCTTCGGACAATCGTGCGACCTATGCGCTCGCCAGGCGGTATCCCGGAGGCATGGCCGCGTTCGAGGCCGCGCTGCGAGCCAAGATATCCGCACTGGGTCTGGCGCATACCAGTTTGAGCGAGCCCACGGGACTTTCCGCGCGCAACACTTCCACTGCGGCCGACATGGCTGTGGTGGCCCTTGCAGCCTCGCGCTATCCGGCCATCGCGCAGGGAACCACGATCGCCGCCGACACCATCGACATCGACGGCAGGAAGATCGAATACCGCAACACCAATCCCCTCGTCGGCCAGCGAGGCTGGGACATCCAGTTGTCCAAGACGGGATTCATCAATGCGGCAGGGCGCTGCCTGGTCATGCGCCTGCGCTCTTCGGGACGCAGCTTCACGATGGTGCTGCTCAACTCCAGCGGGACGGCAGCACTGGCCGAAGACACCACCAACATCCGAAACGCGCTCCAGGGCATTGCCGCAGGGCATCGTGCCTGACGGCCGGTTCACGTCGCCATCATCCAACCCTTTGCGAACTCGACATCGAATGAAGACACTGCGTCGCCTTGCTCCCACCGTTCCCCTCTGTATTGCCGCGCTGCTTGCGGCTCCCGTGGCGCATGCCCGGACGCTATGTACCGTGATCGCGGATGCCGACACCGGTGAGTTCGTCGTCAAGCAGGGGCGGTGCGACGAAAGGGTCACGCCTGCGTCCACCTTCAAGATCGCGCTTGCCCTGATGGGCTTCGATTCCGGATTCCTGAAGAACGAGCACGCGCCCGTGTTGCCCTTTCGCGAAGGCTATCCCGCCTGGAACGAGAGCTGGAAGCAGCCGACGGATCCACAGCGCTGGCTGAAGTACTCGGTGTTCTGGTTCTCGCAGAGGGTGACGTATGCACTGGGCAAGGAGCGATTTGCACGCTATGCCGAGGAGTTCGCGTACGGCAACGCCGACGTATCGGGCGACCCAGGGAAAGGCAATGGACTGGAGCGGTCCTGGGTCTCGTCCTCCCTGAAAATCTCGCCCCTGGAGCAGATCGGCTTCGTGAGAAAGCTGATCCACGACCAGTTGCCCGTATCGCGCGGCGCGTCCGAGATGACGCGCCGGACCATCGAGGCCATCGAACTGCCGGACGGATGGACTGCGCACGGAAAAACCGGCACGGCCTACCCCAAGATGCCCGATGGTTCGAGCGACGAGGCGCATGGATACGGCTGGTACGTGGGCTGGATCGCCAAGGGAAAGAAATCCTTCGTGTTCGCACGGTTGGACCAGGACGAGAAGAAGGCATCGCCGCCCACCGGCTTGCGTGTACGTGATTCGCTCCTGCCGACGCTGCCTGCACTTCTCGGTCCCACGGCGAAGTGACCGCCGTCGACGACGATCGACGCAGCGCGCGGATCGATGTGCTGCGGGGCATTGCGATCCTGCTCGTTCTGCTGCATCACTTCAACATCGCCTATCGGCTCGAGGACACGCTCCTTGCACGTGCCATAGGCTGGGAGGCAGTGCGAGCGCTGGTTCGCAACGGTAACTACGGCGTGACGATGTTCTTCGTCATCTCCGGCTTCCTGATCACATCGAATGCCAAGAGGCGGTGGGGTGCCCTCGAAAAGATCAGGCCGCTGGAGTTCTACGGCATGCGCGTGGCCCGAATCGTGCCGTGTCTCCTGCTTCTGCTGGTGGTCGTCAACCTCCTGGCTTGGGCGGGCATCGCGATCTTCGAGAACCGCCCGGCCTCGGGAGCGCCGGTCTCCCTCTGGCTCGTCAACCTGGCCTCCTTGACCTTCTGGATGAACGTCCTGCTGGATCGTTACGGGTGGGTCAACTATGCGCTGGGCGTGCTTTGGTCCCTGTCGGTCGAGGAAGTGTTCTACCTCTGCTTTCCGATTCTTTGCGTGGCGATGCGCCAGGAACGCCGCCTGCTGTTGTTCTGGACGACGCTGATCGCGTTCGCGCCGGTCTACCGCCTGATGCACCAGGGCGATGAAGCCGGATTCCTCTACGCCTACTTCGCATCGTTTGACGGCATCGCTGTCGGCTGCTGCATGGCCTTGCTCGCCGAACGTGTGACGCTCACTGCGCGTGCAAGAGGATTGCTTCAGATCGGCACGGCAGCCTCCATGGTCTTCCTCTACCTCTACTGGCCCATCTCGCAGAGCAATGTCCTGGGCGTTACTGCGATGTCCTTCGGCACCGCCATCTTGCTGCTCGGTACAAGCGATCGATCAGGGGGAGAGACTAGCACTCGCATGGGATTGGGGCGTGCATTCGAATGGCTTGGGCGGCGCAGTTATGAGCTTTACCTGTTCCACCTCGTCTTGCTGGGAGGCTTGCGGACCATGTTCCCGCCCCGGCTGGCCGATGGCGACGAGAAGATGTTCCTGCTCAGCGCCTTCCTGATCCTGACGCTGGGAGTGGGCGAAGGCATCGCTCGTTTCTACAGTGAGCCTCTCAACTCGCGGATTCGCCGCCGCATCGCGGCCTCGAACCCCATGAGGGGAACGGGAGATCCAGCGAGCAGCTCGAAGAACTGACAGGGCTCGCAGGCCCGCTGCCACTGGGGGTGATGGTTGCAGCTCGGGAGCGGGAGCGGCGTGCGCCTCAGCTAGCTGCTCGACCTGCCCTTGACCCCCTTCGAAGCAAACAGCGCTTCGCAAGACGCGCGCAGCCAGCGGCTGGCCGGGTCCTGGTGATAGCGCGCATGCCAGTGCTGCTTGACGGTGAAGGGCGGTACCGGCACCGGGCAATCGTGGACTTTCAGGACGCCGGGATTCGAGTTCGCGAGGGTCTCGCCGATGTGGCGCGGCACGGTAGCGATCAGGTCGGTCGTGGACACGACGGCCGCAAGCCCGAGAAACCCCGGCAGCTCCAGCAAGACACGCCGCTCGACCTTCTGCCGCTGCAGTGCCGCCTCCAGCAGCAGCACGCCGGTGCCCCCGACGATGCCGACATGGGCCTCGGCCTTGTACTCGCGCAGGCCCAATCCCTTGGCGCCGATGCGCGGATGGCGCGCGTTCACCAGGCACACCCAGTCCTGTGGATAGAGGACCTGCTGGTAGAAGCCCGATTCCAGCTGGGGCACCAGGCCGATCGCGAGGTCCGCCTCGCCCGATTGCAGCGCCTGGGCGGTTTGCTCGTCGATGCGCGCGGCCTCCAGGCGAACGCCGGGCGCGACTGCCCGCACGTGCGCCAGCAGGCGCGGCAGCAGGGTGATGTGGCTGGCGTCCGTCATGCAGATGCGAAAGCGCCGTGTCGCGATCGACGGGTCGAAGGGCTCTGCAGGCGCGGCCACGCGTCGCAGTGCGGCCAGGGCTTCCCGCACCGGCACGATCAGCTCCTGCGCGCGCGGTGTGGGCTGCATGCCCGTGGGGGTGCGAACGAAAAGATCGTCGCCCAATTGCCGGCGCAGGCGGCCGAGCCAGTTGCTCACGGTCGGCTGGCTCTGGCCCATGGCCTCGCCCGCCCGCGTCACGCTGTTCGTGCTGTAGAGCAGGTCGAACAGGCGCAGCAGCCTGATGCTGAGAAGGGACGCGTCGCCTTCGATGTCGTCGTCATGGTCCAAGCCGCACCTCCATTTCAATATGAAATGTAGATCATGGCGGGCATGCTATGGGCAACATGGGGGCCGGAGCCTATCGTCGGGTCATTCCGAACGGAGACTCACATGAAGATCTATTTTCTCGGCGCCGGCGCCCTGGGTTGCGCCATCGGCGGGACCCTTGCCGCCGCGGGGTCCGACGTCACACTGATCGACCCCTACCAGGCCCACGTCGACGCGATCAACCGCGACGGCCTGCGCATGAAGGTCGGCGATTCGGAGCGCGTCGTCAGGGTACGCGCCGCGCTCGACGCCGCGAAGCTGGAGGCCCCGGACCTCCTCATCGTGCTGGTCAAGTCCTTCCACACGCGAGCAGCCATCGAAGGGGCACGAAACATCGTGGGGCCCGACACGGCCGTGATGTCGCTGCAGAACGGCATGGGCCATGAAGAAATCCTCTCGGAGGTGGTGGGCGCCGGGCATGTGCTGGCCGGCAAGACCTACGTCGGCGGCGTGATGCTCGCTGCGGGTCATGTCATTGCCGGCACGCAGGGCAAGCGCACGGTGATCGGCGAGATCGACGGCCGCATCAGCGAACGCGCCAAGGCGATCGCCGCCGAGTTCGAGCGCGCCGAGCTGCCGTGCGAGGTCAGCGGCAACATCCTCGGCGCGATGTGGGACAAGCTCCTGATCAACGTCGCGACCGGTGCGCTCAGCGGCATCACCGGCCAGGTCTACGGAAGCCTCTACGCGGTGCCGGAGATCGAAGCCACGGCCATCGCCGCGGTGGCCGAAGCGATGACGGTTGCCGAGGCCGGCGGGGTGAAGCTTTCGATCAAGGCCCCGCGCGACGCATGGGTGATGGCTGCCGAGGGTCTGCCCTACGAATTCAAGACCTCGATGCTGCAGAGCCTGGAGAAGGGCTCGATCACCGAGATCGACTTCATCAACGGCGCGGTCGTGCGCATCGGCCGGAAATACGACATACCGACGCCCGTCAACCAGACGCTGGTCGCCGCGATCAAGGGCATCGAACGCCGCATGGAGGCGAAATGAACACCCGTGCCATACCGAAAGCCTACGTCGAGCACGTCGCCATCTGGGTGCGCGACATCCATTGGCACATCAAGTTCTTCCACGACGTGTGCGGCATGACCATGCGGGAGGTGCAGGGCACCGTGGAGGAGCCGATCCAGTACTGGACGCTCGGGGGCATGCAGTTCATGGCCAAGCCCGATCACGACGGCCCCGAGGGGCGGCTGGGCCATCTGGGCGTGATGTGCGAGGACCTCGAGGCCGCACTGGCGGCTGCAAAGGCCTTCGGCGTCACCGAGATGCCGCAAGGCCGCAACTGGCTGCGCCTGCCCGATGGCCTGGCCGTCGAATTCATCCAGGCCAGCCCCGGCGCCGTGGCCAAGGCGCTGGCGATCGATCCACGCGCCTGAACCTGATCGAACCGGAGACCTACGCAATGAACACACTCACCATCGAAGACAAGTACTGGGACGACGCCGTCGTCGGCGAGGAATGCATCAGCCCGCCGTACGAAGTGACGGAAGCCCGCGTGATGGCCTACGCCGATCTCACGGGCGACCACACGCCCGTGCATACCGACGAGGCCTACGCCCGCACCACGCCTTTCGGCACCCGCGTGGCCCACGGACTGTTCGGCCTCTCGATCGCCGACGGCCTGAAGACGAAGAGCGACATGCGCTTCATGCCCGGCATGTCGCTGGGCTGGGAGTGGAGCTTCGTCGCGCCCATCAAGCTCGGCGACACGGTGCGGGTGAGATTCCGCGTCGAGTCCAAGCGCGAATCGAAGAGCAAGCCCGGCTGGGGCATCCTGGTGCTGCCGTCCGAACTGATCAACCAGCGCGACGAAGTCGTGCAGAAGGGCGAGCATCGCGTGATGGTGCCCAGGAGGCCCGCGTGAACGCGGCGGCACAGCAGGCATTGCCCCTGGCGGGAATGCGCGTCATCGACTACAGCCACTTCCTTGCCGGTCCCTACGTGGGCCGGTGCCTGGCCGCGCTGGGCGCCGAAGTCATCAAGGTGGAGCGCCCCGGCTCCGGCGATGCCGGCCGGCAGCATGCCTGGTTCGTCGGCGACCACAGCGGCTACTTCCTGCAGCAGAACATGGGCAAGAAAGGCCTGTCGGTCAACACCAAGGACCCGCGCGGCCGCGCGCTGATGAAGAAGCTGGTCGACAGCGCCGACGTCTTCGTCGAGAACTACCGCCCCGGCGCGCTGGAGAAGCTGGGCCTGGGCTATGCGGAACTGGCCGAGACCAACCCGGGCCTCGTCTACTGCTCGATCTCCGCATACGGCCATACCGGGCCGGACTCGCATCGCGCCGGCTTCGGTCTCATTGCGGAAGCCAAGAGCGGCATCATGCAGATGGTCGGCAATCCCGGCGAGGCGCCGCCGCTGCTGCGCATCTCGCTGGGCGACATGTACACCGGCATCCACGCGGTGGCGGCGATCAACGCCGCGCTGCTGGGCCGCGTGAAGTCGGGCCGCGGACAGCACATCGACATGGCGCTGTACGACACGCTGGTGTCGATGCACGAATACGCGGTGCAGTGCTACACCCTGTCGGGCGGCAAGGAGGTACCGGTGCAGACCGGCCACGACATGCCCAATTCGACGCTGTACGGCGTGTTTCGCGCGCAGGACGGCGACCTCGTGATTGCGGCGCAGGTCGACGATGCATGGAAGCGCTTCGCCGCTCTCGTCGAGCAGAACGGCGGACCCGCGGGCTTCGGGAGCGACACGCGCCTGCACGATGCGGCGGGACGCAACGCGAGCCGCCTGGAGATCCTCGAAGTGGTTCGTCCTTGGGTGGCGCAGCGCCCCGTGGCCGAGATCCTGAAGATGCTCGACGGCATCGACGTGCCCTGTGCCAAGGTTCAGCGCATCGACGAGGTGCTGGCCGATCCGCAGATCCAGGCGCGCGGCATGGTGGTGGAGCAGGAGCACCCGGTGCTGGGCAAGATCCGCCTGCCCAATCTGCCCTTCCGCATGTCCGGCGGCGACACCTCGATCACGCAGGTGGCACCGGAACTCGGCGAGCACAACGCCGAGATCGCCGCGAGCATGGGCTACGACGCCGCCCAGATCGCCGAGATGCAGGCCGACGGCGTCCTCTACAGCGCATGAGCAGGAGGGCAGCATGACCGACCGCTACGCCGTCATCGGCAATCCCATCGGCCACACCAAGTCGCCGTTCATCCACGGCAGCTTTGCGCAGGCGACCGGCCAGGACATCGAATACGGCGCCATCGAAGGCTCCCTCGAGCGCTTCGCGGACGACGTGCACGCGTTTCGCAAGGCGGGCGGGCTGGGCCTGAACGTGACCGCGCCGTTCAAGCTGCAGGCACTGGCCCTGGCGACCGAGCGCCTGGAGCGTGCCGAGCTGGCCGGTGCCACCAATGCACTCAAGTTCGAAGGCGACCGCATCCTTGCCGACAATTTCGACGGCGTGGGCTTGACCAGGGACATCCAGAGCAACCTGGGTTTCTCTCTCAAGGGCGCGCGCATGCTGGTGCTCGGTTCGGGTGGTGCGGTGCGCGGAGCCCTGCTGCCCTTTCTCGCGCAGCAGCCGGCCGAACTGGTGCTCGCGAACCGGACCTTGCCGAAGGCGGTCGACCTCGCTGCGCAGTTCGCAGCGCATGGCCCCGTGCATGCCTGCGCCTATGCAGACCTGGCCGGGGAGCGATTCGACATCGTCATCAACGGCACCTCGGCCAGCCTCAAGGCCGAGTTGCCACCGGTGCCCGCGGAGACCTTCCAGAACGCCAGGCTCGCCTACGAACTGGCCTACGGCAAGGGCCTGACGCCCTTCCTGCGGCTGGCCCAGAACGCAGGCGTGCCCAAGCTCGCCGACGGCGTGGGCATGCTGGTCGAGCAGGCGGCGGAAGCCTTCCTGTGGTGGCGCGGCGTGCGCCCCGACACCCGTCCGGTCATCGAACGAATGACCATCCCGCTGGTCTGAGGCCGCGACAACAAGGAGAGACCCGATGAAGATCCTCATGCTCCACGGCATCAACCACAACATGTTCGGCAAGCGCGATCCGAAGCAATACGGCACCACGACGCTCGCCGAGATCGACGCGAAGCTGCAGGCGCTCGGCAGGGAGCTGGGCGCGGAGGTCGAGAGCTTCCAGACCAACAGCGAAAGCGCCATGTGCGAGCGCATCCACCAGGGCTTCGCCGACGGCGTCGACGCGGTCCTGATCAACGCGGGCGCATGGACGCACTACAGCTACGGCATACGGGACGCGCTGGCGATCCTCACGGTACCGGTGGTCGAGCTGCACATGTCCAACATCCATGCGCGCGAGGAGTTCCGGCACCACTCGGTGTTCGCCGACATCGTGAAGGGCCAGATCTGCGGCTTCGGGCTGGACAGCTACCTGCTTGCACTGCGTGCTGCCGTGTCGGCAGTGCGCGGCGTGAGCTAGCGCGGGAGCGCGGCTATCGGGCGCTGCGGTCGGCGCTGTCCGCGCGCGGGAAGCTCGCCCGCACCACTTCCTGAAGCTGGCGCGCCGAGGGCAGCTTGCCTTTCATCTCGGCGGGCAGTCTGCCCTGGAGGTGGTACTCGGCCACACCGATGGGGTTGGACTTGCTCTTGAGCGCGAACTCCACTTCGAGGTTGTCCTTCTCGGCGCAAAGGATGATGCCGATGGACGGGGCATCGTCGGGTGCGCGCTCCTTCTCGTTGAGGAGGTTCAGGTAGAAGTCCATCTTGCCGGCGTATTCGGGCTCGAAGGGGCCAATCTTGAGTTCGATCGCCACCAGCGCCTTGAGGAAGCGGTGGTAGAAGAGCAGGTCGATGAAGTACTCCTTGCGCCCGAGCGTCAGCCGGTACTGGCGTCCGACGAAGCAGAAGCCATAGCCGAGCTCGAGGATGAAGTCGCGCAGCTTGTCGATCAGCTGATCCTCCAGATCGCGCTCCCGGATTTCGCGCCGGATGCCAAGGAACTCCAGGTTGTAGCTGCTCTTGAGCGCCTCCTCGGCCTGCTCGGCCAGCTGTCCGGGCAACGCGAGCGCGAAGTTGTGCACCTTGCCTTCGGCCAGCGAGCGCTCGTACGCCTGCGCCTTGAGCTGGTTGAGCAGCACGTTGCGGCTCCAGCCGAAGCGGGCCGTGGCCCTGAGGTAGAAAAGCCGCTGGGCCGGGTCGTCGAGCTTGGACAGCAGGTTCACGTGGTGGCCCCAAGGCACGGCCTCCACCATTTCTCGCACAGCCTGTGCGAGTTGTGGCTGGCCTGCGGCCGCCATCGCCTTCGAACCGCGTGGGCGCGGTGCATCGCGGCCCTTTTCTCGCACAAGCTGTGCGAGAAATTCCGGCTCGGTGTAGGTCTCGTGGAACTGGCGCATGCGCCACAGGCTCGCTGCCGAAAACCCGGCGGTCCCGGGGAATGATGCCCGGAGATCCCGCGCCAGCCGGTCGACCACCGCGTCGCCCCAGCCGCGACGTGCCTGCTGCTCGCGGATGGCCTGTCCGATGTCCCAGTACAGCCCCACCAGCTCGCGGTTGACCGCGCGTGCGGCGGACAGCCGCGCACCGTCGATGCGATGTTTGAGATCCTCGACGAAACGGGCGTAGTCGAACGGGGTGGAAGCGGTGGAGGCAGGCACCGGGCAAATATAGTGCCTTGAGTGCCTGTGGGAGGTGCTGCGCGCGTTCAGTGATGGGCTTGCATCCCAGGCAAGGGCATGACGCACATGCGGGATGGGCGTTGCTTGCCGTGCTGCGCAGGGGTTTCGTGGCTTCGGTGCCCCGGTGCTCTAAGGCCGGCGCCTGCCCGATGGCAGGCGCAGACCATGGAGATCGAGAAAGAGAAAGGGGCTACGCCCGCTTCCTGAAGAGCGCCGATCCACCGCTGGCGCGCGCGACATCGGCGGCAGCCTGCATCAACGTGGAACCGAGCTCCTCCATGCGCTGCGGCGTGAGCCGTACGGCCGGACCCGCGATGGTGATCACGCCGATGGCCTGACCTGCGTTGCCCCAGACGGGTGCCGCCATGGCCGTCATGCCGGGAGCGAACACTTCGTTGATCATGCTGAAGCCGCGCTGGCGCGCGGCCTTCACGTAGGTCATCACGGCCTTGAGGGTGGTGGGTGCCTTGGGGCCGAAATCCTCGGGCTTGCCCAGGCCCTTCTTTGCGACAAGTGCCATCGCATCGTCATCGGCCAGGGTAGAGAGCCACGCGTGCCCCGCGGCGCTGCACGACAGCGCCACCGACAGGCCCATGTCGGGGTCGTAGCGCAGGCCGTGCGTCGCCCCCTGCGCCTTGGCGACGAAGGTGAGGTCGTCGCCGTCCACCACCGCGAGCCGCACGAGTTCGCCCGATGCCTTTGCGAGCTGGTCGAGCAAGGGCTGCGCCACGTCCACGACGCCCGAGTTGCTGAGGAAGGACAGGCCGATGGAGACGAGCTTGATGGTCAGGACATAGTGGCCGTCGCGCGCCTCCTGCCGCACGTAGCCGTATCGGATCAGCTCGGTCAGCAGGCGATGCGAGGCGCTCAGCGGAATCTGCAGGTCGGACGCGAGCGTGGACAGCGCCACGCCTTCCGGATGGTTCGCCAGATATTCCAGCACCTTGAAGCTGCGCCCTAGCACTTCGCTCATATGAATCTCCCGGTTGCACGTCGCGGCGTCCTTCGCGACGGAGTGAACTCTAGCAGAAGCAGGGAAGGGATTTCCATAGTGGAAATGTTTTCCGGAAATTTCTAGTATTCGGGCACCACGGTCCACGCACCGCCTCTCTGTTTCCTTCCTGGAGTCAACCTCGTGAAACTTCTTCGCACCCTCGCCATCGCTGGTTTCTGCATCGGCCTTGCCGCGCCCTCGTGGGCCCAGCAGGAGCGCACCATCCGCTTCGGCCACCTCAACAACACCGACCACCCGGTGAGCCTTGGCGTGAAGCGCTTCGCCGAACTGCTCGCGGCCAAGAGCGGGGGCAAGATGAAGGTGCAGGAATTCCCGGCCAACCAGCTGGGCAACGAGATGCAGCAGCAGTCGGCGTTGCAGGGCGGCGTACAGCAGATGTCGGCACCGGCGACGACCTCGCTCGCGGGGATCGTCAAGGAGTTCGGCCTGATCGACTTTCCCTTCGCCGTCGCGAACTTCGAGCAGGCCGACCAGCTGCTCGACGGCCCCCTCGGCCAGGCGCTGATCGCCAAGCTGCCCGAGAAGGGACTGGTGGCGCTCGGCTACTGGGACCTGGGTTTCCGCAACGTGACCAACAGCAAGCACCCCATCACCAAGGCCGAAGACCTCCAGGGGCTGAAGATCCGCGTGATCCCGAACCCGGTGTTCCTCGACACCTTCAAGGCGTTCAAGGCCAACCCCGTCCCGATGCCCTTCGCCGAACTCTACGGCGCGCTCGAATCGAAGGCGGTCGACGGCCAGGAGAACCCGTTCGCCGTGATCCTCTCGAACAAGTTCTACGAAGTGCAGAAGTTCGTGAGCGCCACCAACCACGTGTACGCGGCCAACATCGTGCTCGTGAGCAAGAAGTTCTGGGACCAGCTCACCCCCGCTGAACAGAAGTGGATGCGCGAGGCGGCCGACGAGGCGCGCAGCTACCAGCGGCAGGTCAGCCGCGCCGCGGCGCAGAAGGCGGTCGGCGAGCTGCAGGCCAAGGGGTCGCAGTTCAACGAAGTGAGCCCGAAGGAACAGGTGCGCATGCGCGAGATCACGCAGCCGGTGATCGACAAGTTCGCGACCCAGTACGAGCCTGCGACGGTCAAGCTCTACAACGACGAGCTCGCGCGCATCCGGGGCGCGAAGCAGTGAGCGAAGGGAACCGGTCGAACATCATGAAATTCCTCGTCCTTCACGGCCCCAACCTCAACCTCTTCGGTCGTCGCGAGCCTCACATCTACGGCAGCACGACGCTGGCCGAGATCAACGCGCGCATCGACAAGCTCGCGCGCGAACTCGACATCACGGTGGAGACGATCCAGTCGAACCACGAAGGCGCGCTGGTCGATTTCCTGCACGAGCACATCGACGACGCGCAGGGCGCACTGGTCAACCCTGCCGGGCTGACCCAGCACGGCGTGCCGCTGCACGACGCGATCAAGGCCATGCCGTTCCCGGTGGTGGAGGTCCACATGTCGAACATCGCGGCCCGCGAGACCTGGCGTGCGCACTCGATCATCTCGCCGGCCGTGCGCGGCACGGTGCAGGGGCTCGGACCCCAGTCCTACCTGGCCGCGCTGCGCGCGCTGGTCGAGATCGTCCGCGACGCGAAGCAGTAGGCCACACCCACCCACCCACAACCCGCCCGCCCGCCGCGGGCGGGTTTCCTTCGACAAGAAGAAACAACATGAATCGATGGATCGACCGTGCCTGCCGGGCCGTGGAGGCGCTCATCGCGGCCTGCCTCGCGGTGATGGTGCTGCTGGTGTTCGGCAACGTGGTGCTCCGCTATGGCCTCAACTCGGGCATCACCGTGTCCGAGGAGGTCTCGCGCTGGCTCTTCATCTGGATCACCTTCCTCGGCGCGCTGGTCGCGCTGCGCGAACGCGCACACCTCGGTGTGGACATGGTGGTCGCCAAGTTGCCGCCGTTGGGCCGCAGGCTGTGCCTCGGACTGAGCCAGCTGACGATGCTCTACGTGTTGTGGCTGTTGTTCGAAGGCTGCCTGGCCCAGACGAAGATCAACTGGGACGTGGAGGCCCCCGTGACGGGCGCTTCGATGGCCGTGGTCTACGCCTCGGGCCTGGTGTTCTCCGTGCTGGCGGCGCTGCTCCTGGTCTTCGAGCTGGTGCGCCTTCTCACCGGCCGCGTTTCCGATGACGAGCTCGTCGCGATCCAGGAGTCCGAGGAGGCGACCGTGCTCGCACAGGTGCTCGCCGAAGGCTCTCCCGCAGCGGCGCATGTCTCGCCGAAGGAGCGCGGCAAATGACCATCGCCGTCTTTCTCGGCTCGCTGCTGATCGCGATGGCGATCGGCATGCCCATCTCCTTTGCACTGCTGGTCAGCGGCGTGGCGCTGATGTGGCAGCTCGACCTGTTCGATGCGCAGATCCTGGCGCAGAACCTGATCGGCGGCGCCGACAGCTTTCCGCTGCTGGCGGTGCCCTTCTTCATGCTCGCCGGCGAGATCATGAACGTGGGCGGCCTCTCGCGCCGCATCGTCGATCTCGCCCTCGCGCTGGTGGGCCATGTGCGCGGCGGCCTGGGCTACGTGACGATCATGGCCGGCTGCCTGCTGTCGGCGCTGTCGGGCTCGGCGGTGGCCGACGCGGCCGCGCTCACTGCGCTGCTGCTGCCGATGATGGTCTCGGCCGGACACGAGAAGGCACGCTCCGGCGGCCTGATCGCGGCCACCGGCATCATCGGGCCGGTGATCCCGCCGAGCATCGGCCTGGTGATCTTCGGCGTGGCGGCCAATGTCTCGATCTCCAAGCTCTTCCTCGCGGCGATCGTGCCGGGCCTGCTCATCGGCGGGGCGCTCTGGGTCACCTGGGCCTGGCTGGTGCGCCACGAGAAGATCGATCCGCCGCCGCGCAAGTCGGCGCGCGAGATCGCGACGGCCGCACGCTCGGCCGGCTGGGCGCTGATGTTGCCGGTGATCATCCTCGTGGGCTTGCGCATGGGCGTGTTCACGCCCACCGAGGCGGCCGTGGTGGCCGCGGTCTACGCGCTGTTCGTGGCGACCGTCATCTACCGCGAGCTGAGCTTCGCCGACCTCTACAAGGTGTTCGTGAGCGCCGCGAAGACCAGCGCGGTCGTGATGTTCCTGATCGCGGCGGCGATGGTCAGCGCGTGGCTGATCACGGTGGCTGACCTGCCTTCGAAAGTGGTGGCGCTGCTCGAGCCGTTCATGGGCAACAAGATCCTGCTGATGATCGCGATCATGGTGCTGGTGATGGCCGTGGGCACCGCGATGGACATGACGCCCACCATCCTCATCCTCACGCCGGTGCTGATGCCGGTGGTGAAGGCGGCGGGCATCGATCCGGTCTACTTCGGCGTGATGTTCATCATCAACAACTCGATCGGCCTGATCACGCCGCCCGTGGGCGTGGTCCTGAACGTGGTCGCGGGTGTCGGGCGAATGCGCATGGACGACGTCACGCGCGGCGTGCTGCCGTTCATGGCGGCCGAGTTCGCCGTCATGTTCCTGATGGTGCTCTTCCCGCCGCTGGTGACGGTGCCGGCGCGCTGGTTCGGGGGCTGACATGCGGATGCAGTCGTCCATCCACCTGGCACGCCCTGTCTTTGCGCTGTGCGTCGCGTTCTCGCTGCTGCTGCCGTGCGTCGCGCAGGCACAGGACCCGACGCGCGAGGTGCTGCCCGAGCAGAAGCAGGCGCGCGCCTTCGTTTCTCCGACCGGCCTCGCGCGGCTGGGTTCGCGCATGCTCTTCACGGCCTTTCACGTGGACACGGGCCAGGAGCTCTGGAGCACCGACGGCACCACGGCCGGCACTTTCCTGGTGAAGGACATCCACCCCGGCTTCCGCGGCGCGTTCCCGACCTGGCAGACCCGCTTCGGTCCGCATGTGTACTTCACGGCCACCGACGGCGACAGCGGCCTCGAGCTCTGGCGCAGCGACGGCACCGCCAAGGGCACGCAGCGCGTGGCCGACCTGAACCCGGGCAGGGCCGATGCGTTGCCATCCGAGCTGACCGTGTGGCGCGACGCGTTCTACTTCGTCGCGAACGACGGCAGCCATGGCTTCCAGCTCTGGAAGACGCAGGGTGACGCGCAGAGCACCCGGCGCGTGTCCTCGGTCGACGCCGGACCCGGTACGGTGGTGCGCCAGCTCACAGCGGCCGGCCGCAGGCTGTTCTTCACCGCGACCAGCCGCGCCCAAGGCCATGAGCTGTGGGTCACCGAGGGCACGCCGGAGAGCACGCGGCTGGTGAAGGACATCCGTCCGGGCGCCGAGGATGCCGGCATCGCCAACCTCACGGCGCTGGGCGACGAGGTCTGGTTCACCGCGAGCGACGGTCGTCACGGCGTCGAGCTCTGGAAGAGCGATGGCACCGAGGCGGGCACGGCGATGGTGAAGGACATCCGGCCTGGCGAGGCCTCCTCGCGGCCGGCGCATCTCACTGCCGTCGGGCGCACGCTGTACTTCGCCGCCGAGGACGGCGCGCATGGCATCGAGCTTTGGAAGAGCGACGGCACCGCCAAGGGCACGGTCCTCGTGAGGGATGTGCGCGCCGGCGCGGCGAGTTCGGTGCCCGGGCCTCTCGCCGCGTTCCGAGGCCGGCTCTACTTCGCGGCCACCGACGGCGAATCGGGCGTGGAGCTGTGGACCAGCGACGGCAGCGCCGCCGGTACGCGGCTGCTCAAGGACCTGGGCCCCGGCCCGGGCAGCGGGTCGCCCGCTCGCTTCGCGGTGGCGGGGCAACGTCTGTGGTTCTCGGCGAACAACGGCGTGCACGGCGTGGAGCCCTGGATCACCGACGGGAGCACTGCAGGCACGCGCCTGGCTGCCGATGTGGCCCCAGGGCCGCGCCATGCGATGCCGCTGGGCTTCGTCGAGCTGGGCGGCGCCGTGTTGTTCGTGGCAGGCGACGGACTGGGCAACGAGCGCCTGTGGTCGGCGAGGCCGGGCGCACGTGCCGCAACGCTGATCGGCGATCCGCTCAGGGAACGCCTGCGCTGAAGCCGGCACAGGCATACAGCGCCCGCTGCCAGGCGGCAGCAAGCGCCGGATGCGCGGGGTCGTGCCCCGCGCCCGGCACCATTTCCAGGGTTGCCCGATCGCCGAGCGCCTGCGCCAGTGCCTGAGCCCCGTCCGGCGGGCACAGGGCATCCTGGGCACCCTGAACGATGTGGACCGGCACGGCAGCTGGCGCGGCCGCGCAGCGTTGCAGCAGCGTGGGATCGTCGAGCCAGCATCCGTGACGCAGGTAGTGGCTCATCACGCGGTAGCGCGACACCAGCCCTCGCAGCCAATCGGCGTCGTCGTCGGGGACCGGGGCATTCGAGCCCGCGAGGCGCTGTTCCCACGCGAACCAGCACTTCGCCGTCTCGCACTGCTGTTGCGGCGTGCCGCCGGCGAAGATCTCGGCGAGCAGAAGCGGCATCGGGCAGTGCCGTTGCCGGGCCTGCTCCCACAGCGCGTGCCAGCCCGGGCCGCCTTGGTGCGCGGTACCGTCGAAGAATTCGCGGATGTCGCAGTCGCGCGCGAGAAAGGGATTGCGCAGCACGAGGCCGGAGACGGCCTGCGGCTGGTCCACGGCGTGCACCAGCGCGAGCGTCGCACCCCAGGAGCCGCCCGCCACCAACCACTGCGCGATGCCCAGATGCGCGCGGAGAAGCCGCAGGTCGGCGAGCAGGTCGGCCAGCGTGTTCGACGTGATGGCGCCGGCAGGCGTGCTGCGGCCCGCGCCGCGCTGGTCGGGGCAGATGATGCGGAAACGCTCCGGATCGATGCCGCTGCGCAGCGCGGGCGAACACCCGGAGCCTGGGCCGCCGTGCAGCAGCAGCAACGGACGCCCGCGTGGATTGCCATGCTCCTCGACGTGCATCCGGTGCCCGCCGCCGAGCTGCAGGCCATGGACCTTCGTCATCCGAGCGCGTTCTCGTCGCTGCGAAAGACGAGCTGGCCGGCACGCCTCGCACCGGGCACGAAGCGGATCGGTGCGGCGTCGCTGCGAAGATCGGTCGCGGCATCGACCATCGCTTCGACCTCATGATGGTGCGGGCTGCGCGGGCACACCGGGTCGGTGGCGGCCGCATCGCCGGTCAGCAGGAAGGCCTGGCAGCGACAGCCGCCATGGTCCTGCTCGCGCTGCTCGCAGCTGCCGCAGGTGGGGCTCATCCAGCCGGTGCCGCGGTAGGCCTGGAATGCGGCGCTGTCCTGCCAGATGTCGCGCACCGGATGCTCGCGCACGTTCGGAAAGTCGAGGCCGGGCAGCATCCGGGCGCTGTGGCACGGCAATGCCACGCCGTCGGGCGCCACCACGAGGAAGACGCTGCCCCATCCCGCCATGCAGGGCTTGGGCTTGCCCTCGGCATAGTCGGGCACCACCCAGAGAATGCGCATGCGGCCCTCCAGGCGCGGCCGGTGCGCATCGACCACGGCCTCGGCCTGTGCGAGCGCGGCGCGCGAGGGCATGAGCATCTCGCGGTTGCGCCACGCCCAGCCGTAGTACTGCACGTTGGCCAGCTCGAGGAAGTCGGCCTCCATGGCCTCGGCCATCCGGACGATGCGATCGACATGCGGCAGGTTGTAGCGGTGCATGACGCAGTTCAGCACCATCGGATAGCCGAGTTCCTTGATCGTGCGCGCCACGCGTTGCTTGAGATCGAAGGTGCGCGTGGAACTCAGGAAATCGTTGAGCTCGCGGCTGGAATCCTGGAACGAGAGCTGGATGTGGTCCAGGCCGGCCTGGCGCAGCGAGGCGGCACGCTGCGGCGTGAGGCCCACGCCGGAGGTGATCAGGTTGGTGTAGAAGCCCAGCTCGTGCGCCGCCGCGACCAGCTCGCTCAGGTCTTCCCGCAGCAGGGGTTCGCCGCCCGAGAAGCCGAGCTGCACGGCACCCATGGCACGCGCCTCGCGGAACACGCGGATCCAATCGGCCGTGGCGAGCTCCTCGCGATAACGCGTGTAGTCGACGGGGTTCGAGCAGAATGCGCAATGCAGCGGGCAGCGGTAGGTCAGCTCGGCCAGCAGCCACAGCGGTGGCCTTGCGCCTGCGTGCTGGCGCTCACCGGATCCAGTGGCGTCCACGAGCCTGCTCCAGGAATTCGAGCACGTCGGCGTGCAGGTCGGCTTCGCCGAAGGTGCGCTCCAGGTCGGCCACGAGATCGGCGACCGCCGTCCGGCCGTCGCAGCGCCTGAGGATCTCCGCGGCCGGCATGTTCAGCCTGACCATGCCTTCGGGGAACAGCAGCACATGGCACTGCTGCGTCTCCTCCCACTGCAGCCGGTACATCGTGGAAAGCGCGGGCTGCGCGCTGTCGGTCCATGCGGTCATGGCTGCTGCTCCTTGGGAAGGTTGTCGGGATACGCTTTCTCGATCGCGTCCAGCATTGCCCAGAGGATGTCGAGCTTGAACCCGAGGATCTGCAGCGCGCGTTCCTGCCGCTCGCGCGTGGTGCACCATTGCTTCGCCACCTCGAGGCCGTGCTCCACGTCGCGGTCGGCCAGCGGGATGCGGCTGCGGAAGTAGTCGAGCCCGGAAGCGTCGATCCACGGGTAGTGCGAGGGCCAGCCGGCCAGGCGGTCCTGATGGATGCGTGGCGCGAACATCTCGGTCAGCGAAGAGATCACGGCCTCCTGCCACGGCGCGTGGCGCGCGAAATTGACATACGCATCCACCGCGAAGCGCACGCCGGGGACCACGAGCGCATGGGAGTCCAGCGTTTCGCGCCGCAGGCCGGTCGCCAGGCCGAGCCGGGTCCATATCTCGATGCCCCCGGCGTTGGTCCCTTCGTGATCGCCGTGGCCGTCGTGGTCGAGCATGCGCACGATCCAGCGGCGGCGGGTCGCGCGGTCGTCGCAGTTGGAGAGGATGGCCGCATCCTTGATCGGAATGCGGCACTGGTAGTAGAAGCGGTTCGCGACCCAGCCGCGCACCTGGAAAGGCTGCAGCTCGCCCGCGTTGAGCCGTCGGTTGAAAGGGTGCCGGCTGTGATAGCGCGACTCCATGGCCCGCAGGTGCGATTCGAAGACATCGGGCGGCCACGGGGCCTGTTGTTCCTGCTCTTGCGTCTGCATCATCCGGTCAGACCTCCAGTTCCATGCCGTCGAACGCCACTTCGATGCCGCGCCGCGCGAGCTCGGCACGCTGCGGACCGTCTTCATCGAGGATGGGGTTGCTGTTGTTGATGTGGATGAGAACCTTGCGCCGTGCCGCGCAGCCATCGAGCGCCCGGAGCATGCCGGGTCCTCGGGGGCCGTCGCATTGCGGCAGGTGGCCCATGTCGGCGGCGAGCTTGCGGCCCAGGCCCGCTGCGACCATTTCGTCCTCGGTCCAGAAGGTACCGTCGATGAGCACGCAGTCGCAGGCGTCCAGGTACCCGCGCTCGGCATCGCCCACCTGTGCCATCCCCGGCGCATAGAGCAGCCTCCGGCCGCTGGCGGGGTCTTCGATCTGCACCGCGGCGTTGTGGCCGGCGGCTGCGGCCTGCCGGCGGGGCGAATATGGCGGTGCCTTGCCGGGCACGGGCAGTGCCCGCATGCGAAGGCCGGCCACCTCGTGCCACGCGTCGCCGTGCGGGGCAAGGGGCATGGCATGCCAGCTCACGCCGCAATAGTTCTGGAGGGCCTTCAGCAGCGGCAGGCTGCTGCTGAGGTCCTCGTGCGTCTCGGGCGTGCAGTACAGCTGCAGCGTGCTGCCTTCGCGCAGGCTCAGCAGGCCCGTGACATGGTCGATCTGTGAATCCATCAGCACCACCGCCTCGATCGGCGAGTGGCGCAACCCGTGGCGCGGCCAAAGGGCCGGCGACGCGCGCAGCTGGGCCCCCAGGTCGGGCGATGCGTTCAACAGGAGCCAGCGCTCTCCATCGGCCGACACCGCGATGGAGCTCTGGGTGCGGGGGCTGGCCCGGATGCGCCCGGCACGCTGGCCTGCACACAGGCGGCAATTGCAGTTCCATTGAGGAAAGCCTCCACCCGCTCCCGAACCGAGAACCAGAATCTTCATGGGGAAAAAAGAAAAGGCACCGGCGCGGAGCCGGTGCCTGGGTGACCCGCGCTCAGCGGGTGGAGATGTACATCGTGATCTCGAAGCCGAAACGCAGCTCTTCGAACTCAGGCTTGCACCATTTCATCGTATTGCTCCTTCACTGGTTGGGGGATTGAGGACGGAATCAGTACACGACAACCTTGCCCGTCGGGCGCGGGCTGTGGCAGTCGTTGTAGAAGTATTCGCCGCGCGTGTCAAAGGTGTGGGTCGCGGATTGGCCCGGCGCGAGCCTGAAGTCGAACCTGCCTTCGAAGAACTGCGTGGCGCAGTGCGTGTTGGCGTTGGTCGCCGGATTGGTGAAGGTCACCGTGGTGTTCACCGGCACGCGCATGAAGGTCGGCGTCATCGCGTTGACGGCCGTGGACTCGGCAGTGCCGGGCTCGTTCGTCGCGGTCTGCACGCGCGCGAGGAACACGGTGTTGGGGGTCGGCAAGGCGGCTCCTTCCACCGGATCGCCCGACACCGGCCGGCGCACTTCGGGCGGCTGCGGTGTCGGCGCGGGGGCCACGGTGCCGCCCACCTTGAAGGCCCACAAGTAGTCGCCGCGCGGTGCCGAGTTGCCGTAGGGAATGCTCGTGCCGCCGGCGAACACCGCGATGTATTGCTCGCCGTCGATCTCGTAGGCCACCGGGCTCGCGCTGATCGCGGCGCCGGTCTGGAAGCGCCACAGCTCGCTGCCGTCGCCCGCGTCGAGCGCGAGCAGGTTGCCGTCGGGCTGGCCGATGAACAGCAGGTCTGAGGCCGTGCTCAGGATGCCGTTGCCGTGCGCGAGCGAGTAGGGCATGGGCTTCTTCCACTTCACGAGGTTGGTGGAGGGGTCCACCGCCACCACGGCGCCGGTCATGTAGGTGCCCGGCGGACGCAGCCCGTTGCTGGCCTCGGACAGCGAGTGCGCGGCGGACACATAGCCCATGCCGGTGTAGACCAGGCCGGTGCGGGGGCTGAAGGACTGGTGGTTCCAGTTGGCGCCCCCGCCGTGGCCCGGGATCGACAGCAGCGGAATGTCCCAGTGCGCATCGAACAGGCAGCCCTTGAGGTAGTTGGGCACGGCGCGGTTGGGATCGCCCGGGACCGCGGTACCCAGCGGCTGGTCCACGATGCAGGTCTCCGTCCATGCGCCCTGGCGCGGGATGGGCTGGGTCGGCCAGCTGGCCTGGCGTGCGTCCTGCTTGACCGGCATCTCGTCGATGCCCAGCGGCGCGCTGCCGTCCTTGCGATCGAGGATGTAGTACATGCCGGTCTTGCTGCCGTAGATCACGACCTTGCGGTCCTCGCCGGAGATCTTCACGTTGGCGAGCACCGGCGACATCACGTTGTCCATGTCCCAGATGTCGTGGTGCACCGACTGGAAGTGCCACTTGTATTCACCGGTCTTGAGGTCGAGCGCGACGATCGAGTTGGCGAACAGGTTGAGCCCCGGCCGCGTAGACCCGTTCTGCGAGGAACCGCCGCGCACGTTGCCGAAGGTCCAGTACACCAGGCCCAGCTCGGGGTCCACCGCAGGGTGGACCCAGGGAGTGGCGCCGGTGCGGTCCGATTCGGGTGCGCCGCCCCATGTGTCGTAGCCCCGCTCGCCTGCGCGCGGCACGCCCCAGAAAGTGGTCAGCACCTTGCCCGTGGTCGCGTCGGCCGAGAAGGCAGCGCCCCGGTTGCCGTCGTTGGTACCCACGTACAGGCGCTTGTCGTGATAGACCAGCGCCACCTTCTGCACCGAGCCCTGGTAGTCGGGGTCGGTGGTGCTGCTCGGGTACTGCTTGATCCAGACGACCTTGCCCGTGTCCTTGTCGAGGGCGATGAGCCGGTTGCCCGTCGCCACGGTGTAGACCAGTCCGAGGTCCTTCGCCACCGCCACGCCGCGGCGCGTGATGGCGCCATAGGGCGTGGTCCATTTCCATTTCGTCACGCCCGTCTTGCCGTCCACGGCGATCAGGTTGCCGACGGCAGACTCGATGTAGAGCACGCCATCGACCACCACCGTGGTGCTCTGGTTGTTGCCGGTGTTCGTTCCACCTTCGATGCGGTTGACCCATGCGCCGCCGAGCTGGCCCACGCGTGCCTTGTCGATCTTCGCGAGCCGCGAGTAGTTCTGGTTGCCGAGGTTGCCGCCGACCTTCGGGAAGTCGCTGTCGCCCGCGGTGCAGCAGTCCGCGAGATCCGCCGCCGCGGGGCCGGGGCCGGATGCGGGCGGTCCGGGCGGAGGCGCGGAAGGGCTCGGGGCGGGCGCCGGTGCAGGCGGCGGCGAGATCCAGGGCAAGCTGCCGCCGGAGTCGCTGCCGCCGCAGCCCGCGAGCAGCAGGGGCGAGGTGATCACGCCGCAGGTCAGCAGCATCGCTGCCATCGATTTGAGTCGCATGATGAAGGTCTCCACTCCAGGTTTTGGTTGTCTGCGATACGAAGGAGGCGCCGAACCACCACGTGCATGTCATGCACGCGGGGCTCGCTGTCGTTCGAAAGGGACGGGGCCGCCGACTACGGCGTGGTGCAGAACGGGGTCAGGCCCATGGCCGACTTCACGCCCTGGACCACCAGCTTCTGGAACACGTCCGCGCCGGGTCCGGTGGAATTCGCGGTGAACGAATGGTCGTTGTGGCCGAGCGTCGTCAGCCATGCGCGGCCGCCGTCGTAGTACTGGCACCAGGCCACGGGATGGAAGTCCGCATGGCCCGGGTGCGGCGCGGAGGTCAGCGGCTTGAGCGTGGAGGTGTCGACCTTCGCGATGAACTTCACCTTCGTCGGGAAGGGCGCGAGGTTGTACCACTCGTCCTGGAACGTGAAGCGCTTGGGCAGGTCGGCCGTGGAAGGATCGTCGGCGACGATCTCCACGTCGCCCGAGCGGTTCGGCCCGTGGTTGTAGAAGTTGGCGTTGCCCAGCAGGCCTTCGTAGTAGGGCCAGTTGTATTCGGCGCCGAAGGCGTTGTGCAGCCCCACGAAGCCACCGCCGCGGCGCATGTAGTTGCGCAGCGCGGTGCGCGCGGCGTCCTGGCTCGTGGTCACCGCGCCGTTCCACAGCGTGTCGCGGTTCGAGCTCGCGAAGATCACGGCCTTGTAGTTGTTGATGCGGCTGCCGAGCACCGACACGTCCTCGGTCCAGTCGGCCGTGATGCCCGCATCCTTGAGCATGCGCACGAGTCCCGCCTGCATCACGTTGTCGGGATTCATCGTCGGGTTGAGGCCCGTGCCCATTGGCGTGCCGAGGTTGGCGTGGCGCGGGCCGGCCGTGCGCGAATAGATCAGCACGCGATCGGGCGTGGAGGCGAAGGCGCCCCAGTCGTTGTAGCACTTCGGGTCGGTGCCCCTGCAGACGTTGTAGTAGGTGTCGAAGCTGTCGTCGGGCGCCTCGGCGACAGGATCGGTGGGGTTCGAGGGCGTCTGGCCGGCAGGCGCCGGCTCGGTCGGCGTGCTCGAGGGCGCAGGTGCGGCCGCGACAGGAACGGGGACGAAGCCCCCACCGCCGCCGTCGCCACCGCCGCAGGCGGCCAGGGTCAATGCA
Organism: Variovorax atrisoli; assembly: GCF_014195185.1. NCBI lineage: Bacteria > Pseudomonadati > Pseudomonadota > Betaproteobacteria > Burkholderiales > Comamonadaceae > Variovorax > Variovorax atrisoli. Next base: position 249,975 of record NZ_JACIBG010000007.1, on the reverse strand, counting down.
AGGATCGCGCTCGACGCGAGACCGAGAGTCAATGAAGGGGCTGATTTCAACGAAGTCTCCTTTTTGTGATCTGAGGCCAAGATCGCGCGAGCGCGCTCTGCCGGAATGTGTCGACTGCCCCTTGCTGGCCGGCGGGAGCAGACGACGGCGAACGGAAGCGCCGGCCCATGGAAACAGGAAAGGACGCTGCTCTTGGCTCCTGCATGCGAGCGGGCAGCAGCAGTCCACCCTCCCGACCCGCGGGAGGTGCTGACTCAGGAAGCAATGAAGACGGAACGCGCGAGCGAGCTCAGGACGGCGCGTTGGGCACGCGCCGGAGATCGTGTGCGGACGGTGGACGGAACAGTGGCACGGATCGACTCCAGAACAGGCGGACGAGGGCGTTCAGGCCCGATGGAGAAAGATCATAAGCAGGATTGGAAAGTATTTCCATAATAGAAATCCCTTCCTTTTGCGTGCGGAAGATGCCTTGCTGCGAAGGGCTCCGACCGCCATGCGGGCGGGGCATCTCGATCAGATTGGTGATTCGGGGCCCAACCACAGCCATGCCTGCGATGGCAGCTTCGGCGCTCCCGCGAGCGTGTGGTCGGTTCCGACCGTGTCCTGCAGCGCCGCGATTTCGCCATGGCCATCGGCCCCGAGCCGACACCGCGCAGGCGGTGATACTCGGGCCAGACCGATTTATCGTCGGAGCCGCGCATGGGGACACGGTCCGGATCGCTTCCTGCAATACCTCCCCGCCGCGGCATGGCATCCTGGAGGAAATCACGTGCCGGAAAAATCCATGTCCAGCCTGGGACGCATGCTGGGTGTTCTCGATCTCTTCGACGACACGCACCTGACGCGCACGGCGGACGACATCGCGGTGGCGCTCGACGTGTCGCTGCCCACGGGCTATCGCTACGTGCGCATGCTGCTCGAAGCCGGCCTGCTGCAGCGCGTGGAGGACTCCCACTACGCGCTGGGGCCGCGCATCATCCTGCTCGACCACTACATCCGCAAGGCGGACCCGGTGCTGCGCGAGGGCATTCCCGTGATGCGCGAGCTGGTCGCGGCCACCGGCTTCGACTGCGTGCTCTCAGGCCTCTTCGGGATGCAGGCGCTCGATACCCACCGCGAGATGGGCGGCGCTCCGGCAACGCTGGCCTATGGACGCGGACGGCCCCGTCCGCTGTTCCAGGGTGCCGCACCGAAGGTGCTGCTGGCGAATTTCACGCCGGCCCAGCTGCGCAAGGTCTTCGACGCGCGCCACGACGAGATCGTTCGCAGCGGCCTGCCCGCCGACTGGAGCGAATTCCGCAAGGGCTATGCGGCGATCCGCAAGGCAGGCCACTACGTTTCCATCGGCGAACTCGAGCCCCAGCTCGCGGCGGTGGCCGCGCCGATCCTCAAGGCCGATGGCGGCGCATGGGCTGCGATCTCGCTGGTCTTCGACACCTCGCGCCTGGCCATCGTCGATCTCGACAAGATCGTCCAACTGGTCACCGAGGGGGCGTCGCGCATCGGGAGCCGGCTCGCCTAGCCCGCGTCGATCTCGGGCCCGCTGATCATGGGCCATGCGCGCCGATCAGTTTCCGGAAGGCGTGAGCGGTCCTCGCTTGACGAGGTCGAACAGCACACCGCGGCTGACCCGCAGGAGTTCGGCGCTACGGATCTGAAGCGTCGAATCATTTCGCCCGGTGCCGCAATAGATGGTTTCCATTGCGGTCACTCCAGAGTCGATCACCACCTGCGCCTCATTGATTGGCAAGGGCGCGACGCCGCCCGGGACCATCGCGAGGAACTGTGCCAGCTCCGTGTCGGTGGCCATCTGCAGGTCCGCCCTCCGCACGCAGAGGGCATCGGCGATCTTCTTGTAGTCCGCGCGCTCGGGCGCCTGCATGGCGGCGATCGCGTAGCGATCTCCCGGAAGGCGAAAGGCCAGGCTCTTGACCATGGCATCGGGGTCGAAGGGAAGCAGTTGCCGTGCGTCGCTGAAGCTCACCACGGGGGCGTGGCTGTGCACTTCGAAGATCGCATCGCACGACGTCAGGAAGGCGCGTATGGTGGGGCTCATCGCATGGGGTTGGAGGAACTGTGGCGCCGCGGCGGGCTGGTCCTGTTGCCATGCATTCGCGTACTCATGGGACAGCTGCCATGCCGAAGCCAAGACGCAGCAGGGCCACCGCCACAACGCCCACGATGATCGTCACGAACATGGCGGGCGGTATCCGGACGTAAAGACGCGGGCATCGTCCCGGACCGCGTCGCGCAATCGGCGGCTGGCGGCTCCTGCTGCCGCTTCTTCTTCAGGATGTGCGTCTTCTCGCATGAGGCCATTCTTGCAGCGCAGTAAACGCCTGTCTTGAAGAAAATTGACATGCCCGATCCGGCATGAGGGCTCGATAGTCGAGACTCGCAACGCAACCCACGTCACCGGTTCTCGCGCGGCAGCGCAATGGCGAAGATGGAAGCGCACCGAATCGGATGGCCACTCACGGAGAAGAACTCCTGAAAGCCTTCGAGCAGCCGCATTTGTGTCAGCCGCGCTCGCTTCCGCGTTCCTGGTCCTGCGGGCCTCGCGGGAGGATCGTCTGCTGCGGACAGAACTTTCCGGATATGCGGACTATGCCCGTCGCGTGCGCTGGCGGTTGATTCCGGGCCTCTGGTGAGACTGTTCTCTTGGGAAATGGATCGCCTGCTTTTCTCAGCCGTGTTTGAGCGCCATCACCATGCTCTTCAGTCCGATGCTACCGACAGGCCTGGCAAGACGCAGACCGCTGCGTTGCGACTCACCGAATCAGGATGTCGTTGATGACTTCGCTGACCCCCTTGACGGAACGAGCGATCTCGCCGGCCCGATCCTTTTGGTCTGGCGTCTTCACGAAGCCACTGAGTTGCACTCGACCCTTGAAAGTCTCGACTTTGACTTCCACGGTGCTCAGGTCTTCATGAATCAGAAGATTGGTCTTCACGCGCGTGGTGATGCTCGTATCGTCCAGGTACTCGCCCGTGCTTTCGCGCACCGGTGTCGCCACACAGCCGACCAGTGTTGCGGCCAGCAGGCTCGTCGCCACACAGCGAAACCTAAGAGGAAGGTGGTGAATCATCGCGGTCTCTCTTCGGCAGTGGCATGGGCGCCTAAGCTAGTCATCCCGATGCGCCGCCATGTTGAGGCAGCTCAAACCGCTGGGCGGCTTCGGCTTGGAGAGATCTGGCGGGAATGCATGCCGGTGGTTTTGTGAAACCTCGCTGGTCGATCAGTGCGACAGCATGAGCATGGGTCTCAGCGAAAGATGGGGCCTGCGCGATGGATGCGAACGCAGATCCATCGAACCGCGAGGCCGCGCGATCCCGAGGTTGTGACAGGCGACCGCGACTCAGGGCTGCACCCGTTGCGCTAGGTCAAGCGTACTCGCCGTCTCCGGGGCAAACTCCGAACCGACAGTCAGCCGGCGCTGGTAGAGGTGCTTCGGCAGCCAGCCGTCTGGTAAGACGGCGTCCTCGATGCTGGCGGCTGTCCATCTACGTTTCTGCGACGACTGGTGGATTTGCGCCAGCATCCTTCGCTGGTCTGCAGGCGGAAGCATCGGTCTGGAATCTGCGAGGGCTTGACGAATCGAAAGGACTGGCGTCGTTCACGCTCGGCGGCTGCGTCGGTCGCTGGCTAGCTTCGACCCTGGCAGCATGCGCAAGAGCGTCGTGTCCCGCACGATGTAGTGGTGCACCAGTGCCGCCAGCGCATGCAGGCCGATGAGGAAATAGCCGACGCTGGCCAAGGATTCATGGATCTCCTTCAGCCGCTCGGAAAGCGCCTTGTCTGGCCCCACCAGTGACGGCACATCCATCCCGAACAGGATGATCGGCTTGCCTTCGGCACTCAGCGCCAGCCAGCCCAGGATCGGCGTAGCGACCATGAATACATAGAGCACCAGGTGCATCAGTTGCGCCAGCTTCTCTTGCCAGGCCGGAACGGGTGGCTGCACTGAGGGGGTCGGCCCCGCGTGCCATCGAAGGGCAAGACGAGCCATCACGAGAACCAGCACGCTCAAACCCAGCAGGAAATGCAACGCCTTGAGGCCGACACGCAGGTCGCTGCCCCGGGGTGCGAGCCCGCGCAATTCCATGCAGGCATAGACAGCGGCGAGGAGTGCCAGCATCAGCCAGTGCGCAGCAATGACCGATGCGTGGTAGCGGGTATCCGAGTTCCTGAGTGCCATGGTCGTTCCTTCGAGCGAAGACGCTCGTCACCTGGATCTTTCGTACGTCATCCGGTGTTCAGTGGGTCAACAGCTCTGTGCTCCGTCTCTTCTTTCCACGAGCCTCGGCCTGGGTTGCGCACCCGGCCTGGCAGCCTTCGCAGACGAATGGGTCACGGTGGTGCGCGCTCGCGGATGGAGAGCAACCAATCTAAACGTGGCACGCGCTGCATCAAGCACCCGGTTGATGCTTCGGAGCCACACCAGCTTGCCGAATCGCCTATTCCAGGCCCTCCTGGGATGGTGCCCCGACGACTTGCTCGCACGGTACGGTCCTCGGCCAAGGAGTCGGGCGTGGTGCCCGTTGCGAATGGCCGGCTGCCCAGGGTGCGGGGGCACAACTGCGCGATGAACCGCCCACGAAAAGGGCGGGCCCGCCCGTGGTCAGGCCGTGGCGTGAGCGGCCGGTCGGCGCCGCATGCTGGCCTGCCGAACCGCATCGGCGAAAGCCCGCATCGCGGGGCTCTGCTGCTGGCCGTCACGCCGAAAGAACAGACCGAAGGAGGGCAGTGGCATCTTCGGCGTCACGTTGAGGCGGCGCACCCCGCCGCGTGCGAGTTCATCGCTCGCGTGCTCCCGGCGCACCACGCACACCAGGGTGGGATCGTGGCGCAGCAGCGTGCCGATGGTCACCGAGGAGATGGCCTCGATGACCGGCACGGGCGGCGTCACGCCGTCGTCGAGAAAGGCGGTCATGAAGGCCTGCCGGACGAGCGTTTCCTTCGGCGGCACCATCCATGCCGCCGCCTGCAGGTCCGCCCACCGCAGCCGTCCGCGGCGATGGAGCTTGTTGGCGTTCGCAGTCAGCACGCAGAGCTCGTCCTTGAGCATCACCACCGGCTCCAGCAGGCGCGCGGTGTCTCCGGCCAGCAGCTCCGGTGTCACGGCGCCGAAGACACCATCGAGTTCGCCTTCGAGCAGCCGCTGGATGAGTTCCTGCACGCGGCCCTCGCGCAGCTGCACCGACACCCCGGGCATCTGCCGGCGCAGGGCCGCCACGGCGGCGGGCACGGTCGCCGTGACCGAGGGCGCGCCGATGCGCAGCATGGCCAACGCGCCGCTCTGCATGGCCTCCACGTCTTCGGTGGCGCGCTCGAGCTGGTTGAGCACCGCGCGGGCGTGGAAGACTGCGCCGGCCCCGAGGGCGTTGGCATGGATGCCCTGGTGGCTGCGCTCGAACAGCCTCGCACCGAAGCAGGACTCGATCTCGCCGAGCATCTTGCTGATCGCCGGCTGGCTCAGGTGAAGCCGCGCCGAGGCGCCGCGCATCGTGGCCGTTTCCGACAGCGCGACGAGCAGTTCCAGGTGGCGCAAACGCAGCTTGCGCACGAGGTGGTCGGTCTTGCTGTCCATGGGAGGGCTCCGGTTGGCGATTTCGATTCGTGATCACTCCCTCACGATTATCGAATTTTCAAGAATCGCCCAGGCCGATAAGGTCCGGGCGATGAATTCCACGAACAAAGAGACAGGCACGAGCACGGAGGTCCACCGCCCCGCGGCTCCGCTCGAAGGTGTGCGCGTCCTCGACATGGGGCAGTACATCGCCGGTCCGGGTGCGGCCATGGTGCTGGCCGAGCTCGGCGCCGAAGTGATCAAGGTCGAGCCGCTCGCAGGCGACCAGGCCAGGCACATCGGCCGCTACGGCGAGTCGATGATCCGCGCCTACAGCCGGGGCAAGCGCTCGATCGCGCTGGACCTCAAGAGCGAGGCCGGCCTGGCCGTCGCCTGGCGTCTCATCGAGGCCAGCGACGTCGTCATCCAGAACCTGCGCCCGGGCGCTGTCGAGGCACTGGGGCTCGGACCGGACACGGTGCGCACGCGCTTTCCGCAGATCGTCTTCCTGTCGATTTCTGGCTTCGGCACTCAGGGGCCTTCGGCCCTGCGGCCCGGCTACGACATCGCGGCGCAGGCCGAGAGCGGGCTGATGTCGCTGACCGGCGAGCCCGACCGCCTGCCGCAGAAGGTGGGTGTTCCCGTCATCGATGCGGCGGCGGCCCACCTGGGTGCGCAGGCCGTGCTGGCGGCCCTGTATGCGCGTGCGCGCACTGGCCGCGGCGAGACCGTGCGCACCTCGCTGCTCGAAGTGGCGATGCACCTGCAGGCCACCACCTGGTGCGACTACCTCGGTGGCGCGCCCGAGCCCACCCGCATCGGCGACGGGCAGCCGCACAACGCACCCGCGGCCGAGGTCGTGCCCACGCGCGACGGCCACATCGTGCTGTCGGCGTACGCGGACGAGCACTGGGCACGCTTTTGCCGCGTGATGGGCCGCGAGGCGCTGGCAAGCGATCCGCGCTTTCGTACCAACGCATTGCGCGTGCAGCACCGCGAGGCGCTGCGCGGCGTGCTGCGCGAGTGCCTGTCTTCCTTCACCAGCGAGGAGTGCGTGGCGCTGCTCAGCCGCAACCAGATCGTGGTCGGCGCCGTGCGCAGCTACCGCCAGGTGCTCGACAGCGCCGACGTGCAGGCCAGCGGCATGCTGGTCGACGCCGTGGCGCCCGACGGCAGCCGCTATGCCTCGCTCGCGCTGCCCTACACGCTCGGCCACGCACCGCGGCCGACGCCGTCCGCAGCGCCTGCCTGTGGCGCGGACACCGACCTCGTGCTCGGGGCGCTGGGCTTCGACGCCGACGAGATCGCGCGGCTGCACGGCATCGGCGCCGTGGCCTGAGCGCGGCTGCATTTCCTTCGACCGCTTGAGAAATCCATGACCATGCATACCGATGCGGCCATCGACTCGGCCCTCGACTCGGCCGCCGACGCGCAAACCGCGACCGAAGCCGCAGTGATCCAGACCTTGCCGCTCTACGAGACGATGCGCATGCGGGCGGCCACCACCGCGCGCCGGCATCCTGTCCTGGGCTTTGCGGCGCCCGAGCGGGACTCGCGCATGCGCTGGGTCAACCAGTTCACCCATACGCACCGCCGTCTCGGACCCCAGGACAAGGAGGTCGTGAGCCCCAACAACGACACGGTCTACAGCAACGCCTGGCTCGACCTGTCCGAAGGCCCGGTGGTCATCGAGTCGCCCGAGATGGGTGAGCGCTACTGGACGCTGGGCCTGCTCGACGCCTGGACCAACCCCTTCGCATACGTCGGGCGTCGCACCACCGGCAACCGGCCGCAGCGCACGCTGGTGCATGCGCCAGGCTGGCATGGCGAGGTGCCGCAAGGCATCACGCACAAGATCGCGGCGGGCGGCAGCGACGTCTGGCTGATCGGCCGCCTCCTGGTGGAGGACGACGGTGCCGACGCGCAGCGCGTGCGTGCGAGCCAGGCCGCCTTGCGCATCGTGCGTTCGGACGGCAGCGACGCGGCGATGCGCGTCGACACCTGGATCGACGGCCTGGACACGCGCGTTCCGGAGCCGTCGCGTTTCCGTGCGGTGGTGGACGAGGCGCTGCGCCGCAATCCGCCGCCGGCGGGCGAATCGCTCGACTGGCCGCCACCGACCGCGATGTTGGAGGCGGCCCTGCCCGCGGTGTACGAGCGACTGCGCCATGCGGGCCAGCCGCACGACCTGGGCGGCGGCTGGGCCATCCCGGTGATGGTGCGTACGCACTGGGGTGACGACCACCTCACGCGCGCGCGCATCGCCCGCAACTTCATCGGTGCGCTCGGCGTGGAAGAAGCCATGTACCCCACGGCCGAGGTGGACGCGGACGGCGACGTGCTGCATGGCGGGCGCCGCTACGAACTGCGCTTCGCGCCAGGGCGCGGCCCGCAGGTGGATGCGTTCTGGTCGCTCACGATGTACCGGCGCAGCGACTGCCTGTTCGTGGCCAACCCCATCGACCGCTACTCTATCGGCGACCGCACACCGGGCCTGCGTCACGAGCCGGACGGCGGCGTGGCGATCCGGCTGCAGGCCGATGATCCGGGCCCCGGCGTGAACTGGCTGCCGGCGCCGGCCGGCGAGCCGTTCTATGTCGTGCTGCGGCTGTACCAGCCCGGAGCCGATCATCTCGCGCTGCGGTTCGACTACCCCCCGATCCGCGCGCTCTGAGTCCCTGCCACCCACAACAACGACGGAGACAACCACCATGGCCATCCAACGCCGACACCTGCTCGCCTCGGCTGCCGCCGGGCTCGCACTTCCCTGGAGCGTGCCCTCGCTCGCGCAGCCCTGGCCGCAGCGGCCGATCCGCATGGTCTCGCCATACGGCGCCGGCGGGTCGAACGACATCCTCACGCGCGTGCTCGGCGACTACCTCTCGCGCCGCCTGGGCCAGGGTATCGTGGTCGAGAACAAGGCCGGCGCGGGCACGCGCATTGCCAACGACTACGTGGCCAAGGCAGCGCCCGACGGCTACACGCTGCTGCACGCGGCCGCGCCGATCGCCATCGGCGAGGCGCTCTACAAGGACCTGCCCTACGACGTGCACAAGAGCTTCGCCGCGATCGGCAGTACCGCCATCGCGCCGCTGTTCCTCGTCGTCAACGCGCAGGCGCCGTACAAGACGCTGGCCGAATTCATCCGCTACGCCAAGGACAACCCCAAGGGCGCGACCTTCGGCTCCCCCGGCGCCGGCTCGGCGCCGCATCTCACCGCCGAGCTGCTGCTGCGCGCGGCCGGCGTGAAGGGCATCGTGGTGCAGTACCGCGGCGATGCGCCCGCCTACACCGAACTGCTGGCCGGCCGCATCGACGGCACGCTGACGGCCATCTCTACCGCCGTGCCCCACATCCAGGCCGGCAAGCTGCGCGTGCTGGGTGTGGCCAACGAGGAACGCACGCAGCTTTACCCCGACGCGCCGACCTTGCGCGAACAAGGCCTGGCGAACGTGGTGGGCTATGGCTGGTATGGCCTGCTCGCGCCTGCGGGCACGCCGGCCGACGTGATCGGTCGTCTGAGCGCGGATCTCCGCGCCGCCCTGGCCGATGCCGACGTGCGGCGCAAGGCCGAGGCCGTGGGCCTGCAGTTGCGTGGCAGCAGCCCCGCGGAATTCACCGCCTTCATGGCTGGCGAGACGCGCAAGTGGGCGCAGATCATCGAAGCCGCCCACATCACGGCCGAATGATGCGCACGCTGTTTCGCATCGTCGGCGGGCCGGCCAGGCTTGCCCGCCTGATCGTCCTGCTGGCGTCGGGGCTGCTTTGCGGCTGCGCGGCCATTGCGCCGGGAGACGGCGGCGGACTGCGTCGGCTGACGAGCTACGGGCCGGTCATCGGGCTCGACGACGCGGCCGCGAACGGCACCTGGAGCTGGAAGGGCGTGCCTTATGCGCAGCCGCCGGTCGGTGCATTGCGCTGGCGTGCGCCGCAGGATCTGCAGCCCTGGACCGCCGCAAGGCGCGCGACCGCCTTCGCGCCGGCCTGCGTGCAGACGCAGCGGCTCTACGGCCCGGGCCTGAACAACCGCTACGACGAAACCGTCGGCACTGCCCTGGGCCGCACGGTCGGCTCGGAGGACTGCCTGTACCTCAACATCTGGACCCCCGCGTCGCGCGCCACCGCGCCGCGGCCGGTGATCGTGTTCGTGCACGGCGGCAGCAACATCACCGGCTACACGGCCGACCCGGTGTACGACGGCGCGGAACTCGCCCGCCACGAGGACGCCGTCGTGATCTCGGTCAACTACCGCCTGGGCATCTTCGGCTTCCTCGATGCTGCAGCCCTCAAGACCGGCCGGCGCGACGAAGACTCGGGCAACTTCGCGCTGCTGGACATCGCCAAGGCGCTCGAATTCGTGGCCGGCAACGTCGCGGCATTCGGCGGCGATCCGAGCCGCGTCACGCTCATGGGGCAATCGGCGGGTGCGGTGAATGTCTATGCGTTGTTGACTTCCCCGATGGTGGCGGCGCGCCCGCAGCCGCTGTTTCATCGCGTCGTGGCGATGAGCGGCGGCCTGTCGACGGCTGCAACCTTGCCGCGTGGCGGCATCCCCGCCGTGCTGCCCGCGCCCGTGTGGGCCGCTCGCGGCGAGGCCCTGGTGCTCGATGCGCTGATCGCCGCTGGTCGCGCGGCTGACGAAGCACAGGCGCGTCGCCTTGTTGCCGCCGAAGGCGCCGCATCCACGGCGGCATGGCTGCGCACGCTTGCGCCGGATGCTTTGCTCGAGGTGGTGCGCACGCGCCTGACCGCTCGCGGCATGGCCGCCTCCAACCCGATCCCCGACGGCTGGGTGCTGGCCTCCGACCCGATCGCCGCCGTGCGCGAAGGCCGTTACCTGCGGGTGCCCGTGCTCGCCGGCCACACGCGCGACGAAACCAAGCTGTTTCCCCAACTCTTCGCGCTGAGCGCTGACCTGGGTGGCCGCAGCGGCCGGCTGCTGAGCGACGCGCAGGTGTTCTCCCTTGCATGGCGCTACGACCCGGAGGCCCCACCGCAGACCACGGTGGCCGAATGGATTCCCGCGGCCTTCCTGCCGGTGGACACCCCGGCCACCGGCTTCGACGCACGCGCCGCGCAGCTCGATCGCCTCTGGTTCGCAGCCATCCGCGACGACGTGCTCAATGCATTGCGCACGCGGCAGGAGGCCGTGTGGGCCTACGAGTTCGAGTGGGACGAGCTGCCAGCGCCCTTCGACCGGATCTTCGGCGCCGCCCACACCTTCGATCTGCCCTTCATGTTCGGCAACTTCGGCCCGTCGCTGTATGCACGCTTCGCGTTCACGCGTGCCAACGCGCCGGGCCGGCTCGCGCTCTCGGACGCGATGATGCGCAGCCTCGGCGCCTTCGCGCGCCAGGGCAGACCGGACGATCCGGCCCTGGGCGTGGTTTGGCCGGCGTGGCCGTCGCGGCTGGTCTTCGATGCGGGGCCGATGCGGAAGGTGATCTCCGTGCGCACGCCGTGAAGACGCGGACCCTCGGGATCGACTGGCGCTTGGCCGGCGGGATTTGCGTGGCGGCCGGCGATCGGCCTTTCAGGGCGCAATGCCTTTGCACCAATCGAAGAACAGATCGAGCTCCCTGGACTTGTCGAACAATGCATCGGCGCGCAACTCCGCGCATCGGCGTCGCATCTCAGGCGTCGGGTAGTTCGTGAGAACCACCATGCGCTGGTGCGGACGTCGGGCCTGGCCTGCTCGCAGCACCGTCAGGCCGGATCCCTCCCGCAGGAACAGGTCGACCACCGCCAGTTGCCAGGCATCGCCCAGGTCTTCCAGAAGCGCAACGGCTTCGCTCGCGGTTTCGGCAACGCCGACGACCTCGGCGTCCGCGAGCTCTTCCAAGGCGGGGATCAGGTTTTCCCTGATCGTGATGCTGTCCTCGACGAGCACGGTGGAAAGCGGCATCACGGTGGCGCGGGGAAGCGCAGATGAGGTTGTGGGCATCAATAGGACTGACTGCCCGCAATTGGTACCTATAAGTCTCACATGGCGTGTAGGCCGTCGTCGCGACTTGGCCTGCCTGTCTTTACCTTCGGCCTCTTTTGAATAGGATCAAGGAGTGTTGAACGACTAGGAGCCGCATGACATCCCAGACCTCCAGGCCTGCGCAGGAAGATCCTTCGCGCATCGCGAAGGCCTTGCAAGAAAACACGCAGGCGACAGATGCCGTTCAGGAAGTTGCAGAAGAACTGGCCGTGGTGCACGCGGTGCTCAACAGCGACATTCCCAAGGAAACGCTGACACCGGAAGTCGACAGGGCCGTCGAGCGGACAGAGCAGCTCGAGAAGCAGCTCAGTGAATCCGCGGCCGACCTCCAGAAGGTGAACGAGACATTGCGCGAAGAGCTGTCCAGGCGTTCCACCGCGTAGCGCCTCGCGAGCCGCTGTGCCCCTGCGGCACGCGGCACGGGCTCCAGATGTGCCCTGAGCTCGGCATGAAGCACGAATGCACGTCGTTTCTCGACCGCGCCCACTTCTCATCTTTCGATACGTCGCAGCCGACCTACTCGGTCCCGGGAGAACTGCGGTAACGTCCTCGGGGATCACTTCATGTACAAACTCTGCGATCGCCGATGGACTATCTCGCCGAACTTCGCCAGCAGGGCTTCCACCCAGCCGATGACGAGCCCGACTCCGATGGGCGCCGGGAATTCAACGCCGATCTCTTTCGCGGATCGGAGAACGAGGTCACGGTTCAGGTGTATGCCGTTGATCGAGAAGAGTTGGAGCGCGCGGTCATGCCCACGCTGGAGGCCGTGCTGCCGCACGTCGATGCGATGGTTGACGCACTCGGCGAGATCGATGCCGACCTGGCGCAGGTCATCCTCTATCGAGGACGCCTCGGGCTGCACTTCTGGTCCCGGGGCGTGAACAACGAGTTCACGGCCGTCTACACGCACAACGACGGCCGCTGGGATTTCCAGGCGTTCGCAGACATCTTCAGCGCGAGCTAGGCGGGCGTCGCGCCGATGCAGACGGCGCGTACGCGTTCGCCCTGGGGCACTCCGGGTGCCAGGGCCGCCTCAGACCTGCGCCATGCCGCCGTCGACGAACAGCTCGATGCCGTTGACGAAGCTCGCGGCGTCGGAAGCGAGGAAGGCGACGGCCTTGCCGATCTCGCCAGGCTCGCCCAGGCGGCCCAGTGGCACCTGTGATGCCAGGTGGTCGAAGAGTCCCTGGCGCGCCTCCTCGGGCACGAGGCCGCCCAGGCCGGGCGTGCGGACCGGGCCGGGGCTCACGGCGTTCACGCGGATGCCGCGGTCCTTGAGGTCCAGGGCCCAGGAGCGCGCGAAGTTGCGCACCGCCGCCTTGCTCGCGCTGTAGACGCTGAAGCTGGCCGTGCCCTGGATGGAGGTGGTGGAAGAGGTGAGGATCACCGAGGCCCCGTTGCTCAGCAAGGGCAGCGCCTTCTGCACCGTGAACAGCACGCCCCGCACGTTGGTGCCGAAGATTCGGTCGAAGTGCTCTTCGGTGATCGCGCCCAGCGGCATCATGTCGCCGCCGCCGGCATTGGCGAACAGGATGTCCAGCCGCCCGGCCGTCTTCGCGATGTGGGCATAGACGGCATCGAGGTCCGACAGCACCGATGCGTCGGCGCGCAGCGCCGTGGCCGAGGAGCCGATCTGTGCGACCGCCGCGTCCAGTTCCTGCTGGCGACGGCCGGTGATGAAGACGCGCGCGCCCTGCGCCGCGAGCTCCTTCGCGGCACCGAGGCCGATGCCGCTGCTGCCGCCGGTGACGAGGGCGATCTTGCCTTCGAGTTGCTTGTTCATGGTGTGCTCCGTTTCGTGAATGGATGAGGATGGAATCGATGCCTCGCGACGTTGCGCTGCACTTCTGCAGCGGCTCTTCGCTGGGGCATGGAGGAAATGTAGGCTTCGCTCATTGAATGAAAAAGTGCACGGAATGGAATGACTATCCATGTACATGGATAATCGAAGGCTTGTTCCGCAGCAAGGAGTGCCCATGGACCAACTGCTGGCGATGCGCGCCTTCGCCCGCGTGGTGGAAGCCGGCGGGTTCACGCGCGCGGCCGACTCGCTCGACATGCCCATCGCCACGGTGAGCAAGCTGGTGCGCGAGTTGGAGGCCCATCTCGGGGTGTCGCTGCTGCAGCGCACGACCCGCCGCGTGACGGTGACGCCCGAAGGCCAGGACTACCACGCCAAGTGCACGCGCATCCTGCGCGACCTCGAGGACATCGATGCCTCGTTCAATCTCGCCCGAGGCAGGCCGCGCGGCCATCTGCGCATCGACGTCGGTGGCTCCACCGCGCGCGACGTGCTCATTCCGCTGCTGCCGGATTTCGTGGCGCGCTATCCCGACATCCGCATCGACCTGGGCGTGTCCGACCGCCCGGTGGACCTGATCGGCGACAACGTCGACTGCGTGATCCGCGGCGGCCCGCTGGACAGTTCATCGCTCGTGGCCCGGCACCTGGGCAATGCAGAGCTCATCACCTGCGCCACGCGAAGCTATCTCAAGCAGTTCGGCACGCCTGCCTACCCGGAAGAGCTCAAGAACGGCCACCGCCTGGTGAGCTATGTGTCCAGCCAGACGGGCCGTGCCATGCCGTTTCGCTTCGAGCGCGCCGGCGAGAAGATCGAGATCAAGGTCGAGCATCGCATGGGCGTCAACGAAAGCAACGCACACCTGGCCGCCTGCGTGGCCGGTCTGGGGATCGTGCAGACATTCACCTATGCGGCCGATGCGTCGCTGCGCGACGGCTCGCTGGTGGAGATCCTGAAACCCTGGCGACCGGCGCCCTATCCCTTCCATGTCGTCTACCCGCAGACCCGGCATGTCACCCATCGGCTGCGGGTCTTCATCGATTGGCTGGTCGAGGTTTTTCCTTCGCGGCTGAAGGGCGCAAGGTCCCTTGCCGATACGGCATCCTCGTCCTCCGCCTCTTCCTCGGGGGCGCGCACGCGGCACGCGATGCGCGCTGGCCAGCGTCCGGCCACGTGATCCGAGTGCGCGTACGGAGCTTTCACCGCCCGTCTGCGGCCGGCCGCGTTCGTGCTGCTCAGCCAGGCTCGCTTGCGGCGTGTGCAGTAACCGTTCTCAAGGCGTCGACGAGCAGTTGCGCGGAAGGGGACAAGCCAGGATCGGTGCGCCACCAGACGCCGAGCGGGCGCTCCGTCTGGGCCAGCTCGAGCGGCAGGATCTTGACCAGTCCCGTGCGAGCTTCCACTTCGGCAAGGTGCTGCGGCCACACGGTGATCAGGTCCGACGCAAGCACCAGGGCACGGTTGGTCAGGAAAGACATCGACTCCACGGTGGCCGCCGGCGCATCCAGGCCGGCCTCCCGGAAGGTGGCTTCGAGCTGCCGCCGCATGGACGTTTCGTGTGGAGGCAGGACCCATCCGAAGCCGCCGAGTGCTTCCAACCCGATGCGCGGCCTTCTGCTCAACGGATGACGGGCACGAACGATCAGCCGTGCGCGATCGATGCCGAGCACTTCCTGGGTGATGTCTGCCGGCAGGCGCCGCCGCGGCAGCCGGCTCGTCATCAGGTCGAGATCGCCGCGGCGCAGCAGCGTCGTCAGCCAGTCGTGCTGGCCTTCGACAACCGTGACTTGCAGATGAGGCTGGCGCTTCAACACGATGCTCAACGCTGACGGAAGAACGCCGCCGGCTGCGGATGGAAGGGTTCCGACCTTGACGCTGCCATGGCCCTCGCGCAGCTCCATCACCTCGCGATCTGCGTTGCGCAGCTGCGCGATGATGGCGCGTGCGTGGCGCACCAGTACTTCACCGAAAGGCGTCGGTACAGAGCCACGACTGGTGCGTGTGAAAAGTGCGGCTCCGGTCAGCGCCTCCACTTCCTGAAGCGCCTTGGTCACGGCCGATTGCGTCATGTTCAGACGCTCGGCTGCCCGCACGAGGCTGCCTTCACGCTCTATCGCATCCGCCAGACGCAGATGGCGCAGGGAAATGCGCTGTTCCCAGCTTGGCATGAGGACCCCTTCGAGAGAGAAAAAAGCAGGCGCCATCTGCGTCGCTGCCATCACTTATTTTCAAGTCGATGGTAGTCGAATTCACTTTTTGGAAATTCACGGGACTGCCATAGTGCCCTCGGAAGAATGAACTTCCGTCTTTCAAGGACCGACTTCTATGATCGAATACCCCGACCTCCAGCTCTACATCGGTGGCGCCTGGCGCAAGACCCGCAGCGACATGCCGGTGGTCAATCCGGCGACCGAAAAGGAGATCGGTCGCCTGCCGCGCGCAGCGACTTCGGACCTGGACGACGCGCTCAGCGCCGCCGACGAAGGCTTTCGCGTATGGCGCCGCACCGCCCCCAGTGAACGCGCCGAGGTTCTGCGACGTGCCGCGCGGCTGATGCGCGAGCGCATCGATGAGATTGCCCACTCGATCACGCTCGAGCATGGCAAGCCGCTGCCGCAGGCGCGCCTGGAAGTGATCCGGGGCTGCGAGTTCTTCGAATGGGACGCAGGCGAAGCCGTGCGCACCTATGGCCGCGTGATCCCGAGCGCCCACGGCACGCGCTACATCGTGCATCACCAGCCCATCGGCACCGTGGCCGCCTTCTCGCCGTGGAACTTCCCGATGAGCCAGCCCGCTCGCAAGATCGGCGGCGCCATCGCCTCGGGCTGCTCGATCATCCTCAAGGCAGCGGAAGAAACACCGGCCGGCGCCTTGCACATCGCTCGCGCGTTCCACGATGCGGGCCTGCCGCCCGGGGTGCTCAACCTGGTCTTTGGCGATCCGGCCGAGATCTCCGGCTACCTCATTCCGCAGGATCAGGTGCGCCTCGTTGCCTTCACGGGTTCGACCAACGTGGGCCGTCATCTCACGACGCTCGCATCCCAGCACATGACGCCGGTGCTCATGGAGCTCGGCGGCCACGCGCCGGTGATCGTCTGCGATGACGTGGATGTGCGGGACGCGGCGGTGATGTCCGCGAACCGCAAGATGCGCAATGCAGGCCAGGTGTGTACATCGCCGACCCGCTTCTTCGTCGACGAGAAGGTCTTCGATGAATTCGTGGGGATCTTTGCCGAGCGCGCCCGGGCCCTGCGTGTGGGCGACGGCATGGCCGCCGGCGTCGAGATGGGTCCGCTGGCCAACGGCCGCCGTGTGCAGGCGCTGGCCGAACTCGTGGACGACGCCACGGATTGCGGCGCTCGTCTGGTCGCGGGCGGCAGGCGCATGGATCGTGCCGGCTACTTCTTCGAGCCCACCGTACTGGCGAATGTGCCCTCCCATGCGCGGGTCATGGGCGAGGAGCCCTTCGGCCCCCTCGCCGTCATCAACCCGGTGAGCTCGCTGGACGAAGCCATCGCGCAGGCCAACGCAGTGCCCTTCGGCCTGGCAGCCTACGGCTTCACCCACAACGCAGCCAGGGCCGACCGGATGGTGGAGGAGGTCGAGTGCGGCAACTTCTCGATCAACACCCTGGAAGCGTCGCTGCCGGAGACGCCGTTCGGCGGGGTCAAATCCAGCGGCTACGGGCGGGAAGGCGGCTCGGAAGGGCTCCATCACTACATGACCGTCAAGAACGTCTCGCACTTCATGCAGATCGAGGCGGCATCGTCGAAGGCCTGAAAGGGCCGTGCCGGGTCCGGGGCGGCAGGCGACTGCTGCGGTCCCGGAGTGCTTCGCGGTGGGGTGACCGGCCGGCCGGGCCCCGGTCGATGGTTGCATCTTGCGATGCAACTCGGATGCGCATCATGACCCCGGAAGAATCTGGTCGATCGTCGCGTAGTGAGGGCCGGCGAGCCGGGAGATCGGGTCGAGCAGGGCCGTGTCGATCTTGCCCGCCGCAAGCAGCGAGTCACGGACGTGAAAACACTGCACTTCTCCGATGAACAGTCTCGTGGGCCCCGTCCCCAATTCGATGCAGCGATGAAGCCGGCATTCGACGGCGACGGGTGCATCCGCCAGGCGAGGCGTGCCGATTCGTGACGCCGGCAAGGTGCGCAGGCCGAGCACCTCGATCTCGCTGATTTCGGTCGGATACTCCTCTGCGCTCGCATGGAGCGGCGGCAGCAGCGATCGATCGGCGATGTGGACGACGAACTCCTGCGTCTCGAGTATGTTCCGCGCCGTGTCCTTCAGCCCTGTGCCATCGGGCTTCGTGTCGACGCCAATGGCAAGCATGGGCGGTGAGTGGCTGACGAAGGTGAAGGAGGAGAAGGGTGCGAGATTCACGACTCCTGTGCGCGAGATCGTGGTGACCCATGCGATGGGCCTGGGGACCACGATGCCGGTCATGATTTTGTAGATGTCGGTGGCGGGCATCTCCCGGGGATCAAGGTACGTCATCTGAGCTTGCGCCATGTCAATGCCACCGATGGTGGGGAAGGGGGATTTGCTGCGAGGAGCAGCTTGACCTCGCCTGGCACTTTTCGAGCCAGGCGAAGCTTTCTTGGAAAGAAGGGATCGGTCCGCCGTGAAGCGCCGGTGCGGGCCGTGTGAGCAATCGGCCGGAGCCCGGCCTGCTCGATCATTCAATCGATACACCGGCCTCGACGATCACCGGCTTGATCTTGCTGGTTTCGGCGCGCACCGCGCTGTCGAACTGCTCGGGCGTCATCGAGACGCGGCTGTAGCCCAGCTCGGAGAACTTCTTCCAGTTCTCAGGGTTGGACACGGCTTTCTCGAAGGCGTCGTGGATTCGATTGATGAGTTCCCGCGGGGTGCCCTTCTTCACCGCGACCCCGATCCAGAAGTCCATGACGAGAGAAGGCAGCCCGATCTCTGCCGTCGTCGGAACGTTCGGCAGGTGGCTGTTGCGGCTGGAGTCCGCGACGGCCAGTGGAACGACCTTGCCGGTTCGCATCATGTTGAGGGTGCCGGGGACGGCATCGAACAGCAGATCGATCTCCTTCGTCATGATCGCCTGCATGGCCGGCGGGAACCCCTTGTACGGGATATGGGTGAACTTCGCCCCCGAAGCACTTCGCGAGAGGATGTGTCCCAGAAGATGCGGTGCCGTGCCGGGTCCGAAGGAGCCGTAGAGGACGATCCCGTCGGGCGATGACATCGTCTGCTTCAACGACTGGAGGCTGTTGATCTTGCCGGAGACGTTGGCCAGCATCACCTGCGGCGCACGTACGAGCATGGAGACGCCATCGAAATCCCGAGCGGGGATGTAGGTGATGTTCTTGTACAGGATCGGGTTGACACTGAAGTCCCCGGTCTGCCCGACGAACACGGTGTATCCGTCGGCAGGTGACGACAGCACGTCGGCCGCGGCGATCTGCGACCCGCCACCCGGCTTGTTCAGGATGACGATCGGCTGCCCCATCTGCGTGGTCAGTTCCGGGCCGATGATGCGCACGAACGTGTCCACGGCCCCTCCTGCAGGAAAGGGAACCACGACGCGAATGGGCTTGTTCGGATACGCAGCTTCGGCGTGCGAGGCCGAAGCCGCTGCGCCAAAAAGACAGGCTGCGGTTGCAAGAAGGACAGTCTTGAGGATCAGGCGCTTGGAGTCGTGACCAGTCATGAAATTCTCCGTGAGTTGAATGAGTGGGCGGCGACGTCTTCGAGGTGAAGTCGCTCTTGTCGGCTTGGTGAAGGTTTGCGTCGATCGGTCGGATGCGCGTCAAAGCCGCTGCCGCAGGCAACTCCAGGAGACCTTGTGGTTGCCCGGCGGGACACGTCCGGCTCCGACGCTCGGAGGGTTCGGTGTACTGCGCTGAATGCTCAGGATCCCTTCGCAGCGGGCACGGCCGCATCGGGATGATGGAGGGCCAGGTCCGCGTGCCACTTGCCCCAATCCCTCGCAGGGTGGACGGTGCCGCACGACTTGCATGTGCGCTCCGCTTCGCTTGTCTCGTAGAACTGCGCGAAGACCTTGGGCAGGTCGCTCACGATGCTCTGCAGCTGCAGCTCCTTGCGCACGATGAGCGAACCGCATTTCGCGCAGACCCACTCGAACGCGTCCTTCTCTCCTATCGGACGAGATCGCTCGATGACTGTGCACAGGCTGCCGGGCTCGGGACGCTGCGGCGAGTGGCGCACGTGAGCGGGCAACAAGAAGGTGTCGCCCTCCTTGAGGTTCACGCGCTCGAACCGGCCGCGGTCCCAAAGAAGAAGATGCGCGCTCCCTTTGAATTGGTGGAAGTACTCCTCGAAGGGATCGTCGTGGAAATCCGAGCGCTGATTGGGTCCGCCGACGACCGTGCAGATCAGGTCCGAGTTGGCCCATATCTGCTTGTTCCCCACGGGAGGCACGAGGCTTGCTGCGTTCTCGGCCAGCCAGTTGTCAAAATTGATGGGCTCACCATACTGAAGGTTCATATTCACCTCGCCATGAAAAAAGAGAACAGAAACATCTCGTTGAAGCAGATGCGTGCTTTCGTTGCGGTGGCACACGCGGGTAGCTTCACGCGGGCTGCAGAGCAACTGTTCATCACGCAATCAGCGCTTTCTTCGTTGATTCGCAACCTCGAGGCGGAGCTCGAACTCCGCCTGCTGGACCGGACGACGCGGCGCCTGGAGCTCACCGATGCGGGGCAGGAACTGCTGCAATCGCTGGAACACCTGCTTGGCGACATCGACCGGATGACTTCCAATCTGCGGGACGTGGGCGCCGTTCGGCGTGGCCGCGTGCGTGTCGGTGCCACGCCGCTGCTGGCCTCGACCTTCCTGCCGGTGGCGATCCAGGCTTTCCGCCAGAGGTATCCAGAGGTCACCGTCCGCGTCTGCGACGACTCTTCCGCCAGCCTTCTGCGATCGTTGGAAGACGGAGACATCGATCTGCTCGTCGCCACTCTGGATGGAGAGCATCCGGAACTCGTCTCGACGGTGCTGTTGACGGATGTCATGGTGCTGGTCTGCCGTCGTGAACATCGGTTGGTGAACGCACAGCAGGTGACGTGGAACGACCTGCTGTCCGAACCCGTCGTCGCAATGTCGAAGGGCAGCGGGCTGCGCGCGATCATGGATTCGGCCATGGAGTCGATCGGGGCGAGCATCACTCCTTCCCAGGAAGTCAACCATGTGGCGACAGCGGTGGCCATGGTTGCCGCCGGCATGGGAGTCGCCGTGCTGCCGGCCTATTCGGTCCGGTTCAGCGAGGCGAACCCGGTGCAGGCGGTTCCACTGACGTCTCCCACCGTCGAGAGATACGTGAGCCTGGCGACGCTCAAGCGCAGGACTTCTTCCGCGGCGACTCAGGCGATGAGCGGCCATCTGCTGGAGTTCGCACGCGGCTAGCGGCATTGCCGGACTCACTGGCACACGTCGCCCCAATGAGAGGCCACGGCGTCCAGCACGCTGAAGGCCGTGATCCGGGACGATTTCGGATTGCTTGCCATGGGCCGGTTCTCGACCACGATCCGCATCATTCCCGCTTCCCCGTGAGCCGTCACCTCGTGGCTGTTCGATTCGGATTCCGGGTCCGCGACGAGCTCGACGCTCACGGCCTGAGGATCTCCGACGGCGAGCGCAAGGGCCGCGACGACATTGGCGTTCTGAGGGAATCGAGTTGCCGCTTCTTCGGCATCTCCGCGAAAGAAGACGGTGCGCTTGTCCAGGGCCCGGAGGTCTGTCAGCTTCTCTGCAGCGGTGCCGTGCCATGCGGCCACCGGCTTGCTTCCTCGATACTCCACGTGGACCTCACCGACGCGCCGTGCCGCCCGCAGATAGTCCAGTCCTCCGAGTGCACCCGACGGAACGAGAAGCCGGCTCTTGCCCAGGCGAGCCGAGTCCCACAGCCGGGCGCGCAGCAAAGGATCCATCAGTGCGCCGACCGAGGCCGCGACGAGATCGCACCCCGCCTCCAGACAGCGTGGCGCGTGACTCCCGAGGGCGGCATGGCCAGCGACCTCCACGACCAGATCGGGACCGGCGGCGAGCAGGTCGTCGACGGAATGCCAGCTTCGATCGAGTTCGGCATGCGTCGAGGCAGGGGGCACAAGGGCACCCAGGAATTCCACGCCGGGCAGGTGCCCGGCCTTCAACTCACGGGCAACGGCCTGCCCCAACGCACCGAAGCCGATGAGCGCAATGCTGCGGCAATTTCGGGATACCTTCATCATCTTCCTTCTTGAGGCGAACTGCCGCGCCGCGTGTTGAATGTGAGCACGAGCCGAAGCGACTTCGTTCAGCTGCCCGAGAGGCCGCTTTCGATGAACATCCGGCGCGTCAACGCCTTCTGCTCTTCGGTCAGACCGAGCAGCGGTCGGCGCACCGGGCCGCCCGCCTGTCCCAGCAATTCCTGCCAGTACTTCGTGTGCGCCTGCGGCGTGCCGGCCGGGCGGCTCTTGCGGAACGCCTGTCGCGCAGGCTCCAGGCTGTCGCGAACAGCACGAGCCTCGGCGTAGCGACCTTCGAACGCGAGCTTCGTGTACTCGTGAATGCGGTGGTCCTTGGCCGTCTGCAGGAGAAGGGGCGGCGTCGAACACAGGTACAGGCGCCATCCGAGATCGATGATGTTGTCCAGCCATTCCTCTTCGGAGGCCGTGCTCACCTGGATCCGGTCGCCGACGAGCCGCGTGAGCTCCGCGTACTGCTCACGGGGAACGCTGTACTTGATGGCCACGATGTTCGGAAGCTCGGCGATACGGGCGCAGAGCTTGGGCGACATGATGTACCCGCAATCGGGGTGGTTCCACATGGCGATGCCGATGTCCAGCGTTTCGCTCAGGTGTCGGTAGTACTCGTAGACGGTGTCTTCGACATCATTGGCGAAATGCAGCACGGGGCTGTGCACGATGATCCAGTCCGCGCCGTGCTTTTCGGCATGACGCGCGAGATCGATGACGACATCGAGATTGGTGTCGGAGCAGGACATCACCGTGCGAGCACGTCCTTCGCAGACCTGCGCAGCGATCTCGAAGCTGCGCTTTCGCTCCGGCACGGACATGGAGAAGAACTCGCCCTGTTTCCCGGTGATGAAGAGGCCGGCCACCTTGAGCGCTCCGATCCAGTGATCGATGTTCCGCGCGAACGCCTCCTCGTCGAACGAGAGATCCGGACGGTACGGAGTGGTGCTTGCGGCCCAGACGCCGGTGAAGTGTTCCTTCGCGTAATGCTGTGCGTTGTCCTTCGTGTACTTCATGTGTTCCTTTTGTTGCAGCGGTTCGACCATGTCGTTGATTACAGGTCGCACGACCATCGGGAGCAAACGCGAAATTTCGAACGACCCAGCAAGCAAGTTTCTGAATCCGTCGAAGAGGCGCACGGCAGCGCGCGGATCGTCATGCGGTTGGCTCTTTGACTGAGGAAGGAGGAGGGGCGGCGCATTTGTCGAGGTCCGGCGATGGCCGGCGATTTCCGATGAGTCGTGATCCGGATGCGGAGCGAGCCGCTTGTGGGCGTGAGTGATCCCCGGCACCTCTGAGCGGCGCCGGTCGGCGGTGGAAGGAATTCGCAAGGAGCGCGACGCCGGAGCGCTTTTGACGGCGTCGCTCTCCTTGCGAGGCTCAGGAAGAGTTCTGCACCAGCTCTGCGAAGTCGCGTTGCGCTCCGAGCACGAGTCGAAGCATGGCATCGTGGGCGGTGATGCTGTCGTGCCGTGCAAAGGCACTTCGCAGATCCTGGTAGCCGGCGATGACAGCGAGTCGACGCTCGAAATTGCCCAGCGTCATTCGCCTTACGAGTGCCACCTGATCCGCATACCGGGCGATGCCCGATGCAAGCCTCTTGTTTCGTACTGCGGCGAGCCAGGCATCGCGGAAGTGGCGTCCGGCGCTGAACGCGCCCGATGCGTCATTCATGTCGTGCGCCCGTTCTGCTTCGGACACTGCGAGGCCCACGCGCTGCAGCTGCTCGGCCGTGATGTCGCGGGCGGCGAGGGCTGCGGCTCGAGGCTCGAGAAGGAGCCTCAGCTCGAAGACATCCTCGACGTCTTGCGGCGTGAGCGTGGGGACCTTGTAGCCGCGTGGCGTGCTGACCAGGTAGCCCTCGGCAACGAGCTGAAGAAGCGCCTGGCGCACGGGCACCCGCGACACCCCCAGCTGATTTGCGATGTCGGCTTCAACCAGCTTGTCGCTGGCCCTCAGAAGGCCGCTGCGCAAGCGCGCCAGCAGGTAGTCGTATGCCGAGGCGCTCAAGCTCGGCTGGTTGGCTGCGGAGTTTTCTTCACTGACTTGCATGTTGGCGATCAAGGGGCGAAGGCGTGAGCTTAAAGCGCGCTCCCCAGGGCGCTCGATCCTGGGCCTGCGGCGCCGACACCAGAACACGCCGATGGCAAATCAGTATACCGAAAAGATCGTAAATCTCCCTAGATAAAGCGCACTGCTAGACAGAATCCATTGGTAAAACATCAAATTCTTCTTGCCGGGGATCGGCATATAGGTATACTTAACATTCCACTTCTTGATATCACGATGATCTTGGAAGAACTTGGTCCCGCACGGATCGCCGCACTCGTGCAGGGCGACAGGGTGCACAAAGACCTCTATCTGAGCGAAGAGCTGTTTGCGATCGAGCAGCGAGAGCTGTTCGGCAACACCTGGTCGTTCCTCGGGCACGCGAGCCAGATCGCCCAGTCGGGCGACTTCTTCACCGTCGAGATCGCGGGCCAGTCGCTGATCGTCCTGCGGGACGAGGCTGGCGAGATCCGTGCGCTGCACAACCGTTGCGCGCACAAGGGTGCGCAACTGCTCACCACGGAGTCCGGGCGATTGAAGGGGCGCTTCGTGCGTTGTCCGTACCACGCCTGGTCATACAGGCTGGACGGCACCCTGTTGTCGTATCCGCTTCGCTCCGGCTATGAGAACACCGGACTCAAGGCCTGCGAGTCGGGCCGCGGTCTCGCGCCGGTCGCCGGCCTGCATGTGTACCGTGACTTCATCTTCGCGCGGCTGAATGCCGGAGGCCCGGGTTTTCACGAGTACTTCGGCGACGTCCTGCCGATGATCGACCTCATGGTCGACCGCTCGCCCGTCGGGCGCCTGGAGGTTGCCGGCGGGGTGCTGCGCAACGTGGTTCACTGCAACTGGAAGCTGTACCTGGAGAACGTCAACGACTCCGTGCATCCGGTCTCCACGCACGAGTCGGCGGTGCGCGCGGCGCAGGCGGTCGCGCGCGACCATCAGCCGGATCCCATGCCGCTGGCTCTGGAGCAGATCCTCCCCTTCGGCGAGAAGTACGAGTTCTTCGAAGGCATGGGCGGCAGGGTCTTTCCGAACGGCCACAGCATTTCCGGGACGCGCTTCAGCGTGCACTCCGGCTACGGAAACCTTGGCGAGTACGTGAAGGACCTGCAGGCCGCGCACGGCGAGGAGCGTGCAAGGCAGGTGCTCGAACAGGCGCCTCAGAACACGGTGCTCTATCCGAGCCTTGCGCTCAAGGGCTCGCCCCAGACCATCCGGGTGATTCGGCCCATCGCCGTGGACAGGACCGTCATCGAGGCCTGGAACTTCCGTACCGTCGGCGGGCCCGAGATGCTGCTGGATCGCGCGCTCTCCTACAGCCGGCTGATCTTCTCGCCCATGTCGGTGGTCGCCCATGACGACCTCCATCTCTTCGAGTCCCAGCAGAAGGGCTTGCGGTCGGGGCCCAACGAATGGGTGAGTCTGCATCGAGAACACGATCCCCGGGAAGTCGACCATCCGACGCGCGAGACGAGCGGCACGAGCGAACTGCTGATGCGGAACCAGTATCGCGCCTGGGCCAAGTTCATGACCATGAACATGAAGGACGAATGAGATGTCGGTGGCTGAGTGTGTCGATCTGATCTACCGAGAGGCGTTCCTGCTTGACGAGGGCCGCTATGAAGACTGGCTCCAGCTCTTCACGTCGACCGGGCGCTACTGGGTGCCGCTGAGCAAATCCCAAGAAGAAGGCGATGCGCAGCTTTCGATTGCGGACGAGGACATGAATCTGCTGCGGCTGCGCATCGACCGGCTCGCGTCCGGCCGGGCCCATTCGCAGCAGCCCCCGAGCTCCATGCAGCACGTGCTTCAACAGCCGATGCTGATCGAGCGGAGCGCCGACGCGAACGAGTACGGCTTTCGAACCGCATTCACCTATGCGGAGTGCAGGGGTGATGAGGTCCTCACGCTCCACGGCCACTACGTTCACCGGCTCGTTCGGGCCGGGGAGCAATTCCATATCCAGCTCAAGCGGGTCAACCTCGTCAATGCCGCGAGCCGCTTGCCGATGATCCAGCTCTTTCCCTGAGGGATCGAAGATGACAGCGTTGGCGCTTCACGAGCGACTGCGATACGACATCGCGAACGGGCAGGTCCTCGATGCAGACCGGCGATACGTCCTGCTCCGGGCCGACGTGCTCATGGGCATCTTCGAGGGCTTGTCTCCGGGCGCTTCTCAGGATGCGATGAATGCCTTCCGGGATTCCGTGAGCCGCTATGGAAGCGCCAGTGTCCGCGCGTACAAGAATCCCGCGGACACCGACGGCTCGCAGCTGCTCTCCACCGTTGCCGCAGGTGCCGCATCGCTCGGTTGGGGCCGCTGGGAGATCGAGTCCGACGGCGACACCTGCCGGCTGCGCGTCCACAACAGTCCCTTTGCCCAGGCGCACCTGGCCCAGGAGAAGGCATGCGCGCCGATCGTCGGCATGTTCTCCGCTGTCTGCAGCCAAGTCTGGCAAGAGCGCGTTCTCGCGCGAGAGCTGCGCTGTTTTGCGTGCGAATCCCCCTCTGCGCGCGCAGCGACGGGAGTCTGCACGTTCGAAGCCACCCGTCAACGATCAACCTGAGTACTCGATGAGCACCGTCTACAACCGATTCCGCGCAACCGCCCTGCAAAGAGGCGACTCCGATTTCCTCTGTGTCGAAGAAGTCACCGCGGCCAACTACGGCATCGAGCCGGAAACATTCTCCTGGCGCGATGCCGCGCAGCGGATCGAGACCCTGAGAGCCGCATACGCATCGGCGGGGTACGGGCACGGGCATCGCGTCGGCCTCCTGCTCGAGAACCGGCCCGATCATCTGTTCCATTGGCTCGCGCTCAACGCGCTGGGCGCTTCGGTCGTTCCCATCAGCGCCGAGATGCGCTCCGCCGAACTGCAGTATCTGATCGGACACGCGGAACTCGCACTCGTCGTCGCGCTGCCGAGCAGGCTCGATGCGGTGCAAAGTGCTGCAGCGGCGGTCGGCATCCAGACGAAGGTCACCACGGCGGACGTCAGGGATTTTCCGCGCCCTGCATCGAAGGCGCCGTCAGAGGAGCATCCCGGTGCGGACAGCGAGTGCGCGCTGCTCTACACGTCGGGCACCACAGGCCGGCCCAAGGGCTGCCGCCTCTCGAACGACTATTTCCTGCATATCGGCGACTGGTACACGACGCTGGGCGGATGGTGTCCCGTGCGTCCGCATGAAGAGCGGATCGTCACGCCGCTGCCCATGAATCACGTCAATGCCATGGCCTTCACCGCCATGGCCGTGATGACCTCCGGCGGCTGCCTCATCCAGCTGGACCGCTTCCACCCCAAGACCTGGTGGAAGACCGTGCGCGCAACGCGCGCCACGATCTGCCACTACCTGGGTGTGATGCCGGCGATGCTGCTCGGGGCCGAACCCTCCGAGCTGGACCGGGCTCACTCCTTGCGCTGGGCCTTCGGCGCGGGCGTGGCCCGCCAGGACCATGCCCGTTTCGAGGAACGGTTCGGCTTCCCGCTGGTCGAAGGATGGGCCATGACGGAAACCGGTGCCGGCGGCGCCATCCATGCCAATCAGGGGCCGCGAGAAATCGGCGTCAACTGCTTCGGAGCCGCGAGCGCAGACATCGAAGTGCGGTTGGTGAATGACGAAGGCAAAGACGTCGATCACGGTACGCCGGGTGAACTGCTGGTCCGCGCCAAGGGAGCGGATCCACGTCGCCACTTCTTCTCCGGCTATCTGAAGGACGAAGCCGCCACGCAGCAGGCCTGGGCGGGCGGATGGTTCCATACGGGCGACATCGTGCGCCGCGCGGCCACAGGAAGCATGTACTACGTCGACCGGAAGAAGAACGTGATCCGGCGCAGCGGAGAGAACATCTCCGCAGTCGAAGTCGAGGGCGTCCTGGCGCATCACCCTGCCGTCAAGACGGTCGCGGTCGCGGCGACCCCCGACGCAGTCCGGGGAGACGAGGTGCTTGCATGCATCGTCCCCGCCGAACCGATTGCGCACGAGATGCAGGAGCAGGTCGCGCGCAGCATCGTCGAGCTTGCCCTGCGGGAACTGGCCTACTACAAGGCACCCGGCTACGTCGCGTTCGTGGAAGCGTTGCCGGTGACCGGTTCCCAGAAGATCCAGCGCGGCGAACTTCGCCAACTCGCTGCGACCTTGCCGGGCACCGCGAGCTGCGTGGACACGCGGGCCATGAAGACCCGACAGTCATGAGAGCGAACCGCACCGGCTACGAGGGAGTGGTCCTCGTCGCGCCGTTCACGGTGCCCTACGAGCGCTACAGCATCCGCAACGCGCAGTGGTTCGCCGCACAGGCCTTGCGTGGACTCCTCAAGGAAGCCAGCCTGGACAAGGACCAGATCGACGGCATCAGCCTCAGCAGCTTCCTGCTCGGCCCGGACACCGTGGTCGGTCTCACGCAGCAGCTGGGCATTTCGCCGCGCTGGATGGACCACGTGCCGACGGGAGGGGCCTCGGGCGTCATGGCCCTTCGCCGCGCGGCGAGAGCCGTGCAGTGCGGCGATGCCGACATCATCGCGTGCATCGGCGCCGACACCAATCACGTCGAATCCTTCCGCCAGGGACTTGCGAACTTCAGCTCGTTCGCGCGCGATGCCACCTATCCCTACGGTGCGGGCGGACCGAACTCGATGTTCGCGCTGATCACCGACAACTACATGCGTCAGTTCGGAGCGACCCGGGCCGACTTCGGCCGGATCGCCGTCAGCCAGCGAGCAAATGCGGCGCTCAACCCGAACGCGATGCTGCGAAAGCCGATGAGCCTGGACGACTACATGCGGGCGCGCCCCATTGCAGCGCCGATCCATCTTCTCGACTGCGTCATGCCGTGTGCCGGCGCCGAGGGATTTCTCGTCATGCGTGAAGAGCGCGCGGAGGCGCTGTCGCTGCCGCACGTGAAGCTTCGCGCGGCCATCGAGCGCCACAACGCCTATGCGGAAGATCCGGTCATGGTCCTCGGCGGCTGGCTTCGCGACCGCGACGAGCTGTACGCACAAGCGGGCATCTCGCCCAGCCAGATCGACGTGATCCACACGTACGACGACTATCCGGTGATCGTGCTCATGCAGTTCGAGGGCCTCGGGTTCTGCGAGCCGGGCGGCGGACCGGAGTTCGTGAGGGAGAACACCTTCACCTACGACGGCACGGTCCCGCACAACACCAGCGGTGGCCAGCTTTCTGCCGGGCAGGCGGGCGCCGCGGCAGGGTTTCTGGGACTCAACGAAACGATGCGGCAGCTGCTTGGAACCACGGGCGCAAGGCAGGTGAAGGACGCCCGGTGGGGGCTCGTGAGCGGCTTCGGCATCGTGAACTTCGATCGGTGCGTCTGCACCGGCGCCGTCGTCCTGGAGAGCGCGCAATGACATCCTCCGTCTTTCCCCTGAAGAACCCCGTGCTGCGTACGCAGCGCATGAATCTTCCCCCGATGGGGCGCGGGCGCGTGGCCCACGGACTGACCAGAGCCGCGGCGCTCAGCGACCATCTCGAGCTCCAGGTGTGCGAGGAATGCGGGACCGTCCAGTATCCGCCGCGGGATGCTTGCGGGAAATGCCTGTCCCCTGAACTCGACTGGCGCAAGCAGAGCCCGTGCGGTGAACTGCTCAGCGTCGCCACTCTGCATCACAGCAACCACCTCTACTTCCGCGAGCGCCTGCCATGGCGGATCGGGGTGGTGCGTCTCGACTCGGGCGCCACCGTGATCGCCTTTCTGACCGACAGCGTGGCCCCGCCCACCGGCCTTGCCGGCTCGGAACGCACGAGAGTCCAGGTCCTGCTGCGGCTCGACCGTGCCGGACAGGCTGTGCTCGTGGCACAGCCGATCGAAGAACTGAACATCGACGCAAAGGACAAGCTCCAGATGGAAACCGGATGCAGCCCCCGTGGGCGGAAGATACTCGTGACGGACGGCAAGACCGCCGTGGGCCAGGCCATCGTGCTCGCGCTGCTCGAAGCAGGTGCGGAGACCGTCTGGGCAGGCTATTCGGAGCCGTGGAAGCGCTCGTCGGAACTGGCAAGGCTGAAGGACATCCCGGGTGTCGTACCGGTGCCGCTCGACCTCACCGATGCGCGTTCGGTGAGTGCACTGGGCGCCGAGCTCGGAGGAAAGGTCGACATCGTCGTCAGCAATGCCGAAGTGCATCGAACCGAGGGCATCTCGTCCCGGCCGGGTACGGATGTCGCGCGCGCCGAGATGGAAGTGAACTACTTCGGGTTGCTTCGCCTGGCGCAGGCCTTCGCTCCTGCATTGAAGGGTCGCGCCGCCGACGGGCCCGGTCACGCAGTCGCGTGGGTGAACCTGCTGTCGGTGTTCGCGCTGTCCAACTTCCCCTCGCAGGCCACCTATTCGGCGTCGAAGGCGGCCGCCTTGTCGCTCGCGCAGTGCCTGCGCGCCGAGATGCTGCCCCACGGGATTCGCGTGCTGAACGTCTTCCCGGGCCCCATCGACGATGAATGGAATCAGAACGTGCCGCCACCCAAGCTGTCTCCCGGCGCGCTGGCAGGGGCGATGGTCAGGGCGCTGACCGACGGGCTGGAGGACCTGTATCCGGGGGACGTCGCCCGGGAGTGGCTCGCGCGCTGGCGAGACAACCCCAAGGCGCTCGAGAGAGAGCTCGTCCTGGGAGGACTGTGATGACTACCACCGGCATCCTCCAGACGCTCGCACATGCGCTGAAGACCCGCGCGATCCGCGTGGTCGACCTCACGCAGACCTTGTCCCCTGATTTCCCGACGATCTCTCTGCCGCCGGAGTTCGGCCAGGCATGGCCCTTCCGCATCGAAGAGATCTCCCGCTACGACGAGCGCGGTCCAGGCCAGTACTGGAACAACTTCTCGTGCAGCGAGCACACCGGT
Source organism: Variovorax atrisoli (assembly GCF_014195185.1). Lineage (NCBI taxonomy): Bacteria > Pseudomonadati > Pseudomonadota > Betaproteobacteria > Burkholderiales > Comamonadaceae > Variovorax > Variovorax atrisoli. Next base: position 219,477 of record NZ_JACIBG010000007.1, on the reverse strand, counting down.
ACTCATCTGGACGCGCCGGCGCACTGGATCTCGGGCCGTCATCTTCCGAACAACACGGTGGATACGCTGCAGGTGCAACACCTGGTTGCGCCGGCATGCGTCATCGATTGTTCGGCCGCTTCAGCGAAAGACGCCGACTATCTCCTCAGTGTCGAGGACATCCTCGCGTTCGAAGCACAGCATGGCCGCATCCCCGCAGGGGCCTGGGTGCTGATGCGTACGGACTGGAGCAAGCGCGGCGATGCGGTCGCCTACCAGAACTTCGACGAGACGGGTCAGCACACGCCGGGCCCGGGCACGGACGCCGTCAGGTTCCTGGTGGAGGAGAGAGACGTTCTCGGCTTCGGTTCGGAAGCGATCGGGACCGATGCAGGGCAGGGCTACCACCTGAAGCCGCCCTATCCGTGCCATTCCCTGATGCACGGCGCCGGAAAGCTCGGCCTCCAGTGCCTGACCAACCTGGACCTCCTGCCGCCGACCGGGGCACTTCTTCTGACCCCTCCACTGAAGATCCTGAACGGTTCGGGAAGCCCCCTGCGGGTGCTCGCGCTCGTGGAAGGCCAGCCCTAAGGATCCGAGGGTCCGCCCTTTCCGAAGCGCATTCAACATGAACACACTGCAGCTGCTTACCGAATCCCTGGGGTCTCGCAAGATCCGCGTCATCGATCTGACCCAGACCTTGAGCGAGAGTTTTCCCTCTTTGCGATTGCCTCCCGAGTTCGGTCAGGTGCAAGGCTTCAGGCGGGACCGTATCTCCAGATACGACGAGGCGGGCCCGGATTGGTACTGGAACAACTTCAGCTGCGGGGAGCACACGGGGACCCATTTCGACGCCCCGGCGCACTGGATCACGGGGCGTGCGCATGACGCCAATACGGTGGATGCAATCGCCGTCGAAGACTTCCTCGCGCCCGCGATCGTCGTCGACGGCAGTGCCCAGGTCGCCGAGGACAGCGACTGGTTGCTCACCCGGGAGTTCCTCGAGCAGTGGGAGAGCCGGCACGGCCGGATCCCCGCGAAGAGCTGGGTGCTGTTCAGAACGGACTGGTCCAAGCGCGTCGACGACGCGGCCGCGTTCCTGAACGTTCGCGAAGACGGCGCGCACACGCCCGGCCCCACGCAGGAAGCGATCGAATGGCTCATCCGTGAGCGCGACGTGCATGGATTCGGCGTCGAAACGCTCAACACGGATGCGGGCCAATCCTTCAAGTGGCCTCTGGCCTATCCATGTCATTCACTCATGCACGGTGCGGGGAAATACGGTCTCCAGTGCCTGACCAATCTCGATCTTCTCCCGGTCACCGGAGCCTTGATCTTTTCGGCGCCGCTGAAGATTCTCGAAGGCTCCGGCAGCCCGTTGCGAGTTCTTGCGCTTGTCGAAGGTGTCGAAGCGGTCAAGCCTTCGGAGTCCCCGACGCCCTGAGAGCCGCCCGGAGTGAAGGGCCGGGCAACTGAACCTGCACTCTTGTTCTACCCATTCAATCCAGACATCCGAGAATCTCCATGGCAGAACGTTCTTTCAAACACGAAGTCGAGAAACTGAAAATCGCGCCCGGTGCGGAATTCGAGGGCGAAGGCATTCTCGCGGTCACCAAGGCCCTGTTGCAGTCCGGTGTGGCGTATGTCGGGGGCTATCAGGGTTCTCCGGTGTCCCATCTCATGGACGTTCTCGCGGATGCGAGCGAAACCCTGGAGGAACTCGGCGTCCACTTCGACAGCAGTGCAAGCGAGGCCACCGCCGCGGCGATGCTGGGGGCTTCGGTCCACTATCCGCTGCGCGGTGCCATCACCTTCAAATCGACCGTCGGCACCAACGTCGCGTCGGATGCGCTTTCCAATCTCGCTTCTGGCGGCGTGACGGGAGGCGTCCTGGTCATTCTCGGCGAGGACTACGGAGAGGGGTCCAGCATCATTCAGGAGCGCTCATATGCGTTCGCAATGAAGTCGCAGATGTGGCTGCTGGATCCGCGCCCCAATCATGCGTCGCTGGTTCGCTCGGTCGAGAAGGCGTTCGAGCTGTCGGAAGCCAGCAGGACGCCCGCCATGCTGACGATGCGCGTGCGCGCGTGCCACTCCCATGGACGCTTCGTCGCGTCGGAGAACCGCAGGCCGGCATTCACCGTGAAGGACGCTCTCGACGAGCCGCGCCGTGACATCGATCGCATGGCGCTCGCCCCGGCGACGTTCGTGCACGAGCACGAGAAGATCGCCGATCGCTGGCCCGCCGCGCAGGCCTTCATCAAGGAGCACCGACTCAATGAAGTCTTCCAGAACGAGAACCTCAACATCGGGCTGATGGTTCAAGGGGGGCTGTACAACTCGCTGATGCGCGCCCTGGAGCTGCTGGGACTGGCAGACACCTATGGCACTACGGCGCTCCCCGTCTATGTGATGAACGTCGTCTATCCGGTCGTCGATTCCGAAGTCGAGGAATTCTTTGCAGGCAAGGACGCTGTCCTGATGCTCGAGGAAGGCCAGCCGGAGTTCATCGAGCAGATCCTGCACACCACCGTGAACCGGATGGCGTTGACCACGCGGGTTCACGGAAAGGACATGCTGCCGAGGGCCGGCGAGTACACGACGATGGTATTGCTCAAGGGCCTGCGAAGGTTCCTTCAGAAGTACGCGCCGTCGATGCTCGAGCAGGAAAGAATTCCCGAGGGCGTCAGGCAGATGCTGGCGCCGAAGGTCACGCCGATCGTTCCTTCCATGCCCGGCGCCGCGCTCGACGATGGCGGTCCCGTCCTTCCCAGGCCGCCTTCGTTCTGCACGGGCTGCCCGGAGCGGCCCGTCTTTACCGCATTGAAGATGGTGGAGAAGGAGACGGGCAAGCACCACATCAGCGCCGACATCGGCTGCCACCAGTTCGCCGCTCTTGCCCCGTTCGATATCGGCGCCACGTCCATGGGCTACGGTCTTGGCGCTGCGGGTGCTGCGGCTTTGAATGTCGCTGATGCGGACAGGCGCAGCGTGAGCATCATGGGCGACGGCGGCTTCTGGCACAACGGCCTGACTTCCGGCATTGGAAATGCGGTCTTCAACCAGAGCGACAACGTCATCGTCCTCGTGGACAACGGCTATTCGGCGGCCACGGGAGGGCAGGACATTCTGTCTTCCAGAGGTGCCGGACCGACAAGGACGGCTTCGCTGCCGATCGTGGCGGCCGTGCGTGGCATCGGGGTCAAATGGATTCGCTCCGTCTCTCGCACCTACGACCTGAAGGCAATGAAGCAGGCTTTGCTCGAAGCGCTGACTTCGAAGGAGTCGGGTCCGAAGGTCGTCGTGGCGCAATCGGAGTGCATGCTCAACAAGCAGCGCCGCACCAAGCCCCAGGTTCGACAGCGCCTGAAGGCCGGCGAACGCGTGGTGGTGGAGAAGTTCGGCGTCGATGCGCAGACCTGCACCGGAGACCACTCGTGCATCAGGTTGTCGGGGTGCCCCTCGCTGACCATCAAAGACAACCCCGATCCGCTGCGGCGCGATCCCGTCGCCACGGTCGAGTCCAGCTGCGTCGCATGCGGGCATTGCGGGGAGGTTTCCCATGCAGCGGTGCTGTGCCCATCCTTCTACCGCATCCAGTGGGTGCGCAATGCGGGCTGGTTCGAGAGACAGAGGAACCGACTGGCGAATGCCATCATCGGCTCCGTCCAGCGCCGCCTCGCCGCTCGTGAGATTCGATATGCAGCCTGAAGCACGTATGCGGCCTCTGAAGATTGCCATCCTGGCGATGGGCGGCGAAGGCGGTGGCGTTCTTGCGGACTGGATCGTCCAGGCCGCGGAACGCCAGGGCTTCCACGCGCAATCCACATCGGTCCCCGGTGTGGCGCAACGCACCGGTGCGACGATCTACTACGTCGAGATACTTCCCGTCATCCGCGGCACCGTGGAGGCGCCGATCCTTGCGCTGATGCCCACGCCCGGGGACGTCGACGTGGTGATCGCCTCCGAGCTCATGGAGGCGGCACGCGCTGTGCAGCGCGGCCTGGTGACGCCCGACCGGACGCTCCTGATCGCATCGTCCCACCGTGTCTATGCGTTGCAGGAGAAGATGGCGATGGGCGACGGCCGCATGGACTCGGCCGCCTTCCGAACTCAATGCGAGAGGGCTTCCCGCCAGCTCGTGCTGCACGACTTTTCCGATCTCGCCGAGAAGGCGGGCAGCGTCATCAGCGCCAGCCTTTTCGGCGCACTGGCAGCCGCCGGACTTCAGAGCTTGCCCCGTGAGCTGTGCGAGGAGGCCATCCGGGAAGGAGGCGTGGGCGTTGCTGCGAGCCTGAAGGCATTCGCCTCGGGCTTCGCTGCAGGCACGCAAGGGCTCCCCACGGCCTCGGAAGCGAGCTTCGACGCACCCGGCCGGATGGACCCACGACTTGCGGATCTCGCCGCGCGCATTGCACGGGACTTTCCTGCGGCGACCCACGCGATGCTGAACGCGGGCATCGCAAAGACCTCCGACTACCAGTCCAGAGACTATGCCGAACTCTATCTTCGCAAGATGGACGAGGTCCATGGGCTCGAAAGGAATCGAGGTGACGGGACTTTCAGGCTGACTAACGAAGTTGCGCGCCACCTCGCGCTCTGGATGACTTTCGAGGATCTTCCCCGCGTCGCGGAACTGAAGATCCGCGCGTCGAGGTTCGACCGGGTCCGCCAGGAGATCGGCGCTGCGCCGGACCAGGTCGTGCGCATCAACGACTATTTCCATCCAAGACTCGATGAAATAGCCGACACGCTTCCTCCCTCGCTGGGACGGTTTGTCTCCCAATCCAGAATCGCCAGAGCATTGCTGGGACCGTTCACCAGGAACGGTCGGGTCGTGCGCAGTTCCAGCTTCGTCGGGTTCTTCCTTCTGTACGGCGTCTCGCGCTTCAGAAGTATTCGACGGTATTCACTTCGCTATCGCCGCGAAATGAGCGAAATGTCCGACTGGCTGAGCCACGTCGGGAAGGCGTCCGATCAAGACTACGGCCTGGCCTGCGAGATCGCTGAATGCCAGCGCCTGATCAAGGGCTACAGCGACACCCATGCGCGCGGCACGCGCAACTTCAGGACCATCATGTCCGTCCTTGCGCACCTGCCTGCACCGGGTGTGGCAGCGAAGGTCAGGCAGCTGCGGGAAGCAGCGCTTTCCGATGAAAGCGGCGCCGCGCTGGAGGAACTGGTGCGAGGCATCTTGTTGCGGGCTTCGCCCCCCGCGAGTGGCGGTTCTGCGGGCGCTCTGCAAGCTTGACGAAGTGGATGGATATGAGTCGGCACCAAATGAATGTGGAGATCGGATTCAAGCACTGCGATCCCGCGGGGATCGTGTTCTATCCGCGTTATGCCGAGATGGTCAACGACGTCGTCGAGCACTGGTTCAAGCACGGGCTCGGCGTCGACTTCGATCGCCTGCATCGAGTGCGCCGTGTTGCGATTCCCACGGTGAAGCTCAACTGCGAGTTCAGGGCACCGAGCCGATTGAGCGAGACCCTGGTCGCTTCGTTGAAGGTCGTGGCTGCGGGTCGCAGTTCCCTGGCTCTCCGGGTGGACTTCGACGGGCAGGACGAACAGCCCAGGGTAGAGGCAGAGGTCAAGCTTGTCTTCGTCGACATCGAGACGATGAAGCCCATGGAAATACCTGCAGACTTGAGGCAGTCGATGCAGGCCTATTCAGCCTGTTGAGCTGATCGATTCAGCCGCCACGTCGGTTCGCAGGGCAGGGCGCGCCCGCGTCGACGGTCTCCGGGAAGCGGGAAAGACAGGGTCATGGCTGCAGCACTCCTGCCCGGGGCGGCGGCTCACGCATGAAAAAGCCGCCTCGAGGGCGGCTTCGTGAATGTGGTCGTGAACTCTTACGCGGTCCACGCTACGGCAAATTCTTTTGCATGAAGTCATTGTTGTTTTTCTCGTCGTAGTGACTTCGACGCGCTGCCGTGAGATTCGGCTTGCCTGGCCAGGCAACGCTCAACAGGTGTGAGCGAGCCGCCATTGTATCAGGCGGCGCCACGTCGGCAGACGCGCCCACTTCCAGGGGCTGCGGGCGTCGTCCCCGGGCAGCCCGAAGCAATCTGCGCACGGAACTCCTTGTGGACGCTCGAACAAGAGCACTGACGAAGCGGCTGCAAGGTATGGCGGGCATGCGGTGCCCACGATGGCGATCAGTCCCACGGCGGGGACGGGTCGCGGCCACGCAGTCCGACGTCGATCGCGGCATGAACGGCTCCTCCACTTCGCTGAGGCCCCTTGGAACGCTGGCCGGACGAAATTACCGAGGGTAATCACCCGGGGCAGGGTTCTTGTTGGCGACGTCCTGTTGTTATTAGAATATGATGACATCATGACAAATCCTCTTCTCGAGCATCGACGGTCGCTGAGAGACTTGATCTCTCAGCCGGGCATGGTCGTGGCGCCCGGCGCCTATGACGGCATCGGAGCCAGGCTGGTTGTCCAGGCCGGGTTTCCCGCGGTCTACATGACCGGGGCAGGCACGGCGATGGCCCGCGGCTTTCCGGACTTCGGCCTGCTGACGCAAACGGAGATGGCCGACAACGCCGGTGTGATGGCGCGGTCGGTCGATGTCCCGGTGATCGCCGATGCCGACACGGGCTACGGCAATGAACTGAACATCACGCGCACCGTGCGCGAGTACGAGTCGCGAGGCGTCGCGGCGGTCCACATCGAGGACCAGGTGTCGCCCAAGCGATGCGGTCACCTCGAAGGCAAGGAAGTAGTCACGCGCGACGAGTTCGTCTCGAAGATCCGCGCTGCCGTCGAGGCGCGCCGCTCCAACGAGTTCCTGATCATCGCCCGTACCGATGCGCGCGCCATGCTGGGCCTGGACGAGGCCATCGACCGTGCGAATGCGGCCATCGACGTCGGTGCCGACATCGCATTCGTCGAGGCGCCGCAGACGAACGAGGAGGTCGAGCTGGTGCCGAGGCGGGTGCGCGGCGCATGTCTTCTCAACATCGTCGGAGGCGGACGCACGCCGGTGCTCGACGTGTCGGTTGCGGAAGCGATGGGCTACAAGCTCGCGATCGTGCCGGGCCTGCTGCTGAGCGCTGCCATCGAAGCCGGGGACGCCGCACTTGCTGCACTCAAGTCCACGCGCGTCGTGCCGCCGGTCGCCGCCGCCGTCGCGGAAACGTTCCGGCGCTTTGGTGCAGACGACTGGGATGCCTTGCGCCGTCGCTTCAATGCCGGCGCGGGAGCGATCGATCCCTCCGCGCCTGCCGTGGGCGTGCTCGGCTGCGCCGGAGGCACCGCGTGATGGCCGGGCGGACTCTTTTCGACAAGATCTGGGACGCGCACGTCGTACGCGACCTCGGGGACGGATGGGCGCTGCTTCACATCGACCGGCACCTGCTGCACGACCTGTCCGGCTCGGCGTCGCTCGCGGACATGGCCGAGCGCGGACTCGCGGTGCACGACAGCGATCTCGTGTTCGCGACGCCCGACCATGCCGTCTCCACCCGGCCCGGTCGCGACGGCACGACCTACCTCGCGGGCAGCAAGCTGTGGTCGGCGCTCAGGCAGGGTGCGCAGCGGTTCGGCATCCGGCTCTTCGACCTTGGCGAGCGGGGGCAGGGCATCGTGCATGTGATGGGGCCGGAGCAGGGCATCGTGCTGCCGGGCCTGACCATGATCTGCGGCGACAGCCACACCTGCACGAACGGTGCGCTTGGCGCACTGGCACTGGGGGTCGGCTCCAGCGAGAGCACGCATGCGCTCGCGACGCAGACCTTGCGCCTGCAGCGGCCCAGGCACATGCGCATCCGCTGTGAAGGAGCCCTGGGCTTCGGCGTCACCGCCAAGGACTTGGCGCTGCACATCATCGCCAAGCTGGGCGCCAATGCCGGGGTGGGTCATGCGGTCGAGTACGCGGGCTCCACGATCGAGTCACTCGATGTCGAGGCGAGACTGACCTTGTGCAACCTCACGGTGGAACTCGGCGCCCGTTCCGGCGTGATCGCCCCGGATGATCGGACGATCGAATATGTGAAGGGGCGCCGATTCGCGCCGAAGGGCGCCGACTTCGACGTGGCGGTTTCTGAGTGGCGCGAGCTGAAGACTGATGCCGACGCGGTCTTCGACCGCGAGGAGTTCATCGATGCGCGCCTGGTCGTGCCCACGGTCACCTGGGGTACGAGCCCGGAGCAGGCGATCGCGATCGACGCGCGGATTCCCGCTCCGCGCGTTGCGGCAGGCGACGGCGCCGATGCGACGTCGCAGGCGCTCGACTACATGGGCCTGGAGGCGGGGGCGCCCATCGCCGGTACGCCGATCGACTGGGTGTTCATCGGCTCGTGCACGAACGCCCGACTTTCCGACCTGCGCGCGGCAGCCGACGTGGCCCGCGGCCGCCACGTCGCGCCTCACGTGCGTGCATGGGTGGTCCCGGGTTCGGAGGACGTCAAGCGCGCTGCGGAAGCCGAGGGGCTGCACCAGGTCTTTGCCGCCGCCGGCTTCGAGTGGCGCGAACCCGGTTGCGGCATGTGCGTCGCGGCCAACGGCGAGCAGGTGCCGCCCATGGCACGTTGCGTCTCGACGTCGAACCGCAACTTCGTCGGCCGCCAGGGCCCGCAGGCGCGCACGCACCTGGCCAGCCCCGCGATGGCGGTGGCGGCGGCCCTCACGGGCCGCCTGAGCGACGTGCGAGCACTTGCCTGACCCGGAGCACCCAGCCATGCAACCTTTCACGATCGTCAGTGGCGCAGCCATCCCCTTCATGCGCGCGAACGTCGACACCGACGTCATCGTGCGGATCGAGCGCCTCACCAGCCTGCCGAAGGACCAGCTCGGCCCGTTCGCGTTCGAATCGCTGCGCTACCTGCCCGACGGCAGCGCCGATCCGGCGTGCATCCTGAATGCGGAGCGCTTCCGCCACGCGCCGTTCCTGCTGGCCGGCGACAACTTCGGCTGCGGATCGTCGCGCGAAGGCGCGGTGTGGGCCTTGATGTGCCTGGGAGTTCGCGCCGTCATCGCGCCCAGCTATGGCGACATCTTCTATGCCAACTGCTTCCAGAACGGCATGCTGCCGATCCGGCTGCCCCTGGACCGCATCGAGGCGCTGGCTGCACGGTGCGCCGACGGTTCCGCGCTGACGGTCGACCTGCGGACGCAGACGATCCAGTGCAGCGACGGCGGTCCCCAACCGTTCGCCATCGACGCGACCCGCCGCGAAGCGCTGCTCAGCGGCCTGGACGCCATCGGCCTGACGCTGCGCGACGACGCCTTGATTCGCGCATGGCAGGACAAGGATCGCGTGCAGCGCGCCTGGGCCTGGAATTCGGTGCGCGCCTAGTTTTCATGCCTTCGACAACTTCCACCAACCCTCAGGAGACTTGCATGCCCACCCTCGACATCGCGGGCGACGCCCGCCGCATCATCGACGTCGTCAAGAACGGCGGTATCGCGCTCGTGCCGCAGCACACAGGCTACGCCATGTGCGGCGCCTCGATGGAGCCGCTCAGGAAGATCTTCGACACCAAGCAGCGCGGCGGCCACAAGCGCAACGCCATGGCCGCCGACCTGGAGACGCAGCGCGACATGATGGCCCTCGGCAAGCGCGAGCAGGAGATGGTCGAGGCGATCGTCCTCGACTACGACCTGCCGCTCGGCGTGATCGGGCCGTTCCGGGCGGACCATCCGTTGCTCATGAAGCTGGGCGACGACGCCTTGAGGGCCTCCTCGGCCGGAGGCACGATCGGCAACCTGCTCAATGCTGGCCCCCTGCACAGGGAGTTGACGCGGCTCTCGCGCGAAGAGCTGGTGCCGCTGTTCGGCTCGTCGGCCAACATCTCGGGCACGGGATCGCGGTTCAGGCTGGAAGACGTCCAGCCCGAGCTGCACGAGATCGCCGACATCAGGATCGATCACGGCCTGTGCCGCTATCACATGTACGGCCGCTCCGGCACGCTGATCAATTTCCAGACGATGCAGGTGATCCGCTTCGGCGCGTGCTACGACCTGATCGCGGACGTCCTCAAGCGCTGGTTCCGGGTCGAGCTGCCGCGCGACCCCGGCATGGCCGCGCTGCCCTCGGGCCACGTCAACGAGTTCGCCTTGCAGAACGTCGCCTGAATCGGCGAGGGCAGGCGTGCAGGCCCGCCCTCGCCAGCCGCCTCGCCCGGAGCGGCGTCCACGCAAATGCCGGCGCGGGCGAGGAAGTGACGGTTGTCCGATGCGATCAGGTCGCCGGGGTGCTTACCGGGCGCGCCATCTGATTCTGAAAAAAAGCGAAGGAGACAAGCATGGCTATCCATTCCCCGAAGCCGCCCAGCCGGGTGTCGCGCCGCGGCGTGCTCGCACTGGCTGGCGGCCTCCTGGCCGCGCCCTGGGCGCGGGCGCAGAAGTCCTCATGGCCGCAGCAGCCGATCAAGTTCGTCATCGGCTATCCGCCGGGCGGCGGAGGCGATGGCGTCGGGCGGCCGCTGGCCCTTGGCCTGGAACGCCACCTGGGCGTGCCCGTGGTCCTCGACTACCGCCCCGGCGCGGGAGGCGCCATCGCCGCCCAGCTGGTCGCCAACGCGCCCTCGGACGGCTACACCCTCTACCTGGCGGACAACGGCGCGATCTCCGTGACGCCGGCCTACCGGGCCGTGGGCTACCGGCCGACCGACTTCAGCTACATCGGCGGCATCGGAGAACTGCCCATGGTGCTGGTCGTGCACCCCGATGTGCAAGCCAGGGACATCCGGGAGCTGGCGGCGCTTTCGCACAAGCGGCCCAAGGGGCTGTCGTATGCATCGGGCGGGGTGGGAAGCATCCCGCACCTGGAGGCGGAGATGATGCGGCTGGAAGCGCGCATGAACACCGTGCACGTGGCCTACAAGGGATCGGGACAGGCGAGCACGGACCTCATCTCCGGCGTGGTCGACTTCGCGTTCTTCGCTCCCACCGGCGTGGCGCAGCACGTGCAGTCCGGCCGCCTCAAGGCGCTCGCCGTCACCACGCGCCAGCGGATCGCGGCCCTGCCATCCGTGCCGACGGTGGGAGAACTCGGCTTTCCGTCGCTCGAGGCGACCTACATGAGCGGCGTGCTCGCAGCCAGGAACCTGCCGCCCGCGGTGTTCGATCGCCTGGCTGCCGCACTCTCCACGGTGCTGGCCGACCCCGAGGTCGTGCGAAACCTGGAGACCAGCGGCCTCGTGGTGGCGCATCGAGCGCCGGCACCCGCTCGTGAGGCCTTCGAAAAGGACCTGGACAGATGGCGCAACCTGATCAAGGCTGCGAACCTCAAGCTGGACTGAACGCCACCGACGCTCGCTGCCTGCGGCTGTTGCGGGCGCCGAGCAGCAGATCACGCCAATCATTTCAAGAGACAAGATGAGAGACAAGACCGTGCGACACACAGGACAGAACGCAGGGCGCCGCGCCGCGCTGGTCGCGACCCTTGCCGCGATGGCATGGCTGGCGCCATCCGCCGCCTGCGCGCAAGACGCGCCATGGCGCCCCGCCAAGCCCGTGACCATCGTGGTGCCCTACGCCCCCGGCGGCGGGACGGACACGGTGGCGCGTGCGGTGGCCCGTCAGCTCGGTGTGTTCTGGAAGCAGCCGGTGATCGTCGAGAACGTGCCGGGCGCCGACGGGCTCATCGGCACGCGCCGCGTCATGGATGCCCACCCCGACGGCTCCACGCTGCTGCTGCAGGTGCCATCCATCGCCTTGACGCGCTATACCCCCGGGCTGAGAGGCGTCGATCCGCTCCAGCGGCTGCAGCCCGTCACGGCGGTGGCCCAGGCCTCCAACGCGATCGTGGTGAGCGGCAAGATGCCGGTCAAGACGCTGGCCGAGTTCGTGGCCTACTGCCAGCGCGCAGGGCAGCGGTGTTCGCTCGGCACCACCGACAGCCAGTCGCGCCTTCTCTCGCATCAGTTCGTCGCGGAGTCGAAGCTTTCCGATGCGGTCGTCGTCAACTATCGCGGCACCAGCGCCGTCGTGTCGGACCTGGTCGCCAATAACGTCAACCTGTCCTTCACGGGCATCGCGGCGGCACTGCCCCATGCCAGGGCGGGCACGCTGCGGTTCCTCGCGACGACCGGCGACAGGCGCAGCGCGGTGCTGCCCGAGGTGCCGACGGCGAAGGAGGCCGGCTTCGGGCAATACCGCTCGATCAACTGGTTCGGCGTCTTCGGCCCCCTGGGCATGCCGGCTCCCGTGACGCAGGCCATCGTGGCCGCGCTGCGCGACGCGGTGAAGGACGGCGACGTGCAAAGAACGATCGCGGCGGCGGGAGCGGAGCCCGTCGTCAATTCACCGGCCGAGTTCGCAGCGCAAGTGCGTGAAGAGAGCGAGCGCCTCGGCTCGCTCGTCAAGCGTCATCCGCTGGAGTGAGCAGGCCGGCTGCAGGCATGCCTGTGCCGGGCCGGTCCCACCCATCCGAGCCAGGGTGCCGCAGCGACCCGGTCGGAACGGTGCCGGGGGAGCGCCGGGATTCCGGACGCCGCGGACACGGGCGTGTGCATGAATGCTGTCGCCGGCTGTCCTGTTGCTATCAACACCCGACCATCGACAGGCTATGCTCGCGCCTTCCACAAGCTCCCTGCCACCGACGTTGATGAAACCCGCGAAAGCCCAGGTCGAACTCGCCGCATCCCCCTTGCCCCGGGCGCCGGGCACATCGCTGCACCGCCAGCTCTTCGTGGTCCTTCGCGACGAGATCGTGCGCGGCGTGTATTCGGCTTCGGGGCTGTTGCCGAAGGAGGAGTCGCTGTGCGAGCGTTTCGGCGTCTCGCGCATCACGGTGCGGCGGGCCCTGGCGGACCTGGCCGCGCAGGGCCTGGTGGAGCGGCGGCATGGCCGCGGCACCTTCGTGCTGCAGGACCGCTTGCCGCTGGTGCGGGCGCGACCCAGCCTCTCCCTGATCGACAGCCTGCGTCAGACGGCGAGCGAGACGCAGGTGCAGGTGCTGCGCGTCGAGCGGGTCGAGGCACCTTCGGACGTGGCCGCACTGCTGCAGCTCGCGCCGGGAGAAAAGGCGGTGCATGCGCTGCGCCTGCGCAGCATGAACGGCACGCCGGTCATGCTGTCCGATGCGTGGGTGCCCGAACAGCTGGGCAAGCAGGTCACGGCCACCTCGCTTCGCAAGCAGGCGCTCTACGAGATCCTGATGGCCCAGGGCGTGAAGTTCGGCCGCGTGATCCAGGAAATCACGGCCGAGCTGAGCGATCCGGTCCGAGCGAAGCTCATGCAGACGGAAGTCGGAGCGCCCCTGCTGAAGATCGTTCGCGTGCTGCACGATCCCGCCGCGAGGCCGGTCCAGTACATCACCGTCACCATGACGCCCGAACGCAGCCGCATCCTGATGGACATCCCGGGTGAGACCGTCAACACGCTGAGCGCGGGGCAATTCGTGCACGAGGTCGCCGGGTAGGCCGCCTGCTGCGCGAGTGCGGTTTCACGAAGGTGACGCGGTCGCCCTGATCCGCGGGACAAGCAAGACGGAGCTCTGAAGGCCGATTCGCTTCAGGGTGGCAGGAAGAGTCCCTCTCCGACGCACAGTGCCATCTGCTCCTCGACGGCATTGCGGAAGACCTTCGCTGCCAGGCTCACGGGCCGCCCCTTGGCGACCGCGAGCATGCGGGTCACCGCGAAGCCGCGGACGGGCACCGCCACCAGGCCTTGCCAGATGCTGGATGTTCGTACCACGGATCTGGGCAGAACGGCGACGCCAAGGTCCGCGCGGGTCAGTTGTGCGGCCCCTTCGTTACCGTCGATCTGTATGACCGGCTGCATCACCCCATGCTCGGTCTCGAGGCTGTGCCGCAGGCCGAGGGAAATGATGATGGGCAGCTTGCGCAGTTCGCGCGCCTGCACGCTCGAACGGGCGGCGAGCTTCGAGCCCGGAAGACAGAAGACAGCGATCTCCTGGCGCACGAGCGGCGTGAAATGGACGTGTTCCTGATTTCCGGGATTCGACACGATGGCCAGGTCGATGGTGCCCGCGGTCAATCGATGCAGCGCGTCGTCGGTGGGGCTCTCGGTCAGCTCCAGCCGGACTTGAGGAAAGCGATGGCGGAAGTCCAGCGCGAGGCGCCCGTGAATCGCCTGTCCGACCGTGGGTGCCGAAGACATTCGCACCGTGCCGCGCACGTCGCGATGAAAGCCTCGCATGCCACGGTTGAAGTTGGAGACGTCCGTGGTCGCGCTTTCGACTTCTCGCACGATGAAGCGGGCGCGCTCCAGGAACATCAGGCCGCCGTCGGTCAGTTGCACCCCCGCGATGCTGCGATGGAAGAGAGGGCCGCCGAGATCGTCTTCGAGCAGGCGCATCTGCCGGCTGATCGCGGACTGCGCCACGTGCAACACAGCTGCAGCCGCGCTGATGCTTCCCTTTTCCGCCACCGTCAGGAAGTAGCGTACCTGTCGCAGATCCATGGTGCATCTCCAGAGCCATCCAGCGAAATTTTAGATGGATGGCAGCTGAAATCTCTTCTTTTGCGTTGGTCTCGGCACATCCAGAATTGCGCATGCCGGACCGGGGCGTGATCACCGCAGCCCCCGCCGGCCAGACAAAAAAGACGGAGACAAGAATGATCAAGACCACGGAAGTGTCCGCACGGTCCGCGCACCGTGCCGTCCAGGCAGTGACTGGCGTGCCGGCCTTGCTGCGCTGCGCCGCCATGGTTCTTGCGGCGCTTTTGGTGGGAACCCTGGCGCATGCCGGCTATCCGGAAAAGCCGGTGCGCATCGTCGTTCCGTTCGCCGCGGGCGCGGGGGCGGATGTCGCCTCCCGCTTCATGGCGGGCAAGCTCGCGCAGCGCTGGGGCCAGGGCACCGTGGTTGACAACCAGGTCGGCGCCAACAGCATCATCGGCGCGCAGCAGGTCGCACGCGCACCGGCCGACGGATACACGCTGCTGGTGCCGAACGACACCACGCTGGCTGCGAACCCGGCGTTGTACGCGAAGCTTCCCTATGACCCCCTCAAGGACTTCGCGCCGATCGCGCTGATCGGCGAGACGCCTTTCGTGCTGGTCGCATCGCCCCGGCTGCATGTGCGTTCGGTCAAGGAACTGGTGGATGCGGCCAGGGCAAGCCCCGGCGAAATCAACTTCAGCACCAGCGGCGTCGGCAGTGCCCAGCATCTTCCGATGGAGATCCTGATGAGCAGCGCGGGCATCCGGATGCTGCACGTGCCCTACAAGGGCGCGGCGGAAGCCGCCACGGCGGTGGTGGGCGACCAGGTGCAGGTGATGTTCGCCGGCGTCTCCGCAGTACTGCCGTTCCTTCGGTCGGGCCGGCTCGTGCCCCTGGCCGTCGGCACCTCGCGGAGGCTCGCCGTGCTGCCCCAGGTTCCGACGATGTCCGAGTCCGGCTTCCCGGGGTTCCGTTATGGCGCATGGCTGGGCTTCGTGGCACCGGCCGCGACGCCCGCGGCGATCGTCGACAAGATCAACAGCGACATCGGCGAGATGCTGCGCCAGCCCGAGGTGCGCGAGAAGCTGCTGGCCATGGGCTTTCTCCCGGCCGAACCGGCCGGACCGGAAGTCTTTCGCAAACACATCGAGGATGAACTTGCTCGCTACGGCAAGTTCATCCGGGCCGCCGGCATCGAGCCGTCACGCTGAGCCCGCCCGGGGAAGAAGTTTCAGGACACACAGAAGGCACCATGCGGATCATTGACCTCCAGGAAGCGGCTTTTCCGGTGCAGAGCACCATGCGCAACGCCGTGTTCTCCTTCGCGGAGATGACTACCTCCATCGTCGCGGTACGGCTGGATCCCGGCGCCGGCAGCACACCGGTCACGGGGTATGCGTTCAACTCCACCGGACGCTATGCCTGCGGACAGCCCATGCGCGAGCGCTTCTTCCCGCGGCTGTTGCGGGCGCAACCTGAGTCGCTGCTCGACGCAGCCGGGGTGCTCGACCCTGCCAGGGCGGTGGAGGCGATGCTCGTCGGCGAGAAGCCGGGTGGCCATGCCGAGCGTTCGATCGCCATCGGGACCATCGAGACCGCACTGTGGGATGCCATCGGCAAGGCCCAGGAGCTGCCCACGGCGGAAGTGCTGGCCCGGCGCTATCGCGGCGGGACCATGCAGCGCAAGGTCTCCGTGTACGTGGGTGGAGGCTGGTACCGCCCGGGCGGTGTCGCGAAGGACGTGGCCGACGAGATTCGCAGCCACCAGGCCGGCGGCTACACCCATGTGAAGATCAAGGTGGGAGGGGCTTCGTTGGACGAGGACCTGCGCCGGATCGATTGCGCCTTGAGTGTGCTGCCCGACAGCGGCCACCTGGCGGTGGATGCCAATTGCAAGTTCCAGCGGGAGGAAGCCCTGCGCTACGCAGAGGCATTGGCACCTTATGGCCTGCGCTGGTTCGAGGAGCCTTGCGATCCCAACGACTACTCGCTGATGGCCGAACTCGCCTCCGTCTATGCACCGCCGCTGTCCGCCGGCGAAAACCTCTACGGCATGCAGGACGTGACCAACCTGGTGCGCCTGGGCGGTTGGCGCAGCGAGAAGGACCTGATCCAGGTCGACCCTCCGCAGTCCTACGGACTGCATGCCTTTGCCAGCATGGTGCGGGCCCTGGAGGCGCAGGGCTGGCCTGCGGGCAGCCATTTTCCGCACGGCGGCAACCAGATGTCCTTGGCCCTGGTGGCCGGCCTGGGCCTGGGCGGCTGCGAGGCCTACCCCGGCGTGTTCGGCTCCTTCGGCGGCTTTGCCGACGACACGCATGTCGAGGGCGGCTTCGTGCACCCGCCGCAGCGCCCGGGCATCGGCTTCGAGGGCCACAGCGCGCTGCATGCGCTGATGAGCTCGGTCGGTGCCGGGCTGAAGGCCCACTGAGTGCCCACCGCGCACAGGACCGTAGCTCCTCCACCTCCTTGGTTCCACTGCTGTTCTCAGTCCAACCCATGAACTTTGTCACCTTCCGTACCGACTCCGATCCGACGCCTCGTTTGGGCGCGGTCGTGGATGGCGCCATCGTCACCCTGCCGGGAGACATGGTGGCTCTTTGCACCGGCGGTGCCGCCGGCTTTGCCGCCGCAGCAAAGCAGGCCGCCTCAGCGCCTGCGGCTGCCCGCGTTCCGCTCGGTGCCGCGAGGCTGCTGCCCGTGGTGCCACGGCCCGGCAAGATCATCTGCATGGGGCTGAACTACGCGGACCACGCCGCCGAAGGCGGCAACCAGCGGCCCGACTATCCCAGCTTCTTTCTGCGCGGCCCGTCCTCGCTGACAGCGCACGGTGGACCGATCCAGCGGCCGCGCGTATCGACCCAGCTCGATTTCGAGGCCGAATTGGCCGTCGTGATCGGCAAGGCTTCACGCCACCTGACCGAGGCCGATGCGCTTGAGGCCGTCGCCGGCTACGCCTGCTTCAACGACGCGACGGTGCGCGATTACCAGCGCAAGACGGCCCAATGGACCATCGGCAAGAACTTCGATGCCACGGGTGCCTTCGGCCCCTGGTTGGTGCCGGCGTCCCAACTCCCTCCTGGCGCTGCGGGGCTGAAGATCGAGTCGCGCCTGAACGGCACCGTCATGCAGAGCAGCAACACGGCCCGGATGCTGTTCCCCGTTGCGGAAACGCTGTGTTTGATCACCGAGGCCCTCACGCTCGAACCGGGCGACGTGATCATCATGGGCACGCCCGCGGGCGTCGGCTATGCACGCAAGCCGCCCGTGTGGATGAAGGAAGGGGACACGGTCGAAGTCGAGATCGAAGGCATCGGGGTCCTGTCGAACTCCGTCGAGAACGAGAAGTAGGGCTGTTCGATATGCATCGCCCGCAAGACCGTGTCGACTTCGGCCTGCAGCCGGCCCGCACCTGCCATCCACATCGACCTGCAAGGTGGCCATGATCTTCGAGCTCAGAACCTACACCGCCGAAGCCGGGCGCACCGCCGACTTCCTGAAGCTGTACGAGAGCATGGCGCTGCCGCTGCAGAACAGGTACCTGGGCGGTCTCGTGGGCTTCTACGTCAGCGAGATCGGCCCCTTGAACCAGATCGTGCACTTGTGGCGATTCGCCAGCCTGGCCGATCGCGAGCAACGTCGCTCGGCGATGGAGGCCGATCCGGCCTGGCAGGCATACAGGGTGCGATCCAGGGAGCTGGGCGCCATACGGCAACAGGAATCGAAGATCCTGAAGCCGACATCGTTTTCGCCCTCGTAGCAGTCCATCGGACGGCGATGCATGTGGAACGCGACTGGTTCGAACTGGCACGGCCTGAGGGTGTCCTCCGACGCGCCGGGCCCTCCCCGACACACCAATCCGGAGACAAGAGCATGAGCAACATCAACCGCAGGACACTCATCAGCGCAGCACTCGGCAGCGCCTTGCCCGCGATCGCCCAGCCAAGCAAGCCGGATGTCCTGCGAATCGTCGTTCCCTTTCCCGCGGGCTCCGGGATGGACGTCACCGGGCGGCTGCTGGCGCACACGCTCGAAACCACGAGCGGCCGCACCGTCGTCATCGACAACAAGCCGGGCGCTGGTGCCGTGATCGGATCGCTCGATGTGTCACGCTCCAAGCCCGACGGAAACACGGTATTGCTGAACTCCGCCGGCCATACGACGAACGCGGCCCTGTACAAGAGCCTGCCCTTCGACTCGAAGGCGGACTTCACGCCCATCACCCGTTTGGCCACCTACTACGGATGGGCATTGCTCGTCGGGGCGAACTCCCGATTCAAGACCATGCAGCAGTTCGTCGATGCCGCGAAGGCATCGCCGGGAAAGCTCACCATCGCGAACTCGGGCCTGGGCAATCCCACACACATCATGGCCTCGCTGTTCTGCAAGAACGCCGGCGTGGAACTGGTGCACGTCCCGTACAAGGGTGCGCCGAGCAACGACCTGATCTCGGGTCTGGTCGACTGCACATTCCTCGCACCGGTCTCCGCGCAGGGCTGGATCCAGGCCAGGCAGATGCGCGCGCTCGGACTCTCCGGCAACGTGCGCTCGCCCATCATTCCCGACACGCCCACCTTCGCCGAACTCGGCCTGGACGTGCCGGAAATTCCTGCGTGGTCGGGCATCTGGGGGCCGAAGAACATGAGCGAGGCGGCGGTCAACTCGCTTCACGCCATGTTCGTCAAGCTCGGCCAGGACCCCAAGTACCGGCAGTACATCCAGGAAGGCGGTGGCGTGGTCGAGGCGATGGCGCCGCGCGAGTTCAAGGCCTATGTCGATTCGGAGATCGACCGCTTCGGAAAGATCCTGCCGCCATTGGGAATCCAGATCAGTTGAGCATCAAAGGAAAGATCAGAATGAACCAAGCGAACCCGACCCAGGGGAGCGTAGACCACGCGCTCTCCAACGACATGCCCGAGCCCGTCCATGCCGACGGCATGCGCATCCTCTGGGATGTGCCGATTCCGATGACCGATGGCATCGTTCTGCGTGCGGATGTCTTTCTGCCGGAGGCACCTGGGCGCTACGCGGCACTGATTTCCTATGGGGCCTATGGCAAGGGCGTCCCGATGCAGGTCGGATACAAGAGCGCGTACGCCCGCATGGTGCGCGACTTCCCCGACATCGCCGAAGGCTCATCGAACAAATACATGAACTGGGAGGTCGTCGATCCCGAGAAGTGGGTGCCCGACGGCTTCATCTGCATCCGCGTCGACAGCCGCGGGGCGGGGCGCTCCCCGGGCGTGCTCGATCCCACGTCGGAGCAGGAAACGAGGGACCTGTACGAATGCATCGAATGGGCGGCGGCGCAGCCCTGGAGCAACGGCAAGATCGGGATGAACGGCATCTCGTATTACGCGACCAACCAGTGGTACGTAGCCGCCTTGCAACCTCCCCACCTCGCGGCCATCTGCGTGTGGGAAGGGTTCGTCGACCGCTACCGGGATGCGGCCCGACACGGCGGCATCTACTCGCAGTTCGGCGAAGGCTGGTATGAGCGCCAGGTGTTGCGCATCCAGCACGGCTACGGCGAGCGCGGCTCTCGCAATCCGAACAACGGCGAGCTGGTCTGCGGTCCGGAAACCCTGTCGGACGAGGAGCTGGCGGCGAACCGCGCTCCGAAGATGTCCAACGAGTCGCTGAATCGACCGCTGGACGACGAGTTCTATGCCGGGCGCAAACCCGACCTTAGCCGTGTCAAGGTGCCTCTACTGTCCGCTGCGAACTGGGGCGGCATGGGTGTCCATCCGCGCGGCAATTTCGAAGGCTATATGGCGGCGGCTTCCAGCCAGAAATGGCTGGAGGTGCATGGCAACAGCCACTTCAGCCCTTTCTACCGCGCCGAGGGCGTTGCATTGCAGAAGCGTTTTCTCGGGCACTTCCTGCAAGGCAAGGACACGGGCTGGGACCGGCAGCCGCCGGTGCAGCTGCAGATCCGCCGGCCGGGGGAGCACTTCACGATCCGCGACGAGCAGGAATGGCCGCTGGCACGTACACAGTGGACCAGGTACTACCTCGAACCCGCCAGCCGCAGCCTCGGCACTACGCCGGCCACCGGCGCCAGCATCACCTACAACACCATGGACGACGGGCTCATGTTCAGGCTCCCGCCGGCCGAGGAAGAGTTCGAGATCACCGGCCCCGTCGCGGCGCGACTGGTGATCTCCTCGAGGACCACGGATGCCGACATCTTCCTGGCGCTGCGGCTGTTCGCGCCGGACGGCAAGGAAGTCCTGTTCGTCGGCTCCAACGATCCGCGCGTGCCCATCGCCCTGGGTTGGCTGCGTGCCTCGCACCGCAAGCTGGACGAGGCCAAGTCGCTGCCGTACCGCCCCTACCACACGCATGACGAGTTACAGCTGCTCGTGCCAGGCGAGCCGGTCGTCCTCGACATCGAGATCCTGCCGACCTCCATCGTGGTTCCGCCCGGCTACACGCTGGCCCTCAACATCCGCGGTTGCGACTACGACCACGGCCTGGGTGACGCCGGCTTCTCGGACCAGCCGTACCCGATGACGGGCGTGGGCCCCTTCCGCCATGCAAATCCGCAGGACCGGCCGCCGGAGATCTTCGGCGGCCAGAACACGCTCCACTTTGACAGGGGCAACGAGCCCTTCATCCTGCTGCCCATCATCCCAGCCAAGGGCGATTGAGCGGCCGGACCGCAAGGACGAGACGCGAAATGAGAGATGCCTTTGACTCCGCGGCTGGCTTCATCCCGGCCACGGGCGGCCCCGCGTTCGTTCCGAGGCGCTGCACCTGCGACGACCGTGTCATGTGGATCACGAAGGACCGTGTCTTCTATGCCGGCCTTCTCGGATCCCCGAGCATGCAGACGCAGGGTTCGATCATCGTGTACGTGGCGATCGACGGCCGACTGCGCGTGCGGCTGGGCGGTGGCGAATGGCATTCGACCGAAGTCGCCGTCGTTCAGCCCTACGTTCCCTACGAGATCGCGTGCGAAGGCCGCAACGTGCTCAACATTCTGGTCGAGCCCGAAACGGTCGATGCAAGCAGGCTGCCACCGCTGCTGCGCGGGAGCGGAGCGGTGCATGCGCCGGGATTCGCGGCGCACGTGCGCGAGGTCCATGGTCGGCTCGCTTCGCCGGGCGGCGCGCTCGCCTTGCGCCCGTGCGATTTCGACCTCGCGTTTTTCGGTGCACCTCTTCCCGCGCGTCCCCTCGACCGGCGCATTGCGACCGTGCTGGACGGCATCAAGAACGATCCCTTCGGCACTGCGGCCTCCGACGAATGCGCATCGCGGGTGAACCTGTCGATTTCGCGCTTTCGGCATCTGTTCAAGGAGGAGGTGGGTGTGTCGTTTCGCAACGTGCGTGCCTGGAAACGCGCCCGGAGCCTGCTTCACCGCGTGCACACGGTCGACAGCCTGGTGAACGTCGCCCTCGACATCGGCTATCCGGACTCGACGCATTTCAGCCACTCGATCCGCCAGGTCTATGGCCTCAGGCCCAAGGACATCATCGCGGGCTCTCGCAAGCTGCGGATCATCGCGCAGGCGCCTGCCCTCTAGCTACCTCGCGCGGACGCCGAACGCGCCAGCCAGCCCGCGGCCGGTTGCAACTGCGCTCGGCCGCGCTTCGATTCCACGCGAATGGAACGATGGAACGACAACGGAGACGACAAGATGCCGAAATTCATGCCCCGCAGCGACGCAAACGCCGCTTCGAATGAGGCGGTCCCTTCTGCGGCCGATAGCAGGATCGACCTCGGCGATCGGTTGGACAACTCGCCCGTGCGGCGCGGCCACGTCCTCACCGTGGCGGCACTGTTCCTCGTGCTGCTGATCGACGGCTACGACCTCGCGGTGACCGGCCAGATCCTCCCCGTGATCGCCTCGACGCTCGGCGTGCCCACCGCCAGCCTGACCGGCGCCTTCGCGCTGCAGCCGATGGGGCAAGCGATCGGCGGCCTGCTGTTGTCGTCGCTGGCGGATCACTTCGGCCGCAAGCGCATGCTGATCGCCTTGCTGGCGCTGTTCTCGATCGCCACGCTGATGAGTGTGTTCGCCACTTCGGTTGCCGGCTTTGGAGCCACCCGCTTCATCGCCGGCGTCCTGGGCGGCGGCTTGCTGCCCGCAGCCGCAAGCCTCGCTGCCGACATCTCGTCCATCAAGCGCCGTTCGACCCTGGTCGGAATCGTCTATGCGGGCGTGGCGATAGGCGCGGTGGGCGCCAGCGGACTCGTGGCCCTGGCGCTCGACCGCATCGGCTGGAAAGGCATGTACCTGATCGGTGCGCTGGCGCCGCTGCTGATGATCCTGCCGATCCTGCTGCTGGTGCCCGAGTCGCCGCTCCATCTGGCTCGCATCGGCGCGCCATCGACGGACATCGTGGGCGCGCTGCGCAAGCTGGGTATCGAGGTGGAGCCGGGCCGCCGGTTCAAAGAAGCGGAGCGGCGCTCCGGCTCGCGCATCTCGCTCATCGACATCTTCGGTGACCATCGTGCACTCTTCACCGCCGTGCTCTGGTTCACCTGCATCTGCGGCCAGATCTGCGTGAACCTGTTCGGCATCAGCGCGGCCTTCTTCCATGAATTCGGGGGCGTCTCGGTCGCCAGCTATGCGGGCTACGCCTCGATGGCCGGCGGGGCATCCATCGTCGCCGGACTGTCGACCGGCTTCGTGATAGACCGCTTCGGCCGCTACCGCGTGACTGCCGCGTATGCGCTGCTGGGTGCGCTGTCGCTCGTCGGGCTTGGCGTTTTCCCGTTCGGCACCGCGGCCTTCGTGGCGGCGATCGTCAGCGCCGGCTTCTTCGTCGTTGGCACCTACCAGTCGCTCAACATCATCACGCCCGTCGTCTATCCGGCTGCGCTGCGCAGCGCAGCGGTCGGCTGGAAGGGAGCCGTCTCGCGCTTCGGCAGCAGTGCTGCGCCGCTCATCGCTGCAGCACTGCTGGCCCGGCAGATGGGCGTGACGGTCGCCATGTGTGCCGCGGCGGTGCCGTTGCTGATGGTGGTCCTGCTGGCGCCTGTGCTGGCCGTGCTGGAGCGCCGGATGCGTGCGAGGGCATCCGCTTTGCCGGCGCGAAGCGATGAGTAGGGCGTCGCATGCCGATGGCCGCGCACATTGGCTGCGAAGGCTCCGCTGTGTACGGCTGCGAGCAGGTGGATCGGTTCGTCGCGGTGCGAGCTGCGGCGGCATGGAATTCCTCGCCAGCCGGTCATCGCAAGCCATGTCGCAGGTGCAGGCCTACCCTTCGCCAGCCAGTCCGGGTTCGTTCGGCGCGAATGTGCCGCCTGCGGCTTGCACGGACTGCGCGGCGTCGCTGTGCAGGCCGACCCGCTCCCCATGACGGTTATGGAAAGAGACAAGCGTATGTCCGATGAAGAGAAGCGCAGACTACGGTCGCAAGCCTGGTTCGAAGGCAGCGGGGCCAGGAACTTTGCGAACCGAGGCTGGGTTCGCAGCCGCGGCGTGCCCCCCGATCACTTCGACGGGCGGCCCGTGATCGGGATCTGCAACACCTGGTCCGAACTCACGCCCTGCAATTCGCACTTCCGCGACCTGGCCCTGCAGGTGCGCGAAGGCATCCTGGAAGCCGGCGGCGTTCCGATGGAGTTCCCGGTCATCTCGCCCGGCGAGATGCTGACCCGGCCGACGGCCATGCTGCTGCGCAACCTGTGCAGCATGGACGTCGAGGAGACGCTGCGGTCCAACCCGCTCGACGGCGTGGTTCTGCTGATGGGGTGCGACAAGACGACGCCGGCGTTGCTGATGGGTGCCGCCAGCGTCAACCTGCCGACCATCGGCGTGTCCGGAGGTCCCATGCTCAACGGCAGCTTTCGTGGCAAGGACTTCGGCGTCAAGGACGCATGGAACCTGGCGGCGGAACTGCGCGCCGGCCGTGCGAGCAACGAGGACTTCGAGGAAGCCGAAGGCTGCCTCACCCGCTCCGTGGGCGTGTGCAACGTGATGGGAACGGCATCGACGATGGCGTGCATGGTCGAAGCGCTGGGCATCGGGCTGCCCGACAACGCGTCGATCCCTGCCGTGGATGCGAGGCGCCGGGTGTTGGCGCGCATGGCGGGCCGACGCATCGTCGGCATGGTGCGCGAGGATCTCACGCTTGACAGGCTGCTGACGCGCAAGGCCTTCGAGAACGCCATCGCGGTCAATGCGGCGATCGGCGGGTCGACCAATGCGGTGATCCATCTGACGGCGGTGGCACGGCGCATGGAAGTGCCGCTGGACATCGAGGACTGGCACCGAGTCGGGCGCGAGGTGCCCACGCTGCTCAACCTCCAGCCCTCGGGCAGCTACATGATGCAGGACTTCCATGAAGCCGGCGGGCTGCCCGTGATCATTCGCGACATGTGCGAGTCCGGCCTTCTCCATGCCGACGCGCTGACTGTGACCGGCAAGACGCTGGCCGAGAACAACGCCACTGCCTTGTGCAGGAACCCGGACGTGATCCACCGTGTGGCCAAGCCGTTCATGGCGAACTCCGGGGTTGCCGTCCTGCGCGGCAACCTCTGCCCTGACGGTGCCGTCATCAAGCCTTCGGCCGCCGAGCCGCGCCTGCTGAAGCACAGGGGGCGCGCGGTGGTGTTCGAGAACCAGGACGACCTCAACCTGCGGGTGGATGACCCTGCGCTGAAGATCGACGCCGATTCGGTCATGGTTCTCAGGAACTGCGGCCCTCGGGGATTTCCAGGGATGCCCGAGCTGGGCATGCTGCCCATCCCCGCGAAGCTGCTGAAGCAGGGCGTGAGAGACATGGTCCGCATCTCCGATGCCCGCATGAGTGGCACCTCGTTCGGTGCCGTGGTGCTGCACGTGTCCCCAGAAGCGGCGGCAGGCGGCGCACTCGCCCTGGTGCGCGACGGAGACCTGATCGAGCTCGACGTCGAGGCGCGACGGCTCGAATTGCTCGTTCCTGAAGATGAGCTGCAGCAGCGCCAGGCCGCGTGGAGGCCGCCCGTCGCGGCGGCCGCCCGAGGCTACATGAAGCTGTACGTCGATACCGTGAACCAGGCCCACGATGGCTGCGACCTGCAGTTCCTGGTGGGCCGAAGCGGCAGCGACGTGCCGGCCGCCCAGCACTGACATTCCATGAGGAGAGAAATCTTGGAGACCGCACTGGTTCGCGACGTCGCAACCCTCGATGACCGCTACCGCATCGACGACGGCTGGGTGTACATGACGGGCATCCAGGCACTGGTGCGCCTGCCGCTGCAGCAGCGCGCCCGCGACGCCGCCGCCGGATGGAACACGGCCGGCTATGTTTCTGGCTACCGCGGCTCTCCGCTGGGCCGCTATGACATGGAGCTCTGGGCCGCCGAGAAGGCGCTCAAGGCCGCCAACGTCGTGTTCCGCCCGGGCCTCAACGAGGACCTGGCGGCCACTGCGATCTGGGGCTCGCAGTACGTCGGCACTTTTCCGGGTGCCCGCGTCGATGGCGTCTTCGGCATCTGGTACGGCAAGGGTCCGGGTGTAGACCGTTCGGGCGATGTGCTTCGCCACGCCAACCAGGCCGGTACCTCGCCCAAGGGCGGGGTGCTCTGCCTGGCAGGGGATGACCACGGAGCCAAAAGTTCCTCGGTCGCCAACTTCTCCGATCCGGTCTTCATGGCGGTCGGCATGCCGGTGCTCTACCCGTCCAATACGCAGGAGTTGCTGGACTACGGCCTGCACGGCATCGCCATGAGCCGATTCTCGGGCTGCTGGGTGGGCATGAAGGTGGTGACCGACGTCGTCGAAGGCGGCGGTTCCGTGTATGTGGGGGCCGACGGGCCCGCGATCACCGTGCCCGAGGCGCCGAGCCGACCGACCGACCCGTTTGGGACGGGCTATCAGATCCGGCCTTTCGATCTGCCGCTTCCCCAGGAGGATCGGCTCTATAACCATAAGCATGCTGCGGTGCTGGCCTATGCCCGGGCCAATGGACTCAACCGCATCGTGGCCGCACCGGAGCGCGCCGGAGTCGGGGTCATCGCCGCCGGCAAGGCGTGGCAGGACGTCCTGCAGGCCCTGGGACGCGAGGCCGCGGAGGGCGGACCCGCACGGTTCGCCGACCTCAGGCTCTTGAAGATCGGCCTGGTATGGCCGCTGGATCCGCTGATCGTGCGCGAGTTTGCGCGCGGGCTGCACACGATCGTCGTGGTCGAAGAAAAGCGCCCGATCCTGGAAGACCAGCTGCGAACCATCCTCTACGGCAGCGCGAACGCGCCGCGCCTCGTCGGCAAGCAGTTTGAGGGCGGATGGTTCGATGCGGTGCCCGCGGATATCGCCTTTGCGAACGCCAGCGAAATCTCGCCGGTGCGGGTGGCGGAGGTGCTGGCCCGCGTGATGGGCCATGAAGGGCCGATGCCTGCGCCGGCGGGCGGTTCACCACTGAAGGGGCCGGGCCCGACGCGCGTGCCCGGGTTCTGCTCGGGCTGCCCGCACAACCGGTCGACAAGGGTGCCCGAAGGCAGCCGCGCGCTGGCCGGCATCGGATGCCACAGCATGGCGCTGCTGGTCAACCCGCAGCAGACCACGACATGGTCGCACATGGGCGCCGAAGGGGTCATGTGGCTCGGCCAGCAGCCCTTTACCGCCGAACGACATGTGTTCGCCAACATCGGCGACGGCACACTCGCGCACTCGGGCTATCTCGCGATCCGCCAGGCGGTGGCGGCGAAGGTGCCCATCACGTACAAGGTCTTGTACAACGGCTTCGTCTCGATGACGGGCGGGCAGCAGGTCGAGGGCAACCTCAGCCCGCAGCAGATCCTCGCGGGCTTCGCGGCCGAGGGCATCGGCAAGATGGCGGTCGTGACGGACGAACCGCAGCGCTATGCCGCGGTGTCCCTGCCCGAGGGCGTCGCAGTGCATCACCGCACCGCACTGGACGTCGTGCAGCGGGATTTTCGCGAGTATCCCGGAGTCTCGGTGATCCTCTACGACCAGGCCTGTGCGGCGGAACGGCGCCGGTTGCGCAAGCGCGGCAAGCTGCCCGACCCCGACCGGCGCCTATTCATCAACGCGGCGGTCTGCGAAGGCTGCGGCGACTGCGGCACGGCATCGAACTGCATGTCGATCGAACCGCTGGAGACCGAGCTCGGCCGCAAGCGCCGCATCAACCAGGGAAGCTGCAACAAGGATTACTCCTGCGTGGAGGGCTTCTGCCCGAGCTTCGTGAGCGTGGAGGGGGCAAAGCCACGCCGTGCCGCGGCGAGCGCGGCAGGGGCCGCATCGACGCATCCCTACACGCAGCCCCTGCCCGAGCCCGTCTTCTCGCCGCTGCAAAGCGCCTACAGCGTGCTGATCTGCGGCATCGGCGGCACGGGCGTCGTGACCATCGGCCAGACCCTGGCCGTTGCCGCGCATCTGGAGGGCCGGTACAGCTCCAACCTCGATGTCACGGGGTTCTCGCAGAAATACGGCGCCGTGACCTCGCATGTGCGATTCGCACCCGAGGCACGGATGCTGCACGCCACGCGCATTGCCGAAGCCGAGGCCGATGCGCTGATCGGCTGCGATCTGGTCGTTGCGGCATCGGACGAATCGCTTTCGCGGCTGCCGGCCGGTCGCGGGCGTGCAGCGGTGAGCACGGGCCTCGTGCCGACCAACGAGTTCGCGCGCAATCCCGACTGGCAGCTCGATCCGCAGATGCTCATCGAACGCATCGAGGCTGCGGCAGGAAAGGCCGACCTCGTGTTGGTAGATGGTGATCGCCTGGCCACCGCGCTGGTCGGCGACCCGATCGGCATCAACATGTTCATGCTGGGCCTGGCATGGCAGCGCGGGTTCATTCCCCTGGGAAGGGCGGCCATCGAGCGAGCCATCGAGCTCAACGGCGTGGCCGTGGAGATGAACAAGGATGCGTTCCTCTGGGGACGGCGTGTCGCCCACGACCGGCCGGCGGTCGAGCAGCACCTGAAGGCCCGGCAACCGGCGCAGATCATCACCTTCGTGCCGCGGCAGAACCGGGGCCTGGACCAGACGGTCGCGCATCGCATCGAGCACCTGCGCGCCCACAGCGGGGAGCTCCACGTGCAGAGGTACCGCACGCTGGTGGAGCAAGCGCGCCGGCTGGAAGCCGATCTGCATGGGGGCGACGCCCTGGCCAGGGCCGTCGCGCACAACTATCACCGGCTGCTGGCGACCAAAGACGAGTGGGAAGTCGCGCGTCTCTTCACACACCCCGACTTTCGGGCGGCGCTGGAGCGGGAGTTCGAGGGCCCGATACGGCTGCGCTTTCACATCGGGGTGTGGCCGTTCGCGCGCAAGGATCCCCATAGCGGCAAACCCGTGAAGGGCGAAGCGGGCCCCTGGGTGCTTCTGGCGATGAAGTGCATGGCGCGGATGCGCGGCCTGAGGGGGAGCTGGCTCGATCCGTTCCGCAACACGGCGGAGCGCGCACTGGACCGCCAGCTGCTGGCGCAGTACGAAGGCGACATGCGGGCTGCACTGTCAGGCCTGCGTGCCGAGACCTTGCCCATCGTGACCAGGCTGGCCTCGCTGCCCCAGACCATCCGTGGTTACGGGCATGTGCGAGAAGCGCAGGCACAGAAGGCGGCCGTCGCGCGGCAGACGCTGATGCAGGAGCTCGAGCGGGCCGGCGAGCAGCCGGCGCGCGCCGCATGACGACCAGCTCCGATGGGCGCCGAGGTCTCGCTCAGCACGCAAGCGAGTCCCTTGGCATGGCAAGGAAGAAGTGCGCTGGCCCCCTCAGTGCGCAGCCACATACACCGCGTGCGGCGAGGGGTCCGGCGCCGCGAAGGCCTGCCGCATGCGGAAGGCCTCCTCGGCTGGGCCGCGGCCGAACATGCGCTTGAACTCCCGGCTGAATTGCGAAGGGCTTTCGTAGCCCACCTGGGCACTCGCCTGCGCGGCGGTGATCTGGTTCCTGGCCATGATCAGCCTGGCCTGATGCAGGCGGGTCGTCTTCAAGTACTGGATCGGCGACGTCGAGGTGATGGCCTTGAAATGGGCGTGGAACGAGGTGGGGCTCATGCCTGCCTCATCGGCGAGCCGGTCGATGTCGAGCTTCTTGTGGAAGTCCGCATGAATGGTCCGGATCGCCTTGGCGATCTTGCCGAAATGTCCCTGGCGGGTGAGCGAAGCCCGGATGACGCTTCCCTGCTCGCCGGTGAGAACGCGGAAGTAGATCTCGCGAACCAGGCCCGGCCCCAGGATCGGGGCTTCGAGGGGCGAGTTCATCACCTCGAGGAACCTGAGGACGGCGCGAGCCAGGCGTTCGTCCATCGGCGTCGACGTCAGGCTCCTGGGAGCCGCTTCCTTGGCGGAACCGTGCTCGTCGAGCTGCATCATGAGGTCGGCCGCGACCTTGAAGTCGAGGCGAAAGTAGATCGCCAACAGCGGCTCTTGCGCCGACGCGTCCGTGTCCATCGAGAAGGGAACAGGCACGGAAACGGCGAGGTAGTGCTGCGCGTCGTAGAGATAGACCTCGTCGCCGAGGAACCCGCGCTTGCGGCCCTGGAGAACGATGACGATGCCGGGCTCGTAGAGCACCGGCGCGCGGGCCAGCGGCCGGTCGGACCTGAGAATCCGGACATCGGGAAGTACGGTGAGGTTGTAGCCCTCCGACGGCGAGAGCGGCTCTGCCAGCTCGACCATCCGACGCTGCATGTCCGGGATTTGCAGAGATTCGTTCGGGGCCTTGTTCGGCGTCTTGTCTGGCGTTCGGGCGTCGTTCATTTCGGTCGCCAATCTGCCATGGTGCAGCCTGCCAGTCCATGGGTTTGTGGTTTTAGGCAATCCAAGCGTGCGACTTGGCATTTCGGGTCTGCTCACCGGCTCCTAGGATCGATCCATCACTTCCAAGGAGCCGACAATGAGCCAGACCGTGCGCAAAACCTTCCTCGTCACGGGCGTCACTTCGGGATTCGGAAAGGCATTCGCCGCAGCCGCCCTTGCCGAGGGGCTCACGGTCCTCGGGACCGTGAGGAACGAGGACAGCGTGGCGGCATTCGAGCGAAGCGCTCCCGGACGTGCGCATGCCGTCGTGCTCGACGTCACCGACTTCGAGGCGATCGAAAGACTCATCCCGCAGCTGCTTGCCAGGCACGGGCAGGTCGATGTGCTGGTGAACAACGCCGGCTATGGGCACGAAGGGACGCTCGAGGAGTCCAGCCTGGAAGAAATGAGGCGGCAGTTCGACGTCAACGTCTTCGGCGCCGTCGCGATGATCAAGGCCGTCCTGCCATCGATGCGCACGCGTCGCAGCGGGCACATCATCAACATCACCTCCATGGGCGGCTTCATCACGATGCCGGGGATCGCGTACTACTGCGGCAGCAAGTTCGCGCTGGAAGGCATCTCCGAGGTGCTCGGCAAGGAAGTCGCGGGCTTCGGGATCAAGGTCACGGCGATCGCGCCCGGGTCGTTCCGCACGGACTGGGCCGGCCGCTCGATGGTGCGGTCGGCGCGCACCGTCGAGGACTACGACGCGCTCTTCGATCCGATCCGGCAGGCCAGGCAGGCCAAGAGCGGTTCGCAGATCGGCGATCCGGCCAAGGCGGCGCGGGCGCTCCTGGCGATCGTCGACGCCCCGAACCCGCCTGCGCACCTGCTCCTGGGCACGGATGCGCTGGGGCTCGTGCGGGCCAAGCTTGCCGCGCTGTCCAGCGAGATCGATGCATGGGAGACGGTGACGCGGTCCACCGATCACGCGTGAGGCTCGAATTGCTTCGTCGCTAGGAATGGCCGGCCGCTCCATCCTGCCGCAGCTGAGCCTCGATGGCCGTCTTGTCGATGACGGACCACACGGCGATGATCCTCGCGTCGTGGAATTCGTAGAAGACGTTTTCCGAGAACGAGATCTTCGCCCCGTTCACGGCAAGACCAAGGAAATTCGCCTTTGGCGTGCAGTCGAATCGAAGCCGGCTCGCCACGAACGGCGGCTGGCAGACCAGCAGTTCGATGTCGAAGCGGAGGTCGGGAATGTCGGTGAAGTCCTTCTGCAGCATCAGCCGATAGCCCCCGACCCCCAGCTGCCGCCCGTTGTGCCGGACTTCGTCGTGAACGTAGGCCCCGAGGTCGTCGAGGTCGCGCCTGTTCAGGCACGCGATGTAGTCCCTGTAGAGACCGGCGAGCGCATCGGCATTCATCTTGCCTCCTGATTCTGTGGGAGCGGGAACGGTACCTCATGCAAGGGCATGACGCGTACGTGCGGGGTCGCGGGGGCGTGTGGATCAGATCCCGGCATACCACTCGTAGCCGCGGTCTTCCCAGAAGCCGCCCTTGCCGCCGAACAGCGTCGAGAAGCCATCGACGACCTCGATGCGCATCAGGTACTTCGCCTGCTTGTAGCCGAGCTGCCGTTCGACCCGCAGTCTCAGCGGTGCGCCATGCTGGACGGGAAGATCCTTTCCATTCATGCCGTAGGCCAGGATCGTCTGAGGGTGGTAGGCATCGATCAGGTCGAGGCTCTCGTAGTAGCGCCCGTTGCCGTCGAGCGTCTTTTCAAGCTCGTCTGCGCAGTGGAGCACGACATAGCGGGCGCCGGGCTTCAATCCTGCGGCGTCGAGAACATGGGCGAGCGGTACGCCCTGCCACTTGCCGATGGCGCTCCATCCCTCGACGCAATCGTGGCGCGTGATCTGGGTGCGGGAAGGAAAGCGTTTGAGTTCGGCGAGCGACAGGCTCTGGGGGCGCTCGACCAAGCCGTCCACCTGCAGCCGCCAGTCCGTGAAGCTTCCTTCCAGAAGCCGGGCGTACTCGTTCGAGTCCGGCATCTGCGTGCCGTTGGCGCGAAAGACCGGCGAGAGGTCCGCTTCGGTGTATTCCCGTGCCAGCGCGTGCCTGGAGAGCAGGGCCCTCTGGCCTGCCAGCGTCAGCTTCTCGGTCTGGCGCAGCAACGCATCCAGGTTGTCGTCTTGAACCAGGCGGTCGCAGCCGGTCAGTGCGAGGGCGCCTGCCCCCGCGGCAAGGCGCGCAAGGAAGTTTCGGCGCGAAGACTGCCGCGTCATGGTCTGATTCCTTCATCGGTGATGGCGTATTTGCCGTTGAGCATCGAGCGCAGGTTGTTCCACAGGCCCGACGCGATGACCATCACGACGTGAACGACGACGAACGACACCAGCAGGAATGCGGTGACGAAGTGGATCGTGCGAGCCGATGCGCGCCCACCGAAAAGATCGGACAGGAAGTGGAAGGCAGCGTCGAGGCCGGGCGACATCGTCAGGCCGGTCAGCACCATCAGCGGTAGCAGGCCGAACACCACCACGAGGTAGCTGAGCTTCTGCAGGGCGTTGTACTGGCGTGCCTTTTCGCCGCGCGCGAAGCGCAAGCGGGCGTGATCGAGGATCTCGTGCCACAAGTGCCGAGGTGCAAGCTGGCTTCCGTTCGGCAAGAGGTCTCGGCGGAAATGGCCTCGCCAGAATCCATGGGCCAGGTACAGCAGGCCATTGAGGACGAGCAGCCATGCAAAGAAGAAGTGCCAGCGTCTGCCGGCTCCCAGGTCGTGGTACGAAGGAATGGTCAGCCAGGTGGGGAAGGCTCTCGGGGTCGCGCTGCCGCCTTCGTCGGAGACGCCGAGAAAACCGGTGGTCACGACATGGAGCGGGCCGATCTGGAGGAAGCCTTGGGACGCGCTGCCGATCTGCCTCGTGCCGATGGACAGCAAGGCTGCATCCGGGTCGGCGCCGTACTGCCCCCAATACAGCCGCGGATGGGCATTGAAGATCTGCAGCCCGCTCAGCAGCAGGAACGAAAGGCACAGCACGTTGAGCCAGTGCGTCGCCCGCACGGTGAGCGAATGCCGCCGTATGAAGCTTCGGCGCGCAGCGGGCGGCGTCGTGTCGGGGATGGAGGGTGAGGATGTGCTCATGAAACATCCCGGCCGGCCAGGCGCGGACGCTGGCCGGCACGGGACTCCTTACATGGGAGGAACGACACCGTCCTTGCCGACGATCAGCTGGCCCGCTGACAGGCCGTCACCGCTTTTTTCCGCGGGAATGAACACGACGGCGCCTGGCTTGACGTCCTCTGGCGTTGCCGGCACCAGCGTGACGATCGGGGTGCCCTCGGGGATCGAGATCTTCTTTTCCTTGCCGTGGTAGTTCACCGTGACGGTGCTGCCGTTGACCGACTTGACTGCGTCGGCGACGGTGGCGTTGGTCATGGTGCTGTTGGGTTTCAGGTCCCACCCATAGCTGCCTTCGCCCATGCCCTTGAGTTGGGGCGGCAGGATGAGAACTTCCAGGGCGCCGTCGCCGCCTTCGGAGCGGGGGAGCGATGCGATGCCGACGAAATCTCCCGGCTTGATGTCGCTCATGTTGGCCTTCGCGACCGCCGATGCCTTCCAGCCGGCCTTGAGCGTCACGGTGACCGGCTTTCCTTCGCGTGAGTTGACCTGCAGACGGTCGCCGCTGAGCGAGACGACGGTGCCGCGGATGCGCACCTGGTCGGCAGGGCCTGCGGCGACGGCCGCCGTGAGACTGCCGATCGCAAGCAGCACGCTGGTTGCGCCTGCGGCAAGGAGCTTGGAAGCTTTGGGGAATTGCATGGTGATTTCCTGTGCGACGTGCGTCGCGGATGAAGGGCGCGTGGTGGATGGCATCGAAAGCCGCGCCGCAGAGGCTTCCGATGAAACTCTTATCTATCTACTAGTTGATAGACAAAAGGGTTAAAAAATGACCGTGCCAAGGCTCGGGGCCTGGCGGTCAGCGTCGGGCTTTGGGCGCCAGCAGCTGTTCGACGCCCTGCTGCACCACGTTCGCGAACGCGGCCGGGTCGCCGTAGACGCGGGCTGCCAGCATTCCACCGTGGACGGTGGCCATGAGGGCCATGGCCTCGGACTGCGCATCGCTTCGCAGCTTGAAGGTCCCCTGTGCGGCACCGTCCTTCAAGACACCCGCCAACCACGTGGCGAGATCGCTGAAGTGCCCTCGAACCTCATCGGCGACTTCCTTGGGGATCGCGGGCAATTCCGACCCCAGCATCGCGCAGATGCAGAACGGCGCCGTCTCGTCGCGGATGCACGTCTCCCAGTAGCCGGTGTATGCACGGATGCGGGCCAGCGGATCGGCGACTTGCTTCGCCAGCGCGGCCAGGCCTTCGCGACCTTGTTCACGGTATCTTCGCAGGACGGTTTGCACGAGTTCGGCCTTGCTCGGGAAGTGATGGTGGATGCTTGCCTTGCTGATGTGCACGGCCTCCGAGATGTCGGCGTAGCTGAAGCCGTTGTACCCCTTGGTCGCGAGGAGCCCCTGAGCGCAGTTGGCGATCTCGGCTGCCTTGGGAGAGAGGTCTGGAAGGTTCATGGCCTCAGTCTATCTACTAGTTGGTCGACAAGTCAAGGGCCCCGAAGCCCATGGCGTGTGCAAGGACGCGCCGTGGACCGATGCGGCTGCATGCAGCGAAAAGCAGTGGCGCAGCCGCCGCGAGAAGAGCGCATGGGATTCCTTTGTCGAGCCGACAGCGGCCGAACGTCAGCGCGGCACGGGCCTTGGAGCGGCCTGGATGCCCGACCTCGAAGCGACGACGGAGAGCACGGCAGCGAGGGACAGGCTGGCTCCGGTGCACAGCATGGCCGCGATCAATCCCTTCGCCATGGACATCGGGTCGGGTGAATCGCCCGCGATGCTGAAGAAGATGCCGCCGATGACAGCGACGCCCAGGGCTGCACTGATCTGCAAGGCCGAATTCGTGAGGCCGGCAATCATCCCCGAACCGGTCGCCGGCGCGCGATCGATGACCGAGCGCACGAGGGTCGGCAGCGCCCAGCCCTGTCCGAAGCCGAGGAGACCGACTGCGACCATCAACGGCAGTTGAGCAGGCATTTGCGCGGGCGTCTGGGCCACCAGCGCGGCGAGGTACAGGCAACCCGCCACCTCGAACAGCATGCCGATCGCAGGAACCCAGCTGCCGAAGATGCGCACAGCCAGTGGTGTCGTCAAGGGCCCGATGAAGAAGCCGACGCCGAAGGGCAGGAACACCAATCCGGTCTCCAGGGGACCCAGGCCGAGCGCCGATTGAAGGTAGACCGAGAACACCAGGAAGAACGCGGAGACGACGTAGAAGAACAGCACGCCCGCGAGACCGCTGATCAGGCCGGGCATGCGGACCAGGTCCACGCTGACGAGGGGCACGCCGCCTCTTCGGGCGAATGCCCTCTCGTAGCGCCAGAAGCAGAGGCCGGCCAAAGGCATCGCGATGAGCATCGCGCATGCCCACCATGGCCACCCGCGCTCGCGTCCCTCCACCAGAGGCACGATCAGCAGACCCAGCGTGAGGGCGCAAAGCAGCACGCCGCCCCAGTCGATCGGCGCCGGGCTGTCGCCGCGGGCATCGGGCAGCAGTGGCAATCCTCCGATCAAGACGGCGGCCACCACCGGCAGGTTGATCAGGAAGATGATGCGCCATTGAAGGTTCAGGATGTCCGCGGAGATCAACGCGCCGCCCAGTGCCTGCGCGACCACTGCTGCGAACCCGACAGCGGCGCCGTAGAGTCCCAGTGCGCGCGAGCGCTCCTGAACCGGGAACAGGGCATGGATGGACGCCAGCCCCTGGGGCGCCATGGCCGCGGCGCTCAAGCCCTGAAGCACGCGCCCGACGATCAGCATCGAAGGCGAGGTCGCGAGGCCGCACAGCAGGGACGTCAGGCCGAAGCCGCTGATCCCCGCGAGGAACACCCGTCGCCGGCCGAAGAGGTCGCCGAGCCGTCCCCCGGTGATGAGGAACACCGCGTAGGCTGCGGCATAACCGGAAATCACCAGCTGCAGTTCCGCTGCGCTTGTGCCGAGGTCGCTGCGGATGGACGGCAGGGCGACGTTGACGATGAAGAAGTCCAGCGGGGGCAGGAACGCCCCCACCAGCAGCACTGCGAACGCCAGCCAGCGGCGCGTGTCGGAGTTGTTCGTCTGCATGGTTCGAGCTGCTGGAGCGCCCATCAGGCGGGACGGCCGAAGCGTTCGGTTCCCGCAACAGGAACCCAGTTCTGCAACGGCGTGGCGAAGTGCGTCTCGAACACGCGCTCCCGGAACGCCCACCGGCCGCTTCTTCGTTCATAGATGTCCCGGTACTGGCCGCTGACCTGCAGCGGGCCTTTCTCGATGTCGTAGAAGAGGCAATTCGCCGCGACCACGCCGTGGCCGTGGTCGCCGTCCACCGTGATCAGCGCATTCGCCATCCAGTGGTGCATGTGCGGCATGCGCCTCATGTTGACGCGCGCCTGCGCCAGGATGGCATCGAGCCCCTCCGCGTCTCCGTTCGCACCGAGCAGCAGCCGCGAGTCGGGGTGCCACAAGGTCGCGAGCAGCTCCTCGTTCATGGTGTCGAAAGCCTCCGCGTAGTTGGCGATCAGTGCATCGATGGCAAGTCGGCTTTCGATGGCATCCAGGCGTGCTTCAAGTTCTTTCGACATACAGGTTCTCCGTGGGTGGTTGGCACGAACCGTCCGTGATCGCACCAGGAAATATACCGATCGGTACACAAATAAGGAAAAAAAGAGCAGCTCGTGCTGCGGGGAGGATCTGGGCCTTCTCAATGTCGGTGCGAAGGTCCCGAGGCCCGTCTTCGACCGGCCAGGTGCCGTTGTCTACGCATCGCGCAAATTAAGTATCGATCGGTACAAATATACGGATGCGGGAGACGCATGTCAACCGCATTGAGCGTCGGCGAACGCGGAAGGCTCCGCCTTGTCCGGAATTTATGTATCGATTAGTATGTAAATTTTCGACTGGCGGAGATCTTCATGGCTCAAAGGGGCCGACCACGCACTTTTGACCGCGATGCGGCACTCACCTCGGCCATGCACCTGTTCTGGGAGCATGGCTTCGAATCGACTTCGTTGTCGCAGCTGAAAGCGGCCATCGGCGGGGGAATCGCCGCGCCGAGCTTCTATGCGGCCTTCGAGTCGAAGGAGGCGTTGTACAAGGAAGCGCTCGAGCGCTACATGAGCCTCTATGGCAATGTGACCCGCAGCCTCCACGATCCTTCGATCTCGCCGCGAGAGGCGGTGTACCTTGCGTTGCACCGATCGGCCAAGATGCAATGCGAGGCAGGGCATCCCAAAGGCTGCATGGTCGCGCTGGGCGTCATGGGCGCATGCTCCTCCGGCAGCGAGGCCATCACTGAACTGCT
Organism: Variovorax atrisoli; assembly: GCF_014195185.1. NCBI lineage: Bacteria > Pseudomonadati > Pseudomonadota > Betaproteobacteria > Burkholderiales > Comamonadaceae > Variovorax > Variovorax atrisoli. Next base: position 182,081 of record NZ_JACIBG010000007.1, on the reverse strand, counting down.
CCGGAACATCCGCAGCCGCACCCGCGGCGGATTCCGTTCGTGCGTGGAACGAGGCATCGAGAGCGGCGAACTGCGCCAGTCCACGAACGCGCCTGCGCTGGCCGCGGCTTTCGACAGCTTCTTTCTGGGCATCTCGGTCCTTGCCCGCGATCGCGTCCGGTACTCGGTCATCGAGAACGCCGTGATCGACGCCATGGGGATCTGGGATGCAGCGTCGGATCGATCGGATCCAAGCCATTGATTTCTTCTCATCGCGCTGCCGGCATCGATCGCGGGACGAGGGTGGCGGCGCAGGCTTGAGCCTGACTCCTCCGATGCAGCCGGCATGACTCGACTTCAGCAGCTGCTGCCAGGGCCTATGCTTCGTTGAAGGGCATCGGCCGCTCGGTGCCGTGATAAGCGAAGACGCCCTGTGCCGCCTGCGATTCCCAAGCGAAGCCCACCCCATAGACCGAGCGGATCCAGTCATGCGCGGTCGAGACGGTCGCCAGCTTCTTCCTGAGGTTCTTGATGTGCGTGTCGACCACGCGCTCGTTGACTTCCAGTGCTTCCGGAAATGCGGCTTCCAGCAGCTTGGAGCGCGTCATCACCTTGCCGGGCTCACTGGACAGCGCTCGCAGGAGGAGCGACTCGCGGCGCGTCAGCGGCAGGTGGTGACCGTCCAGGATCGCACAGCCGCGGACTGTGCCGAACGTGATCGGCACGTATGCCTGCTGCGCTCGCTGACGCTGCGCGCAGCGGCGCAGCACGGTGTCGATGCGCACCGCCACTTCCCTGGGGAAGAAGGGCTTGCACACGTAGTCATCGGCGCCGAGCTCGAAGCCGCGCAAGCGGTCCGACTCCTGCGCGAGCGCGGTCAGCACGATGACCGGATGGTCGCTGCGCGCGCGGATCTTCTCCAGGATCTGCAGGCCGTCGACGCGCCGCAGCGCCACGTCCAGCAGGGTCAGCGCAGGCGGCGAGGTCAGGATGCGCTGCAGTGCGACCGCACCATCCTCGATGTGTTCTGTCTCGTGCCCGGCGCGGTGCAATTCGTCCAGCAGCACGGAGGCGGCGTCGTGCCCTTCCTCCACCAGCAGGATGCGGCTCATCGCGTCACTGGAGTTTCAGCGGGCCGGGGTGCGCGGCCCCTATCGGGGCTCGTGCGATCTTCGCGGCGTGCGTGCTGCGGTCGCGGCAGTTGCGCATGTGGTCGTCCACCGTGAGCTCGCCCTGCAGATCGGTCAGCAGCTGCAGCGTGCGATCGATGGCAGCGTTGTCGAGCATGGGATAGCCCTGCTCGCTGCGGCCGTTGTTGCGTGCCACGCGCGCGATGTAGGGCAGGTCCTGGGGCGTGATGACGACGGTGGGCATCACGCCTTCGAGCTCCACGCCTTCGAAGGGAAGCAGGACGAAGTACTGCACGCGTAAGTCCGCGGGCATGAGGCTGCGCAGATGCGTGGTCTTGCGGCCGCACTGCCACGCCGGGTCTTTCACCTCGCGTGCCAGGGAATGCCCGTGCTGGCGCAGGAACCAGCGCGGCACCGTGTGCGTGGAGGTCTTGCGATAGACCACCGCGTTGCGCCAGCCCTTCACTTCGAACAGGTACACGCCTGCCTCGCACACCAGCGCCACGTCGAAGCGAGCGGTGGGAACGGCACTGCCTTCGTACATGGGAATCACGAGGTCGCGCAGCATGTGCATGCGGCTGAAGGCGGGCTGGAAGGCAGCGGCGAGCTGTTGCATGGCCAGCGCGGTCGCGGCGTTGGTCTCCTGTTCGCCGCCGGGGGCGCAGATGCCGCGCGCGAGCGCCACCACGTCCGTCTTCTTGTGTCCGTGGCTGGCCAGTGTCAGCACGGGACGGGCAGGAACCTTGTGCAGGGCTGTGGTCATTCGATGCTCCTTCAAGACTCAAGGATTGCGCAACTTCCGGGAGACTTCGTGCAGAAAAGGCGATGGCCGGATCCGCCCGGTCCATGGGGTCTGCTCCGCCTGCGCGGAGCGCGGGGCGGCGATGGCGTCCATCGAGGCGCCGCCGCCCATGTTTCCCATGAGGACGATCCACGCAACCGCGAGTTCGCCCCTGGCAACGGCCAGTGCGTGGAGGTCCAGCAGGAGGCCCTGGAAATCCTCCATCAGCTGCACCTCGGAAATCTCGCCGCGGTCGCGCCGCAGCTTCGACGCTTCGAAACTCGCGCGCGCCATCTCGGCGTGCGCGGAGGCGGTGTCGGCAATGTCGCTTCGGATCTGCAGGCGGCGCAATGCTTCGGCGATCTGCTCACGGGCCCGCCCGATCGCGCTTGCATAGCGGGGCTCGGCGCGCACGTCGACGTCCTGCGCCTCGCCGGTTGCAGCCTCGCCGATGGTGCCCGAAGGCATCGCCATCGGATCTGCGCCGTACAGCGCAGCGGCCAGCCTGATGTCGCTCCTGTTGGCAAGCACCGTCATCGGCAGCTCGCGCGGCACCTTGGCCGCGAAGCGGGGCAGCGATCTGTCCTGCAATGCATCGGCGAGCATCTCGCCGAGCGCTTCTTCGCTCGTGCTGTACTGCCTTGCCAGATAGGCGATGTAGCTCGCGCGTTGCGCCTGCAGCTTCTGGATGGTCGCCTGGGCGTCGGACTGGCGCTGCGCCAGCTGCTTCGCGAAGTCGTCGTACGGCAGCTTCGCGTCCTTCATGAGTGCCATCTGCCGGGAGACGGCCGCATGCGCGTTCTCCAGGTAGCTCGACTCCCGCGCATTCACCTTGAGTGCGGTGTAGGTCGCGGCGATGCCCGCCTGCGCATTGCTGCCGAGCGATGCGGCCATCAACCTGTCGAGTACGGGGTCTTCGAAGGCGGACCACCACGAGCGCGAATCGGCCTGCGCTCGTGTGGATGCGGATGGCATTCCTTGCCTCGTGTGGTCGATGAGCATGCCTGCGGCCAGCTGTCGCGAAGTGCGATCGACCATCGCGATGCTCGTGCTGGCACACGCGATGGCGAGTGCGCCGCACACGGCCGGCAGCAGGATTCGTGAACGCATCACCTTCGGGGCTCCAGCTTCGTCATGCACGCATCTTTTCAGGCGATCTGGGAGAAATTTGAATGACCGTGTAAAGCCGCCAGCGCACAGCCATGACGTGCGCGCACAACACTCGACGCGCTGGAAAACCAAACCACCAAATTCCTCCCGAATTGGACGAAACGATGCGTACAGCCGGTCGATACCGAGCGGCCGCATCAGACCTGAAACTGGAGAACCCTGAATGAAGAAAACCCTCACGGCACTCGCTGCCCTGGCCGTCTGCGGCCTGGCCTCTGCCCAATCGTCGGTCACGCTGTTCGGCGTCGTGGACGCCGGCCTGACCTACCAGTCGAGCACCGCGCGCGACCCCATCACCGGCGCGTCCGTCAAGCAAAGCAAGACCAGCCTGGGCAACTCCGCCTACAACTCCAGCCGCATTGGCTTTCGCGGCACCGAAGACCTCGGCGGCGGCCTGGCCGCCAGCTTCTGGCTCGAGGCGCCCATCAGCAACGACGACGGCGCCACCGGCATCTCCACCTTCAGCCGCCGCTCCACCGTGAGCCTGTCGGGCGGCTTCGGCGAGCTGCGCCTGGGCCGCGACTACACGCCCACCTTCTGGAACGACACCGTCTTCGACCCGTTCGGCACCAACGGCTCGGGCAGCAGCGTGATCAACACCGTCAGCGGCAACACCACCATCAACAACGCCAACTACGTGCGCGCGAGCAACTCGATCGGCTACTTCCTGCCGCCGAACCTGGGCGGCTTCTACGGCCAGTTCCAGTACAGCCTGCACGAGAACGCCAGCACCGGCGCCACCAGCACGACGGCAGCGACCAGCAGCAGCGCAGGCCGCTACGTCGGCGGGCGCTTCGGCTACGCCAACGGGCCGCTGGACATCGCGCTGGGCGTGGGCCAGAGCATCGCGGTGGACACCACCACGCTGGAGCGCAAGGTGCAGACGATCAACCTGGGCGCGTCGTACGACTTCGGTCCGGTGAAGCTGTTCGGTGAGCTGTCGAACGTGAAGAACAAGTTCGACTACGCGGCGCTGGGCAACACGCACGACAGCTACAACGGCTACCTGATCGGCGCGACCGTGCCGGTGGGCGCGGGGCTGATCCGCGCGTCGTACTCGCAGGTTCGCTACAACGAGGGTGGGGCGGGCATCACGGGCGAGGACCCGCTGGCGCGCAAGTTCGCGATCGGCTACGTGCACAACCTGTCCAAGCGCACGGCGCTGTATGCGACGGTGGCGCGGGTGAACAACCGCAACGACGTGAACTACACGGGCGGCCTGGTGTCGGCGAGCACGACCGGCTACGGCAGCACGGGCACGGGCTACAGCGGCCTGCCGCGTTCGTCCACAGGCTACGACTTCGGCATCCGACACGCGTTCTGAGCGTGTAAGGAATCGAGGGGGCAGCGCGGCCGCCACGAAGGTGCCGTGCTGCCCGTTCCCGCCGCGCGCAACGGCTTGCGCGGTCCGCGGAAGGCGCTGCACTCGGGAGGGAAGCTCAGGGCAGCGAGGAGAAGGTGCCGAATTTCAAGGCAGTCAAATGAACAAACAGATAGTCGCGTTCGCGTGCCGGTTGCGCGCGGCCGTGTTCCTGCTCGCTGCCTTCGGGCCGCTCGCGGCGGCGCAGGCGCAGAACAGGATCGAGTCGGTCACGGGGTCCTTGCAGGCAGGCAGTGAAGTGCTGCGCGTCGACTTCTCCGAGCCGCTGGCCTCCGTGCCCGACGGCTTCGCTATCCAGTCACCCGCGCGCATCGCGCTCGACTTCATGCGCATGGGCAGCAGCCTGGGCCGTGAGGCCATCGAGATGAACCAGGGCAACCTGCGTTCCGTGAATGTGGTGCAGGCGGGGGAGCGCACGCGTCTCGTACTTAACCTGAAACAGGCGACCACCTACAAGACCGAGGTGCGCGGCAAGTCGCTGCTGGTGTCGCTGCAGGCCGCGGCAGGGCCCGCGCTGGTGACTGCCACCTCCATCGAATTCGCGGAGAACCGCAATCGCGACGTGCTGCCGCTGCGCGACGTCGACTTCCGCCTGGGTACCGAGGGCGCGGGCCGCGTAATCGTGAGCCTGCCCAACGACCAGGTCGGCGTCGACATCCGCCAGCAGGGCAGAAACCTCGTCGTCGAATTCACGAAGTCGCAGCTGCCCGAGGGCCTGAATCGCAAGCTCGACGTGGCCGACTTCGGCACGCCGGTGCAGACGGTGAGCTTGCAGCAGGCCGGTGATCGCGTGCGCATGCTGATCGAGCCGCGCGGTGACTGGGAGCACAGCGCCTACCAGAGCAACAGCCAGTTCGTGGTGGAAGTCCGCCCGCGCAAGATCGACCCTGCCAAGCTGACGCAGGGGGTCGGCTACAACGGCGAGAAACTGTCGCTGAACTTCCAGAACATCGAGATCCGCGCATTGCTGCAGGTGATCGCCGACTTCACCAACTTCAACATCGTCACCTCCGATTCGGTCAACGGCACGCTGACGCTGCGGTTGAAGGACGTGCCGTGGGACCAGGCGCTGGACATCATCCTGGAGGCGAAGAACCTCGGCATGCGCAAGAACGGCAGCGTGCTGCGCATCGCGCCGGAGGACGAGCTCAACGCCAAGGACAAGATCAAGGCCGAAGCCCAGGCCACCCTGCAGGGACTGGAGCAGCTGCGCACGCAGTCGTTCCAGCTCAACTATGCGAAGGCGGCCACCGTGGCGCAGGGGCTCATGGGCAGTGGCAGCGGGGCCGGGGGCGGCTCCGGCGGCACGACGCGCATCCTGAGCACGCGCGGCAGCGTGCTGGCCGAGGTGCGTACCAACCAGCTCTTCGTGACCGACATCCCCTCGCGCCTGGCTCAGGTGGCCGAGCTCATCCAGAAGCTGGACGTGCCGATCCGGCAGGTGCTGATCGAGGCGCGCTTCGTCGAGGCGACCGACACCTTCAGCAAGTCGCTGGGCGCCAAGCTGGGCGGCGGCTTCGTCAATTCGAACTCGTCGGTGGGCGTGACGCCTTCGGTGAGCTCCAGCACCACCGGCGGCGTGACCACCACCACCAGCACCAACACCTATTCGAGCACCAGCTTCGTCAACCTGCCCGCGACCAGCAGCACCGGCGACGCGGTCGGAACGTTCGCGCTGTCGCTCTTCAACTCGGGCCTCACGAAGATGCTCAACCTCGAGATCTCGGCGCTGGAGGCCGACGGCAAGGGCAAGGTGGTGTCGAGCCCCCGCGTGGTGACGGCCGACCAGACCAAGGCGCTGATCGAACAGGGCACGGAGCTGCCCTACCAGGTGGCCACATCGAGCGGCGCGACCTCCATCGCGTTCCGCAAGGCAAACCTGAAGCTGGAGGTGACGCCGCAGATCACGCCCGAGGGCAACATCATCCTGGCGCTGGAAGTGAACAAGGACACCGTGGGCCAGTCGACCACCGCGGGCTATGCCATCAACACCAAGCACATCCAGACCGAGGTGCTGGTGGAGAACGGCGGCACGGTCGTCATCGGCGGCGTCTTCGAGCTCACCGATACCAACTCGGAATCGCGCGTGCCGGTGCTCGGCGAACTGCCCATGGTCGGCCCGCTGTTCCGAACCCGCAGCCGGGTCAACAACAAGACCGAGATGCTGATCTTCATCAGCCCGAAGATGATCTCGGATCGCAACGCGGCGCGATGAGTGATGGATGGCCTCAGGCGGCCTTCGTGCGCAGCCGCCCGGAGCCGGCGCGGCCGCGCCGGCAGCTGCTCTCGCGCAGGCTCGGGCTCGTGGAGCCGGTTGCAGTGATCGGCATGAGGGTGGACTGGCTGTAGCTGCCCGCCGCGGTCGATTCGCCGTGGGCGCAGGTGTCTCTGTTCGCCACGATGATGCCGAGAACCAGCGCACCAAATGCCAGCAAGCCGGCGAAGCGCGGAGCCCAGGACGGCTTGCGGTAGCGCGCCATGGCCACGGAAGAAAGCAGCATGCCGCTGCCCCATCGGGCCTGCCCGAGGGGTTCCGGGAAGCCGCCTCGTGTGTGTGCCGGTGCCGCCAGGCCGTCGTGATGCAGGCCCTGCAGTGCGCCACGTGATGCGTGCGATGCGCGCCATGTGCCTTCTGGGCTTCGATACCGGTGACTGTTCATGCCGGTATCGTGGACTTCAAAGCGGGAGAAAAATGGGATGGCTGCGCTCGCTCGCAGTCGCCTTCCGCGCCGGGGCCTTCCCGGGATGAGGTGGTTGTCCGTTCCTCGGGTCGCGGCTACAGCTCAGTCCGGAGCCGGGGCCTCCCACGCAAAGCCAACGCCGTACACCGACCGTATCCAGTCGTGCTGCGGAGTCACCGCGCCGAGCTTGCGGCGCAGGTTCTTCACATGGCTGTCGATGGCCCGCTCGGTCACGTCCACCGTGTCGTCGTAGGCCAGTTCGAGCAGGCGGGCGCGCGAGAAGATGCGGCCCGGGTGCCGCGACAGCACCTGCAGAAGCCCGAACTCGCGCCGCGTGAGGTTCAGCGGCGTGCCTTCCAGCGAAGCGCGCCAGTGCACGTCGTCCAGCAGCAGTCCCGTCGCGTGACCCGGCGGCGAGGAGCCCTGTGCGGCGTTCGGCGCGGTGCGCCGCAGCACGGCGCGCACGCGCGCGACCAGCTCGCGCGGCGAGAAGGGCTTGCACACGTAGTCGTCGGCGCCGAGCTCCAGGCCCAGCAGGCGGTCGACTTCCTCGATGCGCGCCGTCAGCATGATGATCGGGTGCGGCGTGTGCTCGCGCGCGCGGCGCAGCACCTCGATGCCGTCGAGGCGCGGCAGCATGATGTCCAGCAGCGTGAGGTCGGGCGGCGAGGCGACGATGCTGTCGAGCGCGCTCTGCCCGTCCGCGAAGTGCTCGGTCTCGTAGCCCGCGTGGCGCAGGTAGTCCTGCACCACCGAGGCGATGTCGGTTTCGTCTTCGACGATGACGATGCGTGTCATGACGTTGCTGCCAGTGGAAGGGTGAGGGTCAGGCGCAGACCTCCCAGCGGCGAGGCCGACGCGTCGATGGTGCCGCCGTGCGCTTCGATGGTCGCGCGGCAGATGGAGAGGCCCAGCCCGGAGCCGCCGTGTTCGCGGCTGCGCGAACTCTCGCCGCGGAAGAGGCGGTCGAACAGGCGCGGCAGTTCGGCCTCGGGAACGCCGGGCGCGCTGTCGTCGAACACCAGCGTGAGCCGGTTGCCCGTCCATGCGCCTTCGACGGCGACGTCGATGCGCAGTTCGCCGCCCTCGTCGGTGTAGGCCAGCGCGTTCTCCAGCAGGTTCATGAAGACCTGATGCAGCCGGTGTGCGTCGCCCTCGACCACAGGCTGTGCGGAGGCGTCGATGCGGTCTACCGCACGGCGGTCCACGGTGATGCGGCGCGCGGCGAAGCGATCGCGCGTGTGGTCGAGCGCCTCCTTGAGCAGCGAGATCGGGAAGACCGTGGCCGTGAGCAGGTCGTTCTGCGGCTCGCGCATGCTGCTGCGCAGGTCGTCGACGAGCTGGCCCAGGCGGATCACCTGGCGGTGCAGCCGCAGCGCGGTGCGTTCGTCGAAGGTGCGCACGCCGTCCTGCAGCGCCTCGATCTCGGCGCGCATCGCGGCCAGCGGCGTGCGCAGCTCGTGGGCGGCGTCGGCCAGCCAGGCGCGGCGCGAGGCCTCCATCGTGTCCAGCCGTTGCGCCATGTCGTTGAAGGTTCGACCCAGCAGCGCCAGTTCGTCCGAGCCCTGGACCGCCACCCGGGTGGAAAGCCGGCCGCGTGCCACGTCCTGCGCGGCCTGCGTGAGCTCGTCGATGGGCCGGAACCAGCGGCGCGCGAGCAGCCACGACAGCACCAGCGCGAAGCCGAGGCCGCACAGGCCGGTGAGCACGATCACGCCCGACTGCCGCGCGACGAAGGCCCGGTCGGCTTCGCTCTCCAGGCCCTGCAACGGCATCAGCGCGAGGTAGCCGATGACGCTGCGGTCGCGCCGGATCGGCACGCGCGCCGCGTTGGCGAAGTCACCTTCGGCGCCGACTACGCGCGCACCGCGCGCGTCGAGCACGGCCAGCCGCTGGAAGATGGAGTCCGGCATCTCGCGCGGATCGCGGAAGAACCAGGGCGGGGGCATGGTCGGGAACCGGCGGGGCACCAGCTCGAGATGCTGCGATCCGAAGCCGGGCTCGGGCGGCGGCGGAGGAGGCGGGCTGCCATCGCCCGCCGGGAAGCCGTTGGTCTTGCCGTCCGGCGCAGGGTTGCCCTGCATCGCGCGGTCCTCGTACCACGGCGGCAGCCGCCGTTCGTCCGAACTGCTGCCGGTGCCGTTGTCGAGCGCGGCGGCCAGCCGTCCCATCTGCAGGCGGCGCCACACCTCGTCGTTGTTTTGAAGGCTCTTCCAGTCGCCGTGGGCCGCGTAGTACTTCAGGAGGGTCTGGGAAAGCCAGTCCATGCGCCGGATCTCGATCTCGGCCACGTAGGAGCCCAGCCCGCGCTGCAGCGCGATGATCGACAGCCCGGCGAAGCTGATCAGCAGGACGATCAGCAAGGCGGCCAGCGCCAGGAAGATCTTTCTGGAAAGGGTCAGGTGCGGCATGGGCTCGAAGGGGCAATGCCCCATTCTGCGGCATGCACGGCGGGCGGGCTGACAGTCAGACAGGCAGGCAAAGACGGGAGGCGGACCGGGTGGGAGGGCACCCGATCATTGCGGCCGAATGTGGAGGAATATGGGAGAACCGCTTTTCCTGCGTTCTCCATGATTTCTCCCCGTTGCGCCCCCACGATGCCGGCCATGACCCCTCCCACGGCTCACACGGACCTGCCGCTGCTGCTGGCGATCACGGTGTTCTTCTGGCTGCTCGCGCAGGCCTGGGCACTGATCGTCTTCTGGGCGGAGAGCCGGGCCACACGACCCTCGTCGCCCGATGCGGCGGAAGAAAGAAGGAATCCATGACCTCCACCCCCCATCCGCGCGCATCCATCGGACGCCGCGGCCTGCTGGCCGCCTTCGGCGCGGCGGGCCTGTCGGCAGCCGCGAACGCTGCACCTGCCGCAGCGCACCGGCTTGCGCTGACGGCACAGACCACGGAAGGCCCGTACTACCTCGATCTCGCGCTGGAGCGTTCGGACATCGCCGAGGGATTGGAGGGCGTGCCGCTGGAGGTGCGCTTCAACGTGTGCGACGCGACTGGCCGGCCGCTTCCGAAACTGCGCGTGGACCTTTGGCATTGCGACGCGCAGGGCCGTTACTCGGGCTTCGGCGAGCAGGGCGACGACCGCTCGCTCACCTTCGAAGGCAAGACCTTCCTGCGCGGCAGCCAGTTCACCGACCGGGACGGCGGCGCAGCCTTCGCCACCATCTATCCGGGCTGGTACGCAGGGCGGACGACGCACATCCATTTCAAGGTGATCCATGGCGTCCGCGCCGTTCTCACGTCGCAGTTCTTCCTGCCCGATGCGCTGAGCGAGTTCCTCTACACGCAGGTCTCCTCCTACCGGCGTGCGCGGCTTCGCGACACGCTCAACAGCGCCGATGGCATCGCGCTGAAGGCCGGTGCCACGGTGCTCGGCTCGGTGCGCGAGGAACGGCAACGCTACGTCGCGACGCTCGCGCTGGTGGTCGATCCGGCGGCGAACCCGGCGGTCGACCGGCCGCCCCGCCCCGGCAGCCCGCCGCCCGGAAAGATGCCTTCCGAAGGGCCGGGCCTTTCGCACCCGCGCTCGCCGGAGGGCGCAGCGCGCGTCCGCGCGATCGTGCCGCCTCGCGCGGAGGGCTGAGCGGCCGGCGCCTGGCTCGCCCAGCGTGGGCGCCGCACGAAGAAGCCCGCTCGCACTCAGAACGAGGTTCCGATCTGGAACTGGAAGCGCTGTGTGCGGTCGGCCGAGATGTTGTTCGCGGTGTCGGCCTTCTGGTAGACCAGCGGAACCGCGTAGGCCAGCCGCAGCGGGCCCAGCGGCGAGATCCAGCTGATGCCGATGCCGGTGGAGGCGCGGATGCGGTTCTGCGCCTTCCATTGCGCGTCCGTCATGCTTGCGGTGCGATCGGCGAACACGTTGCCCGCGTCGAGGAAGGTGTACAGGCGCAGCGTCTTGTCGTTGCCCGCGCCCGGGAAGGGCGTGCTGAACTCCATGTTGAAGATCGCCTTGCGCGTGCCGCCGAGCGCGCCGCCCGTGACCGAGTCGGCCGGGCCCAGCGAGTTCTGCTCGAAGCCGCGGATCGAGCCCAGGCCGCCGGCGTAGAAGTTCTTGAAGATGGGGTAGGTGCTGTCGCCCAGCGCGCGCGCATAGCCGAGCTGGCCGTTGATGGCCAGCGTGTATTGCTTCGACAGCGGGAAATACTGCTGGTACTGGTAGTTGGTCTTCAGGTAGCGCAGCTCGCTGCCCACGCCCATCTCGAGGTTGGCGCTCTGCAGACGGCCGCGCGTGGGCACGAGCGCACTGTCGCGGTCGTCGCGTGACCAGCCCAGCGTGGCGGGAATGGCGATCATGCTCGACGTGGCGCAGCTCACGCTCGGCGCAGTGCCCGTGCATTTGAAGTAGTCGAGGTACGCCTGTGGCGTGGCGGTGTACACGTACGAGCCGTCGACGAGCGTGTAGGCGCCGTTGGTGCCCGGCGTGAAAGACCAGCGCTCCAGGCCGATGCCCAGGAACACCGTGTCCTGCTCGCCCACCGGGAAGCCGAAGCGGACGGAGCCGCCGTCGCTGGCGAGCTTGTAGTTGCCGTCGGCCTCGTAGTAGGGCCGCGTGGTGGTGTGGAACACGTTCAGCGTGCGCGAGATGCCGTCCTTGGTGAAGTACGGGTCGGTGGCCGTGAGCGAGATGGTGCGGTTGTACGAGCTGGTGTTCACGTTCAGGCCCAGGTAGTTGCCGCTGCCGAACACGTTCTCCTGCGTGATGCCGAAGGTCAGCGATACCTTGTCGGTCGACGAGTAGCCCGCGCCCAGCTGCAGCGAGCCGGTGGGTTTCTCGGCCACCGTCACCGCCAGGTCGACCTGGTCGGGCGAGCCGGGCACGTCGACGGTATCGACGTTCACGTCGGTGAAGAAGCCCAGGCGGTCGATGCGGTCGCGCGAGGCGCGGATCTTGTTGCCGTCGTACCAGGCGCCCTCGTACTGGCGGAACTCGCGGCGGATCACCTCGTCGCGCGTCCTGGCGTTGCCGCCGATGTTGATGCGCCGCACATAGGCGCGCCGCGAGGCCTCCGCCTTGAGCACCAGCGTCACGCGGTTGTTCTGCCGGTCGATCTCTGGCTCCGCCTTCACGCGAGCGAAGGCGTAGCCGAAGGTGCCGAAGTAATCGGTGAAGGCCTTGGTGGTGGCGGCCACGTCCTCGCCGTTGTAGGGCTTGCCGGGGCGGATGGTCACGAGCGTCCTGAACTCGTCCTCGCGGCCCAGATAGTCGCCCGCGAGCTTCACGCCGGCCACCGCGAACTTCTCGCCCTCGGTGATGTTGATCGTGAGGGTCAGCGTCTGCCGGTCGGGAGAGATGGCGACCTGCGTCGAGTCGATGCGGAACTCCAGGTAGCCGCGCGTGATGTAGTAGGAGCGCAGCGTCTCCAGGTCGCCGTTGAACTTGCTGCGCGAGTACTGGTTGGACTTGGTGTACCAGTCCAGCCAGCCGCCCGTGTCCTGGTCGAACAGGTCCAGCAGCGTGCTCTCGCTGAAGGCCTTGTTGCCGACCACGCGCACTTCCTTGATGCGTGCGGGTTCGCCTTCGGTCACGGTGAAGGTGATGTTCACGCGGTTCCTCTCCAGCGGCGTGACGGTGGTGACCACCTGCGCGTTGTAGAGGCTGCGGCCGATGTACTGCCGCTTGAGCTCCTGCTCGGCGCGGTCGGTCAGCGCCTTGTCGTAGGCCTGCCCCTCGGACAGCCCCACCTCGCGCAGCGCCTTCTGCAGCGCCGCCTTGTCGAACTCCTTGGTGCCCGCGAACTCCACGTCGGCGATGGAGGGGCGCTCCTCCAGCACGACCACCAGCACGTTGCCGTTCACGTCGATGCGCACGTCCTTGAAGAGGCCCAGCTTGAACAGCTCGCGGATGGCAGCGCTGCCGCGCTCGTCGCTGTAGGTATCGCCGGCTCGCAGGCCCATGGTGGCGAAGACGGTGCCGGGCTCGACGCGCTGCAGGCCTTCGAGCCTGATGTCGCGCACGGTGAAGGGCTCGACCGCCCAGGCGGAAGAAGCGGCGGTGAAGGCAAGCAGCGCGGCGGCGGCTGCCAATGGCTTGGGAAACTGCATCGCTGCATGGTTTCCGCCAAAGTCGGAGAAATTTGGGACCTTGACCGGGCTGCCCCGGCGCGGCCGGGGTCTTTGCCTGCGGCCTACTGCAACCCCATCGCGTTCGAAGCCGCCCATGCCGATGCCCTGGCGGCTGCGGCAGGCTGGGTACTTCCTTCGCGGCAGTTGCGAAGGTGATCCTCCAGCGTCAGCCCGCCCTGGATCTCGAGCAGTCGCTGGACGGTCCTGTCGATTCCCTGCTCGTCCAGCAGCGGGTAGTTGCGCGCGAGGCGGCCGTTGTTGCGAACCAGGCGTGCGATGTAGGGCAGGTCATGCTGCGTGATGATGGCCGCCGGCATCACGCCTTCGAGTTCGATGCCGTCGCAGGGCAGAAGCACGAAGTACTGCAGCCGCAGCTCGTCGGACAGCAGGCTTCTGAGCTGCGTTGTCTTGCGTCCACCCTGCCATGCGGGGTCTTTCACCTCGCGCGCGTTCTTGTCGCCGTGCAGGCGCAGAAACCAGCGCGGCGGCGACTGCTGCGCCTTCTTGCGGTAGACGAAGGCATTGCGCCATGCCTTGATCTCGAAGAGATACACGCCGGTCTCGCACACCAGCACTGCGTCGATGCGTGCGGTGGGCACGGTGTGGCTCTCGGGCATCGGGATGATGAGGTTGCGAAGGATGCGCAGGTACGAGAAGGCGGGACTGAATGCGCTGGCGAGCTGCTGCACGCCCAGCGAGGTGGCGGTGTTGCCTTGCAAGGCCAATGTCATGGGTGACTCCTTTCGGCAGGAGCATCGCGCCGCTTCTGGGAGACTTCTTGCACGAGGCGTTTCCGTCGGTGGACCTTCGAGGTTTGCGTGCAAACAACAACTGCCGTCCGGCGAGGGCCAACCACAAGATTCCTCCGAATTTGAACGGGACCATGCGTGCCTGCTGCTCGATGTGGAGCCGCTGCAACCGGAGAACCCTGAATGAAGAAATCCCTCACGGCACTCGCTGCCCTGGCCGTCTGCGGCCTGGCCTCTGCCCAATCGTCGGTCACGCTGTTCGGCGTCGTGGACGCCGGCCTGACCTACCAGTCGAGCACCGCGCGCGACCCCATCACCGGCGCGTCCGTCAAGCAAAGCAAGACCAGCCTGGGCAACTCCGCCTACAACTCCAGCCGCATCGGCTTTCGCGGCACCGAAGACCTCGGCGGTGGCCTGGCCGCCAGCTTCTGGCTCGAGGCGCCCATCAGCAACGACGACGGCGCCACCGGCATCTCCACCTTCAGCCGCCGCTCCACCGTGAGCCTGTCGGGCGGCTTCGGCGAGCTGCGCCTGGGCCGCGACTACACGCCCACCTTCTGGAACGACACCGTCTTCGACCCGTTCGGCACCAACGGCTCGGGCACCAACGTCATCAGCACCGTCAGCGGCAACACCACCATCAACAACGCCAACTACGTGCGCGCGAGCAACTCGATCGGCTACTTCCTGCCGCCGAACCTGGGCGGCTTCTATGGCCAGGTGCAGTACAGCCTGCACGAGAACACCAGCACCGACGCGACCAGCACCACCGCAGCCTCGAGCAGCAGCGCGGGCCGCTACGTCGGTGGCCGTTTCGGCTACGCCAACGGTCCTCTGGACATCGCACTGGGCGTGGGCCAGAGCATCGCGGTGGACACCACCACGCTGGAGCGCAAGGTGCAGACGATCAACCTGGGCGCGTCGTACGACTTCGGTCCGGTGAAGCTGTTCGGGGAGCTGTCGAACGTGAAGAACAAGTTCGACTACGCGGCGCTGGGCAACACGCACGACAGCTACAACGGCTACCTGATCGGCGCGACCGTGCCGGTGGGCGCGGGGCTGATCCGCGCGTCGTACTCGCAGGTTCGCTACAACGAGGGCGGTGTCGGCATCACGGGCGAGGACCCGCTGGCGCGCAAGTTCGCGATCGGCTACGTGCACAACCTGTCCAAGCGCACGGCGCTGTATGCGACGGTGGCGCGGGTGAACAACCGCAATGACGTGAACTACACGGGCAGCCTGGTGTCGGCGAGCACGACCGGCTACGGCAGCACGGGCACGGGCTACAGCGGCCTGCCGCGTTCGTCCACAGGCTACGACTTCGGCATCCGACACGCGTTCTGAGCGTGCGACCTCGCCGTGCGAAGGAACGGGCGTGCACCCGCCGCCTCTTTTCCTTCGCGCGGCTCTTTCTTTTTCCGCTTCCTTCTTCGCTTCTGCCAACCGGCAGTGAGCTTCCAATCATGAACCGATTCCGACTTCTCGCGAGCGTGCTGGCGGCATCCGGACTGACCGGCTGCATCATGCTGCCCCCGCCGCCCGTGCCCTATCGTCCACCGCCGCCGGGTTTCCGCGGCGAAGGCCCGTGGCCGATGCGCTTCGACAATGCGCAACGTCTGCCGCCTCCGGAGAGGAGTGCTTGCGAGGTCGACCGGGCGCCAGCTCAGGAACGCTGCACGCGCGACCCCTCTGGCGAATACACGCCTCGGCCTGCGGGAGTGCGCTGATGGCCGGCGCGGGGCAGCTGCAAACGGGGAGCCTTGGTTTCATCATCGCTGCCGTGATCGTGCTGGGCCTTGGCGGCGTGGTCGGCACGATGTGCTCGCTGTTCTTCGCCAACCTGCGGCAGGGCGCCAGGGCGCGCGAGCTCGCCGCGCAGGCCCGCCAGGAGACGCTGCAGCGCCTGAGCGCCAGCCGACCGCAGGACATCCGTGCACTGCTTGGCGCTGCCTCGATCCGGCCCGATTCAGGAGCCATCCGCCTCGACGTCAGGCTGCCGCCGGAAGCAATGCGCGTGTTCGCGATCGAGTCGGAGTTGCATGAGCTGCTGGCGAAGGTCATGGCCTATGCCGCCGGCGTGATGCGCGCGGGCGCCACGCTCCAGCTGTCGGCGCATGCCGATCGCGAGCAAGCGGTGATCCACTGGCGTGACCTCGATGCCGTCGACATGCATCCTCCACTCGCGAAGTTCTTCGACAGCAGGCATTCGGCCGCGGTGGTGGCCAGCGCGAGGGCCTGCGAGCGCATTGCCGGTCACCATGGCGGACGCATCTATTCGGCCCCGGTTGGCGGCGGAGTGCTGGGGCTCACGCTGCGACTGCCGCTGTTGAAGGGATGAATGCCTGGGATCGGCAGCCCTTGGTCACCTGCCGACGCCCGCTGGTCCGCCTTTCTCCCATGGCGAACCCTGCAAGGCCTCCACCAGGAAGTCGACCATCACCCGCACCTTGGCGCTGAGGTGGCGGCGGCTTGCGTAGATCGCCAGGATGTCGATGGCAGGCATGCGGTAGCCAGGCATGACCTCGACCAATCGACCAGCTCGCACGTCCTCTCCGACCACGAAGCTCGGCTGCCAGATCACGCCGACGCCGGCGATCGCCGCTGCGCGGGCGGTTTCGCCATTGTTGGCCCTCAGGGCCCAGCGCACCCGCACGGACTCCAGCGTGCCGTCGGGGCCTGCGAACTGCCACTCATCCGATGTGGCGCCGTACGTGTAGCCGAGGCACTGGTGCCGGGAAAGGTCCGCCGGGACTTCGGGCATGCCATGAGTCGCCAAGTACTCGGGTGAGGCACACACCAGGTTCTGCGAGCGGCCCAGGCGGCGCGCGATGTGGGTGCCCGACATGGTCCGCGAGATGCGGATGGCCAGGTCATAGCCCTCTTCGACGATGTCGACGACGCGGTCGATGAGCGCGACGTCCAGTTCCACGTCGGGGTACTTCGCCATGAACCTGGGCCACACGGGCGCCAGCACGATGCTGCCGAAACTCAGTGGTGCGTTGATGCGCAGGCGCCCGCGCGGCTGGAGCGAGGCGGTGGTGGCCAGCGCCTCGGTCTCCGCCACTTCCTCGAGGATCGACTTCGCCCGATCGAACAGCGCTTCGCCGCCCTCGGTGAGCGACAGGCGCCGCGACGTGCGGTTGATCAGCCGCGTGCGCAAGTGGGCCTCCAGCTCGTTGACATAGCGCGTCACGTTGGCTGGAGAGGTGTCCAACGCGTCGGCCGCCTTGGTGAAGCTGCCTCGCGCCACCACCGTGACGAACACCTCGTAAGCGCGAAGACGGTCCATGGCGGTTGGTTCCAATCATTCAGGAAAGCTGAATGAGTAAACCATCTTTGGGCACTTTCTGGAAGTGAAGCTGAATCATAAATTTCGCTCACCTCGAAACACACAAAGGAAATTCAGCATGACATCGACCCAGCCCACCTCCCTTTCCAGCCCTGTCCGGCGCACGCTGATCGCTGGCGCAGCCGCGGTTGGCGCCGCACTTGCCATGGGTGCCCCGGCGCATGCCGCACCGGTCGTCGACGCCGTCCCTGGCTTCCGCGCAGGCAGCGCGCAGGTGAATGGCACCCGCATCGACTACCGCATTGGCGGCACCGGCCCGGCCGTCGTGCTGCTGCATGGCTACGCCGAGACCGGACACATGTGGAATCCGCTGATGCCGCTGCTCGCGAAGACGCACACGGTGGTCGTGCCCGACCTTCGCGGAGCCGGCAATTCGTCGAAACCCGAGACGGGCTACGGAAAGAAGAACATGGCCGTCGACATCCATGAACTCGTCCGCTCGCTGGGCATCCGCAGCGCCAGCATCGTGGGTCATGACATCGGGCTGATGGTGGCCTACGCGTACGCTGCCCAGTTTCCTTCGGAGACGGACAGGGTGGTGCTCATGGATGCCTTCCTGCCCGGTATCGGCGCATGGCAGAACGTCTGGCTCCTTCGCGACCTCTGGCATTTCCACTTCCACGGCCCGACGCCGCTGGCGCTCGTGAGTGGGCGCGAGCGCATCTATTTCGAGCATTTCTGGAACGACTTCGCGGCCGATCCCAAACATTCGGTGCCCGAGGCCGATCGCCGGTTCTATGCAAAGGCCTACGCACAACCTGGCGGCATGCGCGCGGGATTTGAGTATTTCAAGGCCTTCGAGCAGGATGCGGCAGAGTTCGCGGAACTGGGCAAGACGCCGCTGCCCATGCCGATGCTGGTTCTCTCCGGCGAAAAGGCGGGCGGCACGTTCCTGATCGAACAGGGCAGGATGGTGGCGACCAACGTGCAGGGCGTGATCGTGAAGGGGTCCGGGCACTGGCTGATGGAAGAGGCGCCAGACCAGGTCATCCCCGCGCTGATCGCTTTCCTGGGCCAGGGCTGATGGGGCTGCCTCCTCACCGACAGCGAGTGCCTGCCGCGCGCCGTCGTGCCGACGGCACGGGTGCAGGCCTTCACGGACACAAACTTCGAACCTAAGGAGAACGGACATGGACCTTCAACTCAGTGGCAAGCTGGCGCTGGTCAGCGGCAGCACGGCCGGGATCGGCTACGCCATCGCGCGCACCCTGGCCCAGGAGGGCGCGAGCGTCATCGTCAACGGCAGGTCGCAGGCGGCGGTCGACGAGGCGGTGGATCGCATCCGCCTGGAGACGCATGGCACGGTGACGGGCTATGCCGCGGACCTCAGCCGGGCCGACGCCGCCGAAGAGGTCGTGCGCCGTCATCCAGGCATCGGTATCCTCGTCAACAACCTCGGCATCTTCGAAGCCAAGGCTTTCGAAGACATCCCCGATGAAGACTGGCAGCGCTTCTTCGACGTCAATGTCCTCAGCGGCGTGCGCCTTGCGCGCCTGGTGTTGCCGGAAATGAAGCGCACGAACTGGGGACGGATCATCTTCATCTCGAGCGAGAGCGCGGTGCAGATTCCGACCGAGATGATCCACTACGGCATGACGAAGACCGCGCAGCTCGCGGTTTCGCGCGGCCTTGCGGAATCGGTCGCCGGCACGAACATCACGGTGAACAGCGTGCTGCCGGGCCCGACGAAATCGCGCGGCGTCGGCGACTTCGTGGAGGGCATGGCGCGATCGAGCGACAAGAGCTTCGAACAGGTCGAGGCCGAGTTCTTCGACCACGTCCGCCCCACGTCGCTGATCAAGCGCTTCGCTTCGCCGCAGGAGGTGGCCTCGCTCGTGGCCTTCGTGGCAAGTCCGCTCGCGTCGGCAACCACCGGGGCCGCGCTGCGCGTCGACGGCGGTGTCGTCAAGAGTGCCTTCTGACGAAGGCCGGCTTTCGAACTGCCGCGAGACCTGCGCGGGACCTGCCTGAGCCCGCGCCTGAGCTGCGACTGGGCCGCTGCTTTGCTCGATCGTCCGGACTCCTAGCCGCCGCTGCGTGGTCCGGCTCAGCGACTGTCCACGTCTGCCGCCTCATCCGGCAGGCCCCGGTTGGTGCGAACGAAGCTCTGCAGATGCTTGAGGAATGCGTTGGCGGCGGGGGTGAGCGCTGCGTCATTTCGCCAATAGACACCCATTTGACGCTTGACGGTCGGTCGAACCAGCATCCGGGCCTGCACGCCTGTGCGGCCCGAGAGCTGTCGGACGTTCACCGGAAGGGCCGCAACGCCCATGCCTGCGGCCACCATGCTGATCAAGGTGGAGGAGAAGGTCGCTTCATAGGCAGGCACCGGTTTGAGCCCGGCGGCCTCGAATGCGTCGTCCGCCAATGCCCGTGACGGGCTGCGCTCGGGCAGGCAGACCAGAGGGTGCTGCGCCAGCTCGCGCCAACTCACCGAGCCGCGTTGCGTCAGCGGATGGCCGTCGGGCATCAACGCCACCAGATGGTCCCTGTACAGGGTGACTTCCGACAGGCCTGGCTCGCCTTCGATGAGCGTTCCCACGCCGAGGTCCACCTCTCCCCGGCGCACCTGGTCGCGGATGGTCTCCTCGAATCCATCCTTGAGGATGCACTGGATACCCGGGTGGCGTTGCCGGAAGGACTGCATGACCCAGGGCAGCAGGGTGGCTGCGACCACAATGGACGCCGCCACCGTGACCCTGCCGCGCTTGACCTGGGCGAGGGCGCGGGATCCGGCGACCGCCGCCTCCAGATCGTCGAGCGCCTTGCGAGCCAACGGACGGAACTCGGCCCCTGCCTCGGTCAACTGGACCACGCGCGTGCTGCGATGGAAGAGCTTCAGGCCGATCTGTGCCTCCAGTTCCTTGACCAGGGTGGACAGGGCAGAGGGCGAGACATGCATGCGCTCGGCCGCGCGCGCGAACGCGCCCGTGTCCGCGACGGCCAGGAATGCCTTGATCTGCCTGAGCGTAATATTCATGTTTGGAGAATAATCGTTCAGATCATTCTGATTGTCTGATGATTGCATGGGTGCTGCAATGACGCGAACACAAGCAATGCAGGAGATGCCCATGACATCAGCTTCCACCGCCCGCGTCGCGCAACAGGCCGACGCACGGTCGGCCCGCAAGACCACCAGCCCCCGGCGCGTCGCCGCCGCAAGCCTGATCGGTACCACCCTGGAGTTCTACGACCACTTCATCTTCGGCACCGCCGCGGCGCTGGTCTTTGCGAAGCTGTTCTTCCCGCAGTCCGATCCCTTCATCGCCACCCTCCTGTCGCTGCTTTCGTACGGCATCGCCTTCGTCGCGCGCCCTGTCGGTGCCGCGATCTTCGGCTCGCTCGGCGACAAGGTCGGCAGGCGCTTCGTGCTGGTCTCGACGCTCCTGATCATGGGGCTGTCCACTTTTCTGATCGGCCTGCTTCCCACCTATTCACAGGTCGGGCTGCTGGCTCCGCTGACGCTTGCGATCCTGCGCTTCGCGCAGGGGCTGGCGCTCGGCGGCGAATGGGGCGGGGCCGCACTGATGGTCAACGAGTTCGATACCGCAGGGCGCCGCAGAGGCTTCTATGGAAGCCTGGTGCAGGTGGCAAGTCCGATCGGAGTGCTCATCGCCAACGGAATGTTCGGCTTCATCAACACCATCACCGACGACGCCGAGTTCATGGACTGGGGATGGCGGATTCCCTTCCTCGCCAGCATCTTCCTGGTCGGCATCGGCTACTTCATCCGTCGCACGGTGTCCGAATCGCCGGTGTTCCAGAGCCTGGAGCACGGTTCGCGCAAGGCCCAGGCTCCGCTGATGGAGACGCTTCGCCACCACTGGCGCCAGGTTCTGCTCGCCATCGGCGTGCGTGCGGGCGAAGGCGTCATCTGGTATGTCTTTTCGATGCTGCTGCTGATCTATGTGCCGACCCGGCTGGGTCTTCCGCGCCAGCTGGCCCTGAATGCCGTGCTGTGGGGTGCTGTCGTCGGCGTGGTCGCGATCCCGCTGTTCGGGGCCTTGTCGGACCGCTTCGGCCGCAAGGGGATGCTGCTGGCCGGCGTCGCCGCATCGATCGTCTGGTCCTTCGCCTACTTTCCGCTGCTGGAGACGCGCATTCCCTCGCTGGTCATCCTGGCTTCCGTGGTCGGCATGGTCTGCCAGGCTTCCTTGTGGGCGCCGCTGGCCGCCTTCATTCCCGACATGTTCGAGTCCAGGGTGCGGTGCACCGGCGCATCGCTGGGCTTCCAGCTGGCAGGCGTCTTCGGCGGCGCGCTGGCACCGAGCATCTGCATCTGGCTGCTCGATCGCTTCGACAATCCCCTGTACATCTCCTTCTATTGCGCGATCGGTCTCGCGACGATTGCCTTGTGCGTGTCGAAGGCCAGGACGCAGCAATGAACGCGCCGGCCAGGGATTTCGTCGGCTATGGCCGCAGCCGGCCCGACTTCGAATGGCCGGGCGGCCGGCGGGTCGCCGTCAGCGTCGTTGTCAACTACGAGGAAGGCGGGGAGAACTGCGTCCTGGAGGGCGACACCCATTCCGAGGCACTGAACAGCGACGTGGCCGGTGCAGTGGCTCGTGCAGGCCGCCGCGACCTCGTGGTGGAGTCGCACTACGAGTACGGAAGCCGGGTCGGCCATTGGCGGATCCTGGAACTGCTGCGCGAGTGCGGCTTGCCTGCCACCTACTTCGCGGTGTCCGGCGCACTGGAGAAGAACCCCGAGGCGGCGCGCTCGATCGTCGATGCCGGCCATGAGGTGGTTTCGCATGGTGCGCGCTGGATCGACCACGACGGCATGCCCGAGGCGAAGGAACGCGAGCACATGGTGCGATCGCTCGATGTGCTGGAGCGCCTCTGCGGCCAGCGCCCGGTCGGCTGGTACACCGGACGCGTCAGCGCCAACACGCGCGCCCTGGCGGTGGAGCAGGGGCTCATGTACGACAGCGATGGCTACAACGACGACCTTCCCTACTGGACGGACGTGCGCGGTCATTCCCATCTGGTGCTGCCCTACAGCTTCGATTGCAACGACATGCGCTTCGCTTCGGCGCCGGGCTTCGACACGCCGGACGATTTCACGGACCACCTGCGCCGCACCTTGGCCTGCCTCCGCCGCGAGGCGAACCGTCACCCCGCGATGATGTCCATCGGGCTGCACCTGCGCCTGGCGGGAAGGCCCGGACGCGCGGATGCGTTGCGCGATTTCCTGCGGGAGGCGTCCGCTTTTCCCGATGTGTGGTTCTGCCGTCGCCGGGACATCGCCGACTTCTGGCGCAGCAGGTTCCCGGCGGGCCGTTGATGAGAACGCTGTTCCTCAATCCCAACTCGAGCGACGAGATCACCGCCACGCTGCGGCGGCACATCGCGCGGTGCGGGTGGCACGCCGACGAATGGGAGGTCGCGAAAGTGGAGGGCGCCCCTCGGATCATCGGTACCGCGCTGGAGAACGCGCAGGCAGTCGAGGCCCTGGATCGGAGCCTTCGCAGCCTTCGCGCGGGCTTCGATCGGGTCGTGGTGATGTCTTCGCTCGACACGGGCTATGACATCGTGCGCGGGCAACTTGGGGACGCGGCCTTCGGCTTCACCCGCAGCGTGCTCGCGCAGCACCGAAGCCTGGGCCGCAAGCTGCAGGTGATCACCTTCGACATGAGCATGACGGCGCTGTACGAGCGTGCGTTCGACGCCACGGGCCACGGCTCGGTCGTGGGCAACTGGAGGGTCTTGGACGCCATGCCTGCTGCCGTGGCGGCCCGGCCGGACGATGCGCTCGCAGAGCTGCGGAGATTCTGCCGCGAACTGGAGCCCGCTTCGCAGGACAAGATCTTCGTGGTGGGTGCCGTCGGCCTTGAGCTGGCCGCGGCATTGCGGGCAGAGGGGCTGCATTCGGTCATCGACCCCGTGGCCGATCTCCTGGCCTGGCTGCGCGCTGCCGAATCAAGCGCTTCCGGTTAGCGTCCCTGCCTCTGGGTTGATCTCGCCCCGGCCGCGCGATTGGCTGTATGGCTTCGATGCGCGCGAGCCTTGCCCTTGCCCATCAGGGCTTTCGCCAGTGGGTGTCAGCAGCGCAGCTGCACCGCGTTCGCAACGGGCGCCGGGGGCAGCACCGCTTCCACGCCGAGGGCCAGCGCCAGCAGTGCCGAGTCGGTGCCCTCGGCGCCGGTCAGTTCCAGTCCGGCGGGCAGGCCCTCCAGGGTCAGTCCCATCGGCAGGCTCAATGCCGGCAGGCCGGCCATGCCGGCGGGGCCGGTGTTGCGGATGTAGGCCGAGAAAGCGGTGGTGGCGCGGCCGCAGAGCATGACTTCCACGTCTTCGCCGATGCGCGCGGCGGTCAGCGGGCTCGTCGGAAAGACGAGCGCGGCGAGCGCGTGCCGTGCGAAGCATTCCCGGTAGGCCGCCTGCATGCGTGGGCGCAGCGTGTGCAGTGCGCGCGCGTAGGCCTCGGGGGTGATCGCGGTCGCGCCGAAGAGGCGCTCGAAGAGCGGCCGCACGTCGGGGCTGACCACGGCATCGGCGAGCGCGCGCGCATCGAAGGGGCGGTCGTGCCGCGCGAAGTAGGCCGCCAGCGCGGGCAGGATCTCGAACAGCGAGATCGTCATCGATCCTTCGCGAAACAGCGCATCGGCCTCGGACAGGTCGCAGGGCACCAGCACGGCGCCGGCCTCCGCGAGCCGTTCGAGGCTCTCGCGCGCCAGCCGCTCCACGGGCGGATCGAGCTCCTCCCAGAAGCAGGCTTGCGGCACGCCCAGCCGCACGCCCGCGAGCGGCGTGGCGCCGAGCTGAGCCGGGCTTCCCGCCACCGCGTGGTCGATCAGGACGCAGTCATCCACGCACCGCGCCATGACGCCGGCAGTGTCGAAGGTCGGCGAGATCGGCACGAGGCCTTCGTCGGGCCAGCGGCGCACGGTTGGGCGGAAGCCCGTCAGTCCGCACAGCGCGGCGGGGACGCGCACCGAGCCGCCGGTGTCGGTGCCGATGGCGGCCGGCGCGGCGCGCAGGCCCAAGAGTGCTGCGTTGCCGCCGCTGGAGCCCCCGGTCACGCGGGCGGGGTCGAAGGGATTGCGCGAGGGGCCGAAGCCGTGGTTGTGGCCCGTGACGCCCTGCGACCACTCGTGCAGGTTCGACTTGCCGAGCACCAGCGCGCCCGCATCGAGCAGCCGCTGCGTCACGCCCGCGTGGAGGCGCGGGCGGTGATCGGCCATCCACGGGCTGCCGGCTGTGGTCGGCATGCCGGCGACGTCGATGTTGTCCTTGAAGGCCAGCGGCACGCCGTGCAGCGGACGTGTTCCCGGCGCCGGGCGCGGCGCGGCGTCGAGCGCCGCGGCGGCGGAAAGGAGCGCGGGCGGGTCCAGGTGCAGGAAGGCGCCGTAGGACGCGGTCGCGCCGGCCCTGTCCAGCAGGGCCTGCGCGTAATCGGTGACGCGCAGTTCGCCGGACCTCATCAGGGCGGCAGCCTCGCGGGCGGACAGGTCGGTCAGCGCATGCATTCGGTTCATGGGAAGTTCGAAGTGGGGCGGAAGCTGCACTCCGGTGCATGTTTCGGGCCAATTTCCACTTCCGTGCGCCGAAAACAGCCTGAAACAGCATGGCATGAATACTGCTTAAAGAAGTTTTTGTATTCACGAGGCCATCCAATGTCTTTCAAGTCCTTGCGTATCCTGGCCGCCGTCGCGACGTCGATGGCTCTTCTGGCGGGCATGCCCGCGTCCGCCGCCGAGAAGGTTTCGCTGCGCCTCAAATGGCTGGCGCAGGCGCAGTTCGCCGGCTTCTACGTGGCCAAGGCCAAGGGGTTCTATGACCAGGCAGGCCTCGACCTCACGATCAACCCCGGCGGTCCCAATCTCAACGTCGAGACGCTGGTGGCCTCGGGCAACGACACCTTCGGCTTGGCCGGCGGCACCGAGACCGTGCTTCTCGCCCGCGAGAAGGGCCTGCCGCTCGTATGCATCGGCGTGACCGTGCAGAACACGCCCTTCACCTATGTGACCTACAAGGATTCCGGGATCACCAAGGTGAAGGACTTCGCGGGCAAGAAGGTCGCCACCTGGTTCACCGGCACGCAGTACACGCTGTACTCGATGCTCGCTTCGGCTGGCGTGAAGCAGAGCGACCTGACCATCGTTCCCCAGTCGGGCTCCATGGCGCCGTTCGTCGAGAAGCAGTTCGACGTGGCCGCGGCCACCTACTACAACGAGCTCAACACGCTCAAGGAGCAGGGCCTGGGCGACAAGCTCACGCTCATCAAGCCCGACGACTACGGCGTGGTGGTGCAGCAGGACACGGTGCTGGTTTCCGAGAAGTACCGCAACGAGAAGCCGCAGCAGGTGCAGGCCTTCCTCACGGCCACCATCAAGGGCTGGAAGTACGCGCTGCAGAACAAGAAGGAGGCCATCGACATCGTCATGGCCGCGGCCCCCAGCCTCAACCGTGCGCACCAGGAAGCCATGCTCGACGAATTCGAGAAGCTGGTGAAGGCCGGCAAGGGCTCCACCGACGGCATCCTCGCCATCGACCTGCCCACCGTCGAGAAGATGCAGACCCAGCTCGTGGGCTACAAGGCGCTGAAGGCTCCGGCGGATCTCTCGAAGGCCTACGACCCCAGCTTCTGGACGCAGGTGCCCGTGGCCGACAAGAAGTTCTGAGCCCCATTGCCGTCGCGACCCGAAGCCATGAAATTCATGCCCCATGAAGTGATGCCGCCCGCCGCCGTGGGCGATACGGCGCCGCCCATGCTCGAACTGGTCAACGTGTGGAAGCGCTTCGGTGACGCGCAGGCGCGCACCGTTGCGGTGTCGAGCGTCAACCTGCGCATCGCCAAGGGCGAGTTCGTCACGCTCGTGGGCCCATCGGGTTGCGGCAAGTCGACGCTCTTCAACATGATCGCCGGGCTGCTGCCGCCCGACGACGACGGCTCGCTGCTGTTCGGCGGCGCGCCGCAGCGCGACGGCCAGCTGCTGGGCAAGGTGTCGTTCATGCCGCAGCGCGACCTGCTGTTTCCGTGGCGCACCGTGCTCGACAACGCCATCCTCGCGCTTGAAGTGGAGGGCGTGCCGCGCAAGGAAGCGCGCGAGCGGGCCCGTGCGATGCTGCCGGAGTTCGGTCTCGCAGGTTTCGCGGGGCACTATCCGCACCAGCTCTCGGGCGGCATGCGCCAGCGCGTGGCCCTGATGCGCACCTTCCTGTTCGAGCGCGACCTGATGCTGCTCGACGAGCCCTTCGGTGCGCTCGACGCACTCACGCGCAGCCGCATGCAGCACTGGCTGCTTGAGATCTGGGCGCGCCATCGGCGCACGGTGCTCTTCATCACGCACGACATCGACGAGGCCATCGTGCTGGGCGACCGCGTGCTGGTGATGAGCGCCCGCCCGGGCACCGTCAAGAGCGAGACCGCGATCGACCTGCCTCGTCCGCGCGATCCCTCGGTGGTGCTGACGCCGGAGTTCATCCGCATCAAGCAGCGCCTGCTCGCCGAGATCGAGGAGGAAAGCCGCAAGACCTTCGCGCAGGAGGGCACTGCTTCGTGAACGCCTTCTTGCAGCGTGCAGTGCGCTCTCCCGCGCTGGCCTTCGTGGGGCTGGCTCTGGTGTGGGAGCTCTGCGTGCACGCCTTCGCGCCATCGCCAAGGCTGCTGCCCGCGCTCAGCGCCATCGCGCAGGACGCGTGGTCGGTGTGGCCCCAGCTGGTGCGCGGCTTCGGCCGCACTCTGCTGGAGACCGTGCTCGGCTTCGCGACCGGTGCGCTCTTCGGCTTCTTCTGCGGCACGGTATTCACCTACTCGCGCTGGATGGAGCGCTCGGTGTTCCCGCTCTTCGTGGTGTCGCAGACGGTGCCGGTGGTGGCCTTCGGCGCGCTCATCGTCATCTGGTTCGGCAACTCGCTGCTGGCCAAGGTGATGACCGCCTTCTTCCTGACCTTCTTCCCGGTGACGGTGAACACGCTGCGCGGGCTCAAGTCCTGCGACCCGCAGCGCGTCGCGCTGATGAAGAGCTTCGGCGCGGGCCGCTTCGTCATGTTCTTCAGGCTGGCCGTGCCTTCGGCGCTACCGCAGGTGATGGTCGGGCTTCGCGTGGCCATCGGCCTGAGCCTGATCGGCTCGGTGGTGGGAGAGTGGTTCGGCGAGACCGTGGGCCTGGGCGTGATGCTCATGGAAGCGATGAATGCCGACCTCGTGGTGCGCCTGTGGGTCGTGATGTTCGCCTGTGGGCTGATGGGTGCGCTGCTCTACGGGTTGCTCACCTTCGTGGAAAGGAGGCTCGTATGGTGGCGCAGCGAAAGCTGATGGCATCGCCCGTCGTT
Organism: Variovorax atrisoli; assembly: GCF_014195185.1. Taxonomy (NCBI): domain Bacteria; kingdom Pseudomonadati; phylum Pseudomonadota; class Betaproteobacteria; order Burkholderiales; family Comamonadaceae; genus Variovorax; species Variovorax atrisoli. The sequence continues at coordinate 154,508 of NZ_JACIBG010000007.1, read as the reverse complement.
CCGGTGGTGCTGTGCATCGTCGTGCTGCTGGTGGTGTGGGAGGGCGCGATCCTGCTCTTCGGCATTCCGCCATTCGTGCTGCCGAGCCTGGACGCGATCGTGCGACACGCGTTCAGCGATACCGGCCGGCTCATGGCCGCGCTGCTGTCCACCCTGGGCGAGGCCCTCGGCGGCTATGCGCTGGGCAGCCTGCTCGGGCTGCTGCTGGCGGTGGTGCTTCTGCTCGCGCCTCCGCTGGAGCGCATCGTGATGCCGCTGGCCGTGGCGGTGAACGCGGTGCCGACGGTGGCCTATGCGCCGCTCTTCCTGATCTGGTTCGGCCTCGGCGCGGCATCGAAGATCGCCCTGGTGGCGCTGGCCGTGGGCTTCACCATGCTGGTGAATGCGCTGCACGGACTCAAGCAGGCCGATGCCGCGGCGGTGAACCTGATGCGCAGCTTCGGGGCAGGGCAGCTGAAGATCGTCTGGCGCCTTCGCCTGCCGGTGGCGATGCCGTCGGTGGTCACGGCGCTGCGTGTCTCGGTGCCGCGCAGCATGATCGTGGCGATCGTCGGCGAGATGCTCGGCGCCTACGCGGGGCTCGGGCGAATGATCTATGAATCGACGCAGCAGGTGGACCTGCTGAGCGTATGGGCGGCGGTGCTGGTGGCGTCGATCGCGAGCATGGTTTTCTACGGCCTGCTGGTCTGGATCGACCAGAAACTGGTGTGGTGGCGATGAACGAACAACACCCCGGTCCTCGCGCACTTCGTGTCGCGCACGCCTTCCCGCTTGCAGGGGGCAACACCAGCGGGCCGGCGAAGCCGGTTCCGCGGTGTTCCGCGAACAGACATCGGACCTGGCGTGGCGCGTGACGAAGCAATCGATATGACAGCGATCAAACCCCATCCTTGCGTGTACCCTGAAACCGAAGCCGAACTGCGCGTGCAGCTCGCCGCCTGCTACCGGCTGGTGGCGCACTTCGGCATGGACGACCTGATCTACAACCACATCTCGGCGCGTGTGCCGGGGCCGGAGCACCACTTCCTCATCAATCCCTACGGGCTGCTGTTCTCGGAAGTGACGGCTTCCTCGCTGGTGAAGATCGACCTGGAGGGCAACAAGGTCGACGAGACCGACGCCGAGGTCAACCGCGCCGGCTTCGTGATCCACAGCGCAATCCATGCGGGACGTCCCGATGCGCTGTGCGTTCTGCACACGCATTCGGAGGCCGGCACGGCGATCGCCGCCATGCCCAACGGCCTTTCGCCGCTGAGCCAGTTCGCGATGCGCTACCAGGGCCACACCGCCTTCCATGACTACGAGGGCGTGGCGCTGGAGACCGGCGAGCGCGAGCGGCTGGTGCGCGACCTGGGCGCGCACCACACGCTGGTGCTGCGCAACCACGGCATCCTGACCGTGGGGCGCACCATCCCCGAGGCCTTCATCCTCATGTACTACTTCGAGAAGGCGGCCAAGGTGCAGCTGCTCGCGCAGGGTGGGCTCGCCCCCGGCGAGTCGCTGGTGTATCCGCAGCCCGAAGTGAGCGCGCTCGCCGCGCGCCAGTTCACCGAATTCGCCGGCGACATCCTGCCGCCCGGTACGCGCGAATGGCCTGCGTTCCTGCGCATGCTGGAGCGCACCCAGCCCGACTACCGGCTCTGAGCGCCGGCAACTTCCCTACTCCTCATCCACAGAGACTCATTCCGACCATGCAACTCGAGAACCTCACCTCCTTCATCGGCACCGAAGTCAAAGGGCTGGACCTGCGCGAGCCCGTGAGCGACGACGACTTCGCGGTGCTGCGCGAGACGCTCAACCAGCGCTCGGTGCTGCTGTTTCGCGGCCAGCGCATCAACGAATCGCAGCACGTGGCCTTCTCGCGGCGCTTCGGACCGCTGCTGGGCCACGTGCTCACGCAGTTCCTGAAGAAGGAGCATCCCGAGGTGTACGTGCTGTCGAACGTGTCGGAAAACGGCAAGCCCATCGGCAACCACAAGGAAGGCTGGAACTGGCACTCCGACCTTTCGTACAAGGCCGAGCCTTCCATGGGCGCGCTGCTCTATGCGCTCGAGGTGCCCCCGGTGGAGGGCGACACCTTCTTCGCCTCGATGCACGCCGCCTACGACGCGCTCGACGACGCCATGAAGGCGCGCATCCGCCACCTCACCGCCACCCACAGCTATGCCAACTACTACGGCAAGGCCTTCGCCGACCGCAACCCGCTCACGCCCGAGCAGCTGGCCGCCACGCCCGACGTGGTGCACCCGCTGGTGCGCACCCATCCCGAGACCGGCCGCCTCTCGCTCTACGTGGGCGAGGACGTCGTCAAGCAGATCGACGGCCTGCCCGCCGAGGAGAGTGCGGCGCTGCTGGCCGAGCTGAACGCGCACGCCATCTCGCCGGAGTTCAGCTACCGCCACAAGTGGCTGGCCGGCGACCTTCTGGTGTGGGACAACCGCTGCACCATGCACCGCGCCACGCCCTACGACGACAACACGTACCGCCGCGTGATGCACCGCACCACCGTGGCGGGCGACAGGCCGTTCTGACCGGATCGCCGCAACCCCGCCACGATAGAGACCAGAGACGCGTCGAGGGCCTGTGCCCGACAAGAAGCGAACACAACCACAACAAGGAAGGCAGAACATGGAACCGAACGACCCCGAGATGGTGGAGCCATCGGCGCTGCGTGCGCGCGAGCGCCAGCGCGGCAAGGGCGCCACGCTGTCAGACGAGCTGAAGGACACGCTGGAGGACCTGATCGTCAGCGGCGTCATGAAGCCCGGCGCGCGGCTCGACGAGGCCGAGCTGGCCGAGCGTTTCAAGGTCTCGCGCACGCCGGTGCGCGAGGCGCTCAAGGCGCTGGCCGCCACCGGGCTGGTCGACCTGCGCAGCCGCCAGGGCGGCGTGTGCGTGGCGCGCATCTCGCTGCCGATGCTCATCGAGATGTTCCAGATGATGGCCGTGATGGAAGGCCTGTGCGCCAAGTTCGCCGCTCGGCGTGCCAGCGAGGCGCAGAAGCAGCGCATGAGCCAGCTGCACGACGAGCTGACCAGCATCCTCGCCTCGGGCGACCACTCGCGCTTCTACGACGTGAACCAGGACTTCCACGACGCGCTCTACGAGGCGTCCAACACCCACTACCTGGCCGAGCAGACCCGTGCGCTGCGCAAGCGGGTGCGTGTGTACCGCCGCTACGTGACCTTCCAGCCCGGGCGCATGAGCGCCACCATCGGCGAGCACGGCGCCATCCTCGACGCCATCCGGCGCAACGACCCGGGCGCCGCGTTCAACGCCGCCATCGACCACGTGAGCCTGCTGGAGGACGACATCGTCGACCTGATCGCCGCGCTGTCCGAGCAGGACGCGGGCGTCGCCTGAGCCTTCCTTCTTCCATTCCCTTTCCGATCGCATTCCCGCATCCCAGGACAACCCCATGAAACTCGAACTCGAAGGCAAGACCGTACTCATCACCGGTGCCTCCAAGGGCATCGGCCTTGCGGCCGCCCATTCGTTCGCGGCCGAAGGCTGCCATCTGCAACTCGCTGCGCGCGACGGCGTCGCACTCGCCGCGGCCAAGGAGGAAATCGAGAAGCTCCACCCGGTCAAGGTCAACATCCACCCGAAGGACCTGGCCGCACCCGGCGCGATGGTCCAGCTGGCCGAGGCGGCCGGCCACGTCGACATCCTCGTGAACAACGCGGGCGACATCCCCTCCGGCCCCATCGAGTCGCTCGACTTCGCGGTGGTGCGCCGCGGCTTCCAGCTCAAGGTGCTGGGCTACATGGAGCTCAGCCAGATCTACTACGCGCGCATGAAGGCCGCGGGCGGCGGCGTGATCGTGAACGACATTGGCAACTCCGGCGAGAACTGGGACGCCAACTACATCGCCGGCTCCACCGGCAACGCGGCCGTGATGGCCTTCACGCGCGCGCTCGGCGGCGTGAGCCTGGACGACGGCATCCGCGTGGTGGGCGTGAACCCGGGTCCGGTGGCCACCGACCGCATGGTCAAGCTCATGAAGCGCCGCGCGCTCGACACCCATGGCGACGAGGGCCGCTGGGAAGAGCTGTTCGACAACTACCCCGGCGGGCGCCCTGCCACGCCGGTGGAAGTGGCCGAGCTGATGGTGTTCCTGGCCTCGCCGCGCGCGAGCTACATCACCGGCACGGTGGTGACCATCGACGGCGGCATCGCGGCGCGGGGCTCGATCATCAAGACCAGCAAGAAGGCCATGGCGGCCGAGCAGGCGCAGAGGCTCGCGGCATGAACGCGGCGCTGAACCCCGCGAGCGCAGTGCCGGCCGTGACGAGCGATGCGGAAACCCGCAACCGCTACTTCGATCGCCTGTTCTCCAACCCCGATCTGATGTGGCTGGGCCAGAACACCAACCACTTTCCGCTGCACCCCGCCGTGCGCAAGGCGCTGCACGATGCCATCGACGACGAGAGCTTCCACGCCTACGCGCCGCCGCTGGGCATGGAGGCGCTGCGCTCGGCCATCGTGGCCGACCTCGGCGTGCCCGACCAGTCGGCCGTGGTGACCGACGGCGCGGTGTCGGCGCTCGCGCTGGCCTGCCGTGCCTTCTGCGCGGCGGGCAAGGGCTTCGTCACCACCGACCCCGGCTGGAAGTGGCCGCTGCAGTTCGCGGCCAAGGCAGGCTCGGCGATCACCGAGATTCCGATCTACGGACCCGAGCACGGCTTCAAGCTCTCGGCCGAGGCGCTGGCCGCGTCGACCGACGCGAACACGGCCGTCATCTACCTCGTGGACCCGAACAACCCGCTGGGCACCACCTACACCGAGGACGAGATCCGCGCCTTCGCCGAGAGAGCCCGCGAGATCGGTGCCATCCTCATCCACGACTGCACCTACCGCGACTTCGCCGACAGCCACACGCTGGCCTCGCGCTTCTACCCGGAAGGCACGGTCACCATCGTGAGCTTCTCCAAGTGGCTGGGCCTCGCGGGGCTTCGCCTAGGTGCGCTCGTCGCCTCGCCGGAGCTGCTCGCGCGCATCCTGCCGCACTCGCAAGCCCCGCTGGGCGCGAGCGTGCTGGCGCAGCGCGCGGCCATCGCTGGCCTGTCGGTGAAGGCCGAATGGATGGCCGAGGTGATCACACAGCAGCGCGAGAACCAGCGCATGATCGTCGACGCCTTCGCGAAGCTGCCGGGCTTCGAGGTGCCGGTGTTCCCGTCGCAGGCCAACTTCATCGTCGTCGAATGCAGCAAGGCGGGGGTGACGCCCGAGGCGCTGGTCACCGCGCTGGGCGAGCACGACATCATGGTGCGGCAGGGCACGTACCACACGCCGCGCTTCGGCCATCGCTTCGTGAAGATTTCCACCACCGTGCCCAGGGCCTGGGCGCAGGCGCTGTGCGACGTGTTGCCGCAGGCGGTCGAGCGCGCACGCTCGCTGCCGGCGACTGCGGCGCTGTTCTGAGGAGGCGTCGACGATGGGATTCGCCACCACACCCGACGGCATCCGCCTCTACTACGAGACCGCCGGCAGCGGCACGCCGATCGTGTTCGTGCACGAGTTCGGCGGCGACCACCGCAGCTGGGAACCTCAGATGCGCTACTTCGCGCGGCGCCACCAGTGCGTGACTTTCGGCGCGCGCGGCTATCCGCCCTCGGATGTGCCCGCCGACGTGGAGCGCTATTCGCAGGCCATCGCGGCCGACGACATCGTGGCCGTGATGGACGCGCTGGGGCTCGCACGCGCCCACATCGTGGGGTTGTCGATGGGCGGCTTCGCCACGCTGCATTTCGGCCTCCGGCATGCGAAGCGGGCCTCTTCGCTCGTGATCGCTGGCGCGGGTTACGGCGCCGAGAAGGAGCACGAGGAATACTTCCGCGGCGTCTCGCTCGAGGTGGCGCGGCAGTTCGAGGCGCAAGGCTCCGAGAAATTCGCCCGCACCTATTCGCTGGGCGCGAGCCGCGTGCAGTTCCAGAACAAGGACCCGCGCGGCTGGCAGGAATTCGCGACCTGGCTCGGCCAGCACGACGCCGTGGGCGCGGCCAACACCATGCGCGGCGTGCAGGCGCGGCGGCCCTCGATCTACGACCTGGAAGGCGACCTGCGCGCGATGGCCGTGCCCTCGCTCGTGGTCGTGGGCGACGAGGACGACCACTGCCTGCAGCCCGGCATCTTCCTCAAGAAGACGCTGCCGGCCTGCGGCCTGGCCGTGATGCCCAAGACCGGCCACACGCTCAACCTGGAAGAGCCCGCCGTGTTCAACGCCTTGCTCGCGGAATTCTTCGCGCAGGTCGAGGCCGGCCAGTGGAAGCCGCGCGATCCGCGCGCGCTGCCCAGCCAGATCATGAAGACCGACTGATGGACACCGCCGCAGCCCCCCAGGTGCAGGGCGCCTGGCGCATCGACGCCGAGCGGCTCTGGAGCCGGCTCATGGCGCTCGCGCGCATCGGCGCCACGCCGGGCGGCGGCGTGGACCGGCAGGCGCTGAGCGCGGAGGAGATCGCGTCATGGCACGCGATGATCGACTGGGCGCTGTCGGCCGGGCTGGAGCCGTCGACCGACGTGGTGGGCAACCTCTTCATCGCGCTGCCGGGCGCCGACCGCGATGCGCCGCCCGTGCTCGCGGGCAGCCACCTGGACAGCCAGCCCGGCGGCGGCCGCTTCGACGGCGTGTACGGCGTGGTCGCGGCCCTCGAGGTGCTGACCACGCTGGCCGAGCGCGGCGTGCAGCCGCCGGTGGACATCGTCTGCGTGGCGTGGATGAACGAGGAGGGTTCGCGCTTCGCGCCCGGCATGATGGGTTCGGAGGCCTTCGCCGGCGTGCGCAGCCTGGAGGCCGTGCGCGAGGTGCGCGATGCCGACGGCGTCGCGGTCGGCGATGCGCTCGACGCGCTGCACGCGGCGTTTCCTGCGCTGCGGCGGCGGCCGCTGGGCTTTCCGGTCGCGGCCTACCTGGAGGCGCACATCGAGCAGGGACCGGTGCTGGAGGCGCAGCAATGCACGATCGGCGTGGTCACCGGCATCCAGGGCAAGAAGACCTTCGACATCGTGATCGACGGCGAGCGCGGCCATGCAGGCACGCTTGCGATGGCCGACCGGCGCGACGCGCTGGAAGCCTTCACGCGCATCGCTGCGGCGCTCTACACCGAGATCGGCGGCCACGACGACCTCGTGAAGTTCACCATCGGCCGCCTGCAGGTCGAGCCGAATGCACCCTCGGTGGTGCCGGAATGCGTGACGATGCGCATCGACCTGCGGCATCCCGACAACGCGGTGCTTCGCCACCTGGGGCAGCGGCTGGCCGAGCTGTGCGAGGCCTTGGCTGCGCCGTGCCGCGTGCGGGTGACGGCGCTGGTCGACGCGCCTTCCAACGGGTTCGATGCTTCGCTGCAGCAGTCGATCGCGCGGGCTGCAGGACGCATCGGCGTGCCGCACATGCCGATCCTCTCGGCCGCGGGCCACGACGCGCGCCACATGGCACCGCTGTGCCCCAGCGCGATGATCTTCATTCCGTGCCGGGGCGGCGTGAGCCACGCGGAACACGAATGGGCCGAGCCGGCGCACGTGGCAGCCGGCGCCGACGTATTGCTGAACGTGCTGCTTCCCTACGCGGCAGCCGGGGAGGGCGAGACACCATGAATGCCACCGTGGCCGCCGACGTGGTCGACATGGCCGACCTGCCGATGCAGCACCCGCACGCCCCGGCCAGCGCGGCGCAGGCCAGGGCGCGCTTCTTCAACTCCGGCAACGCCTTCAACGTGAAGCTGCCGGAGGTGCCCGCGCGGCTGTTCGCGCCGCCGCAGGAGGGGCGCTTCGGCGTGTTCGACTGCGACCAGTCTCAAGCGCTCGGCTGCGGCTTTGCGGCCACCACGCCGCTGATGCTGGCGCGCTACGTGCGCATTGCGGCACGCGACACGCTGCTGCCGCTGGATGTGTGTGCCACCGGCTCGGTCTGGTACGTGATTTCCGGGGGCGGACGCGTGACGGGCGCGGTCGAGGGTTTCGCCTTCGGCGCAGGCGACGTGTTCCTGCTGCCGGGCGCAACGGGCTACCGGCTGCAGGCCGGTGCCGAAGGTGCGCTGCTCTGGAGCGTCGGCAATGAGCCGCAGCTGGCTTTCGAGCGTGCGCAACCGGCGCCCGTGACCGATGCGACCATCGACGCAGTGCACTATCCGGCCGCGGAGATCGAGCGCCAGCTGGCGCTGATCTTCTCCTCCGGCACGCGCGAGGAGACCTCAGGCCGCGCGCTGATCTTCTCTTCCGACCGGCAGGCCGCTGCGCGCAACCTCACCCCCACGCTGACGCTGAGCTTCAACACGCTGCAGCCGCACACCCACCAGCGAACGCATCGCCACAACTCGGCCGCCATCACGCTGGTGGTGCAGGGCGAGAGCTGCCATTCGATGGTCGGCGGCGAGCGCTGCCCCTGGGCTCCCTGGGCCACGCTGGTGACGCCGCCGGGCGCACCGCATTCGCATCACAACGAGGGCGCGCAGGGCGCCCGCTTCCTGATCGTTCAGGACGGCGGGCTGCACTACCACGCGCGCACGATGGGGTTCGAGTTCCTGGAAGCTTGAGCGGCGAGCTGCAACGCTCGAGCAGGCCCTGCGTCAACACCAGGCGATCGACCCCCCGGCGATCCACCACGCCGGAGACTCCCCGGCGCCGCGCTTGGTCAGCCTGCGTTCTTGAGCGACTGCTTGGCCTTGTTGGCCGAGTTCTTCGCGCGGTTCTTGTGATAGCCGGACTTGACGTTGTTGACTGTCTTGCCGATCGGCCCGCTCTTCTTGGCCTTGCTTTCGGCCTGTTTCTCATCGATCTTGTGCTGTACCGCATCCGTGGCTTCGGAAGCAGCCTTGCCGACCTGCGCGCCGGCCGTCAGCACGGTGAGCGAGGCGATGAGAGCAAAACAAACCTTCTTCATTTCTTTCCTCCAGGGTTGTGATCGCTCGATCATCGTGTCGGCACCCTGTGCGGTGTTGTCAGCCAATGTCTCGCCTGGGGATCGGCGCAGGGGGCCTTGCGGACTTGCGGATGCCCGCTCGCGGAGGTCCCCCCGAGCGCTTCCGTGCGGCTGCGGAACCTATGGCGATGCCCGTCGGCCGGCAATCAGCCGGGGCCGTCGCTCGCAGCCGCGAGCAGCGGCACCAGCACATCGCTGATCGGCGTCGGAATGCCGTGCGCCCGGCCGCGGCGTGAGACGACGCCGTTGCGAATGTCCCATTCGAGTGGCCGGCCGGCTTCGCGATCCGTGAGGATGGACGTGCCCATGTCGGCGGGAGACGCCTGGAACTTGTCGAGGATCGCCTGCGGGACCTCGTCGCCGAGCTCGGCGCCTTCGGCGCGTGCCACCGCCAGACATTCCTGCAGATAGCCCAGGGTGAGCCTGGAGATGTCGGACCGGCCGAACATGCCCGAGCGGCGATGCGTGAGCGCCATGAGCCCCGCCACCGCGTTCTGCAGCAGCTTGCGCCAGGCCAGGGTTCTGAAATCCGCCGCCAGCTCGACGAAGCAGCGGGTGCCTTTCATTGCGTCGGCGATCAGGCGGGAAGCCGGCGTGTCCGGCAGGCTGAGGCGAGCGTCGCCGCGCAAGTGCACCGAACCATCGGGTTGCGCCTGTGCAGGAAACCACACGACGGCGGGCACGATGCGCCCACGTGGGCAATGCGGAGCGACCCGCTCCAACTGCTCGACGCCGTTCTGCAGAACGCACACGACGGTTTCCGGACCGGTCAATGCGCCAAGCCATGCTGCGGCTGCCTCGGTCTGTGTCGCCTTGACGGCCAGAAAGACGAGGTCGACCGGGTGATCGACCTGGGTGGGATCCGTCCGGACCGGACCGGGAATGGTGATGAGGCGATCGCCATCGCGCATCGCCAGATGATCGCGTGGGGTGCGGCCGCACAGCAACGGCGTGCGGCCGACCTCGTGCAGCACCGCCGCGATCGTGGTGCCGATGGCACCCGGACCCACGACGGCGACGGATGGACTGCTATCTGGATTCATGCAAAAGGACTCCTGCGGCTTGGTTGCAGCGCAACTGCCCGGGCGGCGGTTGTCTGCTTCGGAAGAGCAATGTAATATATTCCAGATGATCGATGAAGTTGGTAATGGAGTTTCTTCGGAAGAAGGGCGACTAGGGCAATGGCTGGGGAGCATCCAGGCCCGCTGCGGCGATCTGGCTGCCAGCGAAGCGAAGGTGGTGGCGCTGCTGCTCGCCGATCCCTTGTTCGTCGGTGCCAGCACGACTGCGCAGGTTGCCGCTCGTGCGGGCGTTTCGCCACCGAGCGTGGTCCGCGCCGCGCGTGCGATCGGGTTCACCGGGTTCACCGAACTCAAGATCGAGATCGCACGCGCCCGGGGCACCACCCGGTTCTTCGCGCCGCCCGAAGTGCTTGCTGCGGATGCAACGTCGGCCACGGTGCTCGAAACATCCATCCGCGCAGGCACCGACGCACTGACGGCGCTCGGCGGGGCCGTCGAACTCCCTGCGTTCGATGAAGCGGTCCGCACGATCCAGTCTGCGCGACAGGTCATCGCATTCGGGGCCGGCCCGTCGTCGACGGTCGCCGCCGACGCAGTCTTCCGTCTGCGCGCGGTCGGCGTGACGACCATCGGCATCCAGGACTACCTGTCGGCCATGATCGCGACGCGCCTCCTCGGCCCCGGCGACGTCGTCATCGCCGTCAGTTCGACCGGACGCACCTCGACCACGCTCGCCATCGCCGATGCAGCGTCGTCCGCCGGGGCTTCGCTCATCGCCATCACCAACCAGTACGGCACCCCGCTGGCGACCCTCGCGGATGTCGCGCTGGTCGTCGGCGGTGCGCCGCTGCCGGCGCAGATGGCCGCAGCAGGCAGCCGGCTGGCGCAGCTCGTCGTGATCGACGCGCTGGTCGCGATGCTCGCGTTGCGCGATCCGCAGCGCAGCCGCCTGGCAGAGCGCGCAGGCATCGACCTGCCCGACATCATCTGATGCAGCCGGGCACCGTCGCGCTGGTCCTCGCTGCGGCGGCAGCCCATGCGCTGTGGAACATCGCGTCGAAATACAAGCGCGGCGACACCTTTGTGTTTGTCTGGGCCTATACCTGCGCCTCGGCGCTGCTGTGGGTGCCGATCGGCATGGTCCTCATGGCCAAGGGGCAGCAGGTGCTCGATTGGCGGCTCGCGGTGGGCTCCGCCGTCTCGGCCGCCTTGCACATCGCCTACTCGCTGATCCTGCAGGTCGGCTATGACCGCGCGGAGCTGGGCGTGGTCTATCCAGTCGCCCGCGGCACGGGGCCCATGCTGACGATGCTGTTCGCGGTTGTCCTGTTGGGCGAACGGCTCACCACGGTGGCCCTGCTGGGCGCGTTGCTCGTCATCGCGGGCATCCTCGTCGTCGCGGGCAATCCGTTCGGAGGCAGCCGCCGCCGTCCGGTGCCGGGGATCCTCTGGGGGGCCGCGACAGGTGCCACCATCGCCGCATACACCCTCTGGGACAGCTACTCGGTCACCTCGTGGCACCTGGCGCCCGTGAGCTATTACGCAGGCACGCTGCTGCTGCAGGGCCTGATCCTGACACCCATCGCGCTGCTGCGGCGGCATCGGATCCCCGGCGTCTTCCGCGTCGACGCCGTGCCGATCCTCATCGTGGCCGTGTTGTCCCCGCTGGCCTACGTCCTCGTTCTCACCGCCATGCTGAGCGCGCCGGTGGCACTGATCGCGCCGCTGCGCGAGTCGTCCATCGTCATCGGCGCCTTCCTCGCGTGCTGGCTCTTTCGCGAGGACCATCTCGCGCGCCGCATTGCCGGGGGAGTGATCGTGCTGGCGGGAATCGCGGCGATCAGCCTTTGATGCTTCATCTGCGCGAGCGCGAGGCAATCAACGATCTCGTCGGCTCGACCTTCGGCGCGGGTCGCGTCCGGCATGGGTCGACTGACGAGGGGGTGTGGAGGCCGGTGCGATGACGCGACCGCGCATCGTCTGCACTGGTCCTCGCGACCGCCGCCGGCTCAGCGCCTCGCCTTGCGCAGCTTGTGGATCAGGAACGCCTCCAGCAGCTCCACCGCCTTGCGCCCCGGGCCCGGGGTGGCCGCCAGCCACACCTCGCATTCGGGCATCGCAGGCATGCCCTCGCGCGCACCGAGCACCTTGAGCCGCTGGGAGATCGTCGCTTCCCGGAAGACGCCGATCGCGATCCCCGCGCGCACGGCGGCCTCCAGTCCCGTGACGGTGGTGCTCGTGTAGGCGATGCGCCATGGAATGCCCGCCTGGTCGAGCGCGTGCGTGGCCCAGTCGCGCAGCATCGCTCCCTCGGGGTTCAGCGCCAGCGGCAGCGGACGCTGCAGGTGCGTGGCCGAACCCGCCGTCGAAGCCCACACCACGCGCGACTTCGACAGCCGCAGGCCCTCGCCCGAACCCACCGGCCCGATGCCGATCACGAGGTCGTAGCGTGCGCCGAGTTCCCTGTGCATCAGCGACGAAACGCCGTGCTGCAGCTCGACGTGGATGCGCGGATGCAGCTTGCAGAACTCCGCGATGAGTGCGGGCAGCACGCGCGTGGCGTAGTGCTCGATGGCGCCGATGCGGATGCTGCCCGAGACCTCCTGCGCGTCGATGTCATGGAAGAGCTGATCGTTGAGGCTGAGCATCTGGCGCGCGAGCGGCAGCAGCTGCTGGCCCTCCAGCGTCGCGGCGAGCTTGCGCGTGCCGCGCTCCACGAGCTGCACGCCCAGCTGCTCTTCGAGCCGCTTGAGCTGCATGCTCACCGCCGACTGCGTGCGCGACAGCGCCTTGGCCGCCGTGGTGAAGCTGCCCACGCGCAGCACGGTGTCGAGCACGCGCAGCAGATCGATGTCGACGGTATGGCTGCGCGGAGCGCGCGGCGGGGTGGATGCGGGCACAGGACTCCCGGGGAAGGCATCACGAAACGTGATGCGAGGGATCATAAAGTATCACGTTGCACGCTGCATGGCGGGCCAAGAATGCATCCAACAACAAGCGACGGAGACAGCCATGCACACCGATCCCGACTTTTCCTCGCGCCGGCGCCGCCTGCTGTGCGGCACGCTCGCCGCCTCGGTCCTCCCGGCCTCGCTCGCGCCTGCAGCCGCGAGCGCTGCAGCGGGCAACTGGCCGCAAAAGCCGCTGCGCCTGATCGTGGGCTTTCCGCCGGGCTCGTCGCCGGACATGCTGGCGCGCGCCGTGGCCGAACCGCTCGGCCAGGCGCTGGGGCAGCCGGTCATCGTCGACAACAAGGTCGGCGCGGCGGGCAGCATCGGCGTGGCGTCGGTGGCGCGGGCCACCGACGGCTACACCATCGGCCTCACGGGCAACGGCCCGCTGACCACGGCCAAGGCGCTCACACCCTCCACACCCTATGACGTGGCGCGCGACCTGCGTCCCATCTCGCTCGTGGCCACCAGCCCCTTCGTGCTGGCCGGAAGCATGGCGATGCCGGCCACCGACCTGCGCGGCTTCCTCGAGTTCGCCAAGGCGCAGGGCGACAAGCTCAGCTACGGCTCCATCGGGCCGGGCTCGGGCTCGCACCTTGCGATGGAACTGCTGAAGACGCACACGGGCATCCGCGCCGTGCACGTGCCGTTCCCCGGCTTTCCGCAGGTGGCGACGGCGCTGATGGGCAAGCAGATCGACCTGTCGTTCATGATCCCGTCGATCGCCGTGCCGCAGGCGAAGAACGGACGGCTGCGCCTGTATGGCGTCAGCACGGCTGCGGCGTTCCCCGGCTCGGGCGACGTGCCGCCGATCCAGTCGGCGCTCGACAGGCAAGGCTTCGACGTCGCCTCGTGGAACGCGGTCTTCGGTCCGGCGAGCCTGCCCGCACCCATGGCCGAAAGGCTCTCGCAGGAGATCGCGCGCATCCTGCAGACGAGCGAGTTGAAGCAGCGTCTGCTCGAACAGGGCTGGCTCGCGGCCGGCAGCGCGCCCGGCGTCCTCGCACACAAGATCGCCGAGGACACGGCGATGTGGGGCGGCGTGATCCGCCTGACCGGCGCGCGCGCCGAATAGGAGGCGGGCGATGCAACGCAGACAGCTCTTCATCACCAGCCTGGCCGGCGCCGCCGCTGCGCTCGTGCCGCCCGTGCGGGCGACCGAGAACGCTGCCGATCCTGCGTCCAGGCCGGCCTTCGTGCTCGTGCACGGTGCCTGGCATGGCGGCTGGTGCTGGTCGCGCGTGGCGGCACGGCTGCGCGCGGCGGGACACGCCGTCCATGCGCCCACGCTCACGGGCCTCGGCGAGCGGCAGCATCTGCTGTCGCCGCAGGTCAACCTCGACACGCACATCGCCGATGTCGTCAATCTGCTCGAGTGCGAGGAGCTGCAGAACGTCGTGCTCGTGGGCCACAGCTATGGGGGGATCGTGATCTCGGGCGTGGCGGACCGCGCCCGTGACAGGCTGCGTCAACTCGTGTTCCTGGATGCGCTGCTGCTGGATTCCGGCAAGAGCCTGTTCTCGGACTTCCCCGATGCCGTGGTGCAGCAGCGCCTGAAGACGATCCGCGAAACCGGTGCAGGCGTGGGCGCCGCTCCTGCGTTGCCGCCGTCCGCCTTCGGTGTGAAAGACCCTGCCGATGCAGCCTGGGTGCAGCGACGCATGACGCCGCAGCCCGTGGGCACCTACCTGCAGCCGCTGCAGTTGAGAGCGCCGTTGGGCAACGGTTTGCCGAAGACCTACATCGAATGCACTGTCGATCCGATCGCGACCCTGGATCCCACCAAGGCGCGCGTGCGCGCGGATGCGGGATGGCGCATGCGCACGCTCGCCACGGGCCACGACGCGATGGTCACCGCGCCGGGGCCGCTGAGCGACATGCTGCTGAGTGAGCTCGCCGCCTGAACCCATTGATTCATTCGTTCACTCCTACCTTCCTTTTTCTCGAAAGCCCGCGATGGGAACCCTCACCTCCGAAGAACGCTATTTCTTTCGCTCCGACGTCAATGCCAGGCAGAGCCAGCGCCGGCAGCGCGTACCGGGCGGCCATGTCACCGAGCCCGCGCGTGAAGTGCCCGTGCACACGGAGTGCGACGTGCTCGTCCTGGGCGGCGGGCCGTCGGGCGTGGCCGCTGCCGTGGCGGCCGCGCGCAACGGTGCGCGTGTGGTGCTGCTGGAGCGCTACAACCACCTGGGCGGCCTTTCGACGGGGGGCCTCGTGATCTGGATCGACCGCATGAGCGACTGGCAGGGCCAGCATGTCATCCAGGGACTCGCCGCAGAGTTCATGGCGCGCATGGGCGCCGAGGCCGTGGCCGGCCCGCCGCGCGACGAATGGGGCTCGCAGGCCCCCGACGCCGCCGCCTATTGGGGTCTGCGCACGGCCGCCTTCCACGGCGTGGTCACGCATTCGCCGACCATCGACCCGGAGATGCTCAAGGGCGTGTATCACCAGATGGTCCGCGAGGCGGGAGTCGACCTGATCCTGCATGCCTGGATGGCCGCGCCGATCCAGGAGATGGGTCGCGTGAAGGGCGCGATCTTCGAGAGCAAGCAGGGCCGCCGCGCGATCCTGGCGAACGTGGTGGTGGATACCACCGGCGAGGGAGATCTCTACGCGGCGGCGGGCGCGGCCTTCGACTCCGACATCGACGCGCACGACATCCACCATTGCATCAATACCTCGTGGCTTTTCGCAGGGGTGGACATGCAGCGCTGGCTCGACTTCAGGGCAGGCGAACCGGAGGCCTTCTCGGCCTTCATGGCGCGAGGGCGGGAGGCGCTGGGCAGCTTCGAGAAGCCGATCGTCTCCTGGCGCCCCGATGTCGCGACCTTCCTCGGGCCGCGCAAGGCGGGCTACAGCGCGCTCGACGTGGACGAGATGACGCAGGTCGAATGGGAGTCGCGCCAGAGCATGAGCGAGCACCTGGCTTTCTATCGGGCGCACGCCCCGGGCTTCGAGAAGGCGTGGGTCATGCTGATGGCTCCGCAGATCGGCACCCGCCACGGGCGGCGCCTGATCGGCGTGAAGCGCGTGCTGCGCAGCGCGTGGGACGCGGGCGCGGTGGAGCCCGACGAGATCGGCATCAGCCCGAGCCCGTCGCCGCGCTTTCCCTCGATCTCGGTGCCCTACGGCGCGCTGGTACCCGCGTCGCTCGACGGCGTGCTCGCGGCCGGCAAGCACATCGCCTGCGACACCAACTCCCATGGCTTCCTGCGCGAGATCCCCCAGTGCTGGCTCACGGGCCAGGCGGCCGGCACGGCTGCGGCGCTGGCGGCCGACAGCGGCGTGCTGCCGCGCGACGTGGATGTGGCGCGGCTTCAGTCCCTGCTGCGCGCACAGGGTGTGCCGCTGCGAGAGGCCAGCGTGCCGGTGACAGCATGAAGTTCCGTCTCTCGCTCGCGCACCTGGGCATGCTCGATGCGCCTCCGCCCTTGCTGGTCGAGGCCGCGCATGCGGCGGGCTTGCGCGGGGTCGGCATCCGCCTTCAGCCGGCGCGACCCGGCGAAGCACCGTTCCCGATGGAGGAGGGCGGGCCGATGCTGCGCGAGACGCTCGCACGCGTGCGCGACCTGGGCATGACGGTGCACGACATCGAGATCGTGCGGATCAGGCCGGGATTCGACGTGCAGGCGCTGTCGGGCGTGCTCGCCTCGGCACAGCGGCTGGGCGCGCGCAGGCTCATGGTCAACGTGGACGATCCGGACCTTGTGCGCGCGGCGGACAACATCGGGGCACTGGCGGCCCGTGCGCAGTCGCACGGCCTCGTGCTGGGACTCGAGTTCATGATCTACACGGCGGCACGCTCGCTGCACGTCGCGCGAGAACTCGCCGTCGCCTCGGGCTCACCTGCGGTTCGCGTGCTCGTCGACGCGCTGCATTTCTTTCGCGCGGGCAGCGCGCCCGACGAGATGGCCGGCCCGCACGTCGACCGCGATTTCATGCAGGTCAACGATGCGCTCGCGCGTCGCCACCCGGGCCTGTCGCCCGCCGAGGAGGGCCGTGCGCACCGCCTGTTCCCCGGGGAGGGCGAGTTGCCCGTGCATCGCCTGCTGGCGCAATTGAACGACAACGCCATCCTCTCGATCGAGGCGCCGAGCGCCATCCGCATGGCCACGCTGGACGTGCATGCGCGCGCCGCTGCAGCGTACCGTGCCACCCGGGATTTCCTGAAAGCAAATGACCATGACCACGAATGACACCCTCGACGGACTGCGACTGGACGGCCAAACGACCGTCCTGGGCATCATCGGCGACCCCATCGCACAGGTGAAGGCGCCGCTGCCATTGACGCGCTTGCTTCAGGCGCGGGGCATCAACGCGGTGCTGGTGCCGCTGCATGTGCACGGCGGCGACGTGGCGGCGTTGCTGGGCGCGCTGCATGCGGTGCGCAACGTCGCGGGCATCGTCGTCACGGTGCCGCACAAGCAGCGCGTGGCCGGGCTGTCGATCGAGCTGATGCCCTCGGCAAGGCAGGCTCAGGCCGTGAACGTCCTTCGCCGCACCAGCGATGGCTGGCAGGGTGACCTGCTCGATGGTGCGGGGTTCGTTGCAGGGCTCTCGCGCAACGGCTTCGACGTGAAGGGGCGCAGCGTGGGCATGGCCGGTGCGGGAGGCGCGGGCAGCGCGATCGGGCTGGCCCTGGCGGCGGCGGGTGCGGCGTCGATCGACGTGCACGACGTCGATGCCGCGAAGTGCGCGGAACTGGTCGAGCGCCTGCGCGCGCTCGGACATGCAGCGAGCCATTGGGATGCCGCGAGCCCTCGCGAGCTCGTCGTCAACGCGACGCCCATGGGCATGAAGCCGGGCGATGCATTGCCGTTCGCGCTCTCGGCGATCCAGGCCGGGCAGACGGTCGCGGAGGTCATCATGGAGCCCGCCACCACGCCTTTGCTCCTGGAGGCGCAGGCGCGCGGCGCGCGCATCGTCCACGGCCGGCACATGATGAACGAGCAGCTCGAGGCGATGGCCGACTTCTTCTTCGGCAAGGTGCAGCCATGAGCGCGCCGTTCTTCCCCGGCTTCAAGGTCCATCGCGCCGAGCTTGGCAATGCCACGATCCACGCCGAGGTCGGCGGCAGCGGCCCGCCCTTGCTGCTGCTGCACGGCTATCCGCAGACGCATGTGGCGTGGCACCGCGTCGCGCCCGCGCTCGCCCGGCATTTCACTGTGGTCGCGCCCGACCTGCGCGGCTACGGCGACAGCACCGGACCCGACGGCGATCCGTTGCATATCCATCACTGCAAGCGCACCCTGGGCGGCGACCAGGTCCGGCTCATGAAGTCGCTGGGCTTCGATCGCTTCGCCATCGTCGGCCACGACCGCGGCGCGCGCGTGGCCTACCGGCTGTGCCTCGACCAGCCCGGCGTGGTCAGTGCCTTCACCTCGCTCACGGTGGTTCCGACAGAAGCGATGTGGCGCCGCGCGAACATGGACTTCGGGCTCAAGGCGTTCCACTGGTATCTGTTCGCACAGCCGTTCGACCTGCCCGAGCGCCTGCTCGACGCGGATCCCGCGTACTTTCTCGACTGGTCGCTGCGCAGCGCGGTGCTCAGGTTCGACGCGGTCACGCCGCAGGCGCTCGCCGAATACCACCGTGCGTTCGCCAAGCCGTCGGTGCGCCACGCGATGATCGAGGACTACCGGGCTGCCGCGTCGATCGATCTTCGGCACGACAACGAGGACCTCGCCGCCGGCCGCCGCATCGCCTGTCCGCTGCAGGTGCTGTGGAGCGCATCGAACACCGCGCGGCCCGACCCCGTCGAGATCTGGCGCCAGTGGGCCGACCACGTGGAGGGCGCGGCCATCGATTGCGGCCACCTGATGGCGGAGGAAGCACCCGACGAGGTGCTGGCGCACGTGCTGCCGTTTCTGCAGCGTCACGCCTGACGATCGAAAGGAGAGACCGAGCCATGCGACTGCCGATGATCCTTGCGGCGCTGCTGTGCGTCCTGCAAAGCCACGCTGAAGTGCCGACACCGGCGCGGCAGCAGGAGTTCTTCCCCGCACCGAGCTTCGAGCTCGTTCATTCGGGAGGCTGCGGTGTGATGGAAGGCATCGCGAGCGCCTCGGATGGCAGCGTGTACTTCACCGAGATCACGCGTTCGGTCGGCTGCTCCGACGCGGGTGGCGTGCAGGGTGGCCGCATCTGGGTCGTGCCGCCCGGCGGCAGGCCGCGCATCTTCCGCGAGCCCAGCAACATGGCCGCCGGCCTGGCCATCGACGCACAGGACCGGATGGTCACCGCCGAGGGCGCCGACTACGGCGGGCGCCGCGTCTCCATCACCGACCTGCGCACCGGCGCCTACCGCGTGGTCGCCTACTTCCACGAGAACCGCCAGTTCAACGCACCCAATGACGTGGCGATCGATCGTGCGGGCCGCATCTATTTCTCGGACCTTCGCCTCTTCGGCCCCGAAACGATCGAGCAGCGCATCAACGCCGTCTACAGGATCGACCCGCCCGGGCCCGGCGCCAAGGGGCTGTGGCCGCTCACGCGCATCCTGGGCGACAACTCGAAGATGAACGGCATCGAGCTCTCGCCCGACCAGCGTACCCTCTACGTGGGCTTGTGCGACCCTGGTACGAATGCGCTCGGCGAGCAGGGGCAGGCGGCGCTCGACCGGACCGGCGCGGGCGGCCTCGTCGCGTATCCGCTCGATGAGGCCGGCCGGCCGGGGGCGCCGCGCGTGTTGCTCGATCTTCAGAAGTCAGGCTGTGTCGACGGAATGGCGACCGACAGCGAAGGCAACGTGTACCTCGCGCTGCCCGGCGCCGCGTCGGGACCCGGCATCTATGTGATGACGCCGGGCGGTGTGCTGGCTGCGCGCCTTGCGCTGCCCCACAACGAAAGCCCGGTCAACCTGGGATTCGGGCGGGGGCCGGAAGCGGGCACGCTGTATGTGGCCACCGTCGGCGCAGGCAAGGTCTATCGCCTGCGCACCGGCAAGACCGGCTCGCTGCCGCCACGTTGAGTTTTTTTGGAATCGAACAGGAACATGGACATGACCGATGCATGGAGCGACAAGCTCGCAATCCGCGAGCTCCTCGAGAACTGGGCCGTATGGCGCGATGCCGGCGACTGGAAGCGCTTCGCCACTGTGTGGCACGACGACGGCTTCATGCACGCGACCTGGTTCCAGGGGCCTGCGCGCGAATTCATCCGGGTCACCCAGGAGGGCATGGCCAAGGGAGTGAGCATCCTGCATTTCCTCGGCGGCACGTCGATCGATCTGGCGGGCGAGCGCGCCATTGCGCAAACCAAGATGACGATCTCGCAGCGCGCGGAGGTTCAGCGCGTGCTCTGCGACGTGGTGTGCACGGGGCGCTTCTACGATTTCCTCGAGAAGCGCGACGGCCGCTGGGGCCTGGTCGTTCGCCAGCCCATCTACGAGAAAGACCGCATCGACCCCGTCGATCCCGCCGTGCCGCTGCAACTCGACACCGACCGCCTGGCTGCCTTTCCCGCAGGCTATCGTCACCTGGCCTATGTCCAGACCCAGATCGGCTATGCCGTGAAGCGCGACATGCCGCAGCTGCAGGGGGCGGAGGTCGAGGCGCTCTATGCGCGCGGCCAGACGTGGCTGAACCACGAGAGATAGTGGTCCCTGCGATGTGCTGCTTCGACATGGCGAGCGAGGCCGTTCAGCATGCTGAAGATCGCGCGAGACCTTTGCCCCTCACGCTGCGCTGCTGTGGCTCATGACGTGCAGGAATAGCTGGTGGCTGCATTCACGTCCCCGGCGCCGCTGTACTTCGGGTACTGGGGGTACTGGCAGACAGGCATGCTGCGCGTCGTCGTCCCGCTTTTGAACGTGTATGTCATCTGAGTGGGAGCCACACCGTTCTCGACCCATTCCATGATGGAACTGGCCCAGTCCACTTCCTGCAGGCCTTGTCCGGCGGAGTGGCTGCCGCCCGGAACGATGAAGAAGCGCGTTGCGGTGGCCGGGTCGGCAAGGCCGTTGAACCTGGCGATGCCCGTCATGGTCGTCCAGTTGCGGTAATGGTCGTTTGGCGACAGGAGGCCATCGCTGCCATCGTGCCAGGAGATGAGCTTCTTGCCCGCCATGATGAAGGCGGCGATGGCAGCCTTGTCGTGGTCGGCGCCGATTCGCGAGAGGCCGCTGCCAAGCATGTAGTAGTCGGATTCCAGCTGGAACCCGGACTGTCGGGCCGACGTCAGCCATGCAGGGTCTCCACTTGCCAGCAGGGCGAAGCCGCCGCCGAGTCCGCCCCAACCCTGGCCCAGACCTTTGGCCCATGAGTAGCCGGACAGGACGGTGGTTCCGTTCTGAAGCTTCAGGTCCGTGATGAAGGATTTCATCGTCGTGACCTGGGCAGCCGTCAGGCATATCGAGGGGTCGCTGTTCGCCCCGGCAGCGCCGCATTGAAGGGTGGCGGGGTCGAATCTGCATGCCTGCGGATTGCCGATGACCCCGTCCGTCACGCCATCGAGCGAGTCGCACGCGGACAGCGCTGCGGACCAGGCCGCATTGTTCTGCGCACTGCTCAGGGCGGCAGCCGTCCCGGAATAGGAAGCGGCCTGCAGCCATGCGCTCGTCTGTCCAGTCATGTCCATCGTCTCGCAACCGGACACGATGCCGTCGAACTCCTCAGGCCAGCGCTGCGCCGCAATGTAGGCGTTCCGGCCACCGTTGGAGCAGCCGTTGAAGTAGCTGTGCGTCGGGGCTGAGCCGAAGAAGGCCTTGGCGACCGCCTTGCCGAAGTAGACCGTCGTGCCCAAGGCCTGGTACGCATAGTCCGTTGCCGACTGGCGCCCCTCCGGGGTTCCGTTTCCCCACACTGACGGAGCTGCCTGCGCAGGCACGGATGCGCGGTTGCCACCGTTCGACGCGGCGTAGACCGCTGCCTTGAGCGCGACAGCAGGACTGAGCGATGTGAGTGTGCCCTTGGAGTCGGTCGTCAGCGCAGAGGGGATGCGACCATCGAAACCACCACCGCCTTGTTGCCAGTAGCGCCCTGTCCAGTTGTCGGGCACGTCGACTTCGATGTCGAGATAGGGCGCTCGAGTACCGAGCACCTGGCAGAAGCCGGATGAACTCACTGTGTCCACCGCTTCGAAGCGCGTGGTTTTCGTGACGCTTACTCCTGCGATGACTTGGCCGGTCAAGGCGTTGCAGGTGGCTTTCAGCTGTTCCGCCGTCGGCCCGGCAACCGGTGCGGGCGCGGGCGCCACTGCCGGTGCGGGGGCTGGCACCGATTCCGGGGCTGGCGCCGGTGCGGGAGCAGGAATGGGTGCAAACACGGAAGCCGGTGTATTGCCGCCGCCGCCGCCACAGCCTTGCAACGACAGACTCGCTGCAATCACTAGCCCGCTCAACAGCAAGGCATGAGGTAAGGGTTCATCGCGCATGGTTGTCTCCAGTTGTTTGAGTTGGTGTCGCGTACCAGCTGCGGCTGGCTTCTCTCGGTCCAGTGTTTTCCGATTAGCGACCGACCGGTCGGTCCGAAAACATCGCGAGGCTACCGTAGTCGTTGGAACGCACGCAAGCGCGGGGCCGTCGGGACAAACCCCTATCATTCGGCCACCGACTGAGCGCGTTCGCCCAGGGCCATCATTTCCATCCATGAGCGTTGACCAGATCTCGTCCCGAACCAACGAACAGCGCACCTTGATCTCAAGGAAGGCGGCTGAGTTGTTCGCTCGCAAAGGCTATGCGGCCACCTCCATGAACGAGATTGCAGAAGCCAGTCACCTCTCGAAGCCAGGGCTGTACCACCACTTCAAGGACAAGGCCGAGGTGTTGTTCCACATCGTTGACGGCCACGTTTCGCGTCTCGCAGATATCGTCACGGGGGTGGAGTCCCTGGGGCTGGCTCCTGAACGCAGGTTGCCCGAGCTCATCGAGGCGTTCATGCTCGAATACGCCGAGGCGCAGAACGAGCATCGGGTCCTCACCGAAGACGTACGCTTTCTGGATGCCGAGGCGCAGGCGTGCGTGCTCGACAAGGAGCGCACAGTGGTCCGGGTGTTCTCGGACGCCGTCGTTGCAGCTCGCCCCGACCTGGACAGCACGCAACTCCCCAAGCTGCTGACGATGTTCCTCTTCGGAATGCTGAACTGGATGTTCACCTGGTTTCAGCCCAACGGGCGCCTTACGCATGCGGAGATGGCACCCATTGCGACCCAACTCTTCCTTCATGGCGTTTCAGGGTTGGAGGTCGAGCACCCGGCCGCGCGTGCGAAGCTGCATCGCAGGAGCTGACCCGCGTTCGACGCGGTATTTGTGCGGGCACGGCCCCGCGGGATCGCGTCGACTCCGGGCGACCACACCGAGATGCCTGCTCACGCGTTTGGAAAGCCCCATGGAGAGCGGGCAGTCGCGGTTCAATGAGGGCCCTGCCAGCTTCGTCCACGCGCCGGCAATGGCGGGTGAGGAGAGTCGCTGTCCTGCCATTGCGACCGCCGATGTCCCACAGCATCCTGCGGCCGCAGCCGCGAAAGTAGCGCTCGAGGTGGCGACGCCACGACGATCTCTTGCGCGGCTGAAAAGGAACTCGACATGGCTACTGGCAGCAGAACCCTCTGGAAAGGCGCCATCACTTTCGGACTCGTCCACATCCCGGTAGGTCTGCACACCGCCAGCGTCGAGCAGGGCATCGATTTCGACTGGCTGGACAAGCGCAGCATGGACCCGGTCGGCTACAAGCGGATCAACAAGAGGACCGGTCGGGAGATCGACAAGGACAACATCGTCAAGGGCTTCGAGTATGAAGACGGCAAGTACGTGGTGATCTCGCCCGAGGAGATCGAAGCCGTCTACCCGCGCACCACCCAGACGATCGAGATCCAGCGCTTCATCGATGCGCAGGAGCTTCCCTTCCTGTATCTGGAACGCCCTTACTACGTCGCGCCGATCAACAAGGGCCAGAAGGTCTATGCACTGTTGCGGGAGGTGCTCCTGAAGACGGGCAAGGTCGGCCTGGCCAAGGTGGTGATCGCCACCAAGCAGCATCTGGCGGTGCTGGTGCCCTCCGGCAGGGCGATGGTGCTGAACCTGCTGCGGTGGGGCGACGAGGTCAAGACGCTGGAAGGCCTCGATCTGCCAGCCGCGGGCGTGAAGGGCGCCAACGTGAGTGCGGCGGAGATGAAGATGGCCGAGCAGCTGGTCGACAGCATGTCCGGCAAGTGGAAACCGGAGGACTTCAAGGACGAGTTCAAAAGCGCCGTCATGAAGATCGTTCAGAAGAAGGTCAAGGCCGGGGACACCGAGACCGTGATCGAGCCCGAGGAAGACGCGCCCGAGGACAGCTCGAACGTGATCGACCTGACCGAGCTGCTCCAGCGCAGTCTCAAGGGTGGCAAGGCTTCCAGGGCCGACGCTCCCGCCGCGAGGAAGCGCGGTGCCAAGGCGGCTGGCAAGTCGAGCGGCACCGCGCGCAAGACCGCTTCGAAGACCGCTTCGAAGACGGCTTCGAAGAAGGCGGCAGCCCCCACCCGCAAGGCGGCCTGAACACGCGCTCCGGCCCGGAGAGGGACGCCCGATGGCCAAGAACGATGCGCTGTCCACGTACAAGGCCAAGCGGAACTTCGCCGTCACCGCGGAGCCTGCCGATGGTGGCCGGCCCAGCCCGCACGCGTTGACCTTCGTGGTGCAAAAGCATGCCGCTTCGCGGCTGCACTACGACTTCCGGCTCGAACTCGACGGGGTGATGGTGTCCTGGGCCGTGCCCAAGGGGCCGAGCTTCGACCCGAAGGAAAAGCGGATGGCCATCCATGTGGAAGACCATCCGATCTCCTATTCCTCATTTGAAGGCACGATCCCGCCCAGGCAGTACGGCGCAGGAACCGTCATCGTCTGGGACAACGGCACGTGGGAGCCTGTGGGCGACCCCCGCGCGGGCCTGGCCGCCGGGAAGCTGGTGTTCCGGCTGCACGGCCAGAAGCTCGAAGGATTGTGGGAGCTCGTGAAGATCGCCAAGGGCGGCGAGCGTCAGGAGCCCTGGATCCTGTTCAAGAAGAAGGATGCCTTCGCGCGCGCCCATGCCGAGTACGACGTGATCACGGCCCTGCCGGACAGCGTCATCGCCAAGCCCCTCCGGCCGACCCGCCGCGAGACGGATGCGCCTGCGGCGAAGCGCGCCGGGAAGGCGTCAGGACCACTCAGGCCGGCGCGCAAGACGGCGCTTCCCGCCGAGATCAAGCCGCAACTGGCAACCCTCGCCGCTGGCGTCCCTGCAGGCGGCGAATGGCTGTTCGAGATCAAGTTCGATGGCTACCGGTTGATGGCGCGGTTCGACAGGCGCAAGGTCGCGCTCATCACCCGCGGCGGGCACGACTGGTCGGCACGCATGCCGACGCTGGCGCAGGAGCTCGCCGGCCTGGGCCTTCACGCGAGCTTCCTGGATGGAGAGATCGTCGTGCTCGGGGACAGCGGCGCACCGGACTTCAACGCGCTGCAAAACGCCTTCGACCGCGGCCAGGGTGCCGAGCACATCGTGTTCTTCGTCTTCGACGTGCCCTTCTTCGAGGGGCACGACCTGCGCTCGCTGCCCCTGTCGCAACGCCGGCATCTGCTGCGCGACTTCCTCGCGGAAAAAGCCACCGAGCACGTGCGCTTCAGCGACAACTTCGAAGCCGATCCCGCATCGCTGCTGCGCTCCGCGTGCCGGATGCAGATGGAGGGCGTGATCGCGAAACGCGCCGATGCGCCGTACGTTTCCCGGCGCAGCGAAACCTGGCTCAAGCTGAAGTGCAAGCTGCGGCAGGAGTTCGTGATCTGCGGCTACACCGACCGGACGGACCGCACCGACCAGGTCGGAAGCCTCCTGCTGGGCATCCACGATGACCGCGGCAAGCTGGTGTCCGTGGGAAGTGTCGGCACCGGCTGGAGCAGCGAGGAGGCCAGCGAGCTCAAGCAGAGGCTGCTGCCGCTTGCCGCGGCCACGTCCCCGTTCGACAAGGGCGACCCGAGGCCGGGCCGCTGGTCCAGGCGCAAGGTGGGCAGCGAGCGTTGGGTGAAGCCGCGGCTGCTGGCGGAGGTGAGCTTTGCCGAGTGGACGCCGGACGATCAGATCCGGCACGCCTCCTTCATCGGACTGCGCGACGACAAGCCGGCGAAGGTCATCGTGCGCGAGCGGCCCCGGCAGCTCGGGACGTCCGCCGCGCCGGTTGGCACGAAGGCCGGTGGACCGTCTGCCACCTCCGTCAAGGTGAGCCATGGCGAGCGCGTGATCGACGCGGCCACTGGCGCCACCAAGCTGGACCTGGTGCGCTACTACGAGTCCATCGCGCAATTCATCCTGCCCCATCTGAAGGGACGGCCCTGCTCTCTCGTGCGCGGGCCCACCGGTGTCGGCGGAGAGCTTTTCTTCCAGAAGCATGGCGAGAAGATCGGCATTCCCGGCATCACCGAACTGCCCGAAGACCTGTGGCCCGGCCATGCGGCGCTGCTCGAGATCGGCAGCGCCCAGGCGCTGGCAGGTGCGGCGCAGATGAACGTCATCGAGTTCCATACGTGGAATTCCACCGCGAAGAACATCGATAGGCCCGACAGGATGGTGTTCGACCTGGACCCCGGCGAAGGAACGAGCTGGGAACATGTGCAGGAGGCTGCGACGCTGGTGCGCGCGCTGCTCGATGCCCTCGGCCTGCAGGCGTGGCTCAAGACCAGCGGCGGCAAGGGTCTGCACGTGGTCGTCCCGCTGGCACCGCGCTACGACTACGAGACCGTCAAGGGCTTCTCGCAGGCGATCGTCCAGCACCTGGCACGAACGATCCCGACACGCTTTGTGGCCAAGAGCGGGCCGAGCAATCGTGTCGGCAAGCTCTTCGTCGACTACCTGCGCAATGGCCATGGTGCGACGACGGCGGTGGCGTTCTCCGCGCGGGCGAGGCCCGGACTGGGCGTGTCGATGCCGGTGGCCTGGGACGAACTGGTACAGCTCAAGAGCGGGTCGCAATGGAACATCCGAACCGCGCGGGAGTACCTTTCCTTCCAGACGGTGGATCCCTGGGAGGGCTACTGGAAGAAGCGCCAGCCGCTGGCTGAAGCGATGAAGCGGCTTGGGTACAGGAGATAGGCCCATCGCCGCGCCTTTCGCCGCGAATCTCTAGACAACGTTCGCCGTGCGCAGTCTGTGTGCCGCCGAGAACCTCGCCGATGCAGGCGCGTTTGTCTACGCCTTGGGCATGTCGAGTTCGATCCACACCGGCGCATGGTCGCTCGCGCCGGTGCGCCCGCGCACGTCGCGGTCCACGCCAGCACTGCGAAGCATCGGCGCGAGTTCCGCGTTCAGCAGCAAATGGTCGATGCGAAGTCCGGCGTCGCGTGGGTAGCGGTTGCGCCAGTACGTCCAGAAGGTGAACGGCACGCGCTCAGGATGGCACGTGCGGATCGCATCGGTCCAGCCTTGCTTGAGAAGCTTTGCGAACGCCGCCCGGCTTTCGGGCTGCAGCAGTGCGTCGTCTTGCCATGAGGCCGGGTTGTAGATGTCGGCATCGGTCGGCACGACGTTGTAGTCGCCGGCCAGTACGACGGGCATGCCGCTCGCGAAGAGCTTCTTCGCATGCCTGTTGAAGGCTTCGAACCACTTCAGCTTGTAGTCGAACTTCGGCCCCGGCTGCGGATTGCCGTTGGGAAGGTAGAGGCAGCCGATCAGCACGCCGTCGACCACCGCCTCGATGTAGCGGCTCTGCGTGTCGGCTTCCATGCCCGGCAGCCCACGTCCGGTGTCGATCGGAGTTTTTCCGCGCGCGAGGATGGCGACTCCGTTCCATGCGCGCTGCCCGAATGCGACGATGCCGTAGCCCGCGCCGTGGATCGCATCGATGGGCAGGTTGCCATCGGGCCTCTTGAGTTCCTGCAGGCATGCGACATCCGGCTTCGATTCGGCCAGCCATTCGAGCAGGCGCTCAAGGCGACTGTTGACGCCGTTGACGTTGAATGTGGCGATCTTCATCAGGCCCCGGGCAACGGGCGGGATGGCGGGAGGAACAGCGCGAAATCACGCGCCTTCAGGTGCGCAGACGCTGTCCGGGGTGATCCTCGGCCGGTCGACAGGCACCCGCGAGAACAGCTCGAGGGCCGGGCGTGACCTGTGCGTGCGCCGCACTGGCGCGATCGTGGCGGGCTGTGGCAATGTCGCGCCCGACGTCCTCGCCAGGCTGGCGAATCGAAGATCCGCCTCCTTGCGCAGCTTGGCAATCTGCTCGATGCGGTGGTTCGGAATGCTCCGGCGTCCGCCCTGTGTGTGCTGGTGAAGCTGGTGGATGGCCGTGTAGGCGGCAGCTTCCGCCGCCAACCAGTCAATGAAAGCAGCGGGGTCGGCTTCTTCGGCCATCGGGTTCCTTCAGTGGTGTTGCGCACGAAGAATGAAAGGTCTGCCCGAAGTCGCTTGTAGTCCGTCGCCGTCAAGGTTCGCCCGAATGCGCTGTCATGCGGCTCTACTGGGACCGATGATTCGCAAAGAGGAGCTGAGGGACGCCGTCCGGACCAGGAGGTCTGAAGTTCGCACGCTCTGCTTTCACGGTGCAGAACACCTCAGTTGCTTTGCAGCGAATCGTGATGCGAGTTCATCGAACTGGCGGCAATTCGTACTCGTCCGCCATTGCTTTCACCTCATGGGTCAGGCCTATCTTCGCAGCCGAATCGCCGGCAGGCTCGTCGTGCCCCCGTTGACGTTGACGGTGCGCTCCAGCACCAGGTGGTCGCTGCCGAACGTCAGGACAAACCGATCGCGGAATGCCGTCTCCACGTACTGGCAATTGATGGTCAAGGTATCCGGGGCGCTCCAACCCGCGGCAGCCATCGTCATAAGTCGGTCGGGATCGTAGCCGTGGTGCAAGCCCATGCCCGGCAGGGTGGTCTCGCCTTCGACACAGAGCCTGAGCAGGCCGGCGTCGATGGCATGCGTGCCCGCCGCGGTTTCCAGGACGAGCTGGCAGCGTGTCGACCCATCGAAGCGCACGGTGGCCGCGACCACGCCGGGCTCGTTGGGCGAGGCTTCGAAGCGGATGCCGTGGATCGCTTCTGCGCACCCCGCAGCGACGGAGTGGGGCGCGATCGACAGGAACAGGGACGAGAGGCGATCGGCCAGTTCCTTTGCGTGGCCAGGATCGGCATCAGGGCCCGCGAGGATCTTCGGCAGATGCTCCCATACCAGCGGCGGGATACCCACGTCGGGGCGGCTGATGGACCCGGGCACCGCTCCGGTGATCGCCAGCGACAGCCCGTGCTCCGGCAGCACGAACGCGTATTGGCCGAAGGCGCCGAATGCATAGAAGCCGGGGCGCCCGGGCAGCGCCCACCAATGCAGGCCATAGGGTCTGCCGGGCGCACCCTGGCCCACCGCTTCCACCCACGACTCTGAAAGGATTTGGTGGCCATTCCACATCCCCTTGTTCGCGTGAAGCACGGCGAGCTTGAGCAGGTCCTCGGTGGTGGCGCTGGCTCCGTTGCCGCCGGGATTGATGCTCTCGGGGCCGATATCCCAGCGCACCGAGGTGATGCCCAGCGGCGCGAACAGGCGCGGCACCAGGAAGTCGTGCAGCGGGACACCGGCCGTGCGCGTCACCAGCGCTGACAGCATGAAGCTGGTGGCGCTCGAATACTGGAAATGGGTGCCGGGCACGTGCGGAACCGGGATCTTCAGGAACTCGTCGATCCAGCTCGTCGTGATGCTCCGCCATTGCGATCCCGAGGTGCCCCGGTCATGGCCGCTGCACTGCGTCAGGAGGTCGCGCACCGTCATCGCGCGCAGGTTCGCAGACGCCGCAATCGCGGCCTTCTCCGGAAAATATGCCAGTACCGGATCGTCCAGGGCGAACAGCCCCTCCTGGATTGCCAGTCCGACGCCGGTGGCCGTCAGCGCCTTGGTGACGGAGTGCAGCATGTGCACCCGGTCGGCACTGTACGGGTGCCACCAGCCTTCGGCCACGACACGGCCATGGCGGGCCAGCATGAAGCTGTGCAGTTCAAGGCCGCCCGACTCGACGGCATCGACGAAACCGAGGATGCCCGCCGCAGAGAGACGCTCTTCCGCCGGCGTGGACCGGGGTAGCGCCGAGGTGCCGTTCCGAGCCAGCCGATCTCGCGTGCGCGCTTCGGACGAGGCCATCAATCGACCTGCGCGCCCGACTCGCGCACCACCGGCGCCCAGCGCGCGATCTCGCTGGAGAGGAAGCGACCGAAGGCCTCGCTGCTGCCACCGGCAGGCTCTCCGCCGCTCTTGCGGATGAACTCGACGAATTCCTCGTCGCGCAGCACCTGGTCCATCGCGGCGTTGAGCCGCTGGACCACCTGTGGCGGCGTGCCCGCGGGTGCAAACAGGCCGGACCAGACGCGCGCCTCGAAGCCTGCCATGCCCTGTTCCTGGAATGTCGGCAGGTCGGGCGTCGAGGCCACGCGCGTGGGGCTGGTGATGCCCAGCAGCCGGACCTTGCCCTGGCGCGCCTGCGGCAGGATGGACGCGCCGGCGTCGAAGGCGCAGGCGATCTGCCCGCCGAGCAGGTCCTGCAGGACCAGCGGCGAGCCGCGGTACGGAATGTGGGCGATCTGCAGGTCTGCCCGAGTCTTCAGCAGCTCCATCGTGAGGTGCTGCGTGGTGCCGTTGCCGCCCGAGCCATAGCTGAGCTTGCCGGGTCGTGCCTTCACGTAGGCGATGAACTCCTTCAGGTCTCTCACCGGCAACGAGTTGTTGACGGCCAGGTAGAGAAAGCCGTTGTTGATCTGCGCGACCGGGACGAAGTCCTTCACCGGGTCGTAGGGCATCTTCTTGTACAGCGAAGGATTGATCGCCATCTGCCCGCCCGACGACAGCATGAGCGTGTAGCCGTCCTTCGGTGCCGACTTGGCCAGGTCGCCGACGATGAAGCCATGGGCGCCGGGTTTGTTGTCGACGAAGACTGGCTGGCCCAGGATCGCGGCCAGGCGCTGCGCGATCTGCCGGGCGCTCGCGTCGCTGGAGTCACCGGGCGGCGTCCCGATCAGGATGCGGATGGGTCGCGCGGGCCAGTCGGCCTGCGCGCGGCCCATCAGGGGCAGGCCGGCGGCCGCGATCGCCAGCGTGTCGCGCATCAGCCGGCGCCGCGTCAGGGGGGTGGGGGTCATTCTGCAAGTCTCCAGGTTCGTTCTGATGATTCAAGAAGGCGGCAGGTCAACCGCAGTGGCGCTGTTCAGAGCGCCAGGTCCAGCAGCCGCACATACTGCTGCCCGCCGTGCATGTCGCGCTCCAGCGCGCCGCCCTGCGGTTGCTGGCGCGGGTAGGAGAGCTTGAGCACGCACAGGTCTGGGATCGCGAAGCGCTTGACGTCGGCGGACGCGATGCCGAAGAGCGGCGCCAGCGCGTCGGCCTGCAGCGCAGGGGCGTCGACCCAGCGCGCATAGGCCTGCGCATCGGCGAAGAACAGGTCCACGGTGATCCAGAAGGGCCCCGCGTTCTTCGAGCGGATGTGGCGGCAGACGTCGGCAAGCCTAGGCATGGAGCACCTCCGGTGCCTGCACGTAGGCGATGCGCACGCGCTCCAGCGGGTCGTCCACTTCCACCACGTGGTTCAGGCTGAACTCGTAGACGGCGCCGCGTTCCACCTCGGCGGGCGAGAAGGGAAAGGCATAGCTGGGCAACTCCATCTCGCGCTCCAGTGGCATGTGGAAGAACAACGGGTTGCAGGTCTTCGCGATCTGCGTGGCCTGCTCCTGCGTGGCGGCGGTGGCGACGAACATCAGGCCGACCTCGACCGGCACATGCGGCTCGGGACTGCCGCTGACGGCGTTCCAGCCATAGGGGCGCAATGAAATGCTGTAGTCCCCCGCCGATGCGCCCATCGTCTCGCGCACGCGCTGGGTCAGCGCCGCCTGCATCTGCGTGAGGAAACGGGGCAGGGCGGCGAGAACCTTGGGATCGCGGATTCCCACCAGCATCAGCGTCTGGAAGGCGGTGGCCGCGGCACCTTCAAGCTTCATGGTGTAGCGGCCGCGCTCGAAGTGCGAGCCGGTGACGCGCACGCTGCGCTCGTCGAGGGCCTGGTACTGCACATG
This sequence comes from Variovorax atrisoli, assembly GCF_014195185.1. Taxonomy (NCBI): domain Bacteria; kingdom Pseudomonadati; phylum Pseudomonadota; class Betaproteobacteria; order Burkholderiales; family Comamonadaceae; genus Variovorax; species Variovorax atrisoli. Next base: position 122,612 of record NZ_JACIBG010000007.1, on the reverse strand, counting down.
CCTCACGTCCAGCACGCCGCCCGGTTCATGCAGCAGGAAGGGGTCGGCGTTCTCGTAGAGCATGTGCGCGGAGACCGTGTAGGGCGTACAGCGGTTGCCGGTGCGCAGCGGCTCGACGTCGAAGTGGTCCTGGCCCACGCGGATCATCACGCCGCCGTCGCGGGTGCTCACGGTGCACAGGCCACCGCACTCGGCGGTCTTGCCTGCATGCCAGGCGGCGCCAGCGTGCATGCCGTGCATGAGCGGAACGGCGGCGAGCACGGCGGTGTCGGTGGTGCGCCCGCCAAGCACGATGTCGGCGCCCGCGCGCAGGGCTTCGATGTAGGGCTCCGGGCCCATCAAGGCAACGATGTGGTCGCAGCGCTCGAATGCTTCGGGATCGACCGCGTCCAGCGGCGGCAGCGGCCGAATGCGCCCTTGCAGTGCGGCATCGCGCAGTCCGGCAGGTCGCTGCTCCGAATAGAGCACGGCGATGCGCGGGGACAGGCCGCATTCGGCGGCGATCTCCAGCGCGATGTCGCGGGTCCAGTCGAGCGCACTGTCGCATCCGGAAGTTCCGCACGAGCCGATGAGCAGGGGGATGCCCGCCCGCTCGCGTGCCTTCATCAGCACTGCCAGATCGGTCTTCACGGCCGCGCGGGAGTACTTGCAGCGGCCCGTCGCCAGATAGGCCGGGCCGCTGTCCGTGGAGCCCGCGTCGCAGGCGATGGCGTGGGCGCCGGCTGCCAGGCCTGCGGCAACGTCGGCCTCCTGAATGCCTGCGCCCAGGGCGCCGGTCGGGACCAGCACATTCACTGTCTTGGTAGGTGTCATGGGGCGAAGCATAGGCGTGTCGTCTGTTGGTCGTCAAGTGGTATACCACTGGTGCTCAATCGGTGCGAGCCCGATGCGATACTCGCCCGGCAATGACAGCCGACAAGACTCATTCCAGGAAGCCCGGTGCGGGCGCGACACGTGCCGGTGCCCGCTCTGCCAAGGCAAGTGCGCCCTCCGCGCGTGCCAAGGCCGCTGCATCCAGGGCGCAGAAGGCCGTCGTCGACGGGGTGGATGAGGAAGTGGTCGAGGCCGATGCAGAGGCCTCTTTGGCCGAACGGGCCCACCGCGCCCTGATGGGGATGATCCTCAGCGGCGAACTCGCGCCCACCGAGGTCATCACCGAGCGGCAGATCGCGCTGCAGTTGGGCATCTCCAGGACGCCGCTGCGCGAAGCCATCCGGCGCCTGGAAGGCGCCCGGCTGCTGGAGCGTCAGCGCAGCGGCATGCTGGTGGTGCGTGCCTTGCCCATCGAGGAATACATCAGCATCCTGGACGTGCGCCGGGTGCTCGAAAGCGAAGCGGCCCGCCTGGCGGCGGGCCAGATCGCGCCAGAAGAAATCGCTCGCCTGCGCAAGCGTGCCGAGGCGGTGCTGGCACTGCCCGAAGACGCGCCGCTCCCCGCAGCCGCGCAAGACGAGGACCTGCACTTGCTCATCGCCGATGCTGCCGGCAACCCGGTGCTGGAGGAGATGATCCTGGGCCTGCGCACGCGCACGTCGATGTTCCGCTTCGGCCGGCTGCCCTCGCGTCGCCGGGACGTGATGCGCGAGCACCTGGCCATCCTCGATGCGCTTGCGGCCGGCAATGCGCAGGCGGCGCGCGAGGCGATGGAGCAGCACATCGACCAGGTCCGCGCGACCATCATCGCGCGGCTGAGCGACTCGCATCGCCGCCGTTAGGACGCGCTTTCCCCTTGCGTCCCATGCCGCGCTCATGCGTGGCGCAGCGTTCTGCAAAGACGCTTGAAGTCTCTATGGGACGAGACGCGATGGACCCATGGTTCGCCCGCGCGCGACTTGAGGGTCGTTGACCTGCCGATACGTTGCGACGGCGGTCGAGGTGACTGGCCGGTTACCGCCACGCTCGCCAGGCACGTCTCGATTGAATCCTAAAGTTTTCCTATTTGTGACCGATATGTGAACACGTGGGCGTCCAGCATTCGGCGAGCCGCCCATCGACGCGTCCGCCAAAGCGGATGCGCCGCCGTTTCGCCCCGTCCCAATCGGTGGATGGGCAATGCCAGCCGCCGCGGGCGGGGCTCTCGCAACCAATATAGGAAAAGACAAGTGACCAATCGGACTTACTGCAGGCCGCTCGCGGCGGTCGGCGCTGCAGCGCTGCTGCTGCTCTCCGCATGCGGCGGTGGTGGCAATGGGGGAGGCTCCTTCTTCGCGGGTGTCGGCGCTGGCGGGAACACCGGCACCAACAGCAACAGCAGCGTTCCTTCGAACAGCAGCAACGGCAGCGGAAATCCTTCTGGAACCGACAGCAGCAACAGTGGCTCGGCCGCGCGCTTCACGATCGGCGGGACCATCTCGGGCCTGGATGCCGACGGCTTCGTGCTGCAGAACAACGGTGGCGACCTGCTGTCCGTGGCCAGCGGCGCCACAGCCTTCAAGTTCGCCACGAGCCTGGCATCCGGCACTGCCTACAACGTGGACGTTGCGCGCCATCCGTTCGGCGAAGTCTGTTTGCTCAACGGCCAGGCGGGCACCGCGAGCGCGGATGTCGTCTCGGTCGCCATCGTGTGCGGCGACTGGGTCGCGGCTTCGGCGAAGGTCGACGTGTTCGCGGGCAGCATCGCGCGCGGCGTGCAGGATGGGGCTCGCCTGGCAGCAGGCTTCTACGGTCCTTATGGCCTGGCGTTCGGTCCCGACGGCGCGATGTTCGTCGCGGACAGCGGCAACAACACGATCCGCGCGATCACGCCCGAAGGCGTCGTCTCCACGCTGGCGGGCGACTCCTCGCTGCTGAACGGGGGGCATGACGACGGCACCGGCACGGCGGCAAGCTTCAAGAATCCCAGGGGCGTGGTGGTCGACTCCAACGGCACGATCTATGTGGCGGACTACGAGAACAACATGATCCGCAAGGTCACGCCCCAGGGCGTCGTGAGCGTCTTTGCGGGCAGCACCGTCGGCGGGAACCTCGATGGCACTGGCGCGAGCGCGCAGTTCCAGTACCCCTGGGGCATCGTGGTCGACGCCGGCGGCAATCTCTTCGTCGCGGACCAGGGCAACCATCTGATCCGCAAGATCACGCCCGCCGGCGTGGTATCGACCTTCGCCGGCACCGGCACGCCGGGGTTCGTGAACGCCAACGGCACCGGCGCGCAGTTCCACTACCCCACGGGGCTCGCGATCGATGCCGCCGGCAACCTCTATGTCGGCGACCAGAACAACAACGTGGTTCGCATGATCACGCCCGCGGGCGACGTGTCGACGTTCGCAGGCAGCGGGACCCCCGCTTCCGTCGACGGCACGGGCACGGCGGCTTCATTCAATCTGCCGATCGGCGTTGCGACGGACGAGGGCGGCAACGTGTACGTGACGGAACTGCTCAGCAACAGCGTGCGCAAGATCTCTACGGCCGGTCGCGTGACGACGCTCGCCGGTGGCAGCGCCGGCGGTGCCTATGTCGACGGCAGCGGCAGCGATGCCCGATTCAACGAGCCGATGGGCGTGGCCGTCGACCGCAAGGGCGACGTGTACATCGCGGATCGCTCGAACAACATGATCCGCAGGGTCACGCGCACGCACTGACGCTGTCGGTGCGATGAAGTCGCCAAGTGAACCCCATCTCAATGGGGATCCTGGCGGCGGGGACCTGCTACCAAGCCGGACACAGCCGAAGGTGTCCGGCTTTCTGCGTTCTGCTTCGAAGAGACTTCTTCAGTCAGATGGGGCGACGACACATGCCTCGATCGGACACAGGTTTGGGGTATCTGAAGAGGTATCAAAACGGCCGTTCTCGGCCCGGAAATCCAGCTCGATGACCTGTGAGGGCAGATCGGCTTCCTGGCCGTGCGAGAGAACATGCGCGGCAGGAGCGAGAGGCACTTGATTGTCGGAGCCGGCCTACATCAAGAAGCGATGTATGGCATTTGCATGGGGCGTTAGCGCAAGGGTTGGCGCAGGTACGATCTTCGGCGTGAAACAGCACGTGACAGTAGGCGCCGCACGCTCATACGCACATGATCGTCGTTTCACATGAACGACTCCAAAAACCGAAGAGGAACCCAATGAGCAACGACTATCAGACGCTGCTGTCCACGCTGCATGAAGAAAGCGGTCGAGTTGTCGAGAGCTGGCTCGACGAGGCCCGCGTGAGCGACCCCGCCGCGCGTCGCAGCGCGCAGGCCGAGGCGGCCGACATCCTGCGACAGCTCGGCGCCGGCCTGCAGGCTGGCGCCGATCCGGCGCGTTTCGACGCGCCGGCATGGGCCTCGCTGCGCGAGACGATGGCCAATCTCTCGCGCACCCGAGCGGCCAAGGGCCAATCCGCGGCGGATACGAGCGTGTTCGTCTTGTCACTGAAGAAACCGTTGTTCGAATCGATCCAGCGCCGCCTCGGCAGCGACCCGGCCGCCATGAGCAGCGCGATGTGGGCGCTGTCGACCACCGTCGACACGCTGGCGCAGCACACGGTCGGCACCTACCAGCTTGCGCGCGAGGAGATCATCCGCCGCCAGCAGGAAGAACTGCTCGAGCTTTCCACTCCGGTCGTCAAGCTATGGGACGGCGTGCTCGCGGTGCCGATGATCGGCGTGCTCGACAGCGGTCGCACGCAGATGGTCATGGAAGCCCTGCTGCAGAAGATCGTCGAGACCGGCTCCGCGCTCGCGATCGTCGACATCACCGGTGTGCCGACGGTCGACACGCTGGTGGCGCAGCATCTGCTGAAGACGGTCACGGCCATCCGGCTCATGGGCGCCGACTGCATCATCAGCGGCATCCGCCCGCAGATCGCGCAGACCATCGTGCACCTGGGCATCGACCTGCAGGGCGTGCGTACCAAGGCTACGCTGGCCGATGCGCTTGCGATGGCGCTGCAGCAGACCGGCTGGCGCATCTCGCGCGACGGCCAGTGACGGCCAAGGCAAGCCAAGCCATGGACCGCATTCCCATTCTCCGCATGGGCGACACGCTGCTGGTGACCATCCAGGTCGACATGCAGGACCAGACCGCTCTCACGCTGCAGGACGACCTGGCCAACCGGATCGCCACCACGGGCGCCTCGGGCGTGATGATCGACATATCGGCACTCGAGATCGTCGACTCCTTTGTCGGCCGCATGCTCACCAGCATCTCGGGCATTGCCCGCATCCTCTCGGCCACCACGGTGGTGGTGGGCATGCAGCCCGCGGTGGCCATCACGCTGGTCGAACTCGGGCTCTCGCTCGAAGGCGTGCAGACCGCGCTCAATGTGGAGCGCGGCATGGAGCTGCTGCGGCGCGCCCGCCAGGAGAACGTCCTTGGCCGTTGAACCGACAGGCACGCTGCCACTGCTGGACGAGCAGAACATCGTCGCGAGCCGGCAGATGGTGCGCGCGCTGTGCCAGGACATCAAGCTGTCGCTGGTCGACCAGACCAAGATGATCACGGCCGCCAGCGAGCTGTCGCGCAACACGCTGATCCACGGCGGAGGCGGGCGCATGCGCTGGGAGTTCGCGGAACGCAACGGGCGGCGCGGCCTGGTGCTGCATTTCGAGGACGATGGCCCCGGCATTGCCGACATCGCGCTGGCGCTCACGGACGGCTGGACCAGCGGCAGCGGCATGGGCCTGGGCCTGCCGGGCAGCAAGCGGCTCGTCAACGAGTTCGAGATTTCGTCGGCCCCCGGCGCGGGCACCCGAGTGAGCATCACCAAGTGGAAGTAGCCACCGTCACGGGCTGGACCCACAAGGCCTTCGCGATCGATGACGCCAGCCGCGTCGGCGAGGCGCGCCGGCATGCGGCGCGCGCCGCGGCCGAAATGGGCTGGGACGAGGTCGATGCAGGCCGGCTCGCACTGGTGGTGACCGAACTCGGCACCAACCTTCAGCGCCATGCGCAGGGCGGACAGCTGCTGATCGCCGCCCGGCCGCAGTCGCTCGAGGTCGAGGTGGTGGCCATCGACGCAGGCCCCGGCATTCCCGACTTGGCACTGGCCATGCGCGACGGCCATTCTTCCAGCAGCACGCCCGGCACCGGGCTGGGTGCGGTGAGCCGGCTGGCCGACGAGTTCGACCTCCATTCGTCGACGCCGGGCGGTACGGTCGGGGTGGCGCGGGTGCGCATGAAGAATGCCGCCGAGCTTCCCGCCTCGGCGTTCACGATCGGCGCGATCTGTCTGCCGGCGCCCTACGAAACGGTGAGCGGAGATGGCTGGGCCTGCGCGCTGGATGGCGACCAGGCGACGGTGTTGCTGGCTGACGGTCTGGGCCATGGCCCCGAGGCGGCCAAGGCCGCGGAAGCCGCCATCGGCGCATTTGCCCGAGCACCGGCAGGCGACGTGTGCGAGACGGTGCAGCGAGTGCACCACGAACTGCAGACCACGCGCGGCGCGGCGGTGTGCGCGGTGCGCATCGATGCGGATGACTCGAGCGTCAGCTACAGCGGGGCCGGCAACATCGCAGGCCGTGTGCTCTCAGGCGTGTTCGACAAATCGATCGTCACGCAGCACGGCACCGCTGGCATGCGGATCCGAAAGCCCGAGCTCGCCTCGCTGGAGCTGCCCGACCACGCGCTCGTGGTGCTGCACAGCGACGGCATCGAGACCCGTTGGACGGTCGACCGCATTCGCCCGCTGCTGCAGCGTGATCCCACGCTGGTGGCCGCCGTGCTTTTGCGCGACCATACGCGGCACCGCGACGACGCGACCGTCGTGGTGATCCGCCGAAAGGAATAACCGATGAACAGTCCCGTCGCCGCAACCGACCGGGAAGACGCGCTGGCCGCAAGCCGTCGCGAGGTGGAGGAGCTGCGCGCGGAGCTCGAGGAAACGAATCGCGGCGTGGTCGCGCTGTATGCCGAACTCGATGCCCAGGCCGAGCAGCTCAAGAAGGCCACCGAACTCAAGAGCCGTTTCCTGGCCTACATGAGCCACGAATTCCGCACGCCCATCAGCGCCATCCGCAGCATTGCCCGGCTGCTCAGCGACCGCGTGGACGGCCCGCTCACGCCCGAGCAGGAAAAGCAGGTCGGCTTCGTCGACACCACGGCCGCCGAACTGGCCGACATGGTCGATGACCTGCTCGACCTGGCCAAGATCGAGGCGGGTCGCGTCGAGATCTCGCCGGCCTGGTTCGAGATGGTCGACTTGTTCTCTGCGCTGCGCGGCATGTTCCGCCCGGTGCTGAACAACCCGTCCACCACGTTGATCTTCGAGGAGCCCGAAGGGCTGCCCAAGCTCTACACGGACGACCGCAAGCTGTCGCAGATCCTGCGAAATTTCGTTTCCAACGCGCTCAAGTTCACGCCGCATGGCGAGATCCGTGTGACCGCCACTCGCAGCGGCGAGCACGCGGTGAGGTTTTCGGTGTCGGACACCGGCATCGGCATCGCGCCCGAACACCACGCAGCCGTGTTCGACGACTTCTCGCAGGTCGACTCGCCCGTGCAGAAGCGCCTGCGGGGCACGGGCCTGGGCCTGTCGCTGAGCCGCCAGCTCGCCGCGCTGCTGGGCGGGAGCGTGGAGCTGGAGAGCGAACTGGGCAAGGGTTCGGTGTTCTCCGTGACGGTGCCTGTGCTGCTGCCGCCGCGGGGGGCAGCCGGGCCGGAATGAGCATGCCGCCCGAACCTCTGATCAGCACGACGATCGACCGGTCGCGCCACACCGTGCTCGTCGTGGACGACAACCCCACGACGCGCTACACGACCGCGCGCGTGATCCGCGCGGCAGGCTTCGAGACCTTGGAGGCCGGTACCGGCGGCGAAGCGCTGGCGCTCGCGGGCCGCCAGGTCTCGGCCGTCGTTCTCGACGTGCACCTGCCCGACTTCAGCGGCTTCGAGGTGTGCCACGAACTGCGCCTGAAACCCGAGACCGCAACGCTACCCGTGGTGCACCTGTCGGCCGCTTTCGTGCGCAATGAGGACAAGGTCGCCGGCCTCAACGCCGGCGCCGATGCCTATCTGGTCCATCCGGTCGAGCCGCCGGTGCTCATCGCCACGCTGCAGGCGCTGATTCGCGCGCGCATGGCCGAGGAACAGCAGCGCAACAGTGAAGCGCGCTTTCGCGCCATCTACGACCACGCGCCCACCGGCATCGCGCTGATCGATGCCGAAGGCCGCTTTGCCGACGTGAATCCCGCCATGGTGGCCATGCTTGGCCAGTCGCGGGACGCGCTGATCGGCCAGTCGGTGAGCGCGTTCTCCCCCGACGAATGGACAGCCTTCGTGCGGAGCCAGACCTCCGGCACGCAGCCGTCGGCGTCGTCATGGAAGGGCGAGTTCCCGCTGCTGCGGCAGGATGGCTCCTGGATACGGCTCGAATGGACCATGTCGGCGCACATCGAGCCGGGCCTGCGCGTCGGCATCGCGCTCGACGTGTCAGAGCGCTTCGAGCTCGAGGCACGCCGGCGCGAGGTGCTGGAGCGCGAGCAGGCGGCGCGCGCCGCCGCCGAGCGCCTGAACCGCACCAAGGACGATTTCGTCGCCGTGCTGTCACATGAGCTTCGCAACCCGCTCAACGCCATCAGCGGCTGGGTGCATCTGCTCAAGGTGGGCAACCGCACGCCGGAGCAGATGGAAAAGGGCCTGACCGCCATCGACCGCAGCGTGAAGGCGCAGACCCGTCTCATCGCCGACATCCTCGACGTATCGCGCATCAGCTCCGGCAAGCTGCGGCTGCACCGCGAGTGGAACGAGCCGCGCGCCCTGGTGAGCGCGGCCATCGACGCGCTGGCCGTGCCGGCTGCGGCGAAGCGGCTGAACATCGTCTTCGACCAAGGCGACGCCGACCCGCCCGCCTGGCTCGACGCCACGCGCTTCCAGCAGATCGTGTGGAACCTGCTGTCGAACGCCATCAAATTCTCCGCCGAGGAAGGGCACATCCTCGTCGCGCTGCACCGCGAGGGCGACCTGCTCGATCTGACCGTGCAGGACTTCGGACGCGGTATCGGGTCCGACTTCCTGCCGCACCTCTTCGACCGCTTCTCACAGAGCGATTCACCCGACAACCGCTTCCACGGCGGGTTGGGCCTTGGCCTGTCGATCGTCAAGAACCTGGCCGAGCTGCACGGCGGCAGCGTGGCTGCGCACAGCGCGGGCGAAGGGCACGGGACCACGTTGCGCGTGGTGCTCGGTGTGGTGCCTGCGGGCGATGCTCCGCTCGCGCTGACCGATGCCGACGATGCACGCCACGCATCGGCGGTGCAGCCGTCCTCGCCGTCCACCGACCGCATGCTGGCCGGACTCGACGTGCTGCTGGTCGAGGACAACGCCGATGCAAGCGAGATCATGACGGTCGTGCTGTCCGATGCCGGCGCCACCGTGCGCCTGGGCGTCGACTACGACGCAGCGCTGCACCTCTTCGAGCAGAAGTGGCCCGACGTGCTGATCAGCGACATCGGGCTGCCTGGGCGCGACGGCTACGAACTGATCCGCGAGGTGCGTCAGCGCGAACGCACGCGGGGCAGGCCGCGGCTGTTCTGCGTGGCGCACACTGCCTTCACGCGGCCGCAGGATCATGCCAAGGCCACGGAGGCCGGCTTCGATGCCCACCTCGGAAAACCGCTGCAGCCCCACGCACTGCTTGCACTGATCCGCAACCGCCCGGCGGCGCGGGCGGAGGGCTGACGCCGCGCTGCGCAGCCCCATCCTGCGCATCGAGCGCTCAAGCTTGCATCGGACACAGCCACGCCTTGTCAGCCCCGCGGGGGCCGATGCGACGCTTCGCCGCGTGGCTGCGTTCGCGTTGGACACGCGCCGATCTTCCCCGGCCAGGCCTGAATCAGATGCCGGTTGTGAAGTCGGTCTTACCGAGGCGCACCCGCGACACCTGTCACCGGAAGTCGAAGCGGTAGACGTGGTCCGGATGCACGGCATCCTCGCCCGGGGTCAGCTTTCGCAGCACGCCGGCAGTCGGCGCCGGGAAGTGCGCGGGCAGGACCAGCAATCCCGTCTCGGCCAGGTGCGCCATCATGCGCAGGCGCGTCGCGCGCGAATGCTCCGGGTCCAGGCAGAAGCGGGTGTTCCAGTGCGGATAGCAGCACTGCAGCGGGTGATGAAACAGGTCGGCGGTCAACAGCACTTCACGATGGCTGCCACTGACGGACACACCCACATGGCCCGGCGTGTGACCAGGCAGGGGCACGAGCGCGATGCCGGGAGCGATCTCGTGGTCCATGGCGACCAGGTCTGCCTGCCCCGCATGGAACAGGGGCCACACCGAATCGCCGATGTAGTCGCCAGTCCGCACAAGTGCGGGGTGTCCTTCGTTGTTCCGCCAGTATTCCCACTCGGGATGCGTGAACAGGTAGCGCGCATTGGGGAACGTGGGCTTCCATTCATCCCCCACACGCTGCGTGTGCCATCCGACATGATCGACGTGCAGGTGCGTCGATACCGCGAAGTGCACGTCCTGCGGCTGCACACCGGCGGCGGCGAGGCGCTCGAGCCATCGCCATCGCTTGTTGTCGAAATCCGGACGCAATCGCTGCTTGCAGTCGCCCACGCAGGTGTCCACCAGGATGTTGAGGCCGCCGGACTGCAGAAGGAACGACTGGATGGTGATGACCAGCCGGTCCGATTCGGCATCGTAGAAGCGCGGCGACAGCCAGTCCAGGTTTGCCTGGATGATTTCAGGCGTCGAGTCCGGGAAGATCTCGGCCGGGCGCAGTATGGGGTCAGACGCCTCTTCCACCCGCGTCACGCGGACGCCGCCGAGGTCAAGGGTAAGGGCCGCGATGTCGTTCTGCATGTCGCACTCACTCCAGCTTGATCTTTGCCGCCTCGATGACGGTGCGCCAGACCGTCGCTTCGCGCGCGAGCTGGGCCGCGAAGTCCGCCGGGCTGTTGCCGACCGTGGTCGTCCCGAGCTTGGCCAGCTGCTCGATGACCGCCGGCTGGCGCAGCGCTCCCTGGATCGCCGCGGCCAGCTTTTTGATGATCGTCGGATCGGTTTTCGCCGGTGCGGAAAGGCCCCACCAGTTGCCCACCTTGAGGTCCGGCATACCGAGCTCGGTCACGGAAGGCGTGTCGGGCAGTGGCGCCAAACGCGTCGGGCCCATGATGGCCAACGCGCGCAGGCGACCGTTGAGCACGTAGCCAGACGTGGAGTCGGCCGTCACGAACATGGCCTGGATGTCGCCGGCCACCACTCCCTGTACGGCGGGCGAGGCGCCGCGATACGGCACATGCGTCAGCGGTGCGCCGGTGCGGGAGGAGAAGAGTACGCCCCCCAGGTGCGGTGCCGTCCCCGGACCTGGCGAGCCGAAGTTCACCTTGTCAGGATTCTGCTTCGCGTACGCAGTGAATTCCGCGAATGTCTTGACGGGCAGCGCGGGGTTGACCATGACAACCAGGGGTGAGTTGACGACCATCGTGATGGGCGCGAGGTCCTTCAGGGGGTCGAAACTCATCCTGAAGAGGAATTGGTTCATCACGTAGTTGTTTGTCGCTCCCAGCAGCAGCGTATAGCCGTCGGCGGGAGCACGCGCCACTTCGGTCGCACCGATGTTCCCCGATGCGCCGGACTTGTTGTCGACGTAGAAGGTGGTGCCCAAGGCTTTCTCGAGATAGGGCTGAATCGTCCGGAACGCCACGTCGCCGGAGCCACCCGCGCTGTACGGGACCACGACCCGAATAGGTTTGTCGGTCGGCCAGCCCGCCGCGGCGGCGGATGTGGTCAGCACCGCGAGGCCTGCCAGTGATATCGCCGCGGCGCGGCAGGTGAAAATCTTGGTGAGAAGCTGTTTGTTCATGTCGGACCTCATTCGTCGCGCCCCGTGGGAACCGCCGCCGCGGGGTGATGCTGCGCCAGGACCTCGTGCCACCGGCGCCAGGCGCGTACGTTCCTGGTTGCGGCGGTATCGGCAGCTAGCTCCACGGATACATGGGAGACTGTGGCGCTGGGCATGGCGCGATTAGAGGCGAGGCCCCGCGTCACAACAAACGGGAAATATTCATCGACTTAGAAGTCGGCCTTCTGAATTCGTTGGCGGCGAAGGCGGATGCGAGTGCCAGCGTGCCTGGAATGAGGCATGGGCATGGATTGCGGAACAGTCGTTGCCTCGTCCTCTATGCCTTTCAGGATCACATGCCGCGGAATTGGCAGACGCGGCTCGTTCTCGAAAGTCAGAAGCCGTTTGTCCAACGGATGCAGGCCCGATGGCGCAGCGAACCTGCGCACCCGTGCTCTCACTGCAAGGTGAATCGACGCAACGCGCTCTGGAAATGTCTCGAGCTGGTCTACACCTGATGAAGATCGAGGTACGCATTCGCTGAGACGTTCGGGCCGAGCTTTTTCGAGCGTCGGAGGCAGGCATCGCCGGTCAACGAAGACGCATGGACGGCTGCTGCCGTGCACCCGGTCATTCAGGCGGGATGCAATGTGCAAGCGCCGTCGCTGCGATGCGTGCGGTGGCCAGCAGGCGATCCAACGACTGACCATGGCGAGCGCTCGCGGACATGCCGGCCATGGTGGTGGAAACGAAGTCCGCGAGCCTGTCCGCGTCCCGCGGATTGCGCTCGGCGATGAAATCGCGGATCGCCTCTTGCGCCGCGACGTGGAAGACGCAAGCTGCCGCTCGTGCATCCGGATCGTTGCTGCGTGTCCCCTCCAGCACCAGGCAACCCGAAGTTGCAGGGTTGCCGGCGTAAGCCTTGGCAGCCTCTACCAACAATTCCGCCAGCGACTCCGCCAACGGCCTGTCCGGCCGGAGGATCCTTTGCAGCGGGATGGCCCCCGTCTCGGCATAGTGGTCCAGGATGCGCGCATACAACCCCGCCTTGCTTCCATAGGCCGCGTAGAAACTGGGCGGATTGATGCCGAGTGCCGTGGTGATGTCCACCACGCTCAACGCGTCGTAGCCCTTCGCATGGAACAGCTGTTGGGCAGTCGCCAATGCCTCCTCGGGGTCGAAGCGGCGCGGCCGACCCCTTGGGCGAGATTGTTTCGTAGTAACCATTACAAAAATCGTTGACAGGCCTGATGGTTGATTATGTAATCAAGATTACATTAATCACAAGGAATGACCATGTCAGTGTTCAAGGGCAAATCCGTTCTGGTGCTTGGCGGCAGCCGGGGAATCGGCGCCGCGATCGTTCGGCGCTTCGCGTCGGAAGGTGCCAGAGTCACCTTCACCTATTCGGGCTCGCCGGATGCAGCGAAGCTCGTGGCCGACGAAACGGGCGCGATCGCGTTTCAGACCGACAGCTCCGACCGTGACGCGGTGATCGCCCGGGTCCGCGACAGCGGGCCGCTCGATGTGCTGGTGGTGAATGCGGGCGTGGCCATCTTCGGCGATGCGCTGGAGCAGGACCCGGACGCCATCGACCGTCTGTTCCGGATCAACGTCCAGTCGCCTTACCACGCTGCGGTGGAGGCGGCGCGCAAGATGCCGCAGGGCAGTCGCATCATCGTGATCGGCTCGGTGAACGGCGACCGCATGCCGGTGCCGGGAATGGCTTCCTATGCGCTCAGCAAGTCTGCGCTGCAGGGCATGGCGCGGGGATTGGCTCGCGACTTCGGCCCTCGCGGCATCACGATCAATATCGTGCAGCCCGGCCCGATCGATACGGACGCGAACCCAGAAGACGGACCGATGAAGGACCTGATGCACAGCTTCATGGCCATCAAGCGCCATGGACGTCCGGAGGAGGTGGCAGGTATGGTGGCCTGGCTGGCCGGTCCGGAGGCCGGCTTTGTCACCGGAGCGATGCACACGATCGATGGCGCGTTCGGAGCTTGACCTCGTCAATTGAGTCTGATGCCGGACGCCTCGACCACCTCCTTCCATTTGCGGTTTTCCGAAGCGATGAAGTCCCGCGCTTCCTTCGGACCGGCTGCGAACGGTTCGATATCCAGGTCCTTCAAGCGCTGTTTCATCTCTTCCGCTCGAACCGCGCCGATAGCCGCCCGGTAGAGCTGGTCGATCACGGCAGGAGGCGTCGCACGAGGCGCCACGAGGCCGAACCAGACCGGAATTTCCAGATTCGCGATACCCGCTTCCGCGAGCGTGGGGACTTCCGGAAAAAGCGCGCTGCGCTTTCGCCCTGTCACGGCCAGGGGCCGCAATGCCCCCGATTGCACATGAGGCAACGCTGTCGTGGTGTTGTCGAACATCGCGCTCACTCGGCCACCCAGCAGGTCCGAGTATGCGGGGGCGGTGCCGCGGTACGGCACATGCAGCCACTCCGTCCCTGTCCGCTGCTTGAAGATCTCTCCAGCGAGATGCAGCGGGCTGCCTGCGCCGGCTGATGCGTAGGTGTATGTGCCGGGCGCGGCTTTGAGCAATTCGACGAAGTCCGCCAAATTGCGTGCCGGGACTTTTGAGTTGACGACCAGTACGAGCGACGAAAGGCCGAGAATGGTGATCGGCTCGAAGTCTCGCATCGGCTGGTATCGCAATGATGGATAGATGCTCGAGTTGATGGCCAGAGACGCGGTGTTGCCCAGCAGCAGGGTGTAGCCGTCCGGAGTTGCACTGGCGACCATCTGGGCGCCCACCGACCCGGCCGCACCGCCGGAACGGTTGTCGACAACCAGGGTTCCGTGCAGCAGTGGCCCCATCGCCTGAGCGAGCGATCGTGCAATCAGGTCGTTGGCCCCTCCAGGCGGGAAGGGGACCACGATGGTGATTGGCTTGTCGGGATATTTCGCCGCCGCAGCCGCGCCGTGCAGGCCGGCCGCAAGCGGCGACGTTGCAAGGGCGAGGAAGTGACGTCTTCTCACGCCTTCACCTTTGCAGGCTCGATGCGCAGGAGGCGGGCGGCGTTCGACCAGCCGATTTTTCCCCGCGTGGCGTCGGACAGCTCGAGCTTCTCGAAGAAAGCTGCGCCTGCCCGGTTGGACTCATACGGCCAGTCCACCGAGAACATGATGTTGTCCTCACCCATGATGTCCACGGCGCAACGAAACGCAGGGGCCGAGAACGCACCACTTGTCGTGATGTAGAGATTCTCGCGGAAGCAGTCGCGAGGCGATCTCTTGAGCCCTCGCCTGGAAGCTACGTAGGGCGTGTGATCGACCATGCGATCGAATCCGAACGGCAGCCCTTCGCCGAGATGACCCAGAATGATCTTCAGTCGAGGAAAGGCGTCGAAAACGCCTGCAAAAACCAGCCGAAGAAAGTGCATGCTGGCGTCCATCGCGAATCCCCATGCTGGTCGCGCCAGATCTTCGTAGCCGTTGAAGTAGCTTCCCATCAGGCCTGGATGCGGTGCACCCGGATGAATGTAGATGGGCACATCCTTGGACTGGGCCAGCTCGAACAGCGGCCAGAACTTCCTGTCGTCGAGAAAGAGGCCGCCGGTATGCCCGCTGATCAGCGCGCCCACAAAGCCGCGGCCCAGGTTTCGCTCGAACTCGGACTGGCTCGAACCCACATCCGAGGTCGGAAGCGCCGCGAAAGCACGGAACCGGTCAGGATGCTCGGCCACTGCGCGAGCCATGCGATCGTTCGCGTCGATTGCGATCTCCAAAGCGAGCGGACCAGAAAAAGCCTGCGTGCCTGGCGTCGTCAGCGACAAGACCTGCAACGAGATACCGCTGCGGTCCATTGCGGCAAGTCTGCTCTCGCCGACATCAAGCAACTCCTTTTCGATGTCGTGACCGATGTGAGCACTTCGGTCCCGGTACCACTTCTGCCTTGTTTCGTCGTACGTGTTCGTCTTGTGCAAGGGCGTTGTGATGTGTTCTTCAAGAGCGATTAGCGGCATGGTGGTTTGCAATGAACTGGGGAAAGACCGATTACGCCCCGGCCCCATGCATGCGTAAAGTTCAAAACTTCGATATCGCTATTGATGAAATTCATGAATCGGGTCAAGCTTCGCCAGCTCGAGGTCTTTGTCGGCATCTTTCAACGAAAGAAGATCGCGGCTGCGGCTGCCAGCCTCGGTATGACGCAATCCGCCGCCAGCATTGCATTGCGCGAGCTGGAACATTCGATCGGTGCCGCACTGTTCGATCGCACAACGCGCTCGATGCTGCCGACGAAGGCCGCACTGGACCTGTTGCCCATTGCCGAGCGAATGCTGCGTGATGCGAGGCTGGCCGTGGGCATGTTCCGCAGCGGATCCAACCCCGCTGCGCGGCTTGGCATCGCAGTCACCCCGACCATCGCCCAGACGTTGCTGCCCGGGCTGCTCCAAGAGTTCCTTCGGCACCATCCGGATGTGGAGGTCGACATCCTTGACGTTCCGCCGTCTCGCTTCGTGATGACGATGGTCTCGGGACAGGCCGACCTTGGGCTTGGCTACGTTGGAGCCGAAGAGAAGGACCTGCGCCAGCACCGGCTGCTGAGCGACCAGCTTTGCCTCGTGTCACGCAGAGTTCCTGGAACCGCTGCGGGTCCGTCGCCGACCTGGAAATCCATCCAGAACCTTCCACTGGTGCTGATCCAACCGGGCTATGGCATACGCGCGCTGATCGATGACACGGCCCGCGAAGCCGGCATCTCACTGAAGATCTCGCATGAGGTCAGCCTGCTGACCACAGCGCTGGCGATGGCGCGCATCGGATTGGCGCACACCATCGCCCCTTCGCAGATTGCAGGCATGGGTATGTTTCCAGACCTGGACGCGCGCCGGATCGGCGCACCGATCGTCAGGCGGGACATGTCGGCGGTTTTTGCAGTGGACCGATCGCCCACACCTGTGGCACTCAAGTTCTTGAGCCACTGCCGCGAGACCTTGAAGCGCGCGCCACTCAATGACTAACGAGCCCTCGGCCGTCGATGCAGTTTCTGATGCCGCAATGTCCCGTGAGAGATGTGAGCCGAGACATTCTTCGAAAGCAATTGAGGATAAGACGGTTGCTTGTGGGGCTTCCAGGAATTGAGGAGGCGGTGGGTCGAGTCCGCACCCAAGCCCAGGGAGCGGGGCAGGGGCTACGCTTCGCCTTGTCCACCGTCAAGCAGTTGCTTCCATTTCGGGATTGCGAAAGAGATGCAAGTCAGTCTCGGGCCATCTCTGCGCGCGCTGCGCGTTCAGGAGCGGGCCCTGAACTGGCTGGGCGACAAGCCGGTCGAATGACGGAAGGCCTTGGAAAAGTTGGCCAGAGACGAGAAGCCCGCCGAAAACGCGATCTCCTCGATCGAGCAGCTTTCGTCGCGCAGACGGCGCTTCGCCATCACGAGCCGCCGCTCGGCTACGAAGGCATGTGGCGCCCGCCCCGTTGCCGCACTGAAGCTGCGCGTGAAGTGGCCCACGCTCATGCAGGCAATGCCTGCGAGATCGAGCACGGTGATGTCCTGGTCGAGATTTCCGTCAATGAAGTCGACCACACGCGACAGACGCCGGCTGTCCAACGGCTTGGCCGTCCTGTCCGCTGGCGGCCGGATCAGCCCCAGCTCCGAATAGTTCTTCAAAAGGTGGGCGCTGAGCGCCACCGAGAGACTCTCGACGAACAGCCGCCCTACGCCCGTCTCGTTGGACAGTTCACCCACGATTTGGTCCGCGATCATGCTCACGAAGGGATCGTGGTCGATCGCCTGGTAGCGCAGGCCGGCGCGCGCCGGATCGATGTCGAACTCACGCTGAACCATATCGGAGAACGGCCGGCCGGGCAGGAACAAATGCAAGCAATCGCCTATGGGCTCAGCCACGTTGATGTACTCCTCCTCGACACCTGCGGGGCAAAGCCAAATGGTGCCGCGATGGCCATGGGTGTGCTCGCGCCGGCCACCGCCCGCACGATCGACAAGTGACCGGCCGCTCAACTGGATGGCTACCTCGGTGTCGCGTGGCACCAGTCTCGGAAGCTCGCCTGCTGAATGACTCCAGCGCTCAGCCAGTATGTTCGACCAGCCCTGCGCGTTGGAGGTCTGGCGCATCGTGCTGTTGACGTACTTGTCCAACGAATGCGCGAACATGGTGCGAGGCCGGCTCAAGAGGTTGATTGCAGGTGGCAGGCGCAAGAAACGTGCCGAATCATCATTCGCACACCAGGAAAAGTAAAGGTCGCAATCGGATAAGGCGCCACGGCCCCTTGCTCGCCAGACTTGCTGCGTAACGCCAATCGCATCAAAGCACCGGAGAGAAAGGACACGCTATGGCCCGACACGTTGTCGTGGGCGCCTGCCCCCACGATTGCCCCGATACCTGCTCGATCCTGACCACTGTCGAAGATGGCAAGGCTATCGCGGTGCGCGGCAATCCGGATCACCCTTTCACGCGAGGGCGCCTCTGTGTGAAGGTCAACAACTACCAGGACCGGACCTACAGCGAACAGCGATTGCTCTACCCAATGCGCCGCAGCGGCCCCAAGGGCAGCGGCAAGTTCGAGCGCATCTCGTGGGACGAGGCGCTGGCCGAAATCGCCAGCCGCTGGAAGGCGCTCATCGCCACGGATGGCCCGCAGTCCATCCTGCCCTACAGCTACCTCGGAACCCAGGGCATCCTCAACGGCCTGAACGTGGGGGACCCCCTTTTCAACAAGCTGGGCGCCACGGTGTGCGAGCGCACCTTCTGCGACTCGGGCTCGTGCACCGCCTACATGATGACCATCGGCCACACGCCAGGCGCGGACCCCGAGAGTTTCGTGCACTCGAAGTACATCGTGCTGTGGGCCTGCAATACGCTGAGCACGAACTCGCATCACTGGCCGTTCATCGAGCAGGCGCGCAAGAACGGCGCCAAGCTGGTGGTGATCGATCCTGTGCGCACGCGCACCGCGCGGCTGGCGGATTGGCACATTCCCATCCGTCCGGGCACTGACGGCGCACTGGCCCTGGCGATGGCGCACATCCTCATCAAGGAAAACCTGATCGATCGCGACTACATCGAGCGGCACACGCTGGGTTTCGATGAACTCGCCGCGCGCGTGGAGACGTACACGCCGGAATTCGCCGCGGAGCAAACCGGCATTCCCGTGGAGGACATCCTCAAGCTGACCCGCGAATACGCCGCGACGCCCCCCGCGGTCGTGCGCATCGGCGTCGCGGTGGAGCGCCATGCAGGCGGCGGACAGACGGTGCGCGCCATCGCCTGCCTGCCCGCGCTGATCGGCGCCTGGAAGCATGTGGGCGGCGGCTTGCTGCAACTGCCGATCTGGGCCTTTCCGGTGAATTGGCCGGGGCTGATGCGCCCGGATCTCCAGCCCGAATCGATGCGGGTGATCAACTCCTGGCGCCTGGGCCCGGCGCTCACGGGCGACATGCCGCTCGACCCGCCGATCCGCTCGCTGTTCGTCTACAACGCCAATCCCATGGCCATGGTCAGCGACCAGGAAAGGATAGAACGGGGTCTCGCGCGCGACGACCTCTTCACCGTGGTCAGCGAGCACTTCATGACCGATACCGCGCGCTACGCGGACATCCTGCTGCCGGCCACGACGCAACTCGAGCAGAAGGACATCATGTTCTCCTGGGGCCATCTCTATCTCTCGTACAACAACCAGGCCATCGAGCCGCTGGGCGAGGCGGTGTCCAACACCGAGCTCTTCAGGCGCCTGGCCAGGGCGTTGGGCATCGATGACCCGTTCTTCTTCCGGTCGGACGATGAGATGATCGAAGCCTCCATGGACTGGAGCAGCCCGGTTCTCGAGGGCATCACCCTGGAGGAGCTGAAGCGCAAGGGCTTCATGCGCCTGAACATGCCTGCATCCGACGACTGGGCGCCGCACCGTGAAGGCAACTTCCCGACGCCCTCGGGCAAGTGCGAATTCAAGTCGTCGATAGCAGCGGGCGGAAACTTCGTGGCGCCGCTCTTCAGGCAGGGGTTCGGCGGCCAGCAGTCGGGTGAGCCGGTGGACCCGCTGCCGCACTACATCGCGCCGAACGAAAGCCCGGCAACCGCTGCCGCCCTGGCGCAGCGCTATCCCCTGAGCCTGATCTCGCCCAAGAGCCACGCCTTCCTCAATTCCAACTACGGCAACCTGCCGGCCCAGCGCGCGCAGGCGGGCGAGGAACAGATGGTGGTGCTGCATCCAGACGACGCGAGTGCACGCGGCATCACCGCCGGCACGCCGATCCGGGTCTTCAATGATCGGGGCACCTTCGAGGCCAAGGCCACGGTCTCGGCGGACGTCTCGCCGGGGCTCGTGATGGCGCCCTCGGGTTACTGGCACCGCTCGAACCGCGCCGGCCCTACGGTGCACGCGCTCACGCCCCTGGCCTTCGCCGACCTGGGCAGCGCGCCGACCTTCTCCGACGCGCTGGTGCAGGTTGTCGCGCTCTGAGCAGGCGCCTCCTTCCCATCTTTTGTTCTTTCACGCAAATGGCCTACGTTGTCACCGACCTCTGCACCGGGTGCCGCTACACGGAATGCGTCACCGTCTGCCCTGTCACCTGCTTCCACATGGATGAGCGGATGACCTACATCGATCCGGAGAACTGCATCGACTGCGGCGGCTGTGCCACCGCATGTCCGGTGGGCGCCATCCAGGCCTCATTCCTTCTTCCTGCCGACAAGGCGCCGTGGATCGAGATCAACAGGCTTCGCTCGGCCGAGACGCCAGTGATCGCCGAACGCCTGCCGCCGTTGCCCACTGCTGAAGCGCGACGAACGGAGTTGGGGCTATGAGTGATGCCGGCACCTCACCTTTCAGGGTGGCCATCGTGGGCGCGGGACCCAGCGGCTTCTACGCCGCAGAGCGCCTGCTGGGCTCGGCGCTGCCGATGCGCGTGGACCTGCTGGAGCGCCTGCCCGTGCCCTACGGCCTCGTGCGCTACGGCGTGGCCCCGGACCACCCCAAGCTCAAGCAGGTGACCGCCGTGTTCGACCGCATCGCGGCGATGCCCGGCTTTCGGTTCGTGGGCGGCCTCGAACTCGGCCCGGACGTGTCGGTCGACGATCTGCTGGCGAGCTACCACGCGGTCATCCTGGCCACGGGCGCACCGCTCGGCCGGCACATGGGCATTCCGGGTGAAGACCTGCCTGGCAGCCACCTGGCCAGCGATTTCGTCGGTTGGTACAACGGACATCCGGACCAGAAGAACCGGCACTTCGACCTGTCCGGGGAGCGCGCGGTGATCGTCGGCCAGGGCAACGTCTCGCTCGACATCGCGCGCATCCTGCTCAAGAGCGTGGACGAACTGCGCCGCACCGATATCGCGGCGCACGCGCTCGACGCCCTGGCTCACAGCCGAGTTCGCGAAGTGCACATCGTCGGGCGCCGTGGACCTGCCGATATCCGCTTCTCGCCCAAGGAGCTGCATGAGATCGCCCAGCTTCCTTCATGCGAGGCGCTGGTGGACGTCGCCGACATCCGCACCGAAAGCTTTGCGCTGCCCGCCGGAACGGATGCGGAGAAGGCCGCGGCCATCGCGATGCTGGAACGCCTGGCATGCGTCGGCGCTGCCAGGGAACAAAACAAGCGCTGCGTGTTCCGCTTTCACCTGGAGCCGCAAGGCATCGAAGGCGCCGCTTCGGTCGAGCGTATTCGTTTCGGCAGGCCGAGCGGCTGGGCGGCGGAGCCGGAGTCCGTCGGCATCGAATGCGGACTGGTGTTCTCCAGCATCGGACGCCGGTCCTGCTCGCTCGAGGGCGTGCCCTACGACGATGGGCGGGGCACGCACGCCAATCTCCACGGCCGCGTCGTCGACGGCGGCAGGCTGGTGAGCGGTCTCTACGTATGCGGCTGGAGCAAGCGCGGGCCGCAAGGCACCATCGGCACCAACCGCGCCTGCAGCCACGAGACCGCCGCGGCGGTGCTGGCCGACCTGCCTGCCCTGGCGCATCGGACGCTGGCGGCCGAACATCCCCTCCTTGGCATCGGGCCCACGCACCGTGCCGGGAAATACATCGACTTCCAGGACTGGGTACGCATCAACGCCGCCGAGGTAGCGCGCGGCGCCAGGCTCGGCAAGCCCAGGGAGAAATTCGTGTCCCTCGAGCATCTTTACGCGGCGGCGCGCGAGGAGCTTCCATGCTGATGGAGCTGCGCCGGCCTGCGTTGGTGCCCTCCGTGGCGCCGCTGGCCGACAGTCTGGGGCGGCGGATCAGCTATCTGCGCCTGTCCGTGACCGACCGCTGCAACCTGCGCTGCGTCTACTGCATGTCGGAGGACATGCAATTTCATTCCAGCCCGGAGTTGCTCTCCATCGAGGAACTGGACCGGGTCGCGCGCCTGTTCATCGCGCGCGGCGTCAGAAAGCTGCGCATCACCGGCGGCGAACCCCTGGTGCGCAAGGGCGTCATCGAGCTGTTCCGTTCACTGTCCGGCTGCCTGAAGGACGGCTCCCTGAACGAGCTGACACTGACGACCAACGGCCTGCGGCTGGCGCACTTCGCGCAGGACCTCGCGGCGGCGGGCGTCCGGCGGGTGAACGTTTCGCTCGACACCCTGGATCCGCAGCGCTTCGCACAGATCACGCGCGGCGGCGCGCTGCAAAAGGTGCTGGACGGCATCGAGGCCGCACAGGACGCGGGCATTGCCGTCAAGCTCAATGCGGTCGCGCTGCGCGGCGTCACCGACCTGGAGATCCATGAGTTGATCGAATTCGCGCACGCTCGCGGCATGACCCTGACGCTGATCGAAACCATGCCCCTGGGCGAGACCGGCTGCGACCGCACGAAGCAGTTCCTGGGGCTGGATGCGCTTCGCCGCGAGATCGGCAGGCGCTGGACTCTGAGCGACGTGGCCGATCGCAGCGGCGGCCCCGCGCGCTACGCAAGGGTCGAGCAAACCGGCGGCCTCGTCGGCTTCATCACACCGCTCACCGCGCACTTCTGCGGCGACTGCAACCGCGTCCGTGTGACGGCTGACGGCACTCTCTATACCTGCCTCGGGCATGAGAACGGCGTCGATCTCGGAAAGCTGCTGCGCAACTCGATGAGCGAGGCGCGCCTGTATGAAGCCATCGGGCATGCCGTGGAGCAAAAGCCCAAGGGACACGACTTCTCGCTTCAAGGACGCGTCTTGCCGGTCAAGCTGATCCGCCATATGTCCGCGACTGGCGGGTAGGCATTGCCTCGTCGTTCCTGATCCCAAGGTTGCTGCATGCTCGGCATCCTGCGCAAGCTACTTCAGCCTTTCTGTGTCCAGCGCTTTGCGGACGGAAGGTCGTTCGCGCATGCGGACATACCAGGCTTCGAGGTTGCCAAGGCCGTCGAAATGGATGTCGGCCCTGTAGACGGATGCCAGCCACGGTGCCTGGCCCCATCCAGCGAGCGCGTACAGGTAGGCGTCGGCCACGGTGAACCTGTCTCCCATGAGGTAGTCGCGGCCAGCCAACTGTTCGTCAATCCAGCTGAAGCGTCTCTCCAGCTTCGGCTTGACGGCTTCCACGTATTTGCCGGCAAGCACCGGGTACAGGAGCGGAATGAAGCCCTTGTGGATTTCGGAAGTCAGGAAGCTCAGCCATTCTTGAAGGCGGTAGCGCTCGATGGTGCCGTTCATCGGTGCAAGGCCCGATTCGGGCTTCAAGTCGGCCAGGTATTGCACGATCGCAGGGCCTTCGCGCAGTGCCGTGCCGTCGTCGAGCTCCAGGAGTGGGACATAGCCGAACGGACTGATTTCGCGGAAGTCGCGGCCGTCCTCGGTCTTGTGAGTCTTGTAGTCCACTTTGACCAAGTTGGCTTCCAAGCCCAGTTCATTGAGGACGATATGGGGCGAAAGCGAGCAGGCCCCGGGTATGTAGTAAAGCTTCATGCAGGTTCATTCCAATGTGGGAGGCGTCGAAGCGCGCCGCCGGGCCATGCTATGGCGCAGGGATAAGATTGGAAGAAGGCAATAAAACTGCACGTAGGTTAAAAAAGTATACTGACGGCCCTTTTCTGGAAGACGTGCTATGAAAGCAAACGTGACGGGTTGCTCGGTGGAGGAAGCCATGCGCCTCCTGGGTGGCAGATGGCGGCTCCTTCTCGTGTCCTATCTCGTCGACGGGCCCAAGCGCTTCAGTGAGTTGCGGCGAGACGTCCCCGGTATTTCGCAGCGCTCTCTCACCCTTGACCTTCGCGCGCTCGAGGAGGCCGGCTTGGTCAAGCGCACCGTGCATCCCACCGCACCTGTGAGGGTCGAATATGCGCTGACTGCCGACGGTGAGCGCTTGAAGCCCGTCGTGAAGGTGATGATGGACTTCGGGCTTTGGCTGAAGCAAAAGGCGCAGGCTTGAGTTCATCGAAGCTCCGTTCGCCCTCTCCACTCCCGACAGCAGGATCTGTGACGAAGTGCGGCCCGGCGAGTGCGCCCCGTCGGCTCGAGGTATCGCGCCGATGTCATGGGAAGTGGCAGGCTGCTGCGGCCCGCAGCCACCTTCCCTCATGAACCTTCGGATGTGCCTTGAAAGCACCTTGATGCCTGTTGAAGTGGCCTGCGCCGTGGCGCGCACCTGACCCGCACCGAGGCGTCGCTGGGCAGTTGCCCGGAGCGCAGGGGTGCGCAACCGCAAGCACAGGCGCCCCTCAACCCTCGGATGCGCGCCGGCGCCCGGATGGAAATCCCCGGCTCCGGCCGCGCCATGCGATGAACCATCCGGCGAACGCCAGCGCGGTGAGCATCCAGGGAAACACGAAGCTGCCCACCGTCTCCAGCAGCACGCCGCCGAGGAGGCCGCTGCCCGCGAAAGACAGGTTGAAGACCGTGACCAGCATGGACTGGGCAACATCCGCGTCTTTGCCGGCCGCGTCGGCCAGGGCCGTCTGCAACAACGTCGGTGCTCCGCTGAAGCTCAGTCCCCAGAACACAACGCCGGCCAGCATTGCCGCAGCCGATGAGCCGCAGAGGCCGAACACGAGACCCGAGGCCGCAAACATGCAAAGGGAAGAAAGCAGCAGGGCGCGAGGGCATCGATCGATGAGCCATCCGACCACCCACAGGCCCGCCATGGTGCAAAGCCCGAAGATCAGCAGCACCGCATCGAGTCGGTCCGCCAGGCCGACGGAAGCGAGGAATGGCGCGATGTACGTGTAGAACAGGTAGTGCGCAAGAATCCAGAGCATCACGACGAGCAGCACGGGGCGCACGCCCGGGATGGCCGGGATCTGACGGAGGTTGGTGCGCTGTGTGGCGGCTCGACCCGGGAAATCGGGAACGGCGGTCAACACCCATCCCATCAGTACCAGCGCAATTCCCGCCATGCCGCCGAAGATCCAGCGCCAGCCGACCATGCGGCCGAGCCACGCGGCCAATGGCACGCCCAGCGACAACGCCAGCGGCACGCCGATCATCACCACCGCCAGCGCACGACCCTGCAACCGTGCCGGGACGAGCCGCCGCGCGTAGGTCGCCAGTTCGCTCCATGCCAAGCCGGTCGCCAGACCGACGAAAAATCGCACCACGAGCGTCAATCCGAAGTGGGACGAAAGGGCCGTGAAGGCGTTGCAGACGCAGAACGCGCCCAATGCGAACAGCAACACCTTGCGCCGCGGCCAACCCTGCGTGAGTGCCGTGAGCGGAATGGCCGCCAAACCGGCACCGAGCGCGCAGAGCGTGACGAATTGGCCCGCCCATCCCTCGGACACGGCCAGACCCTGAGCGATCTGGGGCAGCAGACCCGCCGGAACCGTCTCGTTGGCGGTCGCGAGGAAACTGGTCAAGCTCAATGCGAGCAATGCAGCCCACGGGAGCCTGTCTGATTGCTCCGGGATCGGGTGATCGAGCGCGACCGCTTGCGCGTCGGAAGGTGAAGTCATGTGCGGCATTTCCTTTTGTCATCGGGTCCCTCCAGGGGACGACAAAGGGGAGTCTGGCGACGTGCCTCATTCTTGAGAATTGATGGCAAACTTGAACCATCTTCAAACCTGCTCGAAAGATGGCGACGGATCATCTGGGTGATATGCGGCTCTTTGCCGAGGCAGCGTCCGCAGGCTCTCTCTCTGCGGCAGGACGCAAACTGGGCCTGTCGCCCGCGGCCGCCAGTGCCCGGCTGGCCAAGCTCGAAGCCACGTTGCAGGCGAAACTGTTCGAGCGCACTTCGCGTCATCTGCAACTCACGGACGAGGGACGCGTCTATCTCGCGCATTGCACGACAGCGCTGCAGATCATTGACGACGCGCAGGCCGAATTGCGAGCGGGCAGGGGGGCGGTTCAGGGAAAGCTGAGGATCTCCGCATCAACCGACTTCGGTCGCCAGCTCTTCGGCCGATGGCTCGATGCCTTCGTCGACGCGCATCCCGACGTCAGGGTCGCGCTGACACTGACAGACTCGCTCTCCAATCTCCATCAGGATGCGGTCGACATCGCGATCCGTTTCGGGCAGCCCGAGAACAGCGCCTTGATCGCACGGCGCCTGGGACCCAACTGCCGCGTGCTGTGCGCCTCGCCCGACTATCTGGCCCGCCATGGAACGCCGCACACGCCGGAGGACCTGGGGCAGCACCGCTTCATCGTGCTGGTCACGGCCAGCGGACCGCTCAACCAGTTCCACTTCGCCAAAGGCGACCGTTCCTGGCAGTACACCGTGCCGATGGCCGACGCATGGGAAAGCAATGACGGTGCGCTGGTGCGCGCATGGGCGCTGGCAGGACGCGGCATCGCGCGCAAGACGATCTGGGATGCGGCCGAAGATCTGCGCGCAGGCAGGCTTCGAATCCTGCTGCCGGACTACGTGGCACACGAAGCGGGTGTCTATGCCCTGCGGCACGGCACGCGGTACATGACGCCGCGTGTTCGAGCGTTCCTCGACTTTCTGGTCGTGCAGTTCGCCCGCGAGGCAGCCGCGCTGTCCGACGTGTTTCCGTTCCAAGAGTAGGCCCGCAGCATCGCAGCCGAGGGCTCGTTCGTCTCAGCGCTCGGACGGGAGGCATTTTTCAGCGGCGCGGTCGGAATTGTCCTGGCGGCCCGGCACGCAGCTCGCTGCCAGGTCTTTGAGCGTGACGTGTCTCTCTCTGGGGTGGCCGGCCACAAGGTTCCTTGTGGTTTTCTTGGCGCACCAACCAAGTGCCGCGTCGGCGCTGCATGCAAATCCACGCCTCTACGTGCTCGAGCGGGGTGCGAAATGCGCCAGAGCTGCGCGGGCAACACCCCAAAGAATGCTCTGATTATTCGATCATTTCCTTCTAAATATTGATCTGCAGTCGCGCATTCCAATCGATAACCTTCGTCGGAAGTTTTCCCTCAAGGCCACTCGATGAAGCACTCTCTTCGCACCCGTTGGAATCGCCTCGCGGCATTGGCGGCAGCCACCGCATTCGGCCTGCTGGCCCTGCAGGTGCAGGCTCAGCAGTCATCCGCCAAGCCCCTGAAGCCCGTCACCATCGCCCTGGGCACCCAGGTGGTGAACGTCACCTACCCATGGCTCACCCTGCCCATCGCGCTGGGCTACTGGAAGGACGAGGGCTACGACGTCAAGATCGTCACGACCGGCGGATCGCTGCAAGGCATCCAGCAGATGGTGGCCGGCGGCGTGGACTTCGCGCAGGTGAACTCCACAGGCCTGATCCAGGCCAACGCCGAGAACAACGTGGCGGTGCGCGGCCTCATGGGCACGGGCGTCATCGACTGGGGCGTGGGCGTGCCTCAGGACAGCAGCATCAAGACGGCGGCCGACCTCAAGGGCAAGAAGATCGGCATCTTCAGCCTGGGCACCGGCGGCATGCCGCTGCTCAAGGGCTACCTGCGCGCCAACGGGGTCGATCCGGACAAGGACGTGCAGATCATCGCCACCGGTGCCGGCGCACCGGCGCTCGAAGCCCTCAAGTCGGACCGCGTGCAGGCGTTGATGTTCTGGGGCTCGGCACTCACCGGCTTCCAGAACACGGGCACCAGGATGCGCGTGATCTTCGACCCCAGCTGGCGCGCGCTGCCGGACTTCACCTTCGCGACCATGCAGAAG
This sequence comes from Variovorax atrisoli, assembly GCF_014195185.1. Lineage (NCBI taxonomy): Bacteria > Pseudomonadati > Pseudomonadota > Betaproteobacteria > Burkholderiales > Comamonadaceae > Variovorax > Variovorax atrisoli. The sequence continues at coordinate 94,939 of NZ_JACIBG010000007.1, read as the reverse complement.
ACCATCGACGCCGACCCCGCAATGGTCGAGGCGATTTCGCGTGGGGCGGCCAAGGCCACGCTCTTTGCGCAGACCAATCCCGAATGCGCACGCAAGATCCATTGGAAGAACTTCCCCAGCACCAAGCCCACAGGGGCGGACGAGGCCACCCTGGCCAAGTGGGATCTGGCCCTGCTGCAGACGCAGCTGGACACCATGTCCGCCGCGCAGACGATGAACGGCGGCAAGCTGATCGGCTCGATGAGCCCGGCCGCCTACGGCCGCATGCAGGACCTGATGCTCAAGGACGGCCTGATCAAGCGCACGCTGCCGCCCGAATCCATGCTCTACCTCAAGCCGGGCTTCGTGGAAGCCATCAACCGCTTCGACCGCAACGCGGTCATCGATGCGGCCCGGTCCTGCAGCGTGGGCCTGTGAGCCGGCGGCCGCGATGACACCGGAGCAATTCGTGGCCGGCCTGCCGAAGGCCGAGTTGCACATGCACGTGGAGGGCTCCATCGAGCCCGACCTGTTCCTTCGCCTGGCCCGCCGCAATGGCGTGGCGATACGCTGGAGCACCGAGGAAGAGCTGCGAGCGGCCTACCGTTTCAGCGACCTGCAGGACTTCCTGGACCTCTACTACGACGGCTGCCGCGTGCTGGTGCAGGCGCAGGACTTCCATGACGTGACGCGGGCTTACATGCGCCGCGCGCATGCCGACAGCGTGCTGCATTGCGAGCTGTTCTTCGGCCCGCAGGGGCACACCTCGCGCGGTGTGCCGATCGCCGCCGTGATGGATGGCGTTCTGGGCGCCATGGAGGAGGCCCGCGCGCAGGACGGCATCACCGGCGGCCTCATCGCGGTGGCGCAGCGCCACCGCAGCGAGGAGGAGGCGCTGGCCATGCTCGACGAACTGGCGCCCTGGCACGAACGCCTGCTGGGCTTCGGGCTGGGCGGCGCCGAGGTGGGCAACCCGCCGGCCAAGTTCACGCGCTTCTTCGAGCGCTGCCGCACACTGGGCTTCAAGGTGGTGGCGCATGCCGGCGAGGAAGGCCCGGCCGCCTACGTGCGCGAATCGGTGGAGCTGTTGCAGGTGCAGCGCGTGGACCACGGCAACGCCTGCGTGGACGATGCCGCGCTGGTCAGCGAGCTGGCACGGCGCCGCATGCCGCTGACCATGTGCCCGCTCTCGAATCTCAAGCTGCAGGTGATCGACTCGGTGGCTGAGCACCCGCTCAAGCGGCTGCTCGATGCGGGCCTGTGCGTCACCGTCAACTCCGACGATCCCTCTTACTTCGGCGGCTACGTCAACGACAACTACCTGGCCTGCCGGCAGGCCTTTGGCCTGAGCCGGCAGGACCTGGCCCAGCTCGCGCGAAACAGCTTCGAGGCCGCCTTCATCCCGCAAGAGCAGCGCCTGGCCGCGTTCGCACAGGTGGACGACTGGCTCGCGCGCGCCGTCGGGCCTGAGCTGGAAGCGAAGGAATAGCAACGCCATGTATCTGCAAGCAGGACACCCCATGAGCGCTGCCGCAGCAGCTCAGGCCGCACCAGAGGTCGCGACGGCGTTCCGTTTCGACCGGCTGCGCAAGACATTCCGCTCCAAGGATGGCGGCGATGTGGTCGCGCTGCAGGACGTGGACTTCCGCGTGCGTCGCGGCGAGTTCGTCACCGTCGTGGGCCCCAGCGGCTGTGGCAAGAGCACCCTGCTTCGCATCCTCGCGGGGCTGGAGCGTGCGAGCAGCGGCAACGTCGAGCTGGGCGGGCGCGAGCACACCGGCCCCAGCCGTGACGTCGGGGTGGTGTTCCAGGCGCCCGTGCTGCTGCCCTGGCGCAACATCATCGACAACGTGCTCGTGCCCGCGCAGATCCAGGGCCGGGACGCGAAGACGTCGCGCGAGCGCGCTCTCCACTACCTGAACCTGGTGGGCCTGTCCGGCTTCGAGACCAAGTACCCCAACGAGCTCTCCGGCGGCATGCAGCAGCGCGTGGGAATCGCCCGCGCGCTGGTCAACGATCCGATGCTGCTGCTGATGGACGAGCCCTTCGGCGCGCTGGACGCCATGACGCGCGAGACCATGAACGTGGAGCTGCTCAAGCTGCGCGAGCGCACGGGCGCCACGATCATGCTCGTCACGCACAGCATTCCCGAGGCGGTGTTCCTGGGCGACCGCGTCATCGTCATGTCGCCAAGGCCCGGCCGCGTCACGCAGGTGATCGAGGTCGACCTGCCATCGCGCACGCTGGATGTCATCAACACCGAGCGCTTCGGTGCCTACGTATCTGGTATCCGCGCCAACCTGAACGCCAGTGGAGGGCTCGACTGATGAGCAGCAACGCCAACACCCCCGCGAACCTGCCGGGCCGCCTCACGCCATCCCGGCGGCGCACGCTCATCGCGTTGTTCTTCATCGCGGTGATCGCCTTCTGGCATGTGATCGTGTCCGCCTTCGGCGTGTCGCATCTGATCTTCCCCGGGCCCGCGGGCGTTCTCGGCGCGATGCGCGACGTGCTCGCTTCGGGCGAGCTGTGGCCGCACCTGGGCGTCACCCTCTACGAGATACTGGCTGGCTTCGCGGCCGGGGCGCTGGCCGGCTTCGTGCTGGGCGCGCTGATCGGCCAGAGCGCTGTGCTGGAGGCCGTGCTCTACCCGTACGTGGTGGCCTTCCAGACAGTGCCGAAGGTGGCCGTGGCGCCCCTGTTCGTGCTGTGGTTCGGCTTCGGCACCACCTCCAAGGTGGTGATCACCGCGACCATCGTCTTCTTCCCGGTGCTGGCCAACACCATCGTGGGGCTGCGCTCGGCACCGCGTGACCAGGTCGACCTGATGCGCGCCTTCACTGCCTCGGGCTGGCACGTGTTCCGCATGGTCCGGCTGCCGCACGCCCTTCCCTACGTATTCGCGGGGCTGGACATCGGCATCGTGCTCGCCGTCATCGGCGCCATCGTGGGCGAGTTCGTCGGCGCGCAGGCGGGGCTGGGCTACCTGATCCTGCAGCGCAACTTCTCGATGGATGCGGCGGGCATGTTCGCCATCCTCATCGTCCTGTCCCTGATCGGGATCGTGCTGCACGCGGTGGTCAAGACCATCGCGCGGCGCGCCATCTTCTGGGCCGACGCGTTCACCGACCTGTCGCGCGGCTCTTGAACACCTTCATGCCAACCAAGGAGCCAAACCCATGAACACCCAAGAACACCAAGTCGACGCGCCGCGCCGCGCCTCCGCCGAGGAAATGCCCATCCTCGACCTGGGCGACTGGCTGGCCGGCGGCTCCATCGAGCCGCTGGTGACGCAGTTCAAGGCGGCCTGCACCAACACCGGCTTCTTCTACGTGAAGAACCACGGCGTGCCGCAGGCCACCATCGACAAAGCCTTCGAGGCGACGCGCCGCTACATGTCGTTGCCCATGGAGGAGCGGCTGCGCGACAGGATCGACGAGCGCTTCCGTCGCGGCTTCATGCCCATCGGCGTGACGCAGCACCCCGGCCACAAGCCGGACCTGAAGGAAAGCTACGAACTGGGCCTGGACCTGCCCCTGAGCGACCCCGACGTGGCCAGCGGCCGCCCCCTGCACGGCCCCAATCGCTGGCCGCAGGACAAGCCGTGGCTGGAATCGGCTGCCATGGATTACTTCAATGCCACCATCGCACTGGGCCGCAACCTGCTGCGCGTGTTCGCCGTGGCGGTCGGAAAGGACGAAGGCTTCTTCCTGCAGTACGCGCAAAAGCCGATGGTGCAGGCGCGCCTGTTCCACTACCCGCCGCAGGAATCCTTCACCAACCTCGAGCTGGGCGCGGCGGCGCACACCGACTACGGAATGATCACGCTCCTCGCGCAGGACCCGATCGGCGGGCTGGAGCTGTGCACGCGCAGCGGCGAATGGGTGGCTGCGCCTTTCATCGAGGGCACGCTGGTCATCAACCTGGGCGACCTCGTCAAGGTCTGGACCAATGGCGTGTATGTGTCCAACCCGCACCGCGTCGCCAATCGCACAGGGCGCGAGCGCTATTCGATCCCGACCTTCTTCAACCTGGACTACGACACGCCCGTGGCCTGCCTGCCGGAGTTCGCGCCCGAGGCTGGCGAGCCGCTGCATGCGCCGATCAAGTCCGGCGAATACCTCGTCAAGCGTTTCGCGGCGGTGCAGAAGTACAAGACGCCCGCCGAGCTGGCTGCGGCCGCCGTCTGACGACTCCCCGGCTCAGGTCGCGGCCGCACGCGGCGGCCCGGCCTTGGCACGCCGCTCGATGTCTTCCAGCGTGGCCGTCAACTCGCTCAGGAAGGCCTCGACCGCCAGCGGCAGGTTGCGGCCCTTGTGCACGCTCAGCGCGAAGCGCTGCGGACGGGCGCGCGGGTCCTTCAGCGGCACGTAGGAACCGGCCCTCGGGTTGCCGAAGGGGTCGTCCAGCGGCCGGGTGGTGAAGGTCAGGCACATGCCTGCGGCCGCCACGTTGCGCATGAGCTCGTAGGAGTTGGTCTCCAGCGCCACGCGCGGCCGGATCTTGGCCTTGGCCAGCATCTCGTCGTACTGCTGTTTGGCCCACAGGGACGTGTCGAGCGTGGACATGCTGTATTCGGCGCAGTCGCTCAGCCGCAGCGTCTCGTAGTGCTCCAGCGGATGCCCCTTGGGCACGAGCACGAACAGCGGCAGCAAACGCGAATAGAGGATCGACAGGTCCTGCATCGCGACGTCGCCGAAGGTGAAGCAGGCATCCAGTTCATCCTCCAGCACCAGCTTGGCCAGCGTGGGGCTTCCGGCCACATGCACATTGAACGAGATGCCGGGATAGCGGCTGGCGAACTTCGACAGGAACCTGGGCATCAGGTCGCGCACCAGCGACTCGGGCATGCCGAAGTTGATGGCCCCGCGCTTGAGGCCCTGGAGCGATTCGATCTCCGAATGCAGCCGCCGCGTCTCATTACCGACGTTCTTGTAGTAGCGCATGAGCGCTTCGCCTGCGGCGGTCAGCTTGACCTTGCCGCGTCCCTGGCGCCGCTCCAGGACCGGCGCGCCGAGCGCATCCTCCAGCATCGCGAGCTGTCGGCTGATGGCCGAGGAGGCCACGAAGAGGGTCTCCGACGCCGCACGAAGCGAGCCGGTGCGCACGACCTCGGCGAAGTAGCGAAGCGATGTGGTCGAAACGGCATTCAAGGGGCGGCTCCGCAACGTGACAGGGACACAGGATTCAGCCGCGATGATGCCCGAGATGGAATGCCGTACGGGACCTGCGAATGTCTGTGCACCCGGCTGGAGGCGGGCGGACGTGGCCGAACGCACCGCGCAGGCATCTGCCATGCCGTGCTGGGTCTCGACCGATTTCGGAAGCGGTCGGAACGCGCAAATCTCCTACTTTCTCGACGCCCGGCAGCGCGCAGTCTCGCCGCATCCTTTCTATCGAGGCATGGCAGATCATGGCAACCAGCAGCATCCTCGGCGGCGAGCGCGCGCCGATCACACCCAAGGGCACCGATGCGGAGAGCCTCGGACCGAGCGACTCCAGCGACAGCGGCAGCGACGCATCAGGCGTCAATGAAGCGGCGGCCGAAGGCGGACTCGAAACCCCGACCAATGCCGACATCCTTCCGGACCGTGTGGGCGTCCTCCTGGATGCCGCAGCCGAGGTCGAGGGTTCGGTGGACGACCCGGAGGCGCTGAGCACGCAGGACCTGGCCGACGAGATTGCAGTCGATTCGGAAGGCGAGGGCGAAGAGGCCGACGACCAGGGCAGCGGACAGCGCTGATGCCTTCGACCCGATCCCCTGCCACCGCCGGGCGGCGGTCATCCTCCAGCCAGTTGAATCGAACCCTGCGCGGCGTGTTCGGCCACACCCGATTGCGCGCCGGTCAAGCCGAAGTCATCGAGCGGGTCATGCAGGGGCTGTCCACGCTCGCCGTGATGCCCACGGGTGCGGGTAAGTCGCTGTGCTATCAGTTGCCGGCGATGTTGCTGGAAGGGCGCACGGTGGTGGTCTCGCCACTGATCGCGCTGATGAAGGACCAGTGCGACAAGCTCAGGGCCCTGGGTGTACAGGCGATCCAGGTCAACAGTGCCCTCTCGGCGGACGAGCTCGCTGCGGCCGAGACGGCGCTGCGAGACGGCAGCGCGCGCATCGTGCTGACAACGCCCGAGCGGCTCGCCGACCACGCCTTCCTGCAGCAACTCGCGGCCCATCCGGTCGCCCTGGTGGCGGTGGACGAGGCGCACTGCATCTCGCAATGGGGCCATGACTTTCGGCCGGCTTTCCTGGACATCGGCCCTGCCATCCGGGCGCTGGGCAGTCCCACCGTGCTGGCACTCACCGCCACGGCCGGCTCGGAGGTTGCCGCCGACGTGATGAAGCACCTCGGAATCCCGCGCAGCGGGCTCATCGACACGGGTGCCTATCGCGCCAACCTGCACTTCGCGGTGGAGCAGATGCAGCACGAGGACGACCGCCAGCGACGCATCGTGGAGCTGGTGCAGGAGGAAGGCGGCAGCGGCATCGTCTACGCAGCCACGGTGAAGGCCGCCGAGCAGGCCTTCGAGACTCTCCGTGCGCGCGGCGAGTCGGTCGCGCTCTATCACGGCAAGTTGGGAGCGCGCGAGCGTGACGAAGCGCAAGAGCGTTTCATGAGCGGTGCCGCGCGGGTGATGGTGGCAACCAACGCCTTCGGCATGGGCATCGACAAGCCCGACATCCGCTTCATCGTTCATTCCCAGATGCCGTCGAGCCTGCACGCCTACTACCAGGAAGCAGGCCGCGCCGGCCGCGATGGACAGCGAGCACGTTGTGTTCTGCTCTTCCACGCCAAGGACCGTGCGGTTCAGCAGTTCTTCCTGGCCGGAAAGTATCCCCAGCTCGAGGACCTCGATGCGGTCTATCGCCAGCTGCTTGCCGCGCCGCCTGCCCACGAGAGCTGGACCTCGACCAGCCTCCTTGCCGCCCTGGATCGCCCGCGCAGCAGGATGCAGGCCGCGGTGGCGCTGCTGCGGCAGGAGAAGCTGCTGCGCATCGGCCGGCGAGGAGAGATCTCGCTTCGACGGGAGGCAGTCTCGGGCGCCGACCTGGGCAAGATGCTGGACGCCTACAAGGAGCGCCGGGTGCAGGACCGGGAGACGCTCGAGCGCATGCTCTCGTACGCGCAGTCGGGTCAGTGCCGCTGGCAGATGCTGCTGGCCGATCTGGACCCTTCGGCCGACGCGAAGCGCTGCGGCACATGCGACAACTGCCGTCGTATCGCAGCCCACGAGGCCGCGCTGGCGCAGCCGATCCTCGTGAACACGCAGTCGACAACAGCGACTGCGGATGTGGCCCGGGGCCCTCAGGAGAAGACGCCCGCCCGCGCGCCGGTGCGTTTCGCCGAAAGCGATCCGGTCAAGGTCAGGCGTTTCGGGGCGGGCGTCGTCGTCGCCTCGACGGAGGGATCCATCACCGTGGCTTTCGAGGACGGCACCCAGCGTTGCATCCACCCGGACTACGTCACCCGCCGCCGCGTGCCACGAAAGTCCGCGGGCTCCGATCCCGGGACGGAGGCCGGTGCGCTCTTGGCCGGTGGCGCTCCGGCGCGCGGCCTGCTCAAAGCAAGCATGCCGGCCTGAGTGCCTTGTCCGGGCGATGTGTCGCCTCGGAGCCGAGGCCTCGACAGCATGGCGACGCCGGGCTCAGGTCGGGCCTCGGCGATGCCGCGCGCGTGAAGTGCGGCGCCTGCCGCTCAGCAGTGAGCGGAGCATCGCGAGACCCGCCACCACGATGACCCGCGAAGCGATCGCCACGATCAGCTCCTTGCGCTCCACAGCCGCGTGCGCCTCCGAAGGTTCGCGCAGGCTCCGGGGCGTTCGTTCGACATCGTCCGTTCCCGCTTCGGCCTGGCGCGCTGTTTCCTGGGTGGCAGCTTGTGCCTTGCTCGCTGCCACGGAACCGTGCGCATGGGCGTAGACCTTGGTGAACTCCGCGCCGAGCAGGAAGATCTGCGCCGCGTAGTAGACCCAGGCCAGCAGGACGACGAGCGAACCTGCCGCCGCAAACGACTCGTTGACGCCGCTCTTGCCCAGGTACAGACCGATCAGCACCTTCCCGATCTCGAACAGCACCGCCGTGACGGCCGCGCCGGTCCAGACATCCCGCCACGCGATCGGTGCGCTTGGCATGAACTTGAAGATCATCGCGAAGAGGACCGTCAGGATGGTGAGCGACACCAGCAGGTTGAGGCCCTGCAGCATCAGCTCCCATCCCGGTACGAGGTTCGTGCTCCAGGTGCCGAGAGCGGCTAGGGCGGCACTCACCACGAGGGAAACCATCAGCATGAAGGCCAGGCCCAGGATCAGTCCGAACGACAGCACGCGCGCGCGCAGGACGCCCCACACGCCGTGCGGCTTTGCGCGCTCCGGCACATGCCAGATGCGATCGAGCGCGCTCTGCAGTTCGGCGAAGACCGTGGTTGCTCCCACGACAAGCACGATGATGCTGATCGCGCCGGCGATGAGTCCCCGTTCGGGCTCGCTGGCACTTCGGATCAGGCCTTGCACGGCGAGCGCGCCTTCCTCGCCCACCAGGCCCGACAGCTGCGCGGCGATCTGGCCCTGCACGGCCTCCGTGCCGAACAGCGCGCCCGCCACCGCAATGACGATGATCAGCAGCGGCGCCAGCGAGAACATCGTGTAGTACGCGATCGCCGCTCCCATGCTGGGCGCCAGATCGTCGATCCACGCGCTGATCGCCTCCTTGCACAAAGGCAGGAGGCGGACTGAGCGAGGGCTGCCTGATGCATCGGCGGCCAGGAGAGACGCTTTTGTCATCCGCTGGCCTTCCCCGCACGTGGCGCATGACGCTGAAATCGGTCCATGGCTGCATGATGCGCAGCCGAGCGACTCACCCCGTAGGAGGGCGGCGGCAGAGGGCGTCGGGCAGCACTGCGGCCGGGGATATTGCTCACTGTTGGATCCGGTGCGCGAGGTCAGCCTCAGTGTGTCGATGGCCGGTTTCCGTCGTTGTCGCTCCCGATGCGTCCTGCGCATTCAGTAGGGAGGGCATCCGTGGAGAAGCGGCCGCCGAAGGTGGAGCGTCCAGGGGCAAGGCACGCGCTCGAGCGGGCTGAAAGCCTCCGGGCCAGCGCGATGGCTCCGCAGGATATGGCCTCAGGTCGACAGGCTCTGTGCCTTCAGGAAATCGACGAATGCCCGCAGCGGCGCCGGCATGTGCGTGCGGCTCGGGTAGTAGAGAAAGGGCCCCGAGAAGCTCTGCCACCAGTCCTCCAGGACCGGCACCAGCGTGCCCTTGTCGATGGAAGGGCGCAGGTACTCGTCGAAGGTGTAGATCACGCCCAGGCCCGACTCGGCGGCATGCAACTCCAGGTCGAGCATCGACGCGATCAGCGGCCCGCTCGGCGTGATCTTCACGGCCTTTCCCTTGCGCACGAAGCCCCAGGCCGCAAGCACGCCGCTCGGGAAGCGGTGGCCGATGCAGGCGTGCTGCAGCAGATCGGTCGGGTGCTTCGGCACGCCGTGCTCGGCGAGGTAGCCCGGTGACGCCGCGGCCACGAAGCGCTGCGTGCGCGGACCCAGGGGCACAGCGATCATGTCGCGGGCGATGCTCTCGTCGTAGCGCACGCCGGCGTCGAAGCCCGCTGCGAGTACGTCGATGAAGGTGTCGTTGGTCGTGATCTCCAGCGTGATGCCCGGGTGCGTGCGCAGGAAGCGGCTGGCCAGCGGCGGCAGCACGCGCTGCGCCACGATGGTCGGTACGTTGAGCCGCAGGGTGCCGGTGGGGCTGTCGCGAAAGCTGTTGAGCGTATCGAGCGCGCCGGCGATGTCGTCCAGCGCGGGCGAGATGCGATCGAGCAGCCGCTGGCCCGCTTCGGTGGGGGTCACGCTGCGTGTGGTGCGGTTCAGCAGGCGCACGCCGAGTTGTGCCTCGAGCCGCCGCATGGCCTCGCTGAGCGAGGAGGGCGACACGCCGCGCAGGGCGGCCGCGCCCCGGAAACCGCGCGCGCGCGTGACGGCCACGAAGGCGCCCAGGTCGGAGAGATCGGGTTCTGTCATCGGGCAATTGTGCGTTTTTCCGCACAACCCGTGCAGTCTCGGGTGGATTATCGAACGGGGTGTTTGCTTCCAGACTACCGCCATGCCGCTCGCCATCGCGTCCGGCCCCTCTGAAAGGACAGATCCAATGAACACCCTCCAACTCGGTGCCACCGGCCCCAAGGTTTCCGCGATCGGCCTCGGCTGCATGGGCATGTCGGGCATGTATGGCCCCTCCGACCGCGCGGAAAGCATCGCCACCATCCACGCCGCCACGGATGCGGGCATCACGCTGCTCGACACCGGCGACTTCTACGGCAGCGGCCACAACGAGATGCTGATCGGCGAAGCGCTCAAGAGCCTGAAGCCCTCGCAGCGCGACGCGGCACTGCTCAGCGTGAAGTTCGGCGCCATGCGCGATCCGGCCGGCGGCTGGGTCGGCTACGACGCGCGGCCAGCAGCGGTGAAGAACTTCGCCACCTACTCATTGCAGCGCCTGGGCGTGGATCACATCGACATCTACCGCCCCGCGCGGCTCGATCCGAACGTGCCGATCGAGGAGACGGTGGGCGCCATCGCCGACCTGGTGAAGGCGGGCTACGTGCGCCACATCGGCCTCTCGGAGGTGGGCTCGAACACCATCCGCAAGGCCGCGGCGGTGCATCCGATCAGCGACCTGCAGATCGAGTATTCGCTGATCTCGCGCGGCATCGAGGACGACATCCTCGCGACCTGCCGCGAGCTGGGCATCGGCATCACCGCGTATGGCGTGCTGTCGCGCGGCCTGATCAGCGGGCACTGGAAGAAGGACGCCGCGGGCGAGAAGGATTTCCGTGCGCACAGCCCGCGCTTTCAGGGCGAGAACGTGGAACGCAATCTCGCACTGGTCGAGGCGCTGCGCCGGATCGCCGACGCGAAGGGCGTGACCGTTGCACAGATTGCCATCGCCTGGGTGGCGGCACAGGGCGACGACATCGTGCCGCTGATCGGCGCACGGCAGCGCACGCGGCTTGAAGAGGCGCTCGGCGCGCTGGCCGTGAAGCTGGGACCTGACGATTTCGCGGCCATCGAGCGCGCGGTGCCCAAGGGCGCCGCCGCCGGCGACCGCTATGCCGCGGCGCAGATGGCCAGCCTGGACAGCGAATCGCGCAGCGCCTGAACGGCGCCCTCCACGCAGACGCAGTCAGCCAGGCGTCTGCCCGACCTCGCCGGCAAACCAGCGGAAGATGTTGTTCTGGCTTCGTCTTCCGTTGCTCAGCCGCACGAACAGAAAGCCATGCTGCGCATTGCCCATGGCGTCGACCGGTATGCCGGCCGCCCGCAACGCGGTGAGTTCCGCGTGGGCTCCAATGTCGAAGGGTAGCTTCAGGGTCACGGTTGCGTTGTGGATGGTTCGTTTGGACATGCGCTGGCTTCCTCACCGTGGATGCAGTGGAATCGCAAAGCGCGGTGTCTGGAATCCCATGTTCATAGGAGGACCGGCGAGAGGTCGCGCAGCGCCGCAACCCGCCGCGACATGCCAGCCAGGTGCGCGGCTTCAGGAGAGGCTCCCGATGCCTTTCAGGTGCCCGGATAGTGGCCCGCCGCGATGTCTTCGAGCAATGTCGGGTGCTGCGGCTTCCAGCCCAGCAGTTCGCGTGTCTGGGCACTTGAAGCCGGTGCGTCGGCACCGAAGAACATGCCGATCCAGCCGAAATGCGCGGCCGCAAGGTCCGAAGGAATCGATTGCACCGGAACGGCCAGCTGCTGCCCAAGCGCAGTGGCGATCGTGTGCGCGGTGATGGCCTTCTCGGCGACCGCGTGGAGTATGGAGCCGGGCGCAGCCTTGTCGATGGCAAGCCGCACCAGCTTCGCGGCATCGAGCCGGTGGACCGCCGACCAGCGGTTCTGGCCGGTGCCCAGATAGGCCGAGACACCCTGAGTGCGCGCGGTCTTGGCCAGCGTTGCCACGAAGCCGTGGTCGCCGCCGGCGCCATGGACGGTCGGCGCAAAACGCACCACCAGGGATCGGATGCCGCGATCGGCCAGGCCCAGCGTGTAGGCCGCATTGCCGACGCGGGGATGCACCGCCGGGTCCGGCACGTCTGCTTCGGTGCCGATGCGTCCCGGCGCCAGGCCCAGCGTGCCCGAGGCGATCAGCAGCGGGCCGCCGGTGCCCTGCAGCACCTCGGCGAAGGTGTCGATCGCCGCGCGATCGGTTCGCGCAGCGTCGGCCATCTGGGAAAAGTCGTGCTTGTAGCCCAGGTGCGCGACGCCCTCGGCGCGGGCGGCAGCAGCGCGCAGGCTGTCCAGGTCGTCGAGCGAGCCGTGCGTCACCTCGGCTCCCAGGGCCTTGATCCTGGTGGCGGCCGCGTCGTTGCGTGCAAGTCCGATCACGTGGTGTCCGGCCGCGATGAGCTCGGTGACGCTGGCCGAGCCGATCCAGCCGGAAGCGCCGGTCACGAGGATGCGCATGGATGTCCTTTTGATGTCATTGAGTGACATCATTGTAGGCCTATGATGTCACTTTGTGTCAACACCATGAGGAAGCGACGATGGGGCGTTGGGAGCCGGACGGCGAGGGCCGTCTTCGGATGGCGGCCATGGAACTGTTTGCGGAGGTCGGCTACGAACAGACGACCGTCGCCGCCATCGCCGAGCGCGCGGGGCTCACCTCGCGCACGTTCTTCCGCTATTTCGCCGACAAGCGCGAAGTCCTCTTCAGCGGCTCGGAAGTGCTGCAGGCGTCGATGGTGGCGGCGCTTCGAAGCGCGCCGGTGGATGCCACGGCCATGGATGCGATGGCGTTCGCGCTGCAGGCACCTGCCGATTTCTTCAGCGAGGACCGCCGCGACTTCGCCCGCCTGCGCGCCTCGGTCATCGCCGCAAATGGCGAACTGCACGAACGGGAGCTCATCAAGCTGGCGAGGCTCTCAGCGGCGCTGGCTGCGGCGCTGCGCGCAAGAGGCATCGGCGACCCCGACGCGAGCCTCGTCGCGGAGGCGGGCATCGCCGTCTTCCGGGTGGCATTCGCGCAGTGGGTCGGGCCGTCCGAGCGGCGCACGTACAGCGGCATCGTCGGTTCGCTGCTGGCGCGACTGAAGACGCTCGCGGCGCTTCATTGAGGTTGGCAGGTCCGTCTGCCGGGGCGATGGCCTGCGGTCGTGCAACGAATGAAGGCTGCTTCCCGGTGCAGTGCCGTGGTACGGGCCATATCGCGGCGCCCGCGCTCATCGCCAGGTAGGCAGAGATCGAGAGTCGGCGGGCTGTGTAGACGGCGCTGTCCGTCGCTGCTTCGGGTTCGGATTCGGGCTTCCGACGGTCGACTGACACTGCGCCACCGAGGCCAGCGCCTATGACGGCTTGTGGGCGAAGTTTGCGCACTGCATAATATGACCGGTCGTCTTAAAAAAGACCTGTTGAGGAAAGACCGTGATCATGTCGAGCTGGCGCCTGTGGGGCCTCAGGTTCTTTGCTTCGGCCGCATGGGTGGCCGCCACCATCGTGATGAGCGGGTGCGCCACGCCGTTGCCGAACGCACCGCGGGAAACCTCCCGCGCGCTGCCGCCGGCGTCAGGATCGCCCCTGGTGGCGCTCGTCGAATCATCCGGCATTCCATCCGGGCAGTCGGGCTTCTGGCCGATCCCGCAGGGGGCCTATGCACTGGACGCGCGCCTGACTCTGCTGCGTGAGGCCACCCATTCCTTGGACTTGCAGTACTACTTGCTTGGAAACGACGGTGTTGGCCGTGCGGTGATGCGTGAGTTGCGCAATGCGGCCATGCGTGGTGTCCGCGTGCGCTTGCTTCTCGATGACCTGTACACCCAGGACATCGAACCGGACCTGCTGGCGTTGCAAACCTTTGCGAACGTCGAGATTCGACTTTTCAATCCGTTCACCTTCGGGCGCCAGTCGGCCAGTGGTCGCCTGCTCAACTTCGTCGGCGATTTCCGACGACTGAACCATCGGATGCACAACAAGACGTTCATCGCGGACGGTGCCCTGGCGGTGGTAGGTGGGCGCAATCTTGCCGATGAGTATTTCCTGCGCAGCAAGGACGCCAATTTTCTCGATATGGACGTCCTGGTCGGCGGCCAACTGGTTCCGGAGCTCTCTTCGATCTTCGACCGATACTGGAACAGCGATCAGGTCTTTCCGTTGCATGCGGTGGAGGCGGCACCGGGCGCAGCGTCGGATCTTCAACGGGCCTTTGCGCACCGTGTGGAAGATCCCGCCCTGAACCCCGTCATTTCGGCTCCCGAAGAGCCGGACGCCATGGGACGGCCACCGTTGAGTCGAGCCCTGCGGCAGGGCCGGCAGCCGTTCGTGCCAGCCAGGGCGATCGCCGTGGCGGACCTTCCATCCAAGGCCGATACGCGCGACCACCACCCCGCGCCGGCGTTCGAGGACACGGTCACGCACCGCTACATCGACACCCTGCGCCGTGCGCAGTCCGAGATCGTGATCTTCTCTCCCTACTTCGTGCCGGGACGCAAAGGCGTCGAGTACCTGCGCGAGGCCCGGGATCGGGGTGTGGAGGTGCGCGTCGTCACGAACGCCATGAGTACCAGCGACGAGCCCATCGTCAATGTGGGATACCAGCGATATCGAGAGCAGCTGCTTCGCATGGGCGTGCAGCTCTACGAGCTCAGTGCAACACGCTCGGCGACCGACCCGGCGCTCATGCAAGCGCTCGGTGGTTCGCGGGGGAGACTGCATGCCAAGATGGCGTTCGTCGATCGGCGCATCGTCATGGTGGGATCGATGAACGTCGACCTCCGCTCCGCCTACAGCAACACCGAGATCGGGGTGGGGATCGACAGCCCGGAGCTTGCGAAGCTCATCCTGGATGCCTATCGTGCCGACAACTTCTCCGGCGTGTACCAGGTACAGCTCAAGCCCGACGGTGGCGGGGTGCAGTGGAGCGGACACGATCCCCAAGGAGAACAGGTGCTCGTCGACGAGCCCGAAGTCAGTGTGATCCAGCGGTTCAAGCTCTGGCTTCAGTTCCTGTTCGTGCCAGAAGACCTGCTGTGATCCGCCTGGACTCTGTCGTCCTGCGGATGAGTCCTCTCCTATTTCAAGAGGACATCGAAGACCATCGCGATGAAATCCTTGAGGGGCCCCTCTCCCTTGACGACCTTCATCCGTACGAGCGTTCCCTGCCATGCGTTCAACACGAAGCGGGAAAGGAGCGCCGGGTCGCGGTCTTTCGCAACCTCGCCCCGTTCCTGCGCTTCTTTGATGGCCCGCTCGATGAGCACGCTCCATACCTGGAATACGTTCAGGAAGGCGGCACGCGATTTTTCGTGCGTGTCGGCGATCTCGGAAGCCATCGTGCCCAGGAAGCAGCCTGCCGTATAGCCGCGGTCCTTGGCGGTTTTCCAGTTCGCGCGGAAATGGCGCTTCAGCCGGTCGAGCGGCTCGAGCCGCTCATCGCGCAGAATCTCCGCGCCGCTGCATTCCAGATACAGCTTCAACGCCTCCAGAGCCAGGTCTTCCTTGCTCTTGAAGTGGTTGTAGAACGATCCCTTGGGAACACCTGCAGCATCGGTCAGGTCCTGCACGCTGGAGCCGTTGAATCCGTGCGCCTGGAAGACCCCCAGGGATGCCGCCACAAGTTGCTCTCGAACGCTGGGTCGTCCCATGCTGCACCTGACAAAGAAAGCGCCATTATCCCGTACGGTGTGGCGGGCGGCTGACGCTGTGCAGGGGTCAGTTCTTTCGATACCGGGACGCGGGGAGCCCCCTCCGGGTGGCGCCGAACAAGCGGGCTCGGGCCTGGTCGAAGTCATTCCACAATTGCACGTCTTCCACCGAAGGCCAGGTCACCGATTCGCCGTCGTCCAGTCCTCTCAGGGCGGCGTCCACGAGGTCCCGTGTCGACATCACGCTGTCCTTGTCGAGCACCGCAAGCGGCACGCCGGACACATCTTCGCTCCAGAGGTCGGTCGCAGTCACGCCGGGGAGGACCAGCTGCACCCTCACGCCAGTGCCGGCGAGCTCGCTCTGCAAGCTCCTCGTGAAGGCCATGACATAGGCCTTGGTCCCGCTGTAGACCGCGCTGATCGGCAACGACTCGATCGCCAGCACCGAGGCGACGTTGACGATGGCCCCGTCGTTTCTCGCAAGGAAGCCAGGCAGCGCGGCCCGGGTCAAGCGCGTCAGCGCGACGACGTTGAGCGAGATCTGCGATTGCGAGTCGTGGCCGGAAGCCTTCGCGAACGGCGTGAGGCGGGCAACGCCAGCGTTGTTGACGAGCATCCTGATGCCATCGTCCTCGGCCAGCACGGCTTCGATCCGGCCGACGTCGGCATCATTCTCCAGGTCCGCAACAACGGAACGGATCCGCACGCCATGGGCTTGCGACAGCGTCTGCGCCAGGGCTTCGAGGCGATCAGCCCGGCGGGCCACCAGGATCAGGTGGTAGCCGCGCGCGGCCAAGTGCTCGGCATAAACGGCGCCGATGCCCGAGGAGGCGCCGGTGACGAGCGCCGTCTTGTCAGAAGGGGACATGGTTGTCTCTTCTAAAAAAATGCGGTGTTTGCGGATGCGGTCATGGCCCGACCTTGCCCAGGTATTCGCCCAGCTGGAGTTCGACGTCGAGTCCCTTGTCCGCCACGAACTTGCCGAGCCTGGGCACGCGTTCGCGATACCCTGCCCAGCCCAGCGAGCGCGTGTATTCGCCGTAGGCGGCCCGCAGATCCGCATCCGGCGGCAACGACGCGCGATTGACCTGCTCCTTGGCCATCATCAATGCTGCCTTGTCGAAGGACGCGAGACGCGCGGCCATCGTATCGACGAGGTGATCCAGCTGCGCATCGGGAACGGCGCGTGTCACCCAGCCCAATTGCCGGGCCGATTCGGCGTCATAGTCCTGGCTGCTCAGGATGGCCTCGAGCGCGCGGTCGCGTCCGATCAGGCGCGGCAATCGCTCCGAACCGCCTCCACCGGGCAGGATGCCGGTGCCGACCTCCGGCTGGGAAAAGAACGCCTGCTCCTTGCTCGCGTAGCGCAGGTCCATCGCCAGGGCCAGCTCGTTGCCGCCGCCCCGCGTTCGCCCACGCACCAAGGCAATGCTGACGAACGGCGCCTTCGACAGCCGGATGACCAGGTCGACCCAGGCGGGAGACGACGGGTCGCCGGGGACGCTCGGAAATTTCGCGGCCTGACGCAGGTCGAAGTGGTTGTAGAAGAAGCGAGGCGTGCTGCTGGTGAAGATGACGACCTGAACGTCAGGATCTGCACTCAGGGCGATGACGACCTCGCGCAGGCTGGCCACCGTTTCCGGAACGATCAAATTGGCGGGTGGATTGGAGAAGATGACCTTGCGGATCTTCGGCGTCACCGTCTCGACGGTGATGGTGGAGCCCGGCTTCGTCGCAGGTGCCTGGGATTGGGCGACGGCGGCATGGAAGGGCGCCAGCGCAGCAGCCGCAACACATGTCGCCAGCATTCTGGAAAAGGTCTTCATGACGCCCCGGCCCAGCGACACCTGCAGAGCCGCCATCGTCGATCGCACTTCAGGTCGCCTCACAGGTTCACGTCGACCAGGGTCCGACCGCGCACGGCGCCCTTGAGCACCTGGACGGCACGGGCGGCAGCTTCGCCCAGTCCCACCGTCGAAACCATGCCTTCCAGCAGGCCCGGGTCCAGGTCGGTAGCGAGCCTGGCCCAGGCACGCTCGCGCACATACATGGGCGCATTGACGGTGTCGATGCCCGCGAGCGTCACGCCGCGCAGGATGAACGGGGCCATGCTGCCGGGAAGATCCATGCCTTGCGCCAGCCCGCAGGCCGAGACCGTGCCGCCGTAGCGGGTCTGGGCCAGGACATTGACCAGCGTGTGGCTGCCGACCGTGTCGACAGCGCCGCTCCAGCGTTCTGCGCCAAGAGGCCGCTGCGCCGCAGCGGAAAGACTCGCCCGGTCGATGATCTCGGCGGCACCCAGATGGCGCAGGTACGCCTCCTCCGAGGAGCGCCCCGTGGATGCCAGTACGCGGTATCCCAGCTTCGCGAGGATGGCGATGGCCACCGAGCCGACGCCACCGGCGGCACCCGTGACGAGCACCTCGCCGTCTCGAACGCCTCCGTGCTCCAGCGCAAGAACACTCAGCATCGCCGCGAAGCCGGCGGTTCCGATCGCGGCCGCCTGCCGGGTCGAGAGCCCCGGTGGTAGCTTCACCAGCCAGTCCCCTCGCACACGCGCGCGTTGGGCGAAGCCGCCGTGGTGAGTCACGCCGGCCTCATAGCCGTTGAGGACCACCTTGTCGCCCGCCTGGAATTTCGGGTTGGACGACGCCAGCACGGTGCCGGCCAGATCGATCCCCGGCACCATCGGAAAGCGCTTGATGAAGCCACCGAGGCCGGTGATGGCCAAGCCGTCCTTGTAGTTGACGGTCGAGTACTCCACGGCGACGGTGACGTCGCCCGAATCCAGATCTGCGTCGCTCAGGTTCGCCACCGTGGTTGCCAGCTTTCCTTCTTCCTGCGTGACGCGTACGGCCTTGAATGTTTCCATGAATGCTCCATTGATTGCACGTCCGGCCGGCAGCGATTGCCGTCAGAGTCGAGTGCGGTCGATATTAAGATGACCGGTCATATTGTGCAAGAGCAAGAATGGAGACGCAATGCCGACAATTAAGGGCGTCTTTTTGCTGATGGAGATGGCGAGTTGGCGCTGCAAGCCACTGCGAGCCTCCGGCTACCGCCGCGTCGATGGCGCTGACTGCATCCGAAGCACGCATCAACTCAGGGGTGGCTTTCTGCCGCGCATCCGGTCACAACAACGCCGCATGCTCCCCGATGAACTTTCTGAACCATACCTGTGCAGGATGCGTGTCACTGCGTCGATGCCAGATCAGGTCGAATTCAACTTTCGGCAGCGAGACTGGAGGCGGAAAAAGGACGAGCTTCCGGCCGGCTTGCGCGTGAAGGGCAACGCGTTTCAAGACGGTGGCCGTCATGTTCGTCTTGGCCACGATGGCTGGCACGGCGAACATCTGTGGCAGGGTCAGCGCAAGCGTGCGCCTCTTCCCCTGCTGTGCGAGTGCCTGGTCCACGATGCCGTGGAGCTCGCCTTCGGGAGACACGAGTACGTGCGGGAGCTCCAGGTAGTTCTTCATGTTCATCCCACGCCTGGCTGCCGGGTTGCCGTGCGCGACGATGGTGACGAATTCATCCTGCAATACAGGGCGCATCAGTATCCGAGCGTCTGCATGGGTGGGCGGCACACCGATGGCGGCGTCGATGAGGCCTGCATCCAGCAGGTCGACGGCCTGATCCCGGTCGTTGAAGGCCTGCACGTTCAACGACACGCCGGGCGCAGTCTTCCCAAGCGCCTGCAGCAGTGAAGGAAGCAGCGCGAACGCTGGATAGTCGGACAGCCCCAGCTTGAAAGTGAACGACGCCTTCCCGGGCACGAACTCGGGCTTCTTCACCAGTGTCGACTCGAGCTGTTGCAAGGCCCGCGCAATCGGCTCGGCCAACTCCCTTGCGCGTGCCGTGGGCGTCAAGCCCTCGGCGCTGCGCATGAACAACGGGTCACCGAATAGTTTTCGCAACCTCGAAAGGGCTGCACTCATTGCGGGTTGGCTCACGCCAACTTGCGTCGCGGCGCGCGTGACGCTCTGCTCGTTCATCAGCGCGTCGAAGGCCACCAGAAGGTTCAGGTCGATGCCATGAAAATCCATGCGACGAATAAAAAGATATATCAGATATTTGTTGGACGGATTCTAGGTCGATGCCCAGAATCGCGCCATCTTCAACAACTAGCGAAGCCCAGCCATGAGCACCCTGCCTACCGAACACACCGAGCGCCTTCGCATCGAGCGTCAGGCGGTGGAAACCTTCTACCGAGCCTTCTCCGACAAGAACCCCGACCTCGTCGATGAGGTTCTCGCGCCCAACTGGGACGACATTCCGCTTGCTCCAGGCCAGGGTCCCGGGCCAGACGGCATCAAGCCCATCATCCGCAGCGTCGCTCAAGCATTTCCCGATGTCAGGATCACCGTCCACGACATGGTCCAGGAGCCCGGCCGTATCGGCGTCCGCGCGGAGATCAGCGGCACGCACGAGGGCGAACTGTTCGGCATTGCCCCGACGGGCAAGAGCGTCGGTTTTCGCCTCCATGAATTCCACACACTCGTCGACGGGCGTCTGACGGCGACCTGGCACATGGAGGATTGGTTCGGTCTGTTCCTCCAGCTCGGCCAGTTCCCACCGCAAGCCTGAGCCCGGCTTTGGAGATATTCAAATGAAAACTGCATCCATCAATGCCTTCGGCAGCCCCGACGCCGTGGTGATCGGGCAGCGCCCTGTGCGCGCAACCAACCCCGGCGAAGTCCTCGTGCGTGTGCAGGCCGCGAGCGTGAACCCACTGGACGTGAAGATGATCGCCGGCCACATGCAGCAGGTCTTCCCCGTGAAGCTTCCCTATGTGCCGGGAACGGACTTCAGCGGGGTCATCGAGTCCGTCGGCGCCGAGGTCATCGCCGTCAAGCCGGGCGACCGCGTTGTCGGACGCACGACTCCGAACGCCGGCGGCGCCTTTGCTCAGACGGTGGTGGTTGGCGTCGATGATGTGTGCATCATCCCGGCGGACATGAGTGCCGAACAGGCGGCGGCCCTTCCAACCGCCTTCGGCACCGCTCAGCAAGCCCTGTTCGATTTCGGTCAACTGAAGCGCGGGCAGCGCGTGTTGATTCATGCGGCGGCGGGAGGCGTGGGCAGCATGGCCGTCCAGCTGGCTCGCCAGGCGGGCGCCTACGTTGTCGCCACCGCGTCGGCAAGGAACACGGATCTCGTCAGGAGCCTCGGTGCGGACGAAGTCATCGACTACCGGACGCAGGACTTTGCGACAACGCGCGACATCGACCTCGTGCTGGACACCGTCGGGGGAGACACACTGGCGAAGTCCTGGTCCGTGCTGCGCGCAGGCGGGCGCATCGCAACGCTCGTGGAGTTCGAAATCAAGCCGACCAACGGATACCACGGCGAGTTCATCTTCTTCGCAAGCGCGTCGCCTTTTCTCCCGCGAGCCACCCACATGTTCCAGGTGGGGCACCTGCAGGTCATCACGGACTCCATCTTTCCGTTGGAGGAGGCCCGATCAGCGCTGGAAAAGGTAGCCACCGGACATGCCCGCGGCAAGGTGCTCATCCGCGTCGACAACTGACCCGTGGCCGCTCCTGTGGCAAGCGATGCGCAGGTGGCCCTGGGGAAAGGAACTACTGCACAGGATTGCGCCTGGGCATGGTTGGCTCTAGACAGCGCGAGGAAGACGGACGCGCGAGGCGGAAGCTATGCAGATGCCTGGTCGATCACGCGCTCGATCAGACCTGCGATGGCGAGCAAGTAGTCGTCGTCGTACCAGCGTCCCGCGAGCTGCAGTCCGATCGGCAGGCCGTTCGAGCTTCTCCCGGAAGGCATCGACAACGCCGGATGCCCGGTGAGGTTCATCGGGTAGGTGTACGGATACCACGCGCCGCGGACGGTGCCGGCGGGTCGGCCTGCAATCTCGATCTCGCCGCTTACGTCCATGTCGATGGGAAGCGGGGGCGCAGACACCGTTGGAGAAACCAGCACGTCGAAGCGGTCGAGCAGCGCCTGCAACTCGCCAAAGCACCGGGTCTTGGCGAAGGTCGCGTCGTGCAGGTCCACCGCGCTGTGGCGGCGCCCCTTCTGCACCGCGTCGATCAACGTGGGATCGAGCCGTGCTCCGAAGCGCTCGAGGTTGGCACCCACGCGTGCGGCCAGCATCGACTGCAGCACCACCAGGAAATGGCGCTCGAGCGAGACGAAGTTCAGCAGCACGTCCTCCACGATCGCACCTTCGCGTTCCATGGCCCGCACGGCGGCGGTAGTCACGGCTTCGACCTCGGGATCGACCGGGTTACCCGCCGTGGGGAGCCACGCCACGCGCAGGCCTCGCAGCGAAGCTGGCGCTGCACGCCGCGGCATGGGTCCTCCCAAGCCATAAGGGTCGCGCAGATCGAAGCCCTTGATCACGTCGAACAGCAACTGCGTGTCGGCGACGTCGCGCGCCATCGGACCGGTGAAGGAGTTCGCGGAAAACAGATCGGGCGCCTGCAGGTTCGGCACCACGCCGAGCGTGGCCTTGAGTCCGACGATGCCGCAGCATGAAGCGGGAATGCGGATCGACCCGCCGCCGTCGGTGCCCAGCGCGAGCGAGCCCAAGCCTGCGGCGACGGCCACGGCCGCGCCGCTGCTCGAGGCGCCAGGGGTATAGCGCGGATCGATCGGGTTGAGCGTTCGTCCGAAGATCGGCGCGGCGGCCACCTGCTTGTGGCCGAACTCCGGCGTGGTTGTCTTGCCGATGAGGATGGCGCCAGCCGCCTTGGCGCGTGCCACGGCCACGGCATCCTCCCTCGGGATGAAGTCTTCGTAGATGGCCGACCCCATCGTCGTGCGCACGCCCGCGGTCAGCGTGAGGTCCTTGACGGAGTAGGGCACGCCATGCAGCGGTCCGAGCATCTCGCCCTTCATGACCGCCGCCTCCGCCTGACGTGCGGCTTCGAGGGCCTGCTCGCCCGTGACGGTGATGAAGGCATTGAGTTCGCGCCGCCCCTCGATGCGATCCAGTGCCGAGCGCACGGCCTCCACGGGAGAGGCCTTCTTGTTGCGGATCAGCACGGCGAGATCACGCGCGTTGTGGTCCATCAGGTCCATGTTCGTATCCTTGGAACAGCAGCTATGGAAGGCTCAGAGCATCCAGCGGCCGCCGTCGATCAGCAGCGTCTGGCCGGTGATGAAGCGTGCTTCTTCGCTGGCCAGGAAGCGCACCGCAGCGGCTACGTCCTGGGGCGAACCGACGAAGCCCGCCGGGGTGTCGGTGACGATCCTCTTCAGGACTTCGGGCTTGAGCTTGTCATGTGCACGTGTGCGTATGGCACCGGGGCACACGGCATTCACCGTCACGCCATGCGGGGCGAGCTCGCGTGCCAGCGAGCGTGTGAAACCGATCACGCCCATCTTCGCGGCGGCGTAGTCGGCAAGCCCCACGTCGCCAGCGAAGGCGGCGTCGGTGCTCATGTTGACGATGCGCCCGAAGCCGCGGGCCTTCATGCCCGGCGCGGTGCAGCGCGAGGCGCGCATCGTCGTCAGCAACGAGACCTCCAGGACGAACCGCCAGGTGGCCTCTTCGGATTCGGCGAACAGGCTGCCCCGATCGCGCGCGCTCTGGCCGACGTTGTTGAAGAGGATGTCCACCGGCCCCATGTCTTTCTCGACCTGGCCGAAAAAGGCGGAAACCACTGTGGCGTCGGTGCAGTCCCCTGTCACACGCAGGCAGCGCGCCGCCATGTCCGGGTGCGCAGCCAATTCCCGCGTGAGCGGTGCGCAGTCGAGGTCCAGCACGGCGACGCGAGCGCCCTTGTCGAGGAAGTCGAGCGCAGTGGCTGCGCCGATGCCTTGGCCGCCGCCGGTGACGACGGCGATGCGTTGGTCGAAGCCCATGCCTGTCGCCTCAGTGGAAGGTGCGGCCGCCATCGACGGCCAGTGCGGTGCCGGTGATGTAGCTGGCGCCGGGACCGCTCAGGTAGAGCACGGCCTCGGCCACTTCCTCCGGCGCCGCCACGCGGCCGAGCGCGTAGCGCTGCCGGATCTCCTCGAGTGCGCCCTCTGGATCCTCGCTGCGTTCGTAGCTGCTGCGAAACAGCGGCGTGTCGATGGCGCCGGGGCACACTGCGTTGACGCGGATGCCATCGGCCGCCGCCTCGATGGACAGCGCCTTGCCGAACATGATGACGGCCGCCTTCGTCGCGCAGTACGCCGTGCGATTCGGCAATGGCCGCAGCCCCGCGCCGGAAGCGATGTTGACGATGCTGCCGCCTCCGGCCGCGCGAAGGTGCAGCATGGCGGCTCGGCACGTCAGCATCGGGCCGGTCAGATTGACAGCCAGCGTGCGGGCCCATTCGTCGTCGCCGGTCTGCTCCAGCGGCTTGAGCGAATCGATACCGGCTGAGTTCACCAGTGCATCGAGGCCGCCCAGCCAGTCGACGGCGTGGTTCATCGCGGCCATCACGGCCTCGGAGTCGGTGACGTCGCACACCAGTGGCAAGGCGGCGTCACCCAGGGCTTCGGCGCTGGCCTGCACGCGGGACGCATCATGGTCGAGCAGCACGACCCGGGCGCCCCTTTCCACGGCCAGGCGAGCCACCGCGAGCCCGATGCCGCTGGCGCCCCCGCTCACGATGAAGCGCCGGGGGGTGGAGGCTGCGGTGTTCATGCCGGTACGGCCCGGGTGGCCGCCTTCAGGCGTGGGCGCATGTCATCGGAGATGCGGTCGCAGCGATCGATCCACACCTTCGAGTGCGCCAGCGCATGCTCGATCAATCCTTCGAGCACCTTCAGCCGGGACGGCTGGCCGATGATCTGCGGGTGCATGCCGACCATCATCATGCGGTCCTCGGCGTAGAGCATGTCGAACTCGCTCTTCCACGCCTCCAGCGCGGCGGAGGGCGCCTGCAGCGTGCGGCCAGGCAGCGTGATCGAGTATTGGAAGAAGGGCGCGTCGTCGAGCACCCAGCGAAAGGGCAGTTCCACGATGTCGGTGCGCTCGCCCCCGATCTCCAGCAGGTAGGGCGAATCGTCGTCGAAGAAGTTCGAGGAATAGTCGAAGCCGTATTCCTTGAGGAGATCGAGCGTGATGCTGCTGAACTCCGCAGCCGGAGAGCGCCAGCCGCGGGGGCGGGCGCCTGTCAGGCGCGTGAGCGTCTCCATGCCGCGTTCCATCTCCTCGCGCTCCTCTTCCGGGCTGAGGCTGACGATCCAGCGGTGGCTGTAGCTGTGGTGGGCCACCTCATGGCCCCTGTCGACCACCTCGCGTACCAGGTCGGGATGCTTGTCGGCCACCTCGCCGGGGATGAAGAAAGTAGCGGAAATGCCGTAGCGCGCCAGCAGTGCGAGGATGCGCGGCATGCCCACCTTCCAGCCGTAGGCGCCCTGCGACATCAGGATGGGCCGCTTGGCGTTGGCCGGATCGCGTCCGGTCCACATGGTCTCCGCGTCGAGATCGAAGGTCAGCATGAGCGGGAAGCCTTTGCTCGTGGTCGGCATCAGAAAACTCCTTGGCGGATGTCGAGGTGAACGACGTGAGGATGGGGTGGATCGATGAGGCTGGGGAGGTGCCCGGGCGCCTCAGACGTGCTTGTGGAAACCGGTCCACCGTTCGGCCAGCAGCAGCGCGATGCCGGTCGCCACAATCAGCAGGGTGGAGACCGCAGCCACGCTCGGGTCCACCCCTTGTTCGACGGAGGTGAATATCTTCACGGGCAGCGTGGTCTGGCTCGCCGACAGCAGGAACACCGAGACCGGCACGTTGTCGAGCGAGGTGATGAACGCGAAGAGACCGCCCGCGACGAGACCGGGCTTCACCAGTGGCAGCGTGACCAGGCGAAAGCTCGTGAGGCCGTCGGCACCCAGCACGCGGGCGGCATCTTCGAGCGACTCGTCGACCGCCGCAAGGCTGCTGAGGCTGGCGCGCACCACATAGGGCACCGTGATGACCACGTGCGCGATCCAGAGCCCGAAGGAGCTTCCACGCAGGCCGGTCAGCGTGTAGTACTGCAGCAGCGCGACGCCCAGCACCACCGATGGCAGGATCAGCGGCGCCATGAACAGTGAGGTGAGCGCCGTGGCACCGGGCAGCATGCGGCGGTGGATCGCATAGGCCGCGATGAGCCCCAGGACGAGGGCGGCGGCGGTCGAGGCACCAGCCAGCCACACGCTGGTCCACGCGGCGCTGAGATATTCCGGATCGCGCAGCACCACATCGAACCAGTGGAACGTCAGGCCCCTGGGCGGAATCGTGAGGTAGGCGGTCTTGCTGAAGGCCGCGAGCATCACGACCAGCACCGGCACCTGCAGGAACACCACCACCGCGATGGCGGTAGCCGCGAGCAGCGGCATCTTCCTGTTCTCGAGGTTCATGCATGACCTCCCCAGCGCCTGAGCATGCGGCTCGACAGGCCGATGACCACGAGCGTCAGCAAGGTCAGGGTGAATGACATCGCGGCGCCTGCCGGCCAATCGAGAGTCTGCAGGAAGTCGTCGTAGATCAGGGTGGCCATCACCTTGTAGGTCGGGCCACCCAGCATGCGTGGCGTGACCAGCGCGCTGATGGTCAGGACGAACACCAGGATCGAGCCCGACAGGATGCCGGGCGCGCTCATCGGCAGCGTGACCGACCAGAACACGCGCAGCCGGCTCGCCGCCAGCGTGTACGCCGCAGCCTGCACGTCCTTGGAGACTGCCTGGATGGCTGGCACCAGCATCAGCACCATGAAGGGCAGGAAGATGTGCGACATGCCCACGAGCAGGCCGAACAGGTTGAACATCATCTTGATGGGCCGCTCGATCAGGCCCATGTCGATCAGCAGGTTGTTCACCAGGCCCCGATTGGCCAGCAGGGCGATCCACCCGAAGGAGCGAACCACGAGGTTCAGCAGCATCGGAAAGATGACGAGCATGGTGAGCGCGAGCCGCATCTTCGGTCCCGCGTTGGCGATGTAGCAGGCCAGCGGATAGCCCATCAGCAGGCAGATCAGCGTCACGCCAAAGCCCAGCACCAGCGTGCGCACGACGACCTCGCGGTAGTACTCGTCGGTGACGATGCTGGTGTAGTTGGCAAGCGTCCAGCCCGAGGAGATGCCGGTGCCCGGCTCGTACGGATGCAGGCTCAGCGGCACCATCAGCAGCACTGGCGCGACGAAAGCCAGCAGCAGGAGCAGCAGCAGCGGCGACGCCAGCAGCGCGCCGTTCGTCTTGCGCGTCGTCATGGCGCGGTACGCACTTCCGCGGGCGCGGCGGGCGTCACGTAGACATGTTGCGGGTCGATGCTCACGCGCGCAGGCGCGTCGACCGCCAACCCGGCATGCGGTCCGTTGGTGGCGGTTTCGGCGAGGAGTTCGATGCCGCCGAAGGAAAGCAGGTATTGCACGCGGGCGCCGATGAAGGAACGCATGGCGACGCGGCCCGACAGGGCATGCGCGTGGGATGGAGGCGTTTCGCCGAAGCTGATGTCCTCCTGGCGGATCACGATGTCCACCGGGCTGCCGGGCGCCATGCCGTCCGCGCCGGACGCCGCGAGCACGGGACCGTCGTCGATCTGCACGCCGGCACCGCCGGACGGCGTTCGCGCGACCCGGCCCGCGAGGCGATTCGGGCGGCCGATGAAGCTTGCAACGAAGCCTGTGGCAGGGCGGTGGTAGATGGCCTCGGGCGTGTCGAACTGCTGCACGACACCGTGCGCCAGGACACATACGCGGTCGGACATCGACATCGCCTCGCCTTGGTCGTGCGTGACGAACAGCGTCGTGATGCCGACGTCGCGCTGCAGGCGCTTGAGTTCGATCTGCATCTCGTCGCGCAGCGAGGCATCGAGATTGGACAGCGGTTCGTCGAAGAGAAGGATGCTCGGCCGCGGCGCGATCGAGCGCGCCACCGCCACCCGCTGCTGCTGGCCGCCGGAGAGTTGCCGCGGCATCCGCGCGCCGAGTGAGGAAAGGCGTACATCCGCCAGCGCCTGATCCACGCGCCGCTTCAGTTCGGGGCCCTGCACGCCCTGGCGTCGCAGGCCGAAGGCGACGTTCTCGAACACGCTCATGTGCGGGAACAGCGCGTACGACTGGAAGACCAGCCCGATGTTGCGCTTGTTGGTGGGCAGCGCCGTGATGTCGCGGCCGTCGACCAGGATGCGCCCGCCGGTGGGCTCGATCAGGCCGGCCACCATGCGCAGCACAGTCGTCTTGCCACAACCCGAGGGACCGAGCAGCGAGATGAACTCACCATCGTGCACGTTGAGGGAGACCGACTTGGCGGCGGTATGGGAGGGAGGGCCCGGGTAGTGTTTCTCGAGTCGATCGAGCGTGAGCGCAGGCATGTCGGTCGGTCCAGGAGTGGGTGTGCGAGGCGTCGCGAAGGCTTCAGCGGGCAACCTCGCGCTGCCAGCGCTTGGTCCAGTCGGGAAGCGACTTGGCCACAGCCTCCGGGTCGGGCAGCCACAGGTTGTCGAAGGTCTCCTTGTACGGAACGATCCTGGCGGCCTTGTCGCTGAGCTTGACCTGTGTGTTGACCGGGCCCGCGTACTTGCGTTCGGCGAAGCAGGTCTGTCCTTCTTTGGACAGCACCTCGTCGATGTACTTGAGCGCGAGTGCGGGCGACTTCGCGCCCTTCGGTACCACCAGCGCAGGCAGGATGCCCACCGCACCTTCCTTCGGGTAGACGATGGCCAGCGGCAGGCCCTTGTCGATGGCGGAGCCTGCGCGGTCGGGATACCAGACGGCCGCGGCGATCTCCTGGCGCTCGAAGAGCGAGACGATCTGGTCGGCCTGCGTGTAGAGCGTGACCGATGACTTCGCGATCGGCTTGACGGCGGCGAAGCCCGCGTCCATGTTCGCGAGCGTGCCGCCCTTCATGCGATTGAGCGCCATCAGGAACTGCGAGCCCGAGGTCCCGCTGATGTCGCCGATGGCGAGTCGCCCGTCGTACTCCGGCTTGGCGAGATCGGCCCATGAGCTGGGAGGCGTCTTGATCTGCTTGGTGTCGTAGACGATCACGGTCGCACCCGTCATGAACACCACGTATTGCCCGTCCTTGTCGAGCGCACGCGGCGAGATCTCGGCGACGTTGGCGAGCCTGCCTTTGTCGATGGTCTCCAGGAGCTTCTCGTTCTTGAGCTGCGCCGCGAGCGAGTTGTCGATGTAGACCACGTCGAAGTCGGACTTGCCGCCCGTCGCACGGATCGAGGCCGCGAACTGCGACGAGCTGCCAAGCTTGAGCGAGACCTTCGCGCCGGTTTTCTTTTCGAACGAACTGATGTGGCAGGTCTTGGAGTCTTCGGCGAACGAGCCGCCGAAGATGCCGACCACGAGCTCTTCGGCGTGTGCCGCACCCGCGAGAACGGTGGCCACGAAGCCGGAGACGACACAACGCGAGAACGTGCTTTTCATGAAGAGCTCCTGTGAGGCGAGGGCCTGATGGCCACGTCGGAATTCACTTTATCTTTCGCGAAAGATAAATGCAAGGCATTTAAGATAGGTGCCAACCCGAGCCGTTTCGCTGCACCAGAATGGCGGTGCGATGGCATCAACCAGGAGAGAAAGACGTCATGCCGCACAAGAAGGAAGCATCGATCCGACGTTCGCCCCAAGCCGATGCGCGGCACCAGCGCGACGCCGTGGGAGCTGCCGAAACTGCCTTCGTGGACCAGGAGTCACAGGCAAATGCAGATGCCGACCTGGTGGAGCGGGGCATACGGCAATGGCAACGCGAGCGTCCTGACATCGACAGCAGCGGCAAGGCCGTGGTTGGCCGCCTGCTCAGGCTGGAGGAAGTGGTGCTGCGCACGCTGAACCAGGTGCTGGAGCCCTTCGGCCTGAAATACCAGGAGTACGCCGTGCTCGCGACGTTGCGCGTTGCCGGTGCCCCCTACAGGCTCTCGCCCTCCCGCTTGCAAAGCACGCTGCTGTTCACTTCGGGCGGCCTGTCGAACCTGCTGAAGCGGCTCGAGAAGGAAGGATGGATCAAGCGCTCCATCGATCCGAACGATGGGCGGGGCGTATTGGTCAAGCTCACGGCCAAGGGAATTCGCTTGGCCGACGACGCGATGCCACGACATGCGGCCGCAGAATTGCATCTCCTGCGAATGTTCGATGCGTCTCAGCGCGACGCGCTGGCAACCCTGCTGAGCCGGATGATGACCGAGAATGCGCCGGAGACGGGGCCGATCCTCGGAGGGGGCAACCCGGCCGTTTCGACTGGCAGCCCGTTGCGCGACTGAGGCGATTGCACGGAGAAGAGACGAGGCATTGTTCGATTCCGCCGATCGCGGACCTTCGTCCTTTTCAGCTCCCTGAACCCGGCCGTGCTGGGTCTCGTGACCGCGTCCCGCCGATGAACTCCAGGGCAGGAACTGCTTTCCGATTTGCCCGCGGCCCTTCGTGGTTTTCGCACGAGGCTGCTACAGTAGCGTGGACGAGGCCGCAAAGCCTCGACATTGACATGGAGCAGTGAAGCTCCCGGCGGCCGCGATGGCTGCTGGGAGCTTTTTTCTTTTGGAGTTCGGAAATGACCAGATCCACAGCGCAGCCTTGGCGTGTCGGAGTGCTCTTCTCTTCCACGGGCGTCACCGCGGCGGTGGAGCGAACCCAGCAGGCCGCCACCCTGCTGGCGATCGAGGAAGTCAATGCGGCGGGCGGGGTCCTCGGCAGGCCGATCGAGCCGCTGGTCCACGATCCGGCCTCACGCCCTCCGCGCTACCGCGAGCTGGCCAAGCAGCTGTGCGACGAAGCGGGCGTGCCGGTGATATTCGGCTGCTACATGTCGAGTACACGAAAAGCGGTGCTTCCCGTGGTCGAGGCTCACCGCGCACTGCTGTTCTACCCGACGCTGTACGAAGGCTTCGAGTACTCGCCGAACTGCGTCTACACCGGCGCTGCACCGAATCAGAACTCGGTCCAGCTGGTGCGCTACATGGCTAGCCACTTCGGCAAGAGACTGTTCCTGATCGGTTCGGACTACGTGTATCCCTACGAGTCCAACCGGATCATCGCGGACCTGTTCAGGCAAGCCGGCGGTGAGGTGCTCGACGAGATGTACATCCCGCTGCGGGTGGCGGACATCGATATGGCCAAGGTCATCCGGCGGATCGAGGCGGCGAAGCCCGACGTCGTCTATTCGACGGTCGTGGGCGATGGCATTGCGCGCTTCTACGAGGCCTACCGTGCTGCGGGCTTCGACCCGAATACGCATCCGATCGCCAGCCAGTCGACCCAGGAGGCGGAGATTGCCCAGATGTCGCCACGGGCTGCCGCGGGCAGCATCACGGCGGCGCCGTATTTCTCGACACTGCAGACACCGGAGAACCTCAGGTTCGTCGCGGCCTGGCGCAAGCGCTTTGGCACAGGTTTGCCGATCACCGCGTGTGCCGAGTCGGCCTACTTCCAGGTGATGCTCTACGCGCAGACCCTGGAGCGCGCGGGCAGTGATCGGCTTGAAGCGATGCTGCCCCACCTGCACGAACATGAATTTGATGCGCCCCAGGGGAAGGTGCGGATCGACCAGGAAAACCACCATACCTATCTGTGGCCGCGCGTCGCGCGCGTGGATGCACAAGGGGTGTTCCAGGTCGTTGACGACCCCGGTCTGCGGGTCAAACCCGACCCGTACATGTATGAGAGTCGCTTCGACCCGCTGGCGGGGCGCCCGGCGTGAAGGAGGCAGGGCGCCATGACCATATCGCTGCTGAGAGAGCTGCCCGAACTCAAGATCGTCGTCGTCCATCCGCCTGACGAGGAGGGGGACGCACTGGTAAGCCACTTGCGGCGCGTCGGCTGCATGGTCACCACGGCCTGGCCGATGCCCGCCAGCGTGCCGCCCAATGTCGATGTCCTCTTCCTGCTGGTGGAGGGGGAGGCGCGCCACGCGACCGAGGCGTTGCTCAAGACGCTGCCCCGACCCGAGCCGACGGTGATCGCCATCGTGAACTACGAGGATCCCACGACCTTGCAGCTGGTGCTCGAGAGTGCCGCATTTGCGGTGGTGCAAAAGCCCATCAAGCCATTCGGCCTGCTGGCGCACCTCGTGACGGCGCGAAGCCTGTGGGCCGAGCGCCAGGCCATGCTCAAGGAAAACCGCAAGCTGCGCCGCAAGATCACCAGCGACCAGGCCATGAGTCGTGCCAAGACGATCCTCATGGCCTCCAAGGGAATCAGCGAGGTGGACGCCTACCAGGCGATCCGGGCACAGGCGATGGCCAAGCGCCTGTCGATGGAACAGATTGCGAGTTCGATCATCAACATGGAAACCCTGTTGCAACCGCCGCCCTAACTCGTTAGCATGAACGCATCGAGTCGGCATGCCGATTCGGTGGTTGCATCCCCTTGATATTCAGGCGCCGATGCGACCGGCTCCGGGAACCATGTGTGTTCTCCGGGCCACCTGGCAATGAAGCCCACACCGCGGTGCAAACCGCGTTGTGGGTTTTTTTTCGCCTGAAACCGACAGTGTTGTCGGCTGGTCCTGTTAGTCGAGCTCATCAACCATCGGCAGCGCATGGTTCGCTGCGTCACGTCCTGAGGTCCCCTATGTTGAAAACCAACCGTCGCCACTTCCTTCTTTCCTCGGCTGCTTCTGCGACCGCGCTCGCATCGCCGGCCCTCATGCGGCCCGCGTACGCAGCCGACGCCATCAGGGTCGGCGCGCTCTATTCGCAGACCGGCGGACTCTCGATCGTCGAGAAGATGCTCGCCAACGGCGTGCGCATGGCCGTCGCCGAGATCAATGCCGCAGGCGGTGTCATGGGGCGCAAGGTCGAAGTGGTGCTCGAGGACGGCGCCTCTGACCCGAAGACTTTCAACGAGAAGGCCTCCAAGCTGATCACGCGTGATCGCATCGAGACCGTGTTCGGCTGCCACACCTCGGCGAGCCGCAAGGCGGTATTGCCCGTCTTCGAGCGGCGCAACGCGATGCTGTTCTATCAGACCCACTACGAAGGCTTCGAGTGCTCGAAGAATGTCGTCTACAGCGGCGCGGTCGCCAACCAGCAGCTGGCCAACTACATTCCCTGGATCGTCGAGAAGCTGGGCAAGAAGAAGTTCTTCATCGTCGGCTCGAACTACGTCTATCCGCGAGAGATGTCCAAGGTCAGCAAGAAGCTGATCGAGCAGGCCGGTGCCAAGTGGGTGGCGGACGAGTACCTCGAGCTCGGTCATTCCGAATGGGCCTCGGTGGTGCGCAAGATCAAGGAGTCGGGCGCCGACGTGGTGCTCTCGCATGTGGTCGGTGACTCGCTGGTGGCCTTCTACCGGGAATACAAGAACCAGGGGATGTCCCAGGCTGCGGTGCCGATCTGCGCCACGGTGATCAGCGAGATCGAGATCGCAGCAATGGGGGGCGAATACGCGGCCGGCAGCTACACCTCGGTGCCCTACTTCATGTCCATCGACACGCCTGCCAACAAGTCCTTCATCGAGCGCTACCGCAAGTTCGTCAACGACCCGAAGGCGGTGACCTATCACTCGCTCGAAGCCGCTTACTTTCAAGTCTTCCTCTGGAAGCAGGCGGTGGAAGCGGGCAAGGGCACGACGGCCGATGCGATCCGCGCCAACATCGGTGGTCAGAGCTACGACGCACCCGGCGGCAAGGTTCTCATCGATCCGGAGAGCCTGCATGCATGGGTCACGCCGCGCATCGGCCAGTGGCAGGCCGACGGCCAGAGCAAGGTGGTCGATGCCAGTCCCCAGCCCGTTCGCCCGCTGCCTTACTTCGCCTACGGCGAGACCGATGCCAACCTGATCTGCAAGCGCACGGGCGCCGCTCCGGTCAAGGCCTGAGACGCCCAAGACCTGCAAGGCGCGCGCCTTGCGGGTCGAGCCTCTTCGAGAGAAAGACTTCCGATGCTGGATGTAATACTGATCGGGCTCAGCATGGGCTCGATACTTCTGCTGGCCGCGTTGGGGCTGGTCATCATCTATGGCGCGATGGGCGTGGTGAACATGGCCCATGGCGAGATGATCATGGTCGGTGCCTATGCCGCCGTGATGGCGCAGATATGGCTGGGCCTCGGCCTGTTCGCTGCGATCCCGATCGCGTTCGTCGTCTCGGGTGCACTGGGCCTGCTGATTGAGCGATGTGTGGTGAGGCGCCTTTACGGCCGGCTCGGCGACACACTGCTTGCGACCTGGGGGGTTGCCATCCTGATCCAGCAGGCGGTGCGGCTCGAAGGTGGCCTGGCCTTCTTCGGCATTCATATCGAGGGACTGGGGCCGGGGCTGCAGAACATGCCCATTCCGCAGATGCTGCAAGGCGCGGTGATGATCGGCCAGACGCCGATCAATGCCTATCGCGCGTTCATCGTGGCCAGCACCGTGGTGCTCACCTTCGCGACCTGGCTGCTCCTGTATCGCACCCGCATCGGCATGCAGGTGCGCGCCATCATTCGAAATCCACGCATGGCGGCGGCCTGCGGCATCGATGTGCAACGGGTCAATGCATGGACCTTTGCCTTTGGTGCCGGTCTGGCCGGCATCACCGGCGTGCTCGTGGCGGGCTTCAAGACGGTATCCCCCGACATGGGAACGGCCCTGGTCGTCGACAGCTTCCTGGTGGTGGTGTCGGGCGGTGTCGGCAGCCTGCTCGGCGCGATCGTCACCTCGATCGGGCTTGGAGAAGTCACCGGCGTGGTGGCGGCGTTCAGCAACGACATCCTCGCGCGCGCAGTGGTGTTCGGCCTGGTGATTCTTCTCATCATCGTGCGCCCGCAGGGGCTCTTCTCGTTCAAGGGGCGGTGATGGCCATGGGAACCTCTCTGGACAAGCGTCTGACCGTGGCTGCGTATGCACTGTTCCTGGGGCTGGTCTTCCTGGCTCCGCTCGTGCTCGACGGCTTCGGACTCAATCGGCTCGCCAAGTATCTGGTGTTCGGCATGCTCGGCATTGCCGTTGCCATGTGCTGGGGCTACGCAGGCATCCTCAACCTCGGGCAAGGCCTTTTCTTCGGCCTGGGCGCCTACATGCTCGCCATGTCGCTGAAGATGGCGAGTTCCACCAGCCTGCAGCACGGGGGCGCGAATCCCGTGCCCGATTTCATGCTGTCCAACGCCGAGCCCGGCGCGACAGTGGATCTGTGCTGCATCAACCAGGGCTCGTTCCTCTGGCTGCCTTTCCAATCCCAGGGATTCGGCATCTTCATGGGCGTGGTGTTGCCGGTGCTGGTGGCGTTCCTTCTGGGGGGCGTGTTGTTCCGCAAGCGCATCGCGGGGGTGTTCGTCTCGATCGTCACGCTCGCGCTGGTGTTGCTGGTGCGCCTCCTGCTGGTGGACGCACAGCCGCTGACCAACGGATTCAACGGGCTGTCCGACCTCGCATGGCTGCGCGTTGGCGCGCACGAGTTCGACCCTTACGGCACATCGACGTACTACCTGGTCGCGCTCACGCTCGCATTCGTGCTGATCGGCGCGCGAGTCTTGCTCGCCACGCGCGCCGGCGTGATCCTGCGCGCGACTTCGGGCGATCCGCAGCGCGCGCGCTACCTGGGATTCGACGTGGCGCACTATCAGACCTTCTTCTTCGCGTTGTCCGCGGCCATCGCCGCCGTGGCCGGCATGCTCTATGTGGTGGTGGCGGAGTTCGCTTCGCCCACCTTCATGGACCTGAGCTTCTCGATCACGATGGTGGTGTGGGCTGCGGTGGGTGGCCGGGGCTCGCTGCTGGGTGCGTGCATCGGCGCGATCCTGATCAACATTCTGGAGGCGACCGCGAGCGAGACGCAGTCGCTGGTCGAAGCCTGGCGTGTCATCGTGGGCTTGACCTTCGTGCTGGTGGTGCTCTACCTGCCCAAAGGCATCGGTGGCTGGGCCCACGACCTGATCGCGCGCTTCGACCACCGCACGCGCGCCCGCGCGGCCGGGGGGAGGTCATGACCGCGCTCGAACTCCAGTCGCTGGGCGTGAGTTTTGGCGGCTTCAAGGCCGTGGATGGCGTCTCGCTGCGGGTGGCCGACGGCGAGTTGCGCGTGCTGCTGGGTGCCAACGGGGCAGGGAAGACCACCTTGATGGATCTGATCTCGGGCAAGACCGCGAGTACGACGGGCCGAGTCCTGCTTTACGGACGCGACCTGACGAATCGGCCCGAATACCGGATCGCCCGCGCAGGCATCGGCCGCAAGTTCCAGATCCCCAGTGTGTTCCGCGAACTCTCGGTGCGACACAACCTGTGCGTGGCTGCGAGCCGGGATCCTTCCATCCTGCGCAATCTGCGCTGGGGCTTCGGGCACGGGATCGATGCCCGGGTGGATGAGATCCTGAACCTCATCGGCCTGGAAGCCGAGCAGCACCGACTCGGCGGTGACCTCAGCCACGGCCAGACGCAGTGGCTGGAACTGGGGCTGCTGATCGCGCAGGACCCCAAGGTGATCCTGCTCGACGAACCCACCGCCGGCATGACCGCCGCCGAAACGCGCAAGACCGCACAGATTCTCAAAAGCCTGCGCGGACGCCACACCATCCTGGTGGTCGAGCACGACATGGCCTTCGTACGCGACATTGCCGAGCGCATCACCGTGCTGCATCTGGGGCGCGTGCTGGCCGAAGGCAACGTCGCCGAGATCGAGCGGGATCCCCGCGTGCGGCAGGCCTATCTCGGATCCCACGGAATCGCATCGCCATGTTGACACTCACGAATCTCGACAGCTACTACGGCCGCAGCCATGCGCTGCACGACGTCAGCCTGGTCATTCCCCAAGGAAAGATCACCGCCATTCTCGGGCGCAACGGCATGGGCAAGACGACGCTG
The DNA here is from genome assembly GCF_014195185.1 of Variovorax atrisoli. NCBI lineage: Bacteria > Pseudomonadati > Pseudomonadota > Betaproteobacteria > Burkholderiales > Comamonadaceae > Variovorax > Variovorax atrisoli. Next base: position 58,671 of record NZ_JACIBG010000007.1, on the reverse strand, counting down.
CTGCGCGCGCTGATGGGCACCATGGTGAACTCGACCGGCCGCATCGAGCTCGATGGGCGGCGCATCGACGCGCTGCCCACGCACCTGCGCGCTCGTGCGGGCATTGCCTATGTACCGCAGGGGCGCGAGATCATCCCCGACTTCAGCGTCCGTCAGAACATTCTGATGGGCGCCTTCGCCGGGCGGGGTCCGCGCACGATCCCAGCACTGGCGCTCGAACTGTTTCCGTATCTTGCAGCGAATCTGGAGCGCCCAGGCGGCGTGCTGTCCGGCGGCCAGCAGCAGCAACTCGCCCTGGCGCGCGCCTTGGCGATCCACCCGAGCGTGATGCTGCTCGACGAGCCCAACGAGGGCATCCAGCCGTCGGTCGTGCAGGAGATCGAGGCTGCGATCTCGCGCATGAATCGCGAACTGGGGCTCACGATGGTGCTGGTGGAGCAGAACATCGATTTCGTGCGCCGTGTCGCCAGCAGCTTCGCGATGCTTGAGAAGGGATCGATCGTCGCGAGCGGTCCCATCGAGATGCTGAGCGACGAGATCGTCGATCGCCACATGACCTTCTGAACGGGGTATCGCCCCTCCTTTACTTCCATCCATCCATCTTCTTCACGAGATCCAAGCGAGCTTCAACGCCATGAACCAGATCACCCCTGACATCGACCTCACGACCCTGACCCTCGACAGCGTCCAGGAGGGTTTCCGAAGCGGCCGTTTCAATGCAGAGTCGCTTGCACGAGCCTGCCTTGCTCAGATCGAGACCTGGAACGCGCGCTACAACGCCGTCATCTTCCTCAACGACGAAGCCGTCGACGACGCGTGTGCCATTGATCGTCGACGCCAGGCCGGCGAAGCGCTGGGCCCGCTCGCAGGCGTGCCCGTCGTGGTCAAGGATCCGATGGACATGGTCGGCTTTCCGACGACCGCCGGCTGGGCGCTTTTGCACAGCAAGACCGGCGGCGTCGACCTGATGCCTGCGACCGATGCTCCTGTCGTGGCGCGCATGCGCGCCGCCGGTGCCATCATCCTCGGCAAGACCAACGTGCCGATCCTGAGCCACACCGGAACGCACGCGGACGACAGCTGGGCGGGCCCCACGCTCAACGTTGTCATGCCGGATCGCGTGCCTGGAGGAAGCAGCGCCGGTACGGCAACGGCGGTGGGCGCCAGCATGGCGGTATTGGGACTCGCTGAGGAAACGGGAGGCTCCATCCAGAATCCGGCTTCGGCTCAGGATCTGGTGGGCATCAAGCCGACCATCGGCCTGGTGCCCAACGCCGGCGTCATGCCGCTGTCTGGCAACCGGGACGTCGTCGGACCGATCGCACGCACCGTGAAGGATGCGGCGCTCTGCCTCGACGTGCTGGCGGGCTACTCCGCAGAAGACCCGAAGACGCTGGCCGGCGTCGGCAAGAAGCCGGTGGGGGGCTACACCTCGAAGTTCGGCAGCCGCACCCTGGAAGGGGCGCGCATCGGCTTGTATGGGCCCGGCTGGCGCACACAGCCGCTCTCTGGCGAGGCGAACGCGCTCTACCTGCGTGCGGCTGATGAACTAAAGGCGCGAGGTGCCGTGCTGATCGATGACCCGTTTGCAGGCACCGGCTTCGCAGACCTGCGCCAGCCGACGCCGCCACTGGCGAACTTCGACGCCCGCGGGATGGAATCCGTGCCCTATGACCTGCAGAAGTACCTCGAGCGCCTGGGCCCCGATGCGGCGCTCACGTCCTTCGCCGAGTTCGCCGCAGCGACCCAGAGCGAGTCCGCCTTCGGACCGAAGGGGGTGTTGAGCTATCTGCACAATCTGCCGCAGTTCGCAGCCGCCCTGAAGTCGCCCACCGTGCCACCGGACCTTTCGGGTTTCATCGCGTTGAAGGAAGCCTATCTGCGAATCGTGGACGAGGTGTTCGAGCGCGAGCGACTCGATGCACTGGTGTTTCCTCAGATGCGCGAGGAGTTGCCTGCCGTGAAGACCGGCACCATTCAGGAAACCACGGTGGGCGAACTCAACATCGCGGGCCTTCCGGCGGTGACCGTGCCGGCAGGCTACTACGCGTCGGGTGCGCCCTTTGGTCTGCTGTTCGTCGGCCCGCTGTGGAGCGAAGCGGTGCTGCTCGCGCTGGCGCACGACTACGAGCAGGCAACCCAGCATCGCAAGCCACCCCGTCTCCGCGGTGCCTGAGCCGGTCTGGAGCCTGTCAATACGCGCCGGGGCACACCGGAACAGGGGGATCAGCGCAACGACGCGACAGAGCGGGTAGCTGCTCGTGACGCACAGCAGATGCACACGACGCCGTAACTCGCCCGAGTGAACCCACCTCTGCCGATGATTGTGTGTTCCACTGCAGTGCTGTTTTGCAGCGGCTCCTTCATCGGCATCGCGGTCCGGCAGTATCCCGGCGGGCAACGCCTCATGACTTCACGGAGCTCGATATGGAAAAGACGGACGTTCTGGCGGCGACGATCGAGATGGCGCGCGCCGGCCTGGGCTTCACGCCTGCAGCAGGGCTGGACTGCATCTGCGATCTGATTGATGGGGAAGACCCTCAGGACGTGAATCACGACCGGAACGTGGAACGGCTGCTTCGACTCGCTGCCTGTATCTGGAGCCTGAGACATACCCTGCTTGCGCCGACCTCCGTCGCAGCCCTGCATCCGCAGCCACTCAAGTAGCGCGGGGATTGTTCAGCCTGCGGCTCGACGCCGTCGACGGTGGATCGATGTTGGGGCAGGGTCATCACCGCCGCGTTGGGTCCGAACCGGGGCAGTCTGCCGGCTTTGGGTGAGCACACTGACGAGGTGCCGGCCCCATTCGGCTTCGATGGCCTCGTCCGTTTCGCTGCGTGCGCCTGCGCGGTGGCCCGACTTCAGTCGATCCCCGGCCCCGTACGAAGTTCGTCGACGAGCGCGCGCGGCGTCACGCCGGCAATCGCGCGGAACTCGGCGATGAGGTGCGCCTGGTCGTAGTAACCCGCGGCAGCGGCGATGCCGGCCCAGCCCATGCGGCTGTCATGGCGGGCGTCGCGCAACGCGCGATGGAAGCGCGTGAGCCTGGCGAATGCCTTGGGGCTGATGCCCAGGGCCTCGCGAAACACACGGCGCAGGTGCCGGGCGCTCACGCCAAGGTCTGCGGCGACAACGTCCACGCTCGCGCTCTCCAGCCTCCTGGCGGCTTCGAGCGCGAAACGCGGCTGGACACCGCCTCCCTGCGCGGTGCCGAGGCGCTCGGAGATGGCGCCTTCCAGCGCCGCGGCCGCCTCGGCCATGCTGCGCGCGCCGGCGAGCCGATCGAACAGCTGCGCGCTGTCGTCCCACAGGTCCTCGAGTGCGACAGTGTGCCCGGCGATGGCGGAAGCGGGCGCGCCGAGAACCGCTTCGTGCACGCCCAGACGAAGACGCGCCACCAAGATCCGCTGGCCGCCGCGAACCAGCTTGCGATGCACCTGCTGCCGTGCCCCGAGCACATGTGCATCGAGTCCGTCCCGTGCCATCGATCCGAAGCGAACGACGATCTGGGTTTCCAGGCGGGGCACCAGGGTGCCTCGCGCATCGCGGTCGATCATGTGCAGGGAGAGGGCGGCCACGGAGGACGCAGTCGAAGTTCCCTGCGCCGGGTGACCTTGGTGAATGTGGTGCGCGCGCATGGCCCCATTATTCAACCGCTTGGCGAGCTCATGGGATTTCGCCCCTTCATGTCCGTTTCTTCCAATTCGCGTCGCGGGCGCGCCGCTACGCTGCAGGTCATGAAAATCCTGATCACTGGAGCGACCGGAAAGGTCGGAAGCCGACTCGCCAAGCGACTTGCCCTGCGGGGTGACCACGTGCGAGCCCTTGTGCGCGATCCAGCGCGCGCTGCCCCTTTGCAAGAGGCCGGTGTCGAGATCATCCAGGGCGACCTGCAGGACGCAGACTCGCTGGCCGCTGCAGTGCACGGCATCGAGGCCGTGGTCCACTGTGCCGCCTTCTTCCGCGGTGCGACGCCCGAGCAGGCGCACGCGGTCAATGATCTCGGTACGCAGCACCTGGCGCACGCCGCGCGCGACGCCTCGGTGCGGCGTTTCCTCTTCACCAGCACCGGTCTTGTCTACGGCGCCAACGGTGGACAGCTCGCTCGCGAGGACGACCCCTGCGCGCCGACGGTGGCCTATCCGGTGAGCAAGCTGGCGGCCGAGCGTTTCCTCCTGGAACTCCAGGGCCTGGACGTGCGTGTGCTTCGCCTGCCGTTCGTGTACGGTGACGGCGATCCGCACATCGAGGAGGTGGTTCCGGTGATGCGCGGCTTTCCCGCGGCGCAACGCATGTCGATCGCCCACCACGTCGACGTCGCGCAGGCCGTCACTCTGCTGCTCGATGCCCCGTCGCCTGCGCACCGCATCTACAACGTGGTCGGCGACGAAGCGCCCACGCTTGGCGCGCTCTTCGCATCGGTGGGCGCTCCGCCGCCCGATGGCTCCAACGCCGAGTTCGCACGTGCCTTCGATGCGCTCATGGACGGCCGCCGCATCCGCGAGGAACTGGGCTTCATGCCGAGATTCCCAGGCCTCGAAACGGCGAGCGCGCGCGAATGAGCGGGGGATGACTCCAGCGGGAGTGGCGCTGCAGCTGTCATTGCGAAGGTTGAATGCCGCGCGCCTCGACCACCTCGGCCCAGGTCTGCGGTCTCGGCCCTGTCGCCCTTCATCGTGGAACGTGTGCGCCTATTGCGGCACGAAGGCGAGATTCGAGGCAGGAAGCTCTCCGTCGAGCTCGCGTTCGTAGATTTCCAGCGGCTGCGGCACGCCGAAAAGGTAGCCCTGGCACAGTTCGCAGCCATGGCGCAGCAGGAACTCGCGCTGCGCAGGCGTCTCCACGCCTTCGGCCACGAGTTCCAGTTCCATGCTGCGCGCCATGCCGATGATGGCCTGGATGATCGACTCCACCTTCGGGTCCAGCCCGATGCGGTGCACGAAGAACTTGTCGATCTTCACCTGGCTCAGCGGCAACTGCGTCATGTAGGACAGCGAAGAGAAGCCGGTGCCGAAATCGTCCATGGAGAACTGGATGCCCAGCGCGGCGAGTGCCTCCATCTTGCCGATCGCGTCGGCCACCTTCTCGTGCAGCAGGCTCTCGGTGAGCTCCAGTTCGAGCTTGCCCGGATCGGCACCGGTGCGCGTCAGCACGCGGCTCACCTGATCGACGAAGTCACCCTCGCGGAACTGCCGGGCACTGACGTTGACCGACAGCTTGAGGTGTCGCCGGCGCGGGTCGCCTTGCCACGCCGTGAGCTGCCTGCAGGCCGTCTCCAGCACCCACAGGCCCATCGGGATGATGAGCCCGGTGTCCTCCGCCACATCGATGAACTGGCCCGGCAGCAGCAGCCCGCGCACCGGATGGTGCCAGCGCACCAGCACCTCCGCGCCCACCACGCGGTTTTCGCTGGTCACCTGGCTCTGGTAGTGCAGCACGAACTGCTGTGCCGCGATGGCGGCATGCAGCTCGTTCTCCAGTGCGGCACGCGCGGTGATGCGGGTCTGCATGTCCGACTCGAAGAAGCGCAGCGCGTTGCCGCCGTCCGTCTTGGCGCGGTACATGGCGATGTCGGCCTGCTTGAGGACTTCCTCGATCGAGGCGGTACGGGCATCGAACAGCGAGGCGCCGATGCTGCAGGTGCTGTGATGGTGCTGCGTGCCCAGCGTATAGGGCTGGTTCAGGTGCGCGAGGATGGCTGCGCCGACAGTCTCGGTCTGCGAGACTGCGACCGCGATCTCGTCGTCCAGGTCGTCCAGGATCACCACGAACTCGTCGCCGCCCAGGCGTGCCACGGTGTCGCCGTCGCGCAGGCAGCTCTTGAGCCGTTGCGCCACCTGCTGGAGGAGCACGTCGCCCACGTCGTGGCCGAGCGCGTCGTTCAGCGTCTTGAAGTTGTCCAGATCGAGAAAGAGCAGCGCGCACAGCCCCGGGCGCTGCGCGGCGCTGCCGAGGGTCTGGTGCAGGCGGTCGAGCAGCCGCCGCCGGTTGGGCAGGCCCGTGAGCGTGTCGTAGAAGGCGAGGTGTTCGATCTCGCGCGCGGCGCGCTTGCTCTGCGTGATGTCGCGCAGGATCACGATGAAGCGCGCGCCAGGCGCATCGGTCCTGCTGGCGTCGTCGTCGATCGGTCCATGGACCGTCTCATCGACCGCCTCGTCAACCGCCTTGCGCGACGCCGAGATCTCGAACCAGGTGCGTTCGCCCTTGTCGCGCCGCTCGAACTGGCGCCCCGCCGAGTAGCCGCTGGCGTGGGCCTCGCGCAGCGCCGCCATCACCTGGGAGGCAGCATCGGACGGCAGCAGTTCCTGCAGGGTACGCCCCACGGGGCTTTCGAATCCTGCGACGTGAAATGGCACGCGCGGCGCGTGATGGCCATGACAGCGGCCATCGAGCCCGACCTCGAGCAACAGGTCGGGCAGGGCGTCGAGCGTCGCCTGCAGCTGCGCCTTGCTCTCGATGATGGCGGCGGTGTGGCGACGCTTCTCGGTGATGTCGTGGTAGACGCAGACCAGGCCGCCGTCCGGCGTCCGGCTGCGCGTCGCGCGGATCACCTGGCCGTTCTGCAGCAGCGCCTCCTGTTCGGAGTGCGCCTGTGCGAGCTGCGGCGCATTCAGGGCCGACCAGCCGGCGGGTCCTCGCCCGTGCACCACGTGCTTTGCGGTTTCGTCCATGATGCGCTGAAAGGGCAGCTGTGGCGCGATCATCGATGCCGTCCACGGGAACATCGCGACGAAGCTGTGGTTCCAGTTGAGCACGCGGTGCTCGGCGTCCAGGAGGATGAAGCCCTCGGCCATGGATTCCAGCGCCTGGTCCAGCGTGGCCTTGGAACGCACCAGCTCCATGCGGGAGTGCCATTGACGGCGCAGCTGGACGTGCGCGAAGCGCGCCACGGCCACGCTCATCAGCGCGATGAGCGCACCGGTCCACGCGACCAGGTCGCGTTCGCGGCGCCAGTCCTGCAGCGCCGCGCTCAACGGCAAGCTCGCCACGATCAGCAGATTGCGGTGCAGCGTGGGACGGGCCACCACGATGGCCGGTTCGCCGCTCAGGCGCGCGGCCATGCGCTTCGGCTTGCCGTCGCTGGTCTGCTCGTGCATGGCCGGCTCGATGGGCCGGCCGCCGAGGTCGTCGCGTGGCGGCAGGCTCGCCAAGAGCGGACCGGCGTCATGTTCCAGCGTGACTTCCAGGCCGCGCAGGCCGGCGCCCTGCGTCATGATCGTCGCGAGCAGCGACAGCTGCACCTCCGCCACAGACAGCATGCGCGAGCCGTCCGCCAGCGTCACGGCACGGGCGAGGTACAGCACCTTCTGCGAGGTCACCATGCTCACGGCCGGCACGCTAATCGCCAGCGTGGACACGGGCTTGGCCAGCACGCTGTCCACGAAGCCTGCGGGCAGGGCGAGCGGCAGGCTGTCGCCGCGGCGGTCCGAGGACGCCACCACCGTGCCGCGCGCATCGACGAAGGCGATGTGGCGCACGAGCAGGTTTTGCCGCACCAGGTTCTCGAGCAGCTGGTGCGGTCCAGGGCTGCTCGCTTCGCTCGCGGCGCTGGCGGCTGTCGAGCCGCGCAGAATCTCGTTGGCGCCTGCGAGCAGCATGTCGACGCTCAGCAGCGCGCGATTGAGTGCCGCTTCGGAACCGGCCACGAAGCGGATCGTCTGGTTCTCGTGATCGACGATGGCCTTCTGCCTGGCCTCCCAGACGATGACGGCGGCCACCGTTCCCGCGGTGGCGAGCAAGGACAGCGCCACGCCATAGATGACGGCGGTGATGCGACGGGGAAATCGCGGCGTCACTGTGTCGTTGTCCTGGCCCGGATGCCGACCACCGGCGCGATCGTCTGGTTCCACACCGTGGCGCACACCGGCCCGCAGCGCTGCACCCAGCCGGGCAGCACGCGGTTCGCGAAGATCTCGCGCCGACGGGCCTCGTCCTGCGGGGAGGGCCGCACGGCCGTCATGTGTCCCTGGGCCGGCTTGCTGCAACCTGCCGCACCGGTGTTGCAGGCGATGCCTTCCTCGGTCTCGCGCTCCGACTGGGCCCATACCGCGGCTTCCAGCCGCGGCAGCTCCTTGCGCAGCAGCGCCTGCAGATCGGGCGGCAGTGCCTGGAAGCTCTCGCGGTTGGCGGCGAAGACCGCCACCCCCCAGTTCAAGGGCATGGCATAGAGCGCGCTGGTCACCTGGTGCAGGCCCAGTGTGTATCCGGGCATGGTGCCGGTGATGGCGCACTCGGTGTTGCCCGATTTCATGTTCGCCATGATCTGCGAGAACTCGGTGTAAACGGGCGTGCCGCCCAGCGCCGAGACGAAGTCGGCCTGCATGGAGCTGGAGACGCGGGTGCGCCGGCCCGCGAGGTCGCTGAGCTGCTGCATCGGCTTGTTGCAGAACACCACCTGCGCCGGATAGATGTAGACCGCCAGCAGTTCCACGTCATAGCGCTCGCGCAAGGTCTGCGACAGGTAGGGACGGAATGCGCCCACCACGCGTCGCAGCGTGGCAACTTCCGGGTTCAGTCCGGCCATGTCGGCCGCGCTGAACTCCGGGAACTGCGTGGAAATCTGGCTCAGCAGCGCCGTCCCGAAGGGTACGACGCCCAGCTGCATCAGGTTCAGCATCTCCTGGCCCGGCACGCCCGCGCGGTCGAAGGGCACGATGCTGGCGGTGTAGCGCCCTCCGGACAGCGCCGCGAGGTCGCGCGTCCAGAACTGCTCCTCCTGCCCCGTGAACTGCGTGACCCCGGCGAGTCCTCCGACGATGCGCAGGCGCTGCACTGGCGCCGTCTGCGCATGGCACAGCGATGCGACGAACATCAGAAGTGCGACAAGGTAGGCCAAGGTGAAGCGGTGCTAACAGAGGGCGGGGTCAGCGCCCGGGTATGGGGAGTGGATTTGTTAACTTCATCATGGCACAGGAACGCAGGATGGCGGCATGCCGGCGGTGCCGCGTGTTGCGCGTCGGGGACGCTCGTCGGCCGGGTCTGGACGGCCGTCAAATTGGCACACAGGGTCTTCAAAAGCTGTGTGTGGGTGGGCAGATCCGTTTCCCGCCCGAGCTGGAAGCTTGCTTCTTGCCCTGCAGACGCCTCCGAACTGCGCATCCGTATGGGTCGAGCGTTCACTACCGCAGCCGCGGCGGGCCCAACGCATCGCACATGCCATCTGCGAGGGATTGTTGGATACCTTCGTTCTTTGCAGCCACACCGCCGGTAGAGCGCGACGTACTGAACGCTCGATTCAGATTCCGCTGATCACTGCATCTAGCGCGGCCACGAAATCGCTGGCCTGAGATCGGAGGTTGCCCTGGACAGCCCCCAGATCCTTGACACGAAAGGGTGCGGCCAGATGCGGTAAAGCCACCAGCGTCGCTCCGTTCCAGCCGATGGTCGGACAGAGCGACCGCGGCATGGCCGCCGGCATGTTGGCACGCAGCGCCAATGGCATCACGAGACGAGTCGGGAGCTTATCGAGAATCTCGCTCTGGATGTCCACCATCCAGGGAATCTCGCCGCGCTGGGTCTTGGACGGGTTGGCGTAGACGTCGAACTGGGCCATCCTGCGATCACCAGGGACGGTAGTCCTCGCCGAAAACACCCACGCGCTCGACAAGCCCGTTCTGGGCAGCAATCCACTCTGCATAGGTCTCGTTGAATTCGCGCTTGCGCTGGCCGAGCGTCTTTGTCCGTTCGAGCGCCTCGAGTTCGGCGTAACGGGCAGCCGAGACCATCACGACCGCGACGCGGTCGTTCTTCATGACCTGCACGGGCTCGCGCTCAGCCTGACTTAGGTAGTAGCCAAAGCGGTTCTTGGCATCGGTGGCACTGACTTGCATGACTGGACTCAAGGAAGAGTGATTAGCCATTTTAGCCATTCTTCAGCAAAACGCCCTGGAGTTCTGAGAGAAAGCCCACGCCACGCCATGGTCTGAACGGTGAAAACCCCGAGCAATAGCCCAACGGGTTCTCGGACCAAAAAGACCGGGCCCCGTTGTCACGCTCCACTGATCCCCTTCTGCCGAGTGAGCGGCAGCGAATCACCGCGGTGGAGCCGCGAGTTGGCGAGCCAGCGCGTCGAATGCGGGGAGCGTGGTCGGATCGTTCGACGCGTTGCTCGCCACGGGGTGCGATGCATAGCGCGCAATCACCACGCCCGCGCCGGGATTCACATAGAGCCGCTGGCCGTGCACGCCGCGCGCCATGAACGCGCCATCGGCACCATGCGTGACCCACCACATATTGCGGTAGCTCCAGCCCTGCAGCAGCGTGTAGTCGGCACGAGCAAAGGCCTCGCGGTCGCCGCCGCGGCGGATGTCGTCCACTACCGTGCGAGGCACGATCTGCTGGCCGTTGTGGCGGCCGCCGTTGCGCAGCATCTCCCCGAAGCGAGCGAGGTCACGCAGGCCTGTGTTGAGCCCGCCGCCCGCGAACGGCGTGCCGGTAGAGTCCACCGTCATGTAGGCGTCCTGCTCTGTGCCCAGGCGGCTCCAGATGCGCTCGGACAGCAACGCGGCCACAGAGCGCCCCGTGACCCGCGCGATGATCCAGCCCAGCGCGTCTGAGTTCACGGTCTTGTAGGCGAACGCACCGCCGTGCCGGCCTTCCGGCTGCACGGTCTGCAGGTATTCGTAGTAGCTGCGCGGGCCGGCATAGTCTTGGGGTTTGGGCAGCGGACTGCCCGCTTGGGCATGGGCCCAGACCTCCGCATTGGGATCGGCGTAATCCTCGCTGAACTGCAGGCCCGTGGTCATGTCGAGCACCTGGCGCACGGTCGCGCTGCCGAAGGCCGACGCCGCAAGCTCCGGCACGTAGTCGGCCACGCGCCTGGAGGGGTCGAGCGTGCCCTCGGCCACCAGCATGGCGCCCAGGGTGCCGGTAAACGACTTGGTGATCGACATGGCGCCGTGCTGGCCCTGCTCCGTCAGGGCCCCGAAGTAGCGCTCGTACACCACGCGCCCCCGGTGCAGCACCACGATGCCGTCGGTGTAATTGGCGGCCAGCGATTCGGCCCAGGTCATCGACTCCTTGGCACCCAGCGGCGTGAAGCGCAGATCGTCAATGTCGGCGCGCAGCGCGCGCGGCAGCGGCGCGGGTGCACCCAGGCCGCGCGAGACATTGGCGGTGGGCATGAGTTCGCGGAAATGCGCAACGCTCCAGCGCAAGGCCGGAAAGCGGAAATAGCTGCCGTCGTCGAAGCGCAGACGCCGCTCGGGCGGCGGGGGCGCCCCCACCATCCAGCCGAGCCGGGCGGGGTCGCTCGCAGCCGCGTCGAGCGGCGGATCGGCCGCCATCGCGCAGGCCGAGAAACTCAGGGCCAGGGCGGCGCACACCTGCTTGGAGAAACGGGGCATGGGAAGCATGGCGATCACTCCTTTGCCCACAGTGTGCACGCTGGCGCGCTTCCGCCGCCTACAGCCGCCTCACGCTCGCGCTGCAGATGCAGGCTTGGCTCAATGGCAAGGTCGGCCGATACCCTTCGGGAGCAGGGCCAACTCGGGCCTGACGACGGCCAGCGGAAAGATCGCGTGCTCGATGCGCCGGAGCAATGCAACATGCGCAACTGCCGCGGCGTTGTCTGCCCCCGCCGCATGCCGAGCGGAAGAGGGCATCACGATCGATGATGGTTCAGTAGCTGCGGTTGCCGCCGAAGTCACCGGTGCGCGGCTCCATCGGGCGGGCGAGATTGACGGTCAGTGCCCGGCCATCGATCTCCTTGCCGTGGAGCCCCTTGATGGCGGCCTGCGCTTCCGCAGGCGAGCCCATCTCGACGAAACCGAAGCCCTTGGAGCGGCCGGAATCGCGCTCCGTCATGACCTTCGCCGAGGCGACGTGACCAAATGGCGCGAACTGTTGTTGAAGCGCGTCCTCGCGAGTCGTGTATGAGAGATTGCCGACGTAGAGCTTGTTATCCATGATTGCTTTCTTGAGTGGTCGAAAAACGGGTTGAGTCCGATGCAGGACGCATCGGGAGGCGAGCCTATCGGGCAGGGCGCCGCACGGGGGGAGAGCCGCTCTGGGAGCGGGGTTCGAGATGGCGGAAAGTGATGCGTCCCTTGTTGAGGTCGTAGGGCGACATCTCCAGCGAGACCTTGTCGCCTGCCAGCACCCGGATGCGGTGCTTGCGCATCTTGCCGCCCGAGTAGCAGATCAGGCTGTGTCCGTTGTCCAGGGTGACGCGAAAACGCGAATCGGGCAGTACTTCCTGTACTCGACCCTGCATTTCAATCAGTTCTTCCTTACCCACGAAGCTCCTTCAATGATCGGCCGGATGCTCAGGCCAGTTGGTTGTTCAGCACGAAGTGGCGGCCCTGCACCAATGCGTAGTGCGCCGCACGTGCGGCGCTGTCGAAGCGCGGGATGAGCCGGAAGACCCGGTCATGCATGCCGCGGCGGACGGAGACCGAAGCGGCGTACTGCCCGCTCTCGGTGAGCTTGGTCATGGGGGTGACGAGGTATCTGCCCACCTCGTGGGCCTGTGGAATCTGCATGTGATGAAGCGGGCGGTTGCCTTCGAGGCGCGCGCCGAGCATGCGTGCCAGCACTGGGCTGGTCAGGCACACGAAGTTGATCTGTGGGGGAAACGGTGAGCGGTCCGCAGAATGCGTTGAACGGACCGACGATGGAACTCGCTGAGGAGAATGACGCTCCGCAAGGGCCGACGGGAATGGGTCAGCTTGTCGGGGAGGTGAGGCCTTGGCGGTCAGCGGTTGCCGCGAGGTGTCAATCAAGGACTGAGGCAACGAGCAAGCCGCAGTCGATGCGTCTAGTGTAGGTGGTTTCAGCGCGGTGTGGTTTTTCTTTTCGTGTGCTGCAGGCGGCCTTCGGGTGTTAGGCTGGTTCGCATGCATCTGCATGAAGGACCTCGCATGACTCCAGCGTTTCTCTCCCTTTCTCGGCGGGAAGCGCTTCGCGCCGATCTGCCCCATGTGGCTGACTTGCTGCATCGCCGGCGTGCAGGCGAGATCGACGAGGCGGTGATCGACGATCTGGTCTCATTGGCTTGGCTCGAATGGCTGGGCGGATCGCTCCAGCTGACGACCGTAGGAACGAACATCTGTCGTCAGCAGCAGCCGAAGTAGGAAGGTGCCTGTGCCATGAACCAGACAGACGTGGCGATATCCGAGCCGCGCCATGGAGAGCTTTACTTCCGCGCTGTACGGCGCGCTTCAGCACGAGGACTCGATGAGCACGGGCTCGATGATCTGGCCGGCGATGTGCAGATGATGAGCGCCGGCACGTCGCGCGCCACTGCGAGTTCGATTTCGTTGGTCACCCGCGAACGAACGAATTGCCCGCCGCCTGGGCACCGCGACGGCAAATATCCAAACGGCCTCATTAATCGACAAGACGCGCACCTTCGTTGCAACGAGGATGCGCTCCAAGGACCGATCCCCGCTTTTTCGTCTTTGCCATCTGCCTCGCTGACGGCAGACGGCATTTCGCCAACCCACGGCACTTTCCAAGGAAGACCCATGGCCACATCCAAGTCCACCAAGCCTGCAAAGACCGCAAACACCGCCAAAGCCGTCAAGGCCTTGGCCGACAGAACCAAGGCGCGCCGCGTGGCATCGCTGCACACGCCGAGCGACCTGGGCGCCGACGCCACGCGCGACATTTCCGCCGCACTGAACGTGCTGCTGGCCGACGTGTTCGCGCTGTACTTCAAGACTAAGAACTTCCATTGGCACATGTCGGGTCCGTCATTTCGCGACTATCACCTGCTGCTGGACGAGCAGGCCGACCAGATCTTCGCCACGGTCGACCCCATCGCAGAGCGCGTGCGCAAGGTGGGCGGCACCACGCTGCGTTCCACCGGCCACGCCGTGCGCCTGCAGCGCCTGTCCGACAACGACGCCGACTTCGTGTCCCCCATCGGCATGCTGGCCGAACTGCGCGAGGACAACCAGCGCCTGGCCGGCTTCATGCGCGCCGCGCACGCGGTGTGCGACGAGTACGGCGACGTGGCCACGGCCAGCGTGCTGGAGAACTGGATCGATGAGGCCGAGCGCCGCACGTGGTTCCTGTTCGAGTCGGTGCGCCAGGGCTGAGTCCCCTTGTTTTTGCCCCCGCTGTGGCCACTCTTGCCTTGCGTGATGGCAGTGAGCGTTCCTGCAAGGAACGGGATTCGGTGGTGAATGCCGGTCCGCCGGCGTTCACCAAGGGCAGATGCTTTCCGTGACGCGCGAAGGCGCCTACGGCGACCTGCTGGGCCGGTACTTCGAGTTGCCATCCGCGCCCTCGCTCGTCATGCTGCCGGCGCCCAACGCGCCCGCAGCTGGCGCGGAGTCCTTGATGGCGCCCTTCGTCGTCACGCGCATCACTTGCCTGTCCGACCAGTTGGGCATGAAGCGGGAGATCCCTCCCGAGGATGCCTTCCTAGTCACACTGCACCTTCTCGGCATGCGCCATCACGAAACCTGGGTGCGCGGGCGGCCCTCGGTGGTGCGCGGCTATGAGCCGGGTGCCCTCGGCATCGTCGATCTGCGCGACGAGGTCGCGAGCTACCTGGGCAACCCGCTGGATGCGTTGCAGTTCTACGTGCCGCACGCGCTGGTGCGCACCGTGGCGCGCGCGTCGGGCATGGTGCATGTGAGCAGCCTGGTGTGTGTCCCCGGCGTGGTCGACCCGGTGATGTGCAGCCTGGGTGCGGCCGTGCTGGCCCTGTTCGAGCGGCCGCAACGCGCCGGCTCGCTCGTGCAGCAACACCTGGCACTGACCATCTGCGCCCACCTGGTGCGCCGGTTCGGGAAGAATGACGGAGCCACCGCCGCAGCGCCCCGCCGGCCGTTGCACCTGCGGCACCTGCATTGAATCCAACCGTCCCTGTCGCGAGCTTTCCATGACCACTGCTTCTTCGCCTTCTCCTTCCCTTCCTGCCTCTTCCCTGGTTCAGGACAACCCGGCGAAGCACCGCTTCGAATATGTGTCGCAAGGCCATCACGCGGTCGCCGTCTATTCGCTCGAAGGCAACGTCATCACGTTCATTCACACGCTCGTGCCCGAAGCCCTGCAGGGGCAGGGCATCGCGAAGCAGCTCGTGCTCGCCGGCCTCGCCTCGGCACGCGAGCGCGGGCTGCGCGTGGTTCCACAGTGCCCGGTGTTCAATGGCTACATGCGCGCACACCCCGAAACGCACGACCTGCTGACCGACGAGGGTCGCAAGATGATCGGCCTCTGAGACCCTTGAACAGGCCACCGAACATGACCGCCGACGACCGACAACCCGCCTTGCGCACCGCCACGCTGGACGAGATCGCCGGGCGCGCGCCGCCCGGGGCCGAAACCGTCACGGCCGTGATCCAGCAGACCGTTCGGCGCGACAGGGTGGAAGACTATGAGCGATGGCTGAAGAAGGTGGTGCCCATTGCGTCCCGCTTTCCGGGGCACCGCGGCGTCAATGTGATTCACCCGGCGGCAGGGAGCTTGCAGTACACCATCACCATCCGCTTCGACTCGCTCGCGCATGCCCAGGACTGGTTCGACTCGGACGCTCGCCGCCGGTTGATCGAAGAGGCGCAGCCGCTACTGGAGACGGAAGAGAAGGTCGAGACACGCAGCGGCCTGGAGTTCTGGTTCCACCCGCCCGCGGGGCAGCCGCCGGCCAAACGCTACAAGCAGTTCCTGCTGACGCTGTCGGTGATCTACCCCCTGACCATGCTCGTGCCCGCGGTGCTGCACTGGTTGCTCGCGCCGGTGCCCGTGCTGTCCTTCCATGCGGTGGAGCACCTGATTGCTTCAGCCGCCATCGTGGGGCTGATGGTGTACCTGATCATGCCGAGGTATACGCGCCTGATGGCGCGCTGGCTCTACAAGTGACCCCCGGCACCGGAGCCAGGGATCGCGGTGCTACCGCGCGGCGGCGTCGCCTTCGTGCGTGCTGCCCTGCAGCACCACCGCCAGCGCCGCCAGCACGGGCGGCACGGCAAAGCACCACACGTCCCAACGCGCGTAGATGAGAGCCGCCGCCGCGCAGCCGGCGGCAAACCACGCCACCGCGGCCGACATGCGCCGTATGCGGGCATGCGCTGCGGCCTTGTCTTGAGGTGCCTGGCCGCCGCGCATCAGGTCGGCCAGGTCGACCATGACCTGCGTGGTCGTGCCTGTCATCAGCGTGGTGGGTGGCGCGCTGCCCAGGTGGATGCGGTGCACCGCGTTCTGGAGGGCCATGGCCGAGACCAGCACCAGGCCCGCGAGCATCGCCGCTGCGCTGTCGCCGTCGGCGAAGGGGCCGAAAAGGATGGCCAGCACGCCGCCCGCCAGCAGCAGCACCGCCTTGAGCACCAGCATGGTCCGCATCACCGGCAGGCCCAGGCCGGGCAGGCTGTAGCTCAGCAGGCGGGCAAGCATCACCACCGCGCAGAACACAGGCAGCGCCAGCAGCTTGGTGAGCGCGCCCGAGGTGCCGTGTACCAGTGCCGCGCCGATGGTCACGAAATTGCCCGTCACGTGCGCGGTGAACAGGCCGTGAAGCGCCAGGAAGCCTGCGGTGTCGACGAAGCCGCCGTTGAGGCTCATGAGCTGGGGCAGGGTGGGTTTCATGGCAGGGGCCGGTCGTGGGTGGGGCTCCATGGTGCACCCTGCGCGCGGCGTCGTCTTGTCGGGTTGGGTGCGGCCTTGCAGATTCGGGTGCTGTTGCGTCGCAGCATGGGGGCTTGCAGCCTGCCGTCGTTCAAAACAGACGACTCCTGTTCAAGACACGCGCGTTCCTGCGGCTCACCATGCTGCGAGACTCGATCAGGGACATCGCCATGACGACAAACCCAAGGCCGCCGACCTTGACCACCGCAGGCGGTGCACCCGTGGCAGACAGCCAGCACTCGATCACCGCGGGACCGCGCGGACCGATCCTCCTGCAGGACTACCAGATGGCCGAAAAGCTCGCCTACCTGGCGCGCGAGCGCATTCCGGAGCGGGTGCTGCACGCCAAGGGCGCGGCCGCGTTGGGCAAGCTGCGCATCACGGGCGACATTGCACGCCACACCCGCGCGCACTTCCTGCAGCCGGGCCGGGTCACGCCGGTGCTGGTGCGCTTCTCGGGGCTCACGGGCGAACGCGGCTGCGCGGATGCCGAGCGCGACATGCGCGGCTTCGCCCTCAAGGCCTATACGGAAGAAGGCAACTGGGACCTGGTCGGCAGCCACCTGCCGGTGGCGTGCATTCGCGATCCGCAGAAGTTTCCCGACCTGGTGCGCGCGCTCAAGCGCCATCCGGTGAGCCACCTGCGTTCGCCCACCGCCATCTGGGACTTCTGGTCGCTCTCGCCGGAGAGCATCCACCAGATCGTGATGCTGTTCTCCGATCGCGGCCTGCCCAGCAGCTACCGCCACATGCACGGCTACGGCGCACATGCGTTCGGGCTCATCAACGACGCCAACGAGCGCTGCTGGGTCAAGTTCCATTTCAAGACGCGGCAGGGCATTCGCTGCCTCACCGATGCACAGGCCCGCGCCACCATCGCCGAGGACCGCGAGAGCGCTCAGCGCGACCTGTTCGAGGCCATCGAGCGTGGCGAGCACCCGCGCTGGTCGCTGCATGTGCAGCTCATGAGCCAGCAGCAGGCCGAGGCGCTGTCCTTCGATGCCTTCGACCCCACCAAGGTCTGGCCGCAAGACGAATTCCCGCTTGTCGAACTGGGCGAGCTCACGCTCGACGCCAACCCCGACAACTATTTCGCGCAGGTGGAACAGGCGACCTTCAACCCCGCGCACATGGTGCCGGGCCTTTGCATCTCGCCCGACAGGCTGCTGCAAGGACGCCTGCTGGCGTATGCCGACGCGCAGCGCTACCGCGTCGGCACGCACCACGCGGCGCTGCCGGTGAACCGACCGCGCACGCCGGTGCACACCTACCACGCCGACGGTGCGATGCGGCTGGACGTGCCGCCTCGCACCGACGCCTACTACGAGCCCAACTCCTTCGGCGGACCGCGTCCTGATCGACGGCACGCGGAGCCTGCGCTACCGCTGAGCGGCGACGCGGCGCGCTTCGACGATCGCCAGGGCCTTGGGGACTATGTGCAGGCCACTGCGCTGTACCGCCGGATGGGCAGCGCGGAGCGGGAGCGTCTGGCCGCCAACGTCGCAGCGGCGATGGCAGGCGTGCCCGAGACCATCCAGCGACGGCAGATCGAGCACTTCCGGCTGGTCGACGCTATTTTGGGGCAGGCGATCGCAGCGCAGCTCGGCATCTAGCCGCAGGCCGCGGCGCGCGGCCAGGGTGCGGGCGGTCCTCGCAATGCACGCTCCATGGCGTCACGCAGTCGATCGAGCAGGTGCGGGGTGGTGAGCACGAAGGACTTCAGAACTGGGCGTTTCGTATCGGCACCCGCGTTCGGCCATCCTCATTTTTCAAGCTGCATCTTTTTGCGCCAGCCGCCCGGCGGCATGCCGGTGTGCTGGGAAAAGACGCGCGTGAAGTGACTCTGGTCCGCAAAGCCGCAGGCTGCGGCCACGTCCGCCAGAGGCCGCTCGGCGTCCTCCAGCAATGCGCGCGCGCGTTCCAGCCGCTGTGCGGTCAGCCATTGGTGCGGCGTCTGGCCGGTGGTCTCGCGAAAGGCGCGGATGAAGTAGCTGCGCGACAGGTTGCAGGCGTCGGCGATCTCGGCGATCGAAATGCTGCCGTCCATCTTGCTGCGCAACATCTCCTTGACGCGCGCCTCGTGCGAACGCGAAAGCAGCCGGTTTGGCCGCGGCTCGGTGGCAGGCGCGGCGCGACCGTAGTTGTCGACCAGGTAGCTCGTCATCGCGACGCTGAGCTGATCGATGAACAGCAGGCTGACCTCGGCAGGACGTTCGAGCGCAGGGATCAGCGCGCTTGCGAGATGGGCGAGCACCTCGTCCCTGACGCCTGCGACATCGACCAGGCCGCCAACGCGCGGCCCCGGTCTTTCGTCGATGGCGCGCTGCAGGGCCGGGTGGGAGATCTCGAGCAGCACGAAGTCGAAGCCGCTTTGCATGTCCGCGCGATATCGGTCGCAGAAATCGCGGACATAGATCGAGCCTTTGCCGAAGTCATGGCAGGACGCATGGTGTTCATGAAGGATCCGTCGGCGATGACCGTCGCGCAACGAGATGCCGAGCAGGACGCCGCGCCCGCTGGCGGCCGTCTCGACATGGTGACGCTCATGGGCGTTCACGGTCTTGCGATAGATGCGAACGCCGTCAGCCGAAAGTTCCTGATTTCTCTGCAGATGGTCGATCGTGCACCCGAGCAGGTCTTGTGGCGCGAGCCCTTGCCCTGCGGGGAGCGGTTGACCTCTCCCCTCGTTGAGAGTGATTTCGGCGCGCATGAACTGGGAGGGCGGAAGTTGAAGTGACGGGGTATCCGATTGGCGGCGCTGCGACGAACGATGGATAGAGATTTTGCGCGCCTCCTTGAAGATGGTCCTCACGCAGTCGATCGAACTCGTTCTTCCTTTCGCACATTGCGTGCCAGCCGTCAGTGTAGATGTGGCGTGCCGCGACGGCCGAGCGGTGGCTGGTCGCGAGCGAGGCGAAGCAGCGCGCGATCGGCGCCGAGTGTGCGTTCGGCCCCCTTGCCGGAAAACCCCGCCAGCGGCAAAAAACTTGTTCCTGAAAATCAATAGTCGAGCGGGAGGCCAAGGCGGTCGCGAGGTTGTCGCGCAAGCCGATGCGGCGCCTCGGACGCGGAGGAAAAACAAGCGTTCAATCCGGGCGCCGAATGTGCAATACGCGCGGCGCGCTGCGCCTCATAGTGAGGCTCGATGGATCGCCGCTGTCTTCAAACAGCGGGCTTGCACGATCCGAGCCCGTTGATTTCTTTCAGGAAACCCATGAATATTCCCACCGATCCCATGATCCCCGTCCTGCTGGTTCACTTGGCCTGGGTGTCCGAACAGAAGGTGGAAGCCGATGTCGTTCTCGAGGCAGTCCGTTCAGTCGCTGCCTTTGAAGCGCAAGCCTGAAGCTGCCGAGGTCACACATGAAACAGCTCGATCTTCACACCGTTTTCGACAGCGACAGGCGCAAGCTTCTTCTCGCCGGCGCGGGGACCCTGGCGATCGCCGGTCTCCCGATGGCGGGGAATGCAACTTCCTTCACCAAGCACCGCGCAACAGCGCATTCTCAGAAAGGGCATCACCTCATGAACACGATCACCACCAAGGACGGCGTAGAGATCTTCTACAAAGACTGGGGACCCAAGGACGGCCAGCCCATCATGTTCCATCATGGCTGGCCTCTTTCGAGCGACGACTGGGATGCCCAGATGCTCTTCTTCGTGCAGCGCGGCTACCGCGTGATCGCGCATGACCGTCGCGGCCATGGGCGATCGGCGCAGGTCAGCGAGGGCCACGACATGGACCACTACGCTGCCGATGCCTTCGCCGTCGTCGAGGCGCTGAACCTGACCAAGGTCTTCCACGTCGGACACTCGACCGGCGGCGGCGAGGTTGCGCGCTACGTCGCGAAGTTCGGCCAGCCCAGCGGCCGTGCCGCGAAGGCCGTGCTCGTGAGCGCAGTCCCCCCCTTGATGCTCAAGACAGCGAGCAATCCGGAAGGCCTGCCGGTCGAAGTGTTCGACGGCTTCCGCAAGGGGGTCGCCGACAACCGGGCACAGCTTTTCCTCGACGTCGCGACCGGCCCGTTCTACGGCTTCAACCGCGAGGGCGCGAAGGTCTCCCAGGGGGTGATCCAGAACTGGTGGCGGCAGGGCATGATGGGCAGCGCCAAGGCCCACTATGACGGCATCAAGGCCTTCTCGGAAACCGATCAGACGGCGGACCTCCAGGCGATCACCATTCCGACCCTGGTCATGCATGGCGACGACGATCAGATCGTTCCGATCGCCGACGCCGCGCTGAAGTCGATCAAGCTGCTGAAGAACGGCACGCTCAAGGTGTACAAGGGCTATTCCCACGGCATGCTCACCGTCAACGCAGACGTTCTCAATCCGGATCTGCTGGCGTTCTTCAAGAGCTGAGGCGTCGGACAAGGGGCGCCCTCCCGGTGCGTCTGGGGGTGGCGCCGTTGGCCAGGTGAGGGAGAACTGGCTGAAAGGCACCCGGCCGCTCGTCCGTTCTAGGGTCTAGACCCCATCGAACGGTTTTCTATCCAGCAGGCAGTCGATGAATGCGCCGAGGAGGGCTGGTCGATGCTGCCTGTTCGGATAGTAGAGGAACAGCCCCGGGCGCGAGATCGACCAGTCCGCAAGGACTTGGACGAGCCGTCCCTGGGCCAGCAGCTCGCCCACGCCATCTGTCTCGAAGTGATAGGCAATGCCCAGCCCGTTCAGTGCGGCAGCAATGCCGATGTCGGCATGGTTGGTGACGACGGGGCCATCCACCGCGACTTCGAGTCGTTGCCCCCGCTTCTTGAACTCCCAGCGATAGTGCCTACCGTCCATCTGGAGGCGCCAGTTGATGCATGCATGGTCATGCAGTTCGGCAGGTGACTTGGGCGTTCCTCGACGCGCGAGGTAGTCCGGCGACGCCACGGCGACCATGTTCAGGTCCGGTGTGAGGCGCACGGCCACCATGTCCTTCTCGAGCCGGTTGCCCACCCGGATCCCTGCGTCGAAGCGGCCAACAACGATATCGGCCAGCGCGTCGTCGACCACGATGTCGAGAACCACGTCGGGGTGTGCTTGATGGAAGCGTGAAAGGCGGGGGGCAATGATGGTTCTCGCTGCGATCCCGAGCGTGTTGATGCGCAGCGTGCCGCTCATCTGTCCTGTCGCATCGGCGGCTTCAGCGACTGCAGCAGCCATCTCCCGGAACAGCGGAGCTATGCGCCTGTAGAGCAGCTCGCCGCTTGCCGACGGCGCGACGCTTCGGGTCGTTCGATTCAGAAGGCGAGCGCCGATGCGACCTTCGAGCTGACGGATGGTCTGGCTGAGTGCCGAGGGCGAGAGGCCCAGATGCTCTGCGGCACGCGCGAAGCTCTGGCGTTCCACGACGGCCACGAAGGCCTTCAACTCGGCAAAGTCGGATCCGCGCATTATGTATTCGTTTCTACACAGCTCATCCGGATTCTAGGGTATTCATTAAATTCTCCCCGGCGCGCATCCTCGGGGCTTCAGTGATCTCATGGAGCCAACAAAGTGAACACCTTGACCCTTCCCGAGCCGATCGCCGCGTACTTTGCGGCGGAGCACAAGCCTGAAGCCCTGGCGCATTGCTTCACGTCGCAAGCCGTCATGAAGGACGACGGTCACACCTACACGGGCATCAACGCCATCAAGGCCTTCATGGCCGAGGCCTCGGCCAAGTACGGCGCAACGAGTGTGCCGTTCGCCATCGAGCGGGAGGACGGCTTCCAACTCGTGCGCGCCAACGTCACCGGCAACTTCCCGGGCAGCCCGATCGTCCTGTCCTACCGCTTTCGCCTCGAACGAGGCCTGATCGCATCGCTGGAGGTCACGGCATGAACTTCGACCTTCACCTGAATGGCCTGCGGGCAGTGGTCACCGGCGGCACGCTGGGCCTGGGCGCTGCAGTCGTCAAAACCCTTGCAGAGGCCGGCGCCCGCGTGGCGACGTCCGCGCGCACCGTGCCAGCGCAGCCGCTGAAGGGGGTCACTTACGTGGCTGCCGACCTGTCGACGGCAGAAGGCACGAGTCACTTCGCTCAGGCCATCCTGCAGGATTGGGGCGGCGCCGACATCTTGATCAACGTGCTCGGCGGCTCAAAGACTCCTGGCGGCGGCTTCGCTGCGATCAGTGACGAGCACTGGTTCGCCGAGTTGAACCTGAACCTGATGCCTGCCGTGCGTCTGGATCGTGCGCTGCTTCCAGCGATGCTGGCTCAAGGCTCGGGTGTCATCATCCACGTGAGTTCCATCCAGCGCGTACTGCCTCTGCCCGAGTCGACTACCGCCTACGCCGCGGCCAAGGGAGCCCTCACCACGTACAGCAAGTCGCTGGCAAGGGAGGTGACGCCCAAGGGAGTTCGCGTGCTGAGTGTTGCACCCGGCTGGATCGAGACCGAGGCTTCCGTCGCGTTTGCGCAGCGGATGGCTGCACAGGCCGGGACGGACTACGAGGGCGGCAAGAAGATCGTCATGGATTGGCTGGGCGGAATTCCGGTGGGCCGCCCCGCCACACCTCAGGAGGTAGCCGATCTGATCGCCTTCCTGGCATCCCCGCGGTCCGCTTCGATCGCTGGGGCTGAATATCGGATCGACGGCGGCACTGTTCCCACGCTGTAGGCAGGGCAAATGGCAAGATGAGGGCATGCAGCCTGCCGAGCCCGCAAAGAGAATCGGCAAAGGTCCCGGCAACCCCAACCCGCTTCCCGAGGCGTGCTCGCGTCCCGACATCGAGTTCGCCCCCGACGGCCATTACTTCACGACCGACAAGGTGGCGGAACTGGCCGGCCTCAGCGCCGAGGTCAACCGGGAGATCACGCTGTTCAGCCAGGCGCCCGATGACCTGGCGCTCTCGTACTCGGCCACCGCGGTGGCGATATGGGGCGTGGTGTGGCTTCCCTACCGGCAGCGGATCGTCGAAACGCTTCACTCGCTGCACGGCGGGCACCAGAAGGCGGTCGAGGCGAGGCGCGAGCGCCTTGCCGCGATGATCCGGAAATTCGACCTGCGTCCCGAGAACCGGAAGGAGTTCTGGAAGGTCGGCTTCCTGATCCATGCGCTGGGCGACAGCTACGCCCACGTGCACGGCGAAGGGGAGACGCTCAAGGCCTACAACGTGATCTGGGGGCATGCCTGGGACAGCCTCTTCGGCGACAACCCGGACGACATATCGGGCAACGTGCACGCGTTCAGAAACTACCTCGCCTATGCCCAGGCGCTCTTCGACGCGCTGGACAGATCCGATCAGCCCTCCTCGGAGAACCGGACCCTTTTCAAGGCATGGCTGGCGGGCGTCGAAGCGGGGAAGGTCTCGCCCTTTCCGGGGGTCAATGTGAAATTCGGCACCTTGCCGTGCGATGCGCGCGAGGAAGCCAAGCGGGTCCTGTCCATTCCGCTGGTCAATGCGTATCTCGCAGAGGTGGCGAAGGAACTCGAGCTGCCCGTCGAGACCGCCCGCGGTGCCGCGCCTGACGCGCCCTGAAGTCGCCTCCGGCAGCGTGGACGCCGCTTCTTCAAGCGCAGCGGCGCCGACGACGTCGGTGCAAGAAATCCGGGCTTGCTGCAAACTGTTCGAAGCGCGGTCTTTGTTCGGCCTCGGCTGCTGGTGCCGGAAATGCTCGTCGACATCTCTGCCACCTTGAACGGACCGCCCCCGAGAGGAGCGCATCGATGCTGAAAAAGTACCTATGGGCTGTGCTCGGCCTTGCGGCACTCGTCCTCGTTGTCCTGTTAGCGCTGGCGCTGTGGCCGACGTCCACGAGGACCATCGCCGCCGGCGCGGACAGCGGTTCGCCGGGCCTGGTGGCCAAGGGCAAGTACCTCGCACAGGCAGGCGACTGCATCGCCTGCCACACCGCGCCAGGCGGCGCGCCCTTCGCGGGCGGGCTGCCGCTGGCTTCGCCGATCGGCGCGATCTACAGCACCAACATCACGCCCGATCGCGACAGCGGCATCGGCAGGTACTCGCTGGACGACTTCGATCGCGCGGTGCGCCATGGCATCCGGGCCGATGGCGACTCGCTGTATCCGGCGATGCCCTTTCCCTCCTATGCGCGCATGACGGACGACGACGTGCGCGCGCTGTATGCCTTCTTCATGCATGGCGTGGCGCCGGCACCTGGGACACCGCATCCGCGCGGCCTGGTCTGGCCCTTGTCGATCCGCTGGCCGCTGGCGCTGTGGCGCAAGGCCTTTGCGCCAAAGCCCGATGCCATCGCCTTCGATGCCCACCGCTATGCGGACATGTCGGTGGCGCGCGGCGCGTACCTCGTGCAGGGCCTGGGCCATTGCGGCAGCTGCCATACGCCGCGGTCGCTGACGATGCAGGAGAAGGCGCTGGACGAGTCGGGGCCGGCCTACCTGGCGGGCGGTCCCGTCATCGACGGATGGGTCGCGGTGAACCTGCGCGGCAATCCTGCGGACGGCCTGGGCGCCTGGTCGGCGGCCGACATCGTCGCCACCCTGCGCGCAGCACGCAACGCGTCCCACGCGGTGGTCGGCGGTCCGATGAACGACGCCATCGTGCACAGCACGCAGCACCTGAGCGACGAGGACCTGAACGCCGTGGCCGCCTATCTGAAGACGCTGGGGCCGAGCGCCGATTCGGTGTCGACATTCAAGGCGGATCCCGCCACCGCCTCGGCCCTGGGGCAGGGCGTCAACTCGACACGCGGCGCCGAGCTCTACGCGGACAACTGCGCAGGCTGCCATCGCAGCGACGGCAAGGGCTACGCGCAGGTCTTTCCCGGCATCGCCGGCAACTCGACCGTGTTGAGCGCCGATCCGAGCTCGGTCATCCGGCTGATTCTGCAAGGCAGCAAGTTGCCCGCCACGGGCACGGCGCCTTCCGAGCTGGCCATGCCCGGCTTCGGCTGGCGCCTGTCGGACGATGAGGTCGCGCAGCTCGCGAGCTTCGTGCGCCAGAGCTGGGGCAACCAGGCGCCGGCGGTGGACGCGGCGCGCGTGGGCCCCATTCGCAAGGCTGTCGAGAAGGAAATGGCCGCGCAGTCGCCTGCCGCCCGATAGGCCTTGGACGCCACACACAGGAGCATCCCCGTGACCGCACCGAACTCACCCGATTCTTCCCCCGCTTCCCCCGATTCCTCTTCCAGGCGCAGGCTATTCAAGGGCCTGGGCGCAGCGACCTTCGCCGCCGTGGCGCTGCCCGCCTGCGACAGCCGGCCGGCGGCGGCAACGCCCGGCAGCGCGGGTGCGGCCCCGGAAACGCAGCCCTATACGCCACGCTTTTTCACGGCGGACGAATGGGCCTTCGTCCGCGCCGCCAGCGGGCGGCTGATTCCGAGCGACGCGCTGGGGCCTGGGGCGATCGAGGCAGGCGTGCCGGAGTTCATCGACCGGCAGATGGACACGCCCTGGGCCGCGGGGGCGCTGTGGTACATGCAGGGCCCGTTCCAGGCCGACGCGCCGGCCACGCTGGGCTACCAGTCGCAGCTCACGCCGCAGCAGATCTATCGGCTGGGCCTCGCCGCCGCCGATGGCCATGTGCGAAAGGCGCACGGCAAGCCTTTTGCCCAGCTCGCGGCGGATGCGCAGGACGCGGTCTTGCATGCCATCGAAGCAGGGCAGGCGCAGTTCGACACCGTGCCGGCCGGGCTTTTCTTTTCGCTGCTGCTGCAGAACGTGCGCGAAGGCTTCTTTGCCGATCCCGTGCATGGCGGCAACCGCGGCCTGGCCGGATGGAAGCTGATCGGCTTTCCCGGCGTGCGCGCCGACTTCATGGACTGGGTCGAGCGTGACGTTCCGTACCCCTTGCCGCCGGTGGACCTGAGCGGGAGGCGAGGCTGAGATGGCGGCGCGCACGATGAAGAAGGCCGACGTGGTGATCGTCGGCTTCGGCTGGACCGGGGCGATCATGGCCAAGGAGCTGACCGAGGCCGGCCTGAACGTGGTCGCGCTCGAGCGCGGACCGATGCGTGACACCGCCACCGACGGCATCTATCCCAAGGTGCTGGACGAGCTGGCCTACAGCATCCGCCGCAAGCTCTTCCAGGACGTCTCGCGCGAAACAGTCACCGTGCGACACGGTGTGAACGACACGGCGCTGCCCTATCGCCAGCTGGGCGCCTTCCTGCCGGGCACCGGCGTGGGCGGGGCGGGGCTGCACTGGTCGGGCGTGCACTTCCGGGTGGACCCCGTCGAGCTGCGGCTGCGCAGCCACTACGAGGAACGCTATGGCCGCAAGTTCATTCCCGAGGGCATGACCATCCAGGACTTCGGCGTCAGCTACGAGGAGCTGGAGCCGCATTTCGACTTCGCGGAGAAGGTCTTCGGCACTTCGGGCGCGGCATGGACGGTGGCGGGCAAGCGGGTGGGCGAGGGCGGCAACCCGTTCGCACCGGACCGCTCGAGCGACTTCCCGCTGCCGCCGCAGAAGCGCACGGTGTCGGCGCAGCGCTTCGGCGAGGCGGCGCGAAAGCTCGGCCACCATCCCTACGACCTGCCCTCGGCCAACGCCTCCGGACCCTACACGAACCCCTACGGCTGCCAGATGGGGCCGTGCAACTTCTGCGGCTACTGCAGCGGCTACGTCTGCTACAACTATTCGAAGGCCTCGCCCAACGTCAACGTGCTGCCGGCACTGCGGCTGGCGCCGAACTTCGAACTGCGCACCAACGCCCACGTGCTCAGGGTGAACCTCTCGGGCGACCGCCGCAGCGCGACCGGCGTGACCTATCTCGACGCGCAGGGCAGCGAGGTCGAGCAGCCGGCCGACATCGTCGTCATCGCGGCCTTCCAGTTCCACAACGTGCGGCTGATGCTGCTGTCCGGCATTGGCACGCCATACGACCCGGCCACCGGCCAGGGCACGGTGGGGCGCAACTTCGCCTACCAGAACATGGCGACCATCAAGGCCTACTTCGACAAGGACGTGCACGCCAATCCCTTCATCGGCGCGGGCGGCAACGGCGTCGCGATCGACGACTTCAACGCCGACAACTTCGATCACGGCCCGGCCGGCTTCGTCGGCGGCTCGCCGATGTGGGTCAACCAGGCCGGCGCCAAGCCCATCAGCGGCATCTCGCTGCCCGACGGCGCGCCGGCCTGGGGCAGCGGCTGGAAGAAGGCCGTGGCCGACAACTACAACCACACCATCTCGATGGACGCGCACGGCGCGCACATGAGCTATCGCGACAACTACCTGAGCCTGGACCCGACCTACAAGGACGCGTGGGGCCTGCCGCTGCTGCGCATGACCTTCGACTGGAAGGACAACGACATCCGCATGACGCGCTTCATGGCGCAGAAGATGCAGCGCATCGCCGAGGCCATGGGCCCGAAGTCCCTGCGTGTTCTCGTCAAGAACTTCGGCGAGCACTTCGACGTCGTGGGCTACCAGACGACCCACCTCAACGGCGGCGCGATCATGGGCGTCGACCCGGGCACCAGCGCGGTCAACCGCTACCTGCAGAGCTGGGACGTGCACAACGTCTTCGTGCCGGGCGCCTCGGCCTTCCCGCAAGGCCTGGGCTACAACCCGACCGGGCTGGTGGCGGCGCTGACCTACTGGTCGGCGAAAGCGATTCGCGAGCGCTATCTCAAGGCCCCCGGGCCGATGGCCTGAGAGGCGCGAGCGCACACCGACGACCGCGAGCTGCGACGCGGGGCAAATGCCTGCGCTGCATGACCATCGCGTCCAGGTGGTTGGAGCAAAAAAGCCCGGCCTGAACAGCGCGGGCTTGAGCGGCGGGTCTCGAAGGGTGTCCCGACAACGGACTGCGGCCGGCGTTTGCCTCGGAGCTGTCAGCAGACCCGGCGGCTCGACATGCCGCTGATCAACCGTGGAGAGACGGGCCCGGGCCTCGCGGTTCTTCCTACAACGGTGAGGGCGGCCCGCCGACGGGTGGCGGCGCGGCGCCTGTCTACCTTGTCCCGAAGTTCTTCCCGTCTCCATCGATCATCCATGTACGACCACTCCAGCGACACCGACCTGCGGCACTTGCAGCTCCGGCTCGGCGGCGATCTGGCGCTGCGGCATCTCGTGGAGGCGGGACTGGACGTCCTGCCCATGCCGGGCGGCGGCCGCACCCTGGCGCGGTGGCGCGTGCTGGCGGAAGTGGCGGCCCATGATCTTTCGCTGGTCAAGCTTTTCGAGGGGCACACGGACGCGCTCGCGATCCAGGCCGAACTGGGTGGCGCCTCTATCGCCCCTGCAGGCGCGCGCTGGGCGACATGGTGCGCCGAGCCGCCGGATGCCCGCGTGATGGCCGAAGACGAGGAGGGTGGCGGCGAAGACATCCGGCTGAGCGGCACCAAGGCGTGGTGCTCGGGCGCCGCCGTCGTCACGCACGCGGTCGTGAGTTGCTGGAACCGGGACGGCAAGCCTTGCCTTGCCTTGGTTGAGATGGACCAGCCCGGTGTTCTGGTGACGGGCGAGGGATGGCACGCCGTCGGCATGGCTGCCTCGGCCAGCGTGAATGTCCGGTTCGACCGCGCACGGGCCCGCTGGCTCGGACAGCCCGGCGACTACACGCAGCGCCCCGGGTTCTGGCAAGGCGGTGCGGGCATCGCCGCGTGCTGGTTCGGCGGCGCATGGGGCATCGCGCGAAAGGTCCGTGGCCTCATGGGCAGGGCCCCCGATGCCCATCGGCTGGCACACCTCGGCGCCATCGACGCGGCATTGACGCCTGCGGCCGCGCTGCTGCGGGAGACGGCCGCGTGGATCGACCGCCATCCGCGCGACGATGCGAGGCACGTGGCTTTGCGCGCTCGCCTGGCCGTGGAGCAGGCAGCCAACGAGGTCATGAGCCATGCGGGGAGGGCGCTGGGTGCGGGGCCGCTGTGTCGCGACCCCACCTTCGCACGGGCCATGGCCGACCTGCCCGTGTTCCTGCGGCAAAGCCATGCGGAGCGCGATCTTGCCGCACTCGGTTCGCTCGCTGCGCCAGACGACGGGGAGGGGCCGGATTCGTGGAAGCTCTAGCCCGTCCGCGCATTAGAGGAGAAGGCACCACCGAAGCCGAGTGGAACGGCTGGCCGGGCCTGGCGCAGCTGCCCAGTATCGACGCGCGCACGCTGGTGCCGCGCGGTGCGCGCGCCGTCGTGGTGGCCCCGCACCCCGACGACGAGGTGCTCTCGGTCGGTGGCCTGCTCGCGCAATTGAACGATGAGGGCGATGGCGGCGATGGCGACGCGCGGGTCGCGGTGATTGCCGTGACCGACGGCACGGCCAGTCATCCCGGATCGACCGAGTGGCCCGTCGAGCGGCTCGCCATGCAGCGTCCACGCGAAAGCCGGCTGGCGCTGCGGCGTCTGGGCCTGTCGATCGAGCCCGTGCGGCTGGGCTTGCCCGACGGTGGCCTGGCCGCCTTGCGCGGCACGTTGGCGGCGCGCCTCGTCTCGTTGCTTCGGCCGCGCGACGTGGTGTTCACGACCTGGCGGGGCGATGGCCATCCGGACCATGAAGCGACAGGGCAGGCCTGCGCGCTGGCCGCCGCGAGCGCGGGCGCGCGGCTGGTGGAAGTGCCCGTGTGGGGATGGCACTGGGCGCGTCCTGGCGATGCGCGCATGCCATGGCAACACGCCGTTCGCCTCGACCTGGATGAAGACGCGGTGCGCCGCAAGCACGCCGCGGTGCAGGCGTTTGCCAGCCAGATGCGGAGTGATGCCTCGACGGGTGCCGGACCTGTGCTGAGGGCCACTACCATTGCTCGCGCGCAGCGCGCCTACGAGGTGATGTTCCTGTGAGCGGCGTGTTGCGGCCTTACTTCGACGGCATGTATGCGGCCAGCGAGGATCCCTACGCGGTGCGACAGCGCTGGTACGAGATCCGCAAGCGCGCGCTGCTGCTGGCGGCCTTGCCGCAGCCCCGGTATCGGCGTGCCTACGAGCCCGGCTGCGGCACCGGCGAGCTGACGCAGGCGCTTTCGCAGCGCTGCGATCACCTGCTCGCGAGCGATTTCTCGCCGCAGGCGGTGGAGATCGCATGCAGGAGCACCCGTGCACTGACCAACGTGCAGGTGGTGCAGCACATCCTTCCGGCGCAATGGCCGCGCGACGCGGGCCGCTTCGACCTGATCGTCCTGAGCGAGGTGGGGTACTTCCTCGATCGGGAGGAGATGCGGCGCGTGGCCGAGTGCTGCCAAGCCTCGCTGGAAGCCGATGGCACGCTGGTGGCCTGTGACTGGCGCCCGGATTTCGACGAACGGCGCCTTTCCACGGACGAAGTCCACGCGGCACTGGCTGCGCTCGGTCTGCCGCGCCTGGTGTTCCACGAGGAGGACGACTTCGTGCTGCAGGTCTGGGGACGCGACGGTCGCTCGGTGGCCGAGCGCGAGGGCATCCGATGACCGGCGTCGTTGGCGTTCGAACCGGATTCGTGACGAGAACAAGCTCATGGACGACATGCTCGATCTGATTCAGTGGCCGGCCTTTCTGGCATCCCTTGCTGCGGCCTGGCTGGTCGCATCCGAGACGCGGCGGCGCCGGAACTGGGGGTTCTGGGTGTTCCTGCTGAGCAACGCGCTGTGGACGGCGTGGGGCTGGCACAGCTCCGCCTTTGCGCTGATTGCGCTGCAGGTCTGCCTGGCCGCGCTCAACATCAGGGGGCTGCTCAAGACGGAGCCTTCGAAGTAGGCGCTCTCCGATCTTTCACGCGGCGGCTCGTTGACCTGCGCGCGAGCACTCTGCAAGTGACGCGACAACGGCGAGTCCGGATCTGCCGCGCGCGTCGCCGGATGGTCGATGCCGGAACCGACGACTCGCCCGTCGCGCTACTGCTACTGTTTGCTGCGCTGCCTGTCCACCTGCTCTTCGGCTTCGAGCCAGTCGTCGGTTGCACTTCCAGGGGCGTCGCCTCGTCGCAGGTAGGCCTCGTAGGCCGCCTTGCGGACGGCTTCTTCGCGGCCGGTGTCCGTTGCATCGGTCTGCTCGGACGGGTCGTCCTGTCCAGGAGCGCCTTGCGTCTTGTGCGCCTCCTTGCCCATGTGGCTGCCTTCGGTGGGGCTGTCCTGGCCGATGGCTCTGTTCTGATCGATGTTGACGGGCGACATCGGCCTGGATTTCGGGTCTTGCTTCATGAGGGCTCCTTGAAAGGGTGTTCTACGGGGTCGCGGGGACGCGCATCGAGACACCCAGGGGCTGCGAGACCGCCTCCAGGTGCTGGACGACGGCGTGGATCAGCGCATCCGCGAAGCCGCCGGCAGCCCTCGCCTCCCTGCGTGCGCTCGTGACCACGCGCGGCTTCGCGCTGCGCGCGACGTGAGCGCCCGATGCGATGAGCGCATCCACCAACGCGACGTCTTCGCTGCACGCCAGGTGCCTGAAGCCACCCGCTCGCCGGTAGGCGGCCGCGGACACGCCCATGTTGGCCCCGTGTACGTGCGGATGGTCTTCGTCGTCCGTGTAGGTCCGCCGGAAGTGCTCGGCCAGGAGCGGTGCGTTCTCGCCGTGGGGCGTCCAGTCGGCCACGCCCACGGTGCCGCACACCGCATCGCAGCGCAGGGAGAGTTGGTCGACGAGCCACGAGGCTGACACCATCGTGTCGGCATCGGTGAAGGCGAGCCAGCGGGCCCCGCGCTCCAGGAGCGCCTGGGCCCCCACCGCGCGGGCCATGCCGACGTTGCGCGCCCGGATGCTCACGGTGCTGGCTCCGAACGCGTGGGCATGGATGCCCGTGGCATCGCTGCATTCATCGAGGACCACGACGATCTCGACGGCTTCGCCGTTCAGCCCAGGATGCCGGGCCGCATCGCCCAGGGCGCGCAGGCAGGCACGGATGCAGGCTTCTTCGTTGTGCGCAGGGACGGCGATTCCGATCATTCGTGTTTCTCTTTCCGGTTGCATGCGCTGGGCGGGATGGATGCTTCCGAGACTGAATGGGCAGCAACCCGGGCCGCGTCAGCACGCACGCGGTGCATTTGTAGGCTGGGGTGCAGGTGGCCCATCGCACCGCAACGGCGTCGGCGTTCGTTCGCACCGAGAGGCAGGTGCGCTTGCTGGAGGCCCCGTCGCCCTGGGGCCGAACAGCATCGCGGCCCGTTTATCAGCGGCCTGCGCGCGGTGCGTTCCTACAGCGCCGTGCCTGCAGGGCTCCTAGCGTCGCGCTCCCACTTCACGAGAGCGACATGGCCAAGAAAACCCCCACCTCCCTTTCTCCAGCTTCTTCTCCCGCGGCCAGGTCGGCCGCAAGCCCTGCCGAGATCGATGCGGCCCGCGCCGCCGCGCGCAATACCGACAGCGGCCCTGCCAGCCCCCCTCCCGAAGCGGCAGGCCGAGACGATGCACCCACGCAGAAGGCCATCGACACGCAGGCGCTGGCCGCTGGAATGCCTTCCAACCCCAACAAGTCGCTCGAGCACGGCGAAGCCAGCGCCCAGGCCACACCGGCTGGTGCCACCGTCACGCCGCCCTCGCGTCTGCCGGGTGCGAGCACCCTGTCGGAACACAACGATTCCGACAAGACGGGCACCGTGGCGCCCGAGGGCGTCAATGCGACGATCGGCACGCTCGACCGCGTGCGCGTCGATTCGAGTGGGCAGGTGCTCACGACGAACCAGGGCGTGGCCATTGCGGACAACCAGAATTCGCTCAAGGCCGGCGCCCGCGGTCCGGTGCTGCTCGAAGACTTCATCCTGCGCGAGAAGATCACCCACTTCGATCACGAGCGCATCCCGGAACGCATCGTGCACGCGCGCGGCTCGGGGGCGCACGGCTTCTTCGAGTGCTACGAGCCGCTCTCAGAGTTCACCAAGGCGGCGCCCTTCAAGGAGGCCGGCAAGGTGACGCCGGTGTTCGTTCGCTTCTCGACCGTGGCGGGCGAGCGCGGCTCGAAGGACACTGCTCGCGATGTGCGCGGCTTCGCCGTCAAGTTCTACACGGACGAAGGCAACTGGGACCTGGTGGGCAACAACATGCCCGTGTTCTTCATCCAGGATGCGATGAAGTTTCCGGACCTGGTGCATGCGGTGAAGCCTGAGCCGCACCACCAGATGCCGCAGGCGGCCAGCGCGCACGACACGTTCTGGGACTTCGTATCGCTCATGCCCGAATCCACTCACATGCTGATGTGGCAGATGTCGGATCGCGCCATTCCGCGGAGCTATCGCATGATGCAGGGCTTCGGCGTGCACACTTTCCGGCTCGTCAACGAGGAGGGTGAGGCCTTTCTCGTGAAGTTCCACTGGCAACCGAAGCTGGGCACGCATTCGCTCGTGTGGGAAGAGGCGGTGAAGATCTCCGGCGCCGATCCCGACTTCCACCGCCGCGACCTGTGGGAAGCCATCGATGCCGGCGAGTATCCCGAGTGGGAGCTGGGGCTGCAGATCTTCACCGAGGAGCAGGCCGAGAAGTTCAGCTTCGACATCCTCGACGCCACCAAGATCGTTCCGGAAGAGCTGGTGCCGGTGCGCATCGTCGGGCGCATGGTGCTCAACCGCAATCCCGACAACTTCTTCGCGGAGACGGAGCAGGTGGCCTTCTGCGCGGCCCACGTCGTGCCGGGCATCGACTTCACGAACGATCCGCTGCTGGCAGGCCGCATTCACTCCTACGTCGACACCCAGATCAGCCGCCTGGGCGGACCCAACTTCCACGAGCTGCCGATCAATGCGCCGATCGCGCAGGTGCACAACAACCAGCGCGACGGCATGCATCGACAGGCGATCCATCGCGGGCGCGTCGCCTACGAGCCCAACTCGCTGGCCGGCGGGTGTCCGTTCCAGGCAGGCGCGGCGCAAGGATTCACGAGCATCGCGCGCCGCCTCGATGCCAAGGAAAGCGCGGACAAGGTGCGCATCAAGCCCGAGAAGTTCGCCGACCACTACACCCAGGCCCGCCTCTTCTTCGAAAGCCAGACGCCCGTCGAACAGGCGCACATCGGCAACGCCTTCCGCTTCGAGCTCTCCGAGGTCACGGTGCCGGCCGTTCGTGAGCGTGTCGTGGCCAGCCTGCTGAACGCGGCGCCCGAGCTCGCGCAGCGCCTTGCGCAGGACCTGGGCATGGAACTGCCGGCGCCGCTGCCCAAGGTCCTGGAGACGCCTGCGACGCCCGAGGTCGATCAGTCGCCCGCGCTGTCGCTGATGGCGAGGCCGGGTGACGGCGGCATTCGCACGCGCAAGGTGGCGGTCCTGGTCGCCAACGGCGTCGAGGGTGCATCGCTGGGCAAGGTGGTCTCGTCGCTCGTGGCGGCCGGCGCGGTGCCACGGCTCGTCGGAGCGCGGCTCGGAACCTGCATCGGTGCGGCAGGAGAACGGTTCGCCGTCGATGCGACGCTGGAGAACTCCCCCGGCTTCCTGTTCGACGCCCTGGTGCTGCCCGACGGTGCAGCCGCTGTGGAGGCGCTGGACGCCGACGCCCACACGCTCGAGTTCCTGCGCGACCAGTACTGGCACTGCAAGACCATCCTGGCGCTGGGCGCCTCCGACGCGCTGGTGGCGCAAGCGCAGATCCCGATGACCTTGCCCGATGGTGCCGAAGATCCCGGTCTCATCCTGGCCGATGCCGTCGACGCCGAGGAGGCTATCGAGGCGTTCATTGCGGCCATGGGGCAGCACAGGCATTTCGGACGCGAGAACGACCCGCCGGCTGCTTGAGGGGCTCCGGCTCCGGACGACGCTGCGGCATTGGGCTCGACCGCAGGCTCTTGCGCCTGAGACGAATCAGGTGCGACGCATCGACCTTCGCCTGTCCGTAGCGCCGGCGGATGCAACGGGGTGACGATCCCCGCGGCACCTCGCCGGCGCACGATCGGGCATTTGCCGCCAAGAAGCCCTCGCGGTGTTTTGTGTCGTCCGGGGGCATCCCGCGCCGCGGCTAGACTTTCGCGAGGTGCAGGCGGCCGGCGCGCCTGGCGCATGGCCATCGTGCGCGCCTCGAGTGCGGCTTGCCCTCGGATGTCAAAGCCAACTGAAAGGGAACCCGTGGACCTGCGGGATTTGAGGTACTTCGAAGTCATTGCCGAGCTCGAGCACATGGGGCGTGCGGCCGAGCGACTGCACAAGACCCAACCGGCCCTGACGAGCTGCGTGCGTCGGCTGGAAGAGGCGTATGGCGCGACGCTGTTCGAAAAGACCGGACGCGGCATCCGGTTGACCACGGCGGGACGAGCGCTGCTGAGGTGGGCCCAGCGCACCCGATTCGACGTCGAAAGTGCTCGCCGCGAGATCGGCGACATCGGCCAGGGGCTCTCCGGCCAGGTCAAGCTCGGCATCGTGCCCACCGCGGCGCAGTTCCTGTTGCCTCCTGCTGCGCGGGACCTGCTGAAGGAGGCGCCTGGCGTGACCGTGCGAACGACGGTGGCGCTGGGCGACGTCCTTGCCCCGCTTCTGCGCAGCGGCGACATCGACCTCCTCGTCGGCACGGAAGGCCCGAGCGAACCGGGCTTCACCACGCGCCTGTTGGCCGAGGACCAGATCGTCGTGGCCGCGATCGCGAACCACGAGTTGTTCTCGAAGACCAAGGTCACGCTGCGCGACCTCGCGAACTACAAGTGGGTATTGCAGCCGCAGGGGGCGCCTATCCGTGACTGGCTCGACCAGACCTTCGACCGGCATCACCTGCCGCGTCCGGTCGTCCAGGTGGAAAGCACCATGCTCCTGATGCTGCCCGCGTTGATCGGCGAGACGGGCCTGCTGAGCTTCATCTCTCGCCTGCATCTGCAGGAGGGCAGTTCGGGGGCGAGGTTGCGCGAGGTGAAGCTGCGCGGCACCACGATGCGGCGTCGAATGGTGGTGACGTTCCGGGAAAGCGGCTACGTCTCGCCGGCTGCCCAGCGGCTGATTGCACTGCTGGCCAGGCACGCCCGGCTGCCTGCGGCCGAATAGGCAAAGTCAGATTTATCGATTCCAAGAAAAGTTCGATTGGACCGAATGAAGGGGGCGGCGAATACTCCAGTTCCATAGAGGTGCGCCTGACGCACACAACACTGGAGACATCAAGTGAACTCGTTGCACAACGTCCGCGCTCTGCGCGCACTCGCCCTCACCGCCGGCATGCTGGCCCTTGCGTTCGCTTCTGGCGCCATCGCGGCAGAGACGTATCCTGCCCGTCCCATCAAGCTCATCGTGCCGTTTCCTCCTGGCGGAGGTCCCGACCTGATTGCACGGGAAGTCGCAACGACGGTCACAACGCAGCAGGGCTGGACCATCATCATCGACAACAAGCCCGGCTCGGGCGGGAACATCGGCATGGACGCAGCCGCCAAGGCGGCGCCCGACGGCTACACGCTCGTGATGGGGCAGACGTCGAACATGGCCATCAATCCATCGCTGTATGCCAAGCTGCCCTACAACCCGCAGAAGGACCTGACCCCGGTGGGGTTGGTCGCGAGTGCCCCCTTGGTCATCGCGGTGGCCAGCAACTCGCCTTACAAGACGCTCGCGGACCTCATGAATGCCGCCAAGGCGAACCCGGATGGCATCAACTACGCGAGCTCCGGAAGCGGCACGGTCGCTCACCTGGCGACGGAACAACTCCAGCGCATCGCCAACGTCAAGCTGACGCACGTCCCCTACAAGGGCGCGGCGCAGGGCGTCACCGACCTGATCGGCGGCCAGATCCAGATGTACATCTCGTCGGTGGTCACGCTGAGCGGTCACATCAGGAACGGCAAGATGCGTGCCCTCGCCGTGACCTCTGCCAAGCGTTCGGCCGACCTGCCGAACGTCCCGACGGTCGCGGAGGCTGGGTACAAGGGCTTCGAGGCTGTGACCTGGTTCGGTATCGCCGCGCCTGCCGGCGTGTCCAAGGACGCTGTCGGCAAGCTCAACGCCGCCTTCAACAAGGCACTCGAGACTCCCGACGTCAGGAAGAAGCTCACCGAGCAAGGTGCCGACGTACTGGGCGGTCCCTCCGAGCAGTTTGCCGCCCTGGTGCGCGACGAGACGGTCCGCTGGGCCAAGGTCGTCAAGGAATCCGGCGCGAAGGTCGACTGACCTTCCTCTCTCTTCTTTCCCTTCTTCTCTTGTCTCCCGAGACGGCTCTGCGTGTGCAGGGTCGGGGCCAATCTCACCCTTCTTTTTTTGGAATCCGAACCATGAGCAACGTACCCGACATCATCCGTGACTTCGACCGCGTGCCCGCGAACGTCGTGAAGGAGGCATCGACCTTTCAGCCCGCCATCCTGGCGGACGTCGCCGGACGGCGCGGCGCGATGCATGGACGCATCAAGGCCTTGCGTCCGAACATGAAAGTCGCTGGCACTGCCTTCACGGTGGAGGTTCGTCCCGGCGACAACCTCATGATTCATGCAGCCATGGCCATGGCAAAGCCGGGTGACGTGCTCGTCATCGACGGCAAGGGAGACCGGACGGCGGCGCTGATGGGAACCATCATGATGACCGCCTGCAAGAAGCTCGGCATTGCCGGCGTGGTCATCGATGGCGCCGCCCGCGACAGCCTGGAAATCGAGGAAATGGACTTCCCCGTCTTCTCCGTGGGAACCAACCCCAACGGTCCGACCAAGATGGTGCCCGGCCGTATCGGCCACCCCGTGTCGGTCGGCGGCGTCATCGTGAACCCCGGAGACTTCGTCATCGGCGACGCCGACGGGGTGGTGGTCGTGGAGCGCGAGAAGATCGAAGGGCTGTTGCCCAGCGCTGCCAAGAAAGTCAAGGACGAGGCGGCTCGCATCGAGGCCATCAAGGGCGGCGACACGAACGCCAAGTGGTTGGTGTCCGCACTGCGCGCCGCGGGTGTGCTCAAGGAAGGGGAAGTGCTGTGAGCACCATCGTCATCACGGCCGAAGCGATTGCGCCCAGCGCCGTCGCACTGCTGCAAGGCCATGAGCTCGTCTACACCGGCAAGACGCCCACGCCGGAAGACATCGTCGCCCTGTGCAAGCAGCACAACCCGGCGGCGATGATCGTGCGATACGGCAAGGTCGGCGCGGCTGCGATGGATGCGGCTCCCGCTCTGCGCGTCATCTCCAAGCATGGGTCGGGCACCGACAACATCGACAAGGCAGCGGCCAAGGAACGCGGTATCGAGGTGGTCGCCGCCGTGGGGGCCAACGCCAACGCAGTCGCCGAACATGCATTCGCCTTGCTTCTGGCCTGTGCCAAGTCGATTCCAGCCGTCGATGCCCGGATGCACGCCGGTCACTGGGAGAAAGCCTCTCACTCCAGCCTCGAACTCTCCGGTCGTACGGTGGGCATCGTGGGTCTGGGAGCCATCGGCCGTCGTTTCGCTCGGATGGCCGAGGGCTTTGGAAAGAAGGTCGTCGCGTTCGACCCGTTCGCCAAGGATGTGCCCGACCACGTGACGCTGGTCGACCTGGAGGAGTTGTTCGCTCGGTCCGACGTCATCTCGCTGCACTGCCCCCTGACGGAGGACAACCAGGGGCTGCTCAACGCGAACACGCTCGCCCGTTGCAAGCCTGGAGTCATCATCGTGAACACGGCACGCGGCGCTCTGATCGACGAGGCGGCACTGCTGGATTCCGTGCGCTCCGGACACGTCCGCGCAGCGGGCCTGGACAGCTTCGCCGTGGAGCCCATGGCGCCCGGCCATCCATTCCAGTCCCAACGCGGCTTCGTGTTGAGCCCCCACGTCGGTTCGGTGACTTCGGACGCGTACATCAACATGGGCGAATCGGCTGCCAGGAATGCGCTTGCCGTGCTCGCCAGGCAGGCTGAAGCGGCCTGAGGAGCGTTCCATGCAGCGATGGAAGCACGCTCCCGAAGGCAGCACCTGGGGCGAATTCGGAGCCGACGACCAGCGAGGCCGGATGAACCTGGTCGACCGTTCGAAGGTTCTTCAGGGCGTGGCCGAAGTGAAGCTCGGGAAGACCTTCTGTCTGTCGCTGCCTCTGGACGTGCCCGGCGGAATGACGATGAATCCCCGGCGGATGCCGGCGCAGACCTTCTCGACCCTGCGCGATGGCAAGAGCGCCGGTGCACAGGGTTTCTGCTGGTCGTACCTCGACGAGGACACGACGCTGACCGATGTGGTCTGCGACGAAGTGCTGGTCATGAATACGCAGTATTCGACCCAATGGGACAGCCTCGCGCACATGGGCAGTCGCTTCGATGCGGACGGCGACGGCCAGCCCGAAGCCGTCTTCTACAACGGCTTCCGCGCCGGCGTGGAAATTCGCTCCTCCAAGGAGGACGAGGAGGCGCCTGTCGACTGGATGCGCTTTCCGGCGCCTCGCGCAGAGGCATTGGGCATCGAGAACCTAGCCGAACACGGCGTTCAAGGGCGCGGCGTCATGGTCGACCTGGAACGCCACGTCGGGCGTCGCCGCGAAGCCGTCGGCTACGAGCGACTCATGCGCATCCTCGAGCAGGACCGCGTCGAGATCGAGGCTGGGGACATGGTGTGCATCCACACCGGATTCGCCGACACGCTGCTTGCGATGAATCGCCAACCGGATCTCAAGAAGCTTCACGAGACGGGCAGCGGACTGGATGGCAACGACGCCAGGCTGCTGAACTGGATCGTCGATGTGCGTCTTGCATGCCTCCTGGCCGACAACCCCGCGGTGGAACTGGTGGTGCCCCGCCTGACGCAGCCCACGCCCATTCGGGGTCCACGGCTGCCGCTGCATGAGCACTGCCTGTTCAAGAACGGCATTCATCTTGGGGAGTTGTGGCATCTCACACCGTTGGCGAAATGGCTTCGAGAGCATGGACGCTCTCGCTTCCTGCTGACAGCACCTCCCTTGCGCCTTCCGGGCGCCGTAGGGTCCCCTGCGACCCCTATCGCGACCGTGTAACCCGCACGCTTGTGCCGACGGTATCGCGGACCAGGGGCCGCGTGGGAAGTCGCTGCCTCTGACCAATACCCTTTTTACTGGAGACAAAAATGAAGCAATGGATGAAGCCCGCTCTGACCGCAGCCGCAATTGCGCTTGGCTTGGTCGGCGCAGCGCATGCGCAATGGCCCGACAAGCCCATCAAGCTGGTCGTGCCCTACCCGGCAGGCGGCGCAGCAGACAACACGGCGCGTATCCTGGCGCAGTACCTCGGCGAGCGGCTCAAGCAGCAAATCATCGTCGACAACCGCCCAGGGGCGAGCGGGACGATCGGCGCCTCGTATGTGGCAAAGGCACCTGCCGATGGCTACACGCTGCTCCTGGACGCAACGTCGTACACGGTGAATCCGAGCCTCTTCCCCAAGCTCAACTATGACCCCGCGAAGGAACTCGCCCCGGTCTCGCTCATCATGCAGGTTCCACTGCTCATGGTCGTGCCCGCCAACTCCCCGTATGCCTCGGTTGCGGATGTAGTGAAAGCGGCGAAGGCCACTCCTGGAAAGCTCACTTATGCGTCCGCCGGCAGCGGCGGCGCCCAGCACCTGGCGGCGGAGTTGTTCTCCCAGAACGAGAAGATCTCGATGACGCACATTCCGTACAAGGGTGGGGCGCCGGCACTGACGGACCTGATCGGCGGACAGGTCGACCTGATGTTCAGCGCGACCACGGCGAGCGGAGCGTTCGTGAAGGGCGGCAAGCTCAAGCCGCTGGCCATCACGTCGTCCAAGCGGCAGGAAGGCTGGCCCCAGGTTCCGACTGTCGGGGAGAGCGGCCTCAAGGGTTTCGAAGTGAACGAATGGAACGGCCTGTTCGCGCCGGCGGGCACGCCTCGTCCCATCCTCGATCGCCTCGAAACCGAGACTCGCGCCGTCATTGCAGACAAGGCGGTGGCGAGTCGCTTCGCCGAGATGGGGGTTCAAGGCGTGGGCTCAAGTTCCAAGGACTTTGCGGCATTCGTGAAGTCGGAGACCACCAAGTGGGCTGGCGTCATCAAGGCCGGCAACATCAAGGTCGATTGATTCGCAGCCCACAGAGTGGAGAGATACATGTCGAAAGCACCCTCACTGGCGCCGATTCTGGGGCTTGCCCTTGTTGCCGCCCTGGCCGTCAACGTCTCGGCTCACGCCGCTGACACCTATCCGAACAAGGCGGTCAAGGTCGTCGTTCCATATCCTCCCGGTGGCGCGGTGGACCAGGTCACACGCCGCGTCGCGCAGAAGCTCACCGAGCAAACCGGACAGAGCTTTTTCATCGACAACAAGGCGGGAGGAACCGGCACCATCGGCATCGGTCAAGTCGTGCGGTCGGCACCGGATGGCTACACCCTGGTGGCGAACGATCTGACCTATTCCATCCTGCCGTACGTATTCAAGAAGCTGCCGTGGGACCATGACCACGACCTGGTTCCCATCGCAGCATTCAACTTCGCCCCGGTGGCTGTGGTCGTGGCAAGCGATTCGAAGTTCAAGACGCTGGCAGACCTCGTCGCGTATGCGAAGGCCAACCCCGGCAAACTGAACTACGGCACGGGTGGCTCCGGAACCATGCCGCACTTCGGAACCGAGGCGTTGAAGCGTGCGGCGGGCTTCGAGGCGACGCACGTCCCTTTCAAGGGTAACGGTGAAGCCACGATGGCGCTGCTCGGAAACCAGATCGACTTCCAGTTGGCATCGACGGCGGGTGTCATCAGCCAGGTCAAAGGAGGCAAGGTCCGCCTTCTGGCGATCAGCGGCGCCAAACGCCTGAATGCACTGCCCGACGTGCCGACTTTCGCCGAGGCCGGATTCAAAGGCTACAGCGTCGTGAACTTCACGGGCCTGTGGACCCCGAAGGGCACGCCTGCGCCAGTCGTCGCCAAGCTTCAGAAAGAGATCGTGGCGGCAATGGCGAGCAAGGACGTCCAGGAATTCGCCGAGAGCATCGGCTCGGTTCCGAACGTTCTGAGCGGCGATGAGTTCACCAAACTGCTGCGAGAGAACTCGCGGCTTTGGGGACAAGTCGCCGAATCGGCCCAGATCGAGAAGCAGTGATGACGGCGGGGGAGGCGTGTTCTTCCTGAGGCTGATCAGGTCGAGAATGCCCCCCGCGG
Organism: Variovorax atrisoli; assembly: GCF_014195185.1. Classification (NCBI taxonomy): domain Bacteria; kingdom Pseudomonadati; phylum Pseudomonadota; class Betaproteobacteria; order Burkholderiales; family Comamonadaceae; genus Variovorax; species Variovorax atrisoli. The sequence goes on along the minus strand of NZ_JACIBG010000007.1, from coordinate 16,331 downwards.
ATGCCGAGATGAGCAGTTGCTGGAGGGCTGCTTTCGATGTGAGCTGAACTTCCGCCTAGGGCGGCGGATTCAACCGGTCGATGCAACAGATTCGCTGAACATCTCAGCGGGTGTCTGGAAGCCAAGCGTCTTACGTGGCCTCTGATTCAATTGTCGCGCGATCGCGTTGAGTTGAGTCTGTGAGTAGCCCGAGATATCGCTGCCCTTCGGCATGTACTGCCTGAGCAACCCATTTGTGTTCTCGTTGCTTCCGCGTTGCCAGGGGCTCTGTGGGTCACAGAAGTAGACCTGGATGTCGGTGGCCATCGTGAATTGCTTGTGCCCGTGCATCTCCGTACCTCTGTCCCAGGTCAGTGATTTGTAGAGCTCCTGCGGCAGCTTACGAGCATTCTTGATGAGCGCGTTCACGACCGTCTGCGTGTCTTTTCCTTCCAGCTTCACCAACATCACGTATCGCGTTTGGCGCTCAACCAGCGTCGCGATTTGGCTGTTGGCGCTGCCGAAGACCAAGTCTCCTTCCCAGTGACCAGGCACTGCCCGATCCTCGACAGAGGCGGGGCGCTCGCTGATCGAAACGGCATCGATGATCTGCCCATGGATCGCCGTCTTCTGCGTGTAGTGACGAGAGCGACGTATGCCGCGAGTACGTCTCAGGTGCTCCAGCAGCTCCTTCTTCAAGGCGCCGCGCGCCTGGATGAACAGGCTGCGGTAGATGGTCTCGTGTGACACGTGGAAGGTCTCGTCGCACGGATAAGTATGCTTGAGCCACCCAGCGATTTATTCTGGCGACCACAGCAGGCGCAGCTTGTCGGTCACAACGCGCGCCAAGGCGCGGTTCTCAGCCAGTTTGCAGCGTTTGGGACGATGTGCCCGATCCCAAGCTGCGCCGTCGGCTTGATTCGCCCGGTAGCCAACTCGCCCGCCATTGCGCTCGATCTCGCGACTGACCGTGGAGGGAGATCGTCCGATTCGCGTCGCGATCGCACGGATCGAGTGACCAATCACCAGGGCGCGAGAGATTTCCTCTCGCTCCGCAAGTGTCAGTGCCAGCCTCGAGCGATGTCGTTCGGGTGGGCGGATCCCGCCCGTCTGAGCCAGGATGCCTCGTACGGACCCGTGCGATCGATCAAACAGATGAGCGATCTGATGAAGAGTCCAGCCAGCTTTCCAGCGCTCCCACATCAATGCCTTCTGGCTGTCTGTGTAGTAGGTTCGTGTCCGGTACTTCATCTGCAACACTCCTTCTGCCTGCGCAGCTTTTAGTGTGTTGCATCGACCGGTTGAATCCGCCGCCCGAAGCCGAAGTTCGATTCAATCCAAAGCGGTCTCTCGCCTGGTCGATCGAGTGGCGGTGCGAGGCAGATTGCTGGCTCTAAAGAGCCTTAAGGCTGCCGCGTCGCACGGCGCCATAATTCCTCGAACTCTGCGAGGGACAGTTCGGTGAGGGCCGCATCCCTTTTCAGATTTTCTGTATCGGCCTCTGGAAATTCGGGACGGGTCGTGAAGTCATACTGCTCGTTGTTATGAGCGCTAGGGGTTGCCCACCACAGCTCATGCTCAAAGCTGTTAATCATCCGAGTGATCATGCCGTCATGGACTTCGCAGTAGAAGAGTCCAGGAATCCCTTCATGACTCTCGTTGTACGTTCGATAGTACTTTCGGATCGACTGCATCAGTTCGAGTATCTTGAATGAACGACCGATGATGGCCGAATGTAGCTGGACAGGTCGCCTGCGCAACGGGCCCTAAGCCGAAGTTCACTCTTCTCCGAAGCAGACCTTGTGTCTTATGTGGAGATCTTGGCCAGGAGGTCCGGGCGTACCTCCTCCGGCGTGAAAGCCCTCAGAATTACTTCTTTGGGCTCGACCGCACCTTCGGCTCGTGCCAAATCTATCCTGGCAATCTGCTCTGGAGATAGAAAGTGGCCCTTCAGGGCGACGGCAATGCTCGTTATCTGAGTACGTCGAGCAAGGAACGCATGCATCTGCGCGACGGTAAGTCCGATCTCGTGGCCTGCGGCGAGCTCTGCTGCAACGTGGACCGTAATGCCCGAGCCGGCGTCCACATTAACAGCCGTCTTGAACTCGGCAAAGTATTCGTCAAGGTTCATAGTGTTTCCGCTCATGGCCGAATCCTGCTGTCGCCTACGCATGCCCCATGTCATCGAGGCGACGAAGCTCTTGGGCCTCGTCCTCGGACGCATGGAAGATGTTCTGCAGGGTCTGCGGCGTGATGGGCCTGCCACCCTCGGTGACAAGAGGTTGATGCCCGCCCTCCTCGATGGCTGATAGGAGCGCCCGCACTTTCGCAAACACGTCTTCGGCTCGGTTCCCGAAAAGTTCTTGGTCGAACACCGGCTCGCCTTCCGACAGACGTTGACGCACTTCGAGCACGCCTAGGTTGGTAATTCGGCGAACATCGCCCACGAGCGAGACGGATGGGTCACAAGGCGCTATCGAAATGGTCACGCGGCTCATCGTCGTCGTTGAGGGGGTGATGGTCAATGACAGGTTTTGGCCGCGGGCCGACGCTACTGCTGAACCCGCGCTCGCGCCAAATCGTACTCGGGCGGGGAAGATGCGCTGTGCGTAAGGCGTCCCCCGCTCTGATAGTGCTCCATCGCCTTGGGGCCAACCCAGTACGCATTGACCCGCTCGAACAGTTTCCCGATCGCATAGCTGCAAGCAGATTGAAGCTTTTTGGCCTGCGGTGTGTCAGATGCGGATGCGACCCGGCCCGAGATGAGCGTCCCCTTCGCATCGAAGCCGCCATGGCTCAAGGTGATACTGGCCGGATTGAGCAGTTGGTCTATCGCGAAGCGGATTGGACCGCCCGAAATGGGGACTGGTCGCACGTGAACCGCCACACCGGCTGGCGTAACCAGGTAGGTTGGGCAATCTATTGACGAGCTTGCCGCCGGGAGGTGCAGACTAGGGATCGCCCGACCGGCGAGCACCGAGCTCACATCGGGCGTGTCAAAGATGCCGGCGAGAGTGTAGGAGACCGCAGCCCTGCTTTCGAGCAGGTCGAACACTGGAAGCAGGTCCTCGGGAAGCGCGAAGAAGTGTCGCTGTGTCATGTCCGTCGGTCAGTTCGTTCCGGGGGATTGGAAGGTGGGCGTGAATGGCCGGTGTTGGCCGCCTGGAGTCGCGCACAGACCCGCACGGCGACTGGCTTGAGAGAGTGCGCCATTTCGCGTGGCACGCCGTCTAGAGAAAGTCGCGCCAAGGCGACGCATCTAGGACGGCTTTTGCTTGTGCCACGCCACCCTCTCTGTAGGCATTGGCAACTGCGATGGTGGAAGCTTGCAATTGAAGCAATTCGTCTGCCGTTGGTCCACGTCTCAAGGCAGTAGGCTGCTCCGGAATCCTCTCGATGATTTCGCGCAGTTCTCGAATGACTTTCTGATGCTCCAAATGCCCTTCACAAGCTGAACCGCGCACCTCACTCAGAGCCAAATCGACGATCCATCCGTTGTGGGGCACGCGGTCGCGAGCCCGTCGTAGATGGCTTGCATAGGCGGCGTGAGGCCGGAGCGCAGCAAGAAAGGATGCTTCAACGACGCCCTGCCACGAATAATGAGTAGACAGATCGGCAACAAGTTCTTCGTCTAGTTCGCTGGCCGCCTTTGCGCATGCATATAGCGTATCGAGCGGCTCATACCTTACCAACGGAAATTGCCAGAGAAGCGAAGCCAACTCCCGCCCATCATCTCGCAGTCTTGTCCAGAATCGAAGTGCCGCTTGCGGCTTCATGAAGCGGAAGTATGGAACCTCATGAAGGAGTCGGAGCACATCGGATTCAACGTAGAACACATCGCACCTACAAAATTCTTTCGGGTTGAATGCTGCGTCCAAAGCCGGAGAAACTTCGGCAGACGAAAGACGGCTAGTGCTTGTACATCGGCTTGCTTTCAATGTCCCGTTCTGGCCGACTGTAGCCGGTCGCGACAGCATCGTGAACGGGCCCAAACCGGCTGTGCGGATTTCTCCAAACCTGACCCTCAAATTGGCGCGATGCAAGCGGACTTTGGCCGCGACCGGTGAAGACGGCGGGCCTACGGTTGGTCCCCAGCCGTCGGGTCTCCCAGCCACCATCGCATGGTCCGCGCGGCAGCAATCTCGCCGTCACTCAGGCCTTCAGTCGCTTGCACAGATGCGAGCGCATCGATTGCCGCCTGCTTCCCAAGCACTCGGGCGAAATACTGGGGAAGTTGCTCGACGCTGAGGTCGTAGCTTGGCAGAGACGCTCGCATGCATTCGACCAAGTCAAATTCCTTGGTCGGCTCTGCTGTATCGAGCAATCTGCCAGCCAGCTCTTGCCGCTGAGACCGAAATTCTTTGGGCGCACCCTCGACGAAGACCGCGAACAGGCCTGCAAAAACCTCAGCGGGTGCACACCGGCTCAGCCGCGACCTGAGAAAAGCGAGTTGCTGGGGGTTGTCCGCTCCGAAGCGGTCTGCCGACTGGAGCACGGCAACAAGAACCTCATCACGTTTTATTGGCCGCCCTTCAACTTCTGGTTATGGCCGCATTCTGCCGTCAGGCAGATGTTCGCCGTATCTCGCTAAATCGCATTCGCCGAAGGTCGCCCTGCGATTCAAGTTGACCGGATTCGACAAGCAGCCTGACCCGCTTCGCGAAGAAGGCGTCGGGAACCCCGCTTGGGAGGTCCCGCGTCGACAGCATCGCCATCCCGACCACGCGTGCGACCTTCCTCCAATCGTCGGAGACTTGCGAAAGAAGTGCCGTATCGATAAGCGTAAGTTCAGCTTGAGACAGCTTTGCAACCCGTGCGCCCTCTGCGGGCGAAAGCTCAGTGTTGTAAATTTCTTCGTTCACGGAGCTACCTGCAATGTCGTAGAAGCCCTCGGAGTCAAATCGGCAGCACCATTTGACGTGAGACCAAGTGCCCGTTGAGTTGGCCTCAACGACTCCGCGAGCAAACAGCACTTCGTGCGTGCCGTCGTCATAGAGGTTATCTTCTTGAACCTCAATAGGGAGACCTTCAACGAGCAGGACGGACGAGCCGTTGATGTCCTTCCGGAAATCAGTCTGCGACAGCATGATGAGATCGCGCTCAAGCAATTCGTTGAAATCGACTGAAAAACGAGATGTCATATCGAATGTCTGGTTCTGACCGCATTCTGCCCGCCGCCTCACTCCTCCGTCTGTTGCGCTTCGGCCTGGCGGCTCCAGGGGGCATCAGGCCTCTCCCGCCAAGCCATCCAACCTGGCTGAAGGTCTGCGAGCTGGAGCAGGGTCGAGTCCCGCGCAACCATGCTTTTCAAAGAGACCAGCATCGCTTCTGCCTTGTTGAATGCATCGCCGGTGAGGAATTGCCACGCTCCATCGTCCGCATCTCGCGATGCCATCAGGACCGGCTTCACACCGTCAACGATGGACCGGACCGTGAAGCAGGCCACGTTGGGCGGACTATCGAATGGCCAAGTCTGCGGCTCAGTGCTCATGCTGGGTCCTGTGGGTGTACGTATGGTTCTGGCCGACTGTAGCCCGTCATACCGCCTTCTCGACCGAGCCCGCTCGTGTTCACTGGCAGTAGCTTCTTGGCCATTCGTGTTTCTCGGTGCTGCTTGTGCCATCCTTTCAATGCATTCTTGGTCGGGCAACCCATCTGCCTGACGGTACGCCTTGCTGCTGCCCCAGCCTGATGCGGAGCTCAACGGCTCGAATGCGAGCTTCGCAGGAATACATGAACTACCCCCTCGAAGTCCAAGTTCTCGTCCGCATCCCCCCAAGCGGCATTGGCAGGAGTCTTGCTCCAATCGCCAGATGATCAACGCTCCCCTCAACGCCGCCGCAGCACTCGCGGCACAGCCGCTGACCTCCCAGGCCTTCGCGCCTTACGGCACCGTGATCGCGGCGCCCGCCGGCAAGGGCCGCCCCATCAACGGCGGCAATGCGACGCGCTTCGACCTGCTCGACGACATGCGGCTCGACGCCGAAGGGGGCCGGCCGATGTTGGCGCTGTTTCGCGCGAAGGCGCGGCGCTTCCCTCATGAAGTGGCGGAGATGGAACGCCACACGCTGGGCAGCCAGACTTTCGTGCCGCTGGGCGACAGGCGCTTCGTGATCGTGGTCGCCCGTGCGGGCGAGGCACCGACGTCAGCAGACCAACTGGCGGCCTTCGTCACCGACGGGCGCCAGGGCGTGGTGCTCGCGCCCGGTACCTGGCATCACGCGCTGATGGCGGTGGACGCGGGCGACTTCGTGGTGATCGAGCGCGCGGGAAGCGCTGTCGACTGCGAAGTCTGCCGTCTTCGACAGCCGGGAAGCGTCCGACTCTGAGTCCCTGTCCTCAGCTGGCGATGCGCTGCGCCAGCGCGACCAGCGACCGGTCCGACCCCGCCGGTCCGAGCAGCGAGATGCCCAGCGGCGCGCCCTCGCGCGAGGCCAGCGGCATCGACAGCTGCGGAAAACCCGCCAGCCCCGCGATGCACAGCATGCGGATCGCGCGGTTGCGATAGTCCTCCAGCGCCGCCTCGCTGTCGCTGCGCAGCGGCGCGATGTCAGGCATGGTCGGCATCAGCAGCACGCCGTCGTTGCCCAGCAGCGAAGCAAGTTGTGCGCGGAACGCGGTCCGGAAGACGTGCGCCGCGTTCACCTGCGCATCGGTCACCTCCCGCGACCAGGCGAAGCGTTCGGCCACGCCCGGGCCCAGCGGCGGGGCGTAGCGTTCGATCAGCGGACCGTCGGTGAGCCAGGCCTCGCGCGATTGCAGGTAGCGGAAGTTCCAGTACATCGCGTCGAAGGACTCCAACACTACCTCGATGCCCTTGGCGGGTCCGAGCACGCCTTGCACGCGGTCGGCCGCACCCTTCAGCGCATCGACCGCCGCCGGCGCGGGCTGCGCCCAGACGTCGTCGGGCCGCAGCAGCCGCACGCGTTCTGGCAGCGGCGCTGCATCGGAGCCCAGCAGCACGTCGGCCACGCGCGCAAAGGTGCCGATGTCGCGCGCGAACCAGCCGCAGGTGTCGAAGCTGGGCGCGAGATCGAGCGCGCCTTCGAGGCTCACGCGGCCATGCGTGGGGCGCAGGCCGTACAGGCCGCAGTGGTTGGCCGGCGCGCGTACCGAGCCGCCGGTGTCGGTGCCCAGTGCGAAGTCGCACAGGTTCGACGATACGGCCGAGGCCGAGCCCGACGAGCTGCCGCCGGTGATGCGGTCTCTGGCGGCGCCGTTGATGGGCGCGCCGAAGTGCGCGTTGTTGCCGTTCATCGAGAACGCGAGCTCGTCGGTCACGGTCTTGCCGACGAAGCGCGCCCCCGCATCGAGCAGCTTCTGTACGGTCGGCGCGGTGCGCGTCTTGATGCCCGACATCGCCAGCACGATCGGGTTGCCACCGCCCGTGGGGTAGCCTGCCACGTCGAACAGGTCCTTCGCTGCGAAGCTCAGGTCGGCCAGCGGGCCGGTCGTGGCGCGCGGCACCGGCGCGTCGGGGTACGGAACGAAGGCGCGGGCGGGGTCGTGCAGGGGCATGGCGGTGGGCGACGGATCTTCGGAGGTTGTCAGACGACGAGCACCGGCGCGATGGCTGCGGCCGCATCGGTGTGGATGCAGCGCGCGCGGTGGTCCGGCGCCAGCTCGACGACCGGCGGCTGCGCCGCACGGCAGGTATCGCCCGCGAGCGCGCAGCGTTCGGCAAAAGCGCAGCCGGGCGGCAGCGCCGACAGGTCGGGCGGTGCGCCACCGATGGTCTCGAGCCGCGTGCCGCGTGCCAGCGCGCCGTGCGCGCGGCTCTTGAGCAGCGCGATGGTGTACGGATGGCGCGGCGAGCGGATCAGCTCGCGCGCCGAGCCTTCCTCGACGATTCGCCCCGCATACATCACGGCAATGCGGTCGGCCACCTCCACCGCGGCGCCGATGTCGTGCGTGACGAAGATCACCGAGAGCCCCAGGTCGCGCTGCAGCTCGCGCAGCAGCAGCAGGATCTGGATCTGCACCGTGGCGTCGAGCGCGGTGGTGGGCTCGTCGGCCAGCAGCAACTGGGGCTTGCATGCGAGCGCGAGCGCGATCATGGCGCGCTGTCGCATGCCGCCCGACATCTCGTGCGGATAGGCCTGCAGGCGACGCTCGGGGCTCGGAATGCGCACGCGCTCGAACAGCGCCAGCGCACGCTGCCGGGCCTCGGCCTGCGTGACGGACTCATGCCGGCGGATCGATTCGACGATCTGCGCGCCCACCGAGTACACCGGGTCGAGCGCCAGCAGCGGCTCCTGGAAGATCATCGAGGCGACCTTGCCGCGGAAGTCGGACAGCTCGCGCTGCGTCATCGTGAGCACGTCGCGGCCCGCCACCTGCACCGTGCCGCCCATGCGGGTGCGGCGCTCTGGGTGCAGGCGCAGCAGGGTGCGCATGGTGACGCTCTTGCCCGAGCCCGACTCGCCGATCAGCGCGACGACCTCGCCGCGCTTCACCTCGAGGCTCACGCTGCTGACGGCATGCACCGGCTTGCGGCCGCCGCCGAAGGTGACGCTGAGGTCGCGCAGACGGACCATGGGCTCGTCGTCGTTCATGGGCGTCGTCATGCAGCTTTCCTCCTCGCCTCGGTCGCCATCGGATGTCCGCTGCCGGGCTCGTGGATCAGGCAGCTCACCGCATGCTGCGAACCGGTGGCGATGCGCTCGGGCACCACCTTGCCGCACACCGGCGCGGCCAGCGCGCAGCGCGGATGAAAGCGGCAGCCCGGAGGCGGGTTGATCGGGTTCGGCGGATCGCCCGCGAGCGCCGCCTCCTCGGTGCGGTGGTCGGGGTCCATCGAGGGCATGGATGACAGCAGCGCCCGCGTGTAGGGGTGCGCGGGCTGGTCGTACAGCGCGTCGGCCGGGCCGATCTCCGCCACCTGGCCGAGGTACATCACCATGACGCGGTCGCTCACGTAGCGCACCACGTTGAGGTCGTGGCTGATGAAGACGTAGGTCAGGCCGAACTCGGCCTTCAGGTCGAGCAGCAGGTTGATGACCTGCGCCTCCACCGACTTGTCGAGCGCGGAGACGGCCTCGTCGAGGATCACCATGCGCGGCTGCAGCGCCAGCGCCCGGGCGATGTTCACGCGCTGCCGCTGGCCACCCGAGAGCTCGTGCGGATAGCGTTCGGCAAAGCGCTGGGGCGACAGGCCCACGCGTCCGAGCAGATCGCGCGCCCGCGCCACGGATTCGCGGCGCGGCACGCCGTGCACCTGCGGGCCGAAGGCGATGGAGTCCTCGATGGTCAGGCGCGGGTTCAGCGAGGCATAGCTGTCCTGGAACACCATCTGCACCTGGCGGCGGAATTCCTTCAGCGGCAGGTCGCGGCCCCCGACCTCTCGGCCGTCGAACACCACTTCGCCGCGCGTGGGCTCGATCAGCTGCATCAGCAGGCGCGCTGTGGTCGACTTGCCGCAGCCCGACTCGCCGACCACGCCCAGCGTCTCGCCCTTGAGCACCTCGAAGTCCACACCATCGACCGCGCGCACCACGCCGCCGCCACGGCCGAGCGGGTCTTTCTTCAGCGGGAAATGCTTGACCAGGCCCGTGATCGTCAGCAGCGGCTGGGCCGGCCCGCCGATGTCCTCCAGTGCGTCCATTGGCATGCCTCAGCCCTTGTTGTCCATGGCGGTGCGCAGCCCGTCGGACAGGATGTTGAAGGAGATCGATGTGACGAAGATCATCACCCCCGGCAGCGCCGCGACCCACGGCTGCACGTAGATCGCGGTGCGCAGCGTGTTGAGCATCAGCCCCCACTCGGGCTCCGGCGGCTTCACGCCCAGGCCCAGGAACGACAGGCCCGAGGCCAGGATCATCGACACCGCGATCAGGCTGGTGGCGTACACGAAGATCGGCCCGAGCACGTTGCCCAGCACGTGCACGCGCACGATGGTGAAGGGCCCCGCACCCGAGGCGCGCGCCGCCTCCACGTAGTCGCGGTTGCGCACCTGGGTGGTCACGCTCTCGGCCACGCGCGCGATCTGCGGGATGAAGACGATGGTCAGCGAGATCAGCGAATTGACCACGCCCGCGCCCAGCGCGCCCGACAGCGCGATGGCCAGCAGCACCGACGGGAAGGCGTAGAACACGTCGATGGTGCGCATGATGAGCGTGTTGGTCAGCCCGCCCGCGTAGCCCGCGACGATGCCGATGACCGTGCCCAGCACGAAGGCGCACAGCACCGGCGTGATGCCGATGAAGAGCGACAGCCGCGCGCCCACGATGAGGCGCGAGAGCATGTCGCGGCCCAGTTCGTCGCTGCCCAGCGGCAGGCCCTCGGTGCCGATGGGCTTGAGCCGCTTGAGCATCGACGACTGGTAGGGATCGGCGGGCGCGAGCCACGGCCCGAAGATGGCGAGCGCGATCAGCAGCAGCACGACCACGGCCGCGCCGACGGCCACGGGGTCGCGGCGGAAGCGCAGCCAGACCGAGGCCCAGTAGCCGCGCGAGCGCTGGGCCGGCAGCGGCTCGACGGCCGCGGCGACGGAGGAGGGGGCGAGCACGGAGGACATGGTCGTTCTCGATGGTCGTTACTTCAGGCCCGGGCGATGCGCGGGTCGAGCAAGGTCTGCAGCACGTCGACCAGCAGGTTGAGCACGACGAAGAACAGCGCCAGCACCAGGATCGTGCCCTGCAGCAGCGGCAGGTCGCGCTGGAAGATGGCCGAGTTCAGCAGGAAGCCCGTGCCCGGCCAGGAGAACACCGTCTCGATGAGGATCGAGCCGCCGAGCAGGTAGCCCAGTTGCAGCCCCATCACGGCCAGCGCCGTGGGCGCCGCGTTCTTCACCATGTGGCGAAACACGCCGAAGTGCGTGAGCCCCTTGGCGCGCAGGCCCACGATGAACTCCTGCTCCAGGATCTCGGCCACCAGCGCGCGCACCGTGCGCGCGATGATGCCCATCGGAATCACCGACATCGTGATCGCGGGCAGCAGCAGGAACTGCAGGTGCGCCCAGTCCCACGCCCAGTCGTCCGAGCCGCTGGGGCCCGCGCCGGTGGCCGGCAGCCACATGAGCTGCGACGAGAACACGATGACCATCACCATGCCCAGCCAGTAGTGCGGCACGCTCACGCCGAGCACCGAGAACATCGAGGCCAGCCGGTCGGGCCAGGAGCCGCGGAAGTAGCCCGCGACGAAGCCGAACAGGCTGCCCAGCACGAAGCCGATGAAGGTGGCTACCACTGCGAGCCGCAGCGTGTTGCCCACTGCGGTGAACACTTCCGAGGCGACTGCGCGGTTGCTCGCGATCGACACGCCCAGGTCGCCGTGCAGCGCGCGCCACAGCCACATCGCAAACTGCTCGGGCAGCGAACGGTTGAAGCCGTACAGCTCGCGCAGCTGCGCCTGCAGCTCGGCGGAGGCGTCAGGCGGCAGTATCGACACCAGCGGATCGCCGGGCGCGATGTGCACGAGCAGGAAGCACACGAGAGCCACGCCGATCATGATCGGCACGGCGTAGAGCACGCGGCGCAGGAGGTAGGCGAGCATGGGTTGGGCGGCTGGCTGATGGCTGGCTGGAACAGGCGCTCAACTTGTGAGCCGTTCCCCTTTCGGCGAACACCGCGGAACCGGCTTCGCCGGACCGCTGGTATTGCCCCCGGCGAGGGGGTTGGCGGCCACACGAAGTAGCCAAGCCTGGGCGTGGGCTCTGTTCATTCCATCGTCATGGTCGCGATGTCGATGAACCAGCTCTTGGGCTGCACCACGTTCTTCACCTTGGCGGAGATGGCGCGCGGGCCCACGTCGTGCGCGATCCACACGAAGGGCGCGTCGTCCACGATGTAGGTGTGCAGCTTCGCGAGCGCAGCGTCGCGCGCCTTGTCGTCGAAGCTGGTGCGTGCGTCGGCCACCAGCTTGTCGACCTCGGCGTTGCCGTAGTAGCCCCAGTTGTTGGACACCGGCGGGACGGTCTTGGTGCTCACGAAGCGCACTATCGCGAAGAACGGGTCCATGGCCGCGAAGCTGATGTTGACCGCGTTGGCACCGTTGGCCGACGGGTCCTTGGCGCCCTTGCGCCAGTTGGTGAACAGCGTGTTCCATTCGATCACGTCGAACTGCACGTCGAAGTAGCACTGCTTGAGCGACTGCTGCGCGAACTCGTTCATCGGCAGCGGCTGCATCTGCCCCGAGCCCGACGCCGAGATCTGCACCTTCACCTTGATCGGCTTGGCGGCCGAGTAGCCGGCCTGCGTCATCAGCGCCTGTGCGGCCTTCACGTCGTAGCGGATGTCGAAGGTGGGCTTGCCGAACCAGGGGTGGCCCGGCGGCACGGTGCCCTTGGGCTCGGCCATCATGCCGCCCAGCAGCTGCTTCATGCCGGCGCGGTCGATGCACAGGTTGGCGGCCTGGCGCACGCGCTTGTCGAGCCAGGGCGAGCCTTCGGCGAACGAGAGCTGCCAGGGCCACACGTGAGGCTGGGCGTTCGAATAGATCTTGAAGCCGCGCTGCGTGATCTGCGCCATCGCGTCGGGGGCGGGCGCCTCGATCCAGTCGACCTGGCCGCCCAGCAGCGCGGCGGTGCGCGCATTGGCCTCGGGCATCGGCAGCAGCACGACCTTGTCGATCTTCGGCACGCGCTTGGCGTCCCAGTAGCCCTTGTTGGCGGCCAGCTCGAGCCGCTCGCGCGCCACGAAGCGCGTGACCTTGAACGGGCCCGAGCCCGACGGGTCGGCGGCGAAGGCGGTCCAGGCGGCCTTGGCCTTGTCGGCGGGCGTGGCGCCCGCTGCGGCATCGAACTTCTTCTGCCAGTGCGCGGGCGAGGCCATGAACAGGTTCGTGAGGTTGATCGGCAGGAAGGCATCGGGCTCGCTGGTGGTGAGCTCGACCGTCGTGTCGTCGATCTTGCGCGCCGACTTGAGCGTGGGCATGCGCGAGGCCGTCACGCCGACCTGGCTGGGATCGAACTGCACGGCGTCCTTGTCGAGCACCTTCTGCACGTTCCACACCACGGCGTCGGCGTTGAAGGGCGAGCCGTCGTGGAACTTCACGCCGGGGCGCAATTTGAAGACCCACTTGGACTTGTCCTTGGCGTCGACCGCCCACGAGGCGGCGAGCCCGGGAATCAGCACGCTGGGCGCGTCGGCCTTGGACAGGTCCCACTGCGTGAGCGAGTCGTAGATCGGAATGCCGGTGAAGCGGTTGCCCTCGAAGCCCTGGTCGGGCTGACCCAGCGTGCGCGGAATATCGGCCGCCGTCATGGCGATGCGCAGCGTCTTCTCCTGCGCCATCGCTTGGGGCGCGGCGAGCACCAGGGTGGCGAGCGCCGCACAGGCGGCCAGGGGTTTCAGCAACAGGGCAGGGGCAGCACGCTTCACATGGAACTCCGTTGGGGTGGATGGAGAAAGGGACGAAAAAACTGTCAAGCACGACATGTGCCAGTGGATGAGCCCCTTGCGAGGCAAGGGCCATGTCGCTGCGCTGTCCCGTTCAGGTCGGGCCGCCGGTTCAGCCGGCGCAGTTGCTGGAGCGCCGGCACATGGCCGATGACGATGAGGATGTTTGGCGCACGTTCAACACGATCCGGGAGCACATGTTGCGCGGCAAGGGCTGCGGCGAGGCTGCGGCCCTTTCCCTCTTTTTTCTTTTCTTGACTTCGCCTTTTCGAGCGCGCCTCTACCCGGGTGCTTGCAGGAGCAACTGCGTCCGTCTTTGCGTCAAGCCAAAGACCCGTTCCCACTTCGGGAACTGCCGTACCAATCCATATACATCTTGTTTCATACGTAATATGAATTTGAATAGAAATGAGCGGCAGCCAAGCGCTCTTCATTGGGGAGTCATTGGTTTTACAACAAGGATCATCGGATGAATTTGTGTTACAGGACGGTGTGGAATTCGGCGCTGGGCGCCTGCGTGGCAGCGGCTGAGAACGTGCGCGCCACGGGCGGGGGAAGGGCGCAGGGGGCCCGCCGTACCGCCACTGCCAGTGCGGCCGTGGCACTGGCCGCGTTGGCCGCCGGTGGAGCCGTACAGGCTGCGACCTTCACTGCCGCCAGCGAGGCGGAACTGATCACAGCGATCAACGATGCCAATGCCAGCCCGGACCTGAGCTCCACCATCACCGTCTCCAAGGCCATCACGGTCACGACGTCACTGCCTCAGGTCTCGTCGAAAGTGACAGTCAATGCCGGCACGTTTATTACGGCCATCGGATCGGCTGCGGGAGCCACGCTGGACCTCCAGACGGGTGCGACCTATCAAGCCACCGCCGCCATCCAGGTGGGCTCCGCCGCCAACACGACCGGGACCGTGGTTGCCCAGGGCAGCGGTACCACGCTGTCCGTTGCCAACCTGAACACCGGCGCGGGCTCGGCCACCATCAATGTAGGGATGGGCGCACAGGTGTCCGCAGGCAACCTGAACACGGGCACGGGCCAGACCGCGATCAACGTGACGGGCGGCGGAAAGATCACGCTCGGCACCAATGCCAACCTGGGTGGCGGCAACGGCTTGCCGAACGGAGGCATCACGGACGTCGTGGTGAGCGGCACCGGCTCTGCCCTGCAGTTCACGGGGGCCAGCGGCTACTACCACCATGCCGGCACGCTGGAGGTCTCCGCCGGCGGCTTCGTCGGGGCCAACACGGTCCAGGTGGGTTTCAGGGCGGGCGACGTGTTCACCGCGACCGTGACGGGCCCGGGGTCCGTTTTCGGCAGCGTCAACAACAACCTGAGCTTCGGCGGGGCAGGGACTGCCACGGTCACGGTGGCCGACGGGGCCAGGCTGACGTCGGGCGCCAGCGGAACCAACACGCTCTCCTTGGCCAATTCGGCGACGGGTGTGGCGACATTGAACATTGGCTCCCCCGTGGGAAGCGCGCCTGTCGCGCCCGGGGTCGTGACGGCAAAAGACATCACCTCCAGCAACGGCAAATCGACGATCAACTTCAATCACAACGCGGGCAACTACGAGTTCGCGGTGCCAGTCGGCGGAAATGTCGTCGTCAACCAGACCGGCAGCGGCACGACCGCGCTGACGGGAGCCAACAGCTACAGCGGCGGCACCACCATCACTGCAGGCACGCTGCAGCTGGGCAACGGGGGCACCACCGGCTCGATCACAGGCAATGTCGTCAACAACGCCACGCTGGCCATCAACCATTCCAATGCCTTCGGCTTCGCCGGCAACATCAGCGGCGGCGGCTTGGTTCGGCAACTGGGCACGGGGACCACGACGCTGACCGGAACCAACACCTACACGGGCGGTACCGTCGTGCAGGCTGGCCGGCTGCTGGCCGGCAGCGCGGGTGCCTTCGTGCAGAACACCGCCTACACGGTCAATGGCGGCACGCTGGACCTGGGCAGCTGGGACCTCAGCACGTCCAGCCTTTCCGGCACCGGTGGCACCGTGGCGCTGAACGCCCAGACCCTCACCGCCGATCAGGCCGGTGACAGCACCTACGCCGGGGCCATCACCGGCACAGGCGGCGTCGTCAAGGCTGGCGCGGGTGTGCTCACGCTCTCCGGCGCCAACAGCTACGGCGGCACCACTTCCGTGACGCAAGGCACCCTGCGCGCCGGTGCCGTGAACACCTTCAGCTCGAAGAGCGCAACCGTCGTCGCCAGCGGCGCGACGCTCGACCTCGCGGGCCACAGCCAGACCCTGGCATCCGTGAACAACAGCGGCACGGTGAGCCTCGCCGGCGCTACGCCCAGCACCACGCTGACCGTCACCGGCCCCTGGGTCGGCAACGGCGGCACGCTGCGCCTGGGCACGGCTCTCGGCGACAGCAGCAGCGCGAGCGACAGGCTCGTGCTCGACGGCGCCGTCGCATCCGCCAGCGGCAGGACGACGGTGCAGGTCACCAACCTCGGCGGCCTGGGCGCGCTGACCACCGGCAACGGCATCGAGGTCGTCAGTGCGATCAACGGCGCCACCACCACGGCGCAGACGACGAAGGATGCCTTCTCGCTGGCCGGCGGCCGCGTCGATGCCGGCGCCTACGAGTACCGGCTGTACGCGGCCGATGCCAACGGCGCGGGTGAGAACTGGTACCTGCGCTCCAGCACCAATGCGGTAGCGCCGGGCACTCCGGCCACCCCCGGCATCCCGGCACCGGCCCCTGTGATCACATACCGGCCGGAAGCCTCGCTCTACGCCGCGCTCCCTGGCCAGCTGCGCCAGGGCAACCTCGCGATGCTCGGCGACCTGCGCAAGCGCGTAGGCGACGATGACGTGAAGGGCACCCCGAGCACCTCGACCAACCCTGCCGGCTCCGATCGCCGCGCCTGGGCCCGCGTGCTCTCCACCGACATCGACATCCAGCAGGGCGGCACGGTATCGCCATCCAGCAAGGGCCGCCTCACCGGCTTCCAGGCCGGCACCGACCTGCTGGCCACGCCGAACTGGCG